>NZ_JAKRNJ010000010.1 GCF_022346925.1 Microvirga sp. ACRRW
GGCTCGGCAGCAACCGTGCGCGAGGGGCTGGAGGGTTTCATCGAGCAGACGGGAGCCGATGAACTGATCGTGGCTTCTGCCATCTACGATCACGCTGCGCGCGTGCGGTCTTATGAAATTCTGGCGGATGTACAGAGAGCGATGAAGTCTGCTTAAGCCGCTGCGCTGCGGCCTTTCAGCGTGGGGTCGAGCGCGTCACGCAGGCCGTCACCCAGAAGGTTCAAGCCCAGCACCGAGAGTGCGATCGCGACGCCCGGCGCGATGGCGAGGTGAGGGGCTTGGGAGAGATAGGTCTGCGCATCGCTGAGCATGCGGCCCCAGCTCGGATTGGGCGGCCGCACGCCGAGGCCCAGATAACTCAACCCCGCTTCGGTGAGGATCGCGAGCGCAAGCTGGATCGTCACCTGCACGATGAGTGCGCCCGCGATGTTGGGGATCACGTCTTCCCAAGTGATCCGCAGCGGATGCTTGCCGATGGCGCGGGCGGCGGCGATGTAGTCGAGGGTCCAAACCTGAAGCGCCACGCCGCGCGTGACGCGCGCAAAGACAGGCACATTGAACACCGCAATCGCGAGGATGGCCGCGAGCGGGCCGGATCCCACGAGCGCGCCGATCATGATGGCAGAGAGAACGGCCGGAAAGGCGAACACCACGTCGGACACGCGCATGGCGATCTCGTCCGCGATGCCTTTCCAGGCAGCCGCGGCGCAGCCGATGGCGGTGCCGATGGCCGCACCCAGCAGCACCGCAGGCCATGCGATGGCAAGCGAATTCCAGGCACCCACCATCAGAAGCGAGAGGACGTCGCGGCCGAAATGATCGGTGCCGAGAAGGCCCGCTTCCAGCGGCCCTTTCAGGCGCATGGCGACGCGCACGCGGGTCGGCACTTCCGGCGTCCAGACAAGCGAGAGGAGGGCGGTGGCGATCAGCAGACTCGTGAGAATGCCGCCGAGGATGAGAGCCGTATTCCAGCGGATCGAGGAGCGCTTCATGCCCGGCTCCTCAGGCGCGGATCGAGGATCGTGTAGCCGATATCGACCAAAAAGTTCACGACGATCACGAGGCCGGAGAAGATCAGCACGATGTCCTTGATCACCACGAGGTCGCGCTGGTTGAGTGCCTGATAGGCGAGCCGCCCGAGGCCCGGCAGGTTGAACACGTTTTCAACGAGGATCGCGCCGCCGAAGAAGAAGGAGAGCTGAAGTCCCAGGATCGTGGTGACGGGGATGAGCGCATTCGGCACCACATGGCGGCGTAAGGTGGAACGACGGTCCACGCCCTTGGCGCGCGCGGTGCGCACAAAATCCGCGCCGATCACTTCGAGCGTCGCCGAGCGCGTTACACGCGTGAGCACGGCGGCCTGGGGCAGGGCGAGTGCGACGGCGGGCAGAAGCAGCGCTTGAAGAGCGGGGCCAATACCATTCCCCCAGCCCGGGAATCCACCGGCGGGAAACCACCCCAGCCATGTGGAGAACACAAGGATGAAGAGAAGGCCGATCCAGAAATTCGGCACCGCCACGCCCATCTGGCTGAACACCAGCACCGCGCGATCCACCGGCCCGTCGCGGCGCGCGGCAGCCGCGACACCGAGGGGCAGGGCGAGCGCGGTGGAAATCAGAATGGCGAGAAGGCTTAAAGGGAGCGTCACGTTCATACGCTCGGCCACCAGTGTCGAGACCGGCATCTTGTAGGTGATGGAGGTGCCGAGATCGCCGTGCAGGATCCCGCCGATCCAATCGAGGTAGCGGATGAGCGCCGGCTGATCGAGCCCCATCTCCTGCCGCAGGGCGGCAAGCGTATCTTCCCGCGCAGCGGTGCCCAGCATGATTGCCGCCGGATCGCCCGGCAGCACTTCCAGGATCAGGAAGATCGCCAGCGAGACGAAGAGCAGAGTGATGGCAAGCGAAGCCAGCCGGGAGATGATGAGGCGCAACACGGGCGAAGAAAGCCTATCCGTTGGATGCAAACCGAGCCATCAGCAAACAGCATTCCCATGCCCGGCGTAAAGCCGGGTGAAACATGAGAATGCTGTTTTCCAGTTTGGCTTATTCAGTCCACGACACTTCCGTCACGTCGTTGATCGGGATCGGCGAGTTTTCCCACATGCCTTGGACCTTCGCATTCCATACGCCGAGCTTCGGCAGCTGGAAGAGGAAGAGGGCAGGCACATCCTCGGCGAGGATCTTCTGCGCCTCCGCGTATTTGGCGAAGCGTGCCTTCTCGTCCGTGGTCTTGGCGGCGTCTGCGATCAGCGCCTTGAACTTGTCGTTCTTGTAATTGAAGTAGTAGGTGTCGCGGGCGAAGATGTCGATGTCGAGCGGCTCCGTGTGGGAGACGATCGTCATATCGTAATCCTTGTTCTTGAAGACTTCCTCGATCCACTTGGCCGGGAATTCGGTGGGGATGATCTTCAGCTCCACGCCCACTTCCGCGAGCATAGCCGAGATCAGCTCCGCCGAGCGGCTCGCATAGGCCATCTGCGGCGTCTTGATGGTAATCGAGAGACCATTGCCGTAGCCCGCTTCCGCAAGCAGCGCCTTGGCCTTCGCCGGATCATAGGGAATGACGCCAGTCATATCCACATAGGCCGGGTTGTTGGGCGAGAAGAAGCTGCCGATGGGCGTGCCGAAGCCGGAATACGCACCCTCGATGAGCGCCTTGCGGTCGATGGCATGCATCAGCGCGCGGCGCACGCGCACATCGTCGAACGGCTTCTTGGCGCTGTTGAGCCCCGCAACCGTCTCGCCTTCCGTATTGCCGGCTACGGCCTTGAAGCGAGAATCCTTCTGGAACTCGGCGAAGAGTTCGGGTGCCGCGAGGTTCGGGAAGGCATCCACATCCCCTGCACGAACGGCAGCGACCTGCGCCTGCGAGTCGCTGATGAAACGGAAGGTGACGCTGTCGAGCTTCACCTTGCCCTTCTGCCAATAATCGGGGTTCTTGACGAGTTCGACCTTGTCGCCGCGCGTCCAGGACTTGAACTTGAAGGGGCCCGTGCCGACCGGATTGGCTGCGTTGCCCGCAGCCGTCTCGGACGCGACGATCACCGCATCGCCCCAGCCGAGATAGGTGAGGAAATTGCCGGAGGTTTCCTTCAGCTTGATCACCACGGTGGCGGGATCGGGCGTCTCGATGGAATCGATGGGCGCGAAGATCTGCTTCTGCGCGTTGGTCGATTTCGGATCGCGGGCGCGGTCGAAGGCGAACTTCACGTCGGCGGAATCGAAGGCGCTGCCGTCATGGAATTTCACGCCTTCCTGCAGGCGGAAGGTATAGGTGAGGCCATCGGGAGAGATCTCCCAGCTTTTCGCCAGAAGCGGCTGCACCTTGCCGTTCCGGTCGATGCGCACGAGGCCCTCGTAGAGATTGGCGAGGGTCACCTCGCGGATCGCGACGGGCGCGGCAATGGTCGGATCGAGGCCCGGGGGCTCGATGGGCATGCCGACGACAAGCGAGGTCTTGGCGGCAAAGGCCGGCAGGGCGCTGACGGAGAGGAGCAGGGCGGCGGCCAGAAAACGCTTCGACATGGGGCGGATCTCCATCCGGTATTGAGCGAGGGTCGCGATGACCCTCAGCTTACGCAGTGTGAGGCCGGATGGAAGATGTTCCTCGGCCTTTTTTCCCGACTATTTGATCAGATGCAGCGCCCGCCATCGACCTCCAGCACCACGCCGGTGATCATGCTGGCCTCATCGGAGGCCAAGTAAAGCGCGGCATTGGCGATGTCCTGCGGGGTGGAAAAGCGGCCCAGTGGGATCGAGTTCATGAAGAGCTGGCGCCTCTCGGGTGTGTCCTCGCCCATGAAGGTGGAGAGCAGGGGCGTCTCGCCCGCCACCGGGGCGAGGGCGCAGACACGGATCTTCTGAGGCGCAAGCTCCACGGCCATGGACTTGGTCATGGTATGCACCGCGCCCTTGGTGCTGTTGTACCAGGTGAGGCCCGGACGCGGACGCAGGCCTGCCGTCGAGCCGACATTGATGATGACGCCGCCCTGGCCCTGCATCAGCGGCACGGCGGCCTTGGCGAAGAGATAGATCGACTTCACGTTGACGGCGAAGACGCGGTCGAACTCGTCCTCTTCCACTTCCAGCATGGGCCGGTTGCGATGCGTGATGCCTGCATTGTTAACCACGATGTCGAGCTTGCCGAAGGCAGCGACCGTTTTCTCCACGGCGGCGTTGACGTCGGCTGCCTTCGATACGTCGGCCGCAAGGCCGATGGCCGATGAACCGATCTTCTCCGCAGCAGCCTTGGCCGCGGCTTCGTTAATGTCGACGACGGCAACCTTCGCGCCTTCGCGGGCGAATGTTTCCGCGATCCCCAATCCGAAACCGGACCCCGCGCCCGTCACCAGCGCCACCTTGCCTTCGAGGCGTTTCATGTCTCTTCCCCTGATTTCAAAACTGATGTCGGCTTATCCGTGCGCGATGACGAGGGTCTTCGTCGTCGTGAACTCGATCAGACCCTCGAAGCCTTTCTCGCGGCCATGGCCCGAACGGCCGAAGCCGCCGAAAGGCAGCTCGATGCCGCCGCCCGCGCCGTAACAATTGACGAAGACCTGGCCGACGCGCATGGCGCGGGCCACGCGCGTGGACCGCATCGCATCGCGGGACCATACGCCTGCGGCGAGGCCGTAAGGCGTGCCGTTGGCGAGGCGGATCGCCTCGGCTTCATCCTCGAACGGCGTGGCGACCAGAACCGGACCGAAGACTTCTTCCTGAGAGAGAATGCTCTGGTGAGGCACGGGCGCGAAGAAAACCGGCGGCACATAGAAGCCTTCGGCTGGCGCATCGATGGCCACGACGCCTTCGCCCAGGATGTGCAGGCCCTCATTACGGGCGCGATCCAGATAGCCGCGCACGCGGCGCTGCTGGGCCTGATTGATCATGGGGCCGAGATCGGGCTCGCGCTCGGGATGGCCTGCACGCAGCGACCGAAAGCGCTCGGCAACGGCGTTCACCACATCGTCGAAGATGCCGCGCTGGATTAGAAGACGGCTGCCTGCCGAGCAGGTCTGGCCGCCGTTCTGGATGATGGCGTTGACGAGCGTTGGGAGTGCGCGTTCGAGATCCGCATCGTCGAAGACGACCTGGGCCGATTTTCCGCCGAGTTCGAGGGTCACGCCCACATGGTTCTTCGCGGCAGCCGTCTGCACGGCGGTGCCGGTTTCGGGACTTCCGGTGAAGGACAGGAAATCGATGCCGGGATGAGCGGCGAGCGCCGCGCCTGCCGTGCGCCCGAGGCCTGTCACGACATTGAGCGCGCCATCCGGGAAGCCCACTTCGCTCGCCAATTGCGATACGCGCAGGATCGTGAGCGACGCATCTTCCGCAGGCTTCACCACCGTGGCGTTGCCCGCAGCCAAGGCCGCGCCCACGGAGCGTCCGAAGATCTGCATCGGGTAGTTCCAGGGCACGATATGCCCCGTCACGCCATGCGGCACGCGCTCGACGCCGATGAAATGTGTATTGAGATAGGGAATGACATCGCCATGCAGCTTGTCGGCGGCGCTGCCGTAGAACTCGAAATAGCGGGCGAGCGCGATGGCATCGGCCCTGGATTGACGCAGGGGCTTGCCGTTGTCGCGGCTCTCCAGCGCAGCCAGTTCATCCGCATGCGCTTCGACAATCGTTGCGAGCTTCATGAGCAGGCGTCCGCGCTCGGTCGCCGTCAGCTTGCCCCAAGAGCCCTCAAACGCGGCGCGCGCGGCCTTGACGGCGGCATCGACATCCTGCGTCGTGCCTGCGGCGATCTTGGCGAAGAGCGCGCCGTCCACGGGCGAGACGACGTCCAGCAGCATTCCGTCGGAAGCAGGTACTTCCTTGCCGCCGATGAGATTCTTGAAAACCATGTTCGGTGCGATATGCGGGCTGATCTGATCGTTCACCGGTCTTGAACTCCCTCAAACATTCTGGCTTTTCCCGGCACGGCGGCCAGGAGCTGGCGCGTATAAGCATCGCGCGGATCGGCAAAGAGTTGCGCTGTTTCCGCCATTTCGACAATTCGACCTTTTTGCATGACAGCCACGCGGTCGCAGATCTGTGCAGCGACGCGCAAATCGTGGGTGATGAAAAGAATGGAAAGGCCAAGCTCCTTCTGAAGCGCGCGGATCAGCTTGAGAATTTCGGCCTGAACGGAGACGTCGAGAGCGGACACCGCTTCGTCCGCCACCAGCACGTCGGGCTTCATGGCAAGCGCGCGGGCGATACCGATGCGCTGGCGCTGGCCGCCGGAGAATTCATGCGGATAGCGTTCGGCAGCCTGAGCGGGAAGGCCGACTTTTTCGAGCAGCACATGCGCTTCCTTGAGCGCCTGTGCCGGATCTACGCCTTGCGTGATCGGACCCTCGGCAATGATGTATCCTACCTTGCGTCGCGGATTGAGAGAAGCGAAGGGGTCCTGAAACACCATCTGGATCTTGCGTCGGTACGGGCGCAGTTCCGCCTGAGACAGAGAGCTGAACGCTAAGTCGCCGATTTCGATCTTGCCTCCATCGGGTTCGATCAGCCGCAGCACGCAGCGCCCGACCGTGGATTTGCCGGAGCCCGACTCGCCCACTAGCCCGAGAGTCTCGCCGCGACGGATGTCGAAGCTCACCGCATCCGCTGCCTGGACCTCGCGACTTTTGCGGAAAAAACCGCGTCCACCGTAAGCTTTGGTGAGCGCATCAACCCTCAGGGTGATCGGTTCATCGCGCAGCGTCTTCGCAGGCGGCGGAGTGAGCGAGGGGACCGAAGCCAGCAGGCGCTTGGTGTAGGGATGCTGCGGGTTCTTGAGAACCTCATCCGCCGTTCCCTGTTCCACCAGCTCGCCGTTCTGAAGCACGGCGACGCGGTCGGCGATCTCGGCCACCACGCCGAAATCATGGGTGATGAAAAGAACCGCCGTGCCCTTCTTGCGGCGCAGGTTATCGATGAGTTTGAGCACCTGCGCCTGCGTCGTCACGTCGAGCGCCGTCGTCGGCTCGTCGGCGATGAGGAGCTTGGGTTCCAATGCAAGCGCCATGGCAATCATCACGCGCTGGCGCTGACCGCCGGAGAGTTCGTGCGGATAGGCCCGCGCGATAAGCTCGGGGTTCGGCAGATTTACTTCCGCAAGCAATTCGATCGCGCGCTTGTAACGGTCGGCCTGACTCAGCAGACGGTGAGCCTGGAAGGCCTCCGCGATCTGGTCGGCCACGCGCATGACCGGGTTGAGCGAGGTCATGGGCTCCTGGAACACCATGCCGATGTCCCGCCCACGCACGTCGCACCAGCCTTCCTCGTCGAGCGACAGAAGGTCGAAGCCCCCGAGCCTGATCGCGCCTGAAAGCACCGTCACCGCCGGAGGCAGCAGGCCAATGGTCGCCATGGCGGTCAGGGACTTGCCGGAACCCGATTCACCCACGACGCAGAGGGTCTCGCCCGGTCGGATCGTGAGGGACAGATCCTTGATCGCATGCTGCCGGTCCGACAGGGCAGGCAGGCCGATGGTCAGATTCTCGATCGACAGCACGGGGGAGGGGCCGCTCACTCACAATCTCCTGGTGCCGAACTTGGGATAGCCCAGCGTAAGGGAGGAGCATCCTCGCCCCATGGGCCTTTCGTCAATCCACCCAAGGCTCATCGTGCTTAAAAAAACCGGCTCGTCGCGTCACGCCGAGGGCAACGGCACCGAGATATCGTAGGACACGCCCGATTTGTCGAAGTTGAGCACCATGTATCCATCGAGCTCGCCCTCGATGCTGCGGCGGATCAGGCGGGAGCCGAAACCCTGGCGCTTGGGAGGCTGCACGGGCGGCCCGCCGGACTCGGTCCAATGAACGCGCAATTGCGAGGGGCGGTCTGCCGCATGAATGACGGACCAGGACAGGTCGAGCCGGCCTGTCGGGACCGAGAGGGCCCCGTATTTCGCGGCGTTCGTCACCAGCTCGTGCAGAACGAGGCCGAAATTGATGGCGTAGCGCGACGGCAGGTTCACCCTGGGCCCGTTGATTGTTACTCTGTCGTCGGCTTCGCGCCTGTAAGGAGCAAGTTCCTGCGTCGCGATGTCGAGCAGATCCGCCTCGCGCCAGGATTTCAGGGTCAGCAGATTGTGGGTCATGGAAAGGGCCAGCAGCCGGCCCTCGAAAGCTTCCTTGAACTGTGCCGAGCTGGCGCTGGAGCGCAACGTCTGCGCGGCGATGGACTGAACCGTGGCTAGCGTGTTCTTCACCCGATGATTCAATTCATCCAGGAAGAAGCGCTGCTGCTCCTCGGCCTGACGGCGCTCTGTGATGTCCTGAATGATGCCGACGAAAAAGGCGGGCTTCTTCCGGGCGTCGAAGGACACCTTGCCCTTCGTGCTGATCCAGCAGATTTTTCCGTCGGGTCGCCGCACCCGATACTCGTCTTCGTAATTGCCGTTGTTCTCGCCCTGAGCGGCAGCGCGCAGCCGCTCGATCGCGCGGTGCGCATCTTCCGGATGGAGGAGGGAGCGCCATTCCTGTATGTTCGTCGCGGCTTGCACGGCAGGCATGCCGAGGATCTCGGCGGCCTGACTCGACCACCCTCCCAGGCCCTTGCGGTGATCATACCACCAGGTGCCCATATGGCCGGCCTCCAAGGCAAGCCGCGCCCGTTCCTCGCTTGCCCTCAGAGCTTGCTGCCGCTCGGCGACATCGTCCATCAGGTCGTTGAAGGCTTTGGACAGAAGCCCGAATTCTCCTGAGTTCTTCGGCAGGTTGATGCGGGCCTGATAATCTCCGCGCCGCCAATCCCCGACGGCATTGGTCATGATCTCGAAGGGCTTTGTGATAAAGGCGCGGCTCGCCAGCCACGACAGCGACAGGGCGAGGACGAGAGCGGCGGCGATCAGTATGAAGCCGCGCTTGGCCGCCTCGTTGATAGTGGCGAACGCCACCTTCGTCGAGAGGCCCGCGCTCACATAGATGTTTTCCGCAGGAGGGTAGTTCACAGGGATGTAGCCATAGATTCGGTTTGTGCCGTCCTGGCTGTTCGCCTTGAAGCTGCCGGGCTTATCGGCGGTCAGCATCTGCATGAATGAGGTAGGAATCGTTGTTCCGATAAATCGTTCCGGGAATGGCTCCCGTGAGAGGATGACCCCGTTCCTGTCGGCAAGGGTAAGGGAGCCACCGGCCGGAATGACGCGCTCCTTCAATTCCTTGTCGAGCCATTTGAGATCCAAAGCTGCCGCGATGACACCGATGATCAGTCCATCGCTGCTCCAGATCGGAAGCGACAGCGGGATGACTGAATATGCTCCAAGCCCTCCCTCCGTGAATTCCTGCGTGTATGTGCCGATGGAGAAGCCCTTTTTGGCGATGGTCTCCTGAAAATAGAGACGGTCCTTAAAGCGCAGATCCGAGTTGATGAATCCTCTGTCGTTGCAGCGGACATCGCCATCCAGATCGAGGACCACGAACGAAACGATGTGCAGTACCTTCTGCTGAACGGAGCGCAGATAGGCGTTGCAGACCGCTGTCTCGAAAGACCGGATTGACGGTGCTTCGTCCATGGCCAGAAGAAGGCTATTGATGCCCTCGAAGATGTGGTCGACTTCGGAGGCTGCCAATTCCGCCTGGCGAATGACGATGTCGTTGATTTCCGCTTCACGGGCGCGCCTGAGCGAGACTTCCGTGAAGGCCCATATGACGAGCGCAGGCAAAACGGAGATCAACGCCAAAAGGAGCAAACGTCTCGTCAGAGTCATGCAGATGCCCAGCTTCAGAAGAGCAGGGGACCATAAAGATCGATGAGCGTCCACCCCGGAACAACCGCAGGATGCCCTTGCATCCCTGGCCAAGAGGTGTCAGGTGGCAGGCATGGCTCCTCCTCCTCTGCTTCTCCTCCAGGAAATTGCTCTCACTTTCGGCGGCACGCCCTTGATCGAGAGCGCGGAACTCTCCGTTTCTCCCGGCGAGCGGGCTTGCCTCGTAGGCCGCAACGGCTCAGGCAAATCGACCCTGCTCAAGATTGCCGCAGGCATGATCGAGGCCGATAAAGGCAAGCGTTTCGTGCAGCCCGGCGCTACCGTGCGCTATCTGGCCCAGGAGCCGGACCTCTCCGCTTTCCCGAACACGCTGGCTTATGTGGAATCGGGTCTCGGGCCGGGCGACGATCCCTATCGGGCCCGCTACCTGCTGGAGCAGCTCGGCCTGACCGGCGAGGAGAAGCCTTCCGACCTCTCCGGCGGCGAGGCCCGTCGTGCCGCGCTCGCCCATGTGCTGGCGCCCCAGCCTGATATCCTGCTGCTGGACGAGCCCACCAACCATCTCGACCTGCCTGCCATCGAGTGGCTGGAAAGCGAGCTGAAGAGCCTGCGCTCGGCCCTCGTTCTCATCAGCCACGACCGACGCTTCCTGGAGAGCCTGTCTCAGGCGACCGTCTGGTTGGACCGGGGCAAAACCCGCCGCATGGACCAGGGTTTCGCTCATTTCGAGGAATGGCGCGATCAGGTGCTGGAGCAGGAGGAAGCGGAGCACCACAAGCTCGGTCGCAAGCTCGTGGCCGAGGCCGACTGGCTGCGCTACGGCGTGACCGCAAGACGTAAGCGCAACGTGCGCCGCCTCGGCAACCTCCACGCCATGCGCCAGCAATACCGCGACCGCACGCGCGCCGTCGGCACGGTCAGCATGACCCTTGCCGAGGCCGAGCAGTCGGGAACACAGGTAGTGGAGGCCGAGGGCATCTCCAAGGCCTATGGCGAGCGCCCCATCGTCGCGAACCTGTCTTTGCGGCTTCTGCGCGGGGATCGGCTCGGCATCATCGGCCCGAACGGCGCGGGCAAGACTACGCTCATCAATCTGCTCACGGGCAATCTCCAGCCGGATTCCGGCCGGGTGCGCTTGGGCTCGAACCTGCAGATGGTCACCCTGGACCAGCGCCGGGCGAGCCTCGATCCCAACGCCACCGTGGCGGAGACGCTCACCGGCGGGCGCGGCGACAGCGTCACCATCGGCGGTCAGACGAAGCACGTGATCGGCTACATGAAGGACTTCCTGTTCTCGCCGGAACAGGCCCGCACGCCCGTGGGCGTGCTCTCGGGCGGCGAGCGCAACCGGCTCATGTTGGCGCGCGCGCTGGCGCAGCCCTCGAACCTTCTCGTTCTCGACGAGCCGACCAACGATCTCGATCTCGAAACCCTCGACCTGCTGCAGGAGATGATTACCGATTATTCCGGCACGGTCCTGCTGGTGAGCCACGACCGCGACTTCCTCGACCGCACGGTCAGTTCCGTTCTCGTGTCGGAAGGCGAGGGACGCTGGATCGAGTACGCGGGCGGCTATTCCGACATGGTGGCTCAGCGCGGTCAGGGCGTGCAGGCCCGCGTTGTCGAGAAGGAAGACAAGCCCAGGAACAACGGCAAGCCTGTGGCCGCGCCTTCTCAGACCAACAAGCGCAAGCTCAGCTTCAACGAGCAGCACGATCTCAAGACCCTACCCAAGCGCATGGAAGAGCTGGAAGCCAAGATCGCCAAGGTGCAGGAAATCCTCGCCGATCCCGAACTCTATTCCCGCGACCCCGCCCGCTTCCAGAAGGCGATGGATGCTCTGACGCAGTTGCAGGGAGAGCTTCATGCCGCGGAAGAGCGCTGGCTGGAGCTGGAAATGCTGAAGGAAGAGCTTGAGGGTTGAGCCGGGTGCAGGTCTCTCAGACCTTTTGGGCCTGTTGCGCGTTTTAGCCGGGACGGCTCAAAGTGCCGGGATAGATCGTTCCCAAAGAGACAATCGATGGCACCTGCAAAACTGTTCACGCCCTTCAAGGTCGGAAAGCTCAATCTCGCCAATCGCATCGTAATCGCGCCTATGTGCCAGTACTCGGCCGAGGACGGGTGCATGACCGACTGGCACACGATCCATCTGGGGCAGTTGGCTCTCTCTGGTGCGGCGCTCCTGACGATCGAGGCCACGGCCGTCGTGCCGGAAGGGCGTATCTCCTATGGCGATGTGGGGCTTTATTCGGACGAGACTGAAGCTGCCATGGGGCGCGTTCTCGACAGCGTCCGCCGCTGGTCCGACATGCCGATTGCAATTCAGCTGGCTCATGCGGGGCGCAAGGCCTCCACGGATCTTCCGTGGAATGGTGGAAAGCAGATCTCTCCCAACCATGACAACGGATGGCAAACGGAAGCTCCCTCGGCAGTCCCATATTCGACGAGCGACGTCGCTCCGACAGCGCTCGATAAGGATGGGTTGGCGCGCCTGCGCAAGGCATTCGCGGATTCGGCAAAGCGCGCGGCGCGCCTCGGAATTGGGGCCGTGCAGGTTCATGCGGCGCATGGCTATCTGCTGCACGAATTCCTTTCTCCCTTGTCCAACCAGCGCACCGATGAATATGGCGGCTCGTTGAAGAACCGAATGCGGTTTCCGCTGGAAGTCTTCGACGCTATTCGCGCGGCCTTCCCGGCTGAGCGGCCTGTAACAGTGCGTGTCTCGGGAACCGATTGGGCCGATGGCGGCTGGACCATCGAGGAGACCGTCGCCTTTTCGCAGGCACTCGAGGCGCGTGGCTGCGATGCTATGCACGTGTCAAGCGGTGGGCTGACCTCGGCGCAGCAGATTCCGGTCGGCCCCAATTATCAGGTTCCGCTTGCCCGCGCGGTCAAACATGCCACCAAGATGCCGGTCATCGCGGTGGGCTTGATCACCGACTTCGTGCAGGCCGAGGCAATCCTCGCCACAGGTGAGGCCGATCTCATCGCGCTGGCCCGGGCCATTCTCTACAACCCGCGCTGGCCTTGGCATGCAGCCGCGCATTTCGGAGCTTCGGTCAAAGCGCCCAATCAATACCTGCGCTCGCAGCCGCATCAATATCCGCGTCTCTTCGACATGCGCGCGGATGATTGAGGGTTCACGAAGGCGGCTTTAGGAGCCGCCTTCGTCCAGCGTGAAGCCTGCCTTCAGCACGACCTGATAATGGCGCACCTTGCCATCCTCGACATGGCCGCGGGTCTGCAGAACCTCGAACCAGCGCATGTTGCGCAGGGTTTGGCTCGCCCGCGTGATCGCGGTCTGGATGGCATCCTCGATGCTCGTCTCCGATGAGCCGACGAGCTCGACGACCTTGTAGACATGATCGTTCATCAGGCGCTCCTTGGTTGGGATCCAAGGTGAGTTGTAGAGCGCGGCGATGGTTCGCCCATGTCAGGCCTGCTTCTGATAAGCCACCACTTCCTGCTCGATGGCGCCGAAGATCGAGTGGCCGGCCCTGTCCTTCATCTCGATGCGGATCGTATCTCCGAAGCGCATGAAGGGCGTGCGCGGTTCGCCGTGGAGGAGGGTTTCCACCGTGCGCTGCTCCGCGAGGCACGAATAGCCGAGGCCTCCGTCAGCGATGAGCTTGCCGGGTCCGCCGCCTTCGTCCTTGTTGGAGACCGTGCCCGAGCCGATGATCGTGCCGGCCCCAAGCGGGCGGGTTTTGGCCGCGTGGGCGATGAGGGTCGGGAAGTCGAAGGTCATGTCCACCCCTGCATTCGGCTTGCCGATGGGCTTTCCGTTGAGGGTGGAGAGTAGGGGCAGGTGGAGCCTGCCGCCGTCCCAGGCGTCGCCCAACTCATCGGGGGTGACGGCGACCGGCGACAGAGTGGAGGAGGGCTTCGCGTGGAAGAAGCCGAAGCCTTTGGCGAGTTCGCCGGGAATGAGATTTCTCAGAGAGACGTCATTGACGAGCACGACAAGACGGATGGCCTTGGCGGCTTCCTCCGGCGTGACGCCCATGGGCACATCACCCGTGATGACTGCGATTTCCGCTTCGAAATCAATGCCGTGCGCCTCGTCCGCGGCGGGAATGGGATCGCGCGGGCAGAGGAAGGAATCCGAGCCGCCCTGGTACATGAGCGGGTCGGTCCAGAAGGAATCCGGCATATCCGCCCCCCGGGCTTTGCGCACCAGCTCTACGTGATTCACATAGGCCGAGCCGTCCGCCCACTGGTAAGAGCGGGGCAGGGGCGAGGCGCAGTCGTGCTCGTGAAACCGGAAGGAGGGCACGGACCCATGTTCGAGCTGTTCCGCCAGGTCACGCAGGCGGGGCTCGACTTTTTCCCAATCATCAAGGGCTTGCTGTAGCGTCGGAACAATGAAAAATGCGTCTGTCGCGCGGGTCAGGTCCCTCGAGACGAGTACGAGCCGGCCATCACGGCCCTGTTTGAGCGAAGAGAGCTTCATAGCCACCTGCCTTGTTGTCGTGGTTTATTGAGCTTGCAATGAAAGAGTCTGCGGGGAAACGCCTATGACGACGATGAAGAGAAGAAACTTCCTGAAGGGCGCCGGCCTTGCGGCCGCGGCCACCACGGTGGCGGCTCCCGCCATCGCGCAATCCAGCCCGGAGATCCGCTGGCGTCTGACTTCGAGCTTCCCCAAGTCGCTCGACACGATTTTCGGCACGGCCCAGACCTTCGCCAAGTACATGGCGGATGCCACCGACGGGAAGTTCCAGATCCAGGTTTTCGCCCCGGGCGAGATCGTGGGCGGCCTTCAGGCCATGGACGCGGTCGAGAACGGCTCGGTCGAATGCGCCCATACCCCGCTCTATTACTATATCGGCAAGGAGCCCGCGCTCGGCATGGGAACCGGCCTGCCGTTCAGCCTCAACGCGCGCCAGCTCCATTCCTGGTGGCACTTCGCGGGCGGCAAGGAAATCATCAACGATGTCCTTGCCAAGTATAACTGCACCTCGCTGGTCTGCGGTAATTCCGGCGCGCAGATGGGCGGCTTCTTCCGCAAGGAGATCAACACCGTCGACGACCTGAAGGGTCTCAAGTTCCGTATTGGCGGTCTCGGCGGACAGGTGCTCGCCAAGCTCGGCGTCGTGCCGCAGCAGGTGGCTCCCGGCGATGTTTATCCCGCTCTCGAGCGCGGCACGCTGGACGCTGCCGAGTTCGTTGGCCCCTACGACGACGAGAAGCTCGGCTTCCTGAAAGTCGCCAAGTACTACTACGCCCCCGGCTTCTGGGAAGGCGGCGCCATGCTGCATCTCGTCGTCAACAAGGCGAAGTGGGATGAGCTGCCGAAGCATTATCAGGCCATCATGAACCAGGCCTCGGAAGCCGCGAACAACTGGATGCTGGCGAAGTACGACGCCGTGAACGGCCAGGCGCTTCGCCGCATGGTCGGCGCTGGCGCGGAGCTGCGCACCTTCTCCCAGCCGATCATGGAAGCCTCGCTCAAGGCCGCGAACGAGCTCTATACGGAACTCTCCGCCAAGAACGAGAACTTCAAGAAGGCCTACGACTCCATGGTGGCCTATCGCAACGATGTGCTGCCCTGGTGGCAGCTCAACGAATACGCCTTCGACACCTTCATGATCCGCACGCGCGGCAAGGCGTAAATCATCGAGGCATTTCACGCTGAAGAAAGGCCGGCGCTTTGTGCCGGCCTTTTGCTTTTGCATGTGGAAAGGTTCTCTCACTTCGGCTCGCGCTGGTTCGGATCGAAGTGCTTCTTCAGCTCTTTCCAGCAATCGATGTAGTTCGCCTGAAGAGTCGAGAGTTCCGCGGCGTATTTCGTCACGCGCTGAGGGAAGCGCGTTTCGAACATGAAGGCCATGGTGCCTGTAAGTTTCACGGGCTTCAGCTCCACGTTGCTTGCATGCTCGAACGCCGTTGTGTCTGGTCCATGCGGCAGCATCTGGTTGTGCAGCGAGAAACCGCCTGGCACGAAGCCTTCGGGCTTGGCATCGTAGACGCCGTAGACGAGGCCCATGAATTCCGACATCAGGTTGCGGTGATACCAGGGCGGGCGGAACGTGTTTTCCGCCACTGACCAGCGTTCGGGGAAGATCACGAAATCCACATTCGCGGTGCCGGGCGTCTCCGAGGGCGCGGTGAGCACCGTGAAGATCGACGGATCGGGATGATCGAACATGATCGCGCCAACCGGCGAGAAATGACGCAGGTCGTATTTGTAGGGCGCGTAATTGCCGTGCCACGCCACCACGTCGAGGGGCGATTGCTCGATCTCGGTGCGATAGAGCTCTCCGCCCCATTTCACAAAGAGGAAGGAAAGAGCTTCCTTGTCCTCGTAGGCAGCAACGGGTGTGAGGAAGTCGCGCGGATTGGCAAGGCAGTTCGCGCCGATGGGGCCGCGATCGGGGAGGGTGAAGGCGCCGCCGTAATTTTCGCACACGTAAGCACGCGCGGAGCCGTTGAGCAGTTCGACCTTGAAGATCACGCCGCGCGGGATGATGCAGATTTCGCCGGGCTCGATGTCAATCACGCCGAACTCGGTGCGGAAGCGTAAATTGCCCTCTTGCGCCACGACGAGATATTCGCCGTCGGCGTTGAAGAAATACTCGTTGTCCATGGAGCGCGTGACGAAAAGTATGTGAGCGGCCATGCCCACCTGCGTGTCGGAGTCGCCCGCCGTGGTAATGGTTTGCAGGCCCGTCACGAAGGTGAGCGCCTCATCCGGAATCGGTGTCGGGTCCCACCGCAGCTGGCCGAGGGGCAGGTCGCTTTCCTCCCGTGCAGCAGGCGCGGTGCGCATCAGGCCCTTGTCCACTTTCACGTAACGGCCCGAATGCTTCACGCTAGGACGAATGCGATAGAGCCAGGAGCGCTGGTTCGTCGCCTGCGGGGCCGTGAAAGGCGAGCCGGAGAGCTGCTCGGCATAAAGGCCGTAATTGATCTTCTGGGGCGAGTTGCGCCCGATGGGCAGGGCACCCTCCAGAGCTTCGGTTTCGAACGAATTGCCGAAGCCGGACATGTAGCCGGGCAGGATGGCGCTTTTACGTGGCTGTTCGGATTGGAAGCCGGAGACGTTCTGAACGTTCATAGGCGCTCTCCCAGAATAAGGAGCCGATTGCGGTCAGGTTGGATATTGACCGAGCGGCCCGCAAATCTAGTTGCTTGTGCAACGAATTTATCTTATTAGTTGCATGCGCAACGAATTTGTCAACCATGGCCCAGCACTCCGCAGCAAAGAAACAGGAAGACTCCCGCCTCAAGGTGATCCTGGAGAGCTTTCTGCCTTACCGGCTCAACGTCCTGGCGAGCCTGACCTCGAATGCGCTGGCGCAGATCTATGCCGAGCGGTTCGGGCTCTCGATCCCAGCCTGGCGGGTTGTGGCGACGCTTGGCCAGTACGAGTACCGCACGGCCCGGGACATCGCGGCCCATGGGGTGATGCATAAATCCACGGTTTCTCGGGCGGTTGCCGCCCTCGAACAGCGCGGCCTGATCGCCCGCAAGCCCAACCAAGACGACCGGCGCGAGGAATTGCTGGAACTGACGGAGGAGGGGCGGGAGATCTATGAGGCCCTGGCGCCCGAGGCTCTCGCCTTCGAGGAAAGGTTCGTCTCCGTGCTTACGGAGGAGGAGCAGAAGGTCCTCGCCTCCCTCATCGATCGCCTGAGTGGCCATGCGAGGCTGCTCGCGCCCGAAGGGGAGGCTGAAGGGTGAAGCTCTACACCTATTTCCGCTCATCGGCGGCCTACCGGGTTCGGATCGCGCTCAATCTGAAGGGCGTTCCTTATGAATCGGTGCCGGTGAACCTCCTGAAAGGAGAGCAGCGGGAAGAGGCCTACGGAGCCGTCAATCCTCAAAAGCGCCTGCCGGCCCTCGATATCGGCGGCACGGTCCTCACCCAGTCTCCCGCCATCCTCGAATATCTCGACGAGGCTTATCCGGAACCGCCGCTGCTTCCCGTGGGTGCCGTCAATCGCGCGAAGGTGCGCGCCGTCGCCTCCATCATCGGGTGCGACATTCACCCTTTGAACAATCTCGGGCCGCTCAATTATCTCAAGAAGAAGCTCGGTCACGACCAGACGAGCGCCGACGCTTGGTATGCCCATTGGGTGCGAGAAGGCTTCGATGCCATCGAGGCCCTGATCGAGCCAGGTCCCTATTGCTTCGGCCAGCGCGTGAGCCTCGCCGACATTTATCTCGTGCCGCAGGTCTTCAATGCGCGGCGCTTCGACATTTCGCTTTCTAATTATCCGAAGATCGTCGCGGTGGATGCCGCCTGCGCCGAACTTAGCGCCTTTCAGGATGCCGCGCCGGAACGCCAGCCCGACGCGGTTTGAAAATCCGCAGGCTTCTTGAGGAGCCTGCATTCATAACAGGAGGAAAGCCATGGGACCGTTCCCGCACGACGCACCGCCGCCGGCCATCAGCGAAGACAACCCGATGGGGACCGACGGCTTCGAGTTCGTGGAGTTCTGCCATCCCGATCCGCAGGAGCTCGATCGCCTGTTCAAGATCATGGGCTTCTCCGTCGTCGCGAAGCACCGCTCGAAGAACGTGTTGCTCTACCGGCAGGGCGACATCAACTTCATCGTCAATGCGCAGCCCGGCTCCTTCGCCGAGCGCTTCGCCAGTCAGCACGGCCCGTCCGCTCCGGCCATGGCGTTCCGCGTGGTCGATGCGAAATATGCTTATGAGCGTGCGCTCTCCATGGGCGCCAAGCCGGTGCAGACGCAGGTCGGGCCAAACGAGCTCGAAATCCCGGCCATCGAGGGCATCGGCGGCCTGCACATCTATTTCGTGGACCGCTACGGCGCGAAGGGCTCGATCTACGACGTCGACTTCGAATGGCTCGGTGAGAAAGATCCGAAACCGCACGGCGTCGGCCTCTATTACATCGACCACCTCACTCATAACGTCTATCGCGGACGCCTGAACGAGTGGGCGGGCTTCTACGAGCGCCTCTTCAACTTCCGCCAGATTCGCTACTTCGACATCGAGGGCAAGCTGACGGGCCTGCATTCCCGCGCCATGACGAGCCCAGACGGCAAGATTCGCATTCCGATCAACGAGGATGCGGGCGAGACCGGGCAGATCGAGGAGTATCTGCAGGAGTATAAAGGCGAAGGCATCCAGCACGTGGCCCTGGGCTCGCTCGATCTCTACGAATCCATCGAGGCGTTGCTCGCCAAGGGGCACGAGTTCATGCCCGCGCCGAATGAAATCTATTACTCACGAATCGATAAGCGCCTGCCGAGCCATGAGGAGCCCCTTGAACGCTTGCAGAAGAACGGCATCCTCATCGATGGAGAGGGCGTCGTGGAAGGCGGCTTCACGAAAGTGCTGCTCCAGCGCTTCGGCAAGACCGCCATCGGCCCGATCTTCTTCGAGTTCATTCAGAGGAAGGGCGATGACGGATTCGGCGAGGGCAATTTCAAGGCGCTCTTCGAATCCATTGAGGAGGATCAGATTCGGCGCGGCGTTCTGAAGCCGAAAGTGGCCTGAAATCGACACGCTGACATGATTCCAAGGAGGCCGGGACCGCTCCCGGCCTCCTTTTTTGTGGCAGGCGGTGCACGTCGTTGCCCAAATTGTGGAGGGAGTTATTCACAGCCTCACCCGTTCGTGATTCCTCGAATAAGACCCTCGAAGCTAGTTTTCGGGCCCGTGGCTTCAGGGCGGAAGTCCTTGCGTATTAAGGGTTTGTTAAGAACCGGCTCCAAAGTTTGACGAAAAGTAAACGGGCGAGGGTAAAAACGTTGCGTTTGTGCAACATGCCCATGAAAAGCCCCCCGGGTTGCCCAGTTTGTGCCTTCATTCGGTTGCTTGCGGTCTCGCTCTGGCTAATGTGACACCAGCGACGGGGGCACCCCAGTCGTCATTTGATGGGTCCCAGCCAACCGGCGGGTCATCAGATCACTAGGGGAAAAGGGTGTGTTTGAGGTTCGGCCTCAAAGCACAACAAGCCCGACCCCCCAAGGGTCTCGAAAACTTTGGAGGTTTAACCATGAAGCTCGTTAAGAGCCTTCTTCTCGGTTCGGTTGCGGGTCTCGCTGCCGTTGCCGGCGCTCAGGCTGCTGATCTTCCCGCAAAGAAGGCCGCTGCTGTTGAGTACGTTCGCGTCTGCTCCACCTACGGTGCAGGCTTCTTCTACATCCCCGGCACGGACACCTGCCTCCGCGTCGCTGGCCGCGTCCGCGCTGAATATCGCTACGCTGAGCCGGAAACCCGCTTCAACGACACGATCGGCTTCCGCGCTCGTGGCCGCATCCAGCTCGACTCGCGTACCGCTACGGCTTACGGCCTGCTGCGTACGTTCGTCCGCTTCGAGATGACCCGCGACACCGGCGTTTACAACAGCGTCCCGGGCACCGTCACCACGACCCCGAACGTCGACCAGGCCTTCATCCAGTTCGGTGGCCTGACCGCCGGTCGCGCGATGACGTTCTTCGACAACGGCGACATCGACGGCCAGTACTTCGGTACGGTTCGTTGGTCGGACCAGCCGAACGTCAACCTGCTCGCCTACACCTTCTCGTTCGGCAACGGCTTCTCGGCCTCGCTGTCGCTCGAAGAAGGCCGCTATGCTAGCCGCTCCGGCCTCGCTGTCGGCACGCAGCTCGCTGGCCAGCGCGTTCCGGACGTTGTCGCTAACGTGAAGTACACGGGCACCTGGGGCTCGGTGCAGCTCTCCGGTGCTGTGCACCAGCTGCGCGGCCTGCCCTTCGCTGTGACGACCGTTCCTGGCGTCGTGTTCGAAGCTGACACCGATTACGGCTTCGCCGTTTCGGCTCAGGCTAACTTCAACCTGCCGATGCTCGGCGCTGGCGATGCCTTCTGGATCACCGGCACCTACACCGATGGCGCTCCGGCTTACGCTGGCTTCTCCTCGGCTGTTGAAGCTACCTACGACATCGACGGCACGAACGCTGACATCGACAATGCTCGCGCATGGTCGGTCTCCGGTGGTCTGCGTCACTTCTGGACCCCGGAAGTTCGTTCGAACCTGTTCGGTTCGTACGGCCGCATCGAGTATAGCGATGCCTTCAACCTCGCTGACTCCCGCGAGTGGCGCGTTGGTACCAACGTCCTCTGGACGCCGGTTTCCAACCTCACCTTCGGTGCTGAGGTCCTCTACGCTAACACCGACGTTAGCGGCGTTGCTGGCAACAGCGACAGCTGGGAAGGCCGTCTCCGCGTTCAGCGCGACTTCTAATCGGTTCATCCCGATTGGTTAAAGGAAACCCCGGTGGAAACACCGGGGTTTTCTTTTGTGCCAGCAATGGATCAAGCCGCGATGCCAGGCGGATGTTGCTGCTCCGGCTCGGACCAGCGATGCGCCGCTCTACAAGTTGGAAATCAGGCTGAGCTTTCAGCTCTCGCGATTAAATCCTTGATCGACTGAATGACCGGGCCCTCCAGCAAAGGGGCATGGGCTTGCCCTGAGACGATGTGGGCCGTCAGATTCGGATGACGCTTGCCCATTTCATCAAGAGTTTGTGCCGAGAGAAGATCTGAGTTCTCGCCGCGGATGACCAGCACGGGGATGGGCCGCAAGCCCTCGAACAGAGGCCAGAGATCGGGCATCGGCGCCTCGAGATCGAGCGCCTGCAAGGGATTCATCAGATTGGGGTCATAGCTGAGGGTGAGGCTGGAATCCCTCTCATGCCATGTGCCTCGCGCCATGCTCTCCCATTGCTCAAGCCCGAAAGCGGGGAATTGATCGCCGGATAGTTCCTTCAGGATCCGTGCACCTTCCTGCATCGTTCTCGGCGTCGGCAACTTTCCCACATAATTGCGGATGCGGATCAGCCCTTTGGTTTCGATGACCGGTCCGACATCGTTGAGAACAGCGCCCGCCACAAGGGTCGGCCTCGTGGCGTTCAGCGCCATGGTGATGAGCCCACCACGCGATGTGCCGACGAACACGGCGCTCTCAATTCCCACAACGCCTAGAATCTGAAGCACATCATTCAGCTCGGTGCCGATGTCGTAATGCTTCCAATCCGGATCCCAATCCGAGCGGCCGCGTCCGCGATAATCGAGCGCCAGCACGCGGCGCTGGCGTGCCGCATCCGTGCTGAGGGCCTCGGCGAGGGTGTGAAAGTCCTCGGAGTTCCGTGCAAGGCCTGGCAGGCACACGACAGGCAGCGCGCCACCATCCAAAGGGCCGTAATCGCGCGCATAGAGGCGAAGGCCGTCAGAGGCCGAAACGAAAAGATCCCGATAGGAATAGCTCATGTGAAACCGGACGCGAGTGGAATTCAGATGAGCCGCATCCTGCCTCAATACGCGGTCTTTGTCGCATCCGCCGTTTCGGCTGAAGGTGCGACGGCTGTTTCGGCAGGGGCGGGTGTTGGTGCCGGCTTTTCCTTCAGCCGCGCCCGGTAGACGTGCAGGTTCTCCATCACCCGCTGCACGTAGTTGCGCGTCTCGTAGAACGGGATCCGCTCGACCCAATCGATCAGGTCCACATCGGGCTTGCGCGGATCGCCATAGGCATTGATCCACTTCTTCACGTTGCCGCCGCCTGCATTGTAGGAGGCGAAGGCCAGGATATAGGAGCCTTTCCAATCCTCCATCAGCTCACCCAGATGAGCAGAGCCGATCTTCGCGTTGTAGGAAGGGTCCTCGACTAGCCGCTGAAGATCGAAGCCGACGCCGAAGCGCTGCGCCGTGCGCTTGGCGGTGGCGGGCATGAGCTGCATGAGGCCGCGTGCGCCCGCGCTCGAAATGGCCTTGGGATTGAAGGCGCTTTCCTGGCGCGCGATGGCATAGACCATCGCAGGCTCAACCTCGTCGCCGACCGGCTCGAAATCCGGAATCGCGGCGAGCGGATAGGCGTGCTGATCGAGCGGGAAGCCCCGCTGCAAGGAGATCTTACCGATGGCCAGCACAGCGCGCGGATTCTGCTGCGAGGTGGCAAGCGCCGCCAGGGCATCGAGCTGTCCCGGATCGTTGAGGGTCTGGGCGAGATCGCTATAGAGGCCGATCGCCAGCTCCGTTTCGCCGGATTGCTGCAGCAGGTTGAGGGCCCGAACCGGAATCAGAGCTTCGAAAGCCTTGCGCTCTTCGGCCTTCAGTGGCTCCACGGAGCGTAAGGAAACGCCTTCGCCCAGCTTCTCGCGGGCCAGCTGCCCGTAATAGGTCGTCGGATGGCCGGCGGCGCGAGCATAGAACAGCTTTGCATCCGCAGCAGATCCTGCTGCATCGGCAGCCCGGGCCTGCCAATAGGCGATGCGCGCAAGCGAGATCGGCGTGGAGGCGGTCTGGGCCACCGTTGCGAAATGCTTTGCCGCCGTCGCGGGGTCGTTCAGGAACCGAAGCGCGATCCATCCCGCATGGAATTCCGCCTCGATCTGCTGGGCCGGGGATTCCGCGGCGTGGTGGCTTGCCACCTCGTAGGCGGTCTTAGCGTCGTTCTTGTCGAGAAGCTCCCGCGCGATCCTGCGCTGCTCGGCCCACCACTCATCCCCGTCGACCCGCTGCTCGTGATCCCGGGGAGCCTGCATGATGATCTTGGCAGCCTCGACCAGATTGTTGCTGCGGCGCTGGAACAGGGCGCGGGAGAACAGGTAGGACGGGTCGCTCCTCAATGAGGCGGGCACCGCCGCGAAAGCCTGCTCGGCTTTCTTCTTGCCTTGGAATATGGCCATGCGCGCCTTGACCAAGGTGGCGTAATCCTTGCCGGCATAGCCTGCGGCGCGGGTGGCCGCGCCCCAGTTCTCCTTCAGGAGATGACGCTCCATGCGGAAGCGGTGGTCGGCCGTCGTCAGCAGGTTCGGGAGGCGGGTGAGAATGCGGCTCTCGGTGTCGTTGCCGAAAGTGTCCTCCCGCCAGGCGTAGCGGATCAGGTCCGTCGCCTCCTTGTCGAGGCCGTCATTCTTGAGCGCGAGGCCGAACGCGATCCGCCCGGTCGCGGTGACGGGAGCCTGCTTGTCGAAAAAGGTGCGGATCTGCGCGGTCGAACGGGGCTCTGCGAGGAAGGTATTCTCCATCCGCCGGCGGAGCTGCGTGGTCAGGGGCCAGTCCGAGAAATCCTTTCGGAAGGCCATGATCCGCTCATAGCCGATGCTGATTCCGCTGCGGATGACGAACCATTCCGCGAGCGCCTGGGCGGCAGGGTCCGAGAGTTTCGATTTCAGGACGGCGGCTTCGGTCAGATCGTTGTCGCGATAGGCCTTGAAGATCAGGGGCAGCTGTTCCAGGTCTCCCATGGCCTTGGCGGGTGGAGTGAAGCTCTCCAAGTTCGTCGGCTGCGGGGAGGGAGCAATGGGAGGCTCGGTGGCGTGAGCGGCAAGGGTAGAGAGCTGGACGAAGGCCATTGCTGCCAGCAATCGGATCGAAGGACGCATTGTGAGGCTCACCCGCTACCCCCTCTTTGGTCGCCGCCTCGTTTTATGGCGACGTTATCTCTTGAGGAAACACCAAGTGCCGCGCTAGGACAACCTCCCAAAGGACCGTTTGCGCCGATGCGACGCACCCCTTATGTGTTAAGCCCTTGGCCTCTCTCAGATCTGCCGCTTCTTAATTAGAGGATTATCATGACCCGCTTTTCAGGCTCCATCACGGCTCTGGTGACCCCTTTCAAGGATGGCGCCGTGGACGAGGCTGCCTTCCGGGCCTTCATCAACTGGCAGATCGAGCAGGGCACCCATGGCGTGGTTCCGGTCGGTACCACCGGCGAGAGCCCGACGCTCAGCCACAAGGAGCATGATCGGGTCATCGAGATCTGCGTCGACGAGGTGAAGGGCAGGGTGCCGGTGATCGCTGGCGCCGGCTCCAACAGCACGGAGGAGGCCATCGGCTTCTCCAAGCACGCGGAGAAGTGCGGCGCCGACGCGGTGCTCATCGTCACGCCCTATTACAACAAGCCGACGCAGGAAGGGCTGTACCAGCACTTCAAGGCGATCAACGACGCCATCGGCATTCCGATCTTCATCTACAACATCCCCGGCCGCTCGGTGATCGACATGTCGGTGGAGACGATGGCGCGTCTCTACGAGCTCAAGAACATCGCGGGCGTGAAGGACGCGACAGCGAACCTCGCCCGCACTAGCCTGCAGCGCCAGGCCATGGGCCCCGATTTCATCCAGCTCTCGGGCGAGGATGCGACGGCCCTCGGCTTCATGGCCCATGGTGGCCATGGCTGCATTTCCGTGACATCCAACGTGGCTCCGCGCCTGTGCGCCGAGATGCAGGAAGCCTGCCTGAAGGGCGATTACGCAAGCGCCCTGAAGGTGCAGGACCGCCTCATGCCGCTTCACACCAACCTGTTCCTCGAGACCAACCCGTCGCCGGTGAAGTACGCCGCGTCCGTTCTCGGCCTGATGCGCGACGACGTGCGTCTGCCGATGATCCCGGTTTCCGAGGACACTAAGAAAGCAGTGCGTTCGGCCATGGTCCATGCGGGCCTGATCAACGCTTAAAGACAAAATGGCAAAAGATCCGAAAAGCGGCCCCCGTGTTGTCGCCGACAACCGGAAGGCGCGCTTCAACTACGAAATCGTCGATACTTACGAGGCCGGCATCGCGCTCACCGGCACGGAGGTCAAATCCCTGCGCACCGGCAAGGCCACCATCGGCGAGGCTTATGCCGGGCCGTCGGGGGAAGAGTTCTTCCTCTTCAACGCCTATATTCCGGAATACCTGCAGGCGAACCGCTTCAACCACGAGACGAAGCGCCCGCGCCGCCTGCTTCTGCACCGGAACCAGATCAACAAGCTTCTCGGCGCGACGCAGCGCGAGGGCTTCACCGTGATCCCGCTCAAGATCTATTTCAATGAGCGCGGAATGGCGAAGGTGGAACTTGGGTTAGGCCGAGGCAAGAAGCTCCACGACAAGCGCGAGACGGAGAAGGAACGCTCCTGGAACCGCGAGAAGGCACGCCTCATGCGCGAGAAGGGCTGACACGCGACGCCTGCGCTCTAACTGATCCCTCATCCGGGAGGGTTCAGCATGGCGTCCGTGGCACTCGTTTCCGTTCTTGGTCCCGACCGCGTCGGGCTCGTTTCCGCGATTGCGGCGCACCTGTTCGATATCGGCGTGAATCTCAGGGACACGACATTCGCCGCGCTTGGTTCGGGAGCCGAGTTCGTGGCGATCTGCGAACTGCCCTCAGGTCTTGAAGCCCGCGAGGTTGAAGCAGGTCTCAGGGTGCTTCCGGAACTCGCGGGGGCGGAAGTACGGGCTGTGCCTTACGCCTTCGATCCAAGCCCTGGACCCGCCGGCAGCATCACCCATCGCATCACCATCAGCGGCGGCGATCAGCTCGGCCTCGTGGCGCGGCTGGCGGAGGTGTTCAAGCAGTACGGCGCCAATATCGTGCGTCTCGAAGCGCGAAAGTTGTCCGGTGCGGAGGGTGGGCTCTACGTGACTCGCTTTGCGGTGTTCATTCCCGAAGAGCAGGCCCATCTTTGCCTTGCCACCGTGAGCAACACGGCCGGAGCGCTGGGCCTTGAATGCGAGGTCGAAGCGGGCAGCCTTTAAACGACGATGGCCGGGACGAGCCCGGCCATTGCTGCATTCCAATACGGAAAATCTCACACGTCAAACTCGTCGTCTGCTCCCTGCTGCCGGATGCCGTAGCGGCTCTCCAGGGCGCCGTTGCGCGGCTGCTGCTGTTGCTGCGGCGAGCGCGGACGATCCGGGCGGTCGTTGCCCTCACCCGGCGCGCGCTGCGGCCGGTCCGACGGGTCACGGCCAATGCGGGAAGCGAGCTGCGATAGGTCGAGGAACTCGTCGGCCTGGCGGCGCAGCTCGTCGGCCACCATCGGCGGCTGGGTGGTAATGGTGGACACCACAGACACGCGAACGCCACGGCGCTGCAGGGCTTCGACCAGCGAGCGGAAATCGCCGTCGCCGGAGAACAGAACCATGTGGTCGATGTAAGGGGCGAGTTCGAGCGCATCGATGGCGAGCTCGATATCCATGTTGCCCTTCACCTTGCGGCGGCCGGCGGAATCCACGAACTCCTTCGTCGGCTTCGTGACGACGCGATAGCCATTGTAATCGAGCCAGTCGATCAAGGGGCGGATGGAAGAGTATTCCTGATCTTCCACGAGCGCCGTGTAGTAGAACGCGCGCACCAGGGTTCCGCGTCCCTGAAATTCCTTCAGCAGCCGCTTGTAGTCGATATCAAAACCAAGGGTCTTTGTCGTAGCGTAAAGGTTCGCTCCGTCAATGAAGAGCGCGATCCGCTGCTGGCCTGACATAAGTATTCTCTGTTTGCGTCTGCCTGGGTGGCATAACAACCTTATGTGTCACGGCGACATCTATTGTTTATGCGGACAATACACTTGCGCAATAAAAACGGACGCGCCCAGCAACAGGCTGCTATCAACCCTTTAGACGAGTAAAAAACGAAACTTCAAATACTTAATGGCGTGTAAACGGAAAGAGTCAAGTTGTCGGAAAGGGGGCAGTCAACCCTTAAGGTTAGAAATAAACAGATTTTTACGATTTAAGATTGCGGCTGCCGGGTTTGATGGCGGGGAGGGCGGCAAGTTCGGGCGGCAACTTGTCCGGCTCGTAGGCCGGAATGTCGAGTTGGACCAGGGACACGAGTGGAGCGCCGAGATCGGCCTTGCCGCCCGAGCGGTCGATGAGGCAGGCCGCTCCCAGAAGCTTACCTGGGTGCTCCTTGAGAGCCGCCAGGCACTCGCGGGAGGAGAGACCCGTTGTGACGATGTCCTCCACCATCACGACGCGCGCGCCTTCCGGAATGGCGAAGCCGCGCCGTAGGGCGAACACGCCGTTCTCGCGCTCCACGAAGATTGCCTTGGCGCCCAGGTGACGGGCGGTCTCATAGCCCGGTACGATGCCGCCGACCGCCGGAGAGACCACGTAATCGACGGGCCCGAAGGTCTGCTTGATCTTGTCCGCGAGCGCCCTGCAGACCCGCTCGGTGCGTGCCGGGTCCTGGAACACGAACATCTTCTGCAGGAAGACCGGGCTGTGAAGTCCCGACGAGAGAATGAAATGCCCTTCGAGCAAAGCGCCTGCGGAGCGGAACTCTTCGAGAACTTCGTTCTGGGTCATGGCTGTCTCTCCTAGTCAGGGCTGTGTGGCAGGAGGGACGGCGAGAGGCAAGAGCCAAACCGCACGCCCGCATCAAATAGGCACTGTTGTCAGCTTCGTTCCGCTGCCTGCACAAACGCTCTGAAGATCGCGTTGCCGGGGTGGTCCTGTTTGGCGAACAGCTCCTGGTGCCATTGCACGCCGAGCGCGAAGCGGCGAGACGGGATTTCGATGGCTTCGATCACGCCATCCTGCGCGCGGGCGCTGGCGACGACGCCGTCGGACAATTCGACGACGGCTTCGCGGTGGAAGGTATTCACCGTGAGTTCGCGCTCATTGACGAGACGGGAGAGCAGTGTGTTCTGCGTGATGGCAACGGAATGCTCATGGCCGCGCTTGTCGTGCTCCATGATGTGCGGGCTCATTGCGCGGATGTCGGGCGAGAGGCGGCAACCATGGAGGGCTGCGAGAACCTGCATGCCGTTGCAGATGCCGAGCACCGGCTTGTCGCGCTCGAGGAAGCCGCGCATGAGCGCGAGTTCCACGGCGAGGCGCTCGGATTGCGGGGCTTTCGAGACCTGTCCGTCGATGAACCATTCATCGGGAAAGGCGAAGCGCCCGCCCACATTCACGAAGCCGTCGAACTCGTTCACGACGGTTTCGACCATGTCCATGAAATATGGAATGCCGTAGGGCAGAGCGCCTGCCTTATGAATGGCGACGAAGTAATTCTTCGTCATGTCGTAGCGCGTTGCGTCCACGCTGGTGTTCTCGTCCATGATGACGGCGATGCGCGGCTTGCGGGACATGATGCTTTATCCGGTGATACGGTCGACGCGGCTTACTACGCGCTTGGCGCGCAGCTCCGCGATGATGGCGTTGAGGTGTTTCAGGTCCCACACGGTCAGGTCGATGGTCACGTCCGTGAAGTCCTGCGTGCGGCGCTTCATGTTGACGCTGTCGATGTTGCCATCGTGATCCGCGATCACTTGCGCGATCTGCGCGAGCGAGCCCGGCTCGTTGATCGATTGCAGCTTGATGCGCGCGGGGAAGCGCTGCGTGGAACCGAATTCGAGATCCCAGCGCACGTCGATCCAACGGTCGGGCTCGTTGTCGAAGTCGGCGAGCGCCGATGACTGGATCGGATAGATGGTCACGCCTTCGCCGGGCGTCAGGATGCCGACGATGCGATCGCCCGGCACCGCGCCGCCTTCCGGTGCGAAGCGGATCGGCATGTCCTTGTTGAGACCGCGGATCGGAATGCCGTCAGCCTGTTCGCCGTCCGGCCTTGTCCCGTCACCGTCCGGCTGGGCTGCGCCTCTGCCGTCGGCCCCCGTGCGGCGCTCTTCCTTGTAATCGGGATAGACCGCGCGCACCACGTCGCCGGAGAACATCTCGCCACGGCCCACTGCCGCCAGCACGTCTTCCACGGAAACGCGCGCAAGGCGGGGCAGGGCGCCTTTCAGCTTTTCGTCAGAGAAGGCGCGGCCTGCGCGTTCGAAGGCGCGTTCCAGAATCTGATGACCGAGGCCCGTATATTGCCGCCGCACGGCAGCACGCGTGGCGCGGCGGATCGAGGCGCGCGCCTTGCCGGTCACGACGAGAGATTCCCACGCTGCCGGCGGGGTCTGTCCTTCGGAGCGCACGATCTCCACCTCGTCGCCGTTCTGCAATTCGGTGAGTAGGGGCGACATGCGGCCGTTGATCTTGCAACCGACGGCCGTGTTGCCGACATCCGTGTGCACGGCATAGGCGAAGTCGATAGGTGTCGCGCCGCGCGGCAGTGCGATGAGGCGGCCCTTCGGCGTGAAGCAGAACACCTGATCGTGGAAAAGTTCGAGCTTGGTGTGCTCCAGAAACTCTTCCGGATTGTCGCCCTCCGCCAGCAGGTCGATGGTGCGACGCAGCCATTGAAACGCGCGGCTTTCCGTGGCGAGGCGCGAATTGTCGTTCACGCCTTCCTTGTAGAGCGCATGCGCGGCGATGCCGTATTCCGCCACTTCCTCCATATCGGCGGTGCGGATCTGCAGCTCGACGCGCTGGCTGCCTGGACCGATCACCGTGGTGTGGATCGAGCGGTAATCGTTCTGCTTCGGCGTCGAGATGTAATCCTTGTAGCGGCCCGGAACCATCGGCCAGCTCGTGTGCACGATGCCGAGTGCGCGGTAGCATTCATCGACGGAGCGGACGATGATGCGGAAGGCGAAGATGTCCGACAATTGCTCGAAGGAGACGGATTTGCGCTCCATCTTGCGCCAGATGGAATAGGGGCGCTTCTGCCGTCCTGACACTTCCGCGTCGATGCCCTGGGCCTTGAGCTTGGTGGTGAGCGTCCGTTCGATTTCCTCGACGAGCTTTTCGCTCTTCGCCGTCAGTTCATGCAGGTGGCGGTTGATGGCCTCGAAGGCTTCCGGATCGAGGTTCTGGAAGGAGAGTTCCTCCAGTTCCTCGCGCATTTCCTGAATACCCATGCGCCCGGCAAGCGGTGCGTAGATCTCGAGCGTTTCCTGCGCGATGCGCTGGCGCTTCTCCGGCGGCATGAAGCCGAGGGTGCGCATGTTGTGCAATCGGTCGGCGAGCTTGACCAGAAGCACGCGCACGTCGTCCGCGATGGCCAGCAGCAGCTTGCGGAAGTTCTCGCCTTGCGCGGCGCGCTTGGAGACCAGGTCGAGGCGCTTGATCTTGGTGAGGCCGTCGACGAGGGCGCCGATCTGGGGGCCGAAGGTCTTGTTGATTTCCTCCAGCGTCGCTTCCGTGTCCTCCACCGTGTCGTGAAGAACGGCTGCGGCGATGGTCGCCTCGTCGAGCTTCATGTCCGTGAGGATGGCCGCGACTTCGAGCGGGTGGCCGAAGAACAGGTCGCCGGAGGCGCGCTTCTGGTTGCCATGAGCCATCATGGCATACACGTAAGCACGGTTGAGAAGCGCCTCGTCAGCCGAGGGGTTGTAGCGCTTGACCCGCTCGACGAGTTCGTACTGGCGCATCATGTCCGCCGCCACCTCCTTAACGTTTGGTTATCTGGCTGAAAACAGAAGGGCTTAAAGAGTATTGTACAACGTTTTCTGACCGCAAGCTGAATACCTTGCCGCAGGCAGTAAAACCACGCAGTGGTTAAAGCGTTCATGAAAAAGCCCGGCTGTAAGGCCGGGCTTTTCAGAAAATCGGTTGCTTCGAACGCTTATTCGCGGTCGTCGTCGTCCGCGCTGCTGCTCGGGGGCACGAGGCCCTCGAGGCCGCGGAGGAGGTCGTCCTCGCTCATGCGGTCGAACTGTACGTCGGCGTCGTTGTCGCTGCCCGAGGCGGCGGCGGTGTTGCCGAGCATCGGAACGGCCTCGGCCTCCGGCTCGTCCACCTCGACATACTTCTGCATGGAGTGGATGAGCTGCTCCTTCAGGTCGTCGGGAGCAATGGTCTCGTCCGCGATCTCGCGAAGCGCCACGACAGGGTTCTTGTCACGGTCGCGGTCGATGGTGAGCGGCGAGCCCGAGGAGATCAGGCGAGCGCGGTGGCTGGCGAGCAGCACGAGCTCAAACCGGTTATCGACCTTGTCGATGCAGTCTTCGACGGTCACGCGAGCCATGCAGGCGCTCCTTCTTCAGGTTCGTAAGGATAGGAAAGGCGACCGGATACACCGGATGGCCCAAGAAAACAAGAGCAAGAAAACAAGAGGATGCGTTCCCGGACAGGGACTTAAAGGTCGGAGACAGCCCATCTAGGGCTTGGATAAGCCCCGAAAATACGCTCTTTTCCTTGACTCTGGGCCTGACGGGTGCGAGTCCCGCGCCAATTCGATGCAATAAAGGTTCCGCTCCGATGAAGCGCGCATTCATTTTCCCGGGCCAGGGCAGCCAGGCGGTGGGCATGGGCAAGGCCCTCGCCGATGCCTTCCCCCAGGCCAAGGCCGTGTTCGACGAGGTGGACGAGGCTCTCTCCCAGAAGCTCTCCGCGCTCATGTGGGATGGCCCCGCCGAGGAGCTGACCCTCACCGCCAATACCCAGCCGGCCCTGATGGCCGTCAGCCTCGCCGCCATGCGCGTGCTGGAGGCCGAGGCCGGGCTCGATCTCAAGAAGCATGCCGCCTTCGTCGCCGGCCATTCGCTCGGCGAATACTCGGCGCTGGCTGCTGCCGGCAGCCTCTCGATTGCCGATACGGCCCGCTTGCTGCGCATTCGCGGCAATGCCATGCAGAATGCCGTGCCCGTGGGGCAGGGCGCCATGGCGGCCCTTCTCGGCCTTGAATATGATGCTGCCCTCGAAGTGGCCCGCGCCGCTGCCCAGGGCGAGGTCTGCGATGCAGCCAATGACAATGGCGGCGCCCAGGTTGTGGTCTCCGGCCACAAGGCCGCCGTCGAGCGCGCCGTGGTCATCGCCCAGGAGAAGGGCGCTAAGCGCGCCGTGATGCTGGCTGTGTCCGCCCCCTTCCATTGCTCCCTCATGCAGCCCGCCGCCGACGCCATGCGCGAGGCCCTTGCCAGCGTGACCGTGAACGCTCCCGTTGTTCCAGTGGTCGCCAATGTCGAGGCCGCCCCGATCAGCGACCCGAACGCGATCCGCGATGCCCTGGTCCGCCAGGTCACCGGCACCGTCCGCTGGCGCGAATGCGTGGCCACTATGGCGGCGCAGGGTGTTGAATCGTTTTATGAGGTTGGCTCGGGTAAGGTGCTGACAGGACTCGTGAAACGCATCGCGGCGGGCGCGACCTCCAGCGCCATCGGCACGCCTGATGACGTCGCCGCCTTCAAAGCCGCCTTACAAGGATAAGAGGAGAGCCTCCATGTTCGATCTGACTGGCCGCAAGGCTCTCATTACCGGTGCCACCGGCGGCATCGGCGGATCCATCGCCCGTGCTCTTCATGCTCGCGGCGCGACCGTAACCCTGTCGGGCACCCGCCGCGCGGCCCTCGACGAACTGGCCTCCTCGCTCGGCGAGCGCGTCCACGTGGTCGAGGCTAACCTCGGCGACAAGGATTCCGTCGAAGCCCTCGTTCCCGCGGCCGAAACCGCCATGGACGGCCTCGACATTCTCGTGAACAACGCCGGCGTGACCAAGGACAACCTGTTCATGCGCATGAAGGACGAGGAGTGGGATACGGTGATCGCCGTCAACCTCACCGCCGCCTTCCGCCTCTCGCGCGCCGCCGTGAAGGGCATGATGCGCCGCCGCTATGGCCGCATCGTCAATATCGGCTCCGTCGTGGGCTCCACCGGCAATCCTGGGCAGGGCAACTATGCCGCCTCCAAGGCTGGTCTCATCGGCATGACCAAGGCGCTCGCCGCCGAGGTCGCGAGCCGCAACATCACCGTAAACCTGGTCGCTCCAGGCTTCATCGAATCCCCGATGACGGACGTTCTCAACGACAAGCAGCGCGAGGGAATCCTTGGCACCATCCCTATGGGAAGGCTCGGCCATGGCGATGAGATTGCCTCGTCGGTCGTCTATCTCGCATCCAACGAAGCCGGCTACGTGACAGGGCACACCCTGCACGTGAACGGCGGAATGGCTATGTTCTAAAGGCACTTAGCGGTACCTGCAGAATCTGTTCGCAGGTGCCGCTGGCCTCTCGCCAGAGAGGATAAGCTTGTGTTAAGCATGAGCCCGATCACGCCAAAGGGGTTGACCGGCGCTTAAAAATGCGGCTTTGCACGGCGCAAGGTAGCCGTTTCAGCGTTGTCAGCTGAGCAGGTGATCTAAGTTTCGATTTTTAATCCGCCCAATTCTGAGGCGGCAGCCACTGAGGAAGAAAACGATGAGTGACGTCGCTGATCGCGTGAAGAAGATTGTTGTCGAGCACCTCGGCGTCGAAGCCGACAAGGTTGTCGACAATGCCAACTTCATCGACGACCTGGGCGCTGACAGCCTCGACACCGTCGAGCTGGTGATGGCCTTCGAAGAAGAGTTCAACGTCGAGATCCCGGACGATGCCGCTGAGACCATCGTCACGGTTGGCGACGCCGTTCGCTTCCTCGAGAAGAACGCAGCCTAAAGAGCTGGACGGGCGTCGGGTGAGCCACCTGACGCCCGATTTTTATTCAACGATAGGGTAGAACGTTATGCGCCGGGTTGTTGTTACGGGTCTTGGCATGGTCACGCCGCTGGGCAACGGGGTCGATGCCACGTGGTCCCGCCTCATCGAGGGCCGGAGCGGCGCCAAGAAGATCACCGACTTCCAAGTCGACGATCTTGCCTGCCAGATCGCCTGCCAGATCCCCACCGGCGACGGCTCCAACGGCACCTTCAACGCCGACGAGTGGATGGAGCCGAAGGAACAGCGCAAGGTCGATCCCTTCATCGTCTACGCCATGGCGGCTTCCACCCAGGCCCTGCGCGATGCTGGCTGGGCCCCGAAGACCTATGAAGAGCAATGCGCCACAGGCGTGCTCATCGGCTCCGGCATCGGCGGCATCGGCGGCATCTATGAAGCTTCTGCTACCCTGATCGAGCGCGGCCCCCGCCGCATCTCGCCCTTCTTCATTCCCGGCCGCCTCATCAACCTCGCGGGCGGCTATGTTTCCATCGAGCACGGCCTGAAGGGCCCGAACCACGCGGTGGTGACGGCCTGCTCCACCGGTTCCCACGCCATTGGCGACGCAGCTCGCCTGATCGCTCTCGGCGATGCGGACGTCATGGTGGCCGGCGGCACGGAATCTCCGGTCAATCGCCTCTCCATCGCAGGCTTCGCTGCCTGCCGCGCTCTCTCCACCGGCTACAACGACACGCCCGAGAAGGCCTCGCGTCCCTACGACAAGGACCGTGACGGTTTCGTCATGGGCGAGGGCGCAGGCGTCGTCGTGCTGGAAGAGTACGAGCACGCCAAGGCGCGCGGCGCCAAGATCTACGGCGAGGTCATCGGCTATGGCCTCTCGGGCGATGCCTATCACATCACTTCGCCCTCCGAGGATGGCGACGGCGCCTATCGCTGCATGGCCGCTGCCCTGAAGCGCGCGGGCATCCCGGTTTCCGAGATCGACTACGTCAATGCCCACGGCACCTCGACTCCGCTCGGCGACGAGCTGGAGCTGAAGGCCGTCGAGCGCATCGTCGGCAATTCGGCGGGCAAGCTCTCCATGTCGTCCACCAAGTCGGCCGTCGGCCATCTGCTGGGCGCGGCCGGTGCGGTCGAGGCGATCTTCTCGCTGCTCGCCATGCGCGACGGCATCATTCCGCCGACGATCAACCTCGACAATCCGTCGGTCGAGACCGCCATCGACCTCGTGCCGAAGGTGGCCAAGCGCAAGGAAGTCAACGTGGCCCTGTCGAACTCCTTCGGGTTCGGCGGCACCAACGCCTCGCTGATCTTCCGCCGCGTGGCCTGAGGATAAGCGTACCTCCGTTACGGCTTTTCGCCATAATCCCCGTTAGGGTGTCGGTAGAGTCGGGGAACGACCCGGCCGGCACCAGAAAAGCATCGTGATGTTTGGACGTAAAAAGAAAAACACCCTGATTTCTGAGCACGAGGCCGAGGCCCACGGCCAGGAGCAGCCGCGCCTTGCGCCCCGCTCGCCGAGCGAGGCGCTGAAGCCCTCGCTCGCTCCGCCGCCTCCGCCGCGCCTGCGCCGCCGTCGCGGCGGTATGCTCTCGGTCATGAGCGGTGCGCTGACACTGATCGTGGCCTTGGCGCTCGCCGGGATCTTCGGCTTCACGATGCTGGAGCACGAAGTCACCGCCAAGGGCCCGCTGCAGAGCGACAAGGTCGTGCTGATTCCACGCAATACCGGCACGAGTGAGATCGCAGGCATCCTCAAGGACGAGGGCGTCATCAACCAGCCGTTCCTGTTCGAGACCTATGCGCTCATCAACCGCCAGCGCGGTCAGCTGAAAGCGGGCGAGTTCCAGTTCAAGGCAGGCACGAGCATCGAGGAAGCCATCGATACCCTCGTGCAAGGCAAGGCGATCCTTCACTCCGTCACCGTTCCCGAAGGACTGACGAGCGATCAGATCGTCGCGCGCCTCTACGAGAATGAGATTCTCTCCGGCGACGTCGCAGAGACGCCGCGCGAGGGAACCCTGCTCCCCGATACCTACAAGTTCGAGCGCGGCACTACGCGCCAGCAGATCATCAATTCCATGCAGGCGGCCCAGCGTCAGGCGCTCAACCAGATCTGGCAGCGCCGTTCGTCGGAACTGCCGATCAAGTCGCCGCAGGAACTTCTGATCCTCGCTTCCATCGTGGAGAAGGAAACGGGCCGCGCGGACGAGCGCACCCGCGTGGCGGGCGTGTTCATCAACCGTTTGATGAAGCGCATGAAGCTCCAGTCGGATCCGACTATCGTGTACGGTCTGGTCGGCGGCAAAGGTACGCTCGGGCGCGGAATCCTGCGCACTGAGATCGAGACCGCAACGCCTTACAACACTTATGTGATCGAGGGCCTGCCGCCGGGCCCCATCGCTAATCCGGGACGTGCTGCGCTCGAAGCGGTCGCCAACCCCTCGCGCACGAAGGATCTCTACTTCGTCGCCGACGGTTCGGGCGGCCACGCCTTCGCGGAGTCTTACGAGCAGCACCAGCGCAACGTTTCCCGCTGGCGCCAGATCGAGAAGACGAAAGCGACGTCCGATGGCGACAATGTCGATCGCGTCGTCGATCCGGATGCTTCCGGCCAGCCTGCAACGCCCGGTCGTTCCGGTGCCGTGGACGATGGCCTGTCCGAGTTGCGCGGCACGGCCAATGCCCTGCCGGCCGCCGGCGCGCGGACCGCAGGCGCAAACACCGGAAGGCGTCCCCGTGGCTTCGATGCCAGCGAGGGCACGGAGAAGGACCCGCTCAAGAACAAGACGTTCGATCTGACCAATCCGAAGAACGTTCCGGATTTGAAGCAGCCTTGATCGTTCGAGACAGAGTTCTTGTATTCGACTTCGAGATCGGCGCGCATTCTAGCATCGGACCCAAAAGTGGAATGCACTTTTGGGATCAAGCCGATGCTCTTCTTTTAACGAGCGCATCGTTATTGCGGAAAACCGGATCCACTTTTCCGCACGATGCGCTATGGTCGCGCCGATTTTGTTTTTAGATGACGCCTGAGGTTCAGTGCATGTCGATTGCAAGCATGACCGGCTTTGCCCGCGAGGCCGGTGTGACCGGTGCCTATCAATGGGCTTGGGAGATCAAGACCGTCAACGGACGCGGACTCGAGGTGCGCGTGAGAACGCCGTCCGGCCTCGACGCTATCGGGGAAGAGGCGCGCGGCCATATCCTCAAGGCGCTCACGCGAGGGCAGGGGCAGCTCAACCTCTCGATTTCCAAGGCCTCCTCGACACCGAAGCTGCGCGTCAATCAGGACGTGCTGCAATCGCTCCTCTCCGCTATCGGCACCTTGAGCCTGCCGGACAACGTGAAGCCCGCCTCCCTCGACGGGCTTCTCTCCGTTCGCGGTGTCGTGGAGCTTGACGAGGATGCGGTCGATCCCGGCCAGGACGAGACCTTGGCCGCGGCGCTCAAGGCCGGTATCGCCAAGCTGATCGAGGCTTTGAAGGCGACGCGGGTGAAAGAGGGCCAGGCACTCTCCGTCGTCCTGAACCAGCAGCTCGATACGATTGCGGCGCTTGTGAGCGAAGCCGAAGCCTGCCCCGCCCGTCAGCCGGAAGCCATTCGCGCCCGTCTCGAAGCGCAGATCGCAGAGCTTCTCGAGGGCAAGGCGTCCCTCGATCCGGCCCGTCTCCATCAGGAGGCCGTGCTCATTGCAGCCCGCGCCGACATCCGTGAAGAGATCGACCGTCTGCGTGCCCATGTGGATGCCGCGCGCGGTCTTCTGCAGGAAGGCGGCAGCGTCGGACGCCGCCTCGATTTCCTGGCGCAGGAATTCGGCCGCGAGGCCAATACCCTGTGCGCAAAGGCCAATGATGTGGCTCTCTCGCGGATCGGCCTTGAATTGAAGGCCGTTATCGAGCAATTCCGCGAGCAGGTTCAGAATGTGGAGTGATGCGGTGAGCCAAGATTCGAAAACTCTGGTCGGCCGTCGCGGCCTCATCCTCATCCTGTCCTCGCCCTCCGGCGCCGGAAAGACCACGCTCACCCGCAGCCTCGTGGAAGAGCGGGCCGGCGCGCTCTCCATCTCCGTCACCACGCGCCCCAAGCGGCCGTCCGAGATCGAGGGCAAGCACTATCACTTCATCGACGTGGAAGAGTTCAAGGCGATGCGTGATCGCGACGAACTCCTGGAATGGGCCGAAGTGCACGGCAATTTCTACGGCACGCCGCGCAAGCCCGTCGAGAAGACGCTGGCCTCGGGCCAGGACATGGTCTTCGACATCGATTATCAGGGCACCCGTCAGGTGCGGCAGAAGCTGCCCGACGACGTAGTGACCGTGTTCATTCTGCCTCCGAGCTTCAAGGAGCTGAAGGCGCGCTTGGAGCGCCGCGCGGAGGATGCTCCCGAAGTCATCGCCAAGCGTCTCGCCAATGCGCGCGTCGAGATGGAGCGCTGGGTCGAGTACGACTACGTGATCGTCAACGAGGATCTGGGTGACTCGTTCGAGAAGCTCAAGGCGATCCAGTCGGCGGAGCGCCTCAAGCGCGACCGCCTCGTGGGCCTGCAGGAATTCGTCGACGGCCTGCTCGCGGAGAAGCTGGACTGACTTTTAGTTTTTCCCGCGCATCGCATCGAACGCATTGGCGAGCGCCACATAGCCCTCCACGGGTACGTTCTCGGCACGGGTCGTTTCTTCCAAACCTGCAGCGGTGATAATGGCCGCAGGATCCGGCGTGATCGCCTTCAGGCTCTGGCGCAGCATCTTGCGGCGCTGGCCGAAGGCGGCGCGGGTGACCGCTTCCAGCGCGCCGATGCGGCACGGCAAGGGCGATGCTTTCGGCGTCAGATGCACGATGCTCGATGTGATCTTCGGCGGTGGCACGAAAGCGGAGGGCGGCACGTCGAAGAGGATGCGCGCATCCGTGCGCCAGCCGCAAAGCACGCCGAGCCGCCCGTAATCCTTCGGGTCGTCTTCTGTCGCCACGATGCGCTCGGCCACTTCGCGTTGGAACATGAGAGTGAGCGAGGACCACCAGGGCGGCCATGCCTCGGTCGTCAGCCAGCCGGTCAACAGCGCCGTTCCCACATTGTAGGGAAGGTTCGCGATGATGCGCACCGTGCCTTCGCCCACCATGGGGCGCGGGTCGAATTGCAGCGCATCCGCTTCGATCACTTCCAAGCGCCCCGGATAATGATCGGCGATCTCGGCAAGCGCAGGCAGGCAGCGACTGTCGCGCTCGATGGCGATCAGCTTTTTCGCGCCTGCCGCCAGGATGGCGCGGGTGAGACCGCCGGGGCCCGGGCCGACCTCGATCACGGTGGCATCTTCCAGCGGGCCCGCAGAACGGGCGATGCGGCTCGTGAGGTTGAGGTCGAACAGGAAGTTCTGGCCGAGCGACTTTTTGGCCATCAGACCGTGGGTGCGGACGACTTCACGCAGAGGGGGGAGGTTGTCGATCTGGCTCATGGCGATTTCGTCCCCGAGCCGAGGTGTGCGGCGAGCTTAATGGCGGCGATCAGGCTGTCGGGGCGTGCGATCCCTTTGCCCGCGATGTCGAAGGCTGTGCCGTGATCCGGAGAAGTGCGTACGAAGGGCAGGCCGAGCGTGACGTTCACTCCCTCATCGAACGCGATGGTCTTGATCGGGATGAGAGCCTGGTCGTGATACATGGCAAGCGCCGCATCATAGCCCTTGCGGGCCCGGGCATGGAACATGGTGTCTGCCGGAAGCGGGCCGGAGACGGCGATGCCGTCGGCCCGCAGCGCGGCAACCGCTGGCGCGATGATAGCCTGATCCTCAGAGCCCATGGAGCCGTTCTCGCCCGCATGGGGGTTGAGGCCTGCGATGGCGAGGCGGGGATTCTCGATACCGAAGCGATCCTTCAGCTCCCGGGCCACGATCCGGCCTGTGAGCACGATCAGGTCCGTGGTCAGGGCCGAAGGCACGGTTGCGAGCGGGATGTGGACGGTCACCGGCACGACGGCAAGTTCCTCGCTCCAGAGCATCATCACCGGATGATAGGTGTTCCCGTCCTCGGCGGCGAGGGCAGCCAGGAACTCCGTGTGCCCGGGATGCCGGAAACCCGCATCGTAGAGCACGTGCTTGGCAATCGGGTTGGTGACGACGGCGCTGGCCGCGCCCTTCCGCACAAGGCTCACCGCCGTCTCGATGGACTCGATCACGGATGCCGCAGAGGCCGCGTCCGGTTTTCCGGCTTGTGCAGAAACGCTTGCCTTCAAGGGAAGGACGGGCAGGGCGTTGAGGAAGGTCGAAGTGACCTGTGATAATTCCACGGAGGCAATCGGCACGGCCCAGCCCAGAGCCTTCGCCACTAGCTCCAGATGAGCAGGGTCGGCCAGGACCGCGAAAGGCGGCAGCTTCTTCTTGTCCCGCTGGAGCCAGGCTTGGAGGGTTAGTTCCGGACCTATGCCCGCAGGATCGCCTTGAGTGAGCAGGAGAGGGCGCTCAAGCCCGGCCACTAGTTCGCGACGCCTTCTTCGGAGGAATCGTCCCCGTCGATGCGCTGGCTGATCGTTGCCTCACCCAGGGTCCGCAGCTCGAGGCTGAGCATGACGGTGTGATTGCTGTTCTTCTCACCTGAGCTCGTGGTCACGGAGCGCGGGGTCATGATGTACCTAACCGACAGGGTGGTGCATTCGTCCACATATCCTACACCCAGCGACATGGAGCTGACATAGGCTCTGTCTACATCGGGGGCGATTGCATTCGGGTTCGTGGCTAGCTGCAGGTTGTAGTTGTCGCGAGCCAGCAGATAGCGGTCGAGGTCCAGCAGCAGCGATCCCGAAATGGACCAGTTCGGGGTTATGCTCCAAGTCGCGGAACCGAGCAGGCCCTCGCGGCGGCGCGGGAAGCCGATCTCCGGCTGTGCGCCATAGCGCGCATAGGTCAGCGAGGTCGATATCGGCAGATAAGGATTGAAGTTCGCGCGAACGCCCGCCTCGATCCTGTTGACGCCGAAATCATCCTGATCGAACCGCGCGCGGCTCACGAAGGAGAAGTTCCGGTTCGGAGCGATCTGGATGCGGCCCACATAATCCGACGCACGGGAATCCAAGCCGGACTCGAGGCCGACATTGGCGAGATCGGGCTGGCGGAACGAGTTGCGTCCGGCGACCTGATAGGACTGCCCGAAGATCGCGCTGGCGGAGAAGTCGTCGGCGCCCATCACCGTATACTGGATGCCGAGATTGGCGCGAACGCCTCCTTCCGCACGGTCGTAACCGGAGAACTTGTCCCAATCGAACAGGGACGTATCGTCGAAGACGAGGCTCTGCGCATCCTCGTTGGGAAGATTGCCGATCTTGGTCTCGTTCGGGCGAGCGATGATCTGCGCGATCGGCTCGATGACTTGGCGTCCCGAGGTGCCGAGGTTGGCTACGAAAGGATAGCGATACTCGACGCCCACGGCCGGCATGGCGCGGAAGAGATAATCGTCGTCGTCGGAGAGATAGTTGGTCAGTTCGGCGTTCTGGTAGCCGTTGAAATCCGGCGAGATCCAGAAATTGTCGGCGCGGACATAAGCGAAAGGCGTCCAGACCTGGCCGATGGGATCGATGAACTCACGACGCCAGGAAGCGTTGATCGAGGCGCGGGACAGGGATCCGCTTGTGCCGCGAACAAGGCATTCTTCCGGGTCGAAGATCCTGCAGGTCTGGTAGATGCTGTATCTTCCCTCGTTCGCGACCGTCAGCGGCTCGAACTGAGCCGCCTCACGCGAGAGGCTCGTCACATTGACGTTGATGCCGAACTCGCCGCCGAGAACCGACGGGGTGATGCGCTTGTCGTAATCGACGACCGGATGAACGACGGGCTGCTGCTTCTGCCAGTCCTGCGTGGACAGGCCTTGGAAGTAATAGCCGCGCATATCGAAGAACGAACGGTCGCCCTGGCCCTGCAGGTAAAGGGTCGAGACCGATTCCTTCAGATAGATCGACTGAAGGCTCTCGCTGCGGATGCGGTAGTTTTCCAGGAACCACTTGTCCGAAACGAGGGCAATATCCCAGCCCCATTTCCAGCGCTCGTTGATGTTGAACTGGCCTGCGGTTTCCAGCGAGCCGCGGAAATCGCGGTCGCCCGGGCCGCGTGGGCTCGGCAGGAAGGCATCCTTGTCCTGCTGGTCGATCCCTGCAACGCGGATGTTGTAAGCGCCCGTCTCGAGCCGGTGACGCCATTCGGCCTGCCCGAGAACGCCCTGGCGCGTCAGGAAAGTCGGAGCGAGCGTCAGGTCGTAATTCGGGGCGATGGCCCAGAAGAACGGAAGCGAGGCGCCGACGCCGAGCGTGTTCGAGATCACGTATCGGGGCGCGAGGAAGCCGGTCTTGCGCTTAACGGTCGGGTCCGGCGTCCAGAAATAGGGGAGATAGGCAACGGGCAGGCCGAGGATCTCGAGGGTCGCGTCCTCGTAATAGATCGTCTGCTCGCTGTTGTTGTGAATGATCTTGGCGGCCTTGACCTGCCACAGAGGCGGGCGCTCCGGGTTGTCCTTACAGGGCTCGCAGGCCGTGTAGGTGCCGCTCTGGAACGTAGTCGTCTCGCCTGCGGCGCGCTCGGCGCGGGGCGAGGAGAAGCGGGTCGTGACGGGACGGCCGTTGTCGACCGTCGTCTGAACCACCCGCAGGGAATCGATGAAGCCGTTCTTGAAGTCGTCCGTCAGCTCGAACCGGTCGCCCGTGACCACGGCGCCGCTGGCATCGGTGAGGCGGGCATTGCCCTGGGCATAGACGCGGCCGGTGTTCCGGTCATAGGTGACCCGGTCGGCCTGAAGCGTCCGGCCCTGATAGTTCATCTGGACGTCGCCGGAGGCGGCAATCGTGTTCCGGTCGTTGTCGTAGATGATTTCCTTGGCGTCGACGAGGAGCCGGTCGCCTTTCGGATTGGCTTGCAGGCGAGCGCCGAGGCTCTCGTTAAGAGATTGGGCAGACGCAGGCATTGACCCAACGGCACAAAGAAGCGCCGTTGCGACCGCAGACGTTGCGATCGTTGCCTTAAGCCGCTGCATCCCCACTCCTTAACACACGCCTTTTATATGAGGACGGGGATCAGCCATCCTCTTGGTATAATAACGCCAGGGTTCCTAATAGACTGCCTACTACAGCAGGGAACCAGGCTGCAACAGCCGAGCTGATGATTCCCGAAGCACCAAGCTCCGCCATAAGCTCAGTGGCGACATAAAGCATGAACCCGGCGGCAACGCCACCCAGAACCATCATCGCTACACCGCCAAATCGAAAGAATCTTAACGACACCGATGCGGCCACGAAAACCATGGCGATGAAGAGGAGGGGGCGGGCCAAAAGGATGTCGTAATGGAGCCTGTAGGCGGTCGTGTTGATGGCCGCTCGGTCCATGCGGGCGATGGTCTCACGCAGGTCCCAGAACGGCACGGAATCGGGCGCAATGAAGCTCTGCCTCAGCTGGGAGGGCTGAAGATGGGAGGCGATCAGATAGCGCTCGTGAGATTCGGGCTCTTCTGTTGCCGAAAGGACACGGGCATTCTTCAGCTCCCAGAAGCCTTCATGGAGGGTGGCCTCCCGGGCTTCGATTCGGTGTGTGAAGGCGCCTTCCAGGTCGAAGGTATAGACCGTCACGCCGACCAGGGTCGCGGCGTCGGTGCGCGACCCGTCGGCCCGGAAGATCGCGTGCCCGTCCTGGCTCTTCTGCCGCAGCCAGATGACTTTCCCCGAGGTTTGGGTCGTGCGGGAGAAAATGCTGGTTTCCAGCTCCGCGGCCTGCTGCTTCAGGCTCGCCGAGACCGGGTTGTAGACCGTCACCGATCCGACGCCGATGAGCAGGGCCACGAGGAAACCCGGCTGCAGGAACTGCCAGGCGGAGATGCCGGCGGCCCGGGCTACCACGAGTTCCAGCTTACGGCTGAGCTGCAGGAGGGCGGCCATGCTGCCGAACAGCACGGCGAAGGGCATGACCTGCTCGGCGATGGCGGGGGTACGGAACAGGGCGAGCTGGGCGACGAGCCCCGCCGTTGCATTCTCGGCATCGCCCGCGCGGCGCATCAGCTCAACGAAGTCGAGGGTATAGACGAGGGCAAACACCGTGGCGAAGACGATGAAGATCGTCTTGATGAACTGGCGCGCGAAATAGAAGCCGAGCGTACGTCCGATCAGCATGCTCAAACTCCCTGGCTGGCTGCTTTGCGCGAGGGAGTCAGACCACGAAGGGCCGAGCGGAGTTTGGCGTTCAAGGCGCGAACCTTCGGTCCCTTGAAGATGATTGTGAGGCAGAGGGCGATGCAGCCCAATGGAACCGCATAGACCGCTACGGTGGCCGCGGCTGAGCGAGTTACCGCACTGGACGCGGCAAAGCCCAAAACCCTGAGCAGGACGACTGCCGCAATGGCCACGGCGATGGCAAGACCGCGTCCCTGGCGGGTGGTGCGGGCTTCGCCCAGGGCAGCAAAGGCGATTGCCATCATGGCCAGGGGATAGAGCCAGGACGAGAAGCGATCGTGAAGTTCGGCCCTGAAGCGTCCCGACTGGGCTTGATAGATGAATTCGCTCTTGTCGGGGAACAGGAGCTGCGTGGTGCTGCGCTCGCGCGGCTTGTAGACGACTTCGTTGTTCTCTTGGTTGAAGGCTGCCAGATCCACGGCATAGCGCTCGAAAGCAACGATGGAGGAATCCTTGCTGTTGGGATCCTTGCGCTGCACGCTGCCCTTCTCGAGCACGAGATAGGCCTGCCCGTTCTGCTCGACGGTCTGGCCGCGCTCGGCGAGGTAAACGATGGGTTTGGCCTTGTCGCGCTGGTCTTCCATGAAGATGCCGAGCAGGGCATCGCCCGCCCGTTCGCGGTAATGGAAGGTGATGCCGTTCTCCAGGGAGATGAACTGACCCTCCTTGGCCATGGTGGCCACGAAATCCGCCCTGATCCGCGTGAACAGCAGGCGCAGTTCCTGAAAGCTCGCGGGCATGAGATAGAGGGAAATCATCCCCACGATAAGGCTGATGAAGAGCGCCAGGGCGGTGAAGGGGCGCAGCAGGCGCTGCGGGGCCATGCCGCCCGCGCTCATGACGATGAGCTCGGAATCGCCGTTCAGCTTGTTGAGGGTATAGATGACGGCCATGAACAGGGCGACCGGCGCGATAACGTTGATGAGCGCCGGCAGGGACAGCCCGGTCACGGTCATGAAGATCAGGAACGTCTGTCCCTTGCCGGTCAGAAGATCGAGTTCGCGCAGGGCCTGCGTGATCCAGATGACGCCGGTCAGGGCAATCAGGCACGCGGCAAAGGCGCTGAATGCGATTTTCAGGATGTAGCGTTCGAGAAGTTTCATGAAGCCCTTCGCGCCCTGGAGCGAATGTCCCAGGGTTACCTTGTCGCTTGGTCTTAAGGCAAGACGGCCGTTTTCAACAGCCTGAGATTGCGCCTATTTCACGGCGAGGCCTCGCATGCCCTATATGATGCCGGTCACCAAGAGAGGGTGGGCCCGAATCCGGTGCCTGCTCGGGTTAAAACAAGAGGGTTTCATGGCCGAGAGCTTCAAGATCGACTTCCAGCCGTACGGCAAGGTCGAATCCGGCGATCTCATCGTCTTCGTGGGGGACAATCTCAAGCCTGCGCCTGCGGTTGCCAAGCAGATTGGCTCCAAGGCCGTCGATCTCATCACTAAGGCTGCGGCGGCCGAAAGCTTCAAGGGCAAGGCCAAGTCCGCCATGGCCATCGTGGTGCCGAACGGCCTGACGGTGGATCGCCTGATCGTGATCGGCGTCGGCGGTGAGAAGGAGAGGGCGGATGTGGACTTCGTCCAGCTCGGCGGCCTGATCTCCGGCAAGACCAACGGCAAGACGGCCACCGTCGTGCTCGACCTGCCCGGCGTCGACGTGTCGCCGGAAGCGGCTGCCGATATTGCGCTTGGCATTCAGATGCGCCGCTACAGCTTCGACCGCTACAAGACCAAGAAGGATAACGGCGAGCAGAAGGGCATCACCCGTCTCGTTCTGAACGTGGCCGATCCGGCCGCGGCGAAGAAGGTCTACAAGGCGCGCGAGAGCGTGCTCCAGGGCGTCAATCTCGCCCGTGATCTCGTCAATGAGCCGCCGAACGTGCTCGGCCCTCAGGAATTCGCGGCGCGCGCTCAGGAACTCACCAAGCTTGGCGTGCAGGTCGAGGTCCTTGACGACAAGGCCATGAAGAAGCTCGGCATGGGCGCGCTTCTCGGCGTGGCTCAAGGCTCGGTCCGCGGCGGACGCATCGCCATCATGCGCTGGAACGGCGGTAAGGCGAACGACAAGCCCATCGCCTTCATCGGCAAGGGCGTGGTGTTCGATACCGGCGGCATCTCGATCAAGCCTGCCGCTGGCATGGAGGACATGAAGGGCGACATGGCGGGCGCGGCCTGCGTCGTCGGCCTCATGCATGCGCTCGCTTCCCGCAAGGCGAAGGCGAATGTGGTCGGCGCCATCGGCCTTGTCGAGAACATGCCCGACGGCAATGCGCAGCGTCCCGGCGACATCGTCACAACCATGTCGGGCCAGACCATCGAGATCATCAACACGGACGCGGAAGGCCGCCTCGTGCTGGCCGATGTGCTCTGGTACGTGCAGGACCGCTTCAAGCCTAAGTTCATGGTCGATCTCGCAACGCTCACCGGCGCGATCCTCGTGGCGCTCGCGCAGGAATATGCGGGCCTGTTCTCGAACAACGACGAGCTCGCGGATCGTCTTGCCGTTGCAGGCAAAGCCACGGGCGAGCGGGTGTGGCGCATGCCCATCGGTCCGGAATTCGACAAGATGATCGAGTCGAAGTTCGCGGACATGAAGAACACCGGCGGCCGCTTCGGCGGTTCGAGCTCGGCGGCGGCTCTGCTCCAGCGCTTCGTGAACGACACGCCCTGGGCGCATCTCGACATCGCGGGCACGGCCATGGGCTCGCCGCAAAGCGAGATCAATCGCGGCTGGGCCTCGGGCTGGGGCGTACGCCTGCTCGACCGGCTCGTGCGTGATCACTACGAAGGCTAAATTCAAAGCGTCATCCCGGGGCCGCGTCAGCGGAACCCGGGATCGCGTGGCGAGATTTGCGCTCTGTTCCGACAACGATCCCGGATCGGCTTCGCCATCCGAGATGACGAGATGAGAATGGCCGAGGTCCTTTTCTATCACCTTCAGCAGCAGCCGCTCGAAGCGGTTCTGCCGACGCTCCTGCAGAAAACGCTGGAGCGCGGATGGCGCGCGGTGGTGCAGGTGTCGACCGAGGAACGCATGGCGGCGCTCGATGATCATCTCTGGACCTTCACCGACGAGAGCTTCCTGCCGCATGGCACGGACCGCGAGGCCCATGCGGCGGATCAGCCGATCCTGATCACGTTGAGTGGGGAAAACCCCAACGGCGCCGCCATTCGTTTCCTGGCCGAAGGCGCGAGCCTGCCGGAGGACATCGCCTCCTATCAGCGCCTCGCCATTCTCTTCGACGGCAACGACGTGCAGGCGCTTGCCATCGCCCGCGACCAGTGGAAGGCGGTCAAGGACGGCGGCCACGATGCCACCTATTGGCAGCAGGACGATAACGGGCGCTGGCAGCGCAAGGCGTGAGGCGAACACGAAGTGTTCAACGCCAAAAGGCTTGCAACCCTTGCTCGCTTCTCCAGTTTCCCGAAGGCCACAAGGACAAAAGCCATGCTTCGCGCCTTCCATTTGCCCATCGCCGCCACACTCTGTCTGCTGCTCGCCATGCCCTTCGCCATGGCGCAGGAGCAGCAGCGCGGCGAGCAGCAGGAATCCCGCAGGCCGCGCCAGGAGATGCAGGCTCAGGCTCTTCCCCCGGAATCGGTGACGCGGCATACGCTCGAACTTCCAGGCCGGACGCTACAGTTCACCGCGACGGCGGGGCATCTGACGCTCACCGACCAGCAGGGCGCGCCGCAGGCCGAGATCGGTTTCGTGGCCTATACGAAGGATGGCGCGGATGCCACGACGCGGCCGGTCACCTTCGCGGTGAATGGTGGGCCGGGGGCCTCATCGGCATACTTACATCTTCTCGCCATCGGCCCGTGGCTGCTGCCGCTCGACGGGCCGACGATCAGCCCGTCCGCGCCGACGGCGCTCGTGCCGAATGCCGAGACATGGCTCGACTTCACGGACCTGGTTTTCATCGATCCGCCGGGCACGGGCTACAGCCGCGTGATCGGCGGCGATCAGGTGCGGGAGCGGTTCTATTCCGTGCAGGGCGATATCGATGGCCTTGCCGCCGTCGTGATGCGTTGGCTGAAGGAGAAGAGCCGGCTTACCTCGCCGAAATTTTTCGTGGGCGAGAGCTATGGCGGATTCCGTGGGCCGCTGCTGGCGCAGAAACTGCAGAGCGATCAGGGTGTCGGCTTCAGCGGACTCGTGCTCGTCTCGCCCGTGTTCGATTTCGATTGGCTCGGTCAGGGAACAGGCGCACCCTGGATTAACGCGGCGCTATTGCCTTCGCTCGCAGCCGCAAAGCAATCGCGTAATGGGCCGGTGTCGCGTGAGTCGTTGCAGGCCGCTGAGAATTACGCTGCCAGTGAGTATCTCCTCGATCTGATGAAGGGGTTTCAGGACAAGGGGGCGGTGGACCGTGTGAGCGGCCGCGTCGCCGAGTTCACGGGGCTTTCGCCCGAACTCACGCGTCGTTTGGCGGGCCGTATCGACATGCGCACGGCGCAGCGCGAGCTGCGGCGCGATACAGCGGAAGTCGTGAGCGCCTACGATACCAACATCGCCATTGCCGATCCGAACCCGAACGCGCATTTCTCGCGGTTCGACGATCCAGTGCTCGATGCGATGACCGCACCGTTGTCGAGCGCGATCATTCACCACTTGAATGACACGCTGAACTACAAGGCGGAGGGACGCTACAACCTGCTCAACGGCGCCCTCAGCGGCGCATGGCGCTGGGGCAACGGACGAAACAGCCCCGAAAACCTCGATGAGCTGAAGCAGGCCATGTCCCTCGATGGCAAGATGCGCGTGCTCGTCACCCACGGGTTCACCGATCTCGTCACGCCGTATTTCGCCTCGAAGCTGCTTCTCGATCAATTGCCTGATCTCGGTCCCCAGAAGCGTGTGGCCCTGAGCGTTTACGAAGGCGGCCACATGTTTTATTCACGACAGGCGTCGCGGCAGGCCTTCCGCAACGATGTGCAGCGGCTGTTTGAAGAAGCCCTGCAGGCCAGGGCCGCCAATGGGGATTGATCGATGCGTCTGAAGGTTTCGTCGTGTGTGGCTCTCGCCGCTCTGAGCCTGTCCGCCTGCAACAGCACAAGCTCCGCCCCGCCACCGGTTGCGGCTTCGGCTCCCATGGCTGCCGCCCCGACCGGCCCGACCTTCGACGGCCCGCTTCTCGGCCCTGACGGACGCTGCACCGGCCCTTCGACGGGTACCGCCACCGTGATCGAGCCCGGCATCAGCGAATGCGACCTCGTGCGCCTCAAGGGCAAGCCCGCCACCGACGTGCTCGTGGGTGAGAGCGGCAAAGGCCAGCGCGAGGTGCAGGTGCTGTATTCCGAGCCCGGCGGGCGCGAGCTGTATTTCTTCGTGAACAACCGGCTGGATCGCATCGCGAAGCCGTAAGTCACAGAGGTCATCCCGGACGGCGCAGCCGATCCGGGATCGTGTGCAGGATATGGCGCCATTTTCGTCATGCGATCCCGGGTTCCGCTGACGCGGCCCCGGGATGACGTGAGAGGTTCGGTACAACGCGAGAGATTACGCGGTCGCTTCCTCAATCTCTCCGCTCACACTCAGCCATTCTTCTTCAAGAGAAGCGAGCGTTTGCGCCGCATCCGCGCGCATCTTCGACAGTTCGGTGGCTTTCGCTGAATCCTTCAGGAAGGCCGTTCCATCTGCGAGTGCCGTGTCGACCTTGCCGATCACTTCGGTTAGTTTCGCCATACGGGCTTCGATGGCCTCGAGCTTCTTGCGCAAAGGAGCGAGAGCTGCACGCTTTTCAGCCGCCGCGCGGCGTTCGTCCACTTTCGATGTGGTAGGCGCCGAGGCTTTCTCGTCCTGCTTCTGCGGGTCGAGTTCTCCCGACAGGATGAGCTGGCGGTAATCGTCCATGTCGCCGTCGAAGGATTTCACCGTGCCGTTGCCGACGAGCCAGAGGCGGTCGGCGCAAGCCTCGATGAGAAAGCGGTCGTGGCTCACCAGGATCACCGCGCCGTCGTAGTCGTTGATGGCTTCCATCAGCGCCGTGCGGCTGTCGATGTCGAGATGGTTCGTCGGCTCGTCGAGGATGAGTAGGTGAGGGCCGTTGAAGGCCGCCAATCCCATGAGCAGGCGCGCCTTCTCGCCGCCCGACAGCGAAGAGACCGGCGTGTCCGCCTTCGCGCCCGGAAAGCCGATCTGTGCCGTGCGGGCGCGGATCTTGGCGATGGGCGTATCGGGCATGCGCTCGGCCACGTGATCGTAGGCGGTCGCCTTCGGGTTCAGTTCGTCAAGCTGATGCTGCGCGAAATAGGCCACATCCATGCGGGAAGGCGTGCGCATCTCGCCCTTCATGGGCACGAGCCTGCCGCCGATGAGCTTACAGAACGTGGACTTGCCGTTGCCGTTTGAGCCCAAGAGCGCGATCCGGTCGTCGGGTGCAATCGTGAGATTGAGACGGTCGAGCACGATGCGCTCGCCGTAGCCGACGGCGCCACCTTCCACCGTCACCAGTGGCGGCGCGGCGGGGCGCTCGGGGCCCGGCAGGTTGAAGGGCATCACGTCGTCTTCGACGATGGTCGTCACGGCTTCCATCTTGGCGAGCCGCTTCACGCGCGATTGCGCCTGGCGCGCCTTCGAGGCCTTCGCCTTGAAGCGATCCACGAAGGCCTGGAGATGCTTGCGTTCGGCCTCCTGCTTCGCCGCCATTTTCGCGGTCAACTCGCGCTTGTCCGCGTATTGCTTGGCGAATGACGTATAGCCGCCGCGATAGATCGAGAGCTTGCCTTGATCCAGGTGCAGGATGTGGTTCACGCAGGTGTCGAGCAGCTCGCGGTCGTGGCTGATGACGAGAACCGTGTGCGGATAGCGCCCCAGGTAATCATAGAGCCAGAGCGTACCTTCGAGATCGAGATAGTTCGTCGGCTCGTCCAGCAGCAGCAGGTCCGGCTCCGTGAACAGCACGGCGGCGAGCGCCACGCGCATGCGCCAGCCGCCCGAGAAGTCGGAGCAGGGGCGCTGTTGCGCCTCGGCATCGAAGCCGAGACCGTGGAGGATCGCGGCGGCGCGGGCGGGGGCGGAATGCGCCCCGATGTCGGTCAGGCGCATCTCGATCTCGGCACGGCGGATGCCGTCCGCATGCTCGGCCTCGGCGAGGAGGGCGCTGCGCTCCTTGTCGGCGGCGAGCACCACGTCGATGAGGCGCTCAGGTCCGCCGGGAGCTTCCTGCGCCACCGCGCCGATGCGCATGCCGCGGGGCAGGGTGATGCCGCCGCTCTCGGTGGCGAGTTCGCCCTGGATGATCTTGAATAGGGTGGTCTTGCCCGCGCCGTTGCGACCGACAAGCCCCACCTTCGCGCCGTCCGGCAGGTTGAAGGAGGCATGGTCGAGGATCAGGCGGCTGCCAATGCGGTAGGTCAGGTCGTTGACGTGGAGCATGCCGCCTTTTGGCCTGTGAAAGGGGCGCTGGCAAGGTGTTAACGTAAGGGAAGCGAGCTTGGGCTTTTCCCTAGGGTGATCTAGGTATGATTTCGTGACGTAGCGAAATGCCCATGAGGTCTTCCGATGCCGGCCGATCACGTAACCTATGACACCCATGCCATGGGTGTGGCGCAGCTTTTGGAGCGCTTCAAGGCGCGACAGGCGACTATCGGCATCATCGGCATGGGCTATGTGGGCCTGCCGCTCGCGCTCACCGCCGCCAAGGCGGGCTTCCATGTGCTGGGCTTCGACATCAACGCCACTTACGTGGAGCGGCTCAACCGGGGCGAGAGCTATATCAAGCACGTTCCCTCGAACCTCGTCGCGGCAGCGGTGCAGGACGAGCGCCTCGCGGCGACGAATGATTTCAGCCGCCTGTCCGAGGCAGACGCCATCCTGATCTGCGTGCCGACGCCGCTGACCAAGCATCGCGAGCCGGACTTGTCTTACGTGGAAAAGACGGCCCGCTCCATTGCCGAGCGTTTGCGCGAGGGGCAGCTGATCGTTCTCGAATCCACCACCTATCCCGGCACCACGGACGAAGTGCTGAAACCCATCCTGGAAGCCACAGGCCTGAAGAGCGGCAAGGACTTCTTCCTCGCCTTCTCACCCGAGCGGGAGGACCCCGGCAATCCGGATTTCGGCACCTCCACGATTCCGAAGGTCGTCGGCGGCGACGGAGCGGATGCGCTGGCGCTGGCGGACATGCTCTACGGCCAGCTCGTGGTGAAGACGGTGCCGGTTTCGTCCGCCGCGACGGCGGAGGCGGTGAAGCTCACGGAAAACATCTTCCGGGCCGTGAACATCGCCCTCGTGAACGAGCTGAAGGTGGTGTACGCCGCCATGGGCATCGACGTGTGGGAAGTGATCGACGCCGCCAAGACCAAGCCCTTCGGCTTCATGCCGTTCTATCCGGGGCCGGGGCTTGGCGGGCACTGCATTCCCATCGATCCGTTCTATCTCACCTGGAAGGCGCGCGAATACGACATCACCACACGCTTCATCGAGCTGGCGGGGCAGATCAACACCCACATGCCCTATTACGTGGTGGAGCGGCTGGTGGAGGCCGTGGACCGCAGCGGCAGGCCGTTCAGCGGCTCGCGCATCCTCATGCTCGGTGCGGCCTACAAGAAGAACGTGGACGACATGCGCGAAAGCCCATCCCTCAAGCTCATCGAGCTGATCGAGGCGCGGGGCGCGAGCGTGGATTACCACGATCCCCACATCCCCGAGCTGCCGCCGACCCGAAAGCATGGTCCTCTGGCCGGCCGCCGCTCAGTCCCGCTGACAGGGGAGAGCGTGGCTTCCTATGATGCCGTGCTGATCGCGACAGATCATGACAACGTGGATTATCGCCTGGTCGCTGAGCACGCCAGGCTCGTGGTTGATACACGCAATAGTTTAACCAGGGCCGGTCTTGCGAATGACCGGATCGTCAAAGCCTGATAAGGTAAGGGGCCTGGACGAAAACGAAACGTGATATAGTTATATTGGGGTCAACAGACGCGGGTGGGGTTAAAGACATGGCGCGGCTTGCCAATGTTCACTTGTTCAAGGGCCTGGACATCGATCTCGCCCTCTTCGAGGCGCGGGCCAAATGGCGGCGTTTCGATCCTGAGGAGGTGCTGGTCGATTTCGACGAGCTTTCCACCGACGTCTATTTCCTGCTCTCCGGCGAGGTGCGTGTTCTCATGCGCACGGCTTCGGGCAAGGAGATCATCCTCAACGAGATGAAGCCGGGAGAGGTGTTTGGCGAGCTGGCCGCCCTCGACGGCATCAAGCGCTCCGCGAACGTGACGGCACTGACCAGGGGCGAGGCCTGTGTGATGCCGGCAGCCGTGTTCAAGGAACTGCTTTTCACCAATCGGCCCGTGGCCGAGCGCCTCTTCTGCCTCATGGCCTCGCGCCTGCGTGAGCTGAATGCCAAGTTCATGGAGCAAACGGTGCTCGATCTGCGGCACCGGCTTTATTCCGAACTCCTGCGTCTCTCCGTACCGCGGGGCGAGAAGGGCATCGAGCGCGTGATTACGCCACCGCCCTTCCACCACATCGTCGCCGCCCGCATCGGCTGCCGCCGCGAGCAGATCACCCGCGAGTTCACGATGCTGACCCAGGAAGGGCTGATCGAGCGCACCCGCGGCGCGTTGATCCTGCGCCAGCCGGATGTGCTGAAGGAGCGCGTGGCCGAGGCGATGCGGGCGGATCACTGAGAGCTTTCCAGTAAGCCGTTTGGATCGGTCGAACCAAACCATACCGACGCAGCAAGGCTTCCATTGCACCCAAGATGGGAGCCTTCTTTATTTGCGCTCAACCAAGCAGGTAAGAAACAAAAAGATCATAGCGCGCTCTGAATTGACATAATGTAATTTTGATTACATTTCTTGTTTGCGTAGTAGTCTCCCAGATCAGAGTACGGCCGATCGCAAGTACATTGCTCAAAATGACATAGACCGAACGGTCTAGGCCTGCGACCAGTAGTAGGTTTCTTACCGAGCGTCAGCCTATCTTACGCTAGAATCTTCGGAAAATATCTTTGGTTTAGATATGAACCCTCTCTGATTGAAGAGTAGCCACGCTTCTTCAGCATTGAAAACACTCCAGGCCGAACGTGCCGTCTATGCGGGCCGAGAAGGATCCGCAGGCATCTGAGACATTCTTTTGGGCGAAGGCCCACCCTGGAGAGCTGACATGGCAAAAAGCGAATGGGACGGCCACATCATTCAGTACACCGACATGCAGGGCGTGGCTGCCGCCAGCGTTCACTTTGGTGGTGGAACAGCCATGTCACGCCTTCAGCAGGCGGCTGATGCCTACTTCAGCGGCGATCAGATTAATTACGAAGGATCGCAGGTCGGCAACGAGATCACGGGCAGCGGGACAAGAACCGTTGTCATGATCAACGGCGTCAGAACGTCCATTGTCGTCAAAGATGCCGACGGGGAAGAGGCGGGTACAGGCGGATCAGGTACAGGCGGCAGCGGATCAGACGACGGCACGTCTCAGCCTATTGCGTTTGACATCAATCAGTGCACTCAGGAAGAGTTTTTCTCTGTCTTGAATGACTTCTTTGCCGCGATTGATTTCAAGCAGAAGGATCAAACGGACGATGCCATTCGCGCCCGCGAAATTCTTTACCGGGAGATTTTCGACTCCATTGACGCGAACAATCCAGATGCCACTAACCAGGAGAAGCTGGACCTGCTCGTCCAGGAGTATAATGCCGCTCTCCTAGAACATAATATTGGCACGCTGTTATCAATCGTGCCCGGTGTGAGCGATGGTGGTACAGATGGCGATAGCGGAATAGAGCACGCGGCCCTCGTTGATGCTCTTGATGAAGAGCAGTTTTACGACTTTGTAGATGGTTGGTTTAGCCGTTTGGATTCGGAACAGCGCGATCAATCAGATTCAGCTGTCTTTGTGAGAAGAGACCTCTTCGATCAGGTTTTCGAGGAGCTCGAACTTGCTAATCCTAATGCTTCTAACAGTCAGCTTATAGAACTGCTCGTTAAGGAATATGAGATCGCACTTGAGGAAGAATGGCCAGGTAGTACAACTGATCAGTTTCCAAACGGTCGCGGCACCTGGGAGATGAGCCCTGAAATCGATGATTTCTCCGGAGATACATTTCATAAATTTCTGGACGCTCTGTTCGACTCCGAAGACATGGACCAACAGGACCAGTCTGAAGCCGCATGCGCCCTGCGGAAAGAAATCTTCAATCAATTATATGGATGGGCGGAATTCGACTATGAAGACATGCCCAATCGTCAGTTCATTCAAGCTCTTTTTGATGACTACGATCGTGAACTTGCCGAACGAGGTATCGGCAATGGCAAGAGAATCCAACCTATTGATGAAACAATCGTCAGGAAGCAGAGCGTCGTTCATTTAAAAATCCGTGGAGCCGAAAACGACACATTGGTGGGTGTGTCCGAGTCTGACAATTTTTACGGCGGCGGCGGCAACGACACCCTCGACGGTGCGGGCGGCCACGACAAGCTCTCCGGCGACGCCGGCGACGATCTCCTTGATGGCGGCATGGATGCCGACTTCCTCTCCGGCGGGCATGGCAACGACAGTCTGCTCGGCGGCACCGGCGACGACAGGCTCTACGGCGGCGCGGGTGACGACCGTCTCAATGGCGGCGCCGGCAAGGACTTCCTGGATGGCGGCGCCGGCAACGATAGCCTCGTAGGCAGCATTGGCAACGATGCGCTCTCAGGGGGTGATGGCAACGACACCCTCTACGGTGGCGCGGACGACGATATTGCCTTCGGCGACAATGGCGATGACGTCATCGATGGCGGCGAGGGCAACGACGTCCTCAATGGTGGCGAGGGCAGAGATACGCTTTTGGGCGGCATGGGCGACGACGTCCTTATCGGCGCCTCGGGCAGCGACAGCCTCGATGGCGGTGACGGCAACGACCTGCTCCATGGTGGGTTCGATCAGGACAACCTTGCCGACACGCTCAATGGCGGCGCCGGCGTGGACACAGCCGATTACTCCAACAGCTCCAGCGGGATCTACATCGATCTGGCGTCCGGTGTTGCAGGCGGCGGTGCGGCGCAGGGCGATCGCCTGATCAGCATCGAGAACGTGCTCGGCAGCAAGCACGACGACTTCATCATCGTCGGCAATACCAGCGGCCAGTACTTCGACTTTGGCGATTATCTCGCCAAGAACGGCGACGTGCGGGCGCATATCCTGGCCAACAATCTGGGCTTCGACTGGGCTTACACCCACTGGCTGACCTGGGGCCGGTTCGAAGGCCGCGCCGGCGGCTGGAGCGGTCTGGCGCAGACTGGCGCGGATTGGGGTTCGGCCTTTGATGTGGCGGGCTATCTTGCCGCCAATGCGGACGTGGCCGCTCACAAGAACAAGTACAATCTGTCCGATGCCTGGGTGTGGCAGCACTGGCTCGAGTTCGGCGCGCAGGAAGGCCGCGCCGGCGCGTTCAAGGTCTCCGGCTCGGTGATCGATGCTGGCGAGGGCCACGACACGGTGCAGGGCGGCGTCTATTCCGATTACCTGATCGGCGGCACGGGCAACGACAGCCTCGTCGGCCACCAGGGCCACGACGTGCTGGTCGGCGGCGAGGGCGACG
>NZ_JAKRNJ010000011.1 GCF_022346925.1 Microvirga sp. ACRRW
GGGACGCACACAGCCCGGGCAGACCTCAGGGGCGAGCGCCTTACTCCTCCCGGAACGCCCGAACCGCATGATCCACAACAGGCTTCGTGAGATACGACAGCGCACTGCGCGAGCTGGTTTGAGTGCCTGCACATGCACGACCTGCTGCAATCCGAACAAAGGACTTGCTAGATCGCCTCCCAGGTCAAGGACTTTGTGGAGCGCCGTAACGCATCCAGAATGCGCATGTTCGCAAGAGCGTCGTCCAGATCATCTCCTGGCGGCTCGGCCCCCCGAACGATACGGCTGAAAGCCTCCCCCTGGAGTTGATACTGATCGATGGCCGGAAACTCGATGGCCCGCGCCGAGCGACTGCCAGGCACGGCGCCCTCATCGAGGAAGATGCGGGTTGGCTGGTCGGGTGGAGCGTTGAAGGGGATCTCGATCTCGATCCGTCCCTTCGTGCCGAAGATTTGCACCCGCTGATGAGGCACGAGCTGGGTTGAGACCGTGAACGTGACCTGCCGGCCTGCGCCGAAATCCATGAGCGCGCTGGTCGTGCGGTCGATCCGCAAGATAGGATCAAGATCCTCGAGCGCCATGACACGGATCGGCTCGGCCTCGAAAAAATAACGCCCCGCCACCACCGCATAGCAGCCGATATCCAGCAATCCACCGCCACCGATATCCGCCATGTTGCGGATGTTGGATGGGTCGGCGTTGAAATAAGAGAAGAACACTTGGATCGCCCTCGCCTCTCCGATTGCTCCTTCGCGGATAAGGCTTCGGGCATGTTGCCATTGCGGATGGTGTCGGACCATGAAGGCCTCGGCGATGATGACCTTCGATGACGCTTCCTTAAGTTGCTCTGCTTCCTGAGCCGTGATCGCAATCGGCTTCTCGCATAGCACATGCTTGCCGGCGGCTGCCGCCATGAGCGTCAGCGGGACGTGCAAGTGATTGGGAAGCGGGTTGTAAATGGCTTCGATGTCCGGGTCGGCGAGCAGAGCCTCGTATGAACCATACGCCTTCGGAATTCCGAATTCTCGCGCCATGTCCTGGGCCGATGCCTCATTCCGAGACGCCACGGCGGCAATAGCGCAAAGCGGGCTTTTCAACATCCCCGGAACGACCTTCGTCCTTCCGATTCTAGCGGTACTCAAGATCCCCCAACGAACGGGCTGCATGTTGTCCTCCTGAGGATAGGTATACCGATGAGCGGCAGGCTTTTGAATGTAGTCCTTTTGCGAAATCCGCTCGTCGTTTCGCTATACTCGCCTACTGATTTTACCCGGCTGCACGATAGACGAAGAAATCGAAATCTGCCGGCGAAGCACGCCCTGTCAGATCATGCGCGGCCATTCCGACGAATGCACCCGTAAACGAGCCGTGAGCCCCCGGCCCTGCCTCGTCCGATAGAATGCTCGCATCAAGGATAGGACCGACAGGATTCCAGCTCCCACCATCGATCGACCATCTGAACTGAAGGTCGGCCTGCCGCACATCGACACCAAGATAAACCGGGCCTTCGGCCGGCAGCGGCAGATCATTGTCGAGCCCATAGGTCATTAAAGAATCCGGATAATCTCCTAAGCACGAGATGACTTGGAGCACCCGCCTCCCCTCGTCGTCGGCAGACACGGCAAGATAGTGAAAGCGGGCACGGTCGTAGTAGCAGATCAGCCCGGCAAGCTGCTGATAGGTTTCCGGATTGAAATCCACCGACGTTTCTGCCGAGTAACTCCACTCCGTCTGGCGCCGGGCGACGAGAGCCTGTTCGAACCAGCTTCCGATGGACTCGCGCCCGTAAAGCCGGAGATGCCCTTGTCTGGCACTCAACGAGAACAATCGGTCCCAATCGGGAGTGCGCAGCCACTGAAACTCGGAAGGGAGTTTTCCGTCGTCGAAATCGTGGCGCTCAGGCGCTGGCGGGAATGGATGAGATGGGAGCTCTGGGCCTTGAATTTCGACGGCCGGAACCTGCCCTCCATGGGCAAGGTACAACCAATCGTCTTCTCCCCAGACCACTCGCTGGATTGCCGTCTCCCGGCCGAGCGGCGAACGCCTTGATCCAGGCAGGGGGCGACTGCAGAGATGCGTATGAAACACCTCGCCATCAGGCGTCTCCACATAGAAGCCGTGCCCTGCCCTCTGGAGCGGAGCATCCGGTGCGTCCTTGCTCGTCAGGAGATGAATGTTCGGGTGAAGCTCATACGGGCCATCAATCGTTCTGGTACGCGCCATCGTGACGGCGTGATTGTAGGAGGTGCCGCCCTCAGCCACCGTGAGATAGTACCAGCCTTTTCGCTTCCACAGATGCGGCCCCTCGACCAACCCGAGAGAGCTGCCTTTGAAGATGTTCTTGATTGGGCCGACGAGGCGGCGCTCTTGGGGTGAGTATTCCTGAAGGAGAATGCCGTCGAAAGAGCTTCGGCGCCGGCGGTGATCCCAGACCATGTTGACAAACCATTTTCGTCCGTCTTCGTCATGGAACAGTGAAGGATCAAAGCCTGACGAGTTCATGTAGATCGGGTCGGACCACGGCCCCTCGATGGAAGGTGCCGTCACAAGATAATTGTGCGTGTCCTTGAAATTGCCGAGACGCCGCTTCACGTCCGTATAGATCAACCAGAAGAGACCATCCGCATAGGTCAGCGCGGGCGCCCATACGCCGCAGCTGTCGGGATTGCCGCGCATGTCGAGTTGCGACGCGCGATCGAGCGGGCGGCAGATCATGCGCCAGTTTACGAGATCACGCGAATGATGGATCTGCACGCCGGGATACCACTCGAAGGTCGAGGTGGCGATGTAGTAATCGTCGCCGACTCTGCAGAAGGCGGGATCAGGATTGAAGCCGCGCAGGATCGGATTGCGGATGGTCGTCATGGGCGTTTCCTGTTCTTCCGATTTCTTCATGTGTTAAGGCAGCATTATCCTTGCTTCTTTCCGAGCGCTGGCCCGGTCGTGCCTCTTTCCAGCAATTGCAGTGGCAAGCGGACATCCCCGTCCGTCCGACCTTTTTCTCCTTGAATCATGCTCAATAGAGCGCGGGCGCCAGTGCGCCCGATCTCATGCAGCGGTTGCCGGAATGTGGTGAGTGTCGGCTCGGTGTAATCGGCAAACTCAATGCCGTCGAAGCCGATCACGGAGACATCTTCCGGCACGCGGATTCCGGCAGACCTCACGGTCTTGATGAAACCGATCGCGCTTTCGTCGCAGGCCGCGAAAACTCCGGTCGGCCGTTTCCTCATACGCAGAAAAGCCTCAGCTGCGGCGACGCCGGTCGAGAACATGAAAGGCCCCTCCCAGCGCGCGACTTTCTCGCTGCACCCAGCTGCCAGGACGCCTTCTTGGAAACCCTTGAAGCGTTCCGTTTCGATGTATGTGCCTGGCAGGCCCGAGATGTAACCAAACGTGCGATGGCCCAGTTGCACCAAATACTCTGCTGCCTTCCGAGAAGCTTCCCGGTCCTGAACGACGATGTTCGGGATTCCACTGTCTGGAATGGCCGAGCACATGGCCACCATAGGCAACCCGGCATCTCCCATGCTGCGCTTGCTGCCTTGTGGGATACGCCCGTTCATCAGAAGAACGCCGTCTACCTGGCGGGAGAGCACGAGGTCGACAAATCGCACCTCTCGCTCCGTCTGATTGTCCAGATTGGCGACGATGATCCCGTACCCGCTTTGTGTCAGTTCATCGTCCACGCCTCGCAGAACCTGAGCAAAGACAGGATTGGTAAGCCGCGGGGCGACCACTAGCACGGTCATGGTGCGCCGCGTGCGGAGATTCCGGGCCGCGCTGTTGGGCGTGTATCCGCTGCGGCGCACGGCCTCCATGACGACCTTATGCGTCTTTTCCCGAACCTGATCCGGATTTGCCAGCACACGGCTGACGGTGGCTGTGGAAACCCCGGCAAGCCGAGCCACATCCGCAATGCGGACCTCCTTCACGGTTTTCCAGCCCCTACGGCTCATGGAGCGCACTCTCGACCTGTCACCACAATATCGCCTCAATCATCGCAAGGGGGACGCTACGTAAATTTTAGTCTTGACTTACCTTGAAGACGATTTCAACCTACATAAAACAAGATGTAATCGATTACAAAAACGGTTCACAACGCTTCTGGGAGAAAGCCATGCGCCTGAAGACACGCGTTTCCGCGTATACCCTTGCTATTGCCATGATTTCGAGCTCTGGAGCCTTCGCCCAAAAGGCGGAAGTACTCCATTGGTGGACGTCAGCCGGCGAGTCCGCGTCTGTCAAAGTGTTTGCCGACCAGTACACGAAGGCCGGTGGCACCTGGGTCGACAATGCCATTGCCGGCGGCGCGAACGCCCGTGCGGCGGGCATCAACCGCATCGTCGGCGGCAATCCGCCGGCCATGATGCAGTTCAATACAGGCAAGCAGTTCGACGAACTCGTCAGCAACGACCTCGTTCGCGATGTCGAGAGCAAAGCCAAGGCCGGAAAGTGGCGTGAGATCATGCCCAAGCCGATCGTCGATGCCACGGTCCGCGACGGCAAGTTCTACGCGGTTCCGATCAATATCCACGGCCAGAACTGGATGTTCTACAACATCAAGCTCTTCAAGGATGCTGGCGTCGAGCCTCCGAAGACTTTCCCTGAGCTCATCGCTGCTGGTGAGAAACTCAAAGCCACGGGGGTGATCCCACTTGCTCTGGGCGGACAACCCAACTGGGAACATAACCTGTTCCGTGCCGTGCTTGTCGGCAATGGCGGCGCGGATCTGTTCCGCAAGGTCTACGGCGCGCGGGACCAGAAAGCGGCCAAGAGCCCAGAGTTCAAGGAAGCGACCGAACTCTTCGGGAAGATGCGTGCTTTGGTCGACCCCGGCTCTCCGGGCCGCAACTGGAATGACGCCGCAGCACTCGTCATCACCAACAAGGCGGCCATGCACTTCAATGGCGACTGGGCCAAGGGCGAGTTCACCGCAGCTGGACAAGCGGCAGGCAAGGAATACGGTTGCACCATCGTCGGCAAGGAGCCGAGACTTGTGATCGGCGGCGACGTGTTCGTCTTCCCCGTGACCAAGGACAAGGATCAGCTGGCGGCTCAGGATAAGTTGGCGGATGTCCTGCTCGATCCGACGACCCAGCTTGAGTTCAACAAAAAGAAGGGCTCGATTCCGGTCCGGCTGGACGTGGACGTGTCATCCATGGATGTCTGCGCTCAGAAGTCCGCCGCCGTGCTGAAGGACCCGGCGAACCAGGTCGAGGCCATGGAACTCCTGAGCACGCCGAACTTCTCCGGCGCCATGCAGGATGCGGTCACGCAATTCTGGAACAACCCGAGCATGTCGGCTGACGCCTTCGTGGAGAAGGTCGTTTCCGCCATGCAAAGCGCCAGCTGAGGCACCTTCATTCAAGTGCGGTCCGGCGGAGCCTCGCTTCCGCCGGACTGGCAACCCCTGAAGGAGTTTTCAGATGGCCATTGTCTCTATCCCGACCGCTGTTGCCACCTCCGAGCGCCCTGTCAAAAACCGCCGCATCAACAGAACGCGACTGCCGGCCGCTCTGGCGCTTCTCCCGACGGCACTCATTGTCCTGGTCGTCTATATCGGCTGCATGCTGTGGACGGTCCGCCTCTCCTTCACGAGCTCGACGCTACTCCCCAAGCTCGACTGGGTCGGCTTTGCCCAGTACAGCCGCCTCTTCATGAATGACCGTTTCCTGGTCTCGGCCGAAAACATCCTGATCTTCGGCGTTCTGTTTATTTCGGGATGCCTCATTCTCGGCTTCATGCTTGCCGTTTTCATCGATCAGAACGTCCGCGCCGAGGGTGTCTTTCGCACGATCTTTCTCTACCCCTATGCCATGTCCTTCGTCGTCACTGGCGTCGCATGGCAGTGGTTTCTCAATCCCGGCCTCGGCCTCCAAAAGCTCGTGCGCGACATGGGCTTTGAGAACTTTACTTTCGATTGGCTCGTGAACCAGCAGATGGCGATCTACACCATCGTCATTGCAGGCCTGTGGCATGGGGCCGGATTGACCATGGCCATTCTGCTCGCAGGCTTACGAGGCGTGGACTCGGAACTCTGGAAGGCCGCTCGCATCGACGGCATCCCCACCTGGCGCGTCTACCTGTCCATCGTTCTCCCGCTGCTTCGGCCCATGGTCGTGACCGCCACTGTGCTCCTCGCGACCGGTGTCGTGAAGCTCTACGACCTCGTGGTTGCCATGACCCTCGGCGGCCCTGGCATCGCAACGGAAGTGCCGGCGAAATTCGTGATGGATCACCTGTTCGAGCGGAACAACATCGCACTGGGAACGGCTGCCGCCACCGTCATGCTGATCACGGTCGTCGCGATCCTCGCCCCATGGATCTACGCCAAATATGTCCGTCCCCAAGGGAGGCCCGCATGAGCACCGCCATCCCGCAGGGCCGCCGCCCACGGCACCTCACCATCGGCCGCATCGGCGTCTATGCCTTCCTGATCACGGCCGCCCTGTTCTTCATGCTGCCGCTCTGGATCATGCTCGTCACCTCGCTCAAACCGATGGACGAAATCCGGCTCGGAAATATTCTCGCGCTGCCTGTCAACCTCACGTTCGAGGCATGGACCAAGGCCTGGTCGTCCGCCTGCACCGGGCTTGAATGCAACGGCATCAGCGTCGGCTTCTGGAATTCGGTTCGCATTCTGATCCCGTCCGTCATCCTGTCGATCACCGCAGGCGCCATCAACGGATACGCCCTTTCTCTCTGGAGGGTTCGGGGAGCGAACGTAATTTTCGGTATCCTGCTGCTCGGCGCGTTCATTCCCTATCAGGTTTTCCTCTATCCCCTGGTGCGCATCTTCTCCACGACGGGCATCTACAACTCGCTGCTCTGCATCATCATTGTGCACGTGATCTTCGGCCTGCCGACGATGACGCTCCTGTTCCGCAACTACTATGCGGGCCTGCCCATAGAGCTGTTCAAGGCGGCGCGCATCGATGGCGGCGGGTTCTGGACGATTTTCTTCCGGGTGATGCTGCCCATGTCGACTCCGATCATCGTCGTTGCGGCGATCCTTCAGGTCACCGGCATCTGGAACGATTTCATCTTCGGCCTGACCTTCGCGGGTCGTGAGAACTTGCCCATGACGGTGCAACTCAACAACATCGTTCACTCGACGCAAGGAGAGCGCGCCTACAACGTGGACATGGCCGCAACCATGCTCGCCGCGCTCGTTCCCCTCGTCGTCTATTTCGTTTCGGGACGCTGGTTCGTCCGCGGCATCGCCGCAGGTGCAGTGAAAGGGTAAATATGTCCACCGTATCCGTTCGCGACATCACCGTTGCCTTCGAGGCCGTCCGCGTCTTCAACGGTCTCTCCCTCGATTTCGAGGCGGGCGAGTTCATCGTCCTGCTCGGCCCTTCGGGCTGCGGAAAGTCGACGCTGCTCAATGCCATCGCCGGACTTCTCGACATCTCCGAGGGGCAGATCTGGATCGGGGGACAGAACGTCACCTGGGAGGAGCCGAAGGATCGCGGCATCGCCATGGTCTTCCAGTCCTACGCCCTCTACCCGCGCATGAGTGTGCGCGAGAACATGTCGTTCGGGCTCAAGATGGCGAAGACGCCCAAGCCCGAGATCGAAAAGCGGGTCAAGCAGGCGGCGGAACTGTTGCAGATCACTCACCTTCTCGACCGTCGCCCCGATCAATTGTCGGGCGGCCAGCGTCAGCGCGTGGCCATTGGCCGTGCGCTCGTGCGCGATGCGGCGGTCTTCCTGTTCGACGAACCGCTTTCCAACCTCGATGCGCAGCTCAGGAACGAATTACGTGTCGAGATCAAGCGGCTGCATGCCCGGCTCGGCAAGACGACGATGATCTACGTGACGCACGACCAGATCGAAGCGATGACATTGGCCGACCGTATCGTGGTCATGAAGGATCAAATGATCCAGCAGGTCGGCAGCCCGGCGGAGATCTACCATCGCCCCGCCAATATGTTCGTCGCAGGCTTTGTCGGCTCACCGCAGATGAATTTCATCAAGGGCAGGCTCGAGGATACCGGCAGTGGGCCGATTTTCGTGTCGGGCCAACGCCGCCTGCCGCTCCACGGCTACACGTTCACCGGCAGCCCCTCCCCTGGTCAGGAAGTGGTTCTCGGCGTGCGGCCGGAGCATCTGAAGATCGTCGAACTCGGCGCCTGGCCCGGTTTCAGCGTCGACATTATCGAGCCCATGGGAGCCGACACCGTGATCTGGTGCAGCGATCGTGAAGGCTCGCTCCAGGTCCGCACCAGTGGAGACATCAGATTGTCGGCAGGCGATCATCTCAATCTCGGGATCGATGCCGCGCAGATTTCCCTCTTCGACGCCGAAAGCGGCCAGCGCCTCTGAACGCAAACACATTCACTTTTCAAACTCTGAGGACTTCATGAGCGTCACAGATTGCCTTTCGATACAGCTTTACACCCTGCGCTCGATGGAAGACCTCGACCGCATTCTCGATACCGTGGCGCAAGCCGGATACAGCTATGTGGAGACGGTGGGCTCTCATCTCGATGATGCACAAGGGGTACGCTCCAGGCTCGATGCGCGGGGACTGAAGGCATCCTCAAGCCATGTCAGTCTGGCGGCTTTGCGTGAAAAACCTAATGCCGTCATCGAAGCCTGCCGGGTTCTTGGCCTCACGGATCTCTACATGCCTGCTGTTCCTCCCGAGCAGCGCGACATGGCCGCCGACGGATGGCGCTCTCTCGGACAGGAACTCGGCAAGATGGCTGAGCGCTTTCAGAAGGATGGCATCCGTCTCGGCTATCACAACCACCATTGGGAGATGGTTCCGAAGGACGGCGCTAAGACGGCGCTGGAGCTGATCTTCGAGGAGTCGGAAGGAAGCCCCCTCGCCTGGGAGGTCGATGTGGCGTGGCTCGTGCGCGGCCATGTCGATCCCAAGGCATGGATCGACCGCTATCGCAGCAAGATCACTGCAGCACACGTCAAGGACATCGCTCCCACGGGACAGAACGAGGACCAGGACCGCTGGGCGGATGTCGGCTCCGGCGTGCTGGACTGGCGCGGCCTGTGGCGAACCTGCCGCGAGGCAGGCGCCAAATGGATGGTCGTAGAGCACGACAAGCCCGCCGATCCCGCCAAGACAGCCCGCTCGAGCTTCGACTTCCTGCGCAATATCGAGGGATAAGAATCATGAAAACCCTGAATGTCGGCATCATCGGATGCGGCAACATCTCGGGCATCTATCTTCAGAACATCCCGGCCTATCGGGGGCTGACGCTGCGCGCTTGCGCCGATGTGAAACCCGAGATCGCTCAGGCCCAGGCCAGCCGCCATGGCATCGAAGCTCTCTCGGTCGATCAGCTTCTGGCTCGCGAAGATATCGATCTCGTCGTCAACCTCACGATTCCCAGCGCACATTTCGGCGTATCTCTCGCAGCACTCAGTGCAGGCAAGCACGTCTTCTCGGAAAAGCCTCTCGCGGTGGATTTCGAGCAGGGACGCAAGTTGGTCGATGAGGCCGAGGCGCGGGGCCTGCTGCTGGGCTGCGCACCGGATACATTCCTCGGGGCCGGCGGCCGCCTCGCCCGCCAGCTCGTGGACGACGGAGCCGTCGGGCGCATCCTTTCCGGATCGGCCTTCCTCATGTCACACGGCATGGAGCATTGGCACCCGGATCCGGAGTTCTTCTTCAAGCCGGGCGGCGGCCCCATTCTCGATATGGCACCCTATTACCTCAGCACTCTGGTCAATCTCATCGGCCCGGTGCAGCGCGTGTTCTCCATGTCGGGTATCGGTTTCCCCGAGCGCATCGTGACTGCGGAATCTCCGAAGAAGGGGCAGCGGATCAATGTGGAAACGCCGACGAATGTCATGGCGCTTCTGGAATTCGCCTCTGGAGCACAGGTTACATTCTGCATGAGCTGGGATGTCTGGAAGCACGGCCATCCGGCAATTGAGCTTTACGGCACCGAAGGCTCCCTGCGTGTGCCGGATCCGAACTTCTTCGGCGGTCATGTCGAAATGACCGAGCGCGGCGGGGACTGGCAGCCGAAGGATTCGAGCGACATGCCGCTCGGTGCCCCCAACTGGCGATCTCCGAACTGGGCGCCCGAGATGCCGTCGCGCGCGAACTACCGCGCGCTCGGCCTCGCCGATCTTGCCAGCGCCGTCATCAACGGCACGCCTCATCGCTCGACGGGCCGGCTGGCCCTGCATGTCCTTGAGATCATGCACAGCATCCTGGAAAGCGCAGCCACAGGACGGGCGATGCCGATCACGACCATGCTGGAGCGCCCGGCGGTTCTCTCCGACCAGGACGCGGCTGTGCTATGGCAAGGCCCACCTCAAACGGCAACGGCAGCTTAAGGCACTGAGGGTCAGAAACCCGACGGGACAGAAGAACTTCACTCCCAAACTCGTCACGGAGAAGGTTCAGGCTTCATCATTCACACAGGACCCTCCTGTGTGAATCGGGGTCAGGCCCATTCTCGGCTCAGGGTTTACCTCACGAAGTTCGAGGTTTTTCCCGATACTCAAGCATGCGGAGGAGAGCTAGGCTTCAAGAAGCCCTGCCCGCAAGTGAGATCCTTGGCTTTTCTTCAGACGCGCTGACACCGCATGAAGCCGTGTCAGCCTCCGGACGAGACGCTGCGGATCCCCATTGGACGCGACTTTTATGCGGCACGCGGCCTAACACTTATGAGAGTGGGCGCAATGTCTGTCCGCGCAGGGATTGTTGATTTTGTCTCCAGGTCATCCCGAGGGCTCATGCTGGCGGGGGTTATGGCCGCAGCACATGCTCCGGCAGTTGCCCAGGCACCCTCACCTTCCATCGCCGGCAACTCGACAACGCTCTTCGAGAATGTCCGGATCTTCAACGGCAAGAATGCCGCCTTGTCGGCTCCCTCCCATGTTTTGGTGAAGGGCAACACCATTGAGCGCATCTCCGCTGCCCCAATCGATGTAACGGCGGAACCTGGTGTCCAAGTCGTCCCCGGAAACGGGCGCGTGATCATGCCAGGCCTGATCGACATGCATTGGCATGCGATGCTGGTGCGGCCGACTCCCGCGATGCTTCTTTCCAGCGACATCGGCTATTCGACTCTTCTCGCAGGGGCCGAGGCCACAGCAACCCTCATGCGCGGGTTCACGACTGTCCGTGACATGGGTGGACCATCCTTCAGCCTCAAGCGCGCCATCGACGAGGGGCTTCTGCCGGGACCGCGCATCTATCCGTCCGGAGCGATGATCACGATCACCAGCGGCCACGGCGATTTTCGCCAGCTCTCCGACCTACCGAGGACCATCGGTGGAATGCTGGCTCGTGTCGAGCAACTGGGCGGGAGCATGATCGCCGACAGTCCGGACGAGGTGCGCATGCGTGTGCGCGAGCAGCTCATGCAAGGCGCCTCACAAATCAAGCTCACCGCCGGTGGCGGCGTGGCATCCCCGTTCAGCCCTCTCGATGTGTCCACGTTCACCGAAGCAGAACTACGGGCCGCCGTTGAAGCCGCCGAGAACTGGGGCACTTATGTCTGCACTCATGCTTATACATCCGCCGCCATCCAGCGTTCGATTGCGGCGGGTGTCAGGTGCATCGAGCACGGACACCTGATGGACGACGCCACGGCCCGGCTGATGGCGGAAAAGGGAATCTGGCTGAGCACCCAGCCCTTCCTCGACCTGAGTGGCGCCAGTGCGCTGGGCCCGGCGGAACAGGCCAAGATGCGACAGGTGGTTGGCGGCACCGAGACGGTCTATGCTCTGGCGAAGAAATACGGGCTCAAGACGGCGTTCGGCACCGACATTCTGTTCTCCCAGGAGCTGGCAGAGCGCCAGGGCGCCATGCTTGCCGCTCTCACTCGCTGGCATACGCCAGCTGAAGCCCTGGTCATGGCGACCTCGACGAATGCAGAGCTGCTGACATTATCTGGCCCCCGCAATCCATATCCCGTCAGGCTCGGTGTCGTGGAAGAAGGAGCGATGGCGGATCTGCTTGTGGTCGATGGCAATCCGCTTGAGAACCTCGATCTCGTCGCGGACCCCGACAGACGCTTTCTCGTCATCATGAAGGATGGCAAGATCTATAAGAACACGCTGCCTCAATAAGCCTGCTTCGGCAGCATCCGGGTTCGGCCATGACGATGAAGTCTCAGCCTACACCGCCGAAAGAGAAGATGCGGGAACATAGGTCGTTTCCTCGGGTGCATTTTCTCATCGATCCACGTCTTGGCGATGTGGAGGATGATGTCGCGAGTACCAAGAGCCGATCTCTCCTCGCAATCGGCGGGCGGCTCCTTGCGGAAATCAGCATACCCAAGCTTATCCTGGCCTGGATCATGCTGATCGGCCTTCCGGCTATTCTGCTGGGGCTCGCACCGCTCGTCATTCTGGGATGGGCGACCACGATATCCGGACAGGTCGCGACGGCTCTGGCAGGCTTCTGGTCGCTGCTGATCGTTGCTGGTCTCATCGCTCTCACATGGATCGGCGGCAAGCCCGTGCTGCGCGCTGCCGAAAGCAGCTTCTGGTCCCTGAATGCCCTGGCTGTGCAACCCGTCTACGCCCTGTTCCGCGAAGGGTTGCGGCATATCATTGGCAAGCTCTCTCCCGATACGAGGCCTCGCCGGCAAACCCGTCTCTATGCTGTCGCCGCCCTCGGAGGCGGTATGCTGGTGAGCGCCTTGTCGGTCTGCCTCGTCATCCTCGCCTGGCCCGCATCGCGCTGGATCGGTGAGGCCGGAGACGTATTGGTGCCGCACCAGTTAATCCTTCCCGCCCTCGCCAACGCGGTGGTCATCGTCGGATGCTATGTCACGGTAGCGGCCCTCGTGTGGGCCCTTGCGGACGGCGCTTTGGGACGTCCTGCCGATCTCATGGCTTACGCCGATATTCCCGCACAGGCCCGAACCTGGCGCATCGCGCATCTGTCCGATCTCCATGCCGTCGGAGAGGGTTATGGATTCCGCATCGAAAGCGGCCGTGCAGGACCTCGCGGAAATGGGAGAATGCGCCTTGTGCTCGATAGGCTCGACGCCCTTCACGCACAGCATCCCCTGGATCTGATCCTAATCACCGGCGACATGACGGATGCCGGCCGGTCGGCGGAATGGGCGGAGTTCCTCGACACGGTCGCGGCCCATCCCGCGCTGGCCGAGCGCCTGCTGATCCTTCCCGGCAACCATGATGTGAACGTGGTCGATCGCGCCAATCCAGCCCGGCTTGAACTGCCGACGAGCCCTGGAAAGCGCCTCCGCCAGCTTCGAACTCTCTCGGCCATCGAAGCCCTACAGGGAGACAAGGTCTTTTGCCTCAACTCCGAAACCGGACATTTGGGCCCTACCCTCGCCGAGCGGCTGGCTCCCCATCGGGAAGACATTGCTGCCTTTGCCGGAGCGGGTGGTATCCGACTCTCCCATCGGCTGTCACAGATCTGGGACGATGTATTTCCCATGATCCTTCCGCCGAAGACCGATGACGGGATCGGCGCGGCGCTTCTCAACTCGAATGCGGAAGCGCATTTCTCCTTCACGAATGCACTGGGGCTGATGCCCGCCCTTCAAGCGCAGGATCTCATGGCCGCCATGGAGCGCTATCCGCGCGCCGGCTGGATCGTCGCGCTCCATCACCACCTTGTAGAATATCCCACGCCCGCGAAGGCCTTCTCCGAGCGCGTGGGCACGGCTCTCATCAATGGGTCGTGGTTCGTCAGACAGTTGCGTCCCTTTGCGGAAAGGCTGGTGGTCTTCCATGGGCACCGGCATACGGAATGGATCGGTCAATGCGGCGACGTTAGGATCGTCTCAGCCGCCTCCCCCGTCATGAATCCTGCAATAAACGGCAATATTTCATTCCTCATCCATACGCTTGCCGTCAGCGATGGCGAGATGAAGCTCGCGGCACCTGAGCGCGTGGAGATCAGGCTTCCGGACGAGTCTGCTCAGGGATGGGCGGATCGGTCTCGTCCGGCGGGCCGAGCTGGATCGCGAGCCACCGGGTCGAAGGATCCTGCGCGCAGAAACTGAGAACGGCAATCGTGATCGGAATGCCGATGAACGTGCCCGGCAAGCCCCACAGGAACGTCCAGAGAAAGATCGCGAACAGAACCACGAAGGGAGACATAGCAAGCACGGTTCCGGAAAGGCGCGGCTCGATATAGCTGCCGACTACGAACTGGATCAGGTTCAAGCAGGCGAAAACCACGATGACGGCCTGCCAGGTGTCGAACTGGACCATCGCAAGCAAAGTCGGAAACAGGGTCGCGATGAAGGGACCGATGAACGGGATATAGTTCAGCGTGAAGGCGATCACGCCCCATTCCTGAGCGAGCGGCAATCCGAAGAGCAAGGCGAACGCCCAGACGAGAATGCCGGTCAGAACGCTCATCAGGGTTCGTACAATCATGTATCGTCTGATCTTTACCGCCGTCTCCTCGCTTCCGCCGAGAATGACGCGCGCGATGCGGTGGTTCGGCAGCATATTGATTTTTCTGGAGGTTCCCTCAACTTCGAGCAGGCCGATAATGACGTAGACGAGCACAACGAGCCAGAAGCTCAATGTGGTGTTCACCTGGCCGGTGAGCTTCTGCATGAGGCTCACGATCCAGCCGATGTTGAAATGCTCGGCCCAGAGACCTGCCACCGCGATCCCCTGCTCCTCGAGCCAAAGGATCATCTGATTGTAGAGCGCCTGGAACCTGCTCAAGTTGATGAGGATCCAACGCCCGACGCGACTGAAGGCCCAGACGATCAACGAGGCGAAACCGCTGAACGTCACCACGAGCAGGAAGATGCTGATCGCCAGAGCGACGAGACGTGGAATGTGAGCCTGAAGACGGGATTGCAGCGGCCAGAGGATCGCGATCAGGAACAGTGAGAAGGCAACCGGAGCGATGACCGCCTCGGCAATATAAACCGCACCGAGGAGCATCAGGATCACGAGCACGATCAAGGCCCAATGCGTCACGCCGAAATCAGAAGATGCTCGATACGTTTCGTCCAAGGGAGTCTGGGGCCGATCCACGTGCTCTCTCCCGAGTTCCAGTGGCGTCCTAGATCAGCGGGTTCGTCCGTCGTGAGCTCTGTTCATCGAAACTGCAGCAAACCCAAAAAGGTATAGGCCCAGATTCTCAACAACAGATCAGAACCAGCGCATTCTCATCAGCAACTCAAGTTTTATTCCTTGTCAAGGAATAGAAAAAAGACCATAATCCGCACACTTAACGATCCGCATAAGGGGCTTTTTGCCCGCGGGAGATTGTGTGCTCTCCTAGCAGGATCCTTGTTCCCGTTTGAATAAGTCCAAGTCGTTTGCAGAAGGCAATCGAGTTAAGTTCATCAGTACCGATCATTACTGAGCAGCCGGCCTGTCAACGCAGTTGCGTATCTTGCCTCCTGTCGTGAGGCCCCCCTTAGCTCAAGTGCGGGATATGACGAGCAGCACGGAAGTTGCGTCGAGAAACTCCATGCAGCGGTTTCTCGATGGGGTCGAAAGAGTGGGAAACATGGTTCCCCACCCGGTCGTCATTTTCCTGATCCTCATCGGCATCGTCATCGTGCTCTCGGCGGTGCTCAGCCTGTTTGGAGCGGCCGTCTCCTTCGAACGCATCAACCCGGAGACGCATCAGGTCGAGACTGCCAGCACGGAGATCCGCAGTCTGCTGACCATCGACGGCATCCGTTTCATGTACTCGTCCCTCATCCCGAACTTCATGAGCTTTACCGCTGTCGGGCTCATGATCGTCGCGATGATCGGCGCAGGGGTTGCGGAAGAATCCGGTCTCGTCACCGCCTTGATCAGAAAGCTCGTCATCGTATCGCCGGATTGGGCGTTGACTTACATCCTATCCTTCGTCGGCATCCTCGCCAGCATCGCGGCAGATGCGGGCTATCTGGTCCTGATCCCGCTTGCGGGCATCGCCTATTTGGCCGTCGGGCGGCATCCTCTGGCTGGGCTCGCTCTCGGCTTCGCCGCTGTGGCAGGCGCTTTTACCGTCAACATGCTGATAAAGCCGCTGGACGCCGTGCTCGTCGAATTCACCAATGACGCGGCCCATCTCGTCGACCCTAACCGCTCCATTGGCCTTGCCTCGAATGTCTGGTTTTCGATTGCATCGGTGCTGTTTCTTACCATCGTCATCGCCTTCATCACCGACCGTATGATCGCTCCCCGTCTAGGAAAGTACGATCCGCATCTGGCGGCGGAAGGAACGACGACGGAGCAAAGCGCGGAACTTTCAGAGCACGAGTCGCGCGGCCTGCGTTTCGCAGGCTTTGGCCTGCTTGGCCTGATCGCTGTCTTCTGCCTCCTCACCCTTCCCTCGGGGGCCCCATTGCGGAATCCCGACACGCAGGAGCTCATCGGCAACTCGCCCTTCATGAACGGGCTGATTGCGCTGATCATGCTGATGTTCCTCGTGACGGGATGGGCCTACGGCATTGGCGCCGGTACCTTGAGGACATTGCCGGAGGTCATTGCGGCAATCGAGAAATCGATCAAAAGCCTTGGCGGAACGATCTTCCTGTTCTTCGTCCTGAGCCAGTTCGTCTCTTATTTCACCTACACCAACATGGGCACGGTCATGGCGCTCAGCCTGTCAGGCGCCCTGCAGGCGGCCAATATCGGCGCCCTGCCGCTCTTGCTGGGTTTCATCGTCGTTGTCGCGATCATCGATCTGCTGTTGACCGGCGCCATCGCCAAATGGGCGATCTTCGCTCCCGTTTTCGTGCCGCTGCTCATGAAGCTCGGCGTCGAGCCGGAGGCGGTGCTCGCGGCGTATCGCGTCGGGGACTCTCCCATGAATGCGATCACGCCTCTCAACGCCTATTTCGCCCTCGTCGTAGGCTTTGCGCAAAGATACGACCGATATGCCGGCGTCGGCACCATCGTATCGCTGATGCTTCCCTACGTTGTTTGGATCTTCATTCTCTGGACCGCTCTCTTCGCACTCTGGCAGATGCTCGGGCTTCCATGGGGGCTGTGAGCCGGAGCCGCTTCGCCACGTCGATAACAAGCAGCGAGTTGAAACGATGGACAGCTTTACGCTCCCCCTTGATGTCGCCGCCGCAGAAGATCACCTGATGCGGCTTTTGTCCGTAGAGGGCGTGACCGGCCAGGAGGCCAAGATAGCCGCGGCTGTCTCGGAGGCGCTCAAGAAAGCCGGCGTGCCGGCCTCCGCGATCCGCTTCGATGATGCGAACAAGCGCATTCCCGTTCCGACGGAAACGGGAAATCTGATCGTCGATCTGCCCGGAACCCGCCCTGGACCGCGCCTCCTGTTCTCCACCCATCTCGACACGGTGCCGCTCTGTGCGGGTGCCAAGCCGAGGCGCGACGGTGACCGCATCGTCTCGGATGGCGCCACCGCTCTCGGCGGCGACAATCGCACCGGATGCGCCATTCTCGTCATGCTTGCGGAGACGCTGCTGAAGCACAAGCTGCCGCATCCTCCCATTACGCTGCTCTTCACGGTTCGCGAGGAAAGCGGTTTGCACGGCGCGCGTGAGCTCAACCCCGCCGATCTCGGCGGTGCCGTCATGTGCATCAATGTCGATGGGCAGGACCCGTCCGACCTGATCGTCGGTGCCGTCGGCCAGGAGAACTGGGAAGTCGAGATCAAGGGCAAGGCTTCGCATGCGGGCGTTGCGCCCGAAAAGGGCATCTCGGCGACCCTGGTCGGCGCTATCGCCCTCACTGAAGCGAAGCGCGAAGGGTGGTTCGGCAAGGTCGTGAAGCCCGATGGCACGGGCACCAGCAATGTCGGCATCTTCGGCGGGAAAAGCGACAAGGCTGCCGGAGACGCGACGAATGTCGTGACGGACTATGTCTTCATCAAAGGAGAGGCGAGAAGCCCGACATCCGCCTTCGCGACAGCCATCGCGAAGGGTTTCGGACAGGCATTTGAGAAGGCGAAAGGCGAGGTGAAGGACCATGAGGGCGAAACGGCTATACTCGCCTTCACGCACAAGCCATCCTATCCGCCGTTCAATCTTGATGAAGGTTCCCCCGTGGTTAAGCGCGCGACCAAGGCGATGACCATGCTCGGCCTCAAGCCCAATTACCTGTTCTCCAATGGCGGCCTCGATGCCAACTGGCTCGACAAGCACGGCATTCCTACCGTCACCATCGGCGCCGGTCAGGCGGAGATCCACACGATCAAGGAATATGTGAACCTGCCGGAATTCGAGACGGGATGCCGTCTCGCCCTGCTGCTGGCCACGATCGAGGATTAGCCGAGGGCGCCTTCAGACGGTCTAAGGAGGAGATGAGCGATTGAGTCCGTTAGCTTATATCGCCGCCATCGTCGCCATGGCCGTTGTCCTGTTCATCTGGAACAAGCTGCCCGTCGTCATCGTCGCCATGGCGACCGCATTGGCGCTGTGGGCAACGCAGGTTCTCACGATATGGCAGGCGCTCGGTGGCTTTGGTGATCCCGCCGTCATCTTCATCGCATGTCTCTTCATCGTGAGCGCGGGCCTCGAGACGACCGGCGTCACGGCCTGGGCCGGTCAGCTTCTGATCCGTGGTGCAGGAGGTGAGAGCAGGACGCGCCTTCTCCTTCTCACCATGGGCCTCGTGGCCGTTCTCACCGCTCTGATCAGCGTCAACGGTGCAGTGGCCGCTCTGCTGCCTGTCGTCGTCGTCATGGCGGTGCGCCTCAAACGGAAGTCGTCGCAGCTCCTGATGCCCCTGGTCTTTTCCGCCCATGCGGGATCCATGCTTGCGCTCACCGGCACGCCAGTGAACGTCCTCGTCTCTGAGGCGGGGTTCGAAGCCGGTGTCGGTGAATTCGGTTTTTTCGAGTTCGCGCTCGTCGGCATTCCCCTGCTCGCGGGCACGATGGCCATCATCATCCTTTTCGGCGAACGGCTTCTGCCTCAACGCAACGGTGCCAAGATGCCCGCCGATCTCAGCCGTCATGCCAAGACGCTGGTGGAGCAATATGGTCTGGCCGACGGCATCTTCCAGCTGCGCGTGCGCGCCACCTCGCCTTATGTCGGCCTTGCTCCGTCAGACATCGATCTCTCTGCCTTTCCAGGCATGCAGCTCGTGGCCCTTCAGGAGAGCGAGAGCGCCGCTCCTCTTCGTCGGCCCATGAAGGACGGCGATCATATGCTCGTGCGCGGGAATGCCGAGGCAGCCGCTTCTCTCGCCGCGCAGATGCAACTCGCGTTTCATGATGAAACGACGTCGAGCCACGGCGAAGAAACTCTGTTCAACCGCCGTTCCGGCCTCGCTGAAGTGGTGATTCCGCCGCGTTCAGGGCTCGTCGGTCAAAACGTGTTCCCCGGAATGGTCACCGACAGCGGCGACCTCATCGTTCTCGCGGTGCAGCGGGCCGGAGCCGCGATTGACGCCGACAAACCAACGTCAGGCCATGGTGTCGCCTTGCGCCCCGGCGACACCATGCTGCTTCAAGGAACCTGGAAGGCGCTAGACCTCCATCTCAGCGATCCGGATGTGCTGGTGGTGAACTCCCCCGAGCTGGTGCGACGACAGGCGATCCCCCTCGGGCCTGGAGCATTCCAGGCGATTGCAATCCTGGTCGCAATGGTGATCCTGCTCGCGACCGGCTATGTGCCGCCCGCCGTCGCCGGACTTCTCGCCGCCGGTGCGCTTATCCTTTCGCGTATCATGACCGTCGAGCAATCCTACCGGGCCATCGATTGGACGACGGTGATCCTCGTCGGCGCATTGATGCCGCTGTCGATTGCGATGGTGGAAACCGGGGCGGCCCAGTTCATGGCCGAAGGTCTGGTCGGCCTCGTCGGCGATGCGGGTCCCTATGCCCTGCTCGCCGGCCTTTTCGTGCTCACCGCGATCCTCGGTCAGTTGATCAGCAATACCGCGACAGCCCTGATCGTCATTCCCATCGGAGTAGCCGCCGCGACGAGCATGGGCATCTCGCCCCGCCCCGTTCTCATGAGCACCGCCGTGGCTGCGGCGGGTGCTTTCCTGACGCCCATCGCGACACCCACGAACCTGATGGTCATGGGACCGGGAGGCTATGCCTTCGGCGATTACTGGAAACTTGGATTGCCTCTGCTCACCTGGTTTTTTGTCGTATCGGTTTTCTTCGTGCCGCTCATCTGGCGGTTCTAATCAGCTCGTTCGCACCGTCCACGCGAGATAGGCGATCGCGGAACCGATGCTGATCAAATTCAGTCCGAGCAGGAAGCCCAGGAGCCAGACGGACGCCACCGGCAGATTGGCCCAGAGGATCAGTGAAAGCACGATGCCGACCAAGCCGCTCCCAAGCACCCAGCCCCAATTGGGGAACGGACGGATCGTCAGGGCGAAGACGACTTTGGAAATGCCCTCCATCATGAAGAAGATGATGAGAAGAAGCGTGATCGTGGTCAGGCCCTGCGCCGGATCGCGCAGGAACAGGAAGCCGATCAGCATGGCAAGGCAGATGGAAATCAGTTGCAGCCAGAAATGCGGCACGTGCCTTGCGCTGACGAGGCTGATCGCCTGAAACAGGCCGCTGAACACCAGGAGCCAACCGAGAAGGACGATCACCGCCGTCGATGAAAAGATCGGATAGATGATTGCCAGAACGCCAGCTGCGATCAGAAGCAGCCCCTCGATGAGATACCACAGCGCATAGCGCTTCACGGCATCCCGCATCGCCTCGCGGAACACCTCCGCCGCAGCATCCACTGATATCGCCATCAAGCCCTCTCGGATTCTACGGTTTATCCGCCGCCATTGCGCCAGCAGACGCTACGCCCTCGCCCGGACTCGGTGCATGTGCCCGTGACAAGGCAGCCTGGAGCTTTGCTTCCTGTTCCGGAGACAGCGACGAGCGAATGACGCGCCCTTTGAACCCTGAAAGCTCCGCCAGCACTTTCTCGGGCTGAGATTTCCGGATCAGCAGGAACAAAGCAGACGTGTCGGGCTGCAGGGTATCGCCGATGGATTTGATGAATTCGTCGTTGATGCCGTAATCGATCAAGCTTCCGGATAAGGCTCCCGAGCCGGCCCCCACGGCGCCGCCGATGGCAAGGCCCGCGAGCGGATTGAGGAACAGCAAGCCGATGAGGCTGCCCCACATCGCGCCGGACAGACCACCTGACGTCGCTCCGAGCCGCACGAGATTCATGCTCTGCTTGATGCGCACTGCACCATCCGCACCACGGATGGCAACGACGGCATCTTCGAGATCGATGAGGTATTCCTTCTGCAGCCGGGTCAGTTCAGTCAAAACACGATCGGCATCATTCGGGTTATCGAACCCGACGACCACTAGTTCAGCCATGAGACACTCCTCCAGGCCTGACAATGCAGGTCGCAGCAGCGGCCAGGATACCATCGACATGCCTCATGGATCATCCCGGACGACCGTGAGATTATGGCTAGAGGCCCTATTCCATGGAGTGAGCAGCTTTAACTCCGAAAGGGGACCACTTCCGGCAGGAGCTTCGGCCAACGGCTTCGCCAAGACGCTCATGGGATGGCTGCTCAGGGTTTACCCCAATTGCCAGACAGGAAACGATGCATAAGAATTCCATGCACCTGGGTTGGCGCTGAATCTCGGTTCCTTGCTCGAGGAGGAAGACCTGATGAAGAAAACCCTGACATTCATTGCAGCGGCTGCGCTGACACTTTCGATGACAGCCTGCGAAACACCCGGAGAGCGTGCCCTCGGAGGCGCTGCGCTTGGCGGCGTGGCGGGCGCGGCCATCGGCGGAGCAGCAACGGGCCGCGGCAGCGGTGCCCTTGCCGGAGCGGCGATCGGTGCCGCAGGCGGCGCAATCGTCGGAGGCGCCACGGCTCCGCGCAGTCCATGTCCGTACGGCACCTATCGCGACAGCGCCGGCAATCTGTATTGCCGTTGATCGATTAGAGTTGCCCCCAAAGGTCTCCGGTGACGTCCGACGCATGGCGTCGTTAGCGACTCTGCGACATAATTCCTAGCATCGAAACCCTCACGAAGCTCTCGCCCAAATGTCCAGGCGAGGGCTTTGCTGCATCTCGCGCCCCGCCCTCCCGTAAGCGCACGGCAAGCAGCCGACATCGCCCTCAACTCACGGAGGAAACTTATCCAAACCCTACCGCAACCCCCACGTAGACTATGCAAGGATATAAGCTAGAGTGCTCCGGAACCGTCTTGAAACGGTCTTGCCTTCATGAGGGAAAACAAAGATGTCCATGAAACTGACCCGTCGCGATCTGGCCAAGCTCGGCCTTGGCTTTGGCGCTGCCGCTGCTCTGGGCCGCAACGCCTTTGCGCAGGCGCCGGCCTTCTTCCGCATCGGGACTGGCGGTACCGCAGGAACCTACTATCCCGTCGGCGGCCTCATCGCGAATGCCGTTTCGAACCCACCGCAGCTCGTTCTCACCGCCCAGGCCTCCAACGGCTCCGTGGCGAACGTGAACTCCATCATCTCGGGCGCGCTCGAATCCGGCTTCAGCCAGGCTGACGTGGCTTATTGGGCCTATACCGGTACCGGCCTCTTCGAAGGCAAGGGCAAGATGGAGGACCTGCGCCTCGTTGCGAACCTCTATCCGGAAAGCATCCATCTGGTCGCCGCCAAGTCCGCGAACATCAAGTCCGTGAGCGACCTGAAGGGCAAGCGCGTTTCGCTCGACGAGCCGGGCTCCGGCACGCTGGTCGATGCCCGCATCATCCTGAACGGCTGGGGCATCAAGGAAAGCGATGTGAAGGCCGACTTCCTGAAGCCGAACCAGGCGGCCGAGCGCATGCGTGACGGCGGCCTCGACGCCTTCTTCTTCGTCGGCGGCTATCCGACGAGCGCGATCACCGAGCTTGCTGCGACCGGCGGCGGCATCGACATCGTGCCCCTCTCCGGCCCCGAGGCCGACGCGATCCGCAAGCAATACAACTTCTTCGCGGCAGACGAGATTCCGGCAGGCACCTACAAGGATGTCGCTGCCGTGAAGACCCTTGCCGTCGGTGCGCAGTGGGTCACCTCCGCGAAGGTGCCGGACGCCGTCGTCTATGAAGTCGTGAAGGGCCTCTGGAGCGACAAGACCCGTGGCGCCCTCGATGCTGGCCATGCCAAGGGCAAGCTGATCCGCAAGGAGAATGCGCTGGCCGGTGCCGGTATTCCGGTTCATGCCGGTGCGGAGCGCTTCTACAAGGAAGCCGGCCTCCTCAAAGGCTGATCCTGCCTCACTCGTCATCGGCCTCCCGCGTCGTCAGTCGCGGGAGGCGTTGTTTTTTGCTAGCGATGCCCGCTTCCGCCTGCACGCCGGCAAATATCCAAGCCAATCCCAAAAGCAGCGGCGCGTGAACGCGTGAGCGCTGCCTGCATATGAGACCCGCCATGTCCACAGCCGACACCTCTGCCCTGATCGAGAATCGCAGTCTCGAGGAAAAATTCGATCCCGAGATGCGGTTCCGCCCTCTCCTGCCGGGAACGGCATGGCTTGTGGCCGGACTTCTGCTGGCGCTCTCGCTCTTCCACTATTACACGGCAGGCTTCGGACTGCTGCGCGAAGCGACCCATCGCGGCATCCACATGGCTTTCGTGCTGGGCCTGATCTTCCTCGTGTTCAGCGCCTTCAAGGCCGACCAGGACAAGGTCATTCCCTCCAGCCTGTGGCGGCCGGGCGGCATCTCCATCGTCGACTGGCTTCTTGCCGTCGCGGTTGCCATCGCGAGCCTCTACGTGCCGTGGATCTTCAACGATCTGGCGTTTCGCGTCGGCAACCCGAACCTGATGGACGTCGCAATGGGAACGACCCTGATCGTTCTCCTGCTCGAAGCCACGCGCCGTTCCGTCGGATGGCCCCTGCCCGTCATCGCCATCGGCATGATGCTCTATGCCTATTTCGGCCCCTCTATGCCGGGCATCCTGCAGCACCCTGGCGCTTCGTGGTCGAACATCGTCAATCACCTCTACCTCACGAGCCAGGGCATCTACGGCATCGCGCTCGGCGTCGTGGCCACTTACGTCTTCCACTACGTGCTCTTCGGCGTGCTTGCGACCCGCGTCGGCCTCGGCAAGCTCTTCATCGATCTGGCGACCTGCGTCGCCGGACGCTATGCAGGCGGCCCCGCGAAGGTGTCGATCTTCGGATCGGCCCTGTTCGGCATGATTTCGGGCTCGTCCATCGCCAACACGGTGACCGTCGGCTCGCTGACGATCCCGGCCATGATCCGCGTCGGCTACAAGCGCCACTTCGCGGCAGCCGTCGAATCCGCGGCCTCCACCGGTGGACAGATTACGCCGCCGATCATGGGCGCCGCGGCCTTCCTCATGGTCGAGTTCCTGAACGTCTCGTATCAGACGGTCATTCTCGCGGCCATCGTTCCGGCCTGCATGCACTTCTTCGGCGTCTTCATGCAGGTTCATCTGGAGGCAAAGCGCGAGGGGCTGCTCGGATTGCCCGCCGAGGAGCTTCCGAACGCCCGCAAGGTGATCCGCGAAGGCTGGCAGACGGTCATGCCGCTGGCCGTGCTGCTGATGGTGCTGTTCTCCGGCTTCACGCCTTATCTCGCCGCCTTCTGGGGCATCACGGCCTGCATCGTCGTCGGCGTCAGCCGCGTTCCTGCCGTAACGCTCGGCTTCCTGGCGGCCATCGCCATCGCCATCGCGACCGGAATGCTCACGCAGCTTGTCTTCTCGCTGCCGGCCCTTCTGTTTGTGATGGGGTTGATGCTTTACGCCTTCATGAAGAGCGATGAAGGCAAGGCGAAGGTGATCGATCTCATCGACGCCTTCGTGGTCGGTGCGAAATACGCCATCGGCGTGGGCGCTGCCGCAGCCACTGTCGGCATCATCGTCGGCGTCGTGACGCTCACCGGCGTGGGCTTCAAGATCTCCTTCATCGTGACCTCGTTCGCCGCACAGATGGCGCAGATCGTGGGCGATATTCTTCCCGCAGGTCTCATGGAAGGGAAGGCGCTGACGCTGCTCTTCACGCTGGCGATGACAGCCATCGTCTGCATCCTCCTCGGCTGCGGCGTTCCGACGACGGCGAACTACATCATCATGGTGACGGTGGCGGCCCCTGCTCTGGTCATGCTCGGCGTGCAGCCCATCGTGGCGCACTTCTTCGTGTTCTATTACGGAGTGCTCGCGGACATCACGCCGCCTGTTGCGCTCGCGGCCTATGCGGGCGCGAGCATGGCGGGCGCCGATCCGTTCAAGACCGGCAACACCGCGTTCCGTCTCGGCCTCGGCAAGGCTCTCGTGCCTTTCGTGTTCGTGTACGGCCCCGCCATGCTGCTCGTGACGCCCGACTTCACCTGGCCGAGTTTCTTCCTGGTAACCGGAGGCGCAATTGCCGGAATCCTGTGCCTGTCGGCAGCCTTCGCGGGCTATGCCCTGACAGAGATGCGCGCTTGGGAGCGTTGGCTGATCGGCATTGCGTCCCTGCCGATTATCGCGCCCGATCTGACCACGACCTTGGTCGGCCTGGTGCTTGCAAGCCCGGTGATCCTGTCCCAGATCATCAAGGCGCGCACCAGGACTGCACCGGTTCCGGCGTAAGCCGACAAGAACCTCATGCACGAAAGCCCCCGCCTCATCAGCGGGGGCTTTCTTTTATCCATGCACGTGCAAAGGCAGGAAAGGCCTGCCCTGTGCGGCTTAAATGACGATGAAGTCGCTGCTGGCGAGTTCGAGACCGGGCTTCAGCTTGGCGAACAAAACAGCGCCGGTTTTCCCCGATCCATCCGGATCGTAATACAGATAACCGGTCTTCTTGTTGTAGATCAGGTGGTCATTCTTATCGAGCGCCTTACTGGCGACGACGAAGTAGCCGGGCTTCAGCTTGCCAGGTGAACCCAGCTTCTTGAAGATGGAATTTTCCAGTTTGATCGTGTCGTCGGCGACGTTGAAATCCGTGATCGTGGAGACATTCACCTTCGACTTCAGCGCGGTGTTGAAGACAAAGGTGTCTTTCCCCGAGCCCCCCGACAGAGTGTTCAGCCCAAGTCCGCCATTGAGGACATCGGTTCCGGCATCTCCGTAGAGCTTGTCTTTTCCGGCGCCGCCCGAAAGGGTGTCGTTGTGGATGCCGCCGTAAAGCGTGTCGTTGCCATCGCCGCCCGACAGCTTGTTCTTGCCGGTCCCACCATAGAGGCGATCATTGCCGCTGCCGCCTGAAAGCGTGTCGTTCCCCACATCGCCATAGAGGATGTCGTTGTTGTCGCCGCCATCGAGACGGTCGTTTCCGGGGCCGCCGTAGAGGGTGTCGTGTCCGGCGCCGCCGGACAGATTGTCGTTTCCGACGTCCCCGTAAAGCCGGTCGTTACCGGCTCCGCCATCGAGCCGATCATTGCCTTGACCTCCATATAGAAGATCATTGCCGTTACCGCCGGTCAGCGTATCGCTGCCGCCGTCTCCGTAAATCTTGTCGTTGCCGTCGAGACCATGAAGAATGTCGCTGCCCGTATTGCCATAAATCTCGTTCGACAAGTCATTGCCGATGAGCGTGAGACGATAGGTTCCGGCGGCCGCTTTCAGAATCTCGATATTGCTTCCCAGCTGATACGAAGACGTCGCGATGACCGTGTCGCGTCCACTCTCGTCGATGACGATGTCGAGCGCATTGTCGACGAGATAGGTGTCGTTACCGGCACCGCCGATCAATGTATCGACGCCGCCCTTGCCATCGAGAAGATCGTTGCCCGCTGTTCCGACGATTTGGTTTGCGAACTTGTTGCCGACGAGAGTGAGGGAATGCGCATTTGGCACAGCCCTCAAGACCTCGATCTCCGCATCGGCTGTCAGCGCGTAGCCTACGCTTGTCTCGACGATGTCATACCCGGCACCGATGGCTTCGAAAACGCGATCTTCCTTATGGTCGACATAGTAGGTGTCGTTCCCGAAACCGCCCTCGAGCGTGTCGGCTCCTGCGCCGCCATTGAGGACGTCGTCGCCCGCATACCCTTCCAGATAATCTCCGCGCGACGTTCCATTGATGACGTCGTTTCCCGCCATGATCGCAGCTGCGGAATCTCCGCCCTGCCGATGGAAGAATGCGAGATCGGCATAAGAGAACAGGACCGGCCCACCAAGCGTGCCGTAGGTGAGCCAGGGAGAGTTGCTCGGGCCGGCACGCAGATAGGAAACCTGACCGGAGGCATTCGAGAGGACAGGCCCTTCGTAGGACACCTCAACCGGCGACTGATAGACCGTGACTTTGAAGCTGGCGTTGCCGCGCCCACCCAAATTCGTAAAGCTCAAGCTTCCTTCGATGATGGCCGTGAACAGGGCCTGCAGACGAAGGCCGGCAGGCATGCTGCTTTGGAACGTAACAACGGCCATCGTTTGCTTTCCGGCGGACTCAACACTTGGCGGATCGGAAAAGCATCCTGCGGTTCGGCAGGGTGCGGCGAAGAACATCAGGTGCGATGCCCTCCTACCACTAACCTTACGTTAGGAGAATAGCCCCAATCAGCCAAGCTTGGATCTGCGTCGAAAAGGCTCAGATGGAGTTAGGCCGCGGACTGAACATCGTCCGCTTCGCCGTCATCCGCCGCGGAGCTGCGCTCGAGCTGAACGGCATAGGCGGCCTCAAGACCTCGGAAGCGGAGGCTGTCGTTAGGCTCCGAGAGGCCCGCCACCACCGGAACGCGTTCCGAGAAGCGAACCACGGCACTACGCAGGCAGCGCACGTTCCTGACTACGGGATGCACGCCGTCCATGGCATCATTCACGATGGCGCGGGCTGCTGCATACAGGTCGTCGATGGAGGCCTCGACGCCGGGATCGCGCCTCATCAGGCTCATAGTGTTGATGAGCAGAACACGCAGGTCGCGCAGGTCGGTTTCCTTACCCTGCCCTGCAATCGCATCCACCACCAATTCAATCGCTGCGATCCTTTCGCGGATCGTCTCTGCGAAGCTCGTATCCGTCATGAGCGCTACCCCCGTGAGTCGCCTGGAACGATTCCATCGGCCTGCAGACGGAGGATGCGCCCGCATGGTTAATGAATACTTACGACGCGCATGAAAGCCTTGTTTTTCCGGCCTTCCAGAGTGTCAGCACCCCTGACAGACGCCGCGCTTTGCTCTCATCTCTAGGGCCTCGCCGCGCTTCCGAAGCTCCTCCTCCCGGGAAGAGGGGCCGACGGCGGAGGGCATGCCCGGTTGCCGGCCACCGATGCCGCCTGTCGTGGTCGGAGAAGCGCCACTTCCTCCGGCTGTGCCCTGTTGAGGGAGCATGCGGCCGGAGGGCGCGCCCGATGAGCTCGGCGAACCGGTCGAGGTTCCCATGCCTGTGCTCCCTCCACCAGACGAGGAGCCAGATGACGAACCTTGCGCCCAAGCGGAGCCAATCACGAGGGAGCCGGCGATCAGAATTGCTGGGACGATGATGCGCATGAGCGTTCTCCCGTTCAGGGACATCGCAAACCAACTCTGCGCGGCGGCGATAGGTTTCAGATCAGCGTTGCCATATGACGAGGCTGACAGGCGCGGCGGCGGCGAGAACCTGCCTCGGCCCTGGCTTGAGACCAACTGCCGATAGAACCGTTTCCGCACTCTTGCCTTCATCGCACTCCGAGAACAGGGCGATGCCATCGGGAACGGTCACGCCTTCAGCGCGCGTAAGATGAAACGCATCGTAACCGATCCCGAGAAAGAGATCGAAGACCTGCCGTCCGCCGGGAACAGCGACCCTTCCGCCATGAGGCAGGACCCGGCGAATGGCCTCCTCCCAGGAGAGCCTCTCGGGATTCCACCACCAGCCGTCGCCGCGCATTTCGATGCCTTGCGAGGAGGAGGACAGGATCATTCGGACGCGGTTTCTGGGATTTGGGTTGGCCTCATGGCCCAGCCGCCCGAGCACCGTCACATCGGAGCGGTTGAGTTCGGCCTGGAAGTAGGCCCAATCCGCATCGTTGCGCAGCACATCCGGCGTCCGGCCCGCCGCGTCCGCGATGCGGTCGTTATCCGAGACGATGGCATAGCCGTGGATTTCAACGCGGGACATGAAGCAGCCTTTCCTCGGAACCACGTACGAGCGCCGCGTTCATGAGGATCCAAAGCACCAGTGCATTCAGCATGTGCCAGAACGCATGCGTGCCAAGTGGTAGCGCAGAGCAGACCGCACTGTCGATGGAGCGGAAGAAAAGAGACAGGGAGAAGACGCAAGCCGCCCACAAAAGCGCCCTGCCCGGCTGTTTCATGCCTATGAGCAGACAAGCCGATCCCACGGTAGCGAGCGCCATCAGGGCCGGGAGGTAGCCCACCGATCCATTGAGGCCGACGCCTGGAAACAGGCCGAACCAGAGACGCCCGAAAGACACATTGAACGCGACGAAGGCGAGAGTGACGGCAATGGCAGGCACGATCTTCAGCCGCAGATAACGGCGCATGGCGAGCAAGAAATAGCTGTAGATGAATACCGCGATCGGCAGCACATCGGCCAGCAGAGACCAGCGGTTGGCGAAGGTGTGGAACAGGAAGCTCCCGATGCCGACGATGGCGGCAACGATGATGAGCCAGAGAACGGGCCAGTCGGATCGGCCCTTGGTTTTCCAGGTCCAGAAAGCATCAGCGGCGGCCAGCAGGAAGAACCCGTTCGAGACCGCATTGACCGGCTCCGCCCAGAAGCTCGGATCGAGGCGCTCGCAATAGCTGTCGATGGACTGAAACCAGGACGGATTCATGGGACGCAACCGTGGGGATGGCGGTGGGTTCCAGCTTGCAAGCTTCCCGCGAACGTCCGATGAAAGCTTGAACAGGCCAACGAGACCGACACGATGCGCATAGCCACCTGGAATGTGAATTCGATCAAGCAGCGATTGGACCACCTCGCGACCTTCGTGAAAAGTGCGGATCCGGATGTGCTGTGCCTGCAGGAGCTGAAGTGCATGGACGAGGCCTTTCCGCGGGCCGAGGTCGAGGCACTAGGCTACAATGTCGTCACCCACGGGCAGAAGGCCTATAACGGCGTCGCCATTCTCTCCAAGAGCCCGCTCGAAGATGTACGGCGCAGTCTGCCGGGCGATGAGAGCGACGAGCAGGCGCGCTATCTCGAAGGCACCATCTCGACATCGACGGGCGTGGTCAGGGTCGCGTCGATCTATCTGCCCAACGGCAATCCCATCGGCACGCCGAAATTCGACTACAAGCTCGCCTGGATGGACCGGCTCATCTCCCATGCGCGCCGTCTTCTCCCGCAGGAGGAGCCCCTGGTGTTGTGCGGCGACTACAATGTGATCCCCGAGTCGAAGGATGCGGCCTTTCCCGAGGCTTGGACCAGTGACGCGCTCTTCCAGCCGGAGAGCCGCGCGAAGTTCCGGGAACTCGAGAATCTCGGTTTCATCGACGCCGTGCGCGCGTGCAACGATCAGCCGGGCCTCTACTCGTTCTGGGATTATCAGGCTGGCGCCTTCCAGCGGAACAACGGCATCCGCATCGACCATCTGATGCTGTCGCCCCAGGCGCAGGACAAGCTCAAGAGCGCCGCGATCCGCAAGGAAGTGCGCGGATGGGACAAGCCCTCCGACCACGTGCCGGTGATGGTGGATCTCGATATAGACTGAGCGCGCTTAGCGGCGGGACTGGATGTACTGCTCGAGCAGGGCCAGCGCCAGCTTGCGGTCGTTGTCGCTCGCGGCGGCGAAGGCTTCCTCGTAAAGGCTCTCGATCCACTCGTCCTTGCCGGAATCGGTTGCAGCCTCGCGAGCGAGCGTCAGCCACATCAGGCCCTTGGCTCGCTGGCGCGGAACGCCCTGACCGTTCATCAGCATATGCCCGAGAAGCGCCTGCGAGGGGTGATGCCCCTTCTCGGCGGCGAGGTTGAACCAGCGTGCGGCCTGTCGGGCATCCTGAGAGACGCCGGTTCCCTCCATGTAGAGGCGGGCGAGATTGTACTGCGCGTTGGAGTCGCTGAAATACGACGCCGCGTAGTTGAACATCTCCACGGCGCGAACCGGGTTGGCCCCCACATAGGTGCCCTTGATGCCATCGAGGAAATAGGTTCCGAGCGCCACGAAGGCACTGGAGACGACGAGCGCATTCGGCGAATCCGGGCTCTCATCCGCATGCTGGTCCGCGAGCCTGGAGAAATACTCGAAAGCCTTCAGATCGTCGTGCTCGACGCCATCGCCATCGGCATACATGCGGCCGAGCTTCCAGAGGGCCAGCGAGTGCCCCTGCCCCGCGGCATATTCGAGGGCGGCGGCGGCACCGAGCTTATCGCCCGCATTGTAGTCGCGCATGCCCGTACGCAGCGCCTCGCGGACGGATCCGTACTTCACGGACGGCGTCAGGACGGGCGAGAGAGACGGGGTCAAAGGCTGGGGGCGCGGAGCCGCATCGAGAGCGAAGGCGGAGGAAGAGCCAAGAAGCACGAACGCGCAAGCGGCTACCGTCGTCAGACGATCCGTCAGTTTCAACTTGTCGATCAGGCGCGCATTCATGGACTTCTGCTCTTTTCCATCCGGCTTTTCATGAGAGCCCCAACCGGATTGGAACTTTCGTGATCTGCCATGTGCCGCGTCACCTATGCAATGACTCGCGCAACAGGTCGTCCGATAGCGTTAATCGGGGGTACCCCTGGTGCGCTTTTTCATAAAGCGTTGGTTTAGAAGCACTTTAGCTGACTTTTACAGGTGCTTGCGCTTTATGGCGGGATCGCGGCGGCGCTTTGGCCAAGAGCGGCAGGATGAGGAAGGTTTCAGGGTGTTGCCAGAGGGCAACATTTTTAACGCCCTTTACGTCCTCGGCTTAGCTTCGCGAGACCGATTCAACCCACACATCACTTAAAGGAATAAAGCAGACTTACGCCGTGCTGCAGCGCACATGATAGCTTATTGATGTTATCACGATACATTCTAGTTCAGGTCTCGAACTGGCTGGAGATAATCGTCAGTCAATCGCACGCAAACAAGCGATGATCGATCATTTCTAAGATCAGTTCTTGTTATCAACTGACCAGGAATTAAAGAAATGTCTAAAGAATACACACCGATCAAGACTGTTATTCTCGACGCAGACGAATTTTTCTTCGACTTGTCGGAGGCGCCCGCGTATCGCAACTGGAATGTGATGGGCAATGACCTCGCCAACACCATCCTCGGCAACGCCTCTAACAACCTCATCGACGGCGGCCTTGGCGACGACCTCATGGTCGGTGGCGCCGGCGACGATGTGTACTACGTCCGCGATGAGGGCGATGTGGTTGAGGAATATGCCGGCGGCGGCAACGACATTATCATGTCCTACCTCGAATCCGGCTTCGACATGCGCAAGGCCGCCTTTGTCGAAGGGCTGCAAACTGGCGGCAAGCTCGCTATCGGCAACAGCCTGAACAACAACATCCTGATCGCCCACAAGGCCGGTGAGGCCTATGGCGGCGACGGTCATGACGTGCTCAACGCCGGCGACGGCAACAACAAGCTGTACGGCGAAGTCGGCAACGACACCATGAATGGTGGCCTCGGCGCCGACACCATGGAAGGCGGCGTCGGCCACGACACGTATTACATCGACAGCATTTACGATCAGGTTTACGAGAACGCCGACGAGGGCACGGATACGGTCAACGCATCCGTCACCCACATTCTTCGGGCGTATTTCGAGAACCTGACCCTCAGCGATTCCACCTCGAAGAAGGACATTGACGGTATCGGCAATGATCTGGACAACAAGATCACCGGCAACAGCGGCAATAACGTCCTTACGGGCAACGACGGCCACGATACGCTGAGCGGCGGTAAGGGCCACGACACACTGATTGGCGGCGAAGGCAAGGATGCTTTCTCGTTCAGCGACTTCGGTGTTGCTCATGCCGACCGGATCGTCGACTTCAATGCTGAAGAGGACCGTATTCTTCTCGACAGCAAAGCCTTCAAGATGATCGATTGCGGCTGCTCGACCAAGCCGTCCGCTCTGAAGGCAGACTTCTTCGCCTTCGGATCTGCCAAGGACAGCAACGACTATATCATCCTCGGCGAGGACGGCGGCCTTCGCTACGATGCGGACGGTTCGGGCACGGAATGCAGCGCTCAGCTGATCGGCATGTTCAGGCCGGGCGCTGAACTGGCGGCGATCTCCAACCTCAACATCTTCGTGGTCTGATCGACTTGAATAAGACTCTCATGGCCGGGGCAACCCGGCCATGAGGACACTCAGGCATCGATCTTTGCCGAAGAGAACCAAACGGACCCGTAAACAGCCAAGGCGCTTTCGTCAGGAGATTTGACGTCAGCCAGCCAGATCGAACGCACGGCGGCCAAGCCCGCCTCGGTTGGCGCTGGCGGCAACGCAGTTTTCTCCGTCGTGCCGCTGCAGGAGATGAAGCCCACCGTCATGAGCGCCTTGGCGCTGAAGCCTCCTGCCCGACGATGAACCAGCATGGCCGGCCCCCAACCCTTGTGGGGTTGCCACGGAAAGATCAGCCGCCCGCCCGGCTTCAAGGCCTTCAGCCATTCCGCATCCGGTGCTGCGACACCGGCATTCACATAGATCACGTCCGCTTGCGGAAGTAGCCGGCCGAAGGCCGATCCGGCATGCACGGTTACATTGGAATAGTCACTCAGGTTCCGCGATGCCTTGGCGGCAAGGTCTTCTTCGTATTCGTAGGCCTCCACATGCCCGCCCGGCTCCACGAGGTGCGCGAGGATCGCCGTGTAATAGCCTAGGCCCGCTCCCACATGGATCACCGTTTCGCCCGGCCGAGGACTAAGAGCATCGAGCCAGGCAGCATGGAGCGCGGGCTCCCCGTTGTTGATGCCGCGCTTCTGGTCGATGGCGACCAGAACGTTGTCGTAAAGCGCGGCAACATCATGCGTCTGGGTTGCGATGCCGACGCTGATCGTCGTCCAGGGTGGTGGGGGAAGAAAACGTTCTCGCGGGACGGCGGCAAATGCCTGCTCGATGCGCCAGTCACGAAGATCGGTCAGGCGCGCAATCTGCTCGGCATATTCGGAGCGGTATGTCGCAAGCGCAATGTCGGACATACCTTGCAAATGGTGCCGGCCGCAGCCGGTTCCGAATAAATCCGCTTTCGCTGGCTTACATCCTGAAAACGCCGAACTTCGTTTCAGGAATAGGCGCGTTCAGCGCGGCCGAGAAGGCCAGCGCCAGCACGCGGCGGGTTTCGGACGGCAGGATGATGCCGTCGTCCCAGAGGCGCGCGGTGGCATGATACGGGGAGCCTTCCTCCTCGTACTTGTTGCGGATCGGAGCCTTGAAGGCTTCCTCCTCGTCCGCGCTCCAGCTTTTGCCCTCGGCCTCGATGTTGTCGCGGCGGACGGTGGCCAGAACGCTCGCAGCCTGCTCGCCGCCCATCACCGAAATGCGGGAATTCGGCCAAGTGAACAGGAAACGCGGAGAATAGGCGCGGCCGCACATGCCGTAATTGCCTGCGCCGAACGAACCGCCGACGAGCAGCGTGATCTTCGGCACCTGCGCGCAGGCCACCGCCGTCACGAGCTTCGCCCCGTCCTTGGCGATACCGCCCGCTTCATACTGGCTGCCCACCATGAAGCCGGAGATGTTCTGCAGGAAGAGCAGCGGAATGCGCCGCTGGCAGCACAGCTCGATGAAATGCGCGCCTTTCAGCGCGCTCTCCGAAAACAGGATGCCATTATTGGCGATGATGCCGACCGGCATGCCCCAGATCCGGGCAAAACCCGTCACGAGCGTCGTGCCGTAAAGCCGCTTGAACTCATCGAACTCGGAGCCGTCCACGAGACGCGCGATCACTTCGCGGATGTCATACTGCTTCTTGAGATCGGTCGGCACGATCCCATCGAGATCGTCGATGGAATATTTCGGCTCGACCGGTTCGGCGATGTCGATGTCGATAGTCTTGCGCGTATTCAGCGTGCCGACGATGCGGCGCACGATGGCGAGCGCGTGCACGTCGTCGGTGGCATAATGATCCGCCACGCCCGACTGGCGCGCATGCACATCCGCTCCGCCGAGATCTTCCGCGGACACCACCTCGCCGGTCGCAGCCTTCACGAGCGGGGGGCCACCGAGGAAGATCGTGCCTTGGCGGCGCACGATGATGGTCTCGTCCGACATGGCGGGCACATAGGCCCCGCCTGCAGTGCAGGAGCCCATGACGCAGGCGATCTGCGGAATGCCCATCGAGGAGAGCGTCGCCTGGTTGTAGAAGATGCGGCCGAAATGCTCGCGGTCAGGGAACACATCCGTCTGGTGAGGCAGGTTCGCGCCGCCGGAATCGACCAGGTAGATGCAAGGCAGACGGTTCTCGCGCGCGATCTCCTGCGCACGCAGATGCTTCTTCACCGTCATCGGATAATAGGTGCCGCCTTTGATCGTCGAGTCGTTGCAGACGATCATGACCTCACGGCCTTCGACGCGTCCGATGCCGGTGATGATGCCGGCGCCGTGGATCGCATCCTCATACATGCCGTGAGCGGCGAGAGAGCCGAGTTCCAGGAAGGGCGCGCCAGGATCGAGCAGGCGCGTCACCCGCTCGCGCGGCAGAAGCTTGCCGCGGGCAAGATGGCGCTCGCGCGCCTTCGCAGGTCCGCCTTCGGCGACAGCCTGCCGCTTGGCCTGGAGCTCCTGGGCGAGATCCGCCCAGGCGGCGCGGTTCGCCCGCGCGTTGTCCGAAGAAAGATCGGCAGAAGTGGGGATAACGGGCACGGCGTAGGCTCCCTGAATTTTTATGGCTCCTGCACGGCAGAACCGTGGGGCTCTCCGTCAGTAGCTGGGACCAGGGAGCCCGGCAACTCCGCCATCAGGCGGAGCGATTAGCCTTTCGCACGAATGACGGTCTCGCGCGCCTCGCCGGGGCCGCAGCGATAAGCGATGCCGCGCACGAGCGACCAGTCCTGCGTGGTCTGCTGGAGGTAGAGGTGTGTGCCGCCCAGAGCGACCACAGCCTCTTTCATGCTGTCCGTGGCGGAGCCGAAGCCGGGGGTGGTCGGCACCACGGGGCTCACCTCTCCCAAATTCTGGCAGACGCGGACGTCAGCCGGCGAATCGACGATGTGGATCAGATCCTCGGGATCGGGATGGTAGCCACAGGCTGAAACGCCTACGAAAAGGAGAGAGGCAAGGAGAATGCGTTGCATGAAATGTCCGCCAATAAGTCAGCTGTTCGCTCTAGCTTAGAGCACGAAGCGGCTTTGAGGAGAAGCCTGACCATGGCAGATGTGAAAAACTGCCACTCAGTTGCCGGAAGGTAACGACACCTCCACCCTTTCGGTGGGTCCGAAAATATCCTCGAAAGCCTTGCGCATCACCGCATCGACCTCGGGCATGGTGACGGGAATCCCAAGGTCCACAAGGCTGGTGACCCCGTGCTGCGTGACGCCGCATGGAACGATGCCCGTAAAATGCGAGAGATCCGGCTCCACGTTCAGGCTGATCCCATGATAGGTCGCCCAGCGCCGGACACGGATGCCGATGGCGGCGATCTTGTCTTCCGAGGCCTCTCCCTTGTCGGGCCGGCGCACCCACACGCCCACACGGTCCTCCCGCCGCTCGCCTCGGATGTTGAAGTCCGCGAGCGTCCCGATCAGCCAAGTTTCGAGGGCCGCCACATAACGGCGCAGGTCGGGAGTGCGGCGTTTCAGGTCCAGCATCACATAGGCAACCCGCTGGCCGGGCCCATGATAGGTGTATTGCCCTCCCCGTCCCGTCTGATGGACCGGAAAACGGTTCGGATCGACCAGGTCGGAAGCCTGAGCCGAGGTGCCTGCCGTATAAAGCGGCGGGTGCTCCACGAGCCAGACGAGCTCCCGCGCCCGGCCCTCGGCAATCGCCTCAGCCCGCGCTTCCATGAACGCAACGGCCCGATCATAGGGCGTCAGCCCTTCGGTGATGGCCCATTCCACGGGCTCGGAGCCGTTTTCGCTCAGGAATCGATCAGCCAAGCTGTCGCGCGGATTCGCCACCACTTCACCTTCTGCTCATGGGGAGGGTGTTGTGCTCCCGGATAAGCCCGAGGGTCAACACGAGATCCCATCGGATCGCCCTTCATATAGTGATTGCAGATGCGGTCATGCACACCCTGCAGGACGAATTGTCGAGTTTCTCGACAGATTGCAAAGATGGGCTTGCGGTGCCCGAATTCATCTGTTAGATCGACCGCCTCTTCAGGAGAAACCCTCCTGAAACCGAGTTCGCGGTCATGGCGGAATTGGTAGACGCACTACCTTGAGGTGGTAGCGGGGAGACCCGTGGAGGTTCGAGTCCTCTTGACCGCACCAATCTTTCGACGCTCGATGTGTCGATGGCAAAAAGGCCCCTTTCCGGGGCCTTTTTTGTTGCCATATTGAGCATCCGCTCCAGGTTTTTGAACACGCTTTCACAAGCCTGAATCAATCTTACAAAAACGACGACTAAACGATTCCCTGAACGAGGCTTTTCAGGCGCATTGCATCGGCGCGCGCGCGCACCTAAAAGGCCCCAACAATCTCCAAGGACAGGCTCATGATGGAAGTCGAAAACAACACGACTCTTCCACCGCCCGAAGGGCCGGGTCCTCAGACGCTCGCCTTCAGAGACGAAGAAGGCGAACTCAATCCGGAATTCCTGGCCGCCGCAGCCGACGCCATCGAGGCATCCGAGGCCGAGCGCCTCCGGGCGCTGGTGGAGGACTTTCACGAATCCGAGCTCGGTGACCTGCTCGAAGCCCTAGAGCCGGAGCAGCGCCCTCGCCTGATCGAACTTCTCGGATCGGCCTTCGACTTCACTGCGCTGACCGAGGTGGACGAGGCCGTCCGCGAGGAGATCCTCGAGGAGCTCGAAACCGCGACCGTCGCGGAAGGCGTGCGCGACCTCGATTCCGATGACGCCGTCACCATTCTCGAAAGCCTTCCCGAGGAAGAGAAGGCGGAAGTTCTCGAACAACTCCCGGCCATGGAACGCGTCGCGCTCCAGCGCTCCCTCGATTATCCCGAGGACAGCGCCGGACGGCGCATGCAGACCGAGTTCATCGCCGTGCCGCCGTTCTGGACGGTGGGGCAGACCATCGACTTCATGCGCGAGACGGCGGACCTGCCGGAGACCTTCTACGAGATTTTCGTCATCGATCCCGCGGGCCACCTCCTCGGCGCTGCCGCCCTCGACAGGCTTCTGCGCTCCAAGCGTCCCGTCACGATCCAGGAGATCATGGACGACGAGCCGGATCGGGTGGAAGCCACCGACCATCAGGAGGACGTCGCCCGCCTCTTCGAGCGCTTCAACCTCGTCTCCGCCGCCGTGGTGGATGAGGAGAACCGCCTCGTCGGCACGATCCTTGTCGACGACATCGTCGACGTGCTCGAGGAAGAGGCCGATGCGGACATCAAGCAGCTCGGCGGCGTGAAGTCGGACGAAGAGCTATCTGACACCGTCCTCTACACGCAGCGCAGCCGCTTCCCCTGGCTCTTCGCCAATATGTGCACGGCTTTCCTCGCGGCGGGGGTCATCCGCATGTTCGAGGACTCGATCCAGCATATGGTGGCGCTCGCGATCCTCATGCCCATCGTCGCCTCCATGGGCGGCAATGCCGGCACGCAGACCATGACCGTGACCGTCCGTGCGCTCGCGACCCGTGACCTCGGACGCTCGAACGCCTGGCGCATCATTACCCGCGAGGCGGCGGTGGGTCTTCTCAACGGTCTCATCTTCGCATGTATACTGGGCGGCTTGGCGTCTCTGTGGTTCCAGACCCCGGAAATCGGCTTGGTGATCGGCCTCGCGCTTATCACGGTGCTGGTGTTTGCGGCGCTCGGCGGCATCCTTGTGCCCTTGAGCCTTAACCGTTTGGGGGTAGACCCGGCTGTCTCTTCCGGGCCTTTCGTCACCACAATTACCGATATCGTGGGCTTCTTCTCCTTCTTAGGAATAGCAACGCTGTGGTTTAACCTGTAATCCGATTGCAAAGAGCGGGATTGTAAGGGGGTTGTTAACCCGGTTCGGGCATCCCTGATGCGATCAAGTTCTGCGTTCATTACAGATAAGCCCGATGAAGACACGCCGCCGTTCCTCCCGCCGCTCCAAAAGCTCCGGCCTGACGACGTTCCTTCGGGCAGCGCGTTTTGGCGCCCTGGCCACGATCGCCCTGGGGCTCGCCTCCTGCGCCGTCGCGCCGAGCATGACGTCCAGCCGCTATCCCGCGAAGAGCGATGCCCGTCCGCATCACGGTGTGGCCAAGGCTCATCGCCTGCCGATCCACGGGGTCGACATTTCCAAGTGGCAAGGACAGGTGGATTGGGCCTCCTTGCGCCAGGCCGGCACGCAGTTCGCCTTCATCAAGGCGACGGAAGGCGGCGACCACATCGACAGCAAGTTCCACGAAAACTGGCAGGCCGCGAAGCGCGCGGGCGTTCCTCGGGGAGCCTATCACTTCGTGTATTGGTGCCGCCCGGCCCATGAGCAGGCCGCCTGGTTCAAGAGGAATGTCCCCAACGACCCGGATGCCCTGCCCCCGGTCCTCGACGTGGAATGGAACGGCCAGTCCGTGAACTGCCCGAAGAAGGTTCCGCGCGAGCAGGCGCTTGCCATGATCAATGTGATGCTGCGCGAGATGGAAGCCCATACCGGCAAGCGTCCGATCATCTACACGGACATCACCTTCCACCAGGAAATCCTGGAGGGTGAGTTTAACGATTATCCCTACTGGATCCGCAGCACCGCGGCGGAACCCCACGAGCGCTACAACAACCGTCGCTGGACCTTCTGGCAGTTCACCACCACTGGCCGCGTTCCTGGCGTGAGCGGTGACGTGGATCGTAACACCTTCTACGGCACCGAGAACCAATGGCGCATGTTCGTTCAGAGCGCCTGCGACCCGCGCGACTACCGCAGGCTCGCGGTCGCTGGTCGATGCCAGGCCCTGGACACGGTCCAGACGGCCAGCATCGACGAGTAACGAGCACTATCCTCCACAGAGCTTCAAAAGCTTATTCAAAGGCGCCCCCCGAGGCGCCTTTTTCATTTTTGAGCATGTCCTGGCTCCGTAGCTGAAAAGCTGTTCTTGTTCCCTGTGTTTAGACACGTTATAACAAATTTACATTTTCCAACTTCCGTTGCTCATATTCCTTCGATTGGCCATGCATCCATGAGTGATCCCAAGCTCTTAGACCTTTCCGATGGCCCTATTAACACTGTCTATGTGTGGCATCCCTCCATGCAGGACAGGTTCATTCTGGATGTCGGCGGCTATGATGAGGTGATCATCGGGCGGTTCACCGGCGACATCACATGGTCGCGCGTGGCGGGCGGCAAGGACCTCATGCTGAAGATCAACGGCAGGACCTTGTATGCGGCAGGGTTCTTCGAGGAAGCCACCGGAGTTGAGCTGTTCACCTTTGCTGACGGCACGGCGATAACCCGCGCAGCGATCATGCAGATGCTTCCCACGCCAACCGGCGAAGAGGTATGGATCGTCGGCAAGGATAACAGCAATTTTGAGGCCCTGACCGGAACGGAGTTCAATGACACGCTCAATGGCGGCGCGGGCAAGGATCTCCTCGAAGGCGGCTACGGCGATGACACTTATATCTGGGCGCCTGGCTTTGGCAGCGACATCGTGCGCGATTATGGCGGGCAGGACAAAGTCATCGTTCATGCTTCGCCGGATCAACTGAAATTTTACACGGCGCTCGGTGATAAAGGCGCCCCGCTCATCATCCAGTTCGGCAATCATGTGAGCGAACGCCTCTACATCGAAGGCTATTTCAATGATGAGCCTTACAAGAACGGGCAGATCGAGCTGATCGTGTTCTCGGACGGGTCCGCATGGACCTTGGAGGACATCCTCGCTGTCGTGCAGGAAGTTCCGGTAGAACAACCTCACACCACTCCGCCTCCCCCGCCTTTGGAAGGCCGCCTGATCCTCGGCACATCCAACAACGATACGCTTGAAGGCACGACGGCCCACGACACCCTCGACGGCGGTGCGGCCGACGACCTGATGAAGGGCGGAGCCGGAAACGATGTGTATCGCTGGGCCTTCGGCAGCGGCAACGACACGATTTCGGATTCCCGCGGCACGGATACCTTGAGCATCCACGCCAACGCGTCCCAGATTCAGGTCGCCGCGACCGGAACGGACAGCGAAGACCTTCTGATCTCCCTGCACGATCAGAAGATTCTCATCGAGAACTACTTTCTGACCTCGGAGGATGGCGGCACCATCGAGAATATCGTGTTCTCGGACGGGCAGGTCTGGCAGATCAATGATGTCTGGAACCGCCTGCAGATCGATACCGGCAGCGCTCTGAATGATGTCATCTACGGCAACAGCGGAAAGAACAACCTGAAAGGCAATGACGGGCACGATGTTCTTGTCGGAAGGGCCGGCAATGACGTCCTCAACGGCGGCAAGGGCAACGACAAGCTCGTCGGGGGGCTCGGCGTCGACACCCTGACAGGCGGCACGGGCAAGGACGTATTCGTCTTCGGCAAGAGCGATACCGGCATCGGCAAGAAGCGCGACGTCATCACGGACTTCAAGCGCAGCGACGACAAGCTCGACCTGAGCGGCATCGACGCCAACAGCAGGACCAAAGCCGACAACGCTTTCACCAAGCTGCTCTCCGCCAAGCAGAAGTTCACGGCGGCAGGCCAGATGCGCTACGATTCCAAGACAGGCATCCTGTCACTCAACACCGACAAGGATGCCGCGGCAGAATACGAGATCATGCTCAAGAACAAGCCTGCCGTCCTCAAGCTTAACGACTTCATTCTCTGATCGTCGCGATCAGGGCTTGAGGCCTCCAAACTCCCCTGCCTCTGGCCGGGGAGTTTTTTCGTCTCAGCCTTCGACCAATTTCTCCCTCGTCCCCGCTTGAAAAGGTCAGCACTGCTGTCCAAGATGATGGCAGAACGACAAGCGATCCGCGGCGCAACGACGCCAGTGGGCATGTGGAGGGACTGACAATGCTGCCGAACGCCGCAAAAGCCTTCAATTTCGACCTCGGCGAGACCGCCGACGCCATCCGCGAGACCGTGCGAGACTTCGCCCAGGAGAAGATCGCGCCCCGCGCCGAGGAGATCGACCGCACGAACCAGTTCCCGCGCGATCTCTGGCCCCAGATGGGCGAACTCGGCCTACACGGCATCACGGTCGAGGAAGAATACGGCGGCACTGGCCTCGGCTATCTCGAGCACGTGATCGCGATGGAGGAAGTTTCCCGCGCCTCCGCCTCGGTCGGCCTGTCCTACGGCGCGCATTCCAATCTCTGCGTCAACCAGATCCGCCGCAACGGCACCGCCGAGCAGAAGCGCCGCTATCTGCCCAAGCTCATCTCCGGCGAGCATGTGGGCGCGCTCGCCATGTCGGAACCCGGCTCGGGCTCGGACGTGGTGTCCATGCGCACCCGTGCCGAGAAGCGCGGCGACCGCTATGTGCTCAACGGCAACAAGATGTGGATCACCAACGGTCCCACCGCCGAGACCCTCGTGGTCTATGCCAAGACCGATCCGGAAGCCGGTCCGCGCGGCATGACGGCCTTCCTCATCGAGAAGGGCTTCAAGGGCTTTTCCACGCACCAGAAGCTCGACAAGCTCGGCATGCGCGGCTCAGACACCTGCGAGTTGGTGTTCGAGGATTGCGAAGTGCCGGAGGAAAACGTGCTCGGTCAGGTCGGGAAGGGCGTGAACGTGCTCATGTCCGGCCTCGACTATGAGCGCGCGGTGCTGGCGGCTGGCTCCACGGGCATCATGCAGGCCTGCATGGATGTGGTGCTGCCTTACATTCACGAGCGCAAGCAGTTCGGCCAGGCCATCGGCGAGTTCCAGCTCGTGCAGGGCAAGGTCGCCGACATGTATGTGACGATGAACGCGGCCAAGGCATACGTTTATGCGGTAGCCAAGGCCTGCGACCGGGGTGAGACGACCCGCGAGGACGCAGCCGGCGCGATCCTCTACGCCGCCGAGAACGCCACCAAGATGGCGCTCGACGCAATCCAGCTTCTTGGCGGCAACGGCTACATCAACGATTATCCGACGGGACGCTTGCTTCGCGACGCTAAGTTGTACGAGATAGGAGCAGGCACGTCTGAGATTCGACGCATGCTCATAGGGCGCGAGCTATTCGCAAAAACAGCCTAGGGGGACATTCAATGGAAGCACGTAACCGACCTCTGCACGATTGGTTTCCAAGAATAAAGTCAGGTCAGTTGCGATTACCGCGCTTCCAACGTGAAGAGGCTTGGGGAGTGCGACAGATTGAAGGACTTATTCAAACTGTCCTCAGTGAACTTCCCGCCGGTTCAGTCCTAACCCTCGAGGTTGCTGGAAATGAACCGTTCATATCTCGCCCTCTCGCAGGAGTAGATCCCTTACCTAAAGATCGTGCAACTGAGCACCTTCTAGACGGCCAACAGCGGCTTACTGCGCTTTGGAAAGCATTGAATGATCGATATGAAGATCGAATGTATTTTATTTCACTAGAAGCGGATGATGATGCAGGGTCTGAATTTTCTGCTGCGTCATTCCCGCGTTATATGAAGAATGGGGAACTTTATCCCATATGGATGAATGATCCCGAACGCATTTGGGAGCGCAACCTTATTCCTGTGACTCTACTCAGACCAGATTCCGTAGCAGAGGCCAATTCAAAAGATTGGGCCAAAAAAGCTAGCAATGGAAACGTTGAGACACAGATCAAAATCAACGATTATATTAACTCTCTTAGAAATAGATTTTCCAATTTCAATATTCCGTTCTTATCTTTGCCAAGTCAAACTGATCCTTCAGTCGCGCTAGATGTGTTCCTACGTATGAACACGTCGTCTTCTCCGCTAACACCATTTGACATAGTTGTCGCTCAAGCTGAGGCCCGAACAGGCGAGTCCTTACATGAGAGAATAAAGCATCTTCAGATTGAGCTGCCTGAATTTGAAAACTATGTCTCACCCGGCGAAGCCGTTCTATCGATCGGCGCATTGATCTCATCTAAGCCGCCTGTAAGAAAATCCTTCCTTGCGGGAGACTTTTCTAAATCTCTAATCGACAACTTCTCACGCATTCAGCGTGGAATACAAAGGACAATAACCTTATTCGAGGAAGAGCGGCTATATTCAGAAAAGTTCCTGCCTACAGAATTAGCATTCTATGTGCTCAGCGCACTATGGGCTGAGAACGATGTATCTTTAGACGCAGAAGGCAATTTACGAGCTCTTTCTAAAGAATACCTTTGGAGCGCCTTCTTGACTGATAGGTATGAAAAGACAGGATCAACAAGAGCATTAACAGACTTTAGGCAACTCTCAGACCACTTCAACGGCAAACTAAGCCGTGATGGCGTCGAAATATTTGATCGTTCTGTTTATAAACTCCCTTCATCAGAAGATCTGATTGCAGCTTCATGGCCCGCCCGAAAGGATCGCCTTTCTCGGGCTATACTCTTGTTGTCTCTGAGAGGCGGTGCTTTCGACTTTGCGGATGGAAGCGAAATCTCCGCAAAAAACTATCACAAACGAGAGTTTCATCATGTGTTTCCGAAAGCTTACCTTCGTGAGCTTGGAATCAGTGAAAGCTTGATAAACAAATCTATAAATTGCGCGCTAATATCAGGGCCAACCAATCGAACAATTGGTGCTAAGGATCCGATCAGCTATCTAACGACTAGAACAGATTCCGCATCGCTCGGCCCTAGCGAAATTAAGCGCCGAATCGAATCTCATCTTATGCCATGCGATGAATTCCTAGGATCGAACTATGAGCAATTTGTAAATCAGAGGGCCCAATTCCTCTCTGACCGCATTAACTCGATGTTCATCCAACATCAGCGTATGTAGAATCTCATCGCCCTAGGATCTGATGGCGTCTGAATTCTTGTAATCTCTACTTTAATCGGCGCATCACTAGGGGCGTTGCCGATAACTATCGTATGCGGATCGGACGCGAGCTGTTCAACAAGACGGCTTGAGCCTCAGATCGTCCACACGTCCCGCGTGATGGCGATGAGGGACAATCCCTTGTCGCCTTGGCGGAAGATGAGGCGCAGGCTCTTCCAATTCATCTCAGCCTCATCGCTCGTACCGCGAATATGCAGCTCGACGACGATGCCATCGGGCGCGAACTCGTGGTTGTTGTTGATGTCATTCCCACGCTGGCGCGGCTCGTTGTAGAGCACCTCGTCCGCGTTGCGATAATCCGCGTTCCACACGAACTCATCGAAATATTGGCTGCATGTGGTCTCGATGGGATCGCCGCTGCCGTCCTTCTCTCCCCAAAGGCGCACCTCCGGATCCGTGGCACAGCGCTTCAGATCGGAACGCGACAAGCGCACATCGCTGTCGTCCAGCATCACGTAAGGACTCACGGCAAGACCATCATCACCGATGAAGGATGCGAGCTTTGCGAAGTCACGAGCAGCCAAGGCTTCCAACACTTTTGGAACGATTCCCTGAGCAGCCTGACGTGCAGCCTTGGGCCCGAGCGCCTGCGCACCGCTAGATTGGGCGAATACCGAGAGAGCAAGGAGCAGCAGGGCGGCAAAGCGTTTCATGGCGTGTTTCATTCCAAGAGGTGCGGTTGGTAGCATCCATGCCAATAATGGAATATTGATGCATGGCAATGGATGCGTCTTGTGGTGGCCATCCGCGCAGGTGCCCGCTATGAGTAGCCTACCCTAACGTCAGGAAACGACCATGACCCTCGACAAGACGATCGCCGACGCCCTGCGCGCTGCCTCTACAGCCACGATCACCACCGTTCTGCTGAAGAAGGGCATCCGCCGCTGCTGGATGAAGGGCCCGATGCCCGCCTACAACGCCACGGAGAAGATGGTGGGCAAGGCGTTCACCCTGCGCTTCGTGCCGGCCCGAGAGGATCTGGCGACGCCTGAATCCTGGGCCTCCCCGACCTCCACCCGCGCGGCCATCGAGGCGATGCCGGAAGGCTGCATCGCGGTGGTCGATTCCATGGGCGTGACCGATGCCGGAATCTTCGGCGACATCCTCACCGCGCGCATGAAGAAGCGCGGCGTCGCAGCCCTCATCACGGACGGCGTCATTCGCGATGCGGTCGGCGTGGAAGGCACGAACCTCCCAGTCTGGTGCGCGGGCGTTGCCGCTCCCCCGTCGGTCGCGGGCCTCACCTTCGTGGGCTGGCAGGAGCCCATCGGCTGCGGCGGCGTGGCGATCTTCCCCGATGACGTGATCGTCGCCGACCGCGACGGCGTGGTCGTTATTCCCGCAGCGATGGTCGAGGATGTCGCGAAGGCTGCCGTGGAGCAGGAACGCTACGAATTGTGGGTGATGCGCGAGGTGGAGAAGGGTGTGCCCCTCCCCGGCCTTTACCCGCCGAATGCCGAGACGAAAGCCCGCTACGAGGCCGAGTCCAAGGTTTGAAACCAACTCCTCAGCCCTCATTCTGATGAGGGCTGAGCTTGTGAATGAAATAAGGATGGCTGGTGTTTTACTACGTCTCGAAAGTTTTCTGGTTCTTCGCCACGCCATCCAACTTGCTCGTTAGCCTGATCCTTCTCGGCCTCATTCTCACGCGATTTTCGAAACTGAGAACGTTTGGAATGGCTATGGCCGTCACATTTACGCTGACGACACTGGCTTTGGGCATTCTCCCCATCGCCAATTATGTTCTGTTTCCCCTGGAGCAGCGTTTCCCGGTTTTCGTAGACGACGGAAAATCGGTGGAAGGCATCATTCTTCTCGGCGGCTCCGTTGAATCCGCCGATTCCGGCGAGCGCGGCGTTCTTGTTTCCAACGAGGCATCCGAGCGAGTGCTCTATGCAATAGAACTCGCTTATCGCTATCCCAACGCACGCATCCTCATTTCAGGCGGAGGCGGAACGGTTTTCTCAAACGGCACCGCCGAAGCTCCCATCATCGCCGATTACCTGAAACGCGTCGGCGTGGACCCGTCCCGCATCGTCATCGAGGATCGTTCGCGCACCACCTCGGAGAACGGGCAGTTCTCCCGCGATCTGTTGAAACCGCGGGAAGGCGAACGCTGGCTGCTCATCACATCCGCATGGCACATGCCCCGTGCCATGGCCGTGTTCGAAAAAGCCGGCCTCCCCGTAATCGCTTACCCGGTAGATTTCAGGACGAATGTCGGCTTCGCCAACCAGCGTCCGCGAGCCTTCGTTTCGGAAGGCTTACGCCGTCTCGATGTGAGCATGAAGGAATGGGTCGGCGTCATCGGCTATTATGCGACAGGCCGCACCGACGAGCTCCTGCCCTCGCCTCACGATTGAGACGATGGCAGCGTCAGCCGATAGGTGCCGCGAAAATCGTCGGGATCGACAGGCTTTCCTTTTCTCACGATCACGATGCGCCCCTCTTTCATCAGGCGCACCGCCACGCGTCTTAAGGGCTGCATGAGAGGGCCCCACTCTTCCGAGCTGTGGCCACCAACGGCGCTGGCAACGTCCGCAGGGCTGATTGACCGGCCTGGGCCACGCTCGTTGAGCAGCGCGAGCATGGCGGCCTCCAGCTCTTCCAGGTTGACGCTTTTAGCCATGATGAACTCCGAGGGCTGCGTCGCGCGCATCCGAGATGAACTGGCGACGCCACATGACGAAGAGAACGCCTGCGGTCGCCGCGATGAACAGATAGGCGCTGATGAACCAGCCAAGATAGGCGAGCGAGAAGAAGAAAGCGCGCTGCCCGCGATTGAAATGCTTGCCTGCCACCACGTTCATGGCGGCGGCCTGACGCGCGACGATCATGGCTTCTTCGCGGTTGCTTTCCTTCAAAACAGGCACCGCTCCGACGAGGATCGCCATGTAATTGAACAGGCGGTACGACCATGCGAACTTGAAGAAGGCATAGACAAAGATCACCGCAAGGCCGATGACCTTGAGCTCCAAGGCCAGACGGGTCGGCGGCGCGCCGAAGGGCAGATCGGCGAAGATCGGCAGAACGCTCTCGGTGGACCTGAACAGCGCCAGCACGCCGCCGATGGCGATGAGTGAGGTAGAGGCGAAGAAGGCGGTGCCGTTCATCAGCGAGGCCATGATCGTGGTGTCCACGATCCGGTTCTCGCGCACCACGAGCTGCTCCATCCAGCGGAAGCGGTACTGGTTCATCACCTTGTTGAGGCTTTTCTGCCCCGCCGCCGTGAACTCGACGGCCGCGTGATAGCCGAACCAGGCCAGGATGAAGAAGCCCATAGCCGCGTAATCGAGAATGCTGAACCCGAGCAACCTTCGTCTCCGTTGACTCCGCCGCCATCATGCCCAGTTTGATGAAGGTCTCAAAGAGGGAGCGAGTCCGGCATGCCTCAGAATATTACACGCGGCTACAAGACATTGCTCGAGGAGGCCAGCGCAAAGATTCAGACCTTGCCCACTGAGAAGGCAATGGCCCTCCATGGCCGCGAGGATGTGGTGTTCGTGGATTTGCGCGATCCCCGCGAGCTGGAGCGGGAGGGCCGCGTTCCCGGCGCGGTCCACTGCCCGCGCGGCATGCTGGAATTCTGGATCGACCCGGAAAGCCCCTATCACAAGCCGGTCTTCAACCAGGACAAGACCTTCGTGTTCTTTTGCGCCGCAGGCTGGCGCTCCGCCCTGTCCGCGGCCACCGCGCAGGATATGGGACTGAAGCCGGTGGCCCATATCGAGGGCGGCTTCACGGCCTGGAAGAAGGCCGGCGGTCCCGTGGAGATCGTGGAGCCCAAGGCCTAAACAGACTTGCGAACCTCGAACCCGTCCATATCGGACAGTTCCGGATCGGCGTCCTCGACCGGTTCCACCAGTTGAACCAGGGACCCAGCCGGACCTTGGTGGCAGGTTTTGAGCATCACCTCGACCATCTCGCCGGGGCCCGAGAACACCGCCTCGACACTGCCGTCATGCCTGTTGCGCACCCAGCCCTTGAGCCCGTGCAGCTCCGCCTGATGGTGCGTCCAGGCCCGAAAGCCCACGCCCTGGACGCGTCCATGGATCCGCACATGGGCTACTCTGTTCGTGCTCATGTCCCTCAGCGATGCCCGTGACGGGCGTCCGTATGACGTCCCGCATAATCGTCGTCGAGTTCCTGGATGATACGCTCTCCATTCTGCGGGTCCAGCTTTCGCAGGATCTCGTCGATCTTGGCCTCCATACGGTCATCGCCCTCCTTGGATTGAGGCGAACCGACATAGAGAAGAATGGCTAGGCCGCCGACCTGCCAAAGAAGCTGCAGGAATTCGGATTGCCAGTTTTCCAGGGTGTCCCGCATCATCTCGACGAGATATTCGGACGTCATGATGGGTTGGGCGTGAGCCTGCTGCTCGTTAACGTAGGCGAACCAGCCGAAGAGCCAGTGGCCGACCAGGGAAATCAGAAAGAAGCCCAGCGTGATCCAGGCATAGCCATAGGCTTTCCACACCGAGCCCGGTTTTGTTTTCGAATCCATTTCAGACCTCTTACGCAAAACGCGAGACTCAACGCGCGCTCAAGGTAAAGGTTCTGACGGTCGAAACGGCTCGCCTATCGACGGATCGTGCTTGAAGGCGCAGCGAAGAGCGGGCGCACCTTCGGTTGCTGGGGAACCGGTGCGGCAGAGCCTTGTGTCTTCGGCAGCCAGACGCCGAGGGTCCGGACATAGTCTTCCGGAAGACCGGCATGGGTCGCCGCCTCGATCACGCCTTCCATATAGCCGGGCTTAGGCGTGCCAGGCTTGGCGCTCCGCCCGATATAGACCATGGCGCGGCGCGGCCCCTGCTCCGTCACGACTGGCTGAATGACCTTGGTGTAGAGCCCTGTATGCAGGCTTTCATACCGGTCGAGCGCCGGAACATCCGCCAGGGCCAGATCCCACACCATACCCCAGACCACGCGCTGAGGATCGCGCACAACGGATGCGTAGCCTTCATCGAAGATGACGAAGCGATGGCGCATGAGCCGCGCGATCCCCACCGGCTTCGAGGCCGGGCAGCGCTGGAGCATGGCGTCTCGGTCCATATTGGAGCCGTAGGCGAAATAGAGGGGCATGCTCTCATCCTTCATGCCGTTGCGCAGACCTCATCCTGAGGAGCCGTGATAGCGGCGTCTCGAAGGAGGTTTCAGAGCGCATCGGAAGCGCCCTCGCCCCTAAGACGGCCTGACGTCTCCTTAGAGTGAGGGCTATCGGTTTGCGGATTAAGCGAATTCCAAGATAACCGCATCGACCGCAAGGCTATCGCCTTCTTTGGCGTGAATTTTGGCAATCGTGCCGTCACGCTCGGCGCGCAGCACGTTTTCCATCTTCATCGCCTCGACGATGCAGAGCGGCTCGCCGGCCTTCACTTCCTGGCCCTGTGACACGCTGATCGCCTTCACGAGGCCCGGCATGGGGCAGAGCAGCTGTTTGCCCGTATCGGCCTCCTGGCGCTCGGGCATGAGTGCGGCAAGCTCCGCCTCGCGCTTTGTGTAGACCCGCACCTCGGCCGAGGTGCCCGCATGGGCGAGCGCGAAGCCGTTGAGGATGGGACGCACCTGGACCGCGATCTCCTCGCCGCCCACCATTCCGGTCCAGACCGGCTCGCCGGGCACCCAGCCGGACTCGACCGGCCAAGACTGCCCGCCGATCATCACGACGATGCCGTCCTCGTCATCCTCGATCACCACGTCATGATGGGCCGAGCCCAACATCACGACGCGCTCTAGATCGAACTGCACGGCGGATGCCTCGCGCATCTGGCCTGAGATGTAGCGCTTGCGCAGGTTCTGGAGGTGATCGATAGCGGCGCCAACCGCCGCCATGCGAAGAGCCACCTCTCCTTCCGGCGCGGGTGCCTTGAAGCCCTGCGGGAACTCTTCCGCGATGAAGCCCGTGGAGAGCGCGCCAGATTTCCAGCGCGGATGCTGCATGAGCGCGGAGAGGAACGGAATGTTGTGACGGATGCCGTCGATGGCGAAAGCGTCGAGCGCGGTCGCCTGAGCCTCGATGGCCTGCGTTCGGGTGGGCGCATGGGTCACGAGCTTGGCGATCATCGGGTCGTAATAGATCGAAATCTCGCCGCCCTCGTAAACGCCGGTATCGTTGCGAACCGTCACGCCATCCTGCTCGCCCTCTTCCGGCGGGCGATAGGTCACGAGGCGGCCCGTGGAGGGCAGGAAGTTGCGCACCGGGTCTTCCGCATAGATGCGGCTTTCGACCGACCAGCCGTTGAGCTTCACGTCGGATTGAGCAAGGCGCAGCTTTTCGCCGGCGGCCACGCGGATCATCTCCTCCACGAGGTCGACGCCGGTGACCATCTCGGTCACCGGATGCTCCACCTGGAGGCGGGTGTTCATCTCGAGGAAGTAGAAGGACTTGTCCTGCCCCGCCACGAACTCGACGGTGCCTGCGGAATCGTAACCCACGGCCTTGGCGAGGGCGACCGCCTGCTCGCCCATGAGCTTGCGGGTGGCCTCGTCGAGGAGCGGCGATGGCGCTTCCTCGATGACCTTCTGGTTACGGCGCTGAATGGAGCATTCGCGCTCGCCGAGATAGATGACGTTGCCGTGCTTGTCGCCGAGAACCTGGATCTCGATGTGGCGCGGATCGGTGATGAACTTCTCGATGAAAACGCGGTCGTCGCCGAAGGATGACGCCGCTTCCGATTTGGCACGGGCAAAGCCCTCGGCCACCTCGTCGGCGGAATAGGCGATGCGCATGCCCTTGCCGCCGCCGCCTGCGGAGGCCTTGATCATGACGGGGTAGCCGATCTCGTTAGCGATCTTCACCGCCTGCTCGGGCCCCTCGATGACGCCCAGATAACCGGGAACCGTCGAGACCTTCGCGGCGGCTGCCGCCTTTTTCGACTCGATCTTGTCGCCCATGGCGGCAATCGCGCCGGGATTGGGGCCGATGAAGACGATGCCCGCTTCGGCCAGGGCCTTGGGGAAAGCCTCTCTCTCGGACAGGAAGCCGTAGCCGGGATGGACCGCCTGGGCCCCGGTCTGCTTACAGGCCTCGATGATCTTCTCGATGATAAGGTAGGACTGGGCCGCAGCAGCCGGGCCGATATGGACGGCCTCATCGGCCATCTCCACGTGGAGGGCGTCCTTGTCGGCATCGGAATAGACGGCAACCGTCTTGATGCCCATCCGGCGGGCGGTCTTGATCACCCGGCACGCGATCTCGCCACGGTTCGCAATCAGGATCTTGTCGAACATGAGCCTCAGGTGCTCCACCCTCAAAAACTTAGCCCCACCTCCGTTACTGCACATCGGCGCATTCGGGAAGCGGGGCCGCGTTTAGCTTTTAGGTTAGATTGAAACGAGCTTTCAGGCAGCCATGAGGCTTTGCCGGGCCTGCTGGCGCCCGCGCATGATGAAATCGAGCAGCGCCACATCCACATAGCCTGCTTCGTCCAGGATGGCGTAGGCGATGTTCATGGCGTTGCGGCTCGGGCCGCTGACCTCGAGAACGGTCGCCAGCCACAGGGCGTCGTCGCCGCTCACAACGCCAAACGGCGCCCGCTTCCAGACCACGAATTCCACCACGAGCTTGGTGAGCGCGGCTCCCCAGCTCTCGTCGGACTCGATTATCCGGTCGAGGGCCAGGAGCGATTCCACTTCCAGGCGGCTGGTGATGCCGGCATCCAGAATCTCGCCCGTCAGTCGCGTCACGTCAGCGGCGGCGATGAAGTTGCGCTCGGCAGCGCCGTCGATGAACTCGCGAAGGTTATCCTTCAGCATTCTTGTGACTCCCTCCGGCCCTTTTCAGGACAGCCGGTCGATCTCTTGTGTGGAGAGGAGTGTCACACGAGGCGCGGCCGCAAACCGTTAACGCGAAATGCTGAATCGGCGTTGAGGTTAAGCGTTGTTGAGAGTCTTTGGTTGCCGGATTCTTGACGAGCGGAATTCTCCAGCAACGGCACGGATTTCGGTGCAGGCGTCTTTTAGCTTTGCAATCCCGCAAGGTTGCTCTTTCCGCACTTCTTCCCGCTGCGGTGGTACCTATCTGGCAGTTCAGAGGCGCACTCTTGCGCCAGTCGTTAAGGAACACAGCCATGCGGCACCACGGCATTCATCACGTCACCGCCATTGCGGGTCCGGCCCGTCGCAACCTCGATTTCTACACCCGGGTTCTGGGACTTCGCCTCGTCAAGAAGACGGTGAACTTCGACGATCCCGGCACGTACCATTTCTATTTCGGCGACAGCCACGGCAGCCCGGGCTCGATCCTCACCTTCTTCCCCTGGGAGCATGTCGCTCCGGGACGCAACGGTGTCGGCTCGACCTCTGAGACCGCGTTCCGCGTGCCTGAAGGCTCGCTCGGTTACTGGACTCATCGCTTCATCGAACAGGGCGTCGAGCACGGCGCGCTGGAAAAGCGCTTCGGCCAGAGCGTGCTGACCTTCAAGGACCCGCACGGCACGAGCCTCTCGCTCGTGGGCGTTGCGGATGCGAGCAGCGATGGCGTCTGGACGGAAAGCGATGTCCCAGCAGAGCATGCCATTCGCGGGCTCGAAGGAGTGACGCTTCTCGTCGAGAACGGCGAGCCGACAGGCGCGATCCTCACCGATATCTTCGGCTTCAGTGAGGTGGCGCGGGAGGGTTCCCTCGTCCGCTACAAGAGCGATGCCGCCATCGGCAGCGTTGTCGACATTCGCAGTGTCGGTGGCTTCCTGCCGGGACGCATGGGCGGCGGCTCGGTCCATCACGTCGCCTTCCGTTCAGCGGACGACGCGGACCAGGCCGAGATGGTGAGAAAACTCGCTGAGAACCATGGGCTCCACCCCACGGAGCAGAAGGACCGCAACTACTTCCGGTCCGTCTATTTCCGTGAGCCCAACGGCATTCTCTTCGAGATCGCCACGGACGAGCCGGGCTTTGCCGTGGACGAGGCTGAGGATCACCTCGGCAGCGAGCTGAAGCTGCCTGCGTTCCTCGAGCCGCGCCGCTCCAGCATCGAGACTCATCTGCCTGAATTGGCTTGAAACAAAGCCCTCTCCCGGCCCTGAGTCGGGAGAGGGAGAAAGCAAGATCATGACCGAACTGTCCTTCATTCACCGCTACGAGCCCGCCACCGAACCGGGCCGCCCGCCCCTGCTGCTTCTGCACGGCACAGGCGGCAACGAGGATGACCTGCTGGCGCTGGGCCGCATGGCCTCTCCCGGCTCCGCCCTCCTCTCCCCGCGCGGCAAGATCCTTGAGAACGGCATGCCGCGTTTCTTCCGGCGTCTGGCGGAAGGCGTGTTCGATGAGGAAGACGTGCGCTTTCGCGCCAACGAGCTCACGGACTTCGTCACCGAGGCCCGCGCGGCTTACGGGCTCGAGGCTCCGATTGCGCTCGGCTTCTCCAACGGCGCGAACATCGCAGCCGCGATGCTGATGCTGCGGCCCGATGCTCTCGCGGGCGCGGCGCTGCTGCGTGCCATGGTGCCGCTGCAGGATGCTCCAAAAGCGGATTTGTCGGGGAAGAAGGTGCTGATGGTGTCGGGCCTCATGGACCCGATCATTCCGGTCGAGAACTCGAACCGCCTCGCCGCCTCCCTCGCCTCATCCGGCGCGGAGGTTCAGCACGAGAC
>NZ_JAKRNJ010000012.1 GCF_022346925.1 Microvirga sp. ACRRW
CATAGAACGGGTCGTTGTCTTATCATTCCGGTTCAAAGAACCGGCGCAAGGACACCGCCGCCTACGCTTCTCCTTCTTTCTTCACTTGTCAAAGAGCAAATCTCGTCCCGAAGAGACAAGACACGGAAGCCACAGAACCCCATCCGCCTCTCAGCCGATCAGGTCCCCAGGGCCTCCAGTCCGACAACCCGTCAAAGGTCGCCGTCGATGGAGAGATGTTTAGCGATTCCCATTTTCAACGTCAACATCTTTTTTGAAGATTTTTCGTCGTCCGGGCGTCGCACCAACCTAATTTCAGTATTCAGACCAGACTTCATCGCTCGTAGGGATGATATCATCTCTACGTTTACTTTGTTTCAGTTGGCTGGCGCCTTCTAGAAACTTGAATTGTCCGTCAGAGGAACCGCGGAGATTTGCCATCAACTGGCATTCCCGGCTCTTGGCGTCGATCAGGATCTTTAGAGCTCCTGATCAGACCCGACATTCTTTGGAGCTCCGGAAGGAACTCTGCCGATGCGGTGTCTTTGACATGAAGCCTGCCTGGATCTGAAATCCGGCGGGGCTGCGGATATGTCGATTGGCCGACATTTTGTCAACACCTCTCCGAGCGGATTTCGCAATTTTCCCTCCTTGTCCGGAGAGGCATGCTTAATAACCCGTAAAGTCCCTATCGTAAGGGACTTCAAATGGCCTTGATCCGCATCAAAGAGAAGGAGTTGGAGCGGGCGATGGGAATCGAACCCACGACATTCAGCTTGGGAAGCTGACGTTCTACCTCTGAACTACGCCCGCGCGCTATCCAAGACCATATCGATCTTGGCTGCATTTCCGCAAGGGGTCAGCGGAAGTGCTTGGAAAGTTTCAAGCCTTGCGCCTGATAGTTGGACCCCGCTCCTGCCCCATAAAGCACCTGCGGGCGTTCAGCCATGCGCTCATAGACGAGGCGGCCGACGATCTGGCCATCCTCGAGGATAAAAGGCACGTCGCGGGAACGGACCTCGAGGACCGCCCGGGCCCCCTCCCCTCCTGCGCCGGCGTGGCCGAAGCCCGGATCGAAGAAGCCGGCATAGTGGACGCGGAACTCGCCCACGAGCGGATCGAAGGGCACCATCTCGGCGGCATAATCCGGCGGGACGTGAACCGCTTCCTTGGAGGCGAGGATGTAGAATTGGCCGGGATCGAGGATCAGGGTGCGGTTGGCCTCCGCATAAAGCGGCTCCCAGAAATCGGAGACCCGGCAAGAACCCGGCTTGTCCACGTCCACAAGGCCGGTATGGCGCTTGGCGCGGTAGCCGATGAGATTGTCAGGGCCGAAGCCCGCGAGATCAACGCTCACGGCCACGCCGTCCTGGATCGACGGCTCGGCGGAGGTCACGACCCGCTCACGCTGGTGGAGGGCATGAAGCTCGACATCGGTGAGGCGCACGTCGCCCTTGCGCAGGCGCAGCTGGGACAGGCGCGTGCCCGTCCGCACCAGCACGGGGAAGGTGCGCGGCGATATCTCCGCATAAAGCAGGCCCGAATAACCGGCACCGATGGTGTCGAATTCCTGGCTGCGATCGGTGATCACCCGGGTGAACACGTCGATCCGGCCTGTCGAGCTCTTGGGGTTTGCTGCAGCGGACAGGTCCTCCGGCAGGGACAACCCCTCCTGCAATTCTGCGATATAGACGCTGCCCGTCTCCAGGATAGCTCCTGCCGAGAGGTCGATCTCATGGAAACTCAACTGAGCGAGGCGATCTTTCACCGTATGATTGCGGCCTGGCAGGAAGCTGGCGCGGACCCGGTAGGCCCGGCGGCCGAGCCTCAGGTCGAGGCTCGCGGGCTGCACCTGATCGGAGGCGAAGGGCGTCTCCGGCTTGATCACACCCGCTTCCGCGAGGCGCATGATGGCATCCGCCGATTGAATCCCGTCCTTCAACGCAACCATGACCTTTTCCTGGGCCCCTGCTCTGTCTCGCGTGTTCTTAGCTTAACTGTCGAAGCTGTGTAACGGAATTCTCGGCCCGTTTCATCATTCTTCATCGTGAAATGGGTATCACGCCAGCCCTTCCCAGCCCAAGGCGCTGATGAAGGTTAATCTGCCAAAGCACGGTCGGCGCGGGGAACGGGCCGTGTAAGCCCGCTGGGCCGACCCAAAGAGCTCTCCCTCAGCCTCGATTGACGAGGCCTGAAGGCCGTCCTACGAGGAATGGGAATTCCACTCCTGGCTAAGGGACCACCCATGTACAAGGCCGTCACCCGCGGCATCAGCGTGACCGTGACACCCCGCTACATGCCGGAAGAATCCTCGCCCGACGATCACCGTTACTTCTTTGCTTACACGGTTGAGATCATCAATCTGGGGCTCGAGCGCGTGCAGCTGCGCGCGCGCTACTGGCGCATCACCGACGAGCAGGGCCGCGTGCAGGAAGTGCGTGGCACCGGCGTGGTCGGTGAAGAGCCGGTGCTCGGACCGGGCGAGAGCTACAGCTATACGAGCGGATGCCCGCTCACGACGCCGAGCGGCACCATGCAGGGAAGCTATGTGATGGAAACCGCGAACGGCGAAAGATTCGATGCCGAGATCCCGGCATTTTCACTCGACATGCCGCGCAACAAGCGCGTGCTGCATTGAACTAAGCATTGAAAGATTCTGATGCGCATTGTGAAGCGCATCAGAATCTTCTCAAAGGCCCCTCGTCAGATGACGAGGAAGTCGGCGTGGGTCATCTTGAGGTTCTTGGACAGGGTCGCGATCTTGATCGCAGCGCCCTTGCCCGAACCGTCGGCGTCGTAATAGAGCACGCCCTTCTTGTTGTCGTAGACAAGGTAGTCGTTCTTGTCCTTGGCCTTGGGGCCGATCTTGAAGAACGCCTTGTTGAGCTTGCCGGTCTTGGTGAGCGAGGTGAAGATCGCGTTCTCCAGGCGGATCGTGTCGTCCTTGACCACGAAGTCCTTGATCGCGTCGACGGTCTTGGTCTTGTGCAAGGCCGTGCTGAACACGAAGCTGTCTTTGCCGGTGCCGCCATAGAGCACGTCATTGCCAAGCCCGCCATCGAGGATGTCGTTGCCGGCGTTGCCCTTGAGCGTGTTCTTGCCCGTATTGCCGGTGATCGTGTTGGACGATCCGTTGCCCGAAAGCGAGATCGCGCTCGAGCCCTCGCCGATCAGCTTCTCGACGTAGTTGCTGATGGTGTAGCTGACACGCGCATAGATCGTGTCCGTGCCCTGGCCGGAGGTCTCGACCACTTTGTCGGACTTGTGGTTGACGTAGTAGGTGTCGTTGCCCTTGCCGCCGACCATGCGGTCGGCGCCGCCTGCGCCGTCGAGCGTGTCGTTGCCCTCACCGCCATTGAGAGTATTGGCAGCCGCATTACCGGTCAGCACGTTATGAGTGTTGTTGCCCGTCAGGGCGATTGCGCCAGCAGAGTCCGATGCAGTCAGGTTTTCGATGGAGGAATTCAAGGTATAGTTGATCGTGGTGACGATCGTATCGACGCCTGAAACATCAATCACCTGATCGCCACTGTTATCCACGTGATAGATATCATCGCCGACACCACCGATGAGGGTATCGCTGCCAGTGCCCCCATTCAGCACATCCGAGCCTGCCTCGCCAACCAGATAGTCATTGCCGCCGCTGCCGTTGAGGTTGTCCGAGAACTCCGTACCTTGGTACTGCTCGCCCGCACTCGTGCCGGTCCAGATAGCGCCGCTCAGGCGGGGATCGAAGATATGCGCCCTCGTTTCCGGAATGCCGTACACCGTCTCGGTCCAACTGACGACATATCGGCCATCCAGGAGAACGGCGATCTTGGGCGCAGACTGATCGTCATCGTACTTGAAGAAGCCGACCCTTTCCGTACTCACTCCCCCCAAAGCGCCGGACTGAGATACACCGACATAAACATCTCTATCGGTAGCGTCGCCTTGCTCATATGCGAAAACGAAGCCACCACCAGGCAATGCCTTGATGACATGGGCCCCGATCGTTTCGCCTTCTCCTGCCATAAGAAAGGCGCCTGGCCCCAAGGAAGCACCGGGGCTCGAAAAGAGTTCGAGCTCAAGGGTATCTCTTTCGCCCCAAGTTCCGTTGTGAGCGAGCAGAATGTTGCCATTGGACAAAGCCGTCATCTGCGGATTTAACGGATCCGTATCGTCAGGGTCGCGAAGAGAACCAGGGTAAAAAGGCCCCGACAATGCGGTGCCCAGGATATAGCCTATCGTGTTGTTCAAATAGTCGGGCGTATCGATATGGACGTAAAGCGCCAAATTTCCATTCTGGAGCCTCGTCATGCTCAGGTCGAGCGCGTTGTCCTTGATAGTAATCGGACCCGCCGTTGTGCCGTCAGCGGCCACTTTGACGACAGTGGCAACACCTTCATTGATGGTCGCGACGGCGAAGCCTCCATCGGGCAGAGCGGAGATGTCATCCAAGGTCTGAGCCGACGTCCCTGACGGGATCTTGAAAACATCGTGGACAGACTTGCCATCGGCATCGATCACCTTGGCATAGACGCTAGGCTTCGCCCCTTCCTGTTCCCAGACGATGGCAACCCGACCATTGCCGAGATTGGTGGCGGCCAAATTGACGTTTGCACCAGCCGACGAAGCTGACAGCGCAAAAGAACCGCCCTTTTTCGTGCCATCCAGGTTGTAGAGTTGCGCCATGACGACGTTGCCGGACGCATTCCAAACAGAAAGGAAGGTGCCGTTGTCCAGCGCTGTGAGCGCACCAATGCTTCTATCGGCGAGGGTAATTTCAGCTGGCATGTTCCGTCCATGTAATGATATTTCATATAAAGCTACATGTGCGCCTTACACAAAGCAACGTCTGCTTGCAGGCAGGTTGCCAAGCCCACCCATTCCCTTGCGGAACATGCATTATCCTCAAGCGTGCATCGCTCGTGCATCATTTGCCAAAATCCGGGTGGAGCCTTAGTCCTACGGACTTCCCAATTCATGCTCGACGCATGCTGAGGTTTGTATGTCTTCCAACGGTCAGCGGCTGACGCCGCTCGAAATGCTGGCGAAATTGGTTTCGTTCGATACCGAAACCGCAAAGTCTAACCTTGCCCTTATCGAATTCGTGGAGACTTATCTCCAGAGCTGGAACGTGCCGCACATTCGCGTGCCGAACGAGATGGGCGACAAGGCGGCGCTCTATGCCACCATCGGCCCGCAGGATAAGGGCGGCATCGTGTTGTCCGGTCATACTGATGTGGTGCCAGTGGCGGGACAAGCCTGGACATCCGACCCGTTCACCCTGCGCGTCGAGAACGGGCGTGCTTACGGACGCGGCGCGGTGGATATGAAGGCGTTCGATGCGCTGGCGCTCGCGCTTGTTCCTGAGTTTCTGGCCGCCAATCTCCAGACGCCGATCCACATCATGCTCTCCTATGACGAAGAGACCACATGTCTCGGCGTCGTCGATACCATCCGCAAGCTCGGACATGATCTGCCGCTGCCCAAAGCCGTGATCGTCGGCGAACCGACGATACTGGAGGTGGTAGATGCTCATAAAAGCGTCGTGACCTTCACGACGACAGTGCATGGCTTCGAGGCGCATTCCTCGAAGCCATATCTCGGTGCAAGCGCCGTGATGACGGCGGCAGAGCTGATCACCGAACTCAACCGCATTGGCGACGAAATGATGGAACGCGGCGATGCGACCGGGCGCTTCGATCCGCCCTATACGACCGTGCATGTGGGCGTGATCTCGGGCGGCACGGCGCGGAACATCATCTCGAAGTCCTGCTCGTTCCATTGGGAATTCCGTGGTCTTCCGAATCTGGATCCGAAGGAGATTCCGGAACGGCTCGAAAAGTTTGCGGAGGAAGTTGCCTTGAAACGCCTCAACCGCTTCGGCGATTTTGGGCGCATCGAGACGAAGGTCCACGCGAATGTGCCGGGCCTCGCGCCTGAACCTGGATCGTTTGCAGAAACCTTAGTCATGCGTCTTGCGGGCAAGAACCGCACGCAGACGGTGCCATATGGAACGGAGGCCGGCCATTTCCAGGCCGCAGGCATTCCCACCGTCGTATGCGGGCCCGGCTCCATCGACCAGGCGCACCAGGCGGATGAATACATCACGCTCGATCAGCTCGAAGCAGGTGCTGCCTTCATGCGCCGTCTGATGGCGACCTGCGCCGCCTCCTGACGTTGCGCCCGCGGCAAAATGCAAAATGCCCGGCTTGTGACCGGGCATTTTTTGTTTCGTTCAAAAGCTCTTTTATGCTTCCGTCTTCGCGATCTCGGCTTCCACGTCAGCGGGGTTGAGATCGTAAAAGCGCGAGCAGAACTCGCAGGTGATGCCGATGCGGCCGTTGTCGCCCACCATGTCGCGACGATCTTCGGCTGAGAAACGGCGCATCATGCCCATGATACGATCATGCGAGCAGGTGCATTCCTCATGCACGTTTTGCCCTTCGAACACACGCACGCCGCGCTCGTGGAAGAGGCGATAAAGCAGACGCTCGCTCGATACGGCGGGATCGATGAGTTCGTGATCCTCCACCGTCGCGACAAGCGACTTGGCCTCGACCCAGGCGTCGTCTTCTGATGGCATGCCGAAACCGTTTGAAGCATGGCCCTCGGGAATGTCGCCGGGATGAAGATCTGCTTGGCGCATGCGCTCTGGCGAGGACGGGAGGAACTGAATCATCAGGCCGCCGGCACGATAGGTGTGGCGGCCCTCCTCGAACTGCTCGGCCACGGCAAGGCGCACCTGCGTGGGGATCTGCTCCGACTGGCGGAAATATTGATGAGCCGCCTCCTCGAAGCCCTGGCCTTCGAGCGCCACAACGCCCTGGTAGCGGCTGCGTTCCGTACCTTGATCAATGGTCATGGCAAGATAGCCGCTGCCGATCAGCTCGCCCGTGCTCATCGATCCGGATCCGAGAGCATCGAGCTTTTCCTGGTCGAAGCGGGCCGTCGCGCGCAGTTTGTCAGGCGCGTTGAAATCCACCACTACCATGTCGATGATGCCGTCGGTCTTGGTCTGCAACTGGAAGCGGCCTTCGAGCTTCAGCGATGCACCGAGCATCACGGTCAGCGCCGCAGCCTCGCCGATGACGCGGGCGACGAGATTAGGGTAGCCGTGACGGGCCAGGATCGTGTCGATGGAGGGACCGAGGCGCACCACGCGCCCGCGCACGTCGAGAGGCTCCACCGAGAACGGCAGAACGACGTCGTCATGGCCCTCGAACGAAGTTGAACTCATGCGTTTGCTGCTCCAAGGCACCACGCGAGGATGCCTTTCTGTGCATGAAGCCGGTTTTCGGCTTCATCGAAAACAACGGATTGCGGACCGTCCATCACGTCGTCCGTCACCTCCTCTCCGCGATGCGCGGGCAGGCAGTGCATGAAGACGGCGTCCTTGGCGGCTACGCTCATCAGTTTGCTGTTGACTTGATAGGGCTTCAGCAGGTTGTGACGGCGAAACTCGTCGTCATCTCCCATCGAAACCCAGCAATCGGTGACGATGGCATCGGCCCCCTCGGCGGCCTCGAAGGCATCCGTCGTCACGCTGATCTCCGCTCCTTCCTTCTTTGCCCAGGACAAAAGCTCGGGTCGCACGGCAAGTTCCGGCGGAGAAGCGATCTTCAGAGCGAAATTTAGGCGTGCCGAGGCGTGAATCCAAGAGGCGAGCACGTTGTTGGCATCGCCCACCCAGGCCACCGTCCGGCCTTCAATGGAGCCGTTATGCTCCTCGAAGGTCATGACGTCGGCCATGATCTGACACGGATGCGTCGTCTTGGTCAGGCCGTTGATCACCGGGATCGAGGCATACTGCGCCAGCTCCGCCACCATGGCATGGTCGAGGGTACGGATCATGATGGCGTCCACATAGCGCGAGAGAACCCGCGCCGTGTCGGCGATGCTCTCGCCGCGGCCAAGCTGCATCTCCTTGCCGGTGAGCATCAGCGTCTCGCCGCCAAGCTCGCGCATGCCTACATCGAAAGACACGCGCGTGCGGGTGGAGGGCTTGTCGAACACCATGGCCAGCGTCTTGCCTTCGAGCGGACGCTCCTTGGAGCGTTCGCCCCGGCGACGCTTGGCCTTGATCTCGGAGCCCACCTTCAGGATGCGGCGGATCTCAGCACCCGAGAAGTCGCTGATATCGAGAAAGTGACGGGTGTTCATTCAGGCTGCTCCCGGCTGAGTTTTGGTCTTCAGCTCAGCTTCCATGGCCGCGCATGCGGCATCCAGACGATTGAAGGCTTCCGAAATGTCCTCATCGGAGATGATGAGCGGCGGCAGAAGCCTGACGACGTTGTCGCCGGCGCCGATCACGATCATTTTCTGATCGCGCGCAGCGGCGACGAAATCGGTGTTGGGCACAACGGTGCGCAGGCCCATCATGAGGCCAAAGCCGCGCACCTCGGCAATGATCGAGGAGTGGCGATCCTTCAGCTCGGCCAGGCGCTGCTTGAGCAGCAGGCCCTTGCGTTCGACCTCTTTGAGGAAACCCGGAGCGAGGATCACGTCGAGCACGGCATTGCCCACGGCCATGGCCAGAGGATTGCCGCCGAAGGTGGTGCCGTGGCTTCCCGCCGTCATGCCGATCGCCGCTTCGCGCGTGGCGAGGCAGGCCCCCATCGGGAAGCCGCCGCCGATGCCCTTGGCGACTGCCATGATGTCCGGAGTCACGCCCGTCCACTCATAAGCGAAGAGCTTGCCCGTGCGGCCGACGCCGGTCTGGATCTCGTCGAAGATCAGCATGAGGCCGTGCTGGTCGCAGAGAGCGCGCAGCTGCTTGAGAAACGCATTGTCCACGGAGCGGACGCCGCCTTCGCCCTGGATCGGCTCGATCATCAGGGCCGCCGTCTCGGGACCGATGGCGGCCTTCAGGGCCTCCAGATCGTTGACAGGCACCTGATCGAAGCCCTCGACCTTGGGTCCAAAGCCTTCGATATACTTGGCCTGCCCGCCGGCCGCGATGGTGGCGAGCGTCCGGCCGTGGAAGGCACCTTCGAACGTGATGATGCGGAAGCGCTCGGGATGGCCGTTCGCATGATGATACTTGCGGGCCATCTTGATGGCGGCCTCATTGGCCTCGGCGCCCGAATTGGTGAAGAACACCACATCGGCGAAGGTATGATCCACCAGCCGCTGCGCCAGGCGCTCGCCTTCGGGGATCTGGAACAGGTTTGAGCTGTGCCAGAGCTTGGAGGCCTGCTCGGTCAGCGCCTCGACCAGATGCGGATGGGCGTGGCCCAAGGCATTCACGGCGATGCCGGCTCCGAAATCGAGATATCGCTGCCCGTCTCGGCCGTAGAGCCAGGGGCCCTCCCCCTTCTCGAAGGACAGTTCGGCGCGGGCAAAAACAGGCAGCAATGGCGATGTCACGGTTTGTCTCCGCCTTATAGGGACCCAAGGTCGCACCTTGAGCCACCCTGGGCATAAAAAGAAAGCGCCGCCCAAGCGGGGCGGCACGGCGGGGATTCTAACGAGGTGCGGGACCCTGTCAATTCAAGAGAAATGAACTGAAACATCACAGGAGGAATTTTCCGTTGGGAGAGTTCCCTGGGGAAAACGGCGGGGGGGGACCGGGGACTCTTGCGCCCGAGTCCACCCATCCTGTAACTTCAGGTCAGTCGAGTACAGCATTCGTGCGGCGGCTTTCACCCAAGGAGTGACCCCTCCCAACGCGGTCGGACATAAACTCTCTGTCCGCGAGGTGTAGGGGATTCTGGGTTCAAGAAGGCGGCCACGATGGAGGCAAGTTTAAAAATGACAGATGCGGGCGCAACTTGGACCGATGAGCGGGTCGAGCTTCTCAAGAAGCTCTGGACCGATGGCTTGAGCGCGAGCCAGATCGCCGCCGAGCTCGGCAACGTGACCCGCAATGCGGTGATCGGCAAGGTTCACCGCCTCGGCCTGTCCGGCCGGGCTAAGGACGTGAAGGCCACTCCGTCCGCGCCCCGCGCTCGCAAAGCCACCCGCGCCCCCAGCGCGCCGGCCCCGATTGCGCCTCAGGCCCATAACAATGTGGTCCTGGCCCCCATTCCGCTCCAGCCCGTGCGTGAACAGCCGGTAATGGTTGCCGAAGAGGACGATCTGGCGATCCCCATGTCCGAGCGCGTGACCATCATGGATCTGCGCGAGTCCATGTGCCGCTGGCCCATGGGCGACCCGACGAAGCCAGAATTCCGCTTCTGCGGCGCCCGCTCCATCACCGGCCTGCCCTATTGCACCCATCACGCCCGCATCGCCTACCAGCCGGTGGCCGACCGCAAGCGTGAGCGCAAGCTGGCCCGCGCTTAAAGCCAAACCAAATCCTGAAATAGAAAAGGCCCGCTGCACCCAGCGGGCCTTTTCGTTTCGGGATGCGCGATCAGCCCTCGGCGCTTGCAGCCTGATCGGCGCGGGCGAAGGTCTCATCGAAGGAATAGCCTGCCCCGCGCACGGTGCGGATGGGGTCGGGCATCTTCGGGATGTTGATGGCCTTGCGCAGGCGACCCACATGGACGTCCACGGTCCGCTCGTCGATATAGACGTCGTGGCCCCAGACGGCGTTGAGCAGATGCTCGCGGCTGAACACGCGGCCTGGGCTCTGCATGAGGAACTCGAGCAGCTTGAATTCCGTGGGCCCCAGATGCAGGTCCTTCCCGGCACGGCGCACGCGATGGGTCTCGCGGTCGAGCTCCATGTCGCCCGCACGCAGCAGCGTTGCGATATGCGCGGGCTTCGTGCGGCGCAGGAGCGCGCGGACGCGGGCGAGCAGCTCCGGCACCGAGAAGGGCTTTACGATATAATCGTCGGCCCCTGTGGACAGGCCGCGGATCCGGTCGCCCTCCTCGCCCCGAGCGGTGAGCATGATCACCGGCAGACGCTCTGTCTCGGGGCGCACGCGGATGCGGCGGCAGAGTTCGATGCCGGAGAGCCCCGGCAGCATCCAGTCGAGCAGAACGATGTCGGGCACCTGCTCACGCAGGCGGATCTCGGCCTCGTCACCGCGCGCCACGCTGTCCACCTCGTAGCCCTCGGCTTCGAGGTTGTAGCGCAGCAGCAGCGTCAACGGCTCCTCGTCTTCAACGATCAGAACGCGAGGTCCCATCCTCAGGCTCCCGCCTCGATACCGGTATCGATGGACCGGTCGTTCTTGGGCCGGTCGATGGCGAGCGTTTCGCCCGTCACGAGATAATGCACCGTCTCGGCGATGTTGGTAGTGTGATCGCCGATGCGCTCGATGTTCTTGGCGCAGAACAGGAGATGCGTGCAGAACGAAATATTGCGCGGGTCTTCCATCATGTAGGTCAGAAGCTCGCGGAAGAGCGAGGTATAGAGCGCGTCAATGGCACCGTCGCGCTTCCACACGTCGAGGGCGCGGGCGGTGTCCTGCTGCGCATAGGCATCAAGCACATCCTTGAGCTGGCCCAGCACCAGATCGCTCATATGCTGAAGGCCGAGCACGATTTTCTGCGGCTGGAAATCCGCGCCGATGGCAAGCGCGCGCTTGGCGATGTTCTTGGCGAGATCGCCGATGCGCTCTACGTCGCCGGACACGCGGATGGCCGAGATGGTCTCGCGCAGGTCCACCGCCAGGGGCTGGCGGCGGGCGATGGTGAGGATGGCGTTTTCCTCCACCTCGCGCTGCAGCACGTCGAGCCGCTTGTCGGAGGCGATGACGGTCTGCGCCATGGCCGTGTCGTGACGAACAAGGGCGCTGATCGCATCGACCAGCATCTTCTCGGCAATGCCGCCCATCTCGGAGATGCGGCGGCGCAGGGCCTGCAGGTCGTTGTCGTAGGAAGTGACGATATGCTCCGACATCGGAGGTCTCCCCTGGGAACGTTATTAGCCGAAGCGGCCCGTGATGTAGTCTTGGGTCTGTTTCTTCGACGGGTTCATGAATATCTTCGTCGTGTCCCCGAACTCGATGAGCTCGCCCAGATACATGAAGGCGGTGAATTGCGAGATGCGCGCCGCCTGCTGCATGTTGTGGGTGACGATGACGATGGTGAATTCGGAGCGCAGCTGCTCGATCAGCTCCTCGATCTTGCCGGTGGAGATCGGGTCGAGCGCCGAGGTCGGCTCGTCCAGCAGGATCACCTCGGGACGCTGCGCGATGGTGCGCGCGATGCACAGGCGCTGCTGCTGTCCGCCTGACAGGCCCATGCCGGATTGGCGCAGCTTATCCTTCACCTCGTCCCACAAGGCAGCCTTGCGCAGAGCCGCCTCAACACGTCCGTCGAGCTCGCTCTTGGAAAGCTTCTCATAGAGACGGATGCCGAAGGCGATGTTGTCGTAGATCGACATGGGGAACGGCGTCGGCTTCTGGAACACCATGCCGACGCGAGCGCGCAGCTCGTTCACATCGACGGATGGTGAGAGAACGTTCTGTCCGTCGAGCAGGATCTGCCCGTCGGCGCGCTGCTCCGGATACAAGCTGTAGATGCGGTTGAAGGTGCGCAGCAGCGTCGACTTTCCACAACCGGACGGGCCGATGAGCGCGGTTACCTGCCGGTCATGGAAATCGAGGGAGATGTCCTTCAGGCTGCGGAAATCGCCGTAATAGAAATTGAGGTTCCTGACCGAGATGCGGACCGGCGCGCTGCTATCGGCAGCGGCCGTGTTCCCGATGGCGCTGCTCGTGTTGACGGCAATCGTGCTGCTCATCGGACTTTATCCTTCTTCAAGAGCAGGCGTGCCACGACGGACAGCGCCAGGATCGACAGGGTGATGATGAGGGCGCCGGCCCAGGCGAGTTCACGCCAGTTCTCGTAAGGCGCCAGCGCAAACTGGTAGATGGTGACGGGAAGGTTCGACACGCCGCCCATGAGCGTCGGGCTGAACCAGAAATTATTGTTGAGCGCCGTGAACAGCAGCGGTGCGGTCTCGCCCGCGATGCGTGCAGTGGCGAGGATCACGCCGGTGACCATGCCCGCACGCGCGGCCTTCCAGCTGATCTTCATGATGACCGTCGACATGGGCGCGCCCAGCGCCGCGCCGGCCTCGCGCAGCGAACCCGGTACAAGGCGCAGCATGTCCTCGGTCGACCGGACGATGACGGGCACCGCGATGATGGCGAGCGCCACGCCGCCTGCCCAGCCGGAATAGCCGCCCATGGGCTGCACCATCAGCATGTAGACGAAGAGGCCGATGAGAATGCTGGGCGCTGCGAGAAGAATGTCGTTCACGAAGCGGATCACCGTCGCGAGCATCGAGGCCTTGCCGTATTCGGCGAGATAGGTTCCGGCGAGCACGCCGATGGGTGTTGCAACCACGATGCCGAGAAATGTGAGGATCAGGCTGCCGACGATAGCGTTGGCGATGCCGCCGCCTGCCGTGCCGGGACCAGGCGTCGTCTCCGTGAAGACCGCGGGCGAGAGGCCGCCGATGCCCTCGACGATGAGCATCAGCAGGATCCATCCGAGCACGAAGGCGCCGAGAAGCGTGAAGAGCGTGCAGGTGATCTTGAGTGCGCGGTCGGCCACATAGCGACTGCGGCGCACGCGCCCCCAAGGAGCAGGTGCCGCGGCTGTCGCTGCCGGATTGTAAAGGGCATGATCCATCATCAACCTCTTTAATGCGTCTTCACGCGGGAAATCAGAAGACGCGCGAGGGCCAGAACAATGAATGTGACGACGAAGAGAATGCAGCCGAGGGCCATCAGCGCATGCATCTGCATGCCGGAGGCTTCGTTGAATTCGTTCGCGATGCGGGATGCGATGGTCGAGCTCGGGTCGAACAGCGAAAGCGACAGGCGGTTCGCGTTGCCGATCACGAAGGTCACCGCCATCGTCTCGCCAAGCGCCCTGCCGAGGCCGAGCATGACCGCGCCGATGATGCTGACCCCGGCCTGAGGCAGCAGAACATGGCGTACCACTTCCCAGGTGGTGCAGCCGATACCGTAGGCGCTCTCGCGCAGCACGGTCGGGATCTGGTCGAGAATGTCGCGCGTGATCGACGCAATGAAGGGAATGATCATGATCGCGAGGATGATCCCCGCCGTCATCATGCCGACGCCGGAGGGCACGCGGGCATAAAGAACGGTTCCGACGATCGGTATGCCCTCGACAATGGTCGCCAGCGGAATCTGAACATATTGCGCGAACAGCGGCGCGAAGACGAAGAGGCCCCACATGCCGTAGATGATGCTGGGCACTGCAGCCAGAAGCTCGATCACGGTGGAGACGGGACGGCGCAGCCAAGTCGGGCAGAGCTGCGTGAGGAAGATGGCGATGCCGATGGAAATCGGGACGCCGATAACGAGAGCGATGAGCGCCGAGGTCAGTGTGCCGGCAATTGCGACCCATGCACCGTATTGGTCCGCTCCGACATTCCAGATGCTGGACGTGACGAAGCCGAAGCCGAATTCCTGGAAGGCGGGCCAACCGCCATACACCATCGAGCCGATGATGCCGGCGAGCACCGCGAGAACGATCAGGGCAGAGCCGTAGGAAGCCCAGCGGAAGCCCTGATCGAAGACGGGAGAAGTGCGACGGCGGACGGTCTGCATGTTCGACATTGAAACTTGATCAGACACGACAGCCATCCGCCTCACTCCTTATCGGCAACCTATTAAGGTGCCGTCAGTCTTACATCTTGAAGATCGCCTGACCGGAGGCGTTCTTGATGTCCTTGGCCCAGGTCGCGCGGATCTGCTCGACGACGTTGTCCGGCAGCGGCACGTAGTCAAGATCGGACGCGAGCTTGTCGCCGTTCTTGTAGGCCCAGTCGAAGAACTTCAACACTTCAGCGGTCTGCTCCGGCTTCTCTGCGCTCTTATGAACCAGGATGAAGGTGGGGTTCGTGATCGGCCAAGCGTCGTCACCGGCCTGATTGGTCAGCGAGATGCCGAAGCCCGGAGCCGAATTCCAGTTGGCGCTGGCGGCAGCGGCCTGGAACGACTTGATCTCCGGCTGCGGATATTTGCCGGCCTTGTTCTGGATCAGGGTGTGGGGAATGTTGTTCTGCTTGGCGAAAGCATACTCGACATAACCGATCGCGTTCGGAACCTGCTTCACCGTCGCGGCCACACCCTCGTTGCCCTTGCCGCCCTGACCGATCGGCCAGTTGACCGTGGTGCCGGCGCCGAGCTCGGCCTTCCAGGCATCGGAAACCTGCGAGAGATAAGTGGTGAACACGCTGGTCGTGCCCGAAGAGTCGGAGCGGTAGATCGGGGTGATGTTGGCGGCGGGCAGGTTCACGCCGGGGTTCAGCTGGGCGATCTTGGCATCGTTCCACTTGGCGATCTTGCCGTGGAAGATATCGGCGAGCACCTGGCCCGTCAGCTTGATCTGGCCCGGCTGGACGCCCTGGATGTTGACGACGGGAACGACGGCGCCCATCACGGTCGGGAACTGAACGAGGCCGTTCTTCTCGAGGTCCTCGCCCTTCATCGGAGCGTCGGTGGCGCCGAAATCGACCGTCTTGGCCTGGATCTGCTTGATGCCGCCGCCGGAGCCGATGGACTGATAATTCATGCCGTTGCCGGTCTCCTTCTTGTAGGCTTCAGCCCACTTCGAATAGACCGGGAAGGGGAAAGTCGCGCCTGCGCCGGTGATGTCAGCAGCGGACGCCGTGGTCGAAAGGCTAGCGACGGCAAGGCCGGCCGCAAGGGCGAAGGACATGATCTTCACGGTAAATCTCCCTGTTCATACAAGCGCGGCAGGCGGTTCCATGACCCATTCCGGACCGCGCGAGTGGACAGCTAGGCCCGGCGCATGTCGCCTCTACGACAGTTGGATGACAAATAGATGACAGCCCGAAAGGATCCCCTGGCAAAGGCTTGAAATCCGGCCTCATTCGCCTGTGGGAGCCTCGGGGAGCCTGACGGTGAAACGCGCGCCCTGCCCCGGCTCGCTGGCAATGTCGAGCTGGCCGCGATGACGGTTGACGATGTGCTTCACGATCGCGAGACCCAGGCCCGTTCCGCCCTTGTCGCGGCTATGAGCGGCATCGACCCGGTAAAACCGCTCGGTGAGTCTTGGCAGATGCTCCGGCGCGATACCGGGGCCATAATCCTGAACGGACAGAACGGAGTATGGACCGGCCTCGGACTCGATGCTCTCCAGGGTAATATCTACGGCCTTGCCGCTTTCCCCATATTTCACGGCGTTCTCGATCAGGTTCTCGATCACCCGCAGAAGCTCGTCACGATCGCCGAAGACATGGACGGGACGCTCGGGCAGGACGGCGCGGATCGCCACGCCCTTTTCCTTCGCGGCAGGCGAAAACGTCTCGACCATCGGAGCAACAAGAGAGCCGAGATCGACCTTCTGCGTCGGCGACACATGCGACCGCATCTCGATGCGCGAAAGCGACAGGAGATCGTCGATCAGACGCTTCATGCGCTGAGCCTGGACGCGCATGATCTCGAGGAAACGCTCGCGCGCCTTGAGGTCGTCACGGGCCGGGCCCTGCAGCGTTTCGACGAAGCCGAGAAGCGAGGCCAGGGGCGTGCGGAGCTCGTGGCTCGCATTGGCCACGAAATCCGCCCGCATCACCTCGAGACGCCGCGCCTCGGTGAGATCGCGGAAGAACAGCACGACGCCCGATTGAACGCCAACATTCAAGGCTTCCGCCTGCAAGGGGCCGATATGCACCTCGAATGTCCGCTCCGTGGGCACCCGCTCGGAATATTCGATACGCAACGAAGTCCCTGCCTCCAGCACCTCCTCGATGCCGTCGAGCACATCGGGGCTGCGAAGGGCGAAGGACAGAGGCTGGCTGATCTTCAACCCGGGCAGGAGACGATGAGCGGCCTTGTTGGCCTCAAGAACCACCTGACGACGATCCACCATGATCACGGGATCGGGAATATGGGCCAGAAGAGCCTCGGCCATGTCGCTGCGCCCGGAAGACTTGGGGCGCGGCTGCAGCGCTTCGCCCAGCCGCTTCCGATACGGGCCGCCGGCCAAGGCACTGAGCACGATGGCGCTGACGACACCCAAGACGAACCAGCCATCGCCGTAGCCGCGCCAGAGAGCGATGGCGCTTAGCAGAAGGCATGCCACAAGCGCTCCGCGAAAAGCCGCCATACGTAGCGGGCCGGCCTCGGGAGAGCCGCTCGCAGGCCTGTTTTCGCTGGGATCGCTCATGATGCCTTACAGCCCCGCGTGAGTATCGCGTCCGTTTTTACGGTGCGCGCCTCACGAAGTCACCTCCCGGCCAAGCTCTCTTCCGCAGGCTCGTCGTCGGGCTTGAAGGCTCCTCGCGAGGAGCGGAGGCGGTTGCGCACCTCGTAGGCTCCAAGCAGGGCAAGGGCTAGAACGAAGGGAACGAGGTAATAACACAGGCGATAGAGCAGCAGCGCGCCGAGCACCGGCTCGCGTGGATAGCTCGACAGGGCCAGCAGGATCGTGGCCTCGAAGACCCCCAAGCCTCCCGGCGCATGGCTCGCCACGCCCAGCATAACGGCGAAGATATAGACCGCCAGGAACGTCTCGAAGCTCAGGCCGTGCCCGCCGGGCAAGAGGACGAAGAGAACGCCCGCTCCGGCGCAGACATCGGCAGCGCCGATGAGGATTTGCCCGAGGGAGAGGCGCAGGCCCGGCAATTCCAGCTTCCAGCCCTGGATGCGCACGCTTCGGCGTTTGAGCGAGACCCAGACCAGGTAGCCCGCCACAAAGACGGCCGCGACTAGGCCGATGAGCTGATTGACCCAGATATGGGTGTAGACAAGGCTCGCCAGCTCATCCGCCATGCGGATCAGGCTCCAGGCCAGAACCAGGGCCATGCCGAGCCAGAAGGTCACGCCGGTGATCACGGTAAGGCTCGCCACCCGCCCCGGGCTGAGGCCCTTAGGGGAATAGATCCAGTAGCGGACGGTGCCCGCCGTGAGCAGCGGGAAGCCCAGGGTAAAGCTCACCGCATAGCTGGTGAAGGAGGCCATCGCTGTCGTGAGATAGGGAATCTTCAGCTTGAGCTGCCTGAGGGCGATGGCGTCGTAGCAGGTGAGAAGGCTGTAGCTGATTGTCGTAAAAAGGACCGCAAGGCCAATCTGGCGCAGGCTTGCGGCCGTGAAGGCCGATTTCAGCTCGTTCACGTCGATTTCGGAGACGATGTGCCAGAGAACAACGAGGGAGGCTCCGAACAATATTACACTTGCCGCCATACCGATCCAGGCGAAACGCCGCGAGCGGCGCTCCTTGGGATGCAGGGCTTCGGCAGATGCAATGTCCGGCGCGGCAACCGGATGGGGACTCATATCGTTCATGAAAAGGTTCAATCAGCCTCGGCGCGAAACGCCTCAAGGGGTTCAAGGGCTGTCCTGCATCTATGTGTTCCGGCGGCGGAGCGCCAGACTGGAGCGGTTTCTTAATCCTTTCCCCTCACAGGGGCTACTCTTTCGCGCCTGAAATCACAAATTGAGCACGATTTAGGTTGTCAGCATCAAAAAGGCCCACAAGAATGAAGTTCCCTTCGGCGGGAGAACAGGCGGCAAGTCGCGGCCCCAGGGAGATCCGAGTGGATTTCAACGCAACGGAAAACCAGTTTGCCGTTTTGGCGGAATCCTTGCCCCAACTTGTGTGGTCGGCTCGGGCGGACGGATCGCATGATTATTTCAACCGCCGCTGGCACGAATTCACAGGGCTGACCCCTGAGCAATGTTTGGGCGACGGCTGGCAGGTCGCCGTTCATCCGAAAGATTTGCCCGAGATTCAGGCGCAATGGCGCCGATCCGTCGAAACTGGCGTGCCTTACGAATGCGAATACCGTATCCGCAATGCGTCAGGCCGATACGAGTGGATGCTCAGCCGCGCCGTTCCTATCCAGGATCTCTCGGGAGATACCGTGCGGTGGTTTGGAACCAGCACCAATATCGACGCGCAGAAGAAAGCCGAAGAAGCTGTCCGCAACCTGGAGACCCGCTATCGCCTGGCCCTCGAAGCCGCCGATCTCGGCACATGGCAGATCGACTTCGAGAAGAACGTGGTCCTCTGGGATGAGGGGACCAGCATCCTCCATCATCTGCCTCACCAGGAAGCACACACCCGATCCCTCGATGAAGCGATCCAGATGGTTCATCCAGACGACAGGGAAAACGTCCGGATCCGCATCGAGAAAGCCTGCGATCCGCGCTCAGACGGGCATTACGAGTGCGAATATCGCGCCCTCATGCCCGATGGGCGGATCCACTGGTTCCGTTCGGTCGGCCAAGCCTCGTTTGCGCCCGACGGAGAGGGGGCGCAGGCGGTGAGCCTCTCCGGCGTGCTGAGCGACGTCACGGAACGGCACACCTTCGAGGAAGCCCAGTTGCTTCTCACGCGGGAATTGAACCATCGGGTGAAAAACCTCTTCGCCATCGCGAACGGCATGGTCTCGATGACGGCGCGCACGGCCAAGGACCCGAAGGAAATGGCGACGGCCCTGCGCGGCCGCCTGAGCGCGCTCTCGCGGGCTCACGAATTGGTTCAGCCGGCTGCCGCCATGGGGCATGGGGCTGGACCCGATGTCGATCTTGCCCGCTTATGCGAAGCGGTTCTCGAACCGTACCGGCAGGTCGGCACGGACAGAGTCGGCATCGAAGGACCGAGCGTGCATGTGGGCTCCAACACCACCACGAGCCTAGCTCTCGTCCTGCATGAGCTGGCCACCAACGCTGCCAAATACGGCTGCCTGTCGAGTCCGGAAGGCCGCCTGTCCATTCGATGGACGATTCACGACGAGGCGGTCGACCTGATGTGGGCGGAGAGCGGTGGCCCCGTCATCGAAACTCCCCCGAATTTTCAGGGTTTCGGCACGCAGCTCTCGCAGAGAAGCATCGCCGGCCAGCTCGGAGGCACATTGGAGCAGGAATGGCTGCCTGAGGGCCTGCGCGTCCACATGATCTTGCCTCTCAGCCGTCTTACGGGCTAACGGCTGATCGACCCTGCATTCCTGGAAACGCACATGCCCCTTCATCGCCGCGTTCTCGTTCTGGGCGGAGCCCGCTCGGGCAAGAGCCGCCTCGCGCAGGAATGGGCCGAGTCAGCGGCGTCAACGCGCGTTTTCATTGCAACGGCTCAAGCCTTCGATGATGAAATGCGTGAGCGAATCGCGCATCATCAGTTGGTGCGCGATGCGTCATGGCAGACGCGGGAAGCGCCCCTCGATCTCACTGAGGCCATCCTTGCAAGCGCACATCCCGAACGGATCGTCCTGGTCGACTGCCTGACCCTGTGGCTCTCGAACGTGATGCTGGCCGGACGCGACGTGAATGGCGAGACGGATGGGCTCGTCGATGCGCTGTCGCGTATCCAAGGCCCTGTGCTGCTCGTCTCAAATGAAGTCGGCCAGGGCATTGTGCCCGCAACGGCCCTGGGCCGCTCGTTCCGGGATGAGCAGGGCCGCCTGAACCAGCGCATCGCGCAAGCCTGCGATGCGGTGGTCTTGGTGACTGCCGGATGTCCGGTGCTGCTCAAGCCGTCCCCTCCCCTCAACCTGCAACTGGGTTGAGCGGTCAGCGCACCTTCGCTCTTACCTCTGCCGCCAGCGCCTCGATGGCGGCAGGCGTTGAAGGTCCGCCGCAGATCGTGAGCTTGCTCGGCACCACGAGACGCCGCGCAAAAGGCACGGCATTGACGAGCGCCGGATGGGAAAAAAGCGCCGTTCCGTTATCGACCGTGGTCCTCGCATCCTCGTCCACGAGCAGATAATCGGGCGGAGAGGTGATGATGGATTCGAGACGCGCCACGCCGCCATAGGGCAATCCCAAAGATCCGTGATGCAGCTCAAATCCCATATGGACCAGGAGCTCGTTCAGGGGCGAACCCGCCGATGACACCCATCCGCCCCGGTCATAAACAAGGATGCTGGGCTTGCCCGGAACGATATTCTTCGTGCGCTGAAGCGCAGCCTCGATCTCTGAGATCAAAGCCTCGCCGCGCTCAGGATGGCCGAGAGCACGCGCCATGGTGCGAATCTGGTCCTGCCCGTCCTTGAGGCTCGTCCATGCGCCCAGCGTCAGAACCTCGAGTCCTTGCGCCTTCAGAAGGGCTGCCTGGTAATGCTGGCCATAGGTGCCGACCATCACGAGATCGGGGCCATTGAACAGAATCGTCTCGGCCCTCCCGTCATTGACGGGAATGCCCTGCGATTGCTCGACCATGATCGAGATCGACGGGTCCCTGATGAGATGGGTCAGTGAGGCGATCTGCTCCCGGTCGGCAAAGGCCAGAAGCATCTCGTCGGTGCAGAGATTGAGCGACACGACGCGCCGGGGCCGATGCTGAGCTTCCGCAGCGCCACCCCCTAAAGCGAGGGCGATGCAGATCGGCCACATCCATTTGGAAAACCGACCGGGGTGGAGTTGCGGCATAAGAAACGAGTCCGTAAAGAGAGATCCAACGTTGGTGCCTCGAACATCGAGGTGAAACGGGAACACGGTGCGGACCTAGTCCTATTCCGTGGCTGCCCCCGCAACTGTAAGCGGCGAGCGGCAATCCTTCATGCCACTGAATCTTTGAGCGGCACAAGCTCAAGAGAATTTGGGAAGGCGGATTGCTCGCAACGACCCGCAAGCCAGGAGACCGGCCGGCGTTGAAAAACGCAACCCTTATTGCTCGCGTGGGGCGAGCAGGAGGTCTCCATGATCGTGCCTTCGTGCCGCGTTCTTGCGGCATCTGTTTCTCTTTGCGCTCTCTCTCTGAGCATCGCTCACGCTCAAACCGCCGGCGACCCGGCCCCTGCGCCCGATTTCGTGGTCACGGCGACGCGCTCGCCGCTCGCGATCTCGCAGGCCGGAAGCGCGATTTCGGTGATCACCGCGGAAGAGATCGAAAAGGAATCCCCGAAAAGCCCCGCCGATGTCCTGCGCCGCGTTCCGGGCGTGACCGTCACCGAGACCGGCGGCCCCGGCGCCACCACCACGGTGCGCATTCGCGGCGCCGAATCCGGTCAGACGCTCGTTCTCATCGACGGCATCCGCGTGAACGATCCCTCGACGGATTCCGGCGAGTTCGACTTCTCGAACCTTGCCGCCGTTGACATCGAGCGCATCGAAGTCCTGCGCGGCCCGCAATCCGCCATCTACGGTTCGGATGCCATCGGCGGCGTCATCAACATCATCACCCGCAAGGGTAAAGGCGCACCGCGCTTCAGCGTCGGCGTGGAAGGCGGCAGCTACAGCACCATCGCCGGACGTGCTGCCGTCTCGGGCAGCACCGGGCCCGTGTCCTACGCCTTCTCGACAACGGGTTTCAACACCAGTGGCTTCTCCCGCTACGGCTATCGCATCGGCCGCATCGAGGACGCTCTCTCTTCGCCGCTCGAGAAGGATGGCGCGTCTCGCATCGGCGCGGCAGGTCGTGTCGCGGTTGCTCTTTCTCCCGACGTCGAGGTTGAGATCGGCGGTTATGCGAGCCAGAACAACGCGGCCATCGACAACAGCGCATCCTCTTTCGAATTCCTGCCCGACGGTCCTTCCAAGACCCGGCAGCAATTGTACGAAGGCCATGCGCGTCTCACCGCCAACACCTTTGACGGTATTCTCAAGAACACCTTCCTTGTCTCCGGTAGCCGCACGGACCGCGATTATAAGCTGATCGGTTCCTATTTCCTCCCGAGCCTCTACTGGGATGAATACGGCTATCAGGGCGGTCGGACGGCGGCAGAATACCAGGGCGATCTTAAGCTCGGTACATTCGGCCTTCTCACCTTCGGCGCGAAGATCGAGCAGGAGACGCTGCTTTCCACATCGCGCAACGTGCTTCCCTTCCCGACGAACGAAGTGGAAAACGTCGACGCTTCGCAGAACACGCGCTCCGTCTATGCGCTGCATCAGTTCAGCCCCATTGAGAACCTGCATCTCTCGCTCGGCGGCCGCATCGACGACATCGAGGATGGCGACACTTTCGGCACTTGGCGCGCGACGGCGGCTTACGAGATTCCGAATTCCGGCACGAAGCTGCGCACAAGCTTGGGCACGGGTGCGAAGGCTCCGACGCTTTATCAGAAGTTCGATCCGTTTTCAGGCACGGCCGATCTCGAATCCGAGCGTTCCGTCGGCTTCGATGTCGGTATCGATCAGCGCCTTGCCGATGATCGCGTGCTTCTCTCGGCGACGTTCTTCGCCAACCGCTTCCGCAATCTGATTGCGTATGGAATGGCGGAAACCTGCGGTCCGCAGCAGATCTATGGCTGCTTCATCAACGTGAACCGTGCGCGCACCAGCGGCATCGAGCTCTCGGCAGATGTGGATGTCGTCCCCGCCTGGATGCGCGTGAAGGCCAGCTATACCTACCTTGAAGCCTTCGACGAAGAGACCGATCTGCGTCTTGCCCGCCGTCCCGAGCATCAGGGACGTCTCGGCTTCGCGTTCACGCCCCTGCCGGGCCTCTCGATCGAGCCGTCCATCGTGCTCGTGGGAAGCCGATTTTCCTCGCCGGGTGAGCTGTATGAGCTTGCCCCTTATGCACGCTTCGATCTCTACGCCGATTACAAGATCAACGATACCTTCAGCATCTATGCCCGTGCTGAAAACCTGACCGATGCGAATTATCAGGAGGTCTACGATTACGGCACAGCCGGCCGCTCTTTCTACGCCGGCCTGCGCGCGACCTGGTAACATCGCGTTTCACGGCAATGCGCTTTGCAGGAGGCCGGACGGCAGCGTCCGGCCTCTTCTTTTTACACTGCTGAATTGTGGCAAACCGGTGAATTTGGCGCTGCCCAAAGCTCTTTCCGCTAGGGTAACAAGGGCTCAAAAGAAGCAAATATTCCCTTGCGTCAACCTGTCATGGAACGATTTGTTAAACGCCTGAAACCCTTCATACGTGGGGTTTCCTCCTCATTCGGGCGGGCGACGCTTCGCCGCACATCGGACAATTAACCTACCTCAAGGCCACGCTGACCTATTCTGGACATACCGACTTCGCACATACTGGTCCTCGTTAAATCAAGAAGGACTGCGCAACCGCTCTGCGGCAAGCAGTCGTTTCAGGGGGCCATCCCGAATGCAGATTGTTCTGACAGCGCTTCATCGCGCATGCCAGTCATCCGTTCTTCGTTACCAGCACAATACTTGCGCTGGAGTTCAAGCGTGCGCCGCGTCGGAAAATCTTTTACCTTCCGGCAAGCGCTATACCTTGTGCAATATCTTCGGAAGCCTGGGATTGCTGACCTGCATGCTGGCGAGCGCTCCGGCTCTTGCAGCGAACACGCAGAAGGATGGCGTGCCTGCCTTCGACATGACGTCACAGCCGTCCGTGCAGCACGGCAGCGCCGATCCCCTGGAAACCATCGCCCCCGTGGAACCGGCTGAGATGCTCAGCTACGATCGGTTGCAGGAACTCTTCATCACGTCCATGCCGCTCACGAACCCTCCCGTCGCTCAAGGCGATGTCGGGAGCGAGATCGACGTGACGCCGGTCGAGTACATGGAGTTCGAAGAGATGCGCGTGCCGCTTTGGATCGTCGATACGATCATGCGCGCATCGGAACTCACGGGCGCCGATCCGGTCTACATGATGGCGCTCGCGGACAAGGAATCGAGCTTCCTGCCCGGCAACAAGGCATCGACCTCCTCAGCTGTCGGTCTCTTCCAGTTCATCTCGAGCACGTGGCTCGAAGCCGTGCGCTCGTTCGGCCCCAAGCATGGCCTGATCATGGAAGCATCGTCCATCGAGAGACAGGACGGCAAGCTCGCGGTGGCGGACGAGGTCAAGCGCGAGTACATCCTCGGCTTGCGCCGCAATCCCTACATCTCGGCGCTCATGGCGGCGGAAATGATGCAGCGAGACAAGACGAAAATCGAGAAGAGCCTCGGCCGCAAGCTCAGCCGCTCCGAGTTCTATCTCTCGCATTTCTTCGGCGTGGACAGCGCGAGCAGGTTCATTGCGCTTGTGGACGATACGCCGAAGAAGAGCGCCAAGAGCGCGTTCCCGCGCGCGGCGCAGTCGAACAAGTCGCTGTTCTTTGCCCAAAACGGCAAGAAGACACGCCAGCTCAGCGTGTCCGAGGTTTATGACAAGATCGACACGATGATCGACAAGCGTCTCGAGCGTTACTCGGACGTCTCATCCCGCGCGACCGCCGACGCCAGCTTCTGATCGGACGCCTCGCGCTCTCCCGCTTCCATATCCGTGCGGGCGGTCACGGTTGGAGCGGTGGAGTTGGTGGAGGCGACCACGAACCCGCCTCCGGCAGGCGGGCGCTGAACCTTGATGATGCGGAGGACGATGAAGGCCGCAAGACCGGCCGAGGCGAGCGCGGAATAAATGAAGAGCCCCTGCGGCCCGAGCAGCTCCATCGCTCCCGCGCCGATGAGCGGACCGATCGTGACGCCCGCAGCCCACGAGAAGAGAAGCGTCCCGACCGTCGAGACGATGCGCCCGGGATCGACGATGTCGCAGGCATGGGCCACGCAGACCGAGTAGATGCACAACGCCAATCCGCCCCAGGCCGCGAAGCTCCAGAGGATCATGTTCTGCGCGCCTTGCGCGCTCGCGAACAGGATGAACAGGGAGATGAGGCTCGTTCCCGCCGCCAGTCCGGCGATGATATAGCGCCTGTCCGCCCTGTCGGAGAGCCAGCCTAAGGGCCATTGCAGCAGGAGGCTGCCCGCTTGCAGGGCGAAGAGCAACGCCGCTGCCCGCTCCTGGCTCAATCCGATGCTGACGCCGAACACGGGCGTGATCGCGATCACCGGACCGTTGACGAGCCCGACGACGAAAGCCCCGACCACCGCCGAGGGAGCCAGCGCGAAGAGGGTCCCAACCTCGATCTTCACGCCCAGAGGCGCCGGTGGCTCCTTCGTGGTCGTGGCAGAAATCGGCAGGAGGGACAGGGACATCACGGCGCTGATCGCCATGAATAGCCCGTCGGTCCTGATGTCGCCGAAGCCGATGCAGAGCGGTGAGAGCATCAGGGCGATCTTCGTGCAGATCATGTAGATCGACAGAATCCGCCCGCGATGGCTCGATGTGGCGCGCGCGCTGATCCAGCCGTCGGTGACGGTGAAGATGCAGGCAAGCGTGACGCCCATGAGGCCGCGCAGCAGCGCCCAGGCGAGAGTGGAATGCGCCTGCGTCATGGCCAGCACCAGAATTGCGACGAGCGCCGCAAGGCTTGCGAAAGCGCGGATATAGCCGACATGCCGGATGAAGGCGGGCGCCATGAAACAGCCCGTCGAAAAGCCAAGGCCATAGGCCGCCGCCACGATGCCGATGGAGGAAACAGAGAGTCCCTCGGCCTGCATGCGCAACGGCATCACAACCTGCAACAGACCGTTCGCCGCCTGAAGCAAGGTCGTGGCTGCCGTAATGGTCCAGATAAGAGCGAGAGAGGAATTCAAGGGACCACGCAGGAGAAAGGGCAACGGCGGACGCCGCATTCACGAAGTAGAGAGCAGACGTCCTACCAGATCAACCCCGATCAGCTCCTTGCGTAACTTAGTTCAAAAGCTTTCATGCATTCCATCAGCTCGGGTTATTGCTGCGGCGCATCCTTCAGAAATGAGGCGAACAGGTAAAAGCCGTTGAAGCGAACGCCTGTCATAGCCGCCTGCTGGTCGAACCCGAGCGGCGTCTCGCCGCCGTCGAGGCGACCGCCAAACTGCCAATGCGGGCCGGTCACGAAAGCCGGGACCGAACGCTCCTCCGGAACCGCGCAGACGAGACCGTCCTGCTGCGTGTTTCGGAACAGATTATAAGCGTACATGTCCACCTCCCTCGTCATCCCCATACCCATTTTATCGCGTCGCGAATCGCAATGTGTGGGAAAACCATGACGGGAGTGTGATATTGCAGCGCAGCAACGGCAGAAAACACTCGGGCCTTCCCTAGAAATCCTGTTACGCTCGGCAAAAGGCCGCAAGGCCACGCCTCCAGAATGAGGACAGTGAGGTTCATGCGTATCGTCGTGATCGGCAGGGAGGGACAGGTCGCCCGCGCTTTGGCGGAGCGCGCGGCGAAGCATGGTGCCAAGGCCGTGCTGCTCGGCAGGCCGCAGCTGGATCTAGCAGACCCGTCCGGGATCGAGGACATCCTTCGGGACACCGGCGGGGACGTGATCGTGAATGCGGCCGCCTACACGGCCGTGGACCAAGCCGAGACCGAGCCGGAGCTGGCCGAGGCGATCAACGGCATCGGAGCGGGCGTCATCGCCGGCGTGGCGGCGGCCATGCGGGTGCCCGTGATCCACATCTCCACGGATTACGTGTTCGACGGCAGCTTGGACCGCCCCTATCGCGAGGACGATGTAGTCAACCCGCTGGGAGCCTACGGCGCCTCCAAGCTCCTGGGAGAGCAAGCGGTGACGGAGGCGGCGGAGGATCATGCGATCCTGCGCACCGCTTGGATCTACAGTCCCTTCGGCAAGAACTTCGTCAAGACGATGCTGCGGCTGGCCCGGGACCGGGACGAAATCGGCGTCGTTGCCGACCAGTTCGGCTCCCCGACAAGCGCACTCGACCTTGCAGACGGCATCTATGCCGTCGCCAGGAACCTCTTGGATAAACCGCAGGATCGCACCCTTCGCGGCATCTTCCACATGGCCGCCCCGGATTTCGCGAGCTGGGCCGAACTGGCGACCGAAATCTTTGCGGTCTCGGCACGCCTGGGCGGCCCCAGCGCCAAGGTTCGGCCTCTTTCAACGGCAGAGTACCCAACGTCTGCGAAGCGCCCAGCCAATTCTCGCCTCGACGGTACCAAGCTCGCAACGATCCACGGGATCAGCCTTCCCTCCTGGAGAGCCTCGCTAGTGCCCTGCCTGGAGCGCCTCATCCGCGAAAGCGGTGCGGCATAGGCGAGAGAGTATCGCGACCTTTTCTCCATACAAAACAATTGTTCTTTTTAAAGAACGAACTTAGTATCGGCCCATGACGACGAACCGCGACCCCGATTACTGCCTCGAAACCCGCCTCGTTCATGAGGGGCAGCTGCGCACGCCCTTCGGCGAGACCTCCGAGGCCCTCTTCCTCACCCAGGGCTTCATTTATGAGAGCGCGGAGAGCGCCGAGCGCCGCTTCCTGAACGAGGAAGGGGGCTACAGCTATAGCCGCTATTCCAACCCGACCATCGACATGTTCGAGCAGCGCATGGCCGCGCTGGAAGGCGCGGAAACCGGCCGCGCCACCGCAAGCGGCATGGCGGCGGTCACGGCGGCCATGGTGAGCCAAGTGCAGGCGGGCGACCATGTGGTGGCGGCACGCGGCCTCTTCGGCTCATGCCGATGGGTAGTCGAGGATTTTCTCCCCCGCTTCGGCGTGGCCTGCACCCTGGTCGACGGCATGGACACCGAAGCATGGCGCAAGGCCGTGCGTCCGCAGACGAAGGCCTTCCTTCTGGAGACGCCTTCCAATCCCAGCCTGCAGATCATCGACATAGCAACTGTTGCCGATATCGCCCACGCGGCGGGAGCGACGCTTACCGTCGACAATGTCTTCGCCACGCCGCTCTATCAAAAGCCCCTGGCACTCGGCGCGGATTGCGTCGTCTATTCCGCCACCAAGCACATCGACGGCCAGGGCCGATGTCTCGGCGGCATCATCCTGGGCTCGACGGATTTCATCGAGAACAAGGTGCAGCAATTCATGCGCATGACAGGACCCTCGATCTCGCCCTTCAACGCCTGGGTCCTGCTGAAAGGCCTAGAGACGCTGTCCTTGCGCGTGGAGCGGCAGACGGCGAATGCCGGCTTCCTGGCCGATGCCCTGCACCATCATCCCAAGCTCCAGAGCCTGACCTATCCCGGCCGCGCCGACCATCCCCAGGCGGAGCTGATCCGACGCCAGATGACCGGCGGCTCGACCATGATCGCACTCACCGTGAAAGGCGGAAAGGAAGGCGCGTTCCGCTTTATGAATGCGCTCCGGCTCATCCGCATCTCGAACAATCTCGGCGACGCGAAAAGCCTCGTCACGCATCCATCGACCACGACCCATCAGCGCTTCGCCCCGGATCTGCGAGCCGAGATGGGCATCTCGGATGGTCTCGTGAGGCTGTCCGTCGGGTTGGAGCATCGTGACGATCTGCTGGCCGATCTGACGACGGCGCTTGAGCGGGTTTAAAACGACATATCACGACAAGTTGACACGTCAGGCCGCAAACCTTCCCACCTGAAAAGAAGAAGTTCTTCTCCTGGCCAAGTAAAAGCCGGGCTCTCCAGGTATTGCTGATGCTTTAGGAGGGTGCCTCTTGAATTTCATGACAAAGTGACGCACCATTCTCTTGGGAACACGCGCTCCTTCACAAGAAAGCGCGATCCTTCACAACAATAGGGGTGAGGGAGGAAGCCATGAAAAAAGGCAAGTCTCCGGAGGCTCAGCTTCCGGGATCGTCCAAACACTCGCGTCGGCGTTTCCTGCAGGTCGCCGGCCTCGGCACGGCAGCAACCATCGCTGCTCCGCAAGTCTCACGAGCACAAACGGCCACCTGGAAATTCCAGTCCACCTGGCCCAACCGCGACATCTTCCACGAATTCTGCAACGACTTCGCCAAGCGCGTGAACGACATGTCGGGCGGACGTCTGAAGCTCGACGTTCTCGCCTCCGGCGCGGTCGTTCCGGCCTTCCAGCTGCAGGACGCCGTGCATGCCGGCATTCTCGACGGCGGCCATGGGGTGTCGGCCTACTGGTACGGCAAGAACAAGGCTTACGCCCTGTTCGGCACCGGCCCGTCCTTCGGCTGGAACGCCAATTCGTTCCTGGCCTGGATGAACTACGGCGGCGGCTACGATCTCTACAACGAGCTGCAGCAGCAGATCCTCAAGCTCAATCTCGTCGGCTTCCTGTCCGGCCCCATGCCCGCTCAACCGCTGGGATGGTTCAAGAGCGAGGTGACATCCGCCGATGCCTTCAAGGGCTTGAAGTACCGAACCGTGGGCCTTGCCGCCGATCTCAACCGGCAGCTTGGCGCAGCCGTTACCATTCTGGCGGGAGGCGAAATCGTCCCGGCCCTGGAGCGCGGCGTCATCGACGGAGCGGAGTTCAACAACCCCTCCTCCGATCTGGTGCTCGGCTTCCCCGACGTCTCGAAGAACCTCATGCTTCAGAGCTATCACCAATCCGGTGAGACCTTCGAGCTGCTCTTCAACAAAGCGAAATACGATGCGCTTCCCGCAGAACTGAAAGCCATCGTGAAATACGCAGCCGAGTCCGAATCCGCCGACATGTCGTGGAAGGCCCTCGATCGCTACTCGAAGGATCTCGAGGCGATCAAGGCGCGCGGCGTGACGGTGAAGAAGACCCCGGACGCCGTGCTGCAGGCGCAGCTCGATGCATGGAACAAGGTGATCGAAGAATTCTCCAAGGATGCGTTCTTCAAGAAGGTGATCGACAGCCAAAAGGCTTGGGTGCAGCGCACCTATGCCTATGAGCGCTTGAACGAGCCATCCCGCGAGATGGCTTACGATCACTTCTTCAAGGCGACTTGAGCCGCGAAGCATTGCCGCCTCCCAAGATCGAGGATGGCACGCATGTGCCGTCCTCTTCCTGCATCCATCAGCTCGCGTGAGAAGGGCTCCCCTGCATGCGCTTCGCCTATTTCGTCGACCGCATCAATACATTCATCGGCAAGATTGTTGCCTGGTCCATCCTCGCCCTCACCTTCGCTGTCTGCTACGAGGTCTTCTCCCGCTATGTGCTGCGCGCGCCCACGGAATGGGCATTCGATGCAAGCTACATGCTGTACGGCCTGCTCTTCATGGTGGCGGGCCCCTATACGCTGGCGCGCAACAACCATGTGCGAGGCGACTTCCTCTACCGCAACTGGTCGCCACGCCGGCAGGCCGGCATGGATCTCGTCCTCTACATCCTCTTCTTCTTTCCCGGCATTCTCGCGCTCATCTATGCGGGCATTCCCTTCACGGAAATGTCCTGGCTCATGAACGAGCATTCCATGAACTCACCGAACGGACCGCCGATCTATCCGTTCAAGGCGCTCATCCCCATCGTCGGCGTCTTGATGGCATTCCAAGGCGTCGCCGAAGTCATCCGCTGCATTACCTGCCTGCGCACAGGCGATTGGCCCCCACGCCTTCATGACGTGGAAGAAACCGAAAAGCTCATTCTCGAGCAAGCCGAACAACAAGGCCTCACGAAAGGAACCGTCTGATGCTGGCATCATGGGGGCTGGGGAATCCCGAACTGGGTGTGCTGATGCTCGGCCTGTTCATCGTGTTCATCATGTTCGGGTTTCCGATCGCATTCACGCTCATGGCGCTGGGCTTCGGCTTCGGATACATGGCAATGGGCGACATCGTGTTCGCGCTTGTGGTGCAGCGATCTTACTCGGTCATGACCAACGACACGTTGGTCGCCATCCCGCTCTTCGTGTTCATGGGATACATCATCGAACGAGCGAACATTCTCGACAGGCTGTTCCATTCGATCCAGATCGCCGTCGGCGGCATTCCCGGCTCGCTCGCGGTCGCAACCCTTCTGACCTGCGCGCTCTTCGCCACTGCCACCGGCATCGTCGGCGCGGTGGTGACGCTGATGGGGCTCCTCGCTTTTCCCGCCATGCTGCGCGCAGGGTACGATACGCGCCTTGCCTCAGGCGTGGTTTGCGCCGGAGGCTGTCTCGGCATTCTCATTCCACCGAGCGTCATGCTTATCCTCTACGGCGCAACGGCGGGCGTCTCCGTGCCGAAGCTCTATGCGGGCGCCCTCTTCCCGGGCCTCATGCTCGCGGGGCTTTACATGGCTTACGTGATCATCCGCTGTGCGCTCAACCCAAGCCTTGCGCCAAAGCTCCCGCCGGAGCAGCGCAAGGTTTCCCTCGCAAAGGTTGTCTGGTCACTCGTCACCTCGTTCTTCCCGCTGGCGCTCCTCATCCTGTCCGTGCTCGGCGCGATCTTCTTCGGCATCGCAACGCCAACGGAAGCGGCTGCGGTCGGAGCATTGGGCAGCCTCATTCTCGCAGGAGCCTATCGCTCACTCACCTTCGGCAAGTTGAGGGAATCCGTGATTCTCACCGCGCGCACATCGGCGATGGTGTGCTGGCTGTTCGTCGGCTCCTTCATCTTCTCGTCCATCTTCGCATTTCTCGGCGGGCACCAGCCCATCGAGAACTTCGTCACGCATCTGAACCTCTCGCCGTTCTGGTTTCTGATCCTGACGCAGGCGATCATCTTCGTGCTCGGCTGGCCACTGGAATGGACGGAGATCGTGGTGATCTTCGTGCCGATCTTCCTGCCTCTCCTCGACAATTTCGGCATCGATCCGATCTTCTTCGGCGTCCTGATCGCGCTCAACATCCAGACCTCGTTCCTCTCCCCGCCCGTGGCCATGGCGCCTTTCTACCTGAAAGGCATCGCGCCGCCTCATGTCACCATCAACGAGATCTTCGCAGGCGTAATGCCGTTCCTGTTTCTGGTTCTCGTCGCGATGGCGATGTTCTACATCTTCCCGCAGCTTGGCCTCTGGCTGCCTAATTATCTTTACAGTTGAGATTGTTGCTGCGGCTTCGCGCGGCTGACGTCCTGCGAAGCCGGAACACAACCTCTTTCTTCACGTTGGCCTTCACAGCATTGAAGCCAAGGAGGCCCACATGAAATGTCAGTTCTGCCATCAGGATGTCGGCGATCCCTGCCACAACAGGCAAGAGATGAAGCAACGCGCGATCAACCATGTGGAACGCTGCGAGCACGCCCTGCAAAGCCAGCAAGGCATGAAGGGCGACAGCTGAGCCATGGCGGACAAACACGGCGATCATCCGCAAGGCCTGGCTGAGCGAAGCGTGAACACCAGCATCGTGCATCCCGATCAAAGCGGTTCAAATCCTAAGGAGCACGGTGAGAGGGCAGCCGGCGATCGCATTGTGCCGGAGAACCAGCAAAGAGAAGGATTGGAAAAGACGCAATCAGTTCATTCAAAATCGGATGCCCGGCCTACATCGTGAGAATGCGGCACGCGAACAAGCGCCGCACAAAGCAACCGATACTTTGACTTTCCTTGATCGCAAACGGCCTGCTGAAGCAGGCCGTTTTCTTTTGGCGTTGGGAGTAATTCCGCCTTTGGAATGATCAACGGAATATCGTTCTGGGGCAGCTATGCTTCAGAGGTAGCCGTTGTGATTTTACACACCGATGAATCGATGGGAGTGTGCTCACAACAACAATCGCATTTGATCATGGGAACCCGCTCAGGAGTAGGCATCATGACGGCATCGTCCCTCAGCTTCAGGCTCGCCGTGCTTTTCGTGATAGTCGGCATGGCCATGGGCATCGGTATGGCGGCAACGCAGGATCATTCGATCATGCCGGCGCATGCACATTTAAACCTTCTCGGATGGGTGTCGCTGTTCCTGTTCGGAATCTACTACGAGCGTCGCCCCGCCCTTGATACGAGCCGGTTGGCGCTCATCCAGGTCATCTTGTGGTCCATCGGCACCGTGGTTCTGACCATTGCCGTCGCCGCCATCCATCTCGGTTACACCGCTACAGAGCCTGTCGCAGGGATTGCATCGATTGTCGTTCTCGCCGCGATGCTGATCTTCGCCTATTTCGTGTTTCGCCCCGCACCGGCCGTTCAACCCAGTTCCACGATGCGAATGACGCCCGCTGAATGAATCAGCCTTTTCAACCGGCTCATGAAAAAGGCCCCGCGTGAAAGCGGGGCCTGTTTGAAAAGGCTTTCTCAAAATGAGAGCGTTAAAGAGCAATCCTTGGAAAAATCTCTTTCCGGCAAAAAAATGAAGTGCCGGTTCTTGCAGCGGATCAAAATGCATTCCGTGCAAAGGCGAGGATGAAGGGAGGCAGAGCGACAGGAATGAGCGCCGCCTCCGATCGGCATCATCGTGCTAATTCACGATGAGGTCGGGGGCTGTCAGAACGGCTTTGTCGAAGCCGTTCATCTCATGCGGAGCAAGGTCTGAATACTGAAGGTCGTGTCGGATGCTTTGCCGGAGACGACAGGTCGAGGTTGCCGCTGAGCGCGACATCAAAATTCAAAGACATGAGTTTTGCCCCAGGTGTCTTCCGAGCCTCATTATTCGAGGCTTCCGAGACACCGTTGATGGATCTTGAACAAAAGACTTTAGGCAGGCGGGAATATACGCAATTACGCGGTAGATTTGGCTGCTTGTTCTAAAATACTCTACTCGACTTCAATTCAGTTTAGCCAGTCAGCCATCTGCTAATCTGTTGGGAACGTTCTCTATACTAAATAGGGCGAAATCGTGACCCGGCGCATCAATGTTCGTTTTTCTGAGGCTTCGCCCTGAAAAAATACCTATTCGCGCTTCGCAGAATAGCGGCGCTTGAAGAAATTTCACTTTATAAAACCAACGCTTGCGGAAGCGCTTTCCGCACAATGCGGCTCAACTCGTGGCCTGGAAAAAATTTACTGGCGCAAGCGGATTTCCCCCCTCACCAAGCCCAAGCTACCGCTCGCGCGCACCGACATGCGCCCGTATTGCCCAATTGCGCGACACTTCTCGGCGTGACGGGATTTCTGCACAGCCTTAAGCATTGAGGCAGCAACATCCCGCCCAGGAAACCTGCTTGCAGAACGAAAGGATTTTCTCGTCTGAGCGAGTCGGTACTTATCGATGGGGGATGAACTCTACACCTTGCCTATGCATGGCCGCTCCGTGAGGAATGGCGCTCCCTAGGGGACTCGAACCCCTGTTTTCGCCGTGAGAGGGCGACGTCCTAGACCGCTAGACGAAGGGAGCTAGCAAGGTGGAGGCCGCTCGTATAACCACCATCGGGAATCCCTTCAAGCCCTTTCTCTCAAAAAAGCGAGGGCGTCGATGAATATGAGGATGCGGTGGACGATACGACCCGGCAGGAATGGACCCTGGAAGATGGAACGGCGGCCGAGCGGCTGGATCGAGTGCTGGCGCGGCTCGCGAGCGATTTGTCCCGCAGCCGCCTGCAGGCGCTGATCCGCGAGGGCCAGGTGACCGTCGACGACGCGCCCGTGCTCGATCCGGGCCGTAAGGTCGGCGCCGGCGCGCGGATTGCGCTGCAGGTGCCTCCGCCCGTTGCGGCGGAGCCTCAGGGCGAGGCCATGGATCTCGTCATTGTCTATGAGGATGACGATCTCATCGTCATCGACAAGCCGGCGGGCCTCGTGGTTCATCCGGCGGCTGGGCATGAATCGGGCACCCTGGTCAACGCGCTCATCGCCCATTGCGGCGAGAGCCTTTCCGGTATTGGCGGGGTGAAGCGCCCGGGCATCGTGCACCGGCTCGACAAGGACACCACTGGCCTCCTCGTGGTGGCCAAGAACGATCTCGCCCATCAGGGACTGGCGGAGCAATTCGCCGATCACGGCCGCACCGGCCCCCTGGAGCGGCTTTATCAGGCCCTAGTCTGGGGCGTTCCCGAGCGCAGGCGGGGCACGGTGGAGGCAGCGCTGGCCCGCAGCCAGCATAACCGGGAGAAGATCGCCATCGTCTCCGACGACAACGAGCGCGGGCGCTATGCCATCACCCATTATGCGCTGCTGGAGGCCCTCCCCTCCGGCAATCCCATCGCCTCCCTCGTGCAATGCGAGCTGGAGACCGGGCGCACGCACCAGATCCGCGTGCACATGGCTCATATCGGCCATCCTCTTCTGGGGGATTCGGTCTATGGCTCAGGGTTCAAGACCAAGGCGAACCGCCTCTCAGAACCCCAGCAGGACGCTCTGAAGGCCCTGAACAGGCAGGCGCTCCACGCAGCCGTTTTGGGCTTCGAGCACCCCAGAACGGGCGAGTTCCTGCGCTTCGAGAGCCCCATTCCAGCTGATCTGGCCCTGCTGCTGGAAACCCTTCGAGCCTGACTTTCAAGCGTCAATGCGTCGCAAAATCCGGCCACGCTGGCACCCTTGCGGATTTGGTGCGTTCACCACGTCTTGAAGTCTGGCGCCTCTATTCGGACAAGGTCGAACCGCTTATATAGGGAAGTTGGGCGGCCAGCCATTGAGGGGGCCGCCTCAGGCTTGCCTCGGATTTGAAGGAGCCAAAGGAGGAAAAAGATATGGCTGCAGCGCTTCCAGTGCTTGCCAATGAAGGGGGCCTTTCCCGCTATCTCGACGAGATCCGTCGCTTCCCCATGCTTGAGCCGCATGAGGAATTCATGCTCGCCAAAAGCTGGCGGGAGCATGGAGATCGCGAGGCTGCCCACAAGCTCGTGACATCCCACCTGCGTCTCGTCGCCAAGATCGCCATGGGTTACCGTGGCTATGGCCTGCCGATCGGCGAGGTGGTCTCGGAAGGCAATGTCGGCCTCATGCAGGCCGTCAAGCGCTTCGAGCCCGACAAGGGCTTCCGCCTCGCTACATATGCCATGTGGTGGATCAAGGCGGCGATTCAAGAATACATCCTGCGGTCCTGGTCCCTCGTGAAGATGGGCACCACCGCGAACCAGAAGAAGCTGTTCTTCAACCTGCGCAAAGCCAAGGGCCGCATCTCGGCCCTGGACGAAGGCGACCTGCGCCCCGATCAGGTGAAGCAGATCGCCACCCAGCTCGGCGTGACCGAGCAGGACGTGGTGGACATGAACCGCCGTCTCGGCGGCGATGCCTCCCTCAACGCACCCTTGCGCGATGAAGGCGAAGGTGGCGGCGAGTGGCAGGATTGGCTGGTCGACAAGAGCGAAAGTCAGGAGCAGATCCTCGTGGAGGAAGAGGAAGGCCAGAACCGGCTGACCGCGCTCCGCACGGCTCTCTCCGTTCTGAACCCGCGCGAGCGCCGGATCTTCGAGGCCCGCCGCCTGTCGGACGATCCGATCACGCTGGAGGAACTCTCCACCGAGTTCGGCGTCTCCCGCGAGCGCGTGCGCCAGATCGAGGTGCGCGCCTTCGAGAAGATTCAGGAAGCGGTGAAGAAGAACCTCACCCAGATCGAGAGCACGGCCTCAGCCGAAGCCTCGGCCTGAACGGCAAGCTCAGTTCCATGAAAAAAGCCGCGCAATGCGCGGCTTTTTTTGTTGTTCACGGGATAAGTCTTACTGCCACTGGCTGAAGGCGCTGTTCAGAACCTGCTCGCCCGTGGTGCCCTTCTCGAAGCTCAGGATCGCACGCTGGCCGGAGGCCATGCGGACCGGAAGGTCGATCCAGTTGCGGCGCACGAAGAGTTCCGTATTGCGCTCCACGTCGCCCTGCAGGTTGGACAGGCCGATCAGGAACAGGTTCTCGCGCACCGGCACCGGCAGGCCTGCAATCGGCGTGCCGCGCGCGGCTTCCTCGTTCTTGAACTGCAGGAGGCCCACGTCACGAATCACGCGGCCGCTGTCGCCCTGACGGGTGGTGAAGGTAAGTTCGACCGTGTGCGAGGCCGGCAGCGTCGTATCGAGGTTGCGGCGCAGGACCAGCTTCATGGTCACGCCCGCATCGGGGATCTCGATATTGGCCGTGACGGCCTTCTCCAATGCCTGCCCCTGGCCGGGATTGACGTCCTCGAGCCGCCAGACCACGCGGCCCACCTGAGCCTTCGGCGTCTGGGGATTGGTGGCATCTTCCTCATAGAAGACGGCGCGATGCGCCACGCCGATGGCCTGGGCGGCCGGAGCCGGGGCCTGCGGCGCCTGGCCGCCGACGCGTTCGTTATTCTTGGAGTTCTCAGGGCTCGCAGGAGCCTGCGGGGCTTCCGCGACGGGCGTCTCCGGAATCGGAGCATCCGAGCGGCTCTGCCACCAGGCAAGACCCGCGATGACGAGGATCACGAGACCGATGGCGGCACCGAGCAGAATGGACCGCGTCTGGCGGTTGCTCTGCATGGCCGGATGCGGGCGCGTGTCGACACGCGGACGGGCGGGAGCTGCGTCCTCGAAAGTCTCGGAAACCGCTTCGGGTTCCGGCTCATCCTGCGAGGGAGCCCGAAGCGCCTGCCCCGGCGACACCACGCTGCGCAGGCGCTCGGCGGGTGTCTGCTCGCGCTGATCCTCGGCCAGCATGTCGGCGAAGGTACTAGGATCGAAACCTGCAGGCGGCGGCGCGAAATCGGCCTCGACCCGGGTGATCGCCTCATCGAGCGAGGCGCATTCCTGCTGGATGGCCTCCTCACCGAGAGGCGGGTTGAGCGAACGCAATTGAGCGACCAGAGCCGTACGGGCGCGCTCGTAAACAGCGCGCCGCGAGGCGGGATTCTGCTCTGTCAGGCCTTCAACGGCCCGTGCAATGAGAGGGTAATAATCTGCCATTGCTTTGGGAATGACCCGCCGAGGCTCCGCCGTCAACCCTCAAAGGGGTTCTTCATGAGGATTGTGTCGTCACGCTCGGGCGAGGTCGACAGCACAGCGACCGGCGCGCCGATCAATTCCTCGATGCGACGAACATACTTCACGGCCTGCGCCGGAAGATCGGCCCAGGAGCGCGCGCCGGCGGTCGAACCGCTCCAGCCCTCGAACTCCTCATAGATCGGCTCGACCCTAGCTTGCGCGCCCTGGCTTGCCGGGAAGTAGTCGATCGTCTCGCCATCGAGCTTGTAGCCGACGCCGATCTTGATGGTCTCGAAGCCGTCGAGAATATCGAGCTTGGTAAGCGCGATGCCGTCGATGCCGGAGGTGCGAACGGTCTGGCGCACGAGCGTGGCGTCGAACCAGCCGCAGCGGCGCTTGCGGCCCGTGACCACGCCGAATTCCTTGCCCTTCTGGCCGATCAGCTCGCCGGTCTCGTCGAACAGCTCCGTCGGGAACGGGCCTTCGCCCACGCGGGTGGTGTAGGCCTTGGCGATGCCGAGCACGTAACCGACCGCACCGGGACCCATGCCCGAACCGGTCGCCGCCTGGCCCGCCACCGTGTTGGAGGAGGTGACGAAGGGATAGGTGCCGTGATCGACATCGAGCAGCGCGCCTTGCGCGCCCTCGAACAGGATGCGCTTGCCGGCTCGGCGCTCCTCGTCGAGGAGGCGCCACACGGCATCCATGTAAGGCAGCACCTTCGGCGCAACCGAGGACAGCTCCTCGTAGATTTCCTCGGGCTTGAATTCGGTGAGGCCGAAACCGCGGCGCAGCGCGTTGTGATGCGTGAGCAGGCGATCGATCTTGTCGCGCAGCGAGGAGAGATCGGCAAGATCCATGAGGCGGATCGCACGGCGGCCCGCCTTGTCCTCGTAAGCGGGGCCGATGCCGCGCTTGGTGGTGCCGATCTTCGTGCCGGCGCTGCCGCTCTCGCGCAGCGCATCGAGTTCACGGTGGATGGAGAGAATGAGGGTGGCGTTCTCGGCCACACGCAGGTTCTCGCGGGAGATCGCAACGCCCTGCTCCGTGAGGCGCTCCACTTCCGATGCCAGAGCGTGCGGATCGAGCACGACGCCGTTGCCGATGACGGAGAGCTTGTTGGGGCGCACCACGCCGGAGGGCAGCAGCGACAGCTTGTAGACCTTGTCGCCGATCACGAGGGTATGGCCGGCATTGTGCCCGCCCTGGAACCGCACGACCACGTCCGCCTGTTCGGACAGCCAATCGACGATCTTGCCCTTACCTTCGTCGCCCCACTGGGCGCCCACGACAACCACGTTCGCCATCGCTCAAGCCTCACATGAAAAAACCCCGGCGCAAGGCCAGGGTTTGGTTGGGTAAAAACCTTGCAAACCCTCTTCGTGGATCGCGCGCCCCAGGTCAAGCCGGAATGAGCCCTGTCCCATAATTCGTGGTGCCGGCTATTGGGGCGAGATGCCCCTTGTTCCCGGCATTTCAAGAGCGGAAGCACTTCCGGCAACCTTGGCTGCTTCCCTTAGGGCACATCGTCCTCTACATCCTTCTTCCAGGGACGGGATGAGGGGACTGACGTGAAAAGACTGGCTGCCGCCGTCGGCGTGGCTTTGAGCACTGCTGGATGCGTGTCGACGTCACAGGAGACCGTGACGGCCGCATGCTCGGAGTTCATAGGCCGACCGATTTCGGAGCGAATTGCGGCTCTGGGTCCGCCTCGGGCGACCTACCGGATCAGTCCGACCGAGATCGGATACGTCTATGAGACGAAGGAAACGGTCTTCGTCGGCGGCCACCCCTATTACACGGTCAACTACCTGGTCGGAGCCGACAAGCACCGCACTCCCATCCGCCCGGTTACGACAAAGTGCCGAGGCTTCGTGGTGAGTGCGCCATCCGCAGCCACTCCAGTTTCAGAACGCATCATCGTGGATGTGCTGTAAAGCTTGAACCAGAACTCAGGCGCGGCCGCGCGCACTCTTCTCCAGCTTCACCCGGTGCTCGATAAAGTTACGGATCTCGCGGGTGCGGCGGACAGGCTCCAGCACTTCCGCATCGACCCCGTGGCGCCAGGCCAGATCGAAGCGGGAGGGCTCCTTATCGAGAGCCGTCAGGTCGTCCGCATAGGAGTGAACCTCCTCGGGCGTGCGGCAGAAGCCTTCGCGGATCATGAGTTCGGTGCGCAGACGGATGATGACGGCGAGTTCCGAGAGGCTGAATTCCGGATGGTATTGCACGCCCCAGAAGGTGCCGCCGTCCTGGCGGATCTCCGCCGCCTGGACCTCGGAGACCGGATTGGTGGCGATGATCGTCGCGTCCTTAGGCAACGTCGTCACCATGTCGAGATGGATGGCAGGGGCATCGTAAACCTCCGGCCTTCCGTCCAGCATCAGGTGCCCCCTCCCCGCCTCGGTGCGGCGCAGGCGGCGAGCGAAACCGACCTCGCGGCCGAGCGGGTTCTTCTGCACATCACCGTCGGCCGCGACCGCCGCTATCTGCAGGCCCCAGCAAGAGCCGAAGGACGGCGTCCGTGAGGCGTAGATCGCCCGCATCAGGTCGATCTGGCGCATGATCTCGGGCGTGCGGTCGTAGATGCTCAGATGCGAGCCGGTGAGCACGATTCCGTCGTAGCTCTCGAGCCCGGCCCGATCCGGCAGGTTCGCGCCCTCGTCAGCTGCGAAAGCGATGTCGCAGACGGCACTCTGCCCGGCCTCCTGAATCACCTGCGCATAGGACTCGGACAGCATCTGTCCATAGGCTGCCCTGTGGGCCTCCCTTGCGCCACGCGTATTGCCCTCAACCACCAGAAACCGTAAGGCCATCAGTATCACCCGCTTCTTTGGCGCTGGTTTATCGAAACTGCGCGCGGCGGCAAGCGTCATGAGGTTTTACCTTCCATGAAAATCCTGCAATCGCTCTGGAAGGGACTTTGGGGACAGGCCTATCTGCTCCTCATTCTCACCACGCTCATGTGGGGCGGGAATGCCATTGCCGGACGTCTCGCAGTCGGCGAGGTCTCGCCCATGCTGCTCACCTGTATCCGCTGGACCATCGTGGCCGTCATCCTCGGGCCTCTCGTGGGGCGGCAGGTGGTGGCGGAGTGGCCGCAGATCGGATCGCGCTGGCTCTACATCATCCTCATGGGCTCCTCGGGTTTTACCGCCTTCAACGCCCTCTTCTATGCCGCCGCCTATCACACGAGCGCGGTCAACCTCACGATCTTTCAGGGCGCCATTCCGGTTCTCGTGCTCATCGGCACCATCCTGTTCTTCGGCGCGAAAGTGATCCCGCTCCAGATCCTCGGCATGTTTGTCACGATCCTCGGCGTGGTGCTGGTGTCGGTGAAAGCGGATCTCGAAGTGCTGAAGACGCTCGCGCTCAATATCGGCGACGTGTGGATGTTGATCGCTTGCGTGTTCTATGCGGGCTACACGCTGGGCCTGCGCCGCCGTCCGCCCGTTTCCGGTCTCGTCTTCTTCACCGCGCTGGCAGGCATCGCCTTCTTGACGTCGCTTCCCCTGCTCGCGATGGAGATCGCTCAAGGAACGGTGCAATGGCCGACGCCGAAGGGCTGGCTGATCCTTCTCTATATCGGCCTTCTGCCGTCACTGCTCTCCCAGATCTTCTTCATTCGCGGCGTGGAACTGATCGGCCCGGCGCGGGCAGGATTGTTCGTCAATCTCGTGCCCGTTTTCGGCGCGCTGCTCGCGGTGCTGCTGTTGGGCGAGCCCTTCGCCTATTACCACGCGCTCGGTCTGTTGCTGGTGCTGGGCGGCATTTGGCTGGCGGAGCGGAAGTAACCCTCGCCTCTAGTCCGCGAACACCACCGTCTTGCGGCCGTTGAGCAGGATGCGATCTTCCAGGTGATAGCGCACCGCGCGGGCAAGCACGCGCCGTTCGATGTCGCGACCCTTGCGCACGAGATCGTCCGCGCTGTCGCGGTGCGTGATCGGCTCAACGTCCTGCGCGATGATCGGTCCTTCGTCGAGATCGGACGTCACGTAGTGAGCCGTCGCCCCGATGAGCTTCACGCCGCGCGCATGCGCCTGATGATAGGGCTTCGCGCCCTTGAAGCTCGGCAGGAACGAATGATGGATGTTGATACAGCGGCCTGAGAGCTTCGCGGCTAATCCATCCGACAGAACCTGCATGTAGCGCGCCAGCACCACGAGATCGGCCTGAGAGGTGCGGATGATCTCCCAGACGCGCCCTTCCTGTTCGAGCTTCGTGTCCTTTGTCATCGGCAGGTAATGGAACGGCACGCTGCCGAGATCCACGTGACTGTAGGCTTCGACCGGATGATTGGCAATCACGCCGACAGGCTCGAAATCCAGCTCGCCGATGCGCCAGCGATAGAGAAGATCGGCAAGACAGTGATCGAACTTCGACACCATGAGCATGACCTTGCGGCGCTCATTCCGGTTGCGAAGAGTCCATGTCATACTGAGGCGCTCGGCAAGCGGCGCGAAGCCGCCCTTCAACGATCCGAGATCGGCTTGCCCGCTCACGGGGTCGAAGACGACACGCATGAAGAAGCGATCCGTCTGCGTGTCGTCATATTGCTGGGCATCGAGAATGTTGAGGCCAGCTTCGGACAGATGCCCCGCCACGGCGGCCACGATGCCGGGGCGGTTCGCGCAGGCGAGCGTCAGCACGAAGCGCTGTGTCGGGGCATTAGCCATAGCATTACACCTTAAAAACGCACCGCGCGGGCGCGCTTGACCTGCGGGATCTCCTCGATCTTGCGCAGAAGCTCGTCCGAGACGGGCTCATCGACCGACACGAAGCAGATCGCGTCGCCGCCGGGCTTGTCGCGGCCGAGCGCGAAGGTCGCGACGTTCACGCCGGATTCGCCCAGCAGCGTGCCGAAGCGGCCGATGAAGCCGGGCTTGTCGTCATTGCGCACATAGATCATGTGCGGCGCGAACTCGGCATCGACCATGATGTCGCGGATCTCTGTGACGCGCGGCTTGCCATCCTGGAACACGGTGCCGCCTGCGTGCCTCGACATGTCCTCCGCCTGCACGATGATGCGGATGAAGCTCTCGTAATCGCGCGCGGCGCTCTCGCGCTTCACCTCTTCAACGGTGATGCCGCGCTCACGGGCGACGATGGGGGCCGACACCATGTTGATGTCCTGCAGGAAGGGACGCAGCACGCCGGTGACGGCGGCGGAGGTGAGCGCACGGGTGTTCATTTCGGCGACGGCGCCCTCGTACTCGATGCGGATGCCCTTGATGGAGGCTTCCGTGAGCTGGCCGAGGAACGAGCCGAGCTTATCGGCGAGCGCCACAAAAGGCTTCAGGCGCGGCGCTTCCTCCGCCGTGATCGAGGGGAAGTTCACCGCGTTCTGGATCGCGCCCTGGAGCAGGTAATCGGACATTTGCTCCGCCACCTGCAGCGCCACGTTCTCCTGCGCTTCCGACGTCGCGGCACCGAGATGCGGCGTGCAGACCACGTTGGGATGACCGAAGAGCGGATTGGCCGTTGCGGGCTCCTCGACGAACACGTCGAAGGCAGCGCCGGCTACATGGCCGGAATCGAGGGCGGCGCGCAATGCCACCTCATCGACGAGGCCGCCGCGGGCGCAGTTGATGATGCGCACGCCCTTTTTCGTCTTGGCGATGTTTTCCGCCGAGAGCACGTTCTTCGTCTTTTCCGTCATCGGCACGTGGAGCGTGATAATGTCGGCCCGGCGCAGCAGCTCGTCGAGCTCCACCTTCTCGACGCCGAGTTCGAGCGCACGCTCCGGAGAGAGGAAGGGATCGTAAGCGATCACTTTCATGCGGAGTCCAATGCCGCGATCGGCGACGATGGAGCCGATATTGCCGCAGCCGATGACGCCGAGCACCTTTGCGGTGAGCTCGACGCCCATGAAGCGGTTCTTCTCCCACTTGCCGGCCTGTGTGGAGACATCGGCTTGCGGGATCTGGCGCGCGAGCGCGAACATCATCGCAATCGCGTGCTCGGCAGTCGTAATCGAATTGCCGAAGGGCGTGTTCATGACGATGATGCCCTTCGCCGTGGCTGCGGGAATCTCGACATTGTCCACGCCGATGCCGGCGCGGCCGATGACCTTCAGATTGGAAGCTTGCTCGAGGATCTTCGCCGTCACCTTGGTGGCGGAGCGGATGGCGAGGCCATCGTAATTGCCGATGATGGCGGCGAGTTTGTCTTTATCTTTGCCGAGGTCTGGCTGGAAATCGACTTCGATGCCGCGATCCTTGAAGATCTGCACGGCGGCGGGAGACAAAGCGTCGGAAATGAGTACGCGGGGAGCGGGCATGGTGCACCTGTTGTTTGCCGCCGTCCCATCCTCCCCTTGAGGGGGAGGGTCGGCTCGAAGAGCCGGGGTGGGGTGAACGGCGCAGTCGGTTTGATTGAGCTGTGTGTTGTGTCCGAGGGCGACGATGACGGGTAGCGCTGCCACCCCACCCCGCCGCCCTTACGGGCGTCGACCCTCCCCCTCAAAGGGGAGGATGAATATCAAGCCGCTTTCGCGAGCTTCGCCTTTTCCTGCGCGAAGGCCCAATCGAGCCACGGCGTCAGGGCTTCAAGGTCGGATTGCTCCACCGTCGCGCCGCACCAGATGCGAAGGCCGGAAGGCGCATCGCGATAGGCGCCGATGTCGAGGGCGACGCCCTCCTTGTCGAGCGCTGAAGTGATGCCCTTGGCGACCTGCGCCACGGCCTCTGGGCCTTTTGCGACCACTTCCGGATCGGCGATGACGAGGCATACGCTGGTGTTGGAAGCGGTGGCAGGTACCTTCGCGAGATTGGCGATCCATGGGGTCTTCGCGACCCAGTCGAGGATGACCTTCGCGTTGGCATCGGCCTTGGCGACGAGCGCATTGAGTCCGCCGATGGACTTCGCCCATTCGAGCGCGTCGATGTAATCCTCGACCGCGAGCATGGATGGCGTATTGATGGTTTCGCCCTCGAAAATGCCCTCGATGAGCTTGCCGCCCTTGGTCATGCGGAAGATCTTCGGCAGCGGCCAAGCAGGCTTGTAGGTTTCGAGACGCTCCACCGCGCGCGGCGAGAGGATGAGCATGCCATGAGCGGCTTCGCCGCCGAGCACCTTCTGCCAGGAGAAGGTGACTACATCGAGCTTCGCAAAATCTAGCTTCTGCGCGAAGGCTGCGGAGGTCGCATCGCAGATCGTCAGGCCTTCACGGTCGGCGGCGATCCAGTCCGCATTCGGCACGCGCACGCCGGAGGTGGTGCCGTTCCAGGTGAACACCACATCGCGGTTCTTGGTATCGACCTGCGCGAGATCGGGCAGCTCGCCGTAAGGGGCGCTGATGACGCGCGCATCGCTGAGCTTCAGCTGCTTCACGACGTCCGTGACCCAGCCTTCGCCAAAGCTTTCCCAGGCCAGCATGTCGACGGGGCGAGCGCCCAGCATCGACCACAGCACCATCTCCACGGCGCCGGTATCGGAAGCAGGCACGATGCCGATGCGGTAATCGGCCGGCACGTCCAGAACCTCGCGGGTGAGGTCGATGGCGAGCTTCAGGCGCGATTTGCCGAGCTTCGCACGGTGCGAGCGGCCGAGAGAATCGGTTTTCAGGTTTTGCAGAGACCATCCGGGGCGCTTCGCGCAGGGGCCGGACGAGAAGAAAGGCGCGCGAGGACGCGCGTTGGGCAGGTCTGTCATGTTAATCCATCCTTACAGATGGGCGCCTCTCGGTGGGGAGAGGTGTCCCGCCGACCGGTATGACGGAAGGAACGCCTATGGTCAAGGCAGATGCCGCAAGGTTAGGCAGCGGAGAAAAGTCCCAGATTACGAAATCGTAATACAAAACATCGTGCTTGCTGCATTATAGTCATGGGACCTGACCTATGATGTGTTAGGCCTCATCCGATTATTTGTAGCTGAAAAGACTTCCGAGAGTTCAAGGAGCGAGCATGCGTGCGTCCGGTCAACTCGCCGTCATCGCCTTGCTGGGGGCAGCAGGGTTGGGCGGCTGGTATGCGTATCAGAGCAGCGGTCAACCTGCCGCCCAGCAGGGCGCTCCTGCCGGCGCGCGCGGCGGCCGGGGCGGTCCCACAGGCCCTGCCACGGTAGAGGTCGATACGGTCAAGACCGGGCGTATCGTGGAGGTCCGCGAATCCGTTGGCACGGTCCGCGCTTTCGAATCCATTACGGTGACCGCCAGGGTGGCGGGCGTGATCGACAAGATCGGCTTCGATGAAGGCCAGCAGGTGAAGGCGGGCGACATGCTGGTGCAGCTCGATGCCGCCGAGCGCCAGGCCGATATCGATCAGGCCATCGCCGAAGCCAGCCGTGCCGTGGCACTCAAGAACGAGATCGCCATCAAGCTCGAGCGCGCCCAGGCGCTGAACCGCACCGGTGCCGGCACCAGCGCCCAGGTGGAAGACCTCACCGCTCAGCTGAAATCCCTCGAAGGCTCCATCGCCTCGGCTCAGGCCCAGCGCAAGGCTGCCGAAGCGCGGCTGGAGGATCTGACGATCCGCGCGCCCTTCAACGGCCGCGTCGGAACCCGCAGCGTCTCGCTCGGCGCCTATATCGCGCCCGGCACGCGCATCACCTCCCTCGACGATCTTTCCAAGATCCGTCTCGACTTCGCCGTGCCGGAGAATCTTTTAGGCCGTCTTCAGCCCGGCCAAACGGTGAACGCCATTTCCGCCGCCTACAAGAACCGCATCTTCAAGGGCAAGGTTTCCACCATCGATCCACGCGTGGAACAGACGACCCGCACCGCGCGCCTCACCGCTGAGTTCGACAATGCCGACGAGGCCTTGAAGCCCGGCATGTTCCTGTCCGTCGCACTCGAAGTCTCCACCAAGGACGATGCGGTGGTGGTGCCGGAAGAGGCCATCGTCAGCGAGGGCCTGCGCCACATCATCTATCCGGTGAAGGACAACAAGGTGGAGCGCCGCGTCATCGTCATCGGCCAGCGCCAGGGCGGCAAGGTCGAGGTGGTGGAGGGCCTGAAGGCCGGCGAGACCATCGTCGTGCTGGGCGTCCAGCGCGTGCGCCCGGGCGCCGAGGTGAACGCCCGCCCGTTGGGCTCCGGCGCACAGGATCCGCAAAGCACGCCCGCAGCCAACCGCCAGCAGCCTTCCCGCAGCACGCTGCATGCACCGAACGCCATCGGCACGGCGCAGGCCGCCGAAGCGAAGTAATCCTCGTCTCCCGCTCCGGCGGGAGAACTTTTGTTAAACGTTGGCCTCAAGAGCTGAATTGCCATGCAGGTTTCCGACCTCTTCATCCGCCGTCCCGTTTTCGCCGTCGTGGTCAGCCTGCTGCTGATCGTGGGCGGACTTGCCTCGCTCATGAACCTGCCGGTTCGCGAATACCCGCAGGTCGACCGTCCGGTCGTCTCCGTCTCCACCGTCTATCGCGGTGCTTCGAACGAAGTGATCGAGAGCCGCGTCACGGAGATCATCGAAGGCGCCATCGCAGGCATCGAGGGCATTCGCCAGATCACGTCGCAAAGCCAGAACGACCGTTCGTCCGTTTCCATCGAGTTCGAAGTATCCCGCGACCCCGAGGCAGCAACCTCGGACGTGCGCGATGCCGTGTCGCGCGTCACCGGACGTCTGCCGGACGGCGCCGACACGCCGGTAGTGCGCAAAGTGGATGCGAATGCCTCTGCCATCCTGTGGGTGGGCGTGACCTCCACCACGCTCGATGCGCTCGAGCTCAGCGATTTCCTCAAGCGCGTCTATGTGGATCGCTTGTCCACTGTGCCGGGCGTCGCCAACGTCAACTTGAGCGGCGAGCGGCGCTTTGCCATGCGCATCTGGGTGGATCGTCCGGCGCTGGCGGCACGCGGCCTCACGGTGCAGGACTTGGAAACCGCCATCAAGCGCCAGAACGTGGAGCTGCCCGGCGGACGTATCGAATCCAGTCAGCGCGAGTTCACCGTCAAGACGGATTCCCGCCTCGCCACACCCGAACAGTTCCAACAGGTGATCGTCACCAACAAGAACGGCTATCTCGTCCGTCTCGGCGAAGTGGCGCAGGTCGAGGTCGGCCCCGAAGACACGCGCTTCGAGTTCTATCAATCGGGCGAGACCGCCATCGGCATGGGCGTCGTGCGCCAGTCGACCGCCAACACGCTGTCCGTCGTCGATGGCGTGCGCAAGGAATTGGAGGAGCTTAAAAGCTCCCTGCCGCCCGGCACCACGGCGGAAGTCGCCTATGACGAGAGCCAGTTCATCCGCGCGTCCATCAACGGCGTGCTGAAAACGCTTCTGGAAGGCGTGGCGCTCGTGATCCTGGTGATCCTGGTCTTCCTGCGCGACTGGCGTTCCACCATCGTGGCCATGGTCGCAATCCCGGTCTCGATCATCGCCGCCTTCATGGTCATGTCGTTCTTCGGCGCCTCGATCAACGTGCTGACCTTACTCGCCATCGTGCTCGCTATCGGCATCGTCGTGGACGACGCCATCGTGGAGATCGAGAACGTGCACCGGCGCATCGAGGAGGGACAGCCCCCGCTGCTCGCCTCCTTCGACGGCGCGCGCGAGATCGGCTTTGCGGTAATCGCGACGACCGCCACGCTCATGGCCGTGTTCGTGCCGCTGGCCTTCATGACCGGCAACACCGGCAAACTCTTCCGCGAATTCGGCATCACGCTCGCCGCCGCCATCTTCTTCTCCGGCGTCGTGGCGCGCACACTGACCCCGATGATGTGCTCCAAGCTCATGGTGCCGGCTCATGGCCGCATCCAGCGCATGACGGAGCCGGTCTTCGAGAAGATGAACAACGGCTATCGCTGGCTGCTCTCGCGCGCGTTGCGTATCCCGGTGGTTATCCTCTCCGTCGGCTTCCTGGTGTCGCTGTCGGCTTATGCCCTGTTCCAGGCGCTGCCGAAGGAGTTCGCTCCGACAGAAGACCGCGGCGCCATCATCGTGCGCCTTCAGGCGCCGGAGGGCGCAAGCCTCGACTATACCCGCGATCGGGTGAAGGAAGTCGAGAAGGCGCTTCTGCCTCTGCAGGAACAGGGCGTCGTCGCCTCCATGCTGAGTCAGGTAGCACCGGGCTTCGCGCGCCCCTCCCCCGTCAACGAGGGCATCGTGATCGTGCGCCTCGTCCCCTGGGAGGAGCGGACGCAGAGCCAGCAGGATCTCGTGCGCCAGATGACGCCGAAGGTGTCGAACTTCCCCGGCGCGCGCGCATCGGTGGTCAACCCGCCGGCCTTCGGCGGCGCGGGCGGCTTCGGCCAGCCGATCCAGTTCGTGCTCGGCGGCCCCGATTACGAGACCATCCGAGGCTGGCGCGACACAGTCATGCAGAAGGCGCAGGAGACGGGCAAGTTCGTCAACATGGACTCCAACTACCGCGAGTCCCAGCCTGACATCCGCGTGCAGATCGACCGTCAGCGCGCCGCCGATCTCGGCGTCTCGGTTCAGGATATCGGGAACACGCTCCAGCTGATGTTCGGTGAGACGGAAGTGTCGACCTTCGTCAGCCGCGGCGATGAGTATCCAGTGATCATGCGCGCCCGTGCGCAGGACCGCGCATCGCCGAACGATCTCACCAATACCTTCGTGCGCGCCGCCAACGGCGAGCTCGTTCCTCTCTCCTCCTTCGTCACACTGACGGAATCGGCCGCACCGCAGGCCCTCAACCGTTTCGACCGCCTGCGCTCGATCACGATCCAGTCGGGCCTCGCGCCGGGCGTGTCCATCGGTGAGGGGCTGGAGATCCTGCAGCAGATCGTGCGCGACAACCTGCCTGCGGAAGTGCGCATCGGTTACAACGGCCAGTCCAAGGACTTCCTCGACTCCACCGGCGCGATCTACGTGACCTTCGCCATGGCGCTGCTCGTAGTGTTCCTGGTGCTGGCGGCGCAGTTCGAAAGCTGGATCAACCCGTTCATCATCATGCTCACCGTACCGCTCGCGGTAACGGGCGGATTGCTGGCTTTGTTCGTGACCGGACAGACGCTCAACATCTACAGCCAGATCGGCATGATCCTGCTCATTGGCCTGATGACCAAGAACGGCATCCTGATCGTCGAGTTCTCGAACCAGCTGCGCGAGCGCGGATATTCGGTGTATGACGCGGTGCTCGAAGCCTCGGTGATGCGCCTGCGTCCGATCCTGATGACCTCGATTGCCATGATCGGCGGCGCGATCCCGCTCGCCTGGTCCACCGGCGCCGGCGCGGAAGCGCGCAACGCCATCGGCTCGGTGATCGTGGGCGGTGTCACCGTCTCGACCATCCTCACTATGCTCGTGGTGCCGTCGATCTATCTGCTTCTCGGCGGCTACACCAAGCCCGCCACTTACGTGAGCGAGATGCTCGACCGCTTGCGCAAGCAGACGGGCCAGCGCCCACATGGCGAGGACATCCACCCTCGCCCGGAACCGCCGCCTCATCCGGCGGAGTGAGCGAGAAGGCCACTGCCAACCTAAAAACCCTCAGCAGCGATTGCCGAGGGTTTTTTATTTTCTATCTAATTTTCTTGAAAGCAGTCGCCGCCATCAGGATGCGCGCACGGTCCGTCGGCACGACATCGGATGGCAACTCATCCACATCGGTGAGGCGACTTATGTCGGACGCATCATCTATCTCCGCCCAGTGAATGAGAGATATCTCTCTCCCACGCACGATCCGGTCATAGACCGTATCGACGAAAACGGGACTCTGCTTGATCGTGATTTCAGGAAACTCTGCCTGAGCCAATCTTCGGCACACATCAGAAAGACTTTCGTCATTGGCGCGAATGATAGTCCCTGGAGCATTCAGCATTGACGGATAGTATAGATCGTCAGAACTACGGCGAGGCAGATAAGCGAAGGTCTTTTCAAGCCTTTGCAGCAGCGGCACGACAACGAATGTTGTCGTCACCATCAATCGCGCGATTGCGTGGAACACATCGCGCGGGAGCAAGCCAGGAGTAAGCTGATTTAAAAGCCGACAGAGTTCGTCATGATCGCCGTCGGCTTTCATCAGGCAGCCTTACTGGAATGCGTAGCGCACGCCCAGGCGCACTTCATGCGAGCCAATGGATTCCACGTCAGTGCCAGCGCCGCTCGCGTAACCGCGTGTCTTCAGGTCGCCGAGGCTCACATAGCGATAGCCGAGATCGATGGTGAAGCTGTCCGAGAGCTTGTAGCCGACGCCCGTCATGAGAGCCCAAGCAAAGGCGTAATCGTCGCCGCCCGCAAGATGCTCCTGCGCGGTCACGCCCGTGAACGTATCGGTGGTGCGAACGTAATGGGCGATCATGTTGCGCGCGACGCCGACGCCCGCGCCGACATAAGGCGTGAAGCCGTTATAGGTGCCGAGATCCGCATAGGCGTTGATCATCAGCGTCGAGGACTGGAAGCGTCCCTTGTCGAACACGGAGCCCGTTGCGATGCCGTCACCGGACGGCAGGCCCTTGAAGCGCGTGTTGAAGCGGTGGTCCAGGGTCACATCGGCGCGGAGCAGAGGGCTGAAGCGGTAGCCGATACCGATGCCGGCCACGGCAGTGTCGCCGATGCTTTCACGCGCCATGTTGCCTGCGAGCGTTGCCGCCGTGAAATCGGCCTCGGGGCGCTTGTGATGGGTATAGCCCACATCGCCGCGCAGATACCAGGTTTCGGTAGTGTCGAGGACGGGAACGGGCGGCAGCACCCGGCGCGGGAGATCGGCAGCGGTCGCAGCCGAGGCGGTCATGCCGGCAAGACCGGCCAGGACCGCAATCCTGATGAAACTCATGGTGCTCTTCTTCACTCAACGACGACACGCCGCGAAGGACGGCTTCGTTAGACTGTAACTTTGGGCCGTGAAGAGAGAGTTAATCTTAATTCTTAAGGCTGGCCGCACTTTCGCAAAGCCGCTTCGGTAAGACCTGCGGCGTGTGCGGGGCAAAAGAAAGGGCGCGGATGGTGACATCCGCGCCCTTGTCCTTGTGCGCTACGCGGGTTTTTCAGGCAGCAGCCTTGGAGGCGGCCTGCGTCACCGCATTCACGACATCGTCCACCACTTGCGAAACGATATCCTCGTTATCGCCCTCGCCCATCACGCGGATCACCGGCTCCGTGCCGGATGGGCGGATGACGAGGCGGCCCGAAGCGCCGAGCCGTTCGCGGCCCGCCTCGATGGCCTTGATCACGGAGGCTTCCTGCAGGGGCGCACCGGACTTGTAGCGCACGTTCTTCAGGATCTGCGGCAGGGGCTCGAAGCAGTGGCAGACCTCCGACACGGTCTTGCCCATGCTCTTGACCACCGCGAGAACCTGCAGCGCAGCGACGAGGCCGTCGCCCGTCGTTGTGTAATCCGACATGATGATGTGGCCGGACTGCTCGCCACCGAGATTGAAGCCGTGCGCGCGCATGTGCTCGAGCACGTAGCGGTCGCCGACGGCTGTGCGCACGACATTGAGACCGAGGCCATTCAAGTAGCGCTCCATGCCGAGATTGGACATGATCGTCGCGACGATGCCGGGCTGAGACAGCCGGCCGTCCTCCTGCCATGAGCGCGCGACGACGGCCATGAGCTGGTCGCCATCGACCTTCTGGCCCTTCTCGTCCACGATCAGCACACGGTCCGCATCGCCGTCGAGCGCGATGCCCACATCCGCGCGAAGCTCGCGCACTTTTTGGATCAAGGCGTCCGGAGCGGTCGAACCGACCTCGTGGTTGATATTGAAGCCGTTGGGCTCAACGCCGATGCTCACCACTTCGGCACCGAGCTCCCAAAGGGCCTCGGGCGCGACCTTGTAGGCTGCGCCATTGGCGCAATCGAGCACGACGCGCATGCCCTCGAGATCGATCTGGCGCGGCAAGGTGCGCTTGGCGAATTCGATGTAGCGGGCCTGAACGCTCTCGACGCGCTTGGCGCGGCCAAGGGTGGCGGAGCACGCAAGGCGCGCGGTCAGATCGGAATCGATCAGCGCCTCGATCTGCATCTCCACATCGTCGCTGAGCTTGAAACCGTCGGGACCAAAGAGCTTGATGCCGTTGTCCTCATAGGGATTGTGCGAAGCGGAGATCATGACGCCGAGATCGCAGCGCATGGAGCGCGTGAGCATGGCGACCGCGGGCGTCGGCATGGGGCCGAGAACCAGTACGTCCATGCCCACCGAAGTGAAGCCTGCGACTAGGGCGTTCTCGATCATGTAGCCGGACAGGCGCGTATCCTTGCCGATCACGACCCGATGGCGGTAATCGCCGTTCTGCTTGAACATAAGGCCCGCCGCCTGGCCAACCCGAAGGGCCAGATCCGGCGTAATGATCCCGTTGGCCCGCCCGCGGATGCCATCGGTCCCGAAGTATTTACGCATGGACTTCAGCTCCCCATCCCGTTGTACGGCTGCACGTCTTGCCTTTTCAAAGCAATCTCCCCAATCCGGGTCAAGACTTCGTCCTGCCAAGGCTCATCACAAGTGATAAGCAATTGTTACAGAACGAAATATCCTCTCGTTGAATTGAAACTAGAAGGTTCAGGTAAACAAAAAAGAACGCTCGCGGGAATGCGAGCGTTCTAGGTAGTTCAGAAGAGCTCTAAACTTTTAAGCCTGCGGCTGGGGCTCCATGCCCCCATCGTTCTCGCGCGGACGGCCGGTCCGAGTCGTGGGAACGGCGGAGCCACGCGCCGGGGTGACCGGATCGCCGCCTGCGTCGCGGACTGGGGGCTGTCCGTCGATGAGGTTGCGGATCTCCTCGCCGGTGAGCGTCTCGTACTCCAACAGACCCCGCGCCAAAGCCTCCAGATCCGAAGCCTTCTCGGTCAA
>NZ_JAKRNJ010000013.1 GCF_022346925.1 Microvirga sp. ACRRW
GGGACGCACACAGCCCGGGCAGACCTCAGGGGCGAGCGCCTTACTCCTCCCGGAACGCCCGAACCGCATGATCCACAACAGGCTTCGTGAGATACGACAGCGCACTGCGCGAGCTGGTTTGGATCAGGCCTTCGACCGGCATCCCCGGCACCAGCCGCAAAGCGCCCAGCCGCTCGCGCTCGCCCGGCGCCAGCGCCACCCGCACCGGATAATAGCGCTCCCCCGAGCGCGCATCGGTCACCAAATCCGCCGCTATCAAAACTACCGTGCCCATCAGCTCCGGCGTCGAGCGCTGCGAGAACGACGTCAGCCGCAGCACCGTGCGCAGGCCCGGCCGGACCTGGTCGATGTCCTGCGGCGAGACCTTCACCTCAACCGACAAATCGTCCGTCTCTGGCACAATCAGCATCATCGCCTCGCCCCCGCCAATCACACCCCCAACCGTATGCACAACAGACTGATGAACAACACCACTCTGAGGGGCGCGGATCTCGATCCGCTTCAACTGATCCAGCGCCGAGACCTTCCGCTCCACCAGCTCCGCAATCTTCGCCTGGACTTCACGCAGCTCCTGCGAGACTTCGCTCCTGAGATCCTGATCGATCTGGATGATCTGAAGCGAGGTTTCACTGATCCGTCCCTTAGCTTGCGCAACATTCGAGATGAGCTGACCGTGCTCGCCACGCAGACGGGTCTCCTCGCGTTTCAGTGCCGTGACGCGGGTGATGGGCACTAGGTTCTTGCGCCAGAGTTGATCGACACCGATGAGCTCGTCCTGGATGAGTTTGATCTCGTCGGCTTTCGCTGTGGCCTGAAGCTTGAGGCCATCGATCTGCTCCTGAAGCTGAGAGATGCGTTCCTTAAGCTGTGCCTGTTGCCCTGCCCGTGCCGCACGGCGCGTTTCGAACAGATGAATTTCGCCCTGGATGAGGCTTGCGAGCTCGATTTCATGCAGGCGCTCTTTCAGCTCAGACGGAAATGAGACACGCTCCAGGCTGTCGCGTTCCGCCTGCAATCGGCTCTGCCTTGCCGCCAGCTCGTCCAAGCTTTTGGCCACCATCGCGAGATTGGCACGCGCGATCGTCTCATCGAGCCGCACCACCACATCGCCGGCGCGGACATGGCTCCCATCTCGGGCAAGGATCTCGCCGACGACACCACCCGTGGGATGCTGGACCTTCTTGACGTGGCTTTCGACGACGATGGAGCCGGGAGCGACGACTGCTCCGGACAACTCCGTGACCGCCGCCCAGCCGCCAAGACCCCCGACGAGAAAGAGAGCGGAGGAAAGACCCAGCAACGAGTAAAAGCGGATGGCGGCCCTAGCGTTTGGCTTCTTCGAGGAGTTCATGGCGTGCTCCTTGGTCTAAACGGCTTTCAACGGTGCATTGACAGGTGCCCGCGGCTCGGCTGGCTGAGGTGCAGGCACGGAGCGCAAAACTTTGCTGAGGATCTCATCTTTCAAGCCGAAGCTCTGGACGCGTCCTTCCGACATGACGAGCACATGATCGACGCCGGCAAGGGCGCTTGGACGATGGGCGATGATGATGACGATGCCTCCGCGCGCGCGGATGTTCATGATCGCTGCGGTCAAGGCCTGCTCGCCTTCGTTGTCGAGATTCGAGTTAGGTTCATCGAGCACGACGAGGAAGGGGTCGCCATAAATGGCACGGGCGAGAGCGATACGCTGCCGCTGTCCGCCTGACAGTGTCGCTCCGAACTCACCGACCTGCGTCTCGTATCCGTCCGGCAGCTGGAGGATCATCTCATGGACATTGGCCGCTTTGGCGGCAGCAAGGATGGATTCGGATTTCGGGTTGGGATCAAAGCGCGCGATGTTCTGCGCTACGGTCCCGGCAAAGAGTTCGACGTCTTGCGGCAGATAGCCGATATGACGTCCAAGATCCTCCGGCAGCCATTGCTCGATGGCCGCTGCATCGAAGCGAACCTTGCCGCGCCATGCGGGCCAGACGCCCACGATCATGCGCGCAAGAGACGATTTACCCGAGGCGCTTGGACCGATGATGCCGAGCCCGCTGCCTGCATTCAGATCGAATGACACATCCTGGACGGCGAATCTCTGTCCGCCGGGGGCGCCCGTTCCCGCGTTCTCGAGAGACAGAAGCATGCGGGGGGCGGGAAGCTTCAGAGGGGCCTCCGCACGAGCATCGAATTCCAGAACGCTCTTCAATCGGCGCCAGCCCTGACGGGCGCTAACGAAGCCTTTCCAGTTGGCAATCGCCAGTTCGACAGGTGCCACAGCTCGGGAGGTGAGGATGGAGCTTGCGATCATGATGCCGCCGGTCGCCTGACCATCGATCACGAGATAGGCGCCGAGTGCGAGAACCGCCGACTGCAGCATCATACGCAGCACTTTCGACAAGGCTCCGAAGCCGCCTGCCACGTCCGAGGTACGCTGCTGATAGGATAGGTAGCGCGCATTGGCGTCGCTCCAGCGTTGCCCAATCCATTGGGCCATCCCCATGGCGTGAACGACTTCTGCATTGCGGTGCGCCCCTTCGGAAATACCGTTCCGTATCAGGGCTGCGCCAACGGCTGCCTTGGAGGCTTCGCGCGTCAGGAGCTCGGTCAGTAAGGTGATTACGACGAGAAGGCAGGCGCCGCCGAGCGCAACGGCGCCAATCCATGGATGGAAGGCGAAGCAGATGAAAAGGTAGAGCGGCATCCATGGAAGATCGAAGAGTGCGGAGGGGCCGCCGCCAGCGAGGAATGCTCTCAGTTGGTCGAGATCCCGCAATGGCTGCTGTCCATCACCGTCGCTCTTTCCTTTGAGAGGTGCGTTGATCTGGCCTTGGAAAACCTGCTGACTCAGGTCTTCATCGAGGGCCGCTCCAACACGGGCGAGGATACGGCCGCGAACCATCTCAAACAGGCCCTGGAAGAGATAGAGCACAACGATGATGATGGAGAGGCCGACCAGGGTTGGAATGCTTCGGCTCGGAAGCACCCGGTCATAGACCTCCATCATGAAGATCGAACCCGAAAGATAGAGCAGATTGATCAGCCCGCTGAGGATGGCGACACCCAGAAAAGCGCCGCGGCAGGAGGCCATGATGCTGGGACGTTTCTTGAATGAGCTGATCATCGCGTTTGCCTCAGAGAATTGCGTCGCTTCGGTGTTTCGCTGCTTCGGAAAATGCGCCTTGGCTTTCAAGGGATGATCCCGCCGGGAGGAGAGGGGGCTTCTCCCGGCGGGGCCAAACGATCTCAACGAGCCTGCATCAGAAGATGAAGTCGTTGCTGTCGAGATCGGATGCGTTGACACCCTTGAGGACGAGGATGTCAGAGCCGTGCTTGAGGATCGTATCGTGGCCCGACTGCGTGATGGAGAGATCCGAGATGCCATCGACGCCACGGAGTTGCCTCGCGTCGATCACGTCCTGGTCATGGCGGAAGTCCGTAACCGTGTCTCGTCCGCCACCTTTCTGGAAGACGAAGGTATCCGCTCCCAAACCGCCGCTGAGCTTGTCGTTACCGGCGCCTCCCTTGAGCACATCCTCGCCCCGGCCACCCTTGAGCTCATTGTGTCCGGCATTCCCGACGATGAAGTTGTCGAGGGTATTGCCGTGCCCTTTGATGTTGGCGGAGCCTGTCAGCACAAGGTTCTCTACGTATGTGCCGCCAAGGGAGAAAGACACGCTGGCTTTAACCGTATCGATGCCTTCCCCGCGAAGTTCATAGGCGCGCTCCGAGCGGTGATCGACGATATAGGTATCGTTGCCTTGACCGCCCCACATCTTGTCGATTCCGCGTCCGCCGTTGAGGGCATCATTGCCGCGACCACCATAGAGGCGATCATTGCCATCGTCGGCATAGAGACGGTCATTGCCGTCCTCGCCATGGATGTGGTCGTCGCCTGTTCCGGAAAGCATGGAGTCGTTGCCACGGCCGCCCCACATCCGATCTTCCTCGCCGGTTCCCCGGATCGTTTCTGATCTGGATGTGCCCCTCATGGATCCGCTCACGTTATGGACATCGAACCTGAAGGTCTCCTCCTTAACGTCCCCGTCGGATGCTGTGGCGACCACAGTTACCTCGTGAGCGCGCTGAGTTTCGAAGTCGAGCGCGACGCCGTGTTTGAGCACGATGTTATTGCCCTTGATCTCAAACAGGTTGCTCGATTCTCCCCGCAGCGCGAAGGTGACCATATCGGCCGTCTCCGGCGTGAGAGATGTCAGGCCCGCGACAGCCGTGCCTGCCGCTGCATTTTCCAGTAGAGCTGGAGCCTGTGATGTCAGGAGATTCACCACTGGACCGAACGATTGCGGGCCATTAGTGAGGCCGATGAAGTCGTTGGCGGTCAGGCTCACCAAACCCTCAAGGGCGATCTGGAACGTGGCGCTTCCCCCAAAGAGCGTTGCGTAACGACCTTCGATGATGGTTTGATTGCCCTCAAATCGATACCTAAGCTGACCGTTTGCTGTGAAGGCTGCGGTCCCGATGAATGTGAAGTCCTGATCGGAGCCAAGGCTGGTGAGTGAACGGTTCGCATCGATGGCATCGATGTTAATCCTGTCCGTCCCTTGGACGAAATCGACGATCACGTCTCGAGTTGCCGCGGTGCCTCCTGTCTCATCGTCATCGAAGAGGAAAGTATCTGTGCCAGTACCACCACTCATGCGATCGACGCCGCTTGCGCCATCTATGGTATCGTTTCCGATGCCTCCATCCATGACGTCGTTGCCGCTGCCGCCGTTGACGTTGTCATTGCCGACGCCGCCGTTCAGCGTATCGTTGCCACCATTGCCATTAAGAGTATCGTCGCCATCGAGGCCCGAGAGATTGTCTCCTGAGTTCCCGCTGGTGATTGCATTGTTCAGGGCGTTTCCGGTGCCCGTGAACGCACCGCCGCCGGTGTACTCGAGATTCTCCACGCCTGCGGTCAGCGTGTAGCTCGCAAGGGCTGTCTCCACCGTGTCGATGCCGCCGGAACCTGCCGCAGTTTCGTCCACCACGTCGCCTGCATTGTCGACGACGTAGGTGTCGTTCCCACCCAAGCCCCGCAGCGTGTCGGCACCTCCGCGCCCGTCGAGAAGGTTGGCAGCTCCATTGCCGATCAGGGTGTCGGCAGCGTTGCCGCCTCTAACATTCTCGATGCCGCTGATGGAGATGAAGCCCGAGGCCGTTCCTGCTCCCAGATCGACCGTCACGCTCGAGCTGGCAGTCGAGTATTCAAGCATATCGGAAGAGCCGCCACCAAGGTCAGCCACGACTCGCTCGACGTCAGCCCCAATGGTGGCTCCTTCGATGTGCGTCAGACGTGTCGTGAAGGTAACGCTCAGGGTTTCGCTGCCATTACCGTTCTCGTAGGCGTTGATCGTATCAATGTCGGCGCCACCATTGATGGTTGATGTCGCACCTCCACCGTCGATGTCGTACATGAAGACGTCATTGCCGACGCCGCCGTTGAGGATGTTGGTGCCCGACCCGCCGTCGATGGTGTCGTTGCCTTCGCCTCCATCGATGTTGTCGTTGCCGCTGCCGCCATTCAGGACATCGTTGCCGGACACGCCCGTGATGGTGTCATTGCCGGCGCCGCCATTGATCACGTCATCTCCATCGACGCCGGAGAGGGTGTCGTTGCCATTGCGGCCGTTGATCAGGTTCGGACCCGTGGTGCCCACATAATTGTCGCTGGCGTTGTTGGACCCGATCCGTGCCGTCATGACGGATGTCAGGGATTCCTCGTTTCCAGCGCCGTCCGTGAAGCTCACGACCACCCGGATGAACTGGCCGATCCGAGAGTCCGGGACAACATAGCTTTGCTGGTTCGCGCCCGAAATGGTGCTCCAGGTGTTCCCGCCATTGGTCGAGAATTCCCAGCGGTATCGGAAAGAGCCAAGCCCGTTGAGATCCGCGATGCTGCTCGTGTTGGCAGTGATCACGTTCTCGCTGCCTGTGAGGGTAGGCGCGCCCGTTGCAGCCCGCTGCGCGATCAACACATCCCGGTCAGTAAAGCGCAGATACTCGATGTTGAGAAGACGATCTGTTCCGGTGTCTCCATTGGTTAGGTCGATGTCTCTAACAGTGTAGCTACCATCGGCGTTGCGGTTGAAGGTGTAGCCGGATCGTGCTCCGTTGTAGACCGCGTAGTCATTGGCGGAGTTCGTTAAGTCGCCTTCCGCGATCTCGCGAACGATGGAGAGCTGGCCTGGATTGAAGGTGCGATCGAGCATCAGAGCCTGAAGGGTTCTGCCGCCGAATTGTGCCACTGCATCCGCGGCGGGAGCTCCGTTCGTATATTGCGACTCGAGGTATACCTTCCCTGTCATTCCATCCGCCGTATAGACCGTGTTTCCGGCCGTGATGCGGATGCGGACGTTAAGCCAGTTGTCGCCATCGATGAGATCGTTACCGCCGCGACCTTCGATGGTGTCGTTTCCGCCGCCGCCGAGGAGGATGTTTCCTGTATCGTAGGCAACAATTTTCTCAAGATCGCCCGATGTCGGTCGTGCTGCGACCATGTTGCCGAGCAGGGTGCGCAATCCCGCGATCCGGTCGATACCGGCATGGGTCAGTTCGTTGTTGGCGAAGGTGAAGTCCGCATTGGCTCCGCCAGCAGGTGGCTCGGCATTCGGATCTCCACGGTTATCGCCCTTCAGGAGGTCGTCGTGGATCCAACCGGACAGAGCCTCGACCTGATCGAAGCGATCGCGGAGGATATCCTGTTCATCCGTCGTGAAGATCGGGGTGAGCAGATCGGAATCTGCGGCTTCGCCGTTACCTTTGTGGATCGCCCAATCGAAGCCGAACATGCCCTCGTTACGCATGACGCTCTCGCCTTGAACCATGATGTCGTCGCCGGATTCGGCGTCGAAATCGTGTTCGTTTTGGCCGGCGAACATCACGTCGTGACCGATGATGGTCGAGTTGAAATTCAGCTCAGAGTTGTCGCCCGCAGTCGTATCGAACCCATTCCCGGCTTCGATCCAGTCGTCACCTTCGTTGCCGAGCAGGAAGTCAGCGCCGTCGCCGCCGAGCATGAAGTCGTTGCCCGTGCCGCCGAACATTTCCTTGCCGTCGGGGCCTGCGACCAGGAAGTCTTGACCTTCATTGCCAAACACGAGCGCCAGGCCGCTGCCGCCATGGATGACGTCGTTGCCTTCCTCACCATGCAGCATATCGACCTCGCCGATATCCGTGCCGTTGTTGGTGATGACATCATCGCCTTTGCCGCCATGCACGCGGTCGACGCCGTAGCCGGCTTCGATATCGTCATTGCCGTCGCGGCCCCAAACAGAGTCGTCGCCGCCGCCGGAAATGATGGTGTCGTTGCCGTTTGTTCCTTGGATCAGCACATGGTCGTTGGTGTTGACGCGGATATACTCGTCCTTTCCATCGCCATTGGCATCCCTGCGGACAATCATGGGAGAAATTGCCTCAAGCCAGGGGTCGCTCTGCGTCGGATCCGTGTGACCGAACTTCGTCATCATGGCGCGGTCCATGTAGAGAACATGGTCCGGCACGGAGAAGATATCGCCGGGAAGCGCATAGCCGGTCTCGCCGAGATCGGTATTGTTCAGGATCATCTTGGCGAGTGAATTGTTCTCAAGCTCGTTAAGGAAGTTCAATCCCTGGACACGGGATAGGTAGTAGAAACGGTCGGCATTCTGCAAATTCTCCATCTGCAGTTCGAAGATGAACGAGAAGGTCGAGCCCAGCATGCCGCCGAAGGCCATTTTCTTTTCGGCCATGCCGCCGACCCAGAGGTCGACATCCTCAAGGCCGCCGAGCTTGCTGGCGTAGATGCCTGTGCCGTTCAGGAATGCTTGACGATCCTCTTCATTGAGGCTGGCATGGCCGAAGACTAGATTCCAGGCGGCTGTACGCTTCGCTTCAAGGTTTGTTGCGCTAGTGATCGTCGCGTGAGTGCCATAGGCCGCGATGAAATTCACGATCGAAGCCGGGTTCTTCAGGTTCAAGGCGAAATCCGTCCAGCTCGTATACGCGGCAAGCTGCGTGTCGCCGTTCGCCATCTCCTGGAATTGCCGGCGGGCTTCGTTCAGCGGCGGAATTCCGGTGTCGCGTCCGCGGGCGATATTGATGGCTGCGAGATCAAGCGGGATGCCGACGAGCTGGTTGCGCAACACATGAGTCACGAACTCGTCGATCTCGTTGCCGACCTGGCTCGTCATGCCGCGAATGATGGCGCCTGCCGCCTCTTCGTGGTCGATGGTGCTGGAACCAAATGCCAGCGGGTTCAAGAATGCATCGAACAGATCCATGCTCGTGTCGTTCCCGTCCGCATCCGTGCTGGCTACCTGCTCTCGGAGCATGGAGTGGCCGAAGCGGTAGATGACATGAGCGAATTCTGCGAAGATTGCAGGATTGATGTCGACCGACGGATTGAACACGAAGGCATCAACGTCCGGCTGCATCTTGCGGGCGAATTCCTCGAACACGAGGTGCTGGTACTGCATCTCGGTCGTGAAGCGGGCCGCCTGGAACAGGCGCTCGCCATCCCAGGTGAGAGTCGCGGCAAAAGCTGCAACGGCTGCCGCATCACCGGCCGGCGGAAGGGCGGTTCCAGCCGGAAGATCGACGCGTAGCCATTCATTGAGGAAGGCGAGGTCGCCCGACTCGATGGCGCGCGCTTTTACTTGCTCGACCATGTTGTTGTGTTCGGAATGGAACACATGATGGACCGCGGAAAGACCGATGTTCTCGTTGCCGCGACCATCGCCCGTAATGTAGTGCGCGTCGAGCATCTCGTTGTCATAAGCAAGTTGCGTGCCGCGAGTTGGGTTGACCGGTCCGGCGGTACCGTCGGCATTCTTGTAGCCGACCGCGCTGTCGCCATCCTGCTGAAGAACGCCGTTGACGATGACCGGGACGGCGGCATGGGCGATGTCATCCAGGAAGGCATGTCCTGTGCGAACAGCGCCAGCCGTTGAAATCGGGTTTGCCGGATTTCCCTCTCGGAACACATCATCCCCGCCGCCGAACTTGCCGTCGGCGCCGAGGGAGACCACAAGCTGCGGATAGCCGTTGGAACCACGGACGAATTCACCATACTCATCCATGACGAAGAGGGGAATGTTGGTTACGTCAGCATCGGTAAGGTTGATGCCGAGCATCGTCCGAGCCTGCTCCTTGACGTCCGCCCAAGTGGCAAGACCGCGATCGCCTGTCAGCAGCCTGCCGGTCGAAACCGGATGGGAGTCGGGGACGCCATCGCCGTTCGAATCCACGGAGAATTCATACTCGCGCAGGAACAGCTGATGCGACGAATTCGAGGTGTAGGTCTGGTTCTGATCGACCCAAGGGGTCGTCTGGTTCTGAGCGCTCGTCGGAGCGCGCGTGAGCACCATGAAGTTGGTGTGCGGGCTGTCGGGATTATACAGCGGATCGTCCGGCTGAAGCGGGATGTAGATCGTACCGTTGTTGCCCTTCTGGACGAGATCGAGGCCATGGTCGAAGAACTGGCCGAACAGTGTGAACCAGCCATTGTAGGAAGCCGAGAGGCCTTCGTCCGGCGCGACGTTGGGAAGCACGATGCTTTCGCCGTCCATCTCCACTTCATACTTGGTCAGTGCCGTATCAAGCGCCGTCTGCGCGGCATCGATAGTCGCCTGAACCCCACCGGTCTTCGCGGCGTCGAGGGCCGTCTTGGCCGCGCGAATCTCGTTCAGGGCAGTCATCAAGTCAGGACCGGTTATGCCTGCATAGGTGAGCGCTGCGTAAATGGCAGCTGGGTTGTTGAGGGTCTGGTCAACGATGAGATTGGAGATGATGCGCGGGTCCGCATCCACCAGGCTTCCGCCTCCCAGGCCCATGGACCCGGGGGCAGGATTGCCCATTTCACCGTAGTTGCCATCGGTAAAGACAACTTCGTTGCCAGAGCCTTGTCCGAAGGTGATGCTGTCGTCGTTCTCATTCCGGTAATAGGGGTCGGTAATGCGAGGGAAGGGATTGTCCGCAGCACCCCATTGATCGCGTCCGGCGACGAGATTGTTGTAGCTGCCATCGACGGTGCGCAGACCATAGGGCGACAGGGTCGTGGGAACGGCGAGCGTACCGCTCGGATCGGTTGTGATGTTGCCCTGAGCATCGACACGGATCTCAGTCAGTGGAGTTCCTGCCGAATGGGCTTCAGCAATCTTGATCTGCTTCAGGATGAATTCGAGATCGTGCCGGACGAGATTTACCATTGTCGCCTCTCCCAGTTGTTGCCGCAATGCAGGCGGCTCTTGAACACATTCTGGGCAGAACACCCTGTCTGAAACTACAGGGTCTGAAGTCCTAGTATGGGCTTCGGTACCAAGGTCTGCTCATGGTCCTGCGACCATCCCGGACTTTGGTCGGCCTACCGACCTTGGTCTGATGTTTGAAGCAAAGTAACATCCGGCTAGAGCTTGCAAGCAACGCGCGAAATTACGCTAAGTCTTTGTAGATCATGGCGCTTGTCGCAATCGTCATAGACCACGCACTGCATGGAATGCAGGCTTCCGGCAAGGCTACCTCTTCCGGATAGGATTTACCCAGTTGAGGCATGGAGCGACCTTAGGCGATCTCCTGATCTTTAGTTCCATTCAGAAGGGCTATGATTCAGGAGGGGGAGTGCCGAAGTGTATTCTTCCTGTGATGCAAGGCTCGATATGTCCTCCGGGATGTCGCCTAAGCGCGGCATTAGTCTCATCGGACAGTTTTTGCTCATCGCTTTTGCCGTCATGATTGTCGGCATGCTTGCGATGGGGGTCTGGGTTTCATGGCAGGTGCGAGAGAACATCACCGGGGTGAAGGCTGCATCCATAGCGTTATCCATCAATAACTTCGTGGCTCCCCATCTTCAGGAACTCGCATTCGGGGACGTGCTCTCGGAGGCACAGATACGCGATCTGAACCGTACCATGGAGAGACCCGACTTCAGGGCCAGCATCACCTCTCTGCGCATCTGGAAGCCGGGAGGATTGATTGTCTACAGCAGCGAGAGAAATCTCATCGGCAAGAGATTTCCTCGCAATCCAAATCCTCAAAAGGCTTGGGCCGGATCGATCACGGTGGTCTTCGACGGCCTTGCCTATGAGGAGGATGCTGGCGAGCGCGCCATGAACATTCCTTTGCTTGAGGTTTTCGCACCCGTTTACGAAGCCGAGACAGGAATCGTCATCGCCGTCGTCGAGTTTCACGAGCGGGCGGATACACTGGAGGCGGAGCTTGACGAGTCGGAATGGCAAACATGGATTGCGACCGCTCTGATTACCTTGAACATGATGGGCTGTCTGTTTGTGATCGTCGCCAACGCAGGAAAGATCATCGACCGGCAGCGTGCAGCGTTGACGGAACGTGTCGCCCAATTGTCGGCACTGCTGCAGCAGAATCGCATTTTGCAAGAGCGGATCGAACGGGCCGCTCAGAATGCCACGGAAGACAACGAGCGCTTCATGCGGCGCATGGCCTATGATCTCCACGATGGAATAGCGCAATTGATAGGTCTTGCCCTCCTGCGCCTCGACAGGGTTAGGAGCAATCCGCATGATCATGAAAACCTGAAGACGATTCAAAAAGTTTTGTCAGATGCACTCAACGATACCCGAAATATCTGTAAGGGGCTTCTCTTGCCTGAGGTCGATAAATTGTCGCTCAAGGAAGCCCTGACGTTCATGATCCGTCAGCATGAACGGCAAACGGGAATGGCGATCAAGTGCAACATTTCCAACCTTCCGGAGCAGGCGCCGCAATTCGTCAAGATCGCCCTCTGCCGCTTTCTGCAAGAAGGCCTGAACAACGCCTTCAAACATGCCGGTGGTCAGGGATTGGGAGTAGATATTGCATGGGATGGCCTGGCGATCACGATTGAAGTTACGGACAAGGGTCCAGGTATGTGCAACCGGGACGAGAGTATCCGTGAACACGGCTTGGGGCTGTCTGGACTCCGTGACCGGATCGAGAGTATCGGCGGGATCGTGAGCATAACAAGCCAGCCTGGTTTTGGAACAAGCATCAAGGCATCTCTGCCACTGGCCTTGGGGGAAGCGAATGCAGCATAAGATCAGAGTTGCGGTCGTAGATGATCATCCTCTTTACAGAGACGGCGTCGTATTCGCTCTGGAATCGGAGCTGGACATGGAGGTTGTTGCTCAAGGGGAAACAGCCGGCGACGCCTTGCAAATTGCTCATAGTCAGATGCCCGATGTTCTTGTTCTCGATATGAATCTCCCAGGCGGGGGCTTGAACGCGATTACAAAGATCGGGCTTCGATGCTCATGGACAAAGATTCTGATGCTGACCGTCGTGGACGATCAGGATGAAGTCCGGACAGCTTTGAGAAAAGGTGCGCGGGGTTATCTTCTGAAGGGGACCGGCAGTACCGAGCTCGTGAATGCCATCCGTGTCGTGAGCAAGGGACAGAGCTACGTATCGCCTGGTTTTGCCGCACAGCTCATTCTGTCGAGAAAGACTGACGGCAGCGGCTCTATGGAAGCGCCTGATCGTTTTCCGGAACTCTCCAGCCGAGAGGAGGAGATCCTGATGCTCATCCTACGCGGCCTCAGCAACAGGATGATCGGAGACGAGCTGGGGGTCACAGAAAAAACCGTCAAAGGTTATGTGACGACAATCATGGAGAAGCTTCAGGTGCGAAACCGCGTCGAAGCGGCCATGGTCGCAGCCGAGCGCATGTCTCAAAGACAGGCGCCGGCTTAAAAGGAATTGCCGGTTTTCTTAGCCACGTGGACGGAACTTCCTTTAGGAGTAGTACGCATGAGGAGCTTATGACCCCCCTTCCTCACAACCAGAGATGTTGCCGAGCTTCGCATAAACTTATTATCCTACTTCCTGGATGATGCCTGCGAGGCACCATCAGACAGAGAATGACACTTTGTCTCGTGTTCATGCGCATCATGAGTGAATTGGAATGTGGGGGTTCCAATGGGCCAAACCATCCGCGTCGGCGTTGTCGACAAACATCCTCTATTCCGGGACGGCATGGTCTTGGCCCTGAACTCTCAACCGGATCTGGAAGTCGTCGGGCAAGGAGCATCGACCTGGGATGCGGTTCGGATCACCCAGGATAAAGAACTCGATGTGTTAGTCATTGACGCCGACATCATCGAACAACCCGAAGATGCTGAGATGCTCCGCCAGAAAAGTGCGACAATCGGGATCATCATTCTCGCCGACACGACGAATGAGGAACGTGTTCGAACAGCCTTAATGTGGGGAGTGCGAGGATTCCTGCTGAAAGGAACCAACAGGACGGAATTGGTCCAGGCTGTGCGCGTCCTGAGCCAAGGGCAGAGCTTCCTCTCGCCCAGCCTTGCGGCGAAACTTTTGAGGCACACAGGCGGTGCGGGTATCGGTGAAGCCGTCACCAGAGATCGTCTTCCGCGCCTCACGCCACGCGAGCAGCAAATTCTTTCGATCCTCGTTCAGGGGCGCAGCAACAAGGAAATAGGCAACACGCTTCACTTGAGCGAGAAGACGATCAAGCATCATCTCACTAATATTCTGCAGAAGATGCGCGCTCGCAATCGCGTCGAGGCTGCCCTCATCGCATCCAACAATATGCCGCCACAGCTTGCCGTTCTCGAGCCGAAAAAGCGTCCGCATCTCGGCTCCGGATCCGACACCATATCGGATGCAGGCAGCGATACGCTCCTCCTTCGACTGGCTTGAGTTTCCCGGCAGACGCGTCAGGATCCATTTCGGTCATCGTCTGTTGTTCTATTGGGGTTTCATGCTGCGAAGCTCCTAAGGAACAGTGATGGAGTTGGCATCCGCCTTTCAAGTTACGCTGTCGGATGGGGAAAAGCCTGGTGCCTACGCGGCCTTTCCCTATGACCGGGATCTCGTGCGCCGGTTTCGCGAGGCGTTTCCTCGCGCCCGTTGGAGAGGGGAGGAGCAAGGCTGGTTCGTGCCGGGAAAGACGGCCGTGCAACGGCTCAATGCCTGGATGGCGCAGGAACTCGCGACCTTGGACCGTCATGCGGATGCAAAAGGAAGAGACGCCTATCTCTTCGAGTCGCTGGAGAGTCCGTATTTGACCATTGCCGACGATCTAGAAATCCGAACTCCTTATTCACGCACTATTGTCGAGGCTTTACGATCCATTCCCTGGGCTCATTGGAACCCCGACAAGAAGATTTGGCATGTTCCGTTCCGCTCCTACGAACAGCTACGCCAGTTATGGCCCGGCATCGAGGAGGCGGCGCGGCGCAACGAACCGGCGGAGCGAAAGAAACGTCGTGAGAAACAGAGGAGGCTTGGTTCCGAGCCGCCCAATCCTATCCAGACTGAGCGCCGCCGCAGGCGTTATCCGGTTACGGGGGATGATCTTCCGCCTCTCAATACGCCGCTTGCCACCGTTTCCTGGGGCGTCGTGATATTCGAGGATGTCGATAGCCACGTGATCGAGGAGCCGTTGGAGAAAAGCGCCTATCCACACGTGAAGCATGGTCCTGAGCGCTATGTCTGGGCACGATGGCGGATGCCTGCCTTGCAGGAAGTTTATCGCGCGAAGGCTCTACGTGAGCCAGAGGATCGCGTTCAGCGCGAGAGCAGAGGGTGGTGGTGGCCCACTCGCGAGGAGCTACAGGAAAGGGCGCGAAAACTGCGTGAAATCGAGCGCGCGCAACGTTCGCGCGAGATGGTGCACAAGAACTCGGCCGGCCTGTGATGGGCTTCTAGGAATGAGCCATAAAAATCCGGGCGCGAGGGCCCGGATTTCCGATGGTGAAGAATCTTTTAGAATGGAATGTCATCATCGAAGTCGCTGCGGCGGGAACCTGCACCGGCCGGTTCGGGCCTGCGCTCCATGGGGGATGAGCGACCGAAATCGCCGCCGCGGCTGATCTGGCCGCCACCCTCCTCGTCGCCGCCGTATTCCGACGAAGAACCGCCCTGGCGCCCATCCAGAATCGTCAGCTCGCCGCGGAAACGCTGCAGCACCACTTCCGTCGAGTACTTCTCCACGCCCTGCTGATCGGTCCACTTGCGCGTCTGAAGCTGGCCCTCGACATACACCTTCGAGCCCTTCTTCAGATACTGCTCGGCCACCCGCGCCAAGTTCTCGTTGAAGATCACCACCGAGTGCCACTCGGTCTTTTCCTTGCGCTCGCCGGTGGCCTTGTCCTTCCAGCTCTCGGAGGTGGCGATCCGCAGGTTCACCACCGGCTCGCCGTTGTTCAGGCGCCGCACCTCCGGGTCACGCCCCAGATTGCCCACCAAGATCACCTTGTTCACACTGCCCGCCATCGGAGCCTCCTATCCTATCTCCCGAACATGGTTCGGGTCTGCTGCACTCTCCTGCCCGACAGGGGGCATCGCCTAATGTTCTATCTTTGTTCCGATGAAAATTCAAGAGGCAAGACGGAGGAGAGGGAGGAGGACAAAGGGAAGATTGGCGCAGGAGAGGAAAGGGGCAGAGCGATGCAAAAAGAGCGGCGATTGACTCGCCGCTCGTCAAAGTTCGCCGTTACTCGGCTGCCTGGAGATAGACCACTTTCGACTGCTCGTTCCGAACCTCGCGAAGGGTACGGGCCATATAGGCCAGTTGCTCGATGGCTTTGTCGAGATCGGTCTTCGTGCCTTCGCTGAGATCGTAAGCTTGGCGACCGCGGTAAAGCCGATTGACCTGGCTTTCCATATCGACGGCAGCCTCACGGAGGCGGTGGATGATATTGCCGGCGATGACATTCGCGTTGTCGTCGACAACGCAGAAGCCGACGTCACTTGCACGGACCTTGGACATTGGGTTGAACCTCTTCTTCTTGTTATCTCTTCAAGCGACAGCCTTATCGCGAAGCTCGGCATAAAGACCGAGGCGGCGCGCCAGGGAGTGTTTCGTCACAGGCCCAATCCAAGGCAGCGTATTCAAAAAGCGCAGCTTGTCGGAACTTGCGATGTAATCACGGAAAAGCGGTTCGCGCTCGCGCCAGATCCGGTCGATGGCCGCAGCCTTGGCCGGGTGCCGGAAGCCAACGCGGGATGTTGAGCCGACCTCAAGCGCGCGCATGCAGTGCTCGAAAGTGCGCCGGCCAACGCTTGCTGTCACGCTTGCATGGCAGATCGTGGCAATCACGCTGTGCGCAAAGTCCTCTGCCGTTTCAGGCCCAGAGAAATCCATGTCGGAAGCATCACGCATTGCGATGCTCCAACCGTCGAAGGACCTTTCACTGTGCCTTACGCTTGGCATTTCCCTCACCGTATGTTCCAGGCTGCCTGTAATAATCGAACGAGTTTGGTTCCCGTCCTGCGAATCCGATACGGCGCCTGCCATGCGGGGGGCGAGACGGCCTCCATGGTGTAGCGGGCGGAGCGGATACGTGTATTTGTCGAAAAAGGGCGCGTGCTCATTTGAGTGCGCATGCGCCTGCTATCGTCGGACTTACGAAAACCGTCATCCATCAAGGACTTTTCGGCACCCACCGACTGCAGAGAGATGGGTGTTTGAGCCTTGTTTCGCAAGGTCGGAGACACGATGGGCGTAGGAATTTTCAGGTCGTGTTCAATCTTCGGCCAAGCTAAAATGTCCTGGCGTGCGATCTTGAAAGTTTGCGCGAGTTCCGGCCCTGTGGCGACGTTGTAGACGGAAGCCGCGCAGGTGAACGCCTCGATGAAAGGCGCCATCGCGCACCAGCTTTTTTCTGCCATATGCAACGGCCAAGTCCACAAGCCATCCTCACGGCGTTGGCTTAAGCCATCGCGCTCGATGAAGTAGCCGGTTGTCTTGTGCTCAAGTCCTTCTTCGGTCACGAGCCATTCCTCGTTCTCGAAGATCGGATAGAGATCCATCATGGCGGTCATACCATTATCCTTCCGGCAGGAGGCTCGCAGGGCTTCCGGGAATCACGCCGAAGCAGTCACCGCTTGATGCGTGAACAAAACAAGAACATAATGCCGGACGGTAAGGTGTCAAGCAAAGTTCGTTGTCTGGGACTGTAATCTCGGAGTAACCGATATTATGTGGAGGTCTGAATGGCAGGATTGAAGAGATGGCCCTTAATCCAGAGGGAAATAAGGCAAAGACGTTGCGACGAAATATCGCCGTCCTAAACTGAAGCTAGACCATTCATCCGCAACGGAGCCCTTTTCTCATGACAAGTCAGACACGCCTGGAATCGGACAGCCTCAGGCGTCTCGAAGATATGCGCAAAACTTTCGACAAGCTTCGCGCAGAACGCATTCGCGCGGAAGGCGAGATGGAGCGTCTTGCGCGCGATCTGAATGAGGCAAAGGCCCTCGCCAAAGCTGAGCTTGGTACCGATGACGAAACGGAGATCCGGAACCTGATCGAGGCGGCCGCCGCGCAGAATGCGAAGCTCGTGGAAGAATTTGGCGCTGCTCTGCGCGACGTGGAAATGCGCCTGAAACAGCTCGGAGAGGAGCGTTGATGGACCGTTCCATCGACCACGATCTTGCCCGCGCCGAGTCGCTGCTGGCGCGGTTAGAGGGAAGGCGCGATGCGATTGCTCTGCGCCTAGCCGAACTGACGCGTGAGATTGAGCTCGCTAAAGGACGCCTCGCGGTTAAGGATGAGGTGGAGGCCTTCATCGAGGCGGTGCATGGCAGTGCCAACCGCCGCAATCTTGCAGCCTTCGAGACCTTGCTGACGGCTCTCGTGCAGGAGGTGCTGCCGGGCGAGAAACCTGTCGCGTTGGAGCTATCCACCGAGCGTGGCTTGGCCTCGCTCGATATTTGTGTGCGCCGTCCGGACGAGACGTTGGAAGACGTGTTGGAAGACAATGGCGGTGCGCTCACCAACGTGATCGGCATGGCGCTGCGGCTCATCGCGGTAGTGAAGGCGGATGTCGCACGCTTTCTTGCGCTTGATGAAGCCGATTGCTGGATCGCGCCGGACCGCGTGTCGTCCTTTTACAGGGTTCTGGAGGACGGCGCCGCGCGTCTCGGCGTGCAGTGCTTTGCGGTCTCCCATCATGACCTGTCGCAGTTCTCGGACAAGTTCCATATTGCGCGCATTATCGGTGAGCCTATCGGCGGCGTCGATGTGCAATCCGCCGATTGCAGCACGGCCTGGGACGATGCGCAGCCTGGACTGCGTTTCATCCGGCTCGTCAACGTACAGGCCTACAAAGATGCGACGCTCCACTTGAGCCCTGGCGTGAATGCGCTGATCGGACCGAACAACCGCGGCAAGTCCACCTTCATCCGCGCCCTGCGCGCTGTGTTCTATGGCGAGGCGCGCGACAGCCTCGTGCGGGCCAGTGCTAAATCCGCGATGGTCGAGATTGGCGTTGCAGGCAAGCGCACTTTACGCTTCACGCGACAGCCACGCCGTTCCCCGATCAACATCTGGTCTCTCCATGAGGCGGATGGCTCCGTGGTGGAAGAGAAGGGCATGCGCTACGAGACAGGCGGGCGCAACGTGCCGGATTGGGTGAGCGATCTTTTCCGCATCACAAAGGTGGAAGATCTCGACGTTCATATCGCGCACCAGAAATTCCCGGTGTTTCTGCTGGGCGAGACCGCTTCACGCCGCTCGGCTGTTCTCTCAATCGGGCAGGAGGCGAGCTACATCCGCGACATGCTGGTGATCCATCGCGAGCGCTGCACCCGCGACAACGCCATCGTCCGTAACGGCGAGCGGGAACTGGCCTCGTTGCAGGAGACGCTGGCGAGCCTGGAGGAGATCACTGTCCTGAAAGGCAGGATGAGCGCCCTTCGCGAACAGGCACGCCGGATTGAAACCGGGGCCGGGCATTTGCAGAACCTGCAGGATCATGCTGCGCGATTGGCGAGCCTCACGCGGCAGATCAGAAAGACAGAAGCGCGCATACAGGCGACGCACATACTGCCGCAGCCGGAGCGGATCGCTGATCTCGCGCGAAGGGTCGAGCATGCCCGCGAGCGCGAGCGCATCGGTCGTCAGGTTTTGCAACTGAGCCAAGATTTAGCGTCGAGCAGGACGCGTCTGGCAGCGCTTCAGGCATTGCCCGATGAGGCCCCAAGCCTTGAAAACACGGATTCCGCACAAAACATGCTGAAGCGTCTCACCGATCTTCGCAGCGCTGCTCTGATTGCCAAGAGCCGCATGGCGCAGATCGAGGAGGGCATAACATCCGTGCAGGCCGAGATGGCGCACTTCATGGAGGAGACCGGCGGGCTTTGCCCGACCTGCGGCTCTCCGGTGAGCGCGGAAAACCTTTTGGAGCATCATGCTCATTCCTCTCATCCCTCGCCGCCGGAGCGGCTAACCGCATGATCCTGTCCGGAGATCGTCTCCAGCCTGTCACCTGCAGCGGCCTTCTTGTCATCGGCGATCCGCATGTGGGTTCGCGGCGCCCGGGCCGGCGCAAGGATACGGTGTGGCCGCAAGCCGTCCTCGGTAAGCTCGAGCGTTGTGTTGCGATCGCCAACGAGCGTGGTCTCGCGCCGGTCATCCTGGGCGATCTCTTCGATCGGCCCGTAGAGCCGGACGAGGCACTAAAGAACCAGCTCATCCGTACCCTCAAGGGGTTTCATCATCGCCCCCTCGTGAATGTGGGCAACCACGACATCCAGCACATGACGCTTACTGACAGCGACACGCTGGCGCTTTTGGGGTTATGCGATGTGGTCGATGTGGTGGCGACATCCGCTCCCGTCGCCGAATTCCAGATCGGCACACGACGCTTGGGTGTCGGCATGACGCCTTATGGACAGTCGATCCCGACGGATGCGCGCGGCTCCTTCACGGGCGTCGATCTGCACACCTGGTTCACGCATCACGACATCGCCTTCGATGGCGGCTATCCCGGCGCGGTGCCTCCCTTCGCGGTCGAGGGCTGCGATGTGCTCATCAACGGGCACATTCATAAGACGCAGAAGGCTGTTCTAGCCGGACGCACGCGTTGGCTCAATCCTGGCAACATCAATCGCCAGTCGGTGGACTTGGCCGATCACGTCCCGCGCGCCTGGATTCTCGATGCGGGCGGTGAACTGGAGGCGCAGGAGCTGCCGCACGAGCGCAATGTGTTCGATCTGACGGGCCGCATTGTCGAGGCCGCCGATGGTGGTATGGTAGCCCGCGAGGTCGAGAGCGCCTTCGTCACGCTGCTCCAGGCGGAATCTTCGACCGAGCTGAAGCGCAGTGGCGACGGGTCTATTGTCCGCGATGAGATCGAGGCGAAATTCGTGGCGGACAACACGTCGGATGCGGTGCGTGCCATCGTCCGCTCGCTCCTGAGCGAAGCGGTGGAGCGGCACGCGGAGTCTTAAAACGCAAAGGGATCCGTATAGGGCAGGCGTCGTCGGCGCACCTGCGTTTCCGGCAGGATCGGGCGACTGATGTCGACGGCGATCAACCCCTCGCAGGCAAGCGCCAGCACGGCGGCGACCCCGTCCTGCGTATTCATGACGGCACCTGCGCAATCCACCAGCCGCATGGTGCCCACCTCGTCGAGCTGATGCAGAACGCGCACCCGGTCGCCTGCCGTCACAGGCGTGCGCCTGCAAGCGGTGATCAGGCGTAAGCTCGTGAAGCGTGGCTCGGCGCGGATGCTGGCTGCAGTCTCGATGGAAAAGTGGCGTCCATCCTCAGAGGCAAGGCCATGGATTGCTGCCGTGCGCAGCGGATGTGTGAGCAAGTCCTCGTCGGTCAGTACATCGACGAGAAGGGACTGGCCGTCGCGGGCGATCTCGAAATCGGCGATATGCTCGATAGTGCGATCCCCGATCGTGAACTCGGCTGGATCCGCCGGTGCCCGCAAGGACTCGATCTCTGGGTCGAGTTCACAGATCGCCAGGAAGTCGGCGATCAAGGTGTTGCGGGTCAAAGGTGCTGCGGGCCGCTTTTGAGCGCGGCGGGTTCCCTGGCGTCGCTCCGAGCGGCGGTCGGACAGGTCGAGGATCGCTGGTGCGGACATCGGGCCTCCAGGGTCAAAAAATGAATGAACAAGGACGAGGGCCATGCGGCTTAAACCGGATCAAATTCAGCCCCTCCAATGCGGAACAAATATGGAACATGCGATCTGAAGTCAAATCAAGAAGAGGCAATCCTTTCCTCGCGGAAGCCTTCGCGCCAATGATCTGCGGTGGGGCGTTGGGTCAAAATGACGCTCCAGATAAGAAGCTGATATAGAATGGCTTTTCCCCTCATTCACTCACTCTGTCATTGGACCCGCGAGGCGTAATCTGTTATAGAACAAACAACGAACGCGCCTGCTTTGGGAGAAGTCCCAAAAGAGCGTGAGACCGGTTTTGCGGGCATGTGAGAGAGAGACAGATCGAGATGAACACAGCAGACAAAAAAATTGCCGAGGTGCTTGCAAAATTCGACGAGCCGATGGCCGGTAATGTCTGGCGCGTCCAGGGCACCGCAGTGATCTATCACAAGACATTAGAGCGCATTGCCGCCCAGGCGAAGGTCAGCTTCGATGAGCCAAAGATTATCCGCGCCGAGCGTGATGAGGCGGTGATTCAGGTCACCGGCCGCATGGGCGAGCGTGTGGAATGGTCCATAGGCGAGGCCCTGATTGGCGTGAATTATCGCGTTTCCGGCAAGCAGGCGGCTTATGTTTATGCCATGGCCGAGAAGCGTGCGAAGGACCGCGTCATTCTCAAGCTCATCGAGCTTCACGGCTTCGTCTATTCGGAGGAAGAGGCTGACGAGTTCAAGCAGAGCCGTCCTGGCTATGCCGAACAGCATGTGGAGGCTGAGCGCACTGAGGTCGAAAAGACCAAGGTCGAGGTCACGGCCGACGGCAATGTGGAGGACGAGCTGAAACAGAAGATCAAGAAGGCGAAGACCATCAACGCCGTGACCGATCTCATGCTCCATGCCGACACCCAGAAAGTCCTCGCTGCGCTGCCGGAAGGCATCCGCGACGAAATCCGCGATTTCGCCAAGGCGCGCCTCGTGGAACTCGGCTGGCCGACCAAGAAGGCTGCGGCAGCCTAAATATTTCCTTCCAGGCGGGGCGGCTCCGGCCGCCTCGTTTTTTGTGCCGACTTAGCTTATGATGCGTTGTCTGACTATGACGCGGGTAGAGCCTTGATGAGCATCGGCACAGAACAAACCATTATCGAGCGGCGAACGGGTCGGGCCCTCATTCTGGCGGCCGTTCTATGCCTCATGGGTGCCGGTGGTCTCCTCTGGTGGCATCAGGGCGGCGCGATCTTCAATGATCTGGTTCTCACCACATTGGCATGGTGCTTTTGAAGCATCCCTGAGCGTGATGTGCGCGCCAATCCGTGACTAGTCTTGTTCCAGCGAGATGGCGCAACAATGAGCTCCCATAAACCGCGCCATGCTGCGAGGCTGACAAGCCCGTAGTAGAGCGGCAGCAGAATTGTCCAAGGCAGCAGTCGCCACAAGCGCCGGCGATGCAATGCGACCAGGGCTGGGATGAAAAGCGACATCATGCCGAACGTAAACAGGCTCAGGCTTTGTGCATGCATGATCCTATGCAGGGTCATGCTGCTCGACCAAGACGTCCCGGTGATCCATAGGGTGATTAAAAATCCCATGCAGAACGGATAAATGAGCGCGCTCAGCACCGTTCCCGCCATCAAGGCCATGCCCGCATAGAAGCGCCAGAAGCCGAGCTGCGATAACGTGGAAGTAGGATTGCGGCCATGTGCGATGCTGGTTTGCATGAAGCCTTTCATCCACCGCGTCCGTTGACCCATCCATTCCTTGAATGTGCCGGGCGCCTCCTCGAATGTTGACGATGGAAGATCGGCGACATCATATCCAAAGCGCGCGAGGCGGATGCCGAGATCTGCGTCCTCGGTCACGTTCCAGGCGTCCCAACCATGGATCTTCCTGATGATCGCGGTGCGGAAATGATTTGACGTGCCGCCAAGCGGAATGGGGCTGCCGATCTGGGCAAGGCCTGGATTGAAGACATCGAACAAAGCGGCGTATTCGATGGTGAAAAGTCGCGTGATCCAGGAATCGTCCGTGTTGTCGATGGTCAGCCGCGCCTGCAGGCAGGCCACATTCCGTGGCTGTCGTGAGAAGGCGGAGCAGGCCAGGCGCAATTGCGCTGGTTCGGGCATATCCTCGGCATCGTAGACTACCGTGTAGCGACCGCGAGCGAGCGGCAAGGCGACATTCAGAGCGCGCGGTTTCGTGCGAGGCTCTCCCGGCGGAGCAACGATGATCTCGACATTGGCCGGAAGACGAAGTCTGCGGAGTATGGATATTGTCTCGCCGTCGTCTGCTTCCAGCACGATCTTGATGTCGAGCTTGACGGTCGGGTAGTCGAGCCGTTTGAGCGCTGCGATCAGTCGCGAAGCAATGCGCCGTTCCCGATAAAGCGGAACGATGATCGTATAGATCGGCAGGGCGGAATCGGGCGCACGGGGAGGATACGTTATCGGCTGTAAGGGATTGCTCAGGATCGAGGCTGCCAAACGCAACACCACGAGGCAGAGAAAGAGTATGCTCAAGGTCATGCTGAGCGCCATGATCGTCGGGTTTGGGAACGCGACGAAGCTGGAAGACAGGATCAGCGCAGCCAGAGTCGTTCCTGCGATCTGCGCGATACTGGCGCCCTTATAGTTGGACAGGGCAGGGGCCGCGTGGTGCAGCTCAAGAGCGGCTCGATGGGCGATCATGCCGCTATGGATGCGGAAGACGGCATCTCTCAATAGAGATGGCGCGGTGACAGCAAGAGGAACTGCGAGAAACCGACCCTGAAGTATCCGCACGAGATCTCGGCCCCGGGGAGCCACGACAAAGCCGCCGCTTCTGACTGCAAGCGGTGCAAGGCCAGTCATGATGCTTTCAGGATGGCGGGCCGCCCGGGACAGGGGAGGGTTGGACAGAAAGGGAAGGCTCAGCTCGGCAGCGAGAGCACGGTAGAACTCGACTTCCCCGACCTGACCCGACTTGAGAAGCACTTCATCTGCAAAAACGCCTGTCAACTCGGCGATCATGGCCGCATCACGCAAGATACGTGGCGGATAGCCGTGGCGGGCCAGAAAGCCGATCTCGACCGGAAGCACGGTTGACTGCGAGGCTTGCTCCGCTAGACCCTGCTTCATGCGCGAGCGCCGTTCCGGAGGCGTATTCGTGAGTGATACAGGGCAGCTGACAAGAGAGTATCGTCTTTAAGATGAGTTATATCGTATCATTGGTTGCCTGCCTCGCGCGCAAGATCAAGAGTGCCCCAGGGGCATGGGCAGCTATTGCTCTTTCGGCAATGGGCGGGGCTGCTCAGGCTCAAACGGTTATGGTGCCCAATTTCTGGGATCCGAAGGCGCAGCTCGAACGCCCGGAAATTCCGACAACCCGCTCGATCCGCTTCCTCGTCGACGATGACTTTCCGCCCATGCATTTCCCTGGCCTCGATGGCACGCCGACAGGTTTCTCGGTCGAGCTGGCACGGGCGGCTTGCGAGAGGTTGGGGTTGACCTGCACGGTCCAGGTTCGCAGGTTCGACACTCTCCTCGGTGCCCTGGCGGAGAAGCAGGGGGATGTGGTTGCTGCCGCTATTCCAGTGACCACGGACCTGCGCCGGCGCTTTGCGGTAACTGCTCCCTACTTCAAGATCCCAGCGCGGCTCGCCACGAAAGTCGATCAGACGACCAAAGACATGCCGGCATTCTCGCCCAAGGTTCTCCAGGGCAAGACCATCGGCATTGTCGAGGGAACGGCGCATGAGGCTTTCGCCAAGGCCTTTATGCCCAATTCGACCCTCAAGCCCTTTACAGAGCTTACGGCTGCCGAGGCTGAGCTGAAGGCGGGCGGGGTCGATTATGTCTTTGCCGATGGGCTCAGCCTTGCTCTTTGGATCGGTGGCGAGGATGCCAACGGATGCTGCGTCTTCGCAGGCGGTCCCTATCTCGAGAGCCGTTTCTTCGGTGAGGGGATAGGGTTTGTGATGCGCAGCGAGGATGAAGCCCTGCGCCGGGCATTGGACTATGCCCTGCAGCAGCTCTGGAAAGAGGGCAAATACGCCGAGCTTTACCTGCGCTTCTTTCCCTTCAGCCCTTTCTGAGAGGGCAGGGCTGCTCAAGCCGCATTGACCCTAGAGGGTCTGATCCCTAGTGTGCCGCGCTTCAGGAAGCGTTTTTTCCCCAAAGCAAGGCCCATGTCCCGACCCATATCCCTCGATCCCGCTCTCGTTGAAGCCGCTCAGACCGCGACCGCTTGGCCTTTCGAAGAGGCCCGCAAGCTCGTGGAGCGTCTCAAACGCACGGGTAAGAAGGAGGCCCTGTTCGAGACCGGCTATGGCCCCTCGGGCCTGCCGCATATAGGCACCTTCGGCGAGGTGGCCCGTACCAGTATGGTGCGCCATGCCTTTCGTGTGTTGACGGGCGACATCATCCCGACAAGGCTTTTCGCCTTCTCGGACGACATGGACGGTCTGCGCAAGGTTCCGGACAATGTCCCGAACAAGGAGCTGCTCACGGCAGCCCTCGGCAAGCCGCTGACGCAGGTGCCGGACCCGTTCGGCACGCATGAGAGCTTCGCTCATCACAACAATGCGCGCCTGCGCGAATTCCTCGATGCCTTCGGTTTCGATTACGAGTTCAAGTCGGCGACCGAGTGCTACAAGACAGGCGTCTTCGACAAGACTCTGCTGACCGTGCTCGAGCGCTATGACGCGGTGATGGCGATCATGCTGCCGTCCCTGCGCGAGGAGCGTCAGCAATCCTATTCGCCCTTCCTGCCGATCCATCCGAAGACGGGCATCGTGATGCAGGTGGCCATCGACGAGCGCAAGCTCGACGCAGGCACTATCGTGTGGCGCGATCCGGAAACGGGCGAACGTTTCGAGACCCCGGTGACGGGGGGGCATGCCAAGCTGCAATGGAAGCCTGATTGGGCCATGCGCTGGGTGGCGCTTGGTGTCGATTACGAAATGGCGGGCAAGGATCTCATCGACAGCGTGAAGCTCTCGGGCGAGATCGCCAAGGCGCTCGGCGGCCTGCCGCCGGAGGGTTTCAACTACGAGCTTTTCCTCGACGACAAGGGCCAGAAGATTTCCAAGTCCAAGGGCAACGGCCTCACCATCGACGAGTGGCTGACCTATGGCACGCCGGACAGCCTGGGCCTCTTCATGTTCAACAAGCCGCGCGAGGCGAAGAAGCTCTATTTCGACGTGATCCCGCGCCAGGTGGACGATTATCTGACCTTCCTGGAGAAGTATCCGGCGCAGGACGCGAAGGCGCGTCTGATGAACCCTGTCTGGCATCTTCATGCAGGCGAGCCGCCGGCAGCGGAGCTGGTCTCATCGGCCGGTTCCAACCAGCCCGGCACGACAATCTCGTTCTCGATGCTGCTCAACCTCGTCGCCGTGGCGAATTCCGAAGATCCGGCGGTGCTCTGGGGCTTCATCCGCCGTTATGCGCCGGGCGTTTCGCCCGAGACCCATCCGCGCCTCGACAGCCTCGTGAGGGGCGCTGGGCGCTACTTCGAAGATTTCGTGAAGCCGCAAAAGACCTATCGTCTGGCCGACGATGTCGAAGCCGCTTCCCTGAAGCGTCTGAGCGATGTGCTGGCCTCGTTCGAAACGGGCGAGCGTCCTGCAACGGCGGAAGCGATTCAGGAAGAGATCTACAATGTCGGCCGTACCGAGCCGCGCTATCAGGATTTCAAGGCCAAGGGTGCTACGCCTGAGCGCCCGGGCGTATCCATCGAGTGGTTCAACACGATCTATCAGGTGCTGCTGGGCGAACCGCGCGGTCCTCGCTTCGGTTCATTCACCGCGCTCTATGGCGTGAAGGAAACGCGCGCGCTGATCGCGAAGGCGCTTGCCGGTGATCTGGTGCGCGAGCACGAAGAATTCCTGAAATCGCGGGCAGCCTAAAAAATATTGGCCCCAAAAGTGATCGCACTCTTGGGGCCAATCCGATGCGTTTTTGATAAAGCCTCTACTGCCGTGCCCACATGACGCGCGCGATCCAGGCGATTTCCTCTGCGGGAATGATCCGGTCTTCGCTGTCCTTGGTGAGGGAGGACAGCTCCAGGGTCTTGGCCGAGCGGCGCTTGAGTTCCTGGGCAAGAATTTCGCCTGTCGTCGTGCACACGACCACGCGATCGCCCTTGCGAGGACTTGCCGTCGGAGAGACGATGAGGACGTCGCCGTCGCGGTAAAGCGGCGCCATGGCATCGCCGGTCACCTCAATGGCAAACACCTTCTCCTGACCGAAATCGGGAAACTCGATCTCGTCCCAGCCCGGGCCGCCGGCAGGGGCGCCTTCATCGGTGACTATCTTGCCGGCACTGGCTTGCGCCATGCCGATCATGGGGATCATGGAACGGCGCAGCGAACCCGAGGGCTCGACGAGACGCAGAAAATCCTCCAACGTCGCGCCCGTGGCGCGAAGGATCTTCGAGATGGATTCCGTCGAGGGCCAGCGCTCCCGACCTTCTGGGCTGACACGCTTCGATTTGTTGAAACTGGTGGCATCAAGGCCTGCTTTGCGCGCCAGCCCGGATGCGGTCATTCCGTGCCGAGAAGCGAGTGCATCGATAGCGGCCCAAACGCGCTCGTGGGATAACATTGTATGAACCTTCGCACAAAAGCGAAATATAATTGAAAGCGAACTTATGCCTAGGAATTAAGGTTGTTCTATGGCTCGTGCAACAGACAAAAATGCATTGAGACATTATGTCTAATCGGGGTTGCTCCGGAAGCAGCGTTGAGTGTCGGTAGTTTAATGCGCATCATCTACAAAATCAGCCCAGAAAGCCTTTGGCGTGAAGCGGAGAGGCTCAATTCCTTTGGGGGAGCGCCCATCGATATACAGGATGGATACCTCCATTTTTCCACGGAAAATCAGGTTAGAGAAACTGCGACCAGGCATTTTGCAGGACAAGGCGATCTTTTGTTGATCGCCATCGATGCTGACAAGCTCGGTTCGGCCTTGCGCTATGAGCCGTCGCGAGGAGGCGATCTTTTCCCGCATCTTTACGCGCCGCTTGCCTTGTCAGCGGTCCTGTGGGTAAAGCCGCTGCCACTCGGTCCTGATGGCCGCCACGTTTTTCCGGATCTCGATTCATGATCGGTGCTCTCTTCTCCCTCGCCAAACCCGCGCTGCATGCGCTCGATGCGGAGACGGCGCATCAGCTGACAATCCGCGGCTTGGCATTGATGCCGCTAGCCCCCGCACCGAAGGATGATGCCCGGTTGTCCGTGGAACTGTTCGGTCGGCAATTCCCCAACCCCGTTGGGCTTGCTGCAGGCTTCGACAAGCAGTGCGAAGTGCCCGACCAGCTTCTCTCTCTCGGTTTCGGTTTCGTGGAGCTTGGCGGGGTGGTGCCGAAGCCGCAAACCGGCAATCCGCGCCCGCGCGTGTTCCGACTTGTGCAGGACGAGGCCGTCATCAACCGCTTCGGGCTCAACAGCGATGGGTTGGAGGCCGCGCGCCAGCGCCTCGCAAGTCGCCTTGGACGCCCTGGAATCGTCGGCGTGAATATTGGCGCGAACAAGGATTCGACGGATCGCATTGCCGATTACGTCACCTGCATACAGTCGCTTTGCGGGCTCGTGGATTTTCTCACGATCAATGTGTCCTCGCCCAACACGCCTGGGCTTCGCGACCTGCAAGGTGAGGCGTTCCTCGACGATCTCCTCGCCCGCAGTATCGAGGCCCGCAACAAGACCGATGACGGCCGCAGGAAGACGACCATCCTGTTGAAGATCGCACCCGACATCTCGCTCGAGACGCTCGATGCCATCGTAGCGACTGCGCTCAAGCGCGGCATCGACGGCCTTACCGTTTCCAACACGACGGTTGCACGGCCCGAGACCTTACGGGAAAAGGCGCTTGCAAGCGAGACAGGCGGGCTATCGGGCAAGCCGCTCTTCGTTCCCTCCACCAAGATCCTCGCGGAAACCTATCTTCGCGTCGAGCGCAAGCTTCCGCTTATTGGAGTCGGCGGCGTCGATTCAGCCGAAGCCGCTTGGGCAAAGATTCGCGCAGGCGCGAGCCTCGTGCAGCTTTACTCCGCGATGGTCTACAAGGGGCCGGGTCTGATCGGCGACATCAAAAGCGGGCTCCTGCAGAAAGTGGAGAAGGAGAAGACATCGCTCGCGCAAGCGATCGGTCGCGATGCTGCGGAGATTGCGAAAGGCCTCTTTTAGAGGCTCAATGCTAGCCACTAAGGCCTGGATGAATTTCTCTAGGGCTGTTCGGGGCTAACGCTTTTGTTCTCGTCAGTTCTGCCGATGTGAAAGAGCGCTTGCCTCTGGATTGCCGCGAGCCATTGTCCTTTCCTCGCCTTCTCCAAAATGCGCGCTGCCAGGACAGGAGCCGCGATTCCAAGCGCCAGATAAAGGATAATGAAATGCGGGCGGGTAGGCTTTACCATCGTAAAAGCATTGACGGCTGAGGGTGAAACCAATCCCAGAACGGCAAAGACGAGATTGATGCTCGCGAAAACCGTCATGTGCCATGACATGATGGGCTTACTGTAAATTCCCAGTGTCTTAAGCCAGGACAAAGATTGAAGTCCCTCCGCCGCGAACAGCACCATGGCAATACCCAGGAACGCCAGGAAGGTGTGAACGAGAAAGCCGGACTTGTAGAGGCTAAATGCCATGCTCATCGGGACTGTCGTGAGCAGATGGGAGATCACATAATAGACAGCATAAAGAAGCACTGCCGCCAGTAGACAAGGCAGTAGACCGGGCAGCCGCAACTTGTTCTGGGCGACGTGTCCGAGGAGACAGAAGAAGGCTCCTACAAAGACCTGGGACAGCACGTTCCAAAGCCAAAACTTTGAACTTGCAAGTTCAGAGGCGAAGATCTGCATGCCGAGGAAACCCATGCAGGTTGCGATGATGATCTGAAGCACAAGCCCGAACCGTTCCGGCAATTGCGCGAGTCCCTTGAGAATGAGCACGCACAAGAGACGAACGAAAAAGAGGGCGATGAGAAACCAGGCAACGAGAAAAAGGATCACATGGTGGCTGTTGGCGGTGAAGGGCTTGGTGAAATAAGTCTGCCAGTCCAGCGGCGAGGAGGTCCTGAGATTCAACCCCATGGGTTGAAAGACCAATACGGTCAAAGTCGCAAAGATCCCCACATGCACCAACGTGTAGAACAGCAGGGACTGACTGTCGCGCTTCAGGAGAGATGCTACAGGCAATGAAGCAAGAAGAGACATGCCGCTTAAAAAGAAGAAAAGCGGCATGTGAAATCCGTATGGATGTACGAAGAAAGGGTCCTGCGTGGTCATGTGGCCGCGCACGACGAAAATAATGCCGAGCCCCCGAGCGACAGCGAGAGCATTTTTATTCAAAAGCATGTCAAAGGCCGGGGTTAAAACACGATATTCCCGGCGATCGTTATAGAAATGTAATAGTGTTAATCAAGAATATTCTTGTCGCAGACACGGTGGATCAATAGGCGACGCTCGCGCTCAACAACTTCACAAAGCCGTAAATGTCTTTCTCGCCAGACGTGGATAGAGCAAAGCCTGGCCGGTGCCCCGTGTTCCCAGGAAGATGAGCAGCGCAATCCAGAGTGCGGTGTTGCCGAAGCTGCTGGACATCAGCAGGATGGCGCCGTAGACGGCGAAGGCGATGACCATGAGGTCACGCATCGGCTTGGTCCAGGTCGCTCCCGTATAGATGCCGTCGAAGGCAAATGCCGTGGCGCCGATGAACGGCGTGAGAGCTGCAAACACCAGATACTCGCGTGCATAGGTGCGCACTTCAGCGTTGGTCGACACGAAGTCGATGAACATCCCGCCGCCGATCAGGAAGATCGCCGATACGGCAAAGCCGAATCCCAGGCTCCAGCCTAGGCTCAAGTGAATGGCACGGCGGAAGCCGCGCTCGTCACGCGCGCCCAGGCTTTGACCGCAGAGCGTTTCCGCTGCGGTGGCGAAACCGTCCAGGAAATAGCCGCCGATCAGGAACATGTTGTAGAGCACCGCATTCGCGGCAAGCGTGACATCGCCTGAGCGGGCACCGAGCGCGCTGAAGATCCAGAAGGCGAGGATCAGTGCCACGTTGCGGATCATGATGTCCCGGTTCATAGCGAGCGTCTGCACGATCGCGGCGCGGTTCAGCACTTCGGCCCAGGTCACGGAAAGCGGGTTCGATCCGAGACGGCGCAGCACCAGAATGCCCAGGCCGACGCCTAAAACTTCTGCAATCGCCGTGCCGATGGCCGCACCCGCGATGCCAAGATCGAAGAACAGCACGAGGCCTGCCGTGAGCAGGATGTTCGCAACGTTGATGGCAACCTGTAGAAACAGGCCGAGATCCGTGCGGCCGCGTCCCAGCGTCGAACCAAGGATGACGTAGTTCGCCAGCGTGAACGGTGCCGACCAAATGCGGATGAAGAAGTAAGTGGAAAGCGCCTCCGTCACCGCCTCGCTCGCGCCGGCCGCATGAAACGCGAGGGTTCCGATGGGCCATTGCAGCAGGATCAACAGAAGGCCGGTGATGCCCGCCACCAGGAAGGCACGGGCAAGCGTCAGGTCGACCTCGCGCTTGTTGCCGGCGCCTGTCGCCTGCGCGGTCAGGCCGGCTGTCGCCATGCGCAAGGAGCCGAAGCTCCAGAACACGAAGTCGAAGATCACGGCACCTAAAGCCACCGCGCCGAGGAGATGCGCTTCGCCAAGCCGTCCGATCACCGTCGCATCGACGAGACCCAGGAGGGGTGTCGTCATGTGCGACAGGGTCATCGGCAGAGCAAGAGCCAGCATCCGCCGATGGGAAACCTCAGGGCGATAGGAATCGAGAGTGCCGTCCATGGAAGAGACGTCCGATCAACGCTGGCCGAAAAGCCGGGACAGGAGCCAGAGCGGCACCACGATCACCGCGCCATAGAGGATCCAGAGACCGACCTCCTTCACCGTATCCAGGCTGAGATCCAGAACAGAGCTGATCCAGTTGAACAGGCCCTCGATCAAACCAAGGGGCGTGATGTCGAGGAAAGCCATGAAGGCGCCGACGAGGAGCGACAGGAAGATGAGCTTGGCGAGCACCGAGCCGGGCGAGCCACCGAGGAACCGGGACAGGTTGGACATATCGTCAATCTCGTCAGAAAGCGTAACTGGACGTGCGGAGTCGCCTGTGCTTCATCGCAAGGGCTGATGATGAACGCAACCCTGCTCGAGCCCCTCATGATCGATCCAGCTCTCTTCGACCCCGCCGCTATCAGCGAGGAGATCCGCGCCCAGAACGCGGATATCGTGGCCAAGCTCGCGGCCCTTCCGGACCCCATGTCGGTGCCTCCGGCTCTTGTGCGTGAGCGCCGCCGCCAGGGCCTCGGGCCGTTTCCCCTGATGCCTTCGAGCCCGAAAGCCCAGGTCATTGAGATCGACGGGCCCGCAGGGCCGATTCCGTTGCGGATCATCGCGCCCGAGACGCCGCGCGGCGTCTATTTCCACATTCATGGTGGCGGCTGGACCTGGGGCACCTCGGACGAGCAGGACCCCTGGCTCGACCGTCTGGCGGAGCGCTGCGGCCTTGCGGTGGTGTCGGTGGAATACCGGCTCGCCCCTGAAAATCCTTATCCGGCCGGTCCTGACGATTGTGAGGCGGCGGCCCTGTGGGTCCTCCGCGAGGCGGAAAGCCGCTTCGGCACCTCCCGCCTATTCATCGGCGGCGAATCGGCTGGCGCCCATCTGTCTGCCGTGACCATCCTGCGCCTGCGCGACAGGCACGGCCTGAAGCCGTTCCGGGGCGCGAACCTCTTTGCGGGTTGCTATGACCTGAATCTGACGCCCAGCGTCCGGCACTGGGGGGCTGAGCGATTGATCCTCAACACCAACGATGTGCGGGTTTTTGCCAACAACTTCGTCGGCCATGTGGATGACCGGACCAATCCGGATATCTCGCCGCTTTACGCCGATCTGAAGGGCCTTCCGCCAGCCCTGTTCTCGGTCGGCACGAAGGACATGCTGCTCGACGACACGCTCTTCATGGCGTCGCGCTATGCGGCTTCCGGCAACAAGACCGACCTCGCCATCTGGCCGGGCGGCTGCCACGTGTTCATCCGCTTCGACAGCGCCATGAGCGAGAAGGCGCTCTCGCGGATCGACGCTTTCATCGAGGCTCTCTAAGCCTTCATCCCAAAAGAAAAGCCCTCGTCCTGAACGCCAGGGCGAGGGCTTTTGCTTGAGACGAAACTTTTAATCCGCGCTGGCCTGCGAGGGGCGTTGGGTCACGCCGATCTTGGAGGCCGCGATGACCGCCTGGGTGCGGCTGTCGACGCCGAGCTTATCGAGAATGGCCGAAACGTGGGCCTTCACGGTGGCTTCCGACACGCCGAGCTCATAGGCAATCTGCTTGTTAAGCAGGCCTTCCGACAGCATGGTCAGCACACGGACCTGCTGCGGGGTGAGGGTGCCGAGGCGTCTGACGAGATCGGCGGTCTCCACGTCCTCGGCGGCGGAGAGATCCACATCAGGTGGGGTCCAGGTATCGCCAGCGAGAACTGCTTGGATGGCGCCGCCGATGCTGTCGATGTCGATGGATTTGGGAATGAAGCCCGAGGCGCCGAAATCCATGGCTCGGCGGATCACATTTGGCTCCTCCGTGGCGGAGACGATCACGACCGGCAACTCGGGATATTGCGCCCGAAGCGACATGAGGCCCGAAAAGCCCTGCACGCCCGGCATTGTCAGGTCGAGGAGGATGAGGTCCACATCCCGTTCCTGAGAAAGGGAAGTATTGAGATCGTCCATGCCGCTGGCTTCGATCACCCGTGCCTGGGGCATGATGGAGGCGACCGACTGCCTCAGTGCGCCACGGAACAGCGGATGGTCATCTGCGATGATGATCGTGGTGTTTTGACCCTGCACTACTGCCTTCTCCCACGAGAGCTTTTGTGAGCCTTAGCCGCATCTCTCATGAAATAGCAAGGCGGCAATCAAAGACTACGCCTATTCTAGGGTAAAGTGAGCAAGATGGTATACGGTAACATACGGAATGTGGATTAAGCCCCGATCAGGTGCAAGATGACGTCGCGGCTATGCGGCTGGTCGCGATGCTCCGCTAGGTAAAGCCCCTGCCAGGTGCCGAGGGCCATCTGTCCTTCCAGCACGGGAATGCTCAAGGAAACGCCCGAAAGCACGGTGCGAATATGGGCCGGCATGTCGTCGGGGCCCTCCACAGAGTGGATATAGGCCACATCTCGAGGAGCCAGACGGTTAAAGGCCGTCATCAGGTCGAGACGAACGTCGGGATCGGCATTCTCCTGGATCAGCAGGGAGGCCGAGGTGTGGCGGCAGAAAACGGTCAGCAGCCCATGAAGAATGCCGGTGCCGAACACCCAGCGGGATACGGCTTCCGTGATCTCCACAAGCCCCTGGCCTTGTGTATCTACCAGAAGCCGCCCGTTGATCTGTTGGGTCACGCTGCCCTCGGAGAGGGTTTCCACATTCAGCATCGTCAGGCCTCCTGATTCTTGAGGGGATGAATTTCCTTTTCGCCCCGCTCCAAAATCTTTTCCAGGGTCTCGATGCGGTCAGCCTCGGCCGAGGGCTTGTCCCAGCGGATGCGGTTGATGCGGGGGAAACGCATGGCCACGCCCGATTTATGACGCGTGGAGCGCTGTAGACCCTCGAAGGCGACCTCCAGCACGAGGCCGCGATCCTTGCCGTATTCCACCTCGCGCACTGGGCCGAAACGATTAACCGTGTGATTGCGGACATAACGGTCGAGCTTCACGAGCTCTTCGTCGGTGAAGCCGTGATAGGCTTTGCCGACTGGTACCAGCTCCTCGCCATTCGGTCCGTCACGCCAGACACCGAAAGTGTAATCTGAATAGAAGGACGAGCGCTTTCCGTGGCCGCGCTGACCGTACATCATCACCGCGTCGACCAGATAAGGATCGCGCTTCCACTTGTACCAATAGCCCTTCGGGCGGCCGGGAAGGTAGGGACTGCTCGCGCGCTTGATCATGCAGCCTTCGATCGCATCCGCGTCGGGGCCTGCGCCGATTGAAGCCGGATTGGCGCGGGCAGTCGCGAGATCATCCCATGTCTCGAACGTCACCATGGGAGATAGATCTATGCGCGGATCGTCGATGCGCGCGACGAGTTCTTCAAGACGTTTTCGGCGCTCGCGGAGCGGACGGTCGCGCAGATCCTCGTCCCCTTCGGTGAGAATGTCATAGACGCGCAGGTGCGCGGGAAATTCCGCGATGAGTTTTGGCGTCACGGCTTTGCGGTTGAGGCGTTGCTGTAGCACGTTGAAGCTCTGGACGAGCCCGTCGCGCACGATCAGCAATTCGCCGTCGATGGCGCCTTCGAAATTCAGGGCTTCCACGAGATCGGGGAATGCGCGGGAAACATCCTCGCCCGTGCGCGAATAGATGCGGCGCACCGGGCGTCCATGACTATCCTGGCCAGAGACGGCTTGCAGGCGAATGCCGTCCCATTTCCATTCGGCGAGAAAATCCGATGCATCAAGCTTTTCAAAATCCTCGTCCTCAAGCGGATGCGACAGCATCGGCGGACGAAACGGCGCGGGGTTGCTGGATTCGGGCTTGGAGCCACGCCCCTCGACCCAGGCGAAGAGATCTTCATAAGGCGCGTCCAGCCCGTGCCAAATCAGCTCGACCTCATCGGCTTCAAACCCTCCGAGCTGCGCCACCGCAGTTTTCGCCAATCGCGCCGAAACACCCACGCGAAGCTCGCGCGTGATGAGCTTCAACAAAGCCCAACGTCCTGTCTCATCGAGCGCATTGAGCCAACCCGCGACCTTCGCAGGCAGGTCGCTTTTGCTCGTGGTCGCAAGCGTCTCCACCACCTCCGTCAAGGTCGGTACGTGAGGCGGCGGATTGTTATGGCCGATGGTCGGTGCGTCACCATCGGCAGGTGCAACGCTCTCATGTCCCGGCGCAGGCCAGATCAGCGCTACCGTTTCCGCGAGATCGCCCACATAGTGATAGGACATGCGGAAGAGTTCCGGGTCGGTGCGCTCTTCCACGAGACCACGGATCAGGCCGGGCTTCGCCTCCTTGAACATCAGGGCATTCGTCATGGCCGCCAGCGCATAACCGCGCTCGGGATCGGGCGTGTGGCGGAAGTAATCCATGATGAGCCGCAGCTTCGCATTGCGGCGCGGCTCGTAAGAGAGACGGTCGAGGAGAGCGGCGAAGCGGTTCATGCCTCGTCTCCTGCGGGGGCTGCTTCTTCCACCTCACCCTCGTCGCCATAACCCAGCATATGCAGTGGACGCGCCTTGATGCCGTGCGTGGTGCACCAATGGACGAGTGCATCCTCCTGGCCGTGTGTGACCCAGACTTCGCCTGCGCCGGTTTCCTGGATCGTGCGGCACAAATCGTCCCAATCGGAATGGTCGGAGATCACGAGCGGCAGCTCCACGCCCTTCTGTCGGGCTCGCGCCCGCACGCGCATCCAGCCGGAGGCGAAGCACGTGACGGGATCGGGAAAGCGGCGCGACCAGAGATCCTGGATGGAAGAGGGCGGGCAGATGACGATGGCTCCTCCGAGCTTCGAGCGTTCGGATGCGGCAACCTTCGGCGTTTCGCCTAAAGGAATGCCCTCGGATTTGTAGAAATCCGTCAGCCGCTCCATGGCTCCATGCAGATAGATCGGCAGGTCATATCCTTCCTCCCGCAGCAGGGCCATGACCCGTTGCGCCTTGCCGAGCGCATACGCGCCGACGATGTGCGTGCGCTCTGGAAAGAGTGCGACGGAATCCATGAGCTTGCGCACTTCTTCGCGCGTATCGGGATGACGGAAGACGGGCAGGCCGAAGGTGGCCTCCGTGATGAAGATATCGCAGGGCACCAGTTCGTAGGGCAGGCAGGTGGGATCTCCCGCGCGCTTGTAATCGCCCGAGACCACGACGCGGGTTCCGCCTGCTTCGATGGCGATCTGCGCCGAACCCAAGACATGTCCTGCGGGCGTGAAGCGCACGGTCACATCGCCGAGCTTCATGCTCTCGCCGAGGGCCGCTTCCTGTGTGCGCACGGCAAAATCCTCGCCATAGCGCACCGCCATGATAAGCAATGTCTCCCGGGTGGCGAGCACCGCCTTGTGACCGGAACGGGCATGGTCGGAATGGCCATGGGTGATGAGCGCCCGTTTCACGGGCCGGACCGGATCGATATGGAAGTCGCCGAGGGGACAATAGAGCCCTTGCGGGGTCTGGGTGAGGATGTCGGTGGAGCGCAACGCCATGGTAAGAATATAGGGTGTCCAGGCTTAAATCCGAGTCGCATTGACAGGTTCCCATCTCTGCCTCATGGCAAAGCTATGTCATTGACTTCCTCCTTCCGTTCCTCCGGCGATGTCCTGGCCGACCGCCGCTATGAATATGCCAGCGCAGCTTTCGAAGAGCGCGATTTCGATGCCGCCGCCGATCTGGCGCGGCAGGTGTTGGAGCTTACCCCCAATTTCGCTCCCGCCCAGGCCATGCTGGGCCGTTCGGCTGCCGAACTCGGAATACACGACGAGGCCGTTCAGGCCCTCACCCGAGCCTTGGCGCTGGAACCCGAGGATGCCTTGGGCGTGCGCCTCGATCTCGTCCGTCTTGGCGCGCTGCCAGCCGAAGAGGCGATGACCGATACTTATGTGCGGGCGCTATTCGACGAGTACGCGCCCAAATTCGATCAGCACCTCACCAAGAGCCTGGCCTATCGCGGGCCCGAACTGATCGCCGATGCGCTTCGGCGCGCCTGTTCCAAGGATACCCGCGACTACCGGTTCGGTCTGGCGCTTGATCTCGGATGTGGAACGGGGCTGATGGGGCAGGTTCTCGAAGGGTTGTGTGAAGCCCTTGTCGGCGTCGATCTCTCACCGCGCATGCTGGACAAGGCGGAAAAGACGAAGCTCTATGACGAGCTGCATGAAGGAGAACTTATTTCCTTCCTGAAAACACGCGGGGAGGCGGAGGCCGATCTGGTCGTCGCGGCAGATGTGTTCGTCTACATGGCGGCGCTCGATGAAACCTTCCGCGAAGCGCATCGGGTGCTGAAGCGTAAAGGGCTCTTTGCCTTCACGGTGCAGGCGCATGAAGGCGAAGGCTTCGCTCTTGGAAGCGATGCGCGCTATGCGCATGGCGCAAGCTATCTGGGTAAGCTTGCCGAGGATAATGGTTTTGCGGCCATTGTCTTCGAGCGCGTATCGACCCGGGAAGATCGCGGCGTACCGGTTCCCGGGTTTCTTGTGGTGTTGCGGCGCTAAAGTTTAAGCCACAGGCGTCGACGGGTGCGGCGCATTTTCGTAGCAGCCGACAACCGATTGATCGAAGTCAATGATCGAGCCCGTCATCATGCCGGATTCCGTGCTTGTGAGGAACGCGACCGCGCGGGCGACTTCCCTCGGGTCGAGCAGGCGGCCGAAAGGCTGTTCCTTCTCGGCCTTCTCGAGCCATCCGTCCTCAGCGCCGTGATAGAGCCGCACGATCCTGTCCTCGCCCGGCGTGTTCATCCAGCCGATATTGAGGCCGTTCACGCGGATGCGCCAGGGCATGAGGCTGAAGGCGGCGTTTTTCGTGAGTGTCGCAAGCGCGCCCTTCGAGCCGCAATAGGCTGAGATAAAGGGCTGGCCGCCATGAGCGGACATGGACAGGATGTTAACCATCGCGCCTTCGATCTTCTCGCGGCGCATGATCTTGGCAGCGTCCTGCATGAGAAAGAACGGCGCGCGCACGTTGACCGCGAACATGCGGTCGAAGAGTTCGGGACTCGTGTCGAAGATCGTGCCGCGGTCGGTGATGCCGGCGGCATTGACCAGCACATCGACGCGTCCGAACGCGCTGTCGGCGCGGGCGACAACTTGTCGTGTGTCGTCCATGTTCGAGAGGTCGGCTTTCACGAATTCCGTGCGGCAGCCCTGCGCCGTGATGTCCCGCGCAACGGCTTCGCCCTTTTCCGTATTCCGCCCGCAAATGACGAGCCCGGCAGCGCCTCGCTCGGCGAGGGTGCGGGCGATAGTCTCTCCAAGGCCTTGGGTGCCGCCTGTGACCACGGCGATGGCGTTTTTGAACTGGGTTGGTTGGCTCATGGCGTTTCCCTTTATGATTGTTCAGCTGAGGCATGCTGAAGGCATCATGAGAGGAATGGCAAGCCGGCAAAGAATTGAGTTCACACCCCAAATCGGCCTGCGGTGGTGAAACTCTTCCTCGCCTCCTATCTTAGGATAGCATGTCCAAAGCGTTCGTATCCCTTCTCCCCAAAACCTTCCGGGACTGGTTCAAGAGCCGAGGCTGGAAGCCCCGTGAGCATCAGCTGGAGCTTCTCGCCAAGGCGAAGGCAGGCCGCTCCGTGCTGCTCGTGGCGCCCACAGGCGCGGGCAAGACGTTGGCTGGCTTTTTGCCAAGCTTAGCGGAACTGGCGGAACGTGGTCCGAGCCGGGGGACGGCCAAGGACAAGCGCGGGATTCACACCCTCTACATCTCTCCCTTGAAGGCGCTCGCCACGGACATCGCACGGAACCTCGAGGCTCCGGTGCAGGAAATGGGCCTGCCGATCCGCATCGAGACGCGCACGGGCGACACGCCGTCCCACAAGCGCGCCCGGCAGATTGAGCGCCCTCCAGACATCCTTCTGACGACGCCCGAGCAGCTCGCGCTCCTGCTCGCCCATCGCGAGGCGACGGATTTCTTCAAGGATTTGCGCCGCGTCGTTCTTGACGAGCTGCATTCGCTGGTGACGTCGAAGCGCGGGGATCTGCTGTCGCTCGGGCTCGCGCGGCTAATGAGCCTTGCTCCGCAGGCCACCGCCGTCGGTTTGTCCGCGACCGTGCGCGAGCCGGACGATCTGCGGCGGTATCTCGTGCCGCAGCGAGCTTCCTCCACCTTCCCCCTGAAGGGGGAGGTCGCGCCGGAGGCGCGGGAGGGGGTGGGAAGCGCGACTTCTGAGGCCGAGACGCTGCCACCCCACCCCGGATCGCTCACGCGCTCCGACCCTCCCCCTCAAGGGGAGGGTGAAGAATGGGGACCTACTAACCTCGCCGATCTCGTCGTTGTGAAAGGCGGAGCGCAGCCCGACATCCGCATGCTCGAACTGGACGAGCGCCTGCCACTCGCCGGGCACACGGCATCTCTCTCGATGCCGGTGATCTATGATCTGATCAAGGACCACAAGACCACGCTCGTTTTCGTCAACACGCGTCTGCAAGCGGAATACACGTTCCAGGAGCTATGGAAACTCAATGACGATGGTCTTGCCATCGCGCTTCATCACGGCTCCCTCGATGTCGCGCAGCGCCGCCGCGTGGAGGAGGCGATGGCGGAGGGAAAGCTGAAGGCCGTGGTGTGTACCGCAACCCTCGATCTCGGCATCGACTGGGGCGATGTGGATCTCGTGGTGAACGTAGGCGCACCGAAAGGCGCCTCCCGCATCATGCAACGCATCGGCCGCTCCAATCATCGCATGGACGAGCCGTCGCAGGCTTATCTCGTGCCCGCCAACCGTTTCGAGATTCTGGAATGCCGTGCGGCGTTGGATGCCGTGCATGAAGCGGCGCAGGATACGCCGGATGCCCGTATCGGTGCGCTCGATGTGCTCTGCCAGCACATTCTCGGCATGGCCTGCGCCGATCCGTTCAAGCTCGAAGATCTTTACGAGGAAATACGCTCGGCAGCACCCTATGCGGATCTGACATGGGAGGATTACGAGGCTTGCGTGGCCTTCGTCGCGACGGGAGGCTACGCTCTTCGTGCATACGAGCGCTTCGCCAAGATCGTGAAGGGCAACGATGGGCTGTGGCGCGTGCGCGACGGCAAGATCGCGCAGCAATACCGCTTGAATGTCGGCACCATCGTCGAATCCACCATGATCAAGGTGCGCCTCGGCAAGGCATCGCGCTCCCGCCCCGGAACGGTGCTGCCGCGTGGGCGCATTCTCGGCGAGATCGAGGAATATTTCGCGGAGACGCTGACGCCAGGCGATACCTTTCTCTTCGCGGGCGAGGTGCTGCGGTTCGAGGGCATCGCGGAAGACGAGGTGCTGGTGACACGCGCGGCTTCCGGCACGGACCCGATGATCCCGTCCTACGAGGGCGGCAAGTTTCCGCTTTCCACCTTCCTCGCTGCCCGCGTGCGCGAAATCCTGGCCGATCCCTTCGAATGGGATCGCCTGCCGCCGCAGATGACCGAATGGCTTTTGCAGCAGCGCCGCCGCTCCATCGTGCCGGGCGCGCGCGATCTTCTTGTCGAGACGTTTCCGCGCGGCAACCGCTTCTACATGACCTGCTTTCCCTTCGAGGGGAGGCTCGCGCACCAGACCCTGGGCATGTTGCTCACGCGACGCATGGAACGAGCGAAGCTGAAGCCGCTGGGCTTCGTCGCCAACGATTACGGCATCGCTGTCTATACGTCGGGCGACATCGCCGCACTCGCGATGCGCGATCCGGGTTTCCTCGATGAGCTGTTCTCGGAGGACATGCTGGGCGACGACCTGGAGGATTGGCTCGCCGAATCCGCCCTCATGAAACGCACCTTCCGCCAATGCGCCGTGATTGCCGGGCTGATCGAGCGCAAGTTTCCGGGGGAGAAGAAGACCGGCAGGCAGGTCACGATCTCCACCGATCTCGTCTATGACGTGTTGCGCAAGCATGAGCCAGACCACGTGCTGCTTCGCGCCGCGCGAGCTGATGCGGCAACTGGACTCCTGGACGTGAAGCGCCTCGGCATGATGCTTGAGCGCATCCGGGGGCGAATCATTCACAAGCCGCTCGACCGGGTTTCTCCTTTGAGCGTGTCCGTCATGCTGGAGATCGGTCGCGAGCGCGTTTATAGCGACAATGCGGACGAGATTCTGGCCGAGGCGGAAGCAGCGCTTCTCGACGAGGCTTTGGCGTGACGGCATTGCGGAAGAACAAAGAGACAACGCACGAAATCGAGCTGGCGGGGCAGCTGGCGCTCCTGGATCTTTCCGGGGGCATGTACCTGCCTGCGCACGATGCTCTGCTTGTGGCCGACCTGCATTTCGAGAAGGGGTCCTCCTTCGCGCGCCGCGGCATGATGCTGCCGCCCTACGACACGCGCGAGACCCTGAGCGCCCTGTCCGATGTGGTGTCGCGCTTCAACCCGCGTGTCGTCATCGCGCTGGGCGACAGCTTCCACGATATCGGCGGGCCCGAGCGGCTCGGCGATGAAGAGCGCTCGACCCTGACGAATGCTCAGGCCGGCCGCGACTGGATCTGGGTGACGGGCAATCACGACCGCATCCTGCCGGACAGCATCGGCGGGCAGGTGGTGGAGGAGATGAATCTCGGCTCCCTCACCCTGCGCCACGAACCGGAGTCGGGCGCGCAGACGGAGATCGCAGGCCACCTGCATCCGGTGGGTAAGGTGGTGATGCGAGGCCGTGCCACACGCCGCCGCTGCTTCCTGACCGACGGCAATCGCTGCGTCATGCCCGCGCTCGGCGCCTATGCGGGTGGCCTCAATGCCTGCGATGCGGCCTTCAAGCCGCTCTTCCCGAAAGGCTTCACCGCACACCTAATCGGCACGGAACGCATCTTCGCGATTGCGAAGTCTATGCTCTGCCGGGATTGATGGTTTAGTCCCGCCTGAAGATCATGTTGGCGAGCCAGCCGAAGAAGATCGCGATCAATGCGGTGGCGAGACCGTAGAACAGGGACCAGTCGCGGGCGACGGAGCCCACCTGTTCCTCGAAGCCCGTCTTGACCAGCTCGAAATGGGTGATCGTGCTCGCCAGGATCACCGTGTCGGCGAAGAGGGTCACTTCCACGTTGTATTCGCCAGGCGGGGCTGTTGCGGGGAGGGGGATGCTCGCCCGAAAGAGGTTGGGCGTCAGGAAAGTTACCCCGCGCTCGTCCTCGAGATAGAGCCCCTCCTGCGCCTTCAGGCGATAGAGCGCCTCGCGGAAGTCCCTGTCCGCTCCTTCCCCGCGCTCGTTGGTGAAGGTGGGAGAGTTGATGATGGCTCGAAGGCCAATCCTCTGGCGCTGGCGCAGCTGAATGCTGGTGATCTCGTCGATAGCCCGTGAGGTCAGGACGCTCAGATAGGCAGGGGCCTGCGGAAACTTCTGCTGCTCCTGATTGATCCAGACCGGGCCGACGCGTTGCCTCTCACGCACCACCAGGAACTGGCGTGGGCCACGAACGGTGACGACCACGTCGTAGCCCGTGGCGCGGGCGACCGTCTGCGCATCGCGCTCGATGGCGCCGAAAACGGCAATCGATGTCCCGGTATAGTTCGAGTTGATGAGGACACGGTGGTTCGACAGGGACGTGATCAGGGTCTCCGCCGAGGCGGAACTCATCGAGACCAATGCGGCCAGGAGGAACCAGAGCGCTCTCACTCGCGCAGCTCCTGCACCGTGATCGAGAAGGGCTCCTCCGGCTGGACGACGAGTTCGAGTGCAAAGCGCAGGCCCACCGCCAGCAGCAGGATGGCCAGCAGGAAGCGGAACAGTTCCGCTCTCAGGTTCCGGCCCATGCGCGCACCGAATTGGGCGCCGAACACGCCGCCGATGATCAGCAGGATCGCCAGCACCATGTCCACGGCCTGGTTCGTCACAGCGTGAAGAATGAGGGCGACGAGGGTCGTGCAGACGATCTGAAGTTGGGATGTTCCCACCACCACATTGGTGGGAACACGGAAGATATAAAGAAGCGCAGGCACCACGATGAAGCCGCCGCCGATGCCGAGGAGCGCGCCAGCGAAGCCGATGAAGAGCGAGAGCAGCAGGATCGGGATTACACTCACATAGAGCTTGGAGCGATAGAAGCGCATCCGCAGCGGCCAACCGAGATAGGCCGCGTGCTCGCCCGCCTGCCGCCGCAGGCGCACGGTGCCGCCTTTCCGCTTCGTCCAGAATTCTCGGATGCTCTCTTTCAGCATCAGGCTGCCGACCACGGTGAAAAGGGTGACGTAGGAAACGACGATCACGAGGTCGAGCTGGCCCGCTCTTCGGGCGGCTGCGAAAAACCAGACGCCGAGCGCGGAGCCGACAAAGCCTCCCGCGACCAGGATCGCGCCGAGCTTGTGGTCGAGCGCATCGCGCCGGATCGCGCCGAGCACGCTGGTGGTGGAAGAGGCGACGATCTGGGCCGATTGGGTGGCTACGGCCACGGCCGGGGGAATGCCGAGGAAGATTAGGAGCGGGGTCATCAAGAAGCCGCCGCCGATGCCGAAGAGGCCTGAAATGAACCCGACCGCCGCACCCATCCCGAGGATGAGCAGAACGCTCACAGGCATTTCAGCGATCGGCAGATAAATTTGCAATCCGGGTCCCCCTGGCCCGAGCAGCCATGGTTTTTACAGCGATGCGTGGAGCGATTTAAAGGACAAGCGATGAACGTAAGCTGACCGCTTTGGTTCAATCATCAGCTTTTGCTTCCTTGAGGCTGCTCCAAGATCGCCGTCTGTCCGCTGGCCGGGATGGGCTCTGCATTGGCTGTCGGGTCGACTGGGCGGGGATGCCACTGCTCAAGGGCGGATTGCACAGTCTTCATCTCGGTGGCGCTGAGGCGTCCGGCAAGCTCGTCGCGTTTCTTGGCGGCGTCCTGATCGCCCTGCGCGGCGGCGAGGGCGAACCACTTGTAAGCCTTGGCCGGATCCGCCTTGGTGCCGATTCCGCGGGTGAGGAGAACGCCCATGTTGAACTGGCTGTCCTTGAGGCCGGACTCGGCCGCCTCGTTGTACCAGCGGAGGGCTGACACATAATCCGGCTTGCCGTTCGAGCCCGAGGCCAGAAGGGTGGCGAGGTTGTGCATGGCACGGATATTGCCGCCCTGCGCCGCCCGCTCGTACCACATGGCGGCCTGCTTGGGATCGCGTGGGGTGCCGATACCCTTCTCCAGGATCATGGCGAGCCTTTCCTGAGCCGGAGGCAACCCGGCCTGGGCAGCGCGCTCGTAGAAATGGATCGCGAGCGGCATGTCCTGCGGAATGCCGCGCCCTTCGGCAGCGCGGGCGGCGATGTCGTAGATCGCTGTCGCGTCGCCTGCCTGAGCAGCCTGGCGGAGCGCGGCTGGAACCATAGCCGGGATCTCGCCCACCGTCGCGGGGTCAATGAGGAATTTCGGAGCAATGCTCGTCAATGGCGCGGCAGGTGTCGTTAGGCTTGACGGCTGGAAGAGGTCGGTCCTGTCGGAGGTCTCCGTAATGCTTCCGGTCTGCGCGGCATCCCCTTGAGGCGCCGCTTTGACGAGAGGCACTGGGTCCGCTTCCGAAGCTTCGCCAATCTTGAACAGCGTCAGCGGGGAAGGAACGAGACCGCTGGACATCACCTGCGCCGTTCCTGTCGCCAGGATCACGAGGCCGAGACCGATGAGCAACGAGCGGCGATGTGCATCGAGGCTTTTGCGGATGCGCTCCATGAGAGAAGCTGGAGCACAGGTCGCGACTTCATCCGCATCGGGCACTTCGATAGGATCGGTGGTCTCTTCGTCGTCAGTAGGGGAAATCTGATCCGCTTGCGCGGCGCGGCGGGCGGCAGCGATGAAGCCTGCGCGCACATTGCTGAGTTCTGTTTCATCGATGGCGGGCGCGGTCACGACGATCTCGGATGCCTTCTCCGCATCGCCGGGACGAAGTGTTGCGACCTCTTCGATCTGTGACAGGGTGACCGCGTGCAGGCGGCGCACCGCTGCTTCCAGCCGGTCAGCCGGTGGCATCTCTTCAGGCGATGCGCTGAGGATCGCCTGGGAAATTGCGCCGGTCTGCGGCGCTGCCGCTGCGCCCTGCTCGGGGAAGCGGGACACGAGCGTCTCCAGGGCGCTGTGGACGGCATGCAGCGTTTCCTGCGTTTTCTTGTCGGCACGGCTCTGCAGAGCCTTCAGCTCCACGAAGCCCTGCTTCAAGGCATCGAGATCGTCGGCGTCCGGCAGGTTCGGCTGCAGATCCTTCAAGGCCGCCTTCGCAGCGCGCTCCGCGATGCCGGCCGCGTCGTTCTGAAGATTGCGCAGATGGCTCGTGGTTTCATCGAGCACTTTCTGCAAGGGCTCGTCGGATTTCTGTGCCAGCCGTTCCGCGAGCGAAGCGATCTGATGCTCAAGCGCGTCCAGGCTCAAGGGCTTGAGCGGAACGCGGTCGAGCTTCTCGTCGATATTGCGCAGCATGTGCTGCATGGACGATGTGTCCGCTTTCTCCCCGACCTGACGCAGCTCCTCCTCGATCTTGTCGAAGCGCTTCAACAGCGGTTCCTGCGAGGGAGCTTCCTTGTCGGCGACGGCCTGAACCTGCGCGGAGAGGCGCTCGATCATGGCGTTGAGCGCATCGTTCTGCTGAAAGCGGTTTTCCGAGACCGTCGCCATGCGCTCGGTCAAAAGCGCCAGCTGCTCGGTGATCGGATCGAGATCCATGGGTTCCGGCGCGGGACGGCTCGTCAAGGCCGCGAGATCGCGGCTCATGCTGTCGAGGCGCGCGGGCACGTCGCTCGCTTCCTGCGCGGCGACGGTTTTGTCGAGAGCGGCGCAAACGCTCTCGAGCGAGGTCTTGAGCGCGGAGAAATCGTTGCGTCCGACCTGATGGATGCGCAGATCGGCGATCTGGCGCCCGAGCGCGGTCACTTCCTCGGACATCCGCTCGATCAGGCGCGGCTCGGCGCGCTGGGAGAGGTCGTGACGCATGTCCACGATCTGGCTGCTGAGGAAGTCGATCACGGTGCGGTCGACACCCGTCTCGGCCATCCGCTCGATCCTGATCTTCAACTGATCGATCTCGCCGCCGATGCGTCCGTGCAGGCCCTCGTTCACGTCTGCCGAAAGGGCCTGGATCTGGCGATAGACCGCTGCTGTGGACTGGGCGAGGATAAGAAGATCCTTGCTGGCTCCGCCTTGGCCCATGTCCTTGGCAATGTCTTTGAGGGCATTGTCGAGGGACGCGATTTCTTCCCGCGTCGCGAGACTGTCCATGCTTGCGCGAAGGCGCTCGATCTCGGCGCTGATCGTACCGACGGCGGGCATCCAGGTTTTGTCGGGCTGGGCCTGCCGCTCGACTGAGTCGAGGCGGCCCTTCAGGGTGGAAAGAGCCTGCGAAAGAGCAGTCGCCATGCGGTCCTGCTGGCCTGCCGAGGTACGGGCGGTCTCGTTCAGGCGCTCCTCGGTCTGCTCGATCCAGCTCGCCATGGATTCAAGGGCGATCGCGGTGCGTGAGGCATGGTCCTGGGCCTGGCGCTCGCTCTCGACTGAGACGGCGGACATGAGGGCTTCGAAGGTCCGCTCCAGCTCCGGGCGGGACGCTTGGGAAGGCCTGCGCTCGGAGGCAAGGGATATCTGAGGAGAGGGCGCGGGCTTCTCGTCCTTTGCCGCCAGAACGGCTGCCGCCCATTCCTCAAGGCTCATTCCGGCCTGACGGGCGGCGGCTTTCGCCATCTCGCGGACGTTAAGGTCCAGCTCGTCGAGGTTCGAAAGGACGGTTCGTCTCATGGCCGCGCTCGCGGGGGAATACACTGAACACTCGGCCAGCTGAAGGCCCCCTGCCTCACGCCCGCCGTGGCGGCCCGGAACCTAGGATTGAGGCGAATCACTTGGCCTCTAGGTCAGCCCGACCGACGGCGCAGCTTTCGACGATCGTAGTAAAAAAGCCGTTAAGCGCTGGGAGGTTAGCAGGAAGAGCCCTCTCTGAACGGGCAGTTTTCCCTTAGGTAGCGGTCAAGAAAAAGCGCTTTGCTTTGCTTATCGCTGATACGTGCTCGCAAGCACTTGCAACCAACATATTGTATGTTCTATCATAACGTTACGAATAGAGGTGCTGGGGCACCATATCAAAACGAAGAAAAGACGGGGGCATTTAATGAACCAAGATCTAGCTGGTTCCAATCCTAATGAAGTGGGTGAGGGCGCGAAGTTTTACACGATCGGGGATCTTGCCCGTGAGTTCGGAGTGACCCTGCGCACCTTGCGTTTCTATGAGGATCGCGGCCTTCTCTCGCCCCGTCGTGACGGCACCGCCCGCATCTACGATGCCCGCGACCGTGAACGCCTGTCGGTCATCCTGAAGGGTAAGCAGCTTGGCTTCACCCTCACCGAGATCCGCGCCATGCTCGCCGAAGAGCGTTCGGCGAATGGCCAGGCCATGAACCTCAAGCTCTCCCTCGATCAGGTTGAAGACCAGATCCGCCATCTTGAGCAGCAGAAGATCGAGATCGAGGAAGCGCTTCAGGAGCTGAAGGCGCGCCGCTCCAGCCTGGCTGCCGCAGCCTAAGAGCATTACTCCAGTTTCATGAAGCGCCTGGATGGCCTCGGGAGTTCCCGGCGCCCTCCGGGCGCTTTCTTTTTCAGGATACGGTTTTCCTGGCCGCGGAGCCTTAAGCCCGCGACGGTGAGGGCTGAGGCCAATGTGCCATCCTGAAGGCCTGGCCGAAAATTCATTGATGCCCCCTCCTGCATCATCACGGGCCTCGTGCTGATGATCCCGATAGGTTGATGCGCAGCGCTCATCCAATCGGGATGGCCGGGACACGCCCGGCCATGACGGAAAAGGGGGGCGATTTATCGGCCAGAGGCTCAGGTCGACCCGCAGGCGAGGGGGTACGACCGGGCGCAGCGCCATTATTCCCTTCCACTCCGCTGCGCTGACGACACGCTGCACATCAGCGCCGGCTTTGTGCCGTGAGCGTGGTCAGATGGAGCCCGGCGCTTTTCTTTATCGAGATGGTCTGATGATCCCGAGACGAGTCCAGGGCGGTCATAATGTAATGGGCGCCAGACAAACGTAGATCCAAAGGTTGTCAAAGAGCGCGCGGGCGAAAGCATACGGGAGCGACCTCGCGAGCTGATGGCTGCGAGGTTTTGGTGTCGAGGGAGGCGCGAGGAGGCGTCCGGCTCGATTGTTGAGTGTGTGAAGAACCCGACGGCTCCTCGCGCACGGTTCTTTTAGGCGTACACCGTGTCTTTCAACGATGGGCCTCCCGCCGACAGGTTTGCGAAACCTGACACAGGAC
>NZ_JAKRNJ010000014.1 GCF_022346925.1 Microvirga sp. ACRRW
GTCCGGGGTGGGGTGGGAGAGCGACCTTGCAGAATGGGGTGTTTCCACCCCACCCCGCCGCTGCTGACGCAGCGTCGACCCTCCCCCTCGAGGGGAGGATGGGTTGCGCCCCCTTGTCATGGCTTTAAGCAGCCTCGCCTTCACCAGCCGAAGCGGCAGCGGCCTTGGCTTCAGCGCGCTCGGTCGCCTTCTTGCCCGGAACGGCCTTCTGCGGGTTGTTGCGGGCCGTACGCTTCAGGAGGCCAGCGGCATCGAGGAAGCGCAGGACGCGGTCGGTCGGCTGGGCGCCCTTGGCGAGCCAAGCCTTGATCTTCTCGACTTCGAGAACGACGCGGCCGGCATCGTCCTTCGGCTTCATCGGGTCATAGGTGCCGACCTTCTCGATGAAACGGCCATCGCGCGGGGAGCGCGAGTCGGCAACGACGATGCGGTAGTAAGGACGCTTCTTCGCACCACCACGGGTGAGACGGATCTTGAGGGACATGGGTTTCTCCTAGTGTTTAGGCTTTTCGCTAAATTCGCTGATCAGGCGTTCGATAGAGGTTTCATCCTCTAAATCACCCGTGGATCGAAGCACTTCCACATCGGTAGTGCCGTCCTCGAGCAGATCGATCTCCCAGTATTCACCGGGAACGCGTGCAAGGACGGTAATTCCGTCCTTACGAAAGAAGCGGATCTCGTTCCAGATTTCTGCATCTTCCAATTTTTTTGACAGCGCATGAGCGCGCTGAAGTAGCTCAGTGGCGCTGAAGTTCTCGTTCATGGCCGGCCTCCCTCGACAACGCCACCAGCCGTGCTGATCGCTTCGTGATGGCGGATGACTTGCCTAACGATGAAGGCCAAGAACTTTTCAGCGAAGTCGGGATCGAGCTTCGCGGTCTCTGCAAGGGAGCGCAGACGTTTGATCTGCGTTGCCTCGCGGATGGGGTCGGCAGGCGGAAGGCTGTGCCGTGCTTTGAGCTCGCCTACTTTCTGCGTGCACTTGAAACGCTCCGCCAGCGTGTGAACGAGCACCGCATCGAGATTGTCGATGGAGTCGCGCAGGCGCTGCAATTCAGCGCTCGCGTCACTCATCTCATGCATCTGCGTCACAGTCGACATTGCCGCTTACTTCTTCTTACCGAACGGGAAGCCGCCGATGCCAGGCAGACCCGGCATCTTCGGCCCAAGGCCCGGCAGGCCCGGAACGCCCTTCGGCATAGACGGAAGTCCGCCGCCTGCACCCGTGCCCGGGAAATCGGGGAGCTTGCCGCCCATCTGCTTCTGCAGCGCCTCGATCTGCTCCGGCGTCGGCTGGGGCATGCCGCCACCGCCGAGACCGAACATCTTGCCGAGCTGGCCTGCCATGCCCTTGCCCTTGCCGCCGCCCATCATCTTCATGACGTCGGCCATCTGGCGGTGCATCTTGAGCAGCTTGTTGATGTCCTCGGGCTTCGTGCCGGAGCCTGCCGCGATGCGCTTCTTGCGCGAGGCCTTGAGAATATCCGGATTGCGGCGCTCAGACGGTGTCATGGAATCGATGATGGCGCGCTGACGCTTGATGATCTTGTCGTCGATATTCGCGTTTTCGAGCTGCGCCTTCATCTTGGCGACGCCGGGCATCATGCCCATCAAGCCGCCGATGCCGCCGAGCTTTTCCATCTGGGAGAGCTGCTCGCGCAGGTCTTCGAGATCGAACTTCCCCTTGCGCATCTTCTCGGCCATGCGCTGGGCCTGCGCGGCGTCGAAGTTCTCGGCGGCCTTCTCGACCAGCGAGACGATGTCGCCCATGCCGAGGATGCGGTTGGCGACGCGGCTCGGATGGAACTCCTCCAGCGCATCGACCTTTTCGCCCGTGCCGATGAGCTTGATCGGCTTGCCGGTGACGGCGCGCATGGAGAGCGAGGCACCGCCGCGCGCGTCACCGTCCATACGGGTGAGCACGATGCCGGTGACGCCGAGGCGCTCGTCGAAGGCGCGCGCGGTGTTGACCGCGTCCTGACCGGTGAGCGCATCCGCCACGAGCAGAACCTCGTGCGGGTTGGTGGCGGCGCGCACGTCGGCGGCTTCCACCATCAGCGCCTCGTCCACGGTCACGCGGCCTGCCGTGTCGAGCATCACTACGTCGTAGCCGCCGAGGCGCGCGGCCTCCATGGCGCGCTGCGCGATCTGCACCGCCGACTGGCCCGTCACGATGGGGAGCGTATCGACGCCCACCTGCTTGCCGAGCACAGCGAGCTGCTCCATCGCCGCCGGACGGCGCGTATCGAGCGAGGCCATGAGGACCTTGCGGTTCTCGCGATCCGTCAGGCGCTTGGCGATCTTGGCGGTGGTGGTCGTCTTACCCGAACCCTGGAGACCGACCATCAGGATGCCGACGGGCGGAACCGCGTTGAGACTGATCACCTCCGCGTCCGAGCCCAGCATGTCCACGAGCTGATCGTGGACGATCTTCACCACCTGCTGGCCGGGCGAGACCGACTTGACGACCTCGGCACCGACCGCGCGGGCGCGCACCTTGTCCGTGAAGGAGCGCACGACCTCGAGCGCAACGTCGGCCTCAAGCAGGGCGCGGCGGACTTCGCGCAGGGCGGCGTTCACATCTTCTTCCGTCAGCGCGCCACGGCGCGTGAGGGAATTCAGGATGTTGGAAAGTTTATCGGAAAGGCCTTCGAACATGATCACTCAATTCCTTTTGCAATGAGTGGTACATCGCGATCCGCGATGGCCTTTTCAAACTGATTGATTGCCGTTTCGAACTTGTCGCGGCAGCCGGGATTGCAGAAGCCGACCACTTCGCCGCGATAGAGGGTGAGCGAATCCGCCGCGATCGGCTTTCCCGACCACGGGCAGGTCTCGTTGACCGCGTCCTCGATGCGCAATGTGTCTTTCGACATTCCTTCGTCCATTCGTCGGGCTCTTTCGCAGCCTCATCCTGAGGAGGACCGTCAGGTCCGTCTCGAAGGACGAGGCGTCTCCAGTGCCCGCTGGACCCTCCTTCGAGACGCCGCTGACGCGGCTCCTCAGGATGAGGGTCGGTGTAGTGGAGAAAGACCAAATGAAAGCGCGCCCGAGGGCGCATCGCGCTGTCGGACGTTGACCTCCAGCCTCTCAGGCTGGTCGGCGGCTCATAAGGGCTCGCTCTACAGATTTGCGGTCAGCACGTAAGGGGAAATGACCGGAGAGTCAAGAAAGTCGCCTCACCTTCTCTTTGACCCAACCCTGAATTAGCTTGGCCTTTCATGGAGAAAGCCCGCATGCTCCCTCGCACCGCTATCGCTTGTGCTTGTCTTGTCCTGAGCATCGGGGCTGCCCGGGCCACAGGCACCTTGGATTGCGAGGCGAAGGATAAAGCCATCGATTTCACGGCCTTATCGGCCGTTCCTTATGGTCACGGCAGCCCTTTCCTGAACTTCCAGGCCGAACTGAACCTCCTTTTGAAGGGGGCGCCCGACGATTTCCGGCACCTGAAATTGAGCCAGGAGAACCTCGTCCACCACTGGATCGATGCCCGCGACATCAAATTGCTGCTCTATTGGGAGCGCATCGAGGGGCCTCACGCCTATGTCGAGCTCGTCGTGGAAACCAAACGCAAACCCGACGACGATACCAGCAGAGGGACTTATCAGCTGAGCCTCTTCACGGTCACGAGCGACAACTCCAGGCTTATCAAGAAGCGTGGAATTGTCTCATGCGGGGTGCAATAAGAGGCCTCTTGAGCCACCTAATAAGTCACCGATGAACCGTCGCACCCTTCTCAAAGCCTTAGGTCTCCCCGCCATCGCCGCCACGGGCGCCTTTGGCTGGATGACAGCCGCCCGCGCCACGAACCGCTATTACCAGGGCCCTGTGAGCGACCATTTCGACGGGGTGCGGTTCTTCTCGCCGGGCCAGCCGCAGGACAAGGGCTTTGGCGAATTGCTGCGCTGGCAGCTCGGCGGCGGGCGTAAGGACTGGCCGGAGAGTTTTCCAAGCCCTTTTCAGGACATGCCTCCAGCCGAGGTGAAGGACTTGCGGGTCACGCTGATCGGCCACGCCTCCTTCCTGATCCAGGTGGCGGGGCTCAACATCCTCACCGATCCGGTGTTTTCCGAGCGGGCGAGCCCGGTCTCGTTCTCAGGCCCGAAGCGGGTCAATCCGCCCGGCATCCGCTTCGAGGATCTGCCGCCGATCCATGCGGTGCTGATCACGCACAACCATTACGACCATCTCGACATCGAGACCCTGGGCCGCCTCTGGCACAAATATAAGCCGCGCTTCATCGCGCCGCTCGGCAACGATGCGGTGATCAACGCCGAGCATCCTGAGATTTCCGTCGAGGTGCGGGATTGGGGCGGGTCGGTCGATCTTGGGTCAGGCGTCACCGTGCATCTGGAACCCGCCTATCACTGGTCCGCGCGCGGCATCAACGACCGGCGCATGGCGCTCTGGTGTGCCTTCGTGCTCACCACGCCGGAAGGCACGATCTACCATATCGGCGATACGGGCTTCGGCGACGGCAAGATCTTCCATGCGGTCCGCGAGCGCTTCGGCGCGATCCGCCTCGCGCATCTTCCCATCGGCGCCTACGAGCCGCGCTGGTTCATGCAGCCGCAGCACATGAACCCGGACGATGCGGTGAAGGTGTTCAACATCATCGCTCCGCAGCAGGCGCTCGGCCACCATTGGGGCACATTCCGCCTCACCAACGAAGGCGTCGACGAGCCGCCGGTGGAGCTGGCAGCGGCGCTTGAAAAGTCGGAGATCTCGCCGGAACGGTTCAGGCCGTTGTGGCCGGGCGAAGCGTGGATCCCGTCAGGGTCAGAATCGGGTCTATGAGCTCGCCGGGCCGGTCCACGAAGCATGTCACGCCCGCATCCAGCAATTCCTGACGGGAGCCGTAGCCCCAGGTGACGCCGATGCCGGCGATGCCATTGGCCCGCGCGCCGATGGCATCGTGCTCCCGGTCGCCGATCATGACGGCTCGGAGCGGGTCGAAGCGTTCCTCATCGAGGATGTGGCGGATCAGGTCGCGCTTGTCGGCGTTGCGGTTGTCGAGCTCGGACCCGTAAACTTCGTGAAAGAAGTGCGACAGGCCGAAATGCTCGATGATCCGCCTTGCGAAAACATGGGGCTTGGAGGTCGCGACGAAGAGGCGGACGCCAGCATCCTGCAAGATTTCGAGAACAGCCGGAATGCCGGGATAAACCTCGTTCTCGAACAGCCCGACATCGCTGAAGCGCTCGCGATAGAGCCGCACCGCTTCCATGGCATCGTCCGGCGCGCCGAAGAGCTTCGTGAAGCCTGCAACCAGAGGCGGCCCGATCATCCATGTCAGCTCGTCCGCATGCGGAACGGGGCGGCCCAGCTTTTCGAGGGCGTATTGGATGCAGCGGGTGATGCCCGTCTTCGGGTCGGTCAGGGTCCCGTCGAGATCGAAAAGAGCAATCGTCATTTCGGCTGAACGTAGATATTCACTTCGAAGTTGGTGTCCTGCGAATCCGTGAAGTCGCTCACGTATTCCTCGATGAAGGCGTCGTTGGCGACGATTTCCTTGATGTCGAGATAGGCCGTGATCGTCTCGTAGGTGCCGTCGATCTCATCATAGGCATCCTTGTGCACGAAGCGGAATGCCTTGCCTTCCGGCGTCTTGCCGAACTTGATCTCCGGCGTCAGCTCGGTCTTGCCCTCGGGCGCCTGCGCGATCGGGATCATGACCTCATACTTGAAGCCGTTATCGTCCGTATGAACGAAGATGGTGATCGGGCGACCTGCGGACGCAATGTTCGCCTTCTTCAGCTCAGCATCGAGCTTCGCGACCGCGTTCTTCAGGTTGGTGAAGGCATCGTCCCAGGTGCTGGTACCGGTGAGGATTGCCGACGGCTTGGCCGTGAGCACGCCTTCCTCCACACCCGTGGGATCGTTCGGATTGGGGAAGAGCGTCGTGCGCGCCGACTGCTGGGCGGGCGCGATGGGAGCCGGGGCGGGCTGCGCCGTCGTCGGCTGCTGCGGCTGGGCCGGGGTCTCAGCCGCGGAGGCCGGGGCCGAGGGAGCGGGGGCGCTCTCCGCCGGGGCTTGAGCAGCAGGAACTTGGGCGGCAGGAGCCGGAGCGGGCTGGGGGGCTGGCGTCGCCGGTACGGATTCTGCAGGCGCTGGAGCGGCCGGAGATGGGCTTGCTGCGGGCGGAGTCTGTGCCAGGGCCACGCTTGAGCAGAGGGCGAGCACGAGACAGAAGGTGGTGGAGCGCAGCCGCATGGGAATGCCTTAACTTCGAATCACGACAGAGTGATGAGCCGGAGCATAAGGGGGTTTTGACCGGGCCGCGAGGTGGTCCAAGCCTCACTGTGCATGTCAGATGGAAGCAGGGTTAAAGCTCCCTCTCGCGATTTTCGGAATTTTCGGCCATATACGGCCATAAGCCTTTGAAAAGCAGCGTCATGATGAGCCCCCTCGCGAACCACCGCTTCCTGAAGATGAACGGTCTCGGCAACGAGATTACCGTGTTGGACCTGCGTGACTCCGCCCATGTGGTGAGCCCTGCGGAGGCACGCGCCATCGCCGCCGATCCCCGTTCGCGCTTCGACCAGCTGATGGTGCTGCACGATGCGGTCTCGCCTGGAACGGATGCCTCCATGCGCATCTACAACACGGACGGCTCGGAATCCGGCGCCTGCGGCAACGGCACCCGCTGCGTCGCCTGGGCCATGCTGGCCGACCCGGTCATGAGCCGCCCGGTTCATGAGGGCCTGGTGCTCGAAACCAAAGCCGGCCTCCTGCCGGTGACGCGCGTCTCCGACACGGTGTTTACCGTCGATATGGGCCCGCCGCGCCTCGCCTGGAACGAGATTCCCTTACGCGCACCCGTTTCCGACACCAGCGCCGTTGCGGTCGATAGGCATCTGCCGGAACACCCGGAGCTGCAAAACCCATCCGTCGTGAGCATGGGCAACCCGCATGCGATCTTCTGGGTCGAAGATGCACAATCCTACGATCTCGCCGCTGTCGGCCCGGTCTTCGAGCACGATCCGGTGTTTCCGGAGCGAGCCAACATTTCCTTTGCTCAGGTCGTTAGCCCAGACCACGTGATCCTTCGCGTCTGGGAGCGCGGAGCGGGCGCCACCCGCGCCTGCGGCTCCGCCGCCTGCGCCACCGTGGTGGCGGGGGCCCGTAAGGGCCTGACAGGCCGCAAGGCCAAAATCTCGCTTCCCGGCGGAGACCTTCTGATCGAGTGGCGCGAGAGCGACGGCCACGTGCTCATGACCGGCGAGACGCAGCTGGAGCACGAGGGTTTCTTCCCTCCTGCCCTGTTCGCGGGGGCAGCCTGATGAGCGTCGAGGTCGTTACCTTCGGCTGCCGCCTCAACATCTACGAATCCGAGGCCATGCAGCGCCACGCGGAGGATGCGGGCTTAGGCGAGGTCATCATCGTCAACACCTGCGCGGTGACCTCCGAGGCGACGCGCCAGGCGCGTCAGTCAATCCGCAGGATCGCGCGCGAAAAGCCCGATGCCCGCATCATCGTGACGGGCTGCGCGGCGCAAGTGGAGCCCGGAACCTTCGCCTCCATGCCGGAGGTCGCTCAAGTTCTCGGCAACCACGAGAAGATGAAGGCCGAGACTTGGGTATCCATGCGCGATTTCGGCTTGGGCTCATCCGAAAAAGTTCTCGTCAACGACATCATGGCGGTGAAGGAAACCGCCATGCACCTGATCGACGGCCTTCGCGGGCACACCCGCGGCTTCCTGCAGGTGCAGAACGGCTGCGACCATCGCTGCACCTTCTGCATCATCCCGTATGGCCGCGGCAATTCCCGCTCCGTGCCCATGGGCGCAGTGGTGGAGCAGGTGCGCACCCTCGTGGAGCACGGCTCGCGCGAGGTGGTGCTCACCGGCGTCGACATCACGAGCTATGGCAAGGACCTGCCGGGCGAGCCGAAGCTCGGCTCGCTGGTGAAGAGCATCTTACGCCATGTACCGGAGCTGGAGCGCCTGCGCATCTCCTCCATCGACTCGGTGGAAGCGGACGATGATCTTCTCGATGCGATTGCCAACGAGAGCCGCCTGATGCCGCATCTGCATCTCTCATTGCAGGCTGGCGACGACATGATCCTCAAGCGCATGAAGCGCCGCCACCTGCGCGACGACGCCATCGCCTTCTGCGAGCAGGTGAAACGCCTTCGCCCCGACATGGTCTTCGGCGCCGACATCATCACGGGCTTTCCGACGGAAACGGAAGAGATGTTCTCGCGCTCCCTCGATATCGTCGACGAGTGCAGCCTCACGCATCTCCACGTCTTCCCATTCTCGCCACGCCCCGGCACGCCCGCCGCGCGCATGCCTCAAGTTTCGCGTGACGTCGTGAAGGACCGCGCGAAGAGGCTTCGCGAAAAGGGCAAGGCGGCGCTGCTGAAGCATCTCGTCAAAGAGGTAGGCGCACAGCGCAACGTGCTGGTCGAAGCCAATCAAGTTGGCCGCACGGAAGGCTTTACCCTCGTGCGCTTCGCAAATCCCGTGACGCAGGGCACGATCTTGCCGACGACGATTGCGGGGCACGACGGCAAGGATCTGCTGGCGGCTTAAAAACCCAAGCGTCATCCCGGACGAAGCACAGCGAAGATCCGGGATCGGTTTACGAGATTGGCGCTCTATTCTGCGGACGATCCCGGCTCGGCTCCGCCGCCGGGGATGACGCCGCACAGCTCCACTCGCTCGCGCATATGCTCCGGCACCGGCGCTTCCACGAAGATTGGCGGTTTCTTCGGATAGAGCGGCACCGTGATGCTGCGCGCATGCAGATGCAGGCCCGGACCGTGAAAACGCGGAGCGGTGCCGTAGATCGGATCGCCCAGGATCGGGAAGTTCATGGCCGCGCAATGCACGCGCAGCTGATGGGTGCGGCCTGTGATAGGGCGCAGTTCTAGCAAGGTCAGCCGCCTTTCACCCTCCCCTTGAGGGGGAGGGTCGGAGCGCATCAGCGATCCGGGGTGGGGTGGCGGCGCTGAATTCTCAGAACTGGCGCTTCCCACCCCCTCCCGCGCCTCCGGCGCGACCTCCCCCCTCAAGGGGGAGGTGAAGCGCCCCAGCACGCGCCATTTGGTCAGCGAGGGCTGGCCCTTCGGGTCCACCTTCATCCACCAGCCGCGATCCGGCGATTTCGGCGCGAGGGGCAGATCGATCTCGCCTTCATCCTCGTGAGGCCCGCCCTCGACCACGGCCCAATAGACCTTGTCGATCTCGTTCTTGCGGAAAAGCTCGTTGAGCCGGGCGATGGCCTTCGGATGGCGGCCGAGCACGAGGCAGCCCGAGGTGTCCTTGTCGAGGCGGTGCGCCGCTTCCGGCCGTCTCGGCAGGCCGAAACGGAGGGCATCCAGGTGATGGAACAAGGTCTCCCCGCCCTTGGGGCCGGGATGCACCGGCAGACCGGCAGGCTTGTCGATCACGAGCATCAGGGCATCGCGATACAGCAAACGGCTTACTATCTCTTCCGCATTCATGCTGCCTCGGCTATCGAGGCCCAAGCACTAAATCAAGCACCAGCATCACGAGGCACGCAAAGCATGGCCGAAAACAAGCCCGGATTCCTGTCCCGTCTCTTCGGGCGCAAGGAAGCGGAAGTCGCCCCTCAGGCCGGCGGTGAGCCCGAGGCCATGCCCTCTCCGCCCGCGACTGCTGCGGATGATCTGACGGCTGCCCCGCCGAGTGTCACCACGGCCTCGCCCGATACGCCCGAGGAGAACAAGACGGCGCCTGAATTGGCAGGGGCCGATCTGCAGCCTGTGGAGGGTCTCACTCCGGAGGGCACCAGTCCGCAGGGACCGCTGCCGGAGATCCTGACCGATGTCGGGCCTCAGCTGCGTCCCGACATCGCCGCCGCGGATATACCCGTGTCCGAGCCTGCTCCCGCCGAGGTGGTCCCGCCGGCCCCAGCCCAGCCCGCCCCGACGCAAGGCTGGTGGCAGCGGCTGACGGAAGGCATGCGCCGGACCTCGACGTCCCTCTCGGACAGCGTCACGGGCCTCTTCACCAAGCGCAAGCTCGACGCGGCGACGCTGGAGGAGCTGGAGGACGCCCTGATCCAGGCCGATCTCGGCGTGCCCACCGCCCTGCGCATCACGGAAGCAATCTCGGCGGGCCGCTACAACAAGGAGATTTCGCCGCAGGAAGTAAAAACCATTCTCGCGAGCGAAGTCGAGAAAGCTCTCTCTCCCGTCGCTCAGCCGCTCACCATCGACCGCTCGAAGAAACCCTTCGTGATCCTCATGATCGGCGTGAACGGCGCAGGCAAAACCACCACCATCGGCAAGCTCTCCCAGAAATTCCGGCAGCAGGGTCTGAAGGTGATGTTGGCTGCCGGCGACACCTTCCGCGCCGCCGCCATCGAACAGCTGAAGGTCTGGGGCGAGCGGGTCGGCGCGCCGGTTCTCGCCCGCGAGCAGGGCGCGGACGCGGCGGGCCTCGCCTATGACGCCCTGCAAGAGGCCAAAGCCAACGGCACCGATGTGCTGCTGATCGACACGGCGGGCCGGTTGCAAAACAAGGCGGGCCTCATGGCCGAGCTCGAAAAGATCGTGCGCGTGATCAGGAAGTTCGACGAGAGCGCACCCCATGCGACACTCCTCGTGCTCGATGCCACAGTGGGCCAGAACGCTGTGAGCCAGGTGGAGCTGTTCCAGAAGGCCGCGGGCGTGACGGGCCTCGTCATGACCAAGCTCGACGGCACGGCGCGCGGCGGCATCCTGGTGGCGCTCGCGGCCAAGTTCGGCCTTCCCGTGCATTTCATCGGCGTCGGCGAAGGCGTGGAGGATCTGGAACCTTTCACCGCAGGGGATTTCGCGAAAGCCATTGCCGGGTTAGAAGCAGCACCATGATCGACGCAAAGACAACCGCTGAAAAGCGCCTCCCTCCGCTCCTCAAGCTCGTGCTCGAGCTCGGGCCCCTGAGCCTGTTCTTTTTCAGCAATTCCTATGCGCCGCGCTTCGGCGTGCCTGAGGATCAGCGCATCTTCGTGGCCACGGGCATCTTCATCGTGGCGACGATCATTGCCTTGAGCATCAGCTATTTCCTGCTGCGCAAGCTGCCGATCATGCCGCTGGTTTCCGCGGTCGTCGTCGTGGTGTTCGGCGGGCTTACGCTTCTTTTGAAGGACGAGCTTTTCATCAAACTCAAGCCCACCATCGTGAATTCCCTGTTCGGGTTCGTGCTGTTGAGCGGCCTGTATTTCCGCAAGCCCTTCCTCCAGATCGTGCTCGACAGCATGTTCGAGCTGACCGAAGAGGGCTGGCGCAAGCTCACTCTCCGTTGGGCGCTGTTCTTCTTCGCGCTCGCCGCCATCAACGAGATCGTCTGGCGCACGCAGACCACAGATTTCTGGGTGAGCTTCAAGGTCTTCGGCATCATGCCGCTCACCATCGCCTTCGCCTTCGCGCAGACGCCGCTGATCCTGCGCTACGATACGAAGAAGACGGAAGAGGCCTAAACGGGCTTCAGCAGCACCATGTTGCGGGTGACGCCGGGCAAGGGCTCGTGCGCCACCTCACACCAGAGATCGGCGTCGCCCGCCTCCTCCACCGTTTCCTGCGAGGCGAGGATTTCGCAATCCGTGCTCTTCGTGGCCTGCTCGATGCGCGAGGCGATGTTCACCGTCTCGCCGACCACGGTGAATTCGAGGCGGCTTTCATCTCCCACCACGCCGCAGAACACCTCGCCCGTATGAATGCCGATGCCGACGCGCACGGGCGGATCGAATTGCCGCTTGGCATTCCAGCGCTGGATCAGCTGCAGCAGCGTGCGCCCGCAGGCGATCGCGCGCTTCGCATCGTCCTCGCCCTCTCCCGGCACGCCGAAGAGAATGAGCGCGCCGTCGCCCGTGAACTTGTCGATGACGCCGCCATGGCGGCTTGCGGCCCGTAAGACCCGGCGGCGGAACGAGGTGATGAAGACCGCAAGCCGCGTGGGGTCCATGCTCTCGCCGAAGGATGTGGAAGCGCGCATGTCGACGAAGAGAACTGTCACATGGGCACGCCGCCCCTGCCTCAAGGATGCGAAAGCCTGCTCGGTGAGCACGGGCGCGAGTTCGCGCGGCAGATAGCGGGTGAGATTGACGCGCAGCGTCGTCTCGCGCACTGCCCGCTCCAGCAGCACACGGCCCTGGCGCGCCACGAGAATGAGGATCAGCGCGAGGGAGAAGATCATGGCAAGCCGCACCAGATTGGCCTGGTCCGAGAACACCGCGTTGATCTCGGACAGGTCTTCCCGGCGTTCCGTGGGGCTCAACGTCTCGCCGCCGAAGGCGAGGAGCGACAAGCCCGCCACATAGATCAGGGCCACCATGATCTGCAGGCGCGGCTGGTAATGGATCGCCACCGCAGCCAGCGTGATGGGAACCACCCAGGTGACCGGAAAGACCGCGAACAATCCGCCTGGGACCCCTAGGCCCCAATGGGAATAGGCAAGGTTCCCGAGCACCAGCAGCGCATCCAGCACGGCGGTGAAGATGGGAAGCTGCTTGACCGCGATGCGTTTCGAGGCGAGCCACGCGCTCATCCAGCCAGAAACGCCGAACAGCGCCAGCGTCAGCTCCGCCGCCGCGATCTGTTTGCGCGCCATGGGGTTCGCAAGCTCGATCCCATAGGTCACCAGCAATACCGAGAGGAGCATGATGCCGGCCACCACCACGCGCACGATGCCGGCGCGCTGCAAGGCGCCCGTATCCGCCTCGCGGATCAGCCGCTGCGTAACCTCGCTCAATTCCGGCGATCTTCGCCGGTTGCGGAGGGAAATCCAGGCGGTGCGGATGCGGGAAGTATGGTCCACGGGGTTCTTTTCGCCTGAGGCTCGGTTATGGATGACAAGTGCCGAGCGGGCAGCTTTGTTCGCTATTTCGGCCAAAGCATGCCCGTTACAAGGAATAAATGGCTCATGACCGAGACCTCTCAAGCCATCGAAATCTACATAGATGCCGATGCCTGCCCGGTGAAGAACGAGGTCTACAAGGTCGCCGAACGCCACCGCGTGAAGGTTTTCGTCGTCGCGAACGCGTTTCTCATGGTGCCGCAAAGCCCGCTGATCGAGCGCGTGGTGGTGAGCAGCGGCTTCGACGCGGCGGACGACTGGATCGCCGAGCGGGCAAGGCGCGGCACTATTGTCATCACCGCCGATATTCCGCTTGCCCATCGCTGCGTGACGGCTGGCGCGGACGTGATCGGTTCCACGGGCAAGCCCTTCACGGAAGCCTCCATCGGCATGGCGCTCGCCACGCGAAATCTGATGGAAGACCTGCGCGCCATGGGCGACGTGACCGGCGGGCCGAAGCCGTTTTCGCAAAAGGACCGTTCGGCGTTTCTCTCGGCGCTGGATGTGGCGATCAACCGCCTCAAGCGCGCGGGATTTGGCTTAAGCGCTCTTTGAACCCTGCAAGATTCTCCGGCGTCAGCGGCCCGATATGCTTGTGGCGAATGGTGCCGTCGGGGCCGACGATGAAGGTTTCCGGCACGCCGTAGACGCCCCAGTCGATGGAGGCGCGGCCTTTCGGATCGACGCCGACGGCGGCGTAGGGATTGCCGAGGGCGCCGAGGAAGCGGCGGGCGTTATCGGGGTTGTCCTTCTGGTTGATGCCCACGAGCCGGACGGACGGGTCCTTCGCGAGATCGACGAGCAGCGGATGCTCCTGACGGCAGGGCGCGCACCAGGAGGCCCAGACGTTCACGATGGTGACGCGACCCTTCAGGTCTTCGTTGGAAAAGCCCGGAACGGGCTTGCCGTCGGCCGTCAAACCCTCCAACGGCGCGAGTGAGAAGACCGGCACGGGCTTGTTGAGGAGCGCGGAGGGAAGGTCCGCCGGATTGCGACCCGAGGTGAGCTGCACGAAGAACAAAACCGCCAGCACCACGAAAACGATCACCGGCAGGATGAAGACCAGCCGCGAGCGCGGCGCGCTTGCCTCAGCCACGGCGCGACCTCCGGCCAATGCCGCGCGACTCCAGATCGGCGAGCGCGCGGACCTGCGCGCGATGATCGATCACGGCGCGCAAGGTGAGGCCTAAGATCACGAGCGCCGTGAGACTATAGGAAAAGGCGATGAAGAACGTGTGCGTCATCAGGCGGCCTGAGCATCGAGGCGCTCGGCCTCGAGAAGGTTGAGCGTGCGCACCCGGCGGCGCAGGATTTCCGTGCGGATGCCTGACAGATGGAGCGCCACGCCGATGAGCGTGAAGGCGACCGCCATGACGAGCAGCGGCACGAGCATGGAGGTGTGGATCGTCGGGCCGCCGAGGCGGAACACGGAGGCCGGCTGGTGCAGGGTGTTCCACCAATCGACGGAGAATTTCACGATCGGCACGTTCACCGCGCCGACCAGCGTGAGGATCGACACGGCGCGCGCGGCGCGGTTCGGCTCCTCGATGGCGCGCCAGAGCGCCAGGATGCCGAGATAGATGAGCAGCATCACGAGCATGGAGGTGAGCCGCGCATCCCATTGCCAATAGGTGCCCCACATGGGCTTGCCCCAGAGCGAGCCGGTCACGAGGCAGATGAGCGTGAAGGCGGCCCCGATGGGCGCGGCGGCTTTCTGCGAAACGTCCGCGAGGGGATGGCGCCAGACCAGCGTGCCCAGGGCCGAGCTTGCCATGATCATGTAGAAGAACAGGGACAGCCAGGCCGCCGGCACGTGGATATACATGATCTTCACGGTCTCGCCCTGCTGGTAATCGGCGGGCGCGACGAACCAGACCATGTAGAGGCCAACTGCAAGCAACAGCACGGCCAAGCCCGTGACCCAGGGCAGAAGGGTGCCGCTGAGGCTCATGAAGCGGGTGGGATTGGCAAGCTCACGGATCATACGCACGATGTAGCGGCCCTTGGGCGCGCCTGCAACGCGGACGCGCGCCGCAGGAATAACGATTTCGCCAGGATTGGCGTTCTCTTAGCGGCCAGGAGGATCTCTCGGCAATCCGGGATTGTCCGTAAGCGCATAACGGTGTCATCCCCGGCGGCCCATCGGGGCCGGGAAGGGGATCCACTATCAAGCGCAACGCTATGGCTTCCCTTCCCCTCCGCTTTCGCTCCGGCCGGGAATGACACGAGCGACTGCCTTTCAATCGCCATGGGAAGGGTTATGGTCCTCGCATCTTTGTTGCGGAGCAAGCCATGCGCCTTCCGGCCTTCAGCCTCATCGCCCTTTGCCTCAGCGGGACTGCGTATGCGCAGGACATCTCGCTTCGCCTGCCTGTCGCCTGCGAGATCGGGCGCACCTGCTTCATCCAGCATTACGTGGATCACATCCAAGATTCAGGGATCGCCGATTACCGCTGCGGGACGATGACCTATGACGGGCATGACGGCACGGACATCCGCGTGCCCACCACGGCGGCCATGAAGGCTGGCGTGGATGTGGTGGCCGCCGCCGACGGTAAGGTTCTGCGCACCCGCGACGGGATGGAGGATATTTCCATCACGGGCCGGGGCCGGGAGAGCGTCGAGAATATCGAATGCGGAAACGGCGCCGTCGTTGATCACGGCAACGGCTGGCAGGCCCAGTATTGCCACATGGCCAAGGGCAGCTTGTCCGTGAAATCCGGCGATGTGCTGAAGGCTGGCGATAAGCTCGGTCAGGTCGGGCTCTCCGGCGCGACCGAGTTCCCGCATCTCCACTTCACCCTCCGCAAGGACGGCAAGGTGGTCGATCCGTTCGACACGGCGCCACCCACCAAATCCTGCGACAGCCGGGGCGCTTCCTCCTTGTGGGAAGAGAGTGTGAGACCCTCCCTGGCCTATCAGGCGGGCAGCGTTTTGAACAAAGGGTTCGCGCCCGGACCGGTGAGCATGGAGGGGATCGAATCGGGCTCGGCAGAACAGAATGTCCCGACGACGAAATCTCCTGCCCTCGTCGCCTATGTACGCGCCATCGGCCTCAAAGGCGGCGACGTGCAGACGCTCACTCTGTTCGACGCTGACGGCAAGCCGGTTGCCCAGAACAAGGCTCCGCCGCTTGATCGCAACAAAGCGCAATGGATGATGTTTTCCGGCGTGAAGCAGCCGGATGGCGGGTTCAAGGCCGGCCTTTATCGCGCGATCTATCGTGTGGAGCGGGAGGGCAAGCCCGCAATCGAGCAGGCTTTCGGGATCAATCTAAGGCCTTAAGGCAGAAAATAGGATTCGACCTCTTTGAATCCGTGGCCTCGATAAAGACGCAAGGCTCCCGAGGGATTGTCCGCTTCCACTTTCAGCTCGATGAAAGCCGCGCCGCGTTCCCTGAAGACCCGGAAGGCTTCATGGAGCAGTGCTGCGCCTAAGCCTTGCCGGCGATAGGCAGGAGCGACCGCGAGATCCTTGATGAAGGCGCTGGTCCAGCATTGCGCGACGGCGGCGACGTCATTGTTCTCGTTCACGGCGACAAGGCAGAGCGCCGGATCGAATTGGGCATCGTCGCGCAGGCGCGGCCACCAGATATCGAAAGTCGCGACCGAGCCTCCGCCATGCGCATAGGCGGTCACGAGAAGGGAATGAATCCGCTGCGCATGATCGTCCGGCACGAACGGCACGAGGCGAACGTCTTTCGGCCACGCAGGCGGTGGCACAGGCCCGTTCAATGAACGGCGCATGCGATGGACGAGACGCTCACTCATGAAAACTATTCCCCCGACCGCAGAGCCGCCGCCGCGCCCACCGTGCCGACGACGGCTGAGATCAGCGACAGCGCGATGAGGATGAGGAACGGCGTCGCGAACGGCACCGTGCCGCCAAGCGCCGCATTCGCTGCCGAGACGCCGAAGATCAGCGTCGGGATCATGAAGGGCACCACCAGGATCGCGAGGATCAGGCCGCCGCGCCGAAGCGAGGCGGTGAGCGCCGCGCCGACCGCACCGATGAAGGTGAGCGCAGGCGTGCCCACGAGCAGCGTCGCCACCATGGCGAGCATGCTCTCGGGCGAGAGCGCCACGAGCAGGCCGAAGAGCGGCGCGGCAATAGCGAGCGGCAATCCGGTGGTGAGCCAATAGGCAATGACCTTGGCGAGCACGATCATTTCGAGAGGCGCGGGTGAGAGGCGTAACAACTCGAGGGAGCCGTCCTCCTGATCGGCCTGAAACAGCCGGTCGAGGCCAATAAGAGTCGCGAGCAGGGCCGCGATCCAAAGGATCGCCGGGCCGATTCGCGACAAAAGATTGAGATCGGGACCGAGCGCGAAGGGAATCAGAGTCACGATCATCAGGAAGAAGATGAGGCCCATGACGCCCGAGCCGCCGACGCGGGCAGCGAGTTTCAGGTCGCGGATCAGGAGCGCGCGGAAGGAGCGGATCATTCTCCGTCTCCCTCATGCGAAAGAGGTGCCTTGGCCCGCTCGATCCTGATTTCCTTCGGCTCGGAGAGGAACAGCGGCGAATGAGTCGTGGCGGCGATCATGCCGCCTTGCGCCCGGTGATTCTCCAAAAGCTCGCGCAGGATCTCCTGCGAGGCGGCATCAAGCGCCGAGGTCGGCTCGTCGAGAAGCCAGAGGGGGCGATGAGCCACGAGGAGACGAGCGAGCGCCACGCGGTGCCGCTGGCCTGCCGAGAGATAGCCCACCGGCAGCCGGGCGGCGTGGGCAAGCCCCACGGCTTCCAGGGCCTCGCGGGCGGAGAGCGCCGGATTTCCAAGAAAATCCCTGGCGAAATCCAGATTCTCCTGGGCCGTCAGCGCGGTCTTGAGGGCATCGCGATGGCCGACATAGTGCAGGCTCTCTTGGAGACTGCGCTCGCCTGTCCCCTCCCAGAGGATCTTGCCGCCGGCAGGATGGAGACGCCCGGCCAGAAGCTCCAGCAGGGTCGATTTGCCGGCTCCGTTGCGCCCGGTGATGACCAAGGCCTCGCCGGTCTGAAGAGTGAACGACACCCCCTCGAAGATCCGGCGGCCGCCCCGCTCGCAGGCCAAATTGTTAACGGTCAGACGCAAACCCCGAGACCCCTGCCCTCTTTGCACCCCAGAATGGTTCTAAACCGTGTAGCGGGATGGTTCGAAATGATCTATAGCACCCTTGGCTGCGCCGCGCGCCAAGGCGTCCAATCCGTCTCGCGCGCTTTTCCCCTGTCCGGGCGCCCCCGGAGCGGCGCGCGCATTTCGCGCTTTCGGCCGAACAAACTGTTCGTTCGTAACCCAATGCACGCGAGGATTCGCCGTGACGCTCAATAACAGCTTCAATGCCCGCCAGACTCTCAAGGTCGGCGACAAGTCTTACACCTATTACTCCCTCGTCGAGGCCGAGAAGAACGGCCTGAAAGGTGCCTCCAAGCTGCCCTTCTCCATGAAGGTGCTGCTGGAGAATCTGCTCCGCTACGAGGATGGCCGCACGGTCACCAAGACCGATATCGAGGCCGTGGCCGCATGGCTCCACAACAAGGGCAAGGACGAGAAGGAAATCGCCTATCGCCCCGCCCGCGTGCTGATGCAGGACTTCACCGGCGTTCCCGCCGTGGTCGACCTCGCTGCCATGCGCGACGCCATGAAGAACCTCGGCGGCGACCCGCGCAAGATCAACCCGCTCGTGCCCGTCGATCTGGTCATCGACCACTCGGTGATCGTGGACGAGTTCGGCACGCCCAAGGCCTTCGACCGCAACGTCGAGCTGGAATACCAGCGCAACGGCGAGCGCTACCGCTTCCTTAAGTGGGGCCAGACCGCGTTCGAGAACTTCTCGGTCGTTCCCCCCGGCACCGGCATCTGCCACCAGGTAAATCTGGAATTCCTCTCTCAGACCGTGTGGACCCGCAAGGATACCGCCACGGGTGAGGAAGTAGCCTATCCCGACACCCTCGTCGGCACCGATTCGCACACCACCATGGTCAACGGCCTTGCCGTTCTCGGCTGGGGCGTGGGCGGCATCGAGGCCGAGGCCGCCATGCTCGGCCAGCCGGTTTCCATGCTCATCCCCGAAGTCATCGGCTTCAAGCTGACGGGCAAGCTGAAGGAAGGCGTGACCGCGACCGATCTCGTGCTCACTGTCACCCAAATGCTGCGCAAGAAGGGCGTGGTCGGCAAGTTCGTGGAGTTCTACGGCCCCGGCCTCACCGACATGTCGGTGGCCGACCGTTCGACCATCGGCAACATGGCTCCCGAATACGGCGCTACCTGCGGCTTCTTCCCGGTCGATCAAAAAACCATCGATTACCTTCGCACTACGAGCCGCACGGATGAGCGCGTGGCACTCGTCGAGGCTTACGCCAAGGCCCAGGGCATGTGGCTCACCCCCGACATGGCCGACCCGGTCTTCACCGACACCCTCGAGCTCGACCTCGGCGATGTGGTTCCCTCGCTCGCAGGCCCCAAGCGTCCGCAGGACCGCGTGACCCTCGACACCTCCAAGCCCGAGTTCCTCGGCGCCATGGAGAAGGAGTTCCGCAAGGCTGGCGACATCAGCCAGCGCGTGAAGGTGGAGAACGCCAATTTCGATCTCGGCCACGGCGACGTGGTGATCGCGGCGATCACCTCCTGCACCAACACCTCGAACCCGAGCGTAATGATCGGCGCGGGCCTTCTCGCCCGCAACGCCGTCGCCAAGGGCCTGAAGTCCAAGCCGTGGGTGAAGACCTCGCTCGCGCCCGGCTCGCAGATCGTCGAGGAATACTTCAAGAAGGCCGGTCTCCAGGGCGACCTGGACGCGCTGGGCTTCAACCTCGTCGGCTTCGGCTGCACCACCTGCATCGGCAATTCCGGCCCGCTGCCGGAGAACGTGTCGAAGGCGATCAACGACAACGACCTCGTGGCCGTGTCGGTGCTCTCGGGCAACCGCAATTTCGAAGGCCGCGTGAACCCGGACGTGCGCGCGAACTACCTCGCCTCGCCTCCGCTGGTGGTGGCCTATGCGCTTGCCGGCTCCATGCTGGTGGATCTCACCAAGGATCCGCTCGGCACGGGCTCAGACGGCAAGCCGGTGTACCTGAAGGACATCTGGCCGTCTTCGGCGGAAGTGCAGGAGTTCATCGACCGCACGATCACGAGCGAGCTGTTCAAGTCGCGCTATTCCGATGTGTTCGCCGGTGACGCCAACTGGAAGAAGGTGACCTTCGAGCCGGGCCTCACCTATGAGTGGGACATGGGTTCGACCTATGTGCAGAACCCGCCCTACTTCGAGGGCATGACGAAGGAGCCGAAGCCCGTCACGGACATCCTGAACGCGCGCATCCTCGGCCTCTTCCAGGACTCGATCACCACCGACCACATCTCGCCCGCAGGCAACATCCGCGCCGCTTCGCCGGCCGGTGAATACCTGCAGTCGCATCAGGTGCGCGTTGCCGACTTCAACCAGTACGGCACCCGTCGCGGCAACCACGAGGTCATGATGCGCGGCACGTTCGCCAACATCCGCATCAAGAACCAGATGGTGAAGGACGAGAGCGGCAACGTGGTCGAAGGCGGCTACACCATCCACCAGCCCTCCGGCGAGCGGATGTTCATTTACGACGCCGCCATGCGCTACAAGGACGAGGGCGTTCCGCTCGTCATCCTGGCAGGCAAGGAATACGGCACCGGCTCGTCCCGCGACTGGGCGGCCAAGGGCACGAACCTGCTCGGCGTGCGCGCCGTGATCGCCGAGAGCTTCGAGCGCATCCACCGCTCGAACCTCGTCGGCATGGGCGTGGCACCTTACGTGTTCCAGGGCGACACCTCCTGGGCATCGCTTGGCCTGAAGGGCGATGAGACCATCACCCTCAAGGGTCTCTCGGGCGACCTGAAGCCGCGCCAGATCACGGACATGGAAATCACCTACGCCGACGGCTCGGTGAAGCGCGTGCCCGTGCTCTGCCGCATCGATACGCTGGAAGAAGTCGAATACTTCCGCAACGGTGGCATCCTGCACTACGTGCTGCGCCAGCTTGCGGCTTAAGGGCTGCGATAACGCATAAATGAAAATGCCCGCTCTTCGGATGAGGAGCGGGCGCGAAAAAAGAAAGCCGGGGCGATCTGATTTGGATCGCCTCGGCTTTTTTACTGCTTAAGCGATCACCAGGAAATCGTTCATGGTCAATGCTTGTTTATTCAGGAAGGTTGCAATCAGAACAGGGGCGCTCAACTCACGAGAGCCATCGCCATCATAGAACAGCCTGCCGGTCTCGATGTCATAGAGAATTCGCTGTGAGGTGCTGGTCGCGACAGGTCCAAGATGGAAAGTCGCTTCCGTTAATCCTCCGCCGGTAAGCGCTTCCAACTTGAAGAGCGAACCTGTTAGATGAATCTTGTCTTCCCCAACGGTGAAATCGACGACAATGTCCCTATTGGCCGTATAGGCACGGGTGTCAAAAACAAAAACATCTTTGCCTTCGCCGCCCGTTAGAACATCTTGTCCGTAACTTCCAACAAGCGTGTCGTCTCCCTTTCCACCACTAAGTCGGTCAGCACCTAGGCCTCCTCTGAAATAATCATTGGCATCACTGCCGCCTGTATACTCATCGAGCCAATCCATTACGTATATGCTGATTGTCTTCTCGAAGGAAGCTCCGGAGCCATCCGTTACGAGAACCCTAATTTCGTGCGATGAAGCTTGTTCGCTATCGAGCTTATAGCCGTTCTTTACGCGAAGCTCATTGCCATCGACGTAAAAACGTCCTCCCGCATCATCGATCAGCGAGTAGGTAAAGCTGTCTCCTGCGTCCTCATCGAGGGTCGACAATTGCCCTATGACTAATCCATCATAGCTTAATTCTCGAACATCCGCATTATCAATCAGAATGTCCGTCGGCGCATGGTTCACCTCGCGGATGTCGAGCGCAAACGTCTTCTCGATCTTCAGCCCATATCTGTCCGTGGCGACAATCGTTACGTCGATCATCTTGTCCGGGTCTGACGCATAATCGATCAGGCTGCCGTCCTTCACCCGCAGCTGGTACACACCCGCCGCATTGCGCACGATCTCGAACGGGCTCGTCGCCGCATCCTTGAGACTGTAGCTCAACACATCGCCCGCATCCTGATCGCTGCCGCCGATATCGGCGATCCAGGTGCCTGCTGCCGCATGCTCGTCGACGGAGCGACTGCTGATGACGATGTTCGTCGGCGCCTCGTTCACATCCACGACGGTGAGCGCGAAGTCCTTGATTACGGCTTGCGTCGCGTCGGCCACCTTGATGCGCAGATTGAGCGTCGGGCCAACCGTCTCGAAATTGATCTTGGTGGCGTCCTTCACGACGAGCTTGTACTGACCGGTTGCCGGCTCGTAGACCAGCTCGAAGGCGCTCGTGAGATCCGTGTCGCCGAAGGCATCGACGATGGAGACGGCAAGCGCATCGCCATCCGGATCAGAAACGCTGATGCGGCCGATGACGGTGCCGTTGGCATAGGTCTCAAGGAGCCAGTTGGTGTCGAGAGCGGGAAGGTTGGGAGCAGCCATAGAAGGATACCTTTGAGTTGAATCACTCATGAAGTGATACGTTATTATACAACTAAAAGTTATACTCGCTCAAGACGTGCCTTTTCCTTGTTTCTCCGTCTTTGCATGGCTTCTGTTGTATTGAGCTTAAACGGGTCAAACGCAAATACGCCCGCTCATCTGCTGAGGAGCGGGCGTAGCAAACGATGCGGCTTTCGCAATCGGAGAAGGTTACAAGCTCATTCCGTCAGATCACGACGAAGTCGGTGTGGAAGATGGCTTTGTTCTTGCCGATATTCGCGAACACCACCTGACCGCCGGCCTTGCTGCCGTTGGAATCATACCAGAGGTCGCCGGTCTTCTTGTTGTAGCCGATGAAGTCGTTGCCGTCCTTCGCGGCAGATCCGAGCACGAAATAGTCCTTCTTGAGCGTGCCGGTCTTGGTCAGCTTCTTGAAGATCTTGTTCTCGAGATGGATCGTGTCGTCGCGATAGTTCCAGTCCTTGATCGTGTCCTTGTTGGTGCGGCTGTTGGGGGTGGTGTTGAAGACGAAAGTATCTCTGCCCGCGCCGCCCCAGAGCTGGTCGTTGCCTGCGCCGCCATTGATCTTGTTGGCGCCGCCGTTGCCCTTGATCATGTTGGCGAGCGTATTGCCTGTCAGGTTGATCGAGGACGAGCCAGAGGCCGTCAGGTGTTCCACATTGGCATCGAGCGTGTAGCTCGCCGTGGTGTAGACCTGGTCCGTGCCCCCGTTGACGGCTTCCACGATGCGGTCGCCCGGATTGTCGACATGATAGATGTCGTTGCCTGCGCCGCCCTGCATCGTGTCGGCGCCGCCTTCTCCGTTGATCACGTTGTCGGCTTCGTTGCCCGTGAGCACATTGTTGAGGCCGTTGCCGTTGAGCGACAGCGCACCCGCTCCCGAAGCGGCGGTCAGGTTTTCGAGGAAGCTCTCCAGGCCGCGGCTGTAGGAAGTGACGACCGTATCGACGCCCGAGGCATCGATGATCCCATCGGCTGCGCTGTCCACGTGATAGGTGTCGTTGCCCGCACCGCCATTCATGGTGTCGTTGCCGGTGCCACCATTGAGCACGTCGTTGCCGTCATCGCCCGTCAGACGGTCGTTGCCGCCGGCACCGTTGAGCACGTCGTCTCCTCTCGTGCCGACAAATTGGTCGTCAATGGCACTTCCGTTCAGAACGACGCTTTGACCGCGCGGATCGACGGCCTGCGCCCAAACATCCAGGCTGCCACCGGGTCCGATACCCTGCCAGGTCACCATCAGGCGCCCATCCGACATTGTCGTCAGGCCTCCCTTGAAGAAACCGGCTTTGAACGTGCCGACGATCATATCGGCACCCGAGCGGGTGCCATACGCATCGAATGTAATCAGCCGGACCTGGTCGACATCGCCTACGGCATTCGAGCTATCCTTGAACGCGACTGCAAATCCACCATCCATCGTCGCCGCGACGACAGGAAGCGATTGTCTTCCGGACGTCGTCGTGTTGACGACGAACTCACCGCCATAGACAGTGCCGTCGGCGTTGAAGATCTGGCCCTTGATGCACATTTCCGAGCCGTCGCCTGTCCTGGTGCCGATATGCTCCCAGACGACGACGAAACGGCCATCCTTCAGCATCGTGGCCGAGGGCTGCAGTTTATAATCTCTCGAGCTCGGCACGACGAAATCCGGCGTTTCCGGAATCGGTCGTCCTTCCCCGCTGAGAATGCGCGCCCTCACCGTATAGGAAGAAGTATCGTCGGAGCTCTTGCTTTCATCGGCGTAGATGACGACCTGGCGTCCGTCCTTCAGCCCAAGGCTGATCGAACTTGTTTGATTATTGGCCGTCGTCCCATTGACGTAGACTTCGTCGCGGACCTTTTCCAGGCTGGCATTGAACGTCTGCGATTTGATGCCGTACCCGGACCCATCTCCATTGGAAAGATCCGTATAGGAGATGGCAAATCCCCCTCCCGCCAGAGCAGCGATCGAAGGAGCGGTTTGATCCATCGCCCCCGGATCCGTAGCGCTGCCGTTGACCCGGAAGTCATAATCGACGGGAGTGCCATCCATCTTGAAGACGCGGGCACGAATGCCGAGACCCTGTTCTCCGCCCGCACCGCTGCCATCGGTCCACGCCACGACGAAGCGGCCATCGTTCAGGACTGCAATGGCAGGATTCATTTTCGCGCCGCCAGGCGTGGAATTGATGATGAACTCGCCACCCTTCTTGGTGCCATCCGCATTCAGGATCTGGCCTCGGATACTCTCCGTATAGCCAGTCGCATCGGTGCCTTGGGTATCCCTCCAAACCGCCACCAACGTACCGTTGGAGAGCGCGACGACTTTAGGGGTGACCTGAGTACCGGAACCGGTGCTGTTGATCTGAAACAGGGATCCCGAGAGAACAGGCACGGCCATGTGCATTTCCTTCCAACGGCTGGATTCAAAACAAGGGCGGCGATCAAAAGGCTTCGCTGCTGATACCCATGCTTAATATGTAATAACGTTTGGTAAAGCGAGGCGTGTTCTATCACACAGCCCGTAGGGAGGATTGCGACATATTCGCTCTTGCACCGCCATTATCAGGATACGATGAAAGACGGCGCCCGCACGTCAATCGTCCCTTGTCTCTTGCGTGGATACACGGCTTTCAGCTCTTCAATGACATTCCCAAGCGGGGGCCTCGTCCTTGCGGCGTTTCGCCTGTGCCTCACCGGCCTGGTTTGGCTTAAAGAAGTGATGCTTAGCCGTGCTTGTTCTCGCGCCATCTTAACGTCTCGTTAACCATGATCCGGCGAAGCTCTTTCCATTGCTTCTTCAGACTTTTGCCGAGCCATGAGCGACCTTCTTGTCAGTATCCGTCACGCCAAGCCCGACGATGCTCCAGCTTTGTCGAAGGTGTTCGATGCGGCCTGGCGCGAGGCCTATCTCGGCATCATCCCCGGCGTGACCCTCGACAAGATGTTCGCCCGGCGCGGCGAGCGGTGGTGGCGCTCCACGGTGACCCGGGGCCGTCCTCTCGTGGTGCTGGATATCGGCCAGGGTATCGCGGGCTATGCCTCCTACGGTCGCTGCCGGGACCGCGCCCTGCCGGCGGATGGCGAGATCGACGAGCTTTATCTCCTGCCGGAATATCAGGGCATCGGGCTCGGGCGGCGCCTGTTCAAGGCGGTTCTCAACGACCTTCGGCACAGCGACATGCCCCGCGTAGCGGTGTGGGCGCTCGCCGAGAACGAGCGGGCCTGCGCCTTCTATGAGGGCCTCGGCGGGCGAAGCGTCGCCCATGTGCAGGAGCGGATCGGCGGCACACCCCTTGCCAAGGTCGCCTATCTCTTTCGGTAGCGCCGAGCGCACCTGAAAGTCCGTGCTCAACAATGCATTCCGCTCGGGAAGAATCGGATTCGTCCCCAAAGTGAGCTCCACTATGGGGTCCAAGGCTCCAAAACCGCTTTTTGGTTCTTGTTGGGAGCGCCCAGTCCGGCTAGGAAGCGCGGAAAGTCTTTTGGGTGCGGCCTCTTAGGCATCAACTCCCCGCATCCGAGGGCTTCTTTTTGCTGCATTGATGAGTGAGACAGCCCTGTCCCGCTCAGCCGATGCCTCAAGCCTTGTTCCGGAGAACAGCTCTATGCGCCTTGATGCGATCCCGACTGGAAAGAACCCGCCTGAGGACGTGAACGTCGTCATCGAAGTGCCGCTCGGCGGCGAGCCCATCAAATACGAGATGGACAAGGAATCGGGCGCCCTCTTCGTCGACCGCTTCCTCTACACCGCCATGCGCTACCCCGGGAATTACGGATTTATTCCGCACACCCTGTCCGGCGACGGCGATCCTTGCGACGTGCTCATCGCCAACACCCGTGCCATCGCTCCCGGCGCCGTCATGAACGTGCGCCCCGTCGGCGTCCTCGTGATGGAGGATGATGGCGGTCAGGACGAGAAGATCATCGCGGTCCCCTCGAGCAAGCTGACCCAGCGCTACGACCGGGTGAAGACCTATACCGACCTGCCCGAGATCACCCTCAAGCAGATCGAGCACTTCTTCGAGCACTACAAGGATCTCGAGCCCGGCAAATGGGCCAAGATCATCCGCTGGGGCGATGCCCAGGAAGCGCACCGTCTGATCCAGGAAGGCATCGAGCGGGCGAAGAAGAAGTAAGCAACGCTTCAACGAACAGGACCGGGAATCTCCGGCCATCGTTATGAAAAAGCCCGGCTCGCAGGAGCCGGGCTTTTTGGTTTCCATTCATCAGAAGATGATGAAGTCCTTGTGCGTCAGAGCCAGGTTCTTGGCGATGGTTGCGAACTGGACCGCCCTGGCTCCGCCCGAGCCATCCGGATCGTAGAACAGAGCGCCTTGTGCCTTGTGATAGAGAATGCGGTCATCGGCATCGAGCTTGAACCCGCTGTTATCGCCCACCTTGAAAGCTCCAGCCTTCAGCGTTCCCTTGGAAATCTTGCTGAAGTACTTGCGGGCCAGCTTGATCGTATCATCGGCCGGCTTGAAGTCGGCGATGTGATCGACGTTGGCGCTGCTGATCCTGGAATCGAAGAAGAAGGTATCCTTGCCTTTGCCGCCGTAGAGAACATCCTTGCCGTTGTTTCCGTACAGGAGATCGTTGCCGTCACCGCCGTAGAGCGAGTCGTTGCCGTTACCGCCATAGAGCGTGTCGTTGCCTGTGCCGATCAGCCCGGCTCCTGAGGCTCCGTCACCACCGATGACGAAATCGTTGCCGTCGTCTCCGTAGAGCTTGTCATTACCCTTGCGGCCGAAGACCTGGTCATTACCGCCGCGACCATAAGCACGGTCGTTGCCGTATTCACCGATGACCTGCTCACCGGCACTGGTGCCGTAGCGGACGACGCCCCCATTTTCGTATTCGTTGATGATCTTGATCACCACGTCACGCGTGGCGGTGCCTGTCATCCCACCATTGGCGAGATTCTTGAAACCGTCGCTCACCGTAACCTTGAGGGTGTAGCTCGCGGTGATCCCGTTGCCGAATGCCTCGAAATTGAGAGCATCCTTGTTCTTGACGCGAATGGTCTTGCCGTCTTCATCGAGCTTGAAGAAGGGGTTGTCCTGCAGCGTGAAGGTCAGCGCATCTCCATCGGCATCGCTCGCCGAGAGACTTCCGACGCTCGTATCGGTGGCCGTGTTCTCCCGGACGCCGCCAATCGACGACCAGCTCGACGACAGCGAGAGTTTGACCGTGTCGGGGGCCGCGGAATTGTAGAGCGCATAAGTTTCGTCGTCGGCATCGTCCGTTGCATTGGCTCCGAGGAATTTCACCAGACGAATTTTCTTCAGGGTGTCTAGGCCACCGGCTCCGTTGTGCCTGACCGTATACTGGGTGTTGTCGTCACCGCTGGTATGCGAGAAAGCATAATTGGCCCTGACGCCCGAGAAGACCGCCATGTTCTTGCCTTCGCCGCCGTCGAGAGTGTCGTCGCCGTCGCCGCCCCAAAGCGTATCATTGCCATCGTCGCCGAAAAGCTTGTCGGCTCCCGCTCCGCCGATGATGCTGTCGTTGCCATTGCCGCCCGTGAGGCTGTCGTTATCCGCGCCGCCATCGAGCGTATCGGAACCTTCTCCGCCATCGAGAGTGTCGTTGCCGCCATGGCCGTTGAGGACGTCGCCGCCGCTCCAGCCCCACAGCTTGTTGGCGGCGCTACTGCCGTCGATGGTATCCCAACCGCTGCTGCCGTTGACGTTCTCGATGCTCTTCAACGTATCCGTACCGTAGCCGGACGTGTTCTGAGCCACGCCGTCTTTGCTCAGGTCCACTTTGACGGCGGCCGATCCGTAATAGCTGACCGTGTCGATGCCGTCCCCGCCGTCGAGCGTATCGTTGCCGGCGCCGCCCTCGAGCGTGTCGTTGTTTTTCCCGCCCTGGAGCAGATTGTCGGCGGCGTTGCCAGTCAGAACATCGTTGTGGTCGCTGCCGATGATGTTCTCGATATTGATCAGGGTGTCATAATCCTGCCCACTGCCGACATACTGGCCGGTGGTGTTCATGAGATTGACGGTGATGGAGGAAATCGCCTTGGAGTAATCGACTGTGTCGCTACCTGCGCCGCCGTCGTAGAGGTCGTTGCCTTTTCCGCCGACGAACCACTCGGCGCCAGCGCCGCCATAGGCTTTGTCGTCACCTTCGCCGAGATCGATCATACCGAAGACGACGCCGCCGCCGCCATCGTAGATGTCGTCGCCCGCGCCAAGGTCGATCGCAGCAACGGCAGCACTTGTCGTGCGGATGATGCCGGTATTGACCACGCGATCATTGCCGGCAGCGCCGACAATGGCCTTGTTGTTGGCAATGATCATGCCCGAGTTGGACACGTCCAGCTTGCCGGTGCCTTCCAGCTTGATGCCGATCTCCGCCTGGATGGCGCCCTGATTCAGGACGATGCCTTCGCCGCCCTTGGCAAAGAAAATGCCCGTGCCCTCAAGAGACCAGATAAGGCCGTTTGTATTGAAAACCCTGTTTGGATGATCGGCATCGCCAGCGATGTCGAAGTAGATGCCGTGGCTCCTGCTCCGGATGGTCGCGCCGGAAATCAGCGTGATGTCCTGAATGCCGTGAGCGCGAATTCCGGCCCCTGCCAAGTTCAAATACGTAAGGCCGATGATCGCGGTTCCTGCATCCAGTTGCAGCGCCTGATCGGGATCTTTGGCGATTGTTGTTACATCATGGTTAGGAGCAAAATAATAATCGGCCATGGCTGTCTTCCGTAAAGCAAAGGGATGTCGGCCACGTTTGATACGTTATTTCATATTAAACAGGAAGGGGTTCAACTGCATAATTCCGCCGCACCTTTGCAATTTTGCCGGGCTCTTGCTTGGCAAGCCCAAGCATTTCAAGAAGAAGCGGCATTCCATCTGTTTATTGGAATAGTTAATAGCCGGCCGGGCGCGAGCTTCCCTTAAGGCCTGCCGTAAAATCGCGGCGGCCTTATCATACCCCCTTCAGAGAGCCTCGCCCTTGAGCAGCCTCGGCGCGTCCTCTTTCCTCAAGCCCGCCGCCTCGCGGATGAAGAAGCGCTTCAGGCCCGGCATCCGGTCGACCAGTCCCAGGCCGAAGTCGCGAATCAGGCGCACGGGCAGCATGTCGTTCGAGAACAGGCGATTGAGGCCATCGGTCATGATGCCCATGGCGGTGATGTCGGCCCGGCGCGCGCGCTCGTATTGCATGAGCACGTCGGCGCCGCCCGGGTCCTGCCCCAGCCGCATGGCATCGGTGATGATCTCCGCCAGGGCCGCGACATCGTGCAGGCCCAGATTGAGGCCCTGCCCCGCGATGGGATGGATGAGATGGGCCGCGTCGCCCAGAAGCGCCAGGCGCTCACCCACGAAGGAGCGCGCCACGCCGAAGGCCAGCGGAAAGGCCTGAGGCTTGGTCTCGAAGGCGATCTTTCCGAGCTGCAGGCCGAAGCGCTTTTCGAGCTCAGCGAGCAGATCCTCCGGATGGGAATCGAGCAGCACCGGCACGTTTTCGCTGCGCTCGCTCCAGACGATGGAGGAGCGGTGCTGCACGGACCCGTCGGGCTGCTGCTCGTCCTTCAGCGGCAGGATCGCGAAGGGGCCTGCGGGGAGGAAATGCTCCACCGCCCTGCCCTCGTGGTCGCGCTCATGGGAGATCGTGGCGACGATGCCGGATTGATTGTAGGGCCAGTAGATCCAGCCGATGCCGGCCTGTTCGCGCAGGCGCGAGCGCGCACCATCGGCCGCAACGAGAAGGGCGGCGGAGAGCGTCTCGCCTCCAGTGAGCATGACATCGGTGTACGCACCCTGCGCGGAAAAGCCCTTCACGCCCTCCGGCCTCAAGCTCACGCCGGCCTCCCGGCATGCATCGAGCAGCAGCCCCGTCAGGTCGCCCGCGGTGACCATGTGGGCGAAAGCCTCGCCATCCACCGCGCCCTCGAAGGTGAGATAGGTGGGGCGCACCGGATCCTGCAGGCTTGAATCGGTGATCACCATATCGAGGATGGGCTGCGCCTTCTCGGCAACCGCGTCCCAGACGTTGAGCGCCTGGAACATCCGCCGGGCGGCTGCGGCGATGGCATAGGAGCGCCTGTCCCCATGCGGATCGCGGGATAGCGCCGGATCGCACATGACCACATCCACGCCGTCGGCCAGCGCACGCTTGAGGGCGAGCGACAAGGACAGTCCGGCCAATCCGCCGCCTGCGATGACGATACGCGATGCTGTCATGTTCTTCTCCTCGCCTCTCGATGGTCGGCAGCGGCCCAAGGAACGCGCCGCTTAGCCTTATCCCATGTTGATCGTTATAGGTTGGGTGTCAGCGATCCATTGACCAGCGTCAAGCTTGACCTTCGCACGCCGCTCGCCGATGGATGACACTTCTTCACAATGAGGATCACCGATTCATGTCCCGCGCCGTCACGGACCTTCTCTCCATTCTCGACCTCGAACAGCTCGAAGTGAACCTGTTTCGCGGCCAGAGCCCGAAGAGCGGCTGGCAGCGGGTGTTCGGCGGTCAGGTGATCGGCCAGTCGCTCGTCGCGGCCACTCGCACGGTGGACGGGCGCCATCCGCACTCGCTCCATTGCTATTTCATGCTGCCGGGCGATCCCAAGGTACCGATCATCTACGACGTGGATCGCATCCGCGACGGCAAGAGCTTCGCCACCCGCCGCGTGGTGGCGACCCAGCACGGCCAGGCGATCTTCGCCATGTCGGCCTCGTTCCAGATGGATGAGGGCGGTTTCGAGCACCAGGCCGAGATGCCGAAGGTGCCGGGCCCCGACGAGCTTCCCTCCGAGGAGGAGGTGAAGGGCGGCCTGCTGCTCAAGATGCCGGAGCCCATGCGCACTTATTACGAGCGCGAGCGCCCGCTGGAGATCCGCCCCGTCGAAATCGGGCGCTACACCTCCCGTGAGCCCGGCGAGCCGCGCTTCCATGTGTGGATCAAGACCAACGGCCGCCTGCCGGACGATCCTGCGATCCACCAATCCGTGCTGGCTTACGCCTCCGACATGACGCTCCTCGACACGTCGCTCATTCCTCATGGGCGCACGGTGTTCGATCCCACGGTCCAGGGAGCGAGCCTCGACCATGCCATGTGGTTCCACCGCCCCTTCCGGGCGGACGAATGGCTGCTTTATGCGCAGGACACCCCGAACGCCTCGGGCGCCCGCGGCTTCTCGCGCGGCCTGATCTTCAGGCAGGACGGCACCCTCGTCGCCTCCGTGGCGCAGGAAGGCCTGATCCGCGACCGGTCCTGAGCCGGAGCCTGCCCACAAATTAAGCAAACAGGGCTTTTTCTGGCCAATTCCAGCCTGCCTATGAAAGAGGCAGGGCTGATGCCTCCTGTCTGAACAGGCTTGGCACGTCTCTTGCATATCCCCTCCCGACACCCGCCGGAAAAAGCGGGTTCGCGTGGAAACCATGGCCTGAATGCTTCGGGCCAGCGTCTCAAAGGGGGCAAGACCCATGAAAATCGTGATGGCGGTCATCAAGCCGTTCAAGCTGGAGGAGGTGCGTGACGCACTCACCGCTCTGGGCGTGCACGGCCTCACCGTGACCGAGGTGAAGGGATACGGCCGGCAGAAAGGCCATACGGAAATCTACCGTGGCGCCGAATATGCCGTGAGCTTCCTGCCGAAGCTCAAGATTGAAGTGGCGGTGGCGTCCGATCTGGTACCGCAGGTGATCGACGCGATCACGGCAGCCGCGCGCACGGGCCAGATCGGCGACGGCAAGATCTTCGTCACGTCGCTCGAGAAAGCGGTCCGCATCCGCACGGGCGAGACCGATACCGACGCCCTGTAATCCTCCTTTTCAATGATTTTCCGGAGTTCTGATCCGATGAAGTCCCGTCCTCTTCTCCTTCCCGCGCTCGGTGCGCTGGGTTTAAGCCTCGCCGCTCTCGAGCCCGCTCTGGCGCAAGATGCAGCCCCCACCGTCGATAAGGGTGACACCGCCTGGATGCTCGTCTCCGCGCTCCTCGTGATCCTCATGACGATCCCGGGTCTCGCGCTGTTCTATGGCGGCCTCGTGCGCACCAAGAACATGCTCTCCGTGCTCATGCAGGTCTTCGCGGTGTTCAGCCTCGTGTCGATCCTGTGGGTGTTCTACGGCTACTCGCTCGCCTTCACCTCCGGCGGCGAAGGCACGCTGGGCGCCATCATCGGCGGCTTCTCCAAGGTCTTCCTCGCCGGCGTAACGACGGATTCCACCGCCGACACCTTCACCAAGGGCGTCGCCATTCCGGAATTCACCTTCATCGCCTTCCAGCTGACCTTCGCGTGCATCACGCCCGCGCTGATCGTCGGCGCCTTCGCCGAGCGCATCAAGTTCTCGGCGGTGATGCTGTTCACGGCTCTGTGGTTCACCTTCGTGTACCTGCCGATCGCTCACATGGTGTGGTTCTCGGAAGGTTATCTCTTTGGCCTCGGCGCTCTCGACTTCGCGGGCGGCACGGTGGTGCACATCAACTCGGGGGTGGCCGGTCTCGTCGGCGCTCTCCTCGTCGGCAAGCGCATCGGCTACGGCCGCGACCTGATGGCTCCGCACTCGCTCACACTCACCTTCGTCGGCGCTTGCCTTCTGTGGGTCGGCTGGTTCGGCTTCAACGCTGGCTCGAACCTCGAAGCCACGGGCGGTGCTGCTCTCGCGCTCCTGAACACCATCCTCGCCCCGGCCGCCGCCGGTCTCGCCTGGATGGGCGTGGAAGCTCTCGGCAAGGGCAAGGCCTCGCTGCTCGGCATCGCCTCGGGCGCGGTTGCCGGCCTCGTCGCCATTACGCCTGCTGCCGGTCTCTCCGGTCCGATGGGCTCCATCGTGCTCGGCCTCGTCGCCGGTGCTGCCTGCTACTTCGCGGTGACCTCGCTGAAGAACGCGCTCGGCTATGACGACGCGCTCGACGTGTTCGGCATCCACGGCATCGGCGGCATCATCGGCGCCATCGGCACGGGCATCGTGGCCGCTCCCTCCCTCGGCGGCTACGGCGTCGGCGAGTACAGCATCGGCGGGCAGGTGTGGACGCAGATCATCGCCGTCGTCATCACCCTCGTGTGGACCGGCATCGGCTCCGTGGTGCTCTACAAGATCGTCGACCTGATCACGGGCCTGCGTGTCACGCAGGACGAGGAGCGCGAAGGTCTCGATCTCGCGGACCACGGCGAGCGCGCCTACAACTACTGAGCATCGGACTAAGAAAGCGGATCCCGGTTTCGGGATCCATCCGATGCTCGAATCCAAACTGCAATCTCCGCATCGCGCGAGTGGGTGTGCTCGCACGATGCGGCAACGAAGCCTTCCAGAGGCTCAAAAGAAAAGCCCCGGTCACATGGCCGGGGCTTTTCTGTCTGAGAGCCTTTTCAAGGTCTAGTCCTACCCTAATCAGGCACGCCGACGCATTCCATTACCGAGTGCCATGTTCTGAGACAGCTTTTAAACGGCATGACATACAGTCCGCTCAGAGCCATTAGAATAGCAGCGGCGCTAATGATCAGAGCCGCTATAATTCCCTGTCTCATGATCACCCGTTCCTGATGAGCTGCTTGATCTTGGACCGTCTGATCTCAGCCGATTCCTGAAAGTTCGACGTGGCGTAGAAATCGCCCTTGCTGTCCATGAGGAAGATCGTGGCCGAGTGATCCATGGTGTAGCCGTTGTCGGTCGGCACCTTGCGGTAATAGATCTTGTATTCCTTCGCGACAGCCGCGATCTCCTCGTCCGTTCCGGTGAGCCCTACGATGCGCGGGTCGAAGGACGAGAGATAAGTCTTCATCAATTCCGGCGTGTCCTGCGCGGGATCGACGGTGATGAAGGCGACCCGCAGCTTGTCGGCATCCGAGCCCATCGACGCGAGGTCCTGGGTCAGATCGTAAAGCGTCGTCGGGCAGACTTCCGGACAATGGGTGAAGCCGAAGAACACGGCGAAGGGCTTGCCCTTCAGATCCGCATCCGTGAACGGCTTGCCCTCATGCGAAGTCAAACGGAACGGCCCGCCGATGGGCACGCGCCCCGCGCTTTGTTGCTGCTGCGGTTGCAGGATGAAGAAAGCGGTGGTCAGCAGGACAGCAAGACCTGTGAGGAACACCGCGATCGGGATGATCAAGGAGCGTTTGAAAGCCATCGTTCGCATACCTCTTAGTGGTGATGATGTTCGCCGGCAGCGGGAGCAGCATCGCCCATGCCGCGCACGGCATATTCGACATCCACTGTTCCGACTTTTTCGAACACGAGCGTGCCCTTCACGATCTGGCCCTCGGTGAGCGGCGCCTTCAGATCCATGAACATGAGGTGGTAGCCGCCGGGCTTCAACTCGACACTCGCGCCGGGCTTGATCTCGAGGCCGCCATGCACCGGCTTCATGCGCATGATGTCGTTTTCCATCTTCATCTCATGCACCTCGACGCGCGACGCATTCGGGAAAGAGCCGCCGATCAGGCGGTCGGTTTCCTTGCCGTTATTGGTGATGCGTAGATAGCCGCCGCCGACCTTCGCGCCACCGGGCGTGGCGCGCGACCAGGGCTGCTCGATGGTGAGTTCGCCGACCTTCTGTGCTGCGGGTGCGGCGTTCGCTGCGCCTGCGATCTTCACGCCCGGTGCGGGCATGGCGAGCTTGTGCGCGTCTTCGCCTGCGGCAGGCACCTGCACCCATTCCTCGGCGGCGCCATCGCATTCCTGCACGACGGGGAAATATACCGTCGCACCCGGCTGGAACGCATCGGTGAATCGCGCCTGGAAGACGAACTCGTCGTAATGGCCGTCGTCGAGCGAACCCGTCCAGACGATGTCGGTCACGCCTTCGGAGACGGTTTCGCCGTGCACCTTGTAGGTGCGCACGTAAGAGCCCTTCGTGGTCTCGAGCTTCCAGCCCGCCTTCGGCATGGGTTTGACCGCGACGACGCCCTCCGGAATGCGCACGCGCACCTTGAGAGTGGGCTTGCCGTCGCAGCCGTGCGGAATGCGCAAGATTCCCTTGTAGGACGTGTTAGGCGTGGCCTGCGCCGTCTCGAAAGAGACGTGGGCGAAAGCAGGCGTGGAAACGGCGAAGAAAGCGGCTGCGACCAGCGCACCGCGAGAGTGAGACGTAAACATTTATGATTCCTGTGAGAGTTCGGGTGATTGATCAGAAAGCAATCAGCCGAGGCGCGGAGGCGCGCGCGATCCGACAGGAAGAACGGTGGAGAAGAGACGTGTCGCCGAAGAGACGACAGGCACCTGCACATCGAGAGTGACGGGCGTCGCCCGCTTCGGCAGGGACGCGGTGGGAACGGGTCCGGCCGCGCCCGTGCCATGACAGCTCAAGATGCAGCAGAGCCCGTTATGGGCCTTGGCGGGATCGTGATCGGGCAGGCTCTGGCCGTCCTGCAAGCAGAGGATGCCTTGTGGTCCCGCCGCTTCGGCGGCATGCGCAGCCCCGCTGAGCGAGACAAGAACCATCTGCAGCACGAGCGCATAGGCCACCAGCGCCGTGAGAACGGCGCGCTTCCAACCGGTGGTGATACCCTTGCGCGTCATGGCCGGGACACTGGTCTTTTCACGTGGCCCCGTCAACAGCGCAGAAGAAGCGACAGGGTTAATAGGCCCTTAACCCGCGCCCTCTAGGATCGGAGCAAGATTGTCTCGTTTATTCGGTTTTCAGAGTGGTTTGATGCGTACGGCCCGCCGTTCCTCCTCTTCCGCCTATGACGGCCTTTTCAGCGCCTTGCGGGCCTTCATCGCCCGCAGGACGCAGGAATTGACGGGCCTGTGCCTTGTCGCCGTCTCCGGCGCGGTGGCGGTGGCGCTCGCCACCTGGTCGGTGGACGACCCGAGCCTCAACAACGCCACCGACATTCCTGTCCGCAACCTGCTCGGCTGGCCCGGCGCCATCGTGGCCGACCTGCTGATGCAGCTCTTGGGCCTTGGCGCCATCGCGGCCGTCCTGCCGCTGGCGCTGTGGGGCTGGCGCCTCATGAAATCGGGCGAGCTCGGCCGCCTGCAGCTGCGATTCGCGCTCTGGGTCATGGGCGCGGGCGCCGCCACCGCGTTGGCCAGCGCCATGCCCGCCACCGACCGCTGGCCCCTGCCGACGGGCCTCGGCGGCGTCGCGGGCGATGCGATCCTCACCGGCGCGAAGGCCATCACGGGCCTGTCCAATGGCTCGGCCAGCGCCGTTCTCGGCTTCCTTTTTGCCGGCATCGCGATCTTAAGCCTGACCGCCGCCTGCGGAATCAGCCCGAACGAAGAGCGCCACTACGAAGAGCCGGAAGAAGAGGCTCCCCGCCCGGTCAAGCGCCGCCAGATCGCCGATCTGGACGATCCCGACGATATCGGCCACGACGAGCCCGGCTGGGGCATCGTCTCGTTGGGCGCGCTCGCCCATGGCGTCATGAGCCTTCGCGCCAGCGCGCGCCGCTGGAGCGAGAGACGAAACGCACCGGACGAGGACGAGGATTATGAGGCCGCGCCGCAGCCGCGCCGCGGCAAACGCGATGGCACCACCATGCGCCGCGAGCCCATGCTCGATGCACCGCCTCCCCGCGCTTCGCGGACGGCGCCCGCGCATGCCTACGACGATGAGGACGAGACCTATGACGATGAGCCCATGGCCCAGCCGGTGCCCCGCGCAGCCATGCGGCCCGAGCCCGTCTCGGCGCGCGTCGGACCAGCACCCACCGCGCCGAAGCCCGGCAAGCGCATGGCCCGCGAGGCGCAGCCCTCGCTGCTCGACGAAGAAAACTACCAGCTGCCGCAGCTGAACCTGCTCGCGGAGCCAAAGAAGTCATCCGCTCCGCTGATCTCGGCGGAAGCGCTGGAGCAGAACGCCAATCTGCTGGAAGGCACGCTGGAGGATTTCGGCGTGCGTGGCGCGATCACGAAAGTGAGCCCCGGTCCTGTAGTGACGCTGTATGAGCTTGAGCCTGCGCCTGGGACGAAGTCGTCGCGGGTGATCTCCTTGGCTGATGACATCGCCCGCTCGATGAGCGCGGTCTCGGCCCGCGTCGCCGTGGTCCAGGGCCGCAACGCCATCGGCATCGAGCTGCCCAACCACAAGCGCGAGACCGTGTATCTCCGCGAACTGCTCGCCTCCCAGGACTTCGAGACCTCGAAGCAGAAGCTCGCGCTCTGCCTCGGCAAGACCATCGGCGGCGAGCCCGTCATCGCCGATCTCGCCCGCATGCCGCACCTGCTCGTCGCCGGCACCACCGGCTCGGGCAAGTCGGTGGCGATCAACACCATGATCCTGTCCCTCGTCTACCGGCTCACCCCGGCCGAGTGCCGCCTGATCATGGTCGATCCCAAGATGCTCGAGCTCTCGGTCTATGACGGCATCCCGCATCTGCTCACCCCGGTGGTCACCGATCCCAAGAAGGCGGTGGTGGCCCTCAAATGGGCGGTGCGCGAGATGGAAGACCGCTACCGCAAGATGTCGAAGCTCGGCGTGCGCAACATCGACGGCTTCAACGCCCGCGTCTCCGAGGCCAAGGCCCGCGGCGAAACCATCACCCGCACGGTCCAGACCGGCTTCGACCGCGAGACCGGCGAGGCGATCTATGAAGATGAGGTGATGGATCTCGAGCCGCTGCCGTACATCGTGGTGATCGTCGACGAGATGGCGGATCTCATGATGGTGGCGGGCAAGGAGATCGAAGGCGCGATCCAGCGCCTGGCGCAGATGGCGCGTGCGGCGGGCATCCACGTGATCCTGGCGACGCAGCGCCCGTCGGTGGACGTGATCACCGGCACGATCAAGGCGAACTTCCCGACCCGCATTTCCTTCCAGGTGACCTCGAAGATCGACAGCCGCACCATTCTCGGCGAGATGGGAGCGGAGCAGCTTCTGGGCCAGGGCGACATGCTGTACATGGCCGGCGGCGGGCGGATCACGCGCGTGCACGGGCCGTTCTGCTCGGACGAGGAGGTCGAGCATGTGGTGGCGCATCTGAAGCGCCAGGGCCGTCCGCAGTACCTCGAGGCCGTGACGGCGGAGGAGGACGAGGGCGGGGCTTCTGGCGACACGCCGGTGTTCGACCAGGGCGAGTTCGGGGCTCCCGGAGGCGACCTGTACGACCAGGCGGTGGCGGTGGTGCTGCGCGACAAGAAGGCGTCGACGAGCTACATCCAGCGGCGCTTGCAGATCGGCTACAACCGGGCCGCCTCGCTCATGGAGCGCATGGAGCAGGAGGGCATCGTCGGGCCCGCAAACCACGCCGGTAAACGCGAAATCCTCATGGAAAGCCCTCACGGGGGAGAGGATTAATCCCTATATTAGCGGAACCTTGGCCGCGGCCCTGCGTCATCTTGAATGATGCGGCAAAGCGGAGCTGCGGTCATAGTGGTTCTTAAAGGAAGGTTGGGATGCGCCCTGTCAGTTTGATCGGTCTTGTGACCGTGGCGTCCGCTCTTGCGGGCCCGCTGACGGCTGCCGCGCAGACGACCCTGCCCATGGACATGATCCTGCCGCCCAAGCGGCCGATCGCCCAGGGCTTCAACGCGACGGCACCGTCGCTTCCGACATCCAGTTTTCATAACCCATCCTCGCCTGCTCAAGCCCCTGCGGTGGCCCAACCGGCCAGACCCACCGCCGCTGTCAGGCCGGTGAATGCCGAGCAGCTGCTAGCCGCCACGGCCCCCCTGCCCCCTGCCCGTCCGGCCACGGCCGAGGCTGCGCCGGTCCCACAGGCGGAGCCCATCGACATCGCGCCGAAACCCATCGTCACCGCCTCCATGGGCCCGGTCGGCCAGGGTCAGCCCCTGCCGAACAGCGCCATCGTGGAGCGGGCGAATTCCTATTTCACCAATCTCAACACCCTGGTCGCCGACTTCACGCAGGTGGGCGGCGACGGGCGGCGGATGGGCGGCACGCTCTATCTCCAGCGTCCCGGCAAGGTTCGTTTCGAATACGATACGCCCTCCAGCCTCGAAGTGGTCGCCGACGGCCGCTCGGTGGCCGTGCGCGACCGCAAGCTCGCCACGCAGGATCTTTATCTGATCTCGCAGACGCCGCTGAAGTTCCTGCTGCGCGAAAAGGTCAATCTCGGCCAGGACATCAAGATCACCGGCATCTCGAACGAGCCCAACGCGGTGCGCATCAACCTGGAAGACACCGCGACGCTGGGCGGCACCTCGCGGATAACCCTGTTCTTCGACCCCGAGATACAGAACCTGAGTCAATGGCGCATTGTGGATGCGCAAGGCTTCCAGACGATGGTGGTGCTGAACCAGGTCCAGAAGGGCCGCCGCATCGACCAGGATCTGTTCAAGATCCAGTACGAAGAGATCCGCGGCGACCACAAGTAGCCCTTCCCATCCGCCCTGCCCTTCCCTCCGGCGAGAATCTGTCGTAGCCCGGAAGGAATTCTCGAAGGGGCATGTCCGTGAAACTCACCGTCTCCACCTGGAACATCAATTCTGTGCGCCTGCGCATCGATCAGGTCGAACGCTTCCTGAAGGAACGGCGTCCCGACATTCTGTGCCTGCAGGAAACCAAGTGCCCGAACGACAAGCTGCCGCTCAAGGAGCTGCAGGCTTTCGGCTATCCCTTCGTCGTCCACATGGGCCAGAAGGGCTATAACGGCGTCGCGATTCTCTCACGCTTCCCGTTCACGGAGACGAGCGTGATGGAGATGTGCGGCCGCCCGGATGCGCGCCACATCACGGTGACCCTCGGCCAGGCGAAGGCCGCCACCGGCATCACGATCCATAATTTCTACGTGCCCGCCGGCGGCGATATTCCCGATCCGGAAGTGAACGAGAAATTCCGCCACAAGCTCGATTTCATGGCCGAGATGCGCTCCTGGGGTTCGAAGTCGAAACCGACGAAGGGCCCTGCGATTCTCGTGGGCGATCTCAATGTCGCGCCGCTCGAGCACGATGTGTGGAGCCACAAGCAGCTTCTCGACGTGGTGAGCCATACGCCCATCGAGACGCAATTGCTCGAAGAGCTGCGCCAGGAAGGCGGCTGGACGGACGCCATGCGTCACCTTCGTCCCGAACCGGAAAAGATCTATTCCTGGTGGAGCTATCGCTCGCCCGATTGGGCTGCCGCCGATAAGGGCCGCAGACTCGACCACATCTGGATTTCGGACGCACTGAAAGGCTCGCTGCGCAACATCGGCGTGACCCGCGACACCCGTGGCTGGGAACGCCCCTCCGACCACGCGCCGGTGACGATGGAACTGGAATTGTAATCGCTCGCGCGAGTTCCCCGCCTGAGACTATCATCCTCTACGCGCTGCCCCCGCAAGCCAGGCGCAAGCCAAGCTCTGTAGAACGCGAATACTATTCCGGAAGACCATGTCTCGGGGGCAATTGGATGGTTCTCAAACTGCGTTCAATCAAAACCCGCGTCCTGCTGCTGGCAGGCGCGGGCTTCATCGGGGCCTGCACGATCCTGACATTCGCGGGCGCGCAGATCATGATGAGCAAAGGCCGGGATGAGGCCATCGTCACGGCAAATTCGCTGCTCAACCAGTACAAGGATTACGTCCACGGTGAGATCGACCGTGCGGTCGCTGCCGCAACCGTCACGAAATCCACCGCTGAGGCCATCGCCTATGACTACAAGGTGGAGCGCGGAGAGCTTGCGGAGATTCTGGCACTCACCGTCGAGAGCCAGCCCAATCTCATCGGCATGGCGCTCGCTTTCGAGCCGGATGCTCTCGACAGGCGCGACAAGGAATATCTGGCCGATACCTACTCGGATGCGACAGGCCGCTTCGCGCCTTACTTCTTCTGGACGAAGGAAGGCAAAGTCTCCGTCGAGCCTCTCAACATGAAGGGCGCCGAGGGTTGGTACGACAAGCCCTTGCGCGAGAACCGCAACCAGATCACGCCGGCCTATCTCTACCCAGTCAATGGCGAGGAAGTGCTGATGTCCACCGTCAGCATCGTCATCCGCCGCGACAAGGCGCCGATCGGCATCATTACCGCAGATATCGGCCTGAAGAAGATCTCCGACGAGATCGGAAGCCTGAAGCCCTTCGGAGAAGGCTCGGTCAGCCTCGTGG
>NZ_JAKRNJ010000015.1 GCF_022346925.1 Microvirga sp. ACRRW
CCGCCCGCCCCGCCCTTGAGGACGTTTCGCACCATGTTTCCGATCAGCGTATCATTGCCCGCGCCGCCGGTCGCGTTCTCGATCACGGAGCGAAGATCCTCGTCATGGAGAAGGCTGTTGGCGATGTTTCCACGGGCAGGGCGTTCGTAACCCAGATGGGGAATCTGCGCCGGATCGAGGCTCGTCCAGGCGCCCGGCCTCAGATCGACGATGAGCCTCACCTTATAGTTCGAAAAGTCGTAGGTATCGTTGCCGCCGCCATCCCAGATGGTCGTGAGAATGCGGTTGCCGATGGGTGTCCCCTGCCCGGCTCCATCGATAAAGGCCTGTCCTGTCGTGGGGCTCCAGCGGTAGACGGTGTTGCCGGCATTGGTCGTGTAATCCGCGCCATACATGTGCTGCAGCGCGGCGATGTCGTACATCATCAGCGATTGCGCATATCCCGCGGACTCGTTTTCCACGTAGCGACCCGCAGCTCCCACGTAGGAGCGATAGGTCATGATCGAGAACTCCATGGAGTCCCGATCCGTCGTCATAGGACCGAACACGTCGGTTTCGTGCCCGTGCTTCAAGCCGACTGCATGTCCAATCTCGTGCATGACGACATAAAAGCCGTAGCCTCCGGGCCGCATATCGGCAAACGAAGCCCATGACGCTCGGAACCAGGCATCACCGCTGATGCTGAATGGACCCGGTGAATAGGCCCACGCGGCTCCTGAGATATTGGCGCTCGCCAGCCGGACCTCCGGCTGATTGACCATATCTTCTCTGATTTCCGTGAACCCGAGGTTCGTCACGGAGGCAATCATCGCGAAGGCTTTACGCGCTGCCGCGCTCTGCGCCTGATCGAGAGGAGCGAACCCGTTGCGCGGCTCGTTGCCGCTGTAATCGCTGCCGTAGAATGCGGAGCTCTCCGGAAAACTGAAACCGATACCCGCGGCATCCCAGCGGACGCCCATCAACAGAGCGTCCAGATTCTGATCGCCGCTCGGTAAGACCGCCGCTGTCAATGCCATGTCGAACCTCCCTGGAGGGATGATCGCTAGCTTGGCTTGTGCGGGGCTGATGAAATTATTCCGGCGGGGTACTCACCCTCCAATTCGGGATGAGCACCCCATGCAGAAACAGGCTCAGGCGACCATGAAATCGGCTGTCGTCAGCTTGAGGCCCTTGGTGAGCTGCGCGATCTGCACGGATGCGGCATTGCCGTTTCCGTCCGCATCGTAGTGAAGCCCACCCTTCGCGGAATCGTAGATGATACGATCGGTGGTATCGTGCGCCCGACTTCCGATCCAGAAAGCAGCGGATGACAGCTGTCCGGTCTTCAGCGTCGTGTACACTGACCTATCGAGATAGATTGTATCGTTAGCGACTGAGAAGTCGGTGATCTGATCGAAGTTGGAAGTCCGGTTCGGTTTCGTATTGAAGTAGAAAGCGTCGTTGCCCGCACCACCGGTGAGCATATCGTTGCCTTCGCGCCCATAGAGGCGATCATTGCCCCCTCCTCCACGCAGATCATTCGCGATGATGTTTCCGGTGATGGCATCGCTGCCCGATCCGCCAACGGCATTCTCGATCAGGGATCGGGGATCGCCCTGATAGGTGAGCGCATTCGCGATGTTGCCACGCGCGTAGTGTCCTTCGCCGAGCATCGCGATCTGCTTTGTCGAGAAACGAGACCACTCGCCTGGACGCAGATCCACATTGAGGTTCGTGGCGTAGTTCGAGAGATCGTAGGTGTCGATACCGCCGCCGTCCCAAACCGTGCCGAAGATCCGGTTCCCGCCTGGGGCCGTCTGTCCGACACCATTCACGAATTGCTGTCCGGTCCCCGGGTTCCAGCGATAAACGGTGTTTCCGCTATTGGTGGTGTAATCGGCGCCGTACATCTGCTGCAGCGCTGCGATGTCGTACATCATCGGCGTCTGCACGTAGCCCCAGGCCTCGTTCTCCACATATTGCCCGTCAGCACCCACATAGGACCGGTAAGTCATCGCCGAGAATTCCATGGAATCGCGGGATGCCGGCATGGCGCCGAACACAGTTGTTTCGTTACCGTGCTTCAGGCCCACGGAATGCAGTATTTCATGGATGAAGCCGTAATAGCCGTAGCTTCCGGGCACCGGCTCATCGAACCATCCGTTTGTGCGCCCGAACCAGATGTCTCCACCTGTCTCCGTTGGATCCGGATAATAGGACCAGGCGGGCGAGGCACGATCCGAAACGGCAAGCCGTATGGTGGCGTGGCTTGAAGAACTCTCCGTCATTCCCGTGAAGGTCAGGTTGGAGACTGAAGCGATCATCGCGAAGACTTCGCGAGCAGCCTGAGACTGGGTGCTGTTCAAGGCCCCGAAATTGTACTGAGGCTCATTCCACAGACTGTAATTGCTGTCGTAATAAGATGCATTTTTAGGGAAACTGTATGTGAGGTTTGGGCTGTCCCAGCGTGAACCGGAAAGAATGCCATCAATATTCTGATTGCCCGTGCGGGCGACTGAAATCGTAGCTGCCATGCTTGTCCTCTTAATAAGCCGAGCCGTTCATTTTAGAGCATGGCGGGGGCTCGTTTCTTATCACCCAGAAGGGGTAGAATTGGATTTTTCCTAGACCTAAATTCCGGTCGATAAGCAAATTTACACAAAGCCTTAGCTTAATAACTCAGGCTGTGAAATTTACCGCTTAACCGCTACCTGCGATGGCAGGCCCCGGCGAGTTTGATCCATACAAGGATTAAGCCAGAGCCTGGCATTTATCGAAGCCAGCCGAAATAGAGCGACCAGAGGCTCGGCGAGCGAATGCCGCGCACGCGCCTCGCTGCCTCTTCCGACCGCATGGATGCGCCGCCATGGCATGAGCAGAGGACGATATGCGCGTCGTGTTCGGAAATCTGGAAGAAGTTCACCGCGTCTCCGAACCTGTCGCTGACGAGGCCTGCAGTCCGCAGGACCGGATCATTGAAGGCGACTGTCAGAGCGGAATCGTCGGCCCGCATGGCATGCCGCACGGCTTTCGGTTTCCACTCGATTTCATCAAGTGTCCGAAGAAGGCGATCGGGCTCCCGCTCCAGCAACTCGGCCCAGCGGTCCAGCCGCTCACGTTTCGACAGGACAGGAACTTGCGAGGGCTTCAGATCGGCGACATGGCCGAGTTCGGACAGAGGTCTGTGTTCCATGCTCCCCTCCTTGGCAGAGAAGCGTTTGAGAGCACCCCAGCTGTCAGCTCAACCATGTAGCCTCGGTAAAAGTTCGGGAACGAGGTTGTTATCGGCGCTGATATTTTAGGCAGGCGATAAGGATGCGCCGCGTGACGGCATGGAGAATTTCACCCCATGCCGTCACGCGGCGCTTGATGACATAAAGCGATGAGATCAGGCGTCGGCGTGGCTGTTGTTGTGCAGCCGGTCTCCGGCCACACCCATCAGCTCCGCCAAGCGGTTGCGCGCGCGGTTCACGCGGCTCTTGATGGTGCCGACCTTCACGCCGAGAGCTTCCGCCGCATCCTCGTAAGACATGCCCTCTGCACCGATCAGGATGATGGCTTCGCGCTGCTCCTGCGGCAGTTTCTGCAGCGCGGTCGTCAGATCCTGCAGGGCGAGCTTGTCTTCCTGGTCAGGAATAGCAATCATGCTCGCCGCATGCGCGCCATCTCCGTCCTCGACCTCACGGCTGGTTTTGCGGTGGGTTGAATAGAAACCGTTGCGAAGGATGGTGAAGAGCCACGCCTGAAGGTTTGTGCCGGCTTCAAATGTTTCCTGCTTTGTCAGGGCCTTGAGCACGGTATCCTGCACCAGGTCCTCGGCCTGATCGAGCTTTCCGGTCAGTGAAAGAGCAAAGGCTCGTAGGTTCGGCAGGGCCTCCATCACGCCATCGACGAATGCCTGGTCAACAGGCTCCGTATGAGCGCGAATGACCTGCGCGACGCGCTCCGCGAGCTTGGCAAGATCGCGCGGCAGCTTGTCTTCCGCGGGATCGCCGTAAAGGGCGCGGAGCTGCTTTCCAAGGTGGAGACGGACAGCCGCGCTCAGAGCAGCGCCCGAGAGCGGCGAAGACATGTTTTGGGTCAGAGATTTGATCTTATCTGGCATGCCGGAGTATTTGGGGCGGCCTGTTCACATTTAAAGTTCCGGATAACATTTCCACCGCGCGTTTTTCTGCGACAAAAGGCTAAACGTATCTCCGCTGCGGTGCCCCTTCATCACCGCCCTACTCCTGTCGCGCCACTTCGGAACCCTTTGTCTGCAAAGCTGTTCCTGTCCGAGTATCAGGAGCATAGGAGCAATGATATGAGCAGCCGTGGTTTTCCGTCCATGACGGCCCTTCTGGGCCTTCTCGCCATCGCCGGGTATCAGAATCGTGACAAGATCGCCGACATGCTGCGAGGCGGGCAGCAACCGGCCACGCCTGGGCAATTGCCGGACCAGCAGGCCGGTGGCGGCCTTGGAGGCCTTGGCGGCTTGCTCGGAGGCCTTGGCGGCGCAGCGGGCGCCGGAGGCCTGCTGAATGGCGGCCTTGGCGAGCTTCTCGACAGCTTCCGGCAAAATGGGCAAGGCGATGTGGCCGATTCCTGGGTCGGCACGGGTCCGAACAAGGAGATCGAGCCGCCACAACTTGAACAGGCGATCGGGCCTGACGTGCTGGCGACGCTGACCCAGCAAACCGGCCTCTCAAGAGAGGAAATCTTGGCTCGCCTCTCCCGGGAGTTGCCTCAGGCCGTCGACCAATACACCCCGGAAGGCCGCCTCCCGACCTAACGGTTTCCCCGTTTGGCCCGTTTGCGCCGCTCCCACCAGACAATGGTACGGCGGCGCAAACGGCGTGCCATGTGAAGGTCGAAGGACAGAATAAGGATACCTAAGGGGACCATCCAGAATCCGAGCACCGGCAGAAAGCCGACAACCCCTCCCAGGATCAGAGCAATGCCGAGGCAAATCCTGCGTATTCTGGAGCGCGGCAAGGGAACATGACGCCCGCCAAAGGCGACCCGTGGCTTGGTCATGACCGTCCTCCGCCCTTACGCCTCTAGCGTTCTTGGAGCCATGGCCTGCTTGAGGGCCTCTATGAGCGCATCGGACCGGATCGGTTTTTGCAGGAAGTGCGTGCCTGTGGGCAAATCACCGGGTTTTGGCGCCACCTTGCCGGAAATCACGAGCACGCCGACATCCGGCCATCCCTGGCGGACGAGCCGGGCGAATTCGAAACCGTCAATCGAGCCCGGCATGTTCACATCCGTGAGAACGACGTTGATGTCAGGGCGTTTCTTGAGAAGGTCGAAAGCCTCGTCCGCATCCTGTGCCTCGACGACCCAGAACTCAGCCTCGCGCAGGATTTCGACCTGCGTCAGGCGCACGAGAAGCTCGTCCTCCACCAGGAGCACGACAGGCCGGTTCAGGATCTCGCGGCGCGGCTTCATGAATCGGGAAACGGATGATTCATTTCCTGGTTCCCGCCCTCGTTTCATGTCTCGGCGCGTCGACTTGGCCAAGAGCTACAACTCCTAGCTAGTACTCCAGTTCGAAGCCCAATCCGACAGAGGTTCCGCCTTCCGCGTCAACGGCGCCCTGCGCCTTGAGGCGGCGGGTCAGATCCACATCGACCGTCACGCCGCTTTCTTCCGGCCGCGCCCCTGCCCTGACGCCGACGCGGACGTTATCGCTGATATAGCGCGATACACCGACCGCGGGATCGCCGGAGGCGCCGACGGTGATGTCGAGGCTGTCGACGCCGAGCGAGCGGCGCAGGCTCTCGAAGGCATCGCCTCTGGAGCCACCGGAAAGCTGCGCCACGGTCTGCGCGAGTTGCAGTGCCTGACCTGCCGAGAGGCCACCGGCAGGACGCTGAAACAGAATACGCGAGAGCACCTCGTCCTGAGGCAGGTCGGGACTGGAGCTGAAGGCGAATGTGGGTTGCGAGGCGGGTCCTGTCACGGAGATCTGAGCCGTCACATCGCCAGCCTGCGTCTCGGCCAGGAAATCGAGCGACGGCGTGAGATCGCCCGTAAAGTCCAGACGCCCGCGCACGAAGTCGATGCGGCGGCCGATGAGATCGAGGCGGCCGCGACGAAGCTCGAAAGCGCCGATGGCAACAGGGTCCTGCAGCGTACCCTGAAGACGCAGGTCGCCACCGAGTTCCGCATTGATCCCCCGTCCGCGCACGAAGATGCGGTTCTGCGCCGTGATGACAAGATCGAGATCGGCGCTGAACGGACGTCCGCGCGAGTTGGCGACCTGCTGCCTGCGCGCCAAGGCAAGACGCGCCGCGGCCGCAGGCGTCGGCTGGATGTGCCTGGTGCCCGGCAAAGGCCTTAAGGTGGCCGGCAGACGATCGGGCACGGAAACGTTCATCGTGACGATCGCGACACGCCCCGTGACACGCGGCCTGCTCATGAGAGGGCCCGCGATCGCAAGATCCATGTCAGCGCTTGCATCCACGGTCGGATTGGAAACGAGCTGGGCGCGGCTGCCTGTGATGCGGATATCGGCGGGCATGCCTGCCGCAGGATCGATTGTGACCTGCCCTCTCGCCGCGAGCGATCCGCCATTGGGCGTGCGGGCGTTCAAACTCTCGATGACAACGATCTGTCCGCGCGCCGCGAATTGTCCATTGATGTCGTTCAGCTGGATTCCCTGCAGGGAATCCACGAAGCTGCCACCGGCAAGCGCAATCCGCCCCTGAATGCGCGGCACATTCACGGTGCCCCCGACCGACAGGTCGAGCGCCGCGCTGCCTGTCAGGCGCTGCCCTCGTGCCGAGAGGAACGTGTTCGCCACGCCGAGATCGGTGCGTCCCGATATGCGAAGAGCGAGCTCCTCTGTCAGATCGAGCGGAACGCTGCCTGAAACCTGCAATGTTCCGAAACGTCCAGCAGCAACATCCGCGTCGATTGTCGCCCGTCGATCCGCGAAGCGGCCTTGCGCTGTGACGGTGAGCGGCGGCAATCCGGCCTGCCGGGTTTCGGGCGTTGCAAGTCCGGTCACTCTCAGGTCGTAGGTGCCGTTCAGATCGGTCGCCGCTCCCCTTATCGCGGCGCTTCCGTTCACGGTGCCGGCCAGTCCGAGATTGGGAACGGCGATATCGGCGGCCTGAAGTGGCAGACTTCGGATGTCGAGCGACAGGTCCATCCTGTCGCCTACGGTGCCGGACACGCTCACGCGTCCCTGATCGGCGGCGATGACGAGACCGCCGATGGTGGCGGTGCCGCTCCCGAGTGTGATGGTGGCAGGCTGAGCAAGGGCGAGGCGCCGGTTGCCGCGCTGCGCCGTGAAGCTCGTCAGCTCGATGCGCGTTGCATCGCCGGGCACGACGCGCGCCTGCGCATCGAGATCGAAACCCTGTCCCGTCGCGGAGGCGGTGATGCGGGATGCTTCGGGTGTGCCGACTGCTGTCAGGCGGATGCTCCTGAAGGTTTGACCGGCGGCACTGAGCGCATCCGCCTGGATCGCGCCGTCGATCACGGGACGTGAATAGAGATCGGAAACGGCAAGGCGCACATCGAAGTCCCTCACTGTCACGGCGGCAGCGGCAACACGGGAGCCATTTGCCGTGATCGAGGCATCCTGGCGGCCGTTCGCGGCGCTAAGCGCAATATCGGCATCGAGCGAGCCATCGAGCTTCGTCAACAGCAGCGGCGTGAGATCGTCGAGATCGCTTGCGGACAACGCGATCCGCCCCTGCACCAGTTGATCGGCGCCGATACGAAGATCGCCATTCAGCGAGACGGAGCCTATATCCGCGTCGAGCCGATCCACGAGCCAACCACCCTCCGTGGGACGCGACAAATGCACGGTGCCGGTCGCAGGCTTAGCCCCCACCTGTCCGTCAAGCCCGAGGGTGGCCTCGAGTGCGCCCGTCACATCTTTAGCGGTCAGGCTGAGCACCACGCGCGGGATCGACCGGTTGAGGGCGCGTACATCCGACAGGCTCGCATTCGCCGTGACATCCGGTTTCTCGAGGGAACCGGTCAGGCGCGCCGTCGCATTCGCTCGGCCTGCGCCGATGCGCGCATCGACATGCCTGAGTTCGTCGACATCAATGTCGAGTCCCAGATCGGCTGTGGTCTGTGTGGCGCGGCCATTGGCACGTGCGTTGAGATGCGCGCCATCGACGCGGAAGTTTTCAAAAGCGAACCCGTCCGGAACACGGCGCAGGATGCCGTTTGCAGTGACGGAGCGTCCTAGAAGACCATCGAGTGCGGGCATTCCCGTCGAGAGGTCGCGCAGATTGGCATCGACCGTCGCTGCGATATCAGCCCGGTGTGGATTTCCTGAGAGTTGCGCCTTGAGCGCGGCCGAGCCATTCAGCGTTCGGCCCGCAACGCCGGAGAATACCGACAAGGCCGGAATACTGGCATCGAGATTGCCGTCCAGCACCGTCGAGCCGACCCGACCTGAGAAGCCGGCTTGAGCGGTGGAAGTTTCGATGCGCGCGGTCTCGACACTGGCAATGCCATCGCGGTCGAGGGTGCCGTTGGCTCTCAGCGACAGCGTCTCGCCCAAGGCACGGGCGAGTGCCCTGTCGGCGGGCCGAATGCCGCTCGCCTGCGCATCGACCAAGAAGGAGAAGCGGTCGGGGATCGCCACATCGCTCACTGGGTTCATGGCGATGCGCGCAGTCAAAGCGTCCAAAGCGCCTTGTGGCAAGCGCACGCCCGCGGCATCGAGCGAACCGTTGATGCGCGGCGCCGTCATGGTGCCCTGCACCCTGCCGTCGAAATCGAGGCGGCGGATCTCCGCGTCACCCGCGCGGGTCAGGAAGCCGTCGGTTGGCAAGGCACGAGCCTGCATGGTCAGGTCGAGGGCCTGGCTCGAACTGACGGTGCCCGCCATATCGAAGCTCGCCACATTCGAGGTGATGCGAACCGGCTGAAGCCGCAGGCTGCCGTCATCCCCAATGGCGATATTGCCCACGAGCTGCGTCGTGCCGGGGAAGACCGGCGCAACCGGCCCGGGCAGCAATCCCTCGATGCGCGCGGCAAGATTGGCGTGAACATTGTAAGCGGCGCCGGACCGGCTGACGATGGTCGTGCCTGCGGCGCCGATGGTCGGTCCGGCGGCGAAATCGAGCCGCGCGGTAAAACTGTTCAAAGGCCCCTGACCTGCCAGTTTGAGATCGACAGGCGGAAGACCGGGCAGATTGAGCAGATGGGCGGCAATGCCGCCTGCCGGTTCCTGATGGGTCAGATCGAGCGCCAGACGGTTCGTCTGCGGCACATAGTCGAGATTGATCGAAAGGCGTCCGGGTGCGTCGAGGCGCTGTGCCGAAAAATCGAGCTTGAGCCCTTCCGACGGATCGCCAAGATTAGCCGAGCCTTGCGCAGAGAGCCTCGCAGCCGTGCCGAGGATAGGCTCTCCAAGAGCCAGTTCCTGCAGGGCAAACTTTTCCACGATCACCTTGACCGGCAATTCAGGAAGGACCGGCTCGTCGGAGACGGCAACCTGTTCCTCTTCCGTGGTTGCGGGCTTGCGCGGAAGCTCCACACGGTCGATCTGAAGCTCGTTGACTTCGAGGCGTCCGCGCAGCAGCGCCGTGCGCGTCCAGACAAGGCGTGCGCGGTCCACCGACAGCCAGACGCCGTTGCGGTCCGAAATGCGGATGTCACGGATCACTGCATTCGAGGACAGGGCTCCGTCGATACCGCCGATGCTCACCTGAGTGGTCGGCGTCGACAGAAGGCGCGAGATCAGGCTCGCCAGTACGCTCTGATCGGTCTGAGCCAGGCTCGGCGAACTGAAAACGAGCCAGAGAACGCCGAGCGCGAGGGTCACGGCGACGGCGAAGGCGGCGATCTGGCGGCGCAGCTTCATCATCAGAATGCCTGCCCGATGCCGACATAGACCGCAAAAGACCGATCATCACCCGGTTCGCGGCGGATAGGTTGGGCAATATCCAGGCGGATCGGGCCAATCGCCGTGTAGTAGCGCAGCCCCAATCCGGCCGAGACGCGGATCGTGTCGTCGAAATCCGGATAGCTCGACTCGAAGGCCGTGCCCGCATCCACGAAGGGCACGATGCCGATGGTGTCCGTGATTTTGATGCGCGCTTCGACCGACGCTTCGAGCAGGCTGCGCCCGCCGATGGGTTCGTCGAGGAATTTCGGGCTCAAGGTGCGATAGCCAAAGCCGCGCACCGAACCGCCGCCGCCCGCATAGAAGCGCCGGTTGGCCGGGATTTCATCGAGATCAGAGCCGACGATGGAGCCGAGGCCGAGGCGGCCTGCAAGCACGTAGCGCGCCTCCTCGTCGAGGGCCCAATAGGTCGATGCCGTTCCCTTCGCGATGGTCATGGGAACAGTGGAGCCGAGGAACTCGGGATAAGGCGTCACGGATGCCAGCAGCTTCACGCCGCGTGTGGGATCGAGCACGTTATCCGTGGAATCGTAGGTAACGGACAGGGGCAGGCCGACGAGGGTGTAGTCGATCTGTCCGAGAATGTCGGAAGCCTGTCCCTTCTCGTATTCGATGCCGCCTTGCATTGAGAATTTGTCGCTGAAGCGGTGGCGGATGGCAGCCGCTCCGTTCACGAGGCGGCTCGTATAGCTCTCCGTGCGATCACGCTCCGCCAAAGCATCAACGAGGAGATCGTTGCGGGTTCCCCAGAGAGCGGGTTTCAGGAAGCTCGCGCGGAAGCGGCCTCCAACATCGTCCCAGTTAAAGTCCTTTTCGTCGTCCTCATCCGGAAGCCCACCGCTCTCCGTGAGATAGAACAGGCTTCCCTCAAGCCTCAGCCTCTCGGCGCCCCCGAACAGGTTCCGGTGCGCCCAATAGGCCCGCACCGCCGGCCCGTCGGTCGTCGAGTACTGCACGGACGCCCCGATGACGCGTGGCTGGCGCTCGGTGATGTCAACGAAGAGAGGCAGATTGCCATGGGCATCCAGCGCGTCCCCTTCGCGGATGCGCACGGATGACAGCGCCTCGATGCTCAGGATCGATTTGCGCATCGACGCGAGCGCCGCCGGCGAGTAGGGATCGCCGGGCTCCGTATAGATGAAGGAGCGCACCACCGCCGGGTCCACGTTCTCCGCACCCCGCACGGCGATTGCGCCGATGCCGGCCTGCGGCCCCGGATCGACCGTCAGGCTGATGTCCATGATCCGTGCCGGATGGACGACGACCGGATTTTGAGCGGTGACTTTAGCGAAGGGCCGCGATTGAGCTCTGAAATAATCGACGATGCGGGCCTGGGCCGCCACGACGTCGGTCGCACGCGCCGGATCTCCGGGCTTGATCTTGACGATACGCGGTGGCAGCTCCGCCGGCGGGAATAGGCGGCCGGTTCTCGCATCCAGCACGGTGACGTTCTGGAGAGCGAATTGCGGCCCGGGATCGACAACGATTTGAACAGGCACGAGGGCGCGCGCGCGATACCCTGCGGCGGTGCGGATCGCAGTCTCCGAACGCGGCGCCTGAAGCGAGAGGGACACGCCCGCGACCGCAACCGCGACACGGGCATTGTAATAGCCCGCTCCCCACAATGCGTCTGTCATGCGGGGCAGGTCCGCCTCGGCCCGGCGCACGAGAGCGTCCGCATCCGGCGGGGGATCGCCCTTCAGGCTTTGAAGCGTCGAAGCGTCTTTGAGGGTTTGAACGAGGTTCTTGTCGTTCCCGACAACCGTGAAGTCGAGGGAATAAGGCAGTGTGTTCGCATTCGGAGGCGGCGGAGTTTCATCGCTGGAGCCGAAGAGGCCGAAGAAATCGAAGGCGTTGGCAGGCGGGATCGACAATCCACCGGACAGAAGTCCTGCAAGGATCACCAGAGATGAGTATTTCCTGGTTCCCGACCATCCCGATTGAGCCACGACCGCCCTTACTTACCAACTAAAAAATGGAACTTACCTTTCCGGCAAGACTTTGCGTCCAATTAGGGCGAAATCTAGGACGGTCGAATCCAAACTTCGCCACACTTCATGGGGCAATTCTATAGCGATTGCCCCCAACACCTTGCACTTTATCCGCTTTATCAAAGTGGGCTCTGACGGATGAGCAAGATATTCCTGTAGACGACGCACGCTTTACGGCAGCATGTGGCCCGAAAAGCTCTCAGCCTTCAAAACCGCACGGCGAGATAAGTTCTGTCATCCGCCCAGAGGGAGGCGGTCGAGCCCTTCGGGGAAGGATAGAGAAGGACCTTCGCGGGATCCTCTCGCTCGGCTTCGGTGAAGGCTTTTTCCCAGGCAGCGACGCCGAACCCATCACCGGGCTTGAAGTAGCCGTCCGAATAGATCTCGACCGTCTGGACCTCGGAGCGCGGGAGACGCTCGATCATGATCATGTGCTCCGGCACCTCGAACCCATCGAGGCACGGATAGCCGAGTTGCAACGAGGCATTGTTCTGGTAGCCGCCCTGTGAATTCACGATGCCGCCGCGCACGAGGTTCTCGATATCGGCCCTCGCCACATGGGGCAGCGCCTCGAGATTGGCGTCGATGGCGAGGCTCTCGATGAGGGCCATGTCGTCGGCGTTGAGAGTGTCGGCCACGGCATCGAGAGGCTGGCGCGTGCCGTGCCAGGTGACGCGTCGGGAGAGCTGCTCCTGCTTTTCCGGATCGGACGTCTTGCGCCCGATCACGGGCCAGGCCTGGCGGCGCAGGATGGCAGTGATCAGGTCGAGATCCTTCTCGACCCGGATGGTCTTTTCGCCGTTGATGCGCACGCCGCTGTCCCCGACGAGGATCACATCCAGGGTTTCAGGTTGAACGAGCACTAGGGCGAGCGCGGCTGAAAAGCGCACATTGCTGTCGGAGCGCGCTCTCTCGATCATGCCATGCGAGCGATAGGCGTCGGCGATGGCATTTGTCAGCCCTCGGACGATCGAAAAACCGTCCGAGGGGATTTCAGGCGCGCTCAACATGTGTTCGAGCGCGCGCTTGACGATCAAGGATGCATACTGACCGGAGAGCATTCCGTCGTAGCGGGACCCGTGGCGATCCGTGACCCCGTCGATGACCGCGTATGCGCGGCCCGGCAGGATCACGATCTGGTCCTCATTACGATGAGGTGCGGACGGATCCTTTCCCTCAGAAAACGCTTCGATCAGCATGGCAGGCAGACAATCTCAAATGGTGACGGCTCAGCGGTTCTGCAGAGCCGTCTTCCACTTGGCAACCCAGTCGTTGCGGTTCTGCGCCACTTTCTTGATGTCGTACTCGACGAGCTTGATCTCGCTCATCGGCTTGAGGCCCGCGCCGGTGACGTCCTTGCGGACCGAACGGCGGCCGATCTCGGAGACGAGCTGCTCCTGAACGGGCTTCGAGAGCAGCCAGTCGATGAAGACCTTGCCGTTCTCGGCATTCGGCGCGCCCTTCACGAGAGCGACGCCGTCGGCAACCGTGGAGGAGCCGTCTTCCGGATACACGATGGCAACGTTGCCGCCGCCCTTCACGTAGTCGAGGGCGTTGTCCTCAAGGGTCAGGCCCACGAGCGCCTCGCCGTCATTGACGTAGCGCGGAACGGCGCCCGACGAATCCGACAGGTTCATGTTGGCGAGAATCTTGTTGTAAACGTCCCAGCCCTTGTCGCCATGGCCGATGAGAACCGTCGCGAGCTGCTGGAAGCTGGAGCCGGAGGTATCGGCACGGGCGGACGAGACCTTGCCCTTCCACTTGGCATCGCCGAGTTCGGCCCAGGTCTTGGGATAATCGGCCGGCTTCAACTCGTTCTTGTTGACGGCCATGACCAGCAGGATGCCGGTATAGGGAATCCACTCGGGGCTGACCTTGTAGTTCGGCAGAAGGGCTGCATCTTCCTTCGGCGTGTAGGTCGCCAGCAGGTCCTTGCTGTCCTCGAGCTGCTCACCGCCGATGCTCCAGATCACGTCGGCCTTCGCGGAGGCGGATTCGGCCTTCACGCGCTTGATGATGTCGCCGGAACCGGCCTTCACCACATCGACCTTGATGCCGGTATCTTTCTCGAATTTCGGCACGAGGGCATCCACAATGGAGGCCTTATGGGCGGTGTAGACCACCACCTTCTTCTCCTGGGCCATGGCCGCAACGCTCAAGGAAGCGAGCAGCACGCCCGCGGTCAGTCCGACTTTCAACACTTAATCCTCCCAAGGATTTAATTAGCCAGGTAAGTGCATGTTGCTGAACCCCGTAACTTTTGTAAAGTCGGGCCAAGCCGAGAGGCAGATATACCAACAAGGGAGCCGGGTGTGGCCGATTTGAAGATCCAGGGGCTGGCCAAGAGCTATAAGGACGTGCGCGTCCTGGAGAGCGTCGACCTCGACATTGCTTCAGGTGAGTTCTTCACGCTTTTAGGCCCCAGCGGCTGCGGCAAGACCACGCTTCTGCGCACCATCGCGGGCTTTCAGCACCAAGACCGGGGCGAGATCGTCGTCGCCGGCGAGCGCATCGACCACAAGCCTGCGCACAAGCGCGACATCGGCATGGTCTTCCAGGATTATGCAATCTTCCCGCACCTGACGGTTGCAGAAAATGTGGCCTTCGGCCTCAAGGCGCGCGCGCTTCCCAAAGGGGAGATCGAGGCGCGCGTGGCCGAGAGCCTCAAGATGGTGCGCCTCGATGGCTATCAGAACCGCCTGCCTGCGGAGATGTCGGGCGGTCAGCAGCAGCGTATCGGCCTTGCCCGCGCCATGGCGATCCGCCCCACCCTGCTGCTCATGGATGAGCCGCTCTCGAATCTGGATGCCAAGCTTCGTATCGAGCTGCGCGAGGACATCCGCGACATTCAGCGGCGTCTCGGCATCACCACGATCTACGTCACCCACGATCAGGAGGAGGCTCTGGCCGTCTCCGACCGTATCTGCGTGATGAACAAGGGCAACATCGAGCAGATCGGCACGCCCTTTGAGATCTACCGCAAGCCCCTGCGCCGCTTCGCGGCCTCCTTCGTCGGCACCATGAACTTCCTGCCCGGGCGGATCGAAGGCGGACGCCTGACCGTCGGCAACCAGTCCATCACCTATCCCGCGAATGAAACCGGCCCCGTCGAAGTCGCCATCCGCCCTGAGAATGTGCAGCTTGTTCTCGACCATTCCGAAGGCGATGCGATTGCCCTGAAAGGCGAGGTCCAGAAGGTCACCTTCCTCGGTCGCGAGGCCCATTATACCCTCAAGACAGAAGCCGGCGAGCTGGTGGCCCAGGTGGCGGACCCAGCCCATGACTTCATCGAGATGGAGGGCCGTCCGGTCGAGGTGCGCCTGCCGCTTTCGAAGATCGTGCTATTCCGCTCCAATGGCGACGTGATCGATGCGGTGCGCGCATGATGAAAAGGCGGGTTCGCTTCGATATCTGGACCTTCGTGCTCATCGCGGCCTGGGTCATCCTCATCGCGCTTCTGATCTGGCCGCTCTCGTCGGTTCTGCACGCCAGCCTGCTCGATAACGAGACGGGCGCATTCTCCCTCACCCATTATGTTCAGATCGCCACGATCAAGGCCTACCAGCGAGCCATCGGCAACACGTTGCTTGCAGGCGTCGGCGGCATGGTGGGCGCGCTCATACTCGGCGTGACGCTCGCCTTCGTGACGACGCGCTTTCACATCTATGGCCGCGCGCTCATCCAGACTCTCGCCGTGGTGGCGCTGGTCTCTCCGCCCTTCATCGGCGCCTATGCCTGGATCGTGCTGTTCGGCGCAAGCGGCGTCGTTCGCAAAGGGCTCGCGACCATCGGCATTTCCATTCCGCCGCTCTATGGCGCGGCGGGCGTAATCCTCGTCTTCGCGTTCAAGTTCTTCCCCCACGTCTTCCTGATCACGTCGGGAGCGTTGGCAGCCATCAACCGTTCCGTGGAAGAGGCGGCGGAAAGCCTCGGCGTATCGCCCGCGAAGCGGCTCTTCACGATCACGTTTCCGCTGATCCTGCCCGCGATTTCGGCCAGCGCCCTTCTTACCTTCGTTCTCTCGATTGCCGATTTCGGCACGCCGCGCATCATCGGTCGCGACTTCAATGTGCTGGCGACGGAGGCCTTTAACCTCTACGGCAGCGAGGTGGGCGGCAATCCCGGCATGGCCTCCGCGCTCAGCATCGTGCTGATCATCCTGTCGATGATCGTCGTGTTCGGGCAGCGCTGGGTTCTGCGCAAGAACGTGTATCACAGCAACCTGATCAAGAAGCCGGAGCGCCAGCATGTCCGCGGCCTCAAAGCAGTCGGGCTCCATGTCCTGGCTTATGCCATCGTGCTCATCGGCGCGCTGCCCGCCATTATCGTGGTGCTGTTCTCGTTCCGCCGCACCAGCGGACCAGTGTTCCAGCCGGGCCTGAGCCTGCAAAGCTACGAGCGCGTGATCTCGACCGTCTCGGATCCGATCTGGAACACGCTGATCTTCTCCTCCGTCGCCGTAGTTGCCATCGTCATCACCGGCACCCTGATCGGTTACTTGATCTCGCGCCGCCCCGGCATCGCCACCGGCGCGCTCGATGCGCTTCTCATGGTGCCTTATGTCGTGCCCGGCATCGTCATGGGCATCGCCTTCATCACCCGCTTCAACGAGCCGCCGCTCGCACTCACCGGAACGGGCATCATCATCATCATGGCGGTTTTCGTCCGGCGCCTGCCCTACTCGGCGCGCTCGGTCGCGGCTGCATTGAAGCAGGTCGGCCCCAACCTGGAGGATGCTGCTGTCAGCCTCGGCTACTCGCCGGGCAAGGCCTTCCTGAAAGTGACGGTGCCACTGATCCTGCCCGGCATCATGGCAGGCGCGCTCATGAGCTTCGTCACCGCCATGAACGAGCTCTCGTCGTCCCTGGTGCTCTATGTGGGCAGCACCATCACCATGCCGGTGCGCATTTACCTCTCCGTCATGGACGGCGAATACGGCACGGCATCGGCTCTCTCCACCATTCTCCTGACCATGACGGTGATTGCGGTCTATGCAGCATTCCACCTGTCCGGAAGGAAGGAGAGCGCGCTCCTGTGATGTTGAAAAGTTGCTAACTCTAGATCGAAACGGAAGCTCGTCCGCTCGTCATATCGGTCAGCATTTGCACGATCTGCTGAGCGGCCGCCTCCGGTAAAGCCGCTTTGATAATCGCACCTGTTTCCGTGAAGCTTTCGCTCAGGATCTGGACGCCCACGACGCTCGCCAGCCGCGCCTTCACCAAGGCGAAATCGGAGAAGCTCGCCACGATGGCTGCTTCCTGGACAGCCACGATCTTGGTCAGGGGAGCGGCGCGCAGGCAAGCCGCCGCAGTCCCGCCGTAAGCACGAACAAGGCCGCCGCTGCCGAGCAGGACACCTCCGAACCAGCGGGTGACCACGACAGCGACATTGTCGAGTTGTAGACGGTCGATAGCCTGCAGAATGGGCTTACCCGCCGTGCCCCCTGGCTCCCCATCGTCGCTGGACCGGGAGCCCTGCCCCACTCGCCAGGCCCAGCAATTGTGATTGGCCGCAGGGTCTGAATGGGCAGCGATAAAAGCCTTGGCTGCCTTCTCGTCCGCCACCGGCCCAGCCAAGGCTAGGAAGCGGCTTTTCTTGACGATCTGCTCGAAGGATGCGGTTCGTTCCAGGGTGAACATGGGCTCACATAGCGCCCCAGGGCCCGTCCGGGCAAGTTGATGTTCCCCGGCAGACGGCTTCCCGAGACGGCATTCCCCCGTTACAAGTCTCTCGCCCTTCACAACCGGATCACCCTCATGGCCGCCAGCGTTACCGACCGTTTCCTCCGCTACGTCGTCATCGATACCCAGTCCGACGCGGCGTCCCCAATCCAGCCCTCGACCGAGAAGCAGAAGAACCTCGGCCGCCTGCTGGTCGAGGAGCTTCTCGAGATCGGCCTTACCGACGCGCATCTCGACGAGCACGGCTATGTCTACGCGACCATTCCGTCGAACACCCACAAGAACAACGTTCCCGTCATCTGCATCTGCGCCCACATGGATACGGCGCCCGATTTCTCCGGCACCAACGTCAAGCCGCAGCTCGTCAGAAATTACCAGGGCGGCGACATCCGCCTGCCGGGCGACACCAGCCAGGTCATTCGTGTTGCCGAGCATCCCGTGCTCAAGGACCTGATCGGCCATGATATTGTGACCTCGGACGGCACGACGCTGCTCGGCGCGGACGACAAGGCGGGCATTGCCGAGATCGTGGCGGCGGCCGAGTTCCTGCTCAACAACCCCGACATCAAGCATGGTGCGATCCGCATCCTCTTCACCACGGACGAGGAGATCGGGCGTGGCGTCGACAAGGTCGACTTCAAGAAGCTCGGCGCGGATTTCGGCTACACCATGGACGGTGAAACCGCCGGTACCATCGAGGACGAGAGTTTCTCCGCCGATGGGGTGGAGATCGCCATCAAGGGCGTCGCAATCCATCCGGGCTTCGCTTACGGCAAGATGGAAAACGCCATCAGGATCGCCGGCGAGATCATTGCGCGGCTGCCGAAGAACATGGCACCCGAAACGACGAAGGATCGCGACGGCTTCATCCATCCGACCGGCGTTACCGGCGTAATGGAGAAGGCAAAGCTGAGCTTCATCATCCGCGATTTCAAGGAAGAAGGCCTGAAGACCAAAGAGGCGTTGCTGGAAAAGATCACCAGGGAGGTGATGGAAGCCTATCCAGGCTCCAGCTATACGTTCACGGTCAAGGAGCAGTACCGCAACATGAAGGTCGTGCTCGACCGGCATCCGGAAATCGTCGATTACGCGGTGGAGGCGATCCGCCGAGCTGGTATGGAGCCTGTGCGCGGCAGCATTCGCGGCGGCACGGACGGCTCGCGTCTTTCCTTCATGGGCCTGCCCTGCGCCAACATCTTTGCAGGGGGCCACGCTTTTCATTCCCCGCTCGAATTCGTCAGCAGCCAGGACATGGAAAAGGCGGTCAAGACCATCGTCGAGCTCGCCAAGCTCTGGGAGGAGCGCGCTTAAAGCGCTCATCGGAAAACATCGCTTTCGACCGCGCTAATCCTCCCGGAATGCGCGGTTGAAGCTGTTCGTCACAGGCCGCATCATATAGCCGGCAACGGTGAACTTTCCGGTCTTGATGAGAACCTCGACAGGCATGCCGGCCATGACTTCGACACCGGGCAGCGCGGCGAGTGAAGCCTCGTCCAAGCGAATGCGCGCGGTGTAGTAGGACCGCTCCGTGGTTTTTTCCACCATCCGGTCGGCTGCGACATAAACCAGTGTGCCCTCCACTGGCGGCACGCGGCGGTGCTTGTAGGGCAGGAGCCGAACCTGCGCCTGCAACCCGGGATGCACGACGTCGATGTCGTCCGGCCGCACCTGAGCGGTGACGATCAGGCGGTCATGTTCGGGCACGAGATCGAGCAGCGGCTGTCCCTCCATCACCACGCCGCCTGGGGTGCGAATTCTGAGTTCAGTGACAGTGCCGTCTTCGGGCGCCCGCACCTGGGTTCGGGCAAGGATATCCTGAGCTGCCTCGAACCTCTCGGCCAATTGGAAGACGAGAGCCTGCGCCTCACGTAGGCTTTGCGCAATCTCTGCCTCGCGATCGCTCCGAAGCTTGAGGATCTGAGCGTTGGCTTCGCCCACGCCCTGCTCTGCCCGGGCCATTTCCTCCTGCGCCTGACCTCTGCGTCCTTCGATCTCCGCCTGCTCGCGCTCCAGCTGCAGTTTGCGGGGTTGCGCGATCACGCCCTTCGCAACGAGCGGCGCAATCGAATCCATTTCTCTCTTGATGATTTCAGCGCGCTTCTCCGCGGCATTCACCTGATAGCGCAGGCCGATCATCTGGCGCGAGATCTGTTGCTGGCGCTGCACCAGCACAGCCAATTGGGAATTGTGAAGCTGGAGGCGGCTGCTGAAGATCCGTCTTTGTCCCGCGAGCACCTCGGCGACGGCAGGATCCTTCTCAGCCGCTTGCAGCAATGGCTGCGGAAACTGGATCGAGTCCCGATGATCGCGTTCGGCCAACAGCCGGGCTTCCCGAGCTTGCGCCTCACGCAATTGCCCCACCAGCGCCTGCGCCGACGCGCGGGCCTTGGTGTCGTCCAGCTCGATCAACGGCTGCCCGGCCCTGACAGCGTCCCCATCCTTCACGAGAATCCTGGAAACGATGCCGCCTTCGAGATGCTGGACGGTCTTGCGGCTCGTCTCGACCTCGACGGAGCCTGCGGCGATGGCTGCGCTCTCCAGCGGCGCCGAGACGGACCACACGCCGAACCCTCCGATGAAGACGATGATCAATCCGAACGCGGTACCGGCCAGCCCCCGGATACGCCGAAACGGCGTCGGAGGCGGCTGAGGCAGAACGTCGGAGAGATCAATGACAGGGGATGTCTTGGCCATCATGCGGCTCCCTTGCCGGCGTCCTGGTTTGGAGCAGCGATCATCGAGCCGTCGCTGGCCTTCGGCGCCCTTTGCTCCGTCTTCGTCCTGGGTTGTGGGTTCACCTTGATGACGGTCCGTCCCTGCGAAATCCTCTCGGCGATGTCACGGCGCTCGCCATAGGCATTGACCATGCCGTTATCGAGAACGAGCACGTTGTCGGCGACCGACAGGATGCCGAGCCGTTGAGCAATGAGGATGACCGTCGAGCCGCGCGACTTCATTTCAGCGATGGCCTGGCGGAGCGACTCCTCGCCTTCGGGATCGAGGCTCGCATTGGGCTCGTCGAGAACGATCAGGCGCGGATCGCCGAAGAAGGCGCGCGCAAGCCCGAGCTTCTGACGCTGTCCGCCCGAGAGTCGCGCCCCGCTCTCGCCGATATTGGTGTCGTAGCCCATGGGCAGGCGCATGACCGTGTCATGAAGATCCACGAGCCGGGCAGCGGCGATCACGTCATCTGAATTCGCCTGTGAAAGCCGGGAAATATTTTCGGCAACGGTGCCTGCGAAGAGTTCGACATCCTGCGGCAGGTAGCCGAAATAGCGGTGGCCGCCTGACGCCATCCATACGCCGATATCGGCGCCGTCGAGGCGCACATGCCCCGTCGTCGGCGGCACGGTGCCGGCAATCAGCCGACCGAGCGTTGATTTTCCGGCACCTGACGGGCCGACGATGCCGAGCACCCTACCCGCGCTCACGATCATGGAAAGGCGGCGCACGATGGGTTCGGTCGATCCCGGCGGCACATAGGTGAGCTGCTCCACTTCGAGCAGACCGCTGGGAGGAGGCAAATCCATGCCCTTCGCGGGCGGAGGCGCCGCCTGCATGACGCGCCGGATGCGGTCATAGGCAAGGCGCATGTTCGTGACAGCTTTCCATGTTCCGATTGCGCCCTCGACGGGACCGAGCGAGCGGCCGAGCAGAATGGAAGACGCAAAGATCGCAGCCGGGCTGACGTCGTGACCGATCACGAGCCAGCACGCCGTCGCCATGACGAGGACTTGAGCGAGGAAACGAATGAAGCGGGCCAGCGCCTGAATGGCCGACGCACGCGCGCCGGCGGAGAGCTGAGCCTGTTTGGCATAAGCCTGCTCCTCCGACAGAAGCCGCGCCACACCCGGCAACATGCCCATGGCGGTGATCGCCTCAACATTGCGCATGAGGGACTCGAACCGGTGCTGGCTCTCCGACGAAGCCGCTGCCGCTCGGGCGAAGGGTGTTCGTGTCACGACCTCGTTGACCCACGCGAGGGTGAAGAGAATGCCGGAGGCCACGATGCCGATGAAGCCGAGCAGCGGATGAACGAGCGCCATCGCGAGCAGGAAGATCGGCGTCCATGGAAGGTCGAAAAGCGCCGTGCAGGCCGAGCCGCCGAAGAACTGGCGCAAGGTGCCGAGATCGCGCCATGCCTGCGCCGCCCCGGCAGGGTCCGATCTCAGCGCGGTCTGCACCGCAGCCGTCAGGACGGGAGCCTGTAGGCGCTCCTCAACCCAAGCTCCGACACGCGCCAGCATCTCGCGCCGCAGCCCCTCGAGCACAGCATGAAGCAACAGCGCGAAAACAACGATGAGGGTGAGCATGTAGAGAGTGTCGAGGCTCTGGCTCGACAGCACGTGGTCGTAGACCTGCAGCAGATAGAGCGGCAGCGTGAGAGCAAGCAGATTCACGAAGAAGCTCAAGCCTGCGACGAGGGCGAGTGAGTATCGGCAAAGCCGGAAGGCGCGTTCGACCTCGGTCTGATACCGAGCCTTCATCCAGTTCAGAGCCATGCGGCGCTCTCCTGGCGCGTTGATCGGGAAGAGATGGCGCCCACGCCGCCTTGCGAGGCGTGGGCGCCAACCCGGGCCGCAGGATCGTCAGCGGTCCGGATTGCCGTTCGTCTCTTAGACGCCGAAGTCCAGATCGCCGAAGTCGAAGTGGAACGAGACGCTGGCCTCCTGGATGGCATCCATGATCTGGTCCACATCGACCGTTACCGCCTGGTCCTGTGTGGACGTGGCATCGGAATCATTGTTCTGGTCGAACGCGAAGTCGCCGATATCCTGGTCGGATGTGGCCGTCCCACCTCCGCCCTGGTCTATCGCGGCCCCTGCATTGCCGCTCGCCGTAGAGCTGGTGGTCGACATCGCATCATTGTCGCTTTGCGCCCCTGCATTGCCGCCGGCCGTACCGCCATTCGCACCAGCATTGCCGCCAGTGGCAGAGCCTCCGGTGGAGCTTCCGCCCGTGGTGGCACCGCCCGTGGCCGCACCGGAAGCACTGGCACCGCCCGTCGTGTCACCCGTGGTGCCAGTGCCGGATCCGCCAGCTCCGCCTGCTGAGCTGCCGCCCGTCCCGTCACCGCTATCGGCAGAGCCGGATGTCGATGCACCGCTGGCGCCTGCGCCACCGGTCGAGTCACCGCTCCAGCCAGAACCGCCTGGACCATTGCCGCCGGTGCCGGTGCCGGATGTGCCTGCGCCGCTGGCGCTTGTGCCGTCACCGCCCAAGCCTCCCGCGCCGCCCGTGCCTGCTCCGCCGGTGCCGTCGCCACCCCAGCCGTCGCCGCCCCAGCCGCCACCACCGGTGCCGTCGCCAGATATTCCATCACCTGATGTGTCGGCAGTATCACCGCCTCCGGTGCTGCCCGTACCGTCACCAGAGCTGCCTGCGCCGCCAGCGCCTGCTCCGCCAGAACCGGCGCCTGCGGTGCCTGCACCGCCCGCTCCGGTTCCGCCGGCGCCTCCAGCTCCACCGGTTCCGGCGGAAGCTCCTGTCGTGACATCGCCTGAATCGCCGTTGCCGCCATAACCATCAGCGCCGGTGCCGTCACCGGATGCCGAGGCACCGCCTGTGCCGGGTCCGGTCGAGGCATCGCCGGAATAAGCTGCACCGCTCGTGCCGGGTCCACCGGTCGAGGCGCCCCCTGCTCCGCCGACGCCCGTCGCGGCGCCACCAGCAGTCGGCCCGCTTGAGGAATCTCCGCTAGAGGTATCGCCGCCATAAGTGCCGCCGCCCGTCGAGGCTCCGCCAGACGGATTGCCGGCAGTGGCGGTGCCACCGTTAGCATTGTTATTGGTCGAGGCGTTGGAATCGCCACTCGTGGTCACGGTCGAGGTAACATTCGAGTCATTGTCGGTTGCCACATCGTTGGCAGCGGTATTGTTGGCGCTGGCATCGTTGTTGGCGAGCTGAGTCGGGTTGTACTCGACCGCCCCCTCGTTGTCGTTGTCCTGATCGATGGTCGAGGTTTGATCGGTTGTCGTGTCGATCCGCTGATCCTGGAATTGGTCCAGGTTGTTTTGCAGATCGACGGCGAAATTGAAGTCGAACCCAAAGAGGTTCGCGAGATCCGTTAGGTCGTCCATGTCCGAGTCTCCGCGGCTGAGAAAGCCGCCCGGCGATTGTCGGGGCGGTTCTGCAAATCTTCCTGTATGCGGCGAGTGAGTGAAAGTTGCCGATTGGCGGTCCGCAGAATGGATAGGGAGATTATGCGATTCACCCGATCAGGTGATCGGCACAGGCCTCAAATAGCCAGCGCATGTGAAATCGCCGAGGTTGTATCCCGTCTCGGAGTTCGAGCAAAAGTGCTAGATGCTCAACGACCCACCCGAACGGGTGACGGCCACACTCGCAAAGATTATCATTTTACGGATCAGCTTAATGCATCGCATTGTGCGTTTTCGCACGCTCTCAGGCATCTTCTTTCCACCAAGGAAAGGAAACCGCAAAGGTTGAACGATCAAAACTACGTACGAATGAAATTCGAAAATAGCTCCCGAACAAAGCGCTGAGCTTATCGTTATGTGCGTGCGACGCTGGAAACGAGCTGGACTGTTATCAAAATTTTGATGTCGACAGGAAAAACAGTTCAAGACAGCGGAAATATATTCTATAATTATGTATCGGGTTCAGTTGCGTATTGGTCCTCAAATGACGGGTTGAGCGCCGCGCAACAGCCGCAGCACGTCAATGGCCCGACTGTGTTGAGAGCGTAGGCAGATCGCATCGATCTTGTCCTCGGCATTCGATGTCGTTTGTTCCGCCAGGTCCAGTATCGCTGGGATTTCTCCGTGAAATTCCCGCAGTGAAGGAGGGTCGTGATGCGCGTCCCATACGCCACGCCCAGGGACGGACAGGATAGCTCGAACAAGGAGGGGCTCGTCATCATCGATGACGAGCCGTTTTTGCAGGAATGCCTTGTTGAAGCCATACACAGCGCGTTGCCGCACACCCCGGTTTTTGGAATTTCCTCAATCGAACAGCTCGACCATATCAACAACGCCGCTTTGGTAATGTTGAGGATCCATACGCATCCTGTTTCAGGATGCCAGCTGGCAAGCCAGACGAGAGCAATCGTTCAGCATTGCCCCAATACGCCCATCGTTCTTTCCATGTGCATGAATGCCCTGACGCTCGAAGAGACACTGGCCTTGGGCGTGCGGGGCATCATTCCGGCAAGTACTTCGTTCAAGGTCGCCGTCGCGGCCCTTCAGCTCGTCATGGTTGGCGGCACTTATTATCCCTATCTGGACAATGGCGACTTGCAGGACGACAGCCTCGCCAAGAGTGCGAATGGCCGGATCATGGATAGCTCAAGCCCCCTTATCGTGCCACACAGCTTGGCACGTCCCTATCTGACAGTCGTGGAAGAAAGCAAAGAAGCACACAATCTGGGGCTGCATGAGTCAAACGTGATGTTTACGGCTCGGGAACTTGAGGTTCTGGAGGCGCTGCAGAAGGGTTGGTCTAATAAGTGGATCGCCCACTCCCTGTGCATCTCGGAGAACACCATTAAAGTGCATGTCCAGCGCATCATGCGGAAGCTGCACGCGACCAACAGAACCGAAGCCGTTGTCCGGCATCGCCAGCTTACTGACCTGAGATGACATTTACTCCGGTGATGATCCGTCGGCTCGTCAGGAAGTGAGTAAGCATCGAAAGGAAGTCGCCTAACTCTCTCAGGTCTCATCCATCAGGATTAACCTTGCCCGCGCCGCCATGGCGACATGCGCGACAGCGTCTTGAGCAGGCAAGCTGTAGCGAGAACGTCATGCAAGACCTAATCGAATGGGAGCAAGGAGCTTTCTTGTCTTATGACGATGCAGATGCCTTTCCCGCCCTCTTGCCGCAATCGCCACTCAAGGATCACTCCTGCAGCCGCCTGAATAGGTAACTGGTGCAGCATGCTCCGCAGCTTTAGATTATCTCGGCGCATGACCAGCACGCGAGGTAGGTGCCGATGCTGTCGCCTGACAAAGGAACACGCAACCTGCTCCCGGCCTTCGCCGAAGAGCCGCCCGAAATGGTGCTGACAGGCTCAGAGCATGAAGGCGAGGTGCGTCCGATCCCCGGCGCTCCAATGCCCGCACCTCAAACTTATATTCCTGCCGCCGATCAGGCTCCGCTCCCTGCGGAAACGCTCCAGCAAGGCGATGTAGGCGTACAGCAACCCAACTCTCCCTCCACGGGACAGGGTGCCAATGAGACTCTCTCTTCCAACGTCTTGGACTCGGCCGGGATCGATCGGGAGAGCGTCTATGCAAGAGACACGAACTATGCGAGCGCTCATGTAGGCGGCAGTGGCGGTGGCAGCGGTGGTGCGTCGAGCACGGCTGGCGTGAGCCCAACTCTCTCGCCCTCATCATCCGGGACGACTTCCATTCCTATCTTGGACAGGGATGATGGGCACGTCCTTACGCCTGCAGCTTCCGGCGATTCAATTTCCGACCCCTCGCCGGGGGGCGGAATTACGCAAGAAATCCCCTCATCTTCCATATCGCCTGCCCCCGGCAGCATTCCCCTCGTGGTGCCGGATGGGGACAGCATCAACGTCGTTCAGGTCGCCTTCGTGGATCAGGATGCGGAGGTGCTGCTCAATGGCTGGATCGGAGAAAGCAAGATCCGCGTCTTCGTGGATAACGACACCGATATGGCCCAGGACGCCAATGTCGACCTCGACCTCGACGGCAATGGACAATTGATGCTTCGCCTCAACCAATCGATGACGATCAACCAGGAAACGGAGATCGATCTCGATATCTATGAGATCAAGGGCATTCTCTACGTAGACCTCTATGTGAGAAACGAGGTCGACATCGAGCAGGATACCGAGCTCGACCTGATGATGGGCGGCTGGACAGGTCCAAGCTGGATTGTGGCCAATAACGACCTCGACGTTCGCCAAACGACGGATGTCGATGTGGATATCGCGGACGATCTCGAGGAGAAGTTTTCGATCAAGGTCGCCATCGCGCTGAAGCAGCTGATCGATGTCGACCAGGATGCCGATGTCGACGTGACCTATGCCGACGGCGCCTTCGGCATCGATGTGGATGCCGTCCAGACAGCGAATATCGACCAGGATACGACACTCAAGATCGACTTCTCCGTGATCTGAGTGCTGGAATCCCGAACGGCCAAGCATAAGTGCCCCCGGCCGTGAGCCGGGGGCACTGCATCAGAGAACGAAATCACCCGCAGCGAAGCTGTGAGCGCCCGCGACCTTGATCGTGAAATTCGCGTAGCCGTCGCCGTTGGTATCGCCCGCGACATAGGTGCTGCCGCCGGACTGGTACGCCTTCAGCTCGCCCGCTGCCTTGTGAAAGCCCTGCGCGCCAATGAACTTGAAGGCCTGGTTTCCAGAGCCGCGCGTGTTGGCATCAATGCCCGAGAGATCAATCTTGTCGTTACCACGTACGAAATCGCCGATCGTGTCGCCGTTGGCTTCCGACGCGGTATCGAACACGAAGGTGTCGTTCCCGGAACGGCCAAAGAGAGTGTCCCTGCCGCCGTTGCCGTTGAGAGTATCGTTGCCTGACGTGCCATTCAGCGTGTTGCTGCTGTTGCTGCCGACAATGGATTGCCCCGCACTCGGCGTCATGGGTGTCGTCGGTGTCGAAGGAGATGTGATCGTGCCGCCCACGTCATTCGCCTCAGTCCGCTCGATGGCGTTCGGAGTCCCGAAATTCTGCGTCACGAACACGACGGTGCGCCCATTGATCGTGCCCTCCTTGAGGCCGATCCCGACCTCTTCATACGAACCCCGGACGATATTGGCGTAATGGCCAGACGAGTTCATGAGGTTGGTGTGCAGCTGGCGGACCGTTGCCTCCGACAGTGAACCGCTCACATAGGCGATGTTCTCGCCCCAGCCCTGCCAGCCGTAGCCTGCCGCCGTCATCCGCTCGCCTGCGCTGGAACCGTTCACGCCGGTATGGGAGAACGTATCCGTCTGATCCATCCAGGCGCTATGCGCATCGGATGAATCCAGAAGTTCGCCGTCGAATGTGAGCGGCTTCACGCCGGCGCCCATGCGGGCCTCGTTAACAAGCTGAAGGAAAAAGGTTTCCAAACTGGTTGGCGTAGTCATTCTTGCAAATATCCCTAATCAATATTTAGGTTTACATTCCCTATAATTGTTCTGCGGAATGCATGATCAGGGTTGGAGGGCCAATATGTTTACAATGTGACCTTCATCACAAAGCGGTTACTTGCGAGAAACGTCCTCCCAGATGGCGCTTCTCTAGCGGTTCTCTCTGGATAAAGTTTCCATCGCTTCCCCCTCCCTCTTGTGGTCCGACGGTCCCACCGCTACACCTCAGAAACCAGGCCGGGCCCCTCTGGCAGCTCCAATGAGCTGCGATGTCGGACTGGATGTTCAATCGGGTGGCCTGGCTCATGACTCTCAACCGACCATAATCCTCACAGCCATCTCCACTGCCGCATGACGGCCAGTGGCTAAGAGATGCTGCGCGGATTGCGGAGCGGACAATCAGAGATCATGGCGGCTGCCCTGTTCATGAGAATGGGAGCACATGAGCGAATTTTTCACGACTGAAGCCCTGTCGGCCCTCCTCCAGGTCATCATGATCGACCTGGTGCTTGCGGGCGACAACGCCATCGTCATCGGCCTTGCCGCCGCCGGCTTGCCTAAGGAGCAGCGGGCTAAGGCGATCCTGATCGGCATCGTCGCGGCCACCGCGCTACGTATCGTCTTTGCCGCCGCAACTACCCAGCTCCTGCAGATCGTCGGTCTGCTGCTGGCAGGCGGTGTTCTCCTCCTCTGGGTCTGCTGGAAGATGTGGCGCGAGCTGCGCACCAGCCATGTTGAGGAGATCCAGGGCGAAGAGGCGCTGGAAGGGCGCGACATCGACCAGGACGGCAAGATCGCGGGTGCCGCCCCACGCAAGACCTTCGCGCAGGCGGCCTGGCAGATCGTCGTTGCCGACGTCTCCATGTCCCTCGACAACGTGCTTGCCGTGGCAGGCGCCGCGCGAGAGCACCCCAACGTGCTGATCTTCGGCCTGATCCTGTCCATCGCTCTCATGGGCATCGCGGCGAGCTTCATCGCCCGCCTGCTCCAGAAGCATCGCTGGATCGCCTATGTGGGTCTTGCCATCATCCTCTACGTCTCCCTCGAAATGATCTATCGCGGGGCGCTCGAGGTGTGGCCGCTGGTCAACGGCGGCTAAGAACTTCATGGAAACGATGGCTCCCTTCCCTCATCCGGAAGGGGGCTATCTCCTTGCAGCGGAACGTTTTCGAGAACATATATCGATGATTGCAGCATCGTGCTGCCCAAGGAGATCTTCTATGCGGATCGTCTACGCCTCTCGGACCGGCAAAGCCGGGCCAGGCCAGTTTTGGGGCTCGATGATCAAGATCGCCGTTCTGATCTCGGCAGCCTTCGCTGTGCTGGCTGTCATGCTGATTGGACTTATCGTCGTCTTGCCGGTGGTGCTCGTTGGCGGCATTGCCCTGCATTTCTACATCCGGCGCAAGCTGCGTCAGGCCCAACGGCGCCACCAGCCTCAAAATGATGTGATCGATGCGGAATACACCGTCATCGAGCGCCGCTAGGAACAAGGTCTTTCAACGCCCGAGGGGCTGGCCGACCTTGACCTTGTAACTTTCCCTCCCCACCTTGCTGATACTGAGGTCCGGGCCCCTCTGGCAGTCCTGTCCAGGCTGCGATGTCGGATTCTCTTGCCTGAGGAGCGGAGCATCTTTGCTCAGCATCCGACGCTGACGGCACTTCACCCGTTCTCTTGACCGTTCAGAAAGCACAGAAATGAATAACCCAAACACCGCATCCAACCTTCGCACTCTTGCGATCGCGGCTGCGGTCATGGCTTTTCTGTCGTTGTTCTACTTTCAGAACACGTCGGATCCCCAATCCGATCAGCTCCCCTATTCCGCTTTCGTGACGGCGGTCGATCAGGGCGAAATCCGCTCCGTTACCATCCAGGGACAACAGGTCGTTGCCGAGCGCTCGACAGGCACCCGGGTCAAGACATACGTCCCGCAAGGCGCCGATCTGGTGGCGCAGTTGCAGCAGAAGGGCGTCACGATCAAGGCCGAACCGCCGCCGCAGCCGAGCCTGCTGGGCAGCCTGCTGCTGTCGCTGCTGCCGTTCGCGTTGATGGTCGGCATCGTCATCTGGATGTCCCGCAAGGCGATGGGGCAGCAGGGCGGAGGCGGCGGACTTCTCTCCGTCGGCAAATCGCGCGCGCGTCTGATGAAGCCGGAAACGCCGGTTACGTTTGACGATGTAGCGGGGATTGACGAGGCGAAGGAAGACTTGCAGGAGGTGGTGGAGTTTCTGCGCGATCCGCAGAAGTTCCAGCGCCTCGGCGGGCGCATCCCGCGCGGCGTGCTGCTCGTCGGCCCGCCCGGCACCGGCAAGACACTCACCGCCCGCGCGGTCGCGGGCGAGGCCAACGTGCCCTTCTTCACCATCTCCGGCTCCG
>NZ_JAKRNJ010000016.1 GCF_022346925.1 Microvirga sp. ACRRW
TTGCTCTTTGACAAGTGAAGAAAGAAGGAGAAGCGTAGGCGGCGGTGTCCTTGCGCCGGTTCTTTGAACCGGAATGATAAGACAACGACCCGTTCTATGCTTTGGTGAGTACACCGCTTCAGGGAGACCTGGAGATGGAGGTGCTCTGTCAATTGATGCAGTGAACGACAGTCGGAGATCAAATCTTTCAACTTGAGAGTTTGATCCTGGCTCAGAACGAACGCTGGCGGCAGGCTTAACACATGCAAGTCGAACGGGCCCTTCGGGGTCAGTGGCAGACGGGTGAGTAACGCGTGGGAACGTGCCCTTCAGTTCGGAATAACCCAGGGAAACTTGGGCTAATACCGGATACGTGCGAGAGCAGAAAGATTTATCGCTGAAGGATCGGCCCGCGTCTGATTAGCTAGTTGGTGAGGTAATGGCTCACCAAGGCGACGATCAGTAGCTGGTCTGAGAGGATGATCAGCCACATTGGGACTGAGACACGGCCCAAACTCCTACGGGAGGCAGCAGTGGGGAATATTGGACAATGGGCGCAAGCCTGATCCAGCCATGCCGCGTGAGTGATGACGGCCTTAGGGTTGTAAAGCTCTTTCAGCGGGGACGATAATGACGGTACCCGCAGAAGAAGCCCCGGCTAACTTCGTGCCAGCAGCCGCGGTAATACGAAGGGGGCTAGCGTTGTTCGGAATCACTGGGCGTAAAGGGCGCGTAGGCGGCTTTGTAAGTCGGGGGTGAAAGCCTGTGGCTCAACCACAGAATTGCCTTCGATACTGCATGGCTTGAGACCGGAAGAGGTAAGTGGAACTGCGAGTGTAGAGGTGAAATTCGTAGATATTCGCAAGAACACCAGTGGCGAAGGCGGCTTACTGGTCCGGTTCTGACGCTGAGGCGCGAAAGCGTGGGGAGCAAACAGGATTAGATACCCTGGTAGTCCACGCCGTAAACGATGAATGCCAGCCGTTGGGCAGCTTGCTGCTCAGTGGCGCAGCTAACGCTTTAAGCATTCCGCCTGGGGAGTACGGTCGCAAGATTAAAACTCAAAGGAATTGACGGGGGCCCGCACAAGCGGTGGAGCATGTGGTTTAATTCGAAGCAACGCGCAGAACCTTACCAGCCTTTGACATGTCCCGTTTGGATCCTGGAGACAGGTTCCTTCAGTTCGGCTGGCGGGAACACAGGTGCTGCATGGCTGTCGTCAGCTCGTGTCGTGAGATGTTGGGTTAAGTCCCGCAACGAGCGCAACCCTCGCCCCTAGTTGCCATCATTCAGTTGGGCACTCTAGGGGGACTGCCGGTGATAAGCCGAGAGGAAGGTGGGGATGACGTCAAGTCCTCATGGCCCTTACGGGCTGGGCTACACACGTGCTACAATGGCGGTGACAATGGGCAGCTAACCCGCGAGGGTGCGCTAATCCCAAAAAGCCGTCTCAGTTCGGATTGCACTCTGCAACTCGAGTGCATGAAGGTGGAATCGCTAGTAATCGTGGATCAGAACGCCACGGTGAATACGTTCCCGGGCCTTGTACACACCGCCCGTCACACCATGGGAGTTGGTCTTACCCGACGGCGCTGCGCCAACCGCAAGGAGGCAGGCGACCACGGTAGGGTCAGCGACTGGGGTGAAGTCGTAACAAGGTAGCCGTAGGGGAACCTGCGGCTGGATCACCTCCTTTCTAAGGATGATCCCTCAAGATCGGCATCTGTCGGTTTTATCGGATCTCTTCAGAACAAAAGAGCTCAGTCAGAGCTCGCTATGCGGGACGCTGCCGTCTTCGCTTCTCTTTCTTCTCCGGATACATCGATCAGGGGTCCTGTGCGTGTGATAGCGCGCGGTGATCTGGGATGCGGTTCGGGCCTGTAGCTCAGGTGGTTAGAGCGCACCCCTGATAAGGGTGAGGTCGGACGTTCGAGTCGTCCCAGGCCCACCATTTATCTTTGGAGCCTCAAACGCCGGGTCTTTGTCTTGCGAAGGCCGACCGGCCGCCGCGCCTGATGGCGACTGAGGCCCTAACAAAAAGGGGCCTTAGCTCAGCTGGGAGAGCGGTAGCTTTGCAAGCTTCAGGTCGTCGGTTCGATCCCGACAGGCTCCACCATTTTTTTGATCGTGTTGACGTATTCGGATGTCATTGAGGTTCGCGCCTCCCCTCTTGTGTGTGGGACGCGCGGATGTTTGAAATCGTAAAGAGGCAGCATATTCGGCAAGCGGACAACCTAGTTCCGCGAACCAGCCATGGCCCGCAGCCATGTGCGCCGGATATGCTTGGCAAGCAAAAATATGACGTCGACCGAAAGGTCGAGGTCAGGTCTTTCTTGAGATCATGTCCGGCTCTGCCGAGCGGACATCGATCATGAGAGTAATCAAGTGTCGTAAGAGCATCTGGTGGATGCCTTGGCGCTGAGAGGCGATGAAGGACGTGGTACGCTGCGATAAGTCTTGGGGAGCTGCGAACGAGCTTTGATCCAAGAATCTCCGAATGGGGAAACCCACCTTCGACCCTTTGTATTCTGACGCCATCGCAAGGTGGGGTTGGAATACGGAGGGTCAGATGAAGGTATTAAGCCCTGAATACATAGGGGTTTAAAGCGAACCCAGGGAACTGAAACATCTAAGTACCTGGAGGAAAGGACATCAATTGAGACTCCGTTAGTAGTGGCGAGCGAACGCGGATCAGGCCTATGCCAACATGATCTTCACTGGAACCGTCTGGAAAGTCGGGCACGATGGGTGATAGCCCCGTACAGGTCAGGGTGATTGTTGGATTTGAGTAGGGCGGGACACGTGAAATCCTGTCTGAACATGGGGGGACCACCCTCCAAGCCTAAGTACTCCTCAGCGACCGATAGTGAACCAGTACCGTGAGGGAAAGGTGAAAAGCACCCCGACGAGGGGAGTGAAATAGTACCTGAAACCGGATGCTTACAAACAGTCGGAGCCCAAGGTTCGTCCTGGGTGACGGCGTACCTTTTGTATAATGGGTCAGCGACTTAAAGTAACGAGCAAGCTTAAGCCGATAGGTGAAGGCGCAGCGAAAGCGAGTCTGAACAGGGCGTTCAGTTCGTTGCTTTAGACCCGAAACCGGGTGATCTAGCCATGAGCAGGTTGAAGGTGCGGTAACACGCACTGGAGGACCGAACCGGTGCCTGTTGAAAAAGTCTCGGATGACTTGTGGCTAGGGGTGAAAGGCCAATCAAACTCGGAAATAGCTGGTTCTCCGCGAAAGCTATTTAGGTAGCGCCTCGCGTGAATCCCCCAGGGGGTAGAGCACTGGATGGGCTAGGGCCGCCCACAGCGGTACCAAACCTAACCAAACTCCGAATACCTGGGAGGACTGCGCGGGAGACACACGGCGGGTGCTAACGTCCGTCGTGGAGAGGGAAACAACCCTGACCTACAGCTAAGGCCCCCAATTCGTGGCTAAGTGGGAAAGGATGTGGGAATCCCAAAACAACCAGGAGGTTGGCTTAGAAGCAGCCATCCTTTAAAGAAAGCGTAACAGCTCACTGGTCTAAACAAGGGTTCCTGCGCCGAAAATGTAACGGGGCTCAAGCCACGAGCCGAAGCTTAGGGTGCATCGCAAGATGCGCGGTAGCGGAGCGTTCCGTAAGCCTGCGAAGGGAGACCCGTGAGGGCTCCTGGAGGTATCGGAAGTGCGAATGCTGACATGAGTAACGACAAACAGTGTGAAAGACACTGTCGCCGAAAGTCCAAGGGTTCCTGCGTAAAGTTAATCTTCGCAGGGTTAGCCGGCCCCTAAGGCGAGGCCGAAAGGCGTAGTCGATGGGAAGCACGCTTAATATTCGTGCGCCAGTGGATGGTGACGGATCCTTATCGTTGTTCGATCTTATCGGATTGATCGGGCAGCCTCCGGGTCCCAGGAAATAGCCTCCACATCAGACCGTACCCGAAACCGACACAGGTGGACTGGTAGAGTATACCAAGGCGCTTGAGAGAACTATGTTGAAGGAACTCGGCAATTTACCTCCGTAACTTCGGGATAAGGAGGCCCTCGTCTTGGGCAACCAGGGCGGGGGGGCACAGACTAGGGGGTGGCGACTGTTTACCTAAAACACAGGACTCTGCGAAGTCGCAAGACGACGTATAGGGTCTGACGCCTGCCCGGTGCCGGAAGGTTAAGAGGAGAGGTGCAAGCTTTGAATCGAAGCCCCGGTAAACGGCGGCCGTAACTATAACGGTCCTAAGGTAGCGAAATTCCTTGTCGGGTAAGTTCCGACCTGCACGAATGGCGTAACGACTTCCCCGCTGTCTCCAACATAGACTCAGTGAAATTGAATTCCCCGTGAAGATGCGGGGTTCCTGCGGTCAGACGGAAAGACCCCGTGCACCTTTACTGTAGCTTTGCGCTGGCATTCGTGTCGGCATGTGTAGGATAGGTGGTAGGCTTTGAAGCCGGAGCGCCAGCTCTGGTGGAGCCATCCTTGAAATACCACCCTTGTAGACATGGATGTCTAACCGCGATCCGTTATCCGGGTCCGGGACAGCGCATGGTAGGCAGTTTGACTGGGGCGGTCGCCTCCCAAAGAGTAACGGAGGCGCGCGAAGGTGGGCTCAGAACGGTCGGAAATCGTTCGACGAGTGCAATAGCATAAGCCCGCTTGACTGCGAGACTGACACGTCGAGCAGAGACGAAAGTCGGCTATAGTGATCCGGTGGTCCCGCGTGGGTGGGCCATCGCTCAACGGATAAAAGGTACGCCGGGGATAACAGGCTGATCTCCCCCAAGAGTCCATATCGACGGGGAGGTTTGGCACCTCGATGTCGGCTCATCACATCCTGGGGCTGGAGAAGGTCCCAAGGGTTCGGCTGTTCGCCGATTAAAGTGGTACGTGAGCTGGGTTCAGAACGTCGTGAGACAGTTCGGTCCCTATCTGCCGTGGGTGTAGGAGTATTGAGAGGATCTGTCCCTAGTACGAGAGGACCGGGATGGACGTACCTCTGGTGGAGCTGTTGTGGCGCCAGCCGCAGTGCAGCGTAGCTATGTACGGACGGGATAACCGCTGAAGGCATCTAAGCGGGAAACCCACCTCGAAACGAGTACTCCCTTGAGAGCCGTGGAAGACGACCACGTTGATAGGCCAGGTGTGTAAGCGCGGTAACGTGTTGAGCTTACTGGTACTAATTGCTCGATTGGCTTGATTGCTCTCATGGTCCGTGTCCGTGAGATCAGGAAAGACACTCTGTTTAAAACTGAAAACTGCTTGCCTGTTGTTGTGCTTCGCCGGTCCGGTGATTTGAGCGAGGAGCCTGAACCCGATCCCATCTCGAACTCGGCCGTTAAACTCCTCAGCGCCGATGGTACTGTGTCTCAAGACCCGGGAGAGTAGGTCATTGCCGGGCCTGCCAAGCACAACAACCGCCTCTTTACAATCTCTGACACGCGAAACGCGGCGCTTCTTGAAAAAGAGCGCCGCGTTCGTGTTTGGTCAGTGCTCTTCTTGCCGGCACAGCCTGCTGTGACGGCCATGATTGACGCGGGGTGGAGCAGCCCGGTAGCTCGTCAGGCTCATAACCTGAAGGTCACAGGTTCAAATCCTGTCCCCGCAACCAACACCTCAAAGCCCCCGCGTCAGACAGGACCGGGGGCTTTGGCGCGTCTGGAGGGCGCAGGGACGCACACAGCCCGGGCAGACCTCAGGGGCGAGCGCCTTACTCCTCCCGGAACGCCCGAACCGCATGATCCACAACAGGCTTCGTGAGATACGACAGCGCACTGCGCGAGCTGGTTTG
>NZ_JAKRNJ010000017.1 GCF_022346925.1 Microvirga sp. ACRRW
GGCCTTCGAACCGGCCCCAGGTCAGCCAGTGGGTGTAAGCCCAGTCGAAGCCCAGATTGTTGGCCAGGATATGCGCCCGCACGTCGCCGTTCTTGGCGAGATAATCGCCAAAGTCGAAGTATTGGCCGCTGGCATTGCCGACGATGATGGTGTCGCCGTGCTTGCTGCCGAGCACGTTCTCGATGCTGATCAGGCGATCGCCCTGCGCCGCGGTGCCGGTGCTGCCACCGGCGAAGCCGGACGCCAGATCGAGATGAATCCAGCCGCCGCTGGCGGAGTAATCGGCCGTGTCCACGCCCGCGCCGCCGTTGAGCGTATCGGCGCCGAGGCTGCCGAGAATGGTGTCATCGCCGTTGCCGCCATTGGCCACGTCGTCTCCCGACCAGCCGTCGAGCACGTCGTTGCCCTCACCGCCATCCAGGACGTCGTTGCCGTGACCGCCATCGATCACATCGTTGCCGCTCGCGCCTTCGATGGTATCGTTGCCGTCGTTGCCGGATAGACGATCATCGCCGGCGCCGCCGAGAAGCGTGTCCTCGCCTCGTCCGCCGCTCAGGAAGTCCTTGCCGTCACCGCCGTCGAGACGGTCGTTGCCGTCGCCGCCGATGAGGCTGTCGTTGCCCGCTCCGCCGATCAGCGTGTCGTGGCCGAGACGGCCGTCGATCCTGTCGTTGCCGTCGCCGCCATCCATGGAGTCGTTGCCGGTAACATTGACGCCGTCCTTCGTGCCCGCCAGGCCATCGTCGAGGAGATCGTCGCCAGCGCCGCCATGGATCGTGTCGTCGCCATGGCCGCCATGCAGCGCGTCCTTGCCGTCGCCGCCATCGACCACATCGTTGCCGTCCTCACCGGACAGCAGATCGCTGTCGCCGCCGCCCGAGAGCGTGTCGTTGCCGGCACCGCCATAGAACACATCGAGGCCGCCGGCGCCGTGCATCACGTCATGGCCAGCCCCGCCGGCCTTGAGGCGGAGAGCCTTCTCGACACCTTTATGGATACCCGAGCCCGTGAAATCGACGGATTGGCGGTTAACCGTGCCGCCGTTCTCCGTCCAACCTTTCCAATCGGCATCGCCGATGGTCTGGATCTTCTCCCCGAGAACCGGAACGCCGTGCAGGCTCCAGTCCAGCACGCTGTCCCAAGCGTCCCTTACCCCGCCTTGACCATGAATGACATCCGGACGGCTTTGGGCTTCTCCCTCTGGAGGCTTAGTGCCAATGAAATCGGACCAATTACCGGCCCTGATCCGCATTCTCGCGAAACCATCATCACCGGAATACATAAAGCTTTCGTAGATCTGATGGAGTTCGCCGCCGACTTCTTCTAGAGACAGACGATACTTGTCTACTTCCTTCCATCCAGCCTCATCCATGCGGACAGCGATTTCCGAGCCATCTGCTTGGAAGGCCCTGATTATGAACTCTCCTGTATCCTGATCTCGTTCAAGTACAGGAACCCCCGCGCCTTCCTTGGCCTCGAGAAGCGTTCTTGTCGTCGTCGTCTCAGTCTGATTATCGTAAAACTTCAGTACTGCGCTACCGTTAGGGCCTAGTTCGTAGGTCCGAGTCCCTCCACTGAACTCAAACCCTGCATTATCCAAGGCAACGTATGTCCTCGATCCGTCAGCCCTATTCACAGAAAAAATGACAGTCCCGCTAGGCTCAACTACCATAACAGGCCGCTCGGATCCTTCCCTTCCTTCGATCAGAACTGTTTCTACTACCGTACCGTCTCCACCGATATACTTCTGGATGACGCTTCCATCAGATCGCGTCTCATGAAATATTCTCTCAGTAACAGCACGCGCAGAACTTTGCGTCATCGTCACCAGAACATAATTGCCATCCGGCAAGGTTGTTGTCGCATAAACGAAACCACCTTTATTAGTCGTCAAGGTTGATACTTGTCCGTCTTGTACGATCCCGATAATTTCGCGGGAATGATGCTGCCCATTCATATCAACTGAATGCTCGACAATGCGGCCGTCTTCGAGAAGGTCGTAATCGTAATCAATGCGATTGATAAGGCCGCCATCCTCTCTGAAGGTGGCAACTGTTTTAGTGTTGGCAGCTTCAGATGTAACGCTAACGACAGTTAAATTTCCCGTGTCAGGATCAATAAAGACGCTTGGCTTCGTCTTCCCCTCGCCGCCATGCACGAGCGTCACATCACGAACGTTTCCGTCCTGGTCCGTGATGCGCTGGAAGGCCCCGCCATCGGCTGTGTATTCCACCTTCGTGGACTTGGCCTCGACGACCTTGCCGTCCTTATCCAGTTTGACGACGGCAGTCGTGCCTTCTTTGGAATTGACCACCGATATCGTAACCGTTCCGTCGGGGTTTTCTTTGACCTTCACGCCGGGCTTCAAAGTGATCTGGACGACCTGCACCTCATTGCCAATTGTGGAACCACCATAAGTGATCTTGGCACCCGTGCCGTCAAAGTATCGGTTCATCTCCGCTTCGAGCCGCGACATGGATGTTCCACCACCAAAGTGAACGCTGGCCGCGGCCACGCCCTGCATGTCGGTGTACTGAACGATATGACCGTCCCAGTCGTTGCTCTTCACGTCGGCTCTCCAGGTTGGGGCTTCGCCCAAAGAATCTCTCAGGTGCCTGCGAGGCCTTCCTCGACCCGCATAACGGCACAGTTCCGCCTGGAGTGTTTTCAACGTCGGAGAGGCGTGACTACTCTCTGGTTAGAGAGGGTTCATATCTAAACCAAAGATATTTTCTGAAGATTCTAGCGTAAGATAGGCTGACGCTCGGTAAGAAACCTACTACTGGTCGCAGGCCTAGACCGTTCGGTCTATGTCATTTTGAGCAATGTACTTGAGATCAGGCGCGCTCTGATCTGGGAGACTACTACGCAAACAAGAAATGTAATCAAAATTACATTATGTCAATTCAGAGCGCGCTATGATCTTTTTGTTTCTTACCTGCTTGGTTGAGCGCAAATAAAGAAGGC
>NZ_JAKRNJ010000018.1 GCF_022346925.1 Microvirga sp. ACRRW
CGCCTGCGTCGCGGACTGGGGGCTGTCCGTCGATGAGGTTGCGGATCTCCTCGCCGGTGAGCGTCTCGTACTCCAACAGACCCCGCGCCAAAGCCTCCAGATCCGAAGCCTTCTCGGTCAAAATCCGGCGCGCATCGTTCAGCCCCGTCTCCACCAGACGCCGCACCTCCGAGTCGATCTTCTGCGCCGTCGCCTCCGACACGTTCTGCTGCCGGCCCATCTGCATGCCCAGGAACACCTCGTCCTGGTTCTCGCCATAGGCCACCGTGCCAAGCTCCGGCGAGAAGCCCCACTTGGTCACCATCATCCGCGCCAGACGCGTCGCCTGCTCGATGTCCGACTGCGCGCCCGAGGTCACCTTCTCCTTGCCGAAGATCATCTCTTCCGCAATCCGTCCGCCCATCATGATCGCCAGACGCGAGGTCATCTGCTCGAAGCTCATCGACAGCTTGTCGCGCTCCGGCAGCTGCATCACCATGCCCAGCGCCCGGCCGCGCGGAATGATCGTCGCCTTGTGCACCGGGTCGGTCGCCGGCACGTTGAGCGCCACCACCGCATGGCCCGCCTCGTGATAGGCGGTCAGACGCTTCTCGTCGTCGGTCATCACCAGGGTGCGGCGCTCGGCGCCCATCATCACCTTGTCCTTGGCGTCCTCGAACTCCTTCATCGTCACGATGCGCTTGCCGCGTCGCGCCGCCAACAGCGCCGCCTCGTTGACCAGGTTCATCAGATCGGCACCCGAGAAGCCGGGCGTGCCGCGGGCGATCACCTTGAGGTCGACATCCGGCGCGAGCGGGACTTTCCGCACATGCACGCGCAAAATCTTCTCGCGGCCCAGCACGTCGGGGTTGGGCACCACGATCTGACGGTCGAAGCGGCCCGGGCGCAGCAGCGCCGGGTCGAGCACGTCGGGCCGGTTGGTGGCGGCGATGATGATGATGCCCTCGTTGGCCTCGAAGCCGTCCATCTCGACCAGGAGCTGGTTGAGGGTCTGCTCGCGCTCGTCGTTGCCGCCGCCCAGGCCCGCGCCGCGATGGCGGCCGACGGCGTCGATCTCGTCGATGAAGATGATGCAGGGCGCGTTCTTCTTGGCCTGCTCGAACATGTCGCGCACGCGGCTTGCGCCGACGCCGACGAACATCTCGACGAAGTCGGAGCCGGAGATGGTGAAGAAGGGCACGTTGGCCTCGCCCGCGACCGCGCGGGCGGTGAGTGTCTTGCCGGTGCCGGGCGGGCCGACGAGCAGCACGCCGCGCGGGATGCGCCCGCCGAG
>NZ_JAKRNJ010000019.1 GCF_022346925.1 Microvirga sp. ACRRW
GGCGAGGGCCACGACACGGTGCAGGGCGGCGTCTATTCCGATTACCTGATCGGCGGCACGGGCAACGACAGCCTCGTCGGCCACCAGGGCCACGACGTGCTGGTCGGCGGCGAGGGCGACGACACGCTGCGCGGCGGCGACGGCGACGACCACATCTATGGCGGCGCCGGCAACGACGTGATCGACGACGCGATCACGAGCGGCGCGGTGTCTGGCAATGACAAGTTCGACGGCGGCGCCGGCAACGACACCCTGATGGGACGTTATGGCAACGACACGCTGATCGGTGGCCTCGGCAACGACACGCTCGATGGCGGCGAGGACCATGACCTGCTCGAGGGCGGCGAGGGCGACGACACCCTGACCGGCTGGACCGGCAACGACACGCTCCAGGGCGGCGCCGGCAACGACTATGCTGTGGGCGGCGACGGCGATGACCGGGTGTTCGGCGGCGAGGGCAACGATGCGCTCTACGGCCAATGGGGCAACGATGCTCTCTATGGCGAAAGCGGCAACGACTTCCTGGTCGGCGATGCCGGTGACGATTGGCTGGACGGCGGTGACGGCAACGACGAGCTGCTCGGTCAGGTCGGCAATGACGTCCTCGTCGGCGGCGGCGGCCAGGACTGGCTTTATGGCCATGAAGGCAATGACCAGCTGGTGGCGCAGGAGGGCAACGACTTCCTGTATGGCGGCGACGGGTCCGACTGGCTCTATGGCGGCGACGGCAACGACTATCTGTCGGGCGGCGCGCAGGACGACGTGCTCTACGGCGGGGCCAACGAGGACACGCTGTACGGCGACGACGGCAACGACTCGCTGTTTGGCGATGACGGCCACGACAACATCTGGGGCGGGGCCGGGCAGGACTGGATGTGGGGCGGCGCTCACAACGACACGCTCTCCGGCGGCCT
>NZ_JAKRNJ010000001.1 GCF_022346925.1 Microvirga sp. ACRRW
GGCCTGTCGCAGACAGACCTGAGCCTGCTTGTGAAATGGTTCGGGCAGCAGAAGTAGCGCCCAAGAAGAAGTCATCTCAGCGAAAAGCCAACAGGGCCGGTCAACGCCGGCCCTGTTGGCATTAGCGCGCGAATTACTCGCCGGGGAACTGCTCGGGAGAGAAGTGGCCGCACCAATCCTTGCTATCGACGACCGGCCACAGGCCATGGCCCTGCGCGTCGGGCTGGTTGACCGGCGGGTTGTAGCGGCAGAGGCCCCGGTCATTCTGGGCAACGGCATCATTGAGCTTATGATCGTCGTAGAAGCGGCAGCTTGCGCAGGCAGCAGAGGAGTTGTTGGCCATCTTTGTCTCCATGATCGCCCCCAGCGGGAGCGTGGCGAGCCAATTTAGAACAATTATAGTCTATTGCAGTCTAGAATGATTTCAAACTGAATTTGATCCCATCCACAGTTGCGGTCGCTGCTAGGATGACACCCCATGTCGAAGCTCGGGCTACGCTTGAATGACCTTGGCTCCCATCCGTGCCGATTATGAATGGCGAATAAAAAGCGCCTCGCCGAACGACCGTTCAACGAGGCGCGCAATGAGTTGCCGGACCTGTCCGTGCCCGAGGCGATCTTAAGAAACCCGTAGAACCCCGGCTTCGAAGAAGCGCTCCATAGCTTCCTCGGCAGGCTTGATGTCGATGCCGCGTTGCTCCAGCCAAGCGTCATCGTAATGCGTGGAGCGGTAGCGGTCGCCGGAATCGCACAGGAGCGTCACGACGGACCCCTTCTCTCCCCTCTGCACCATCTCGCCGACGATCTGCGCTACGGCCCAGAGATTGGTGCCGGTGGAACCGCCGCAGGAGCGGCCGATGCGGCGCGAGAGAACGCGCGCCGCCGCGATGCTCGCGGCATCCGGCACCGCATAGGCCCGGTCGATGAGTTCGGGCACGAAGGACGGCTCGCAGCGCGGACGCCCGATGCCTTCGACGACGGAGGGCGGATTGGACACGGTGCAAACGCTGCGATCAGCCAAATGCCGGTGGAACACGGATGCTTCCGGATCGGCGAGACACAGCTTCGTCGGCAGGCGGCGATAGCGGATATAGCGCCCAAGCGTCGCCGAGGTACCACCGGTGCCCGCGCCCACCACGATCCAGCTCGGGATCGGATATTCCTCATGCGCCATCTGGCTGAAGATGGATTCCGCGATGTTGTTGTTGCCGCGCCAGTCGGTCGCCCGCTCGGCATAGGTGAACTGGTCCATGTAATGACCGTTGAGCTCACGCGCCAAACGCGCGCTCTCCTCGTACATGGCGGCAGGAGAATCCACGAAATGGCTCTCGCCGCCGTAGAACGCGATCTGCGCGATCTTTTCCGCCGACGTGGAGCGCGGCATCACGGCGATGAAGCGAAGCCCCAGCATGCGCGCGAAATACGCCTCCGACACCGCCGTCGATCCGCTCGAGGCCTCGATGATCGTCGTCTCCGGCCCGATCCAGCCGTTGCACAACCCATAAAGAAACAGCGAGCGCGCCAGCCGATGCTTGAGGCTCCCCGACGGATGCGTAGATTCATCCTTCAGATAAAGCGAAATCCCCGGCACCGCCGGTAGCGGCACCTGCAACAGATGCGTATCCGACGAGCGATTGAAATCCGCCTCGATGATCTGGATGGCATTCGCCACCCAGGAACGGTTGCAGGGAACTGACATGGTCACAGCGGAATGTTGTCGTGCTTCTTCCACGGACGCTCCGTCTCCTTATGGCGCAGCAGCGCCAAGGCTCGCGCGATCCGGCGGCGTGTGGAATGCGGCATGATCACTTCGTCGATGTAGCCGCGCTCGGCGGCGACGAAGGGGGACATGAAGCGGTCTTCGTATTCCTTGGTGCGGGCGGCGATCTTGTCCGCGTCACCGATGTCCTGGCGGAAGATGATTTCGACCGCGCCTTTCGCGCCCATGACCGCGATCTGCGCGGTGGGCCAGGCGTAGTTGATGTCGCCGCCGATATGCTTTGAGGCCATCACGTCATAGGCGCCGCCGAAGGCTTTGCGCGTGATCACCGTCACCAGCGGCACGGTGGCTTCGGAATAGGCGAAGAGCAGCTTCGCGCCGTGCTTGATGAGGCCGCCATATTCCTGCGCGGTGCCCGGCAGGAAGCCCGGCACGTCCTCGAAGGTGACGATGGGAATGTTGAACGCATCGCAGAAACGCACGAAGCGCGCTGCCTTGCGGGACGCGTCAGAGTCGAGAACGCCTGCGAGTACCATCGGCTGGTTGGCCACGAATCCCACCGTGCGGCCTTCGATGCGTGCGAAGCCGGTGATGATGTTCCGGGCGTAGGATTCCTGTATCTCGAAGAAATCGCCTTCGTCCACGACCTTCTGGATCAGCTCCTTCATATCGTAGGGCTTGTTAGGATTGTCCGGGATCAGGGTGTCGAGGCTGTCATCCACCCGGTTCGGATCGTCGAAGCTCGGGATTTCCGGCACGCCGTCCATGTTGTTGGCGGGCAGGAAGTCGATGAGGCGGCGAACCTGAAGCAGCGCTTCCACGTCATTGTCATAGGCGCCATCGGCCACGGACGACTTGGTGGTATGCACCTTCGCGCCGCCGAGTTCCTCCGAGGTCACTGTCTCGTTGGTGACGGTCTTCACCACGTCAGGGCCGGTGACGAACATGTAGGAGCGGTCGCGCACCATGAAGATGAAATCGGTCATGGCAGGCGAGTAGACGTCGCCGCCCGCGCATGGACCCATGATCACCGAGATCTGCGGGATGACGCCCGAGGCGATCACGTTGCGCTTGAATACCTCGCCATAGCCGCCGAGCGCCGCCACGCCTTCCTGGATGCGCGCGCCGCCCGCATCGAACAGGCCGACGATGGGAGCGCGCATCTTCAGGGCCATGTCCTGGATCTTGGTGATCTTCTGGGCATGGGATTCGGAGAGCGAGCCGCCGAACACCGTGAAGTCCTTGGCAAAGACAAAGACAGTGCGGCCGTTCACCGTGCCCCAGCCGGTCACGACGCCGTCGCCTGGGATCTTGGCCTTGTCCATGCCGAAATCGGTGGAGCGGTGCTCGACGAACATGTCGAACTCCTCGAACGAGCCCTTGTCGAGAAGAAGCTCGATGCGCTCCCGCGCCGTGAGCTTGCCCCGGGCGTGCTGCGCCTCGATGCGCTTTTCGCCGCCGCCGAGGCGGGCCTGGGCCCGCCGCTCTTCAAGCCGTTCGAGAATGTCTTTCATGGGTGGTCCCTGGTGCCCGGGAAAATCGTGGCCTTCCGCTTAGCACAGCCATACGCGCCCCAAAATGCCACTTACGGCGTGTGTTCCACAGCACATTGCCAATACTTCACGGGAGAGCCCACAGCTCTAGCTTTCATCACGCAATAACATTGCTGAGGACAGCTCCATGAAGACCATCCATACCTTCGCCGCTCTTGCTGCGGCTCTCTCCCTGACCGCCGCCGGCTGTGCCAGCCGTTCGGAAAGCGTAACGGCGTCCTATGTCTCGTCCGCCGCCTATTCGAGCTATAGCTGCCGCGACCTGAGCCTGGAGGCCCAGCGCGTCAGCTCGGCTGCCGCGGCGGCTGCCGGCGCCCAGGATTCTCAGCATACCCGTGACGTGGTTGCCACCACCGCCGCCCTGGTCATCTTCTGGCCGGCCGCATTCTTCGTGGGTGGAGACAATGCCAAGACCGCCGAACTCGCGAATCTCAGAGGCCAGATGCAGGCCATCGAGGAAGCCTCGGTTCGCAAGAAGTGCGGCATCAGCTTCAGGCGTGCGTAAAAAGCTGATTGCCACACGGAAAGCCGCCGGTCTGCCCCTACACCGGCGGCTTTCCAACTATTCAGGCGCGAAGCAGCCGAAAAACTTCGGACGCGGCCCGGAAATCGGCCTCGCGCTTGCGGCGACGCTCCATGGCCTCATAATCTTCGCCCCAGACGCTCTCCTGATAAAGCTCATCCACATGGGCGGCCGCCCAGGCCTGATCGGCCTCGAAGGGCCCGAGCGCATGGGCCAATGCGATCAGCACGGAGCCGGACAGCGTGGTCATCACGTGAAGGGCCGCGAGCGCGAAGGGAGAATCGATCCGCTCGATCACAGCCCGTACGGCATCAATCGCCTCGTCCGGCTGCGTCACATGCATCACGCCTTCCGCGAGCGTGAAGCGTGCGCCGTGCGCCTCCTTGGCCCAGTCGAGAACCGGATTCCAGGCAATGTCCTGAGACTGGACGAGCCGCGCGGGTTCGCTCACCCGGTATAAGGTGAGGTCGGAGCCCGCATAGCGCACGAGATCCTCCGCCACCTCCGCCTGCCGAGGCGTGACGCCGTCGATGGCAGAATTGACGATCCGGGTGATCGGCATCGTGGCGGGGTCGATCTCGCCCCCCTGCTCCGTCCATTCCCGGGCCATCGCCTCGGCAAGCGCACGGGACGGCACGGCCAGGGCCTGCTTGCCAGGCGTCCTGGCTACGCGTCCGTCGAGGGTCAGATGGAAAAGCCCATCGCGCTCCTCAACTCCCGCCTCCTTGTAGAAGCGCTTGGGCAACGTGGGCTTCATGCCGGCTTGAGCCGCTCGCATGGGGTTCGGCTCGTCTTGGCCGGGGAACCAGTCACGGGAATCTGTCATGGGGAAGAAATAGGCGCTCAGGCGGAAAGATACGAGGGTTGGGACAGGAAGGACGCCAGCACAGGTTCGAGCCCGGCATAACTGTCGACGATGCGGGCCGCCCCCGCCTCGTTCAGTGCCGTGACCGGCTGGAAGCCCCAGGAGACGCCGACCGGCAGTGCCCCGGCGGCGCGCGCCATACCCATGTCGTAGCTGGAATCGCCGATCATCATGGTGTCTTCCGGCGCGATGCCCAGCTCTTCCATGGCCTGCAGGATCATGCCCGGATGCGGCTTCGACGGAGCATCGTCAGCCGTCTTGGTCGTGGCGAACACGCCCTCCCAGCCATGGCGCTCGATCAGCATCGTGACGCCTCTCCGCGACTTGCCCGTGGCAAGACCGATCAGAACATCGTCCCGAGCTTTCAGGCCCTCAATGCATTCGCCCGCTCCTGGAAAGAGCGGCGCATCATTGGCCGGGTCGAGGCGCAGGACGTTGTAGGCATCTTTGTAGGCCTGGGCCAGACCCTCGACCGGCGCCTTGGGACCAGCGAGTACCGTGAAGGCCTCGACAAGGGACAGGCCGACGATGGAGAGCGAGCGCTCCCGGCTCGGCGGCTCCATGTCATAGGCCTGGTAGGCCCCACGGATGGAGGCCGCAATGATGTTCTGACTGTCGACCAGCGTACCGTCGACATCGAAAAGAACGAGCTTCAAGGATGGCTCCTGCGTGGCTTTAGCCCTGCGGGGCGGAACCGCGGCAGAACTGCGGAGTGTTGAGGTTCCAGTTGCCGCACTTGTCGCAGGCCGTCGCCAAGAGTCCGATGCCAACCACGATGGCAGCCTGAAGAATACGCTTCATTACGCGAGCCCCTTCTTATGAAGCGGCACCATATTCAATAAACCCGCCCGCCGCCAGAAGGCTTGGGCCATGTTCGACATGAATTCGCGGTCGCTCTTAAATCCCGCTTGAGCGTTTACATTTATGGTATCGCTCCCCGCCGACGGAGCCCTATCTTCAACAGACCTAGCTAAGCTCGCACGGCACAATGAGAATATGAACAAGCCTGCCTCCCAGGACACTGAGACCCTGCTGCAACGCCTCGAAAAGCTGGAGCGCGACAACCAGGAGCTGCGCGCAAGGCTGAGTGACCAAGGCATCCTGTCCGAGGCGACAGCCGTCCGGCACGAAGCCCTCGGCCGCGAACATGCTCGGAATATGTCATCCGCCAATGCCCGCATCGAGACGCTGGAGGATTCACGCAGCTCTCTCCAGGCGAGCGAGAAACGCTTGCGCGAGAGCGAAACGAGAGCCCGGGCGAGTGAGAAGCAGCTTCGGCAGATCGCCGACAATCTTCCTGCCTTGATCGCCTATGTGGATGCCGGCCAGCGCTATCGCTTCAACAACAAGGCTTACACGACCTGGTTCGGGCGCACGCCGGAGAGCCTATACGGGCTCTCTTTGTGGGAAGCGGTCGGCGATAAAACTTATGAACGGGTGCGCCCTTACATCGATGCGGTTCTGAATGGAGAGCGGGCCGGACACGAGTGGTGGGCACAGTTTCCGACCGGTTTGAGGTTCATCAGATCGGAGTACATTCCTGACCGACGCGACGACGGCAGCATTGCCGGTTTCTACGTGCTTGCCGCCGACCTGACGGAGTCCAAGCGCTCGCAAGCCGCTCTTGCCGAGAGCGAGGCGAGATTGCGCTTGGCCATCGACGCAGGCCGCATGGCCATCTGGGAAACTGATATAGCCACGGATACGATTCACTCATCTCCGGAGCTGAACCGCCTGCTCGGCTTTGAGCCCGGCATCTCCCCGACGTCAGCAGAGATCAGAAGCCGCTATGCTCCCGGTGGGAGGGAAAAAATTCGGCAGGCAGCGGCGGAAGCGCTTGCGCGTGGAGACTGCCATGCGGAGACAGAGCTGGAAATCATCTGGCCTGACGGCTCGCAACGCTGGCTGCTTCTGCGTGCGGAGTTGAAGGATATCGAGAACGGCAAGCCGGGCCGTACCGTCGGCGTGGCCCTGGACATTACGGATCGCAAGAGAGCCGAAGAACACCAACAGCTGCTGATCAACGAACTCAACCATCGCGTGAAGAACACGCTCTCCACCGTACAATCCATCGCGATCCAGAGCTTGCGAAATGCGAGGACGGCCGAGGAGGCTCGCGATGCCGTCGAGGGGCGCTTGTTCGCCCTCTCCCGTGCCCATGACGTATTGACCCGCGAGAATTGGGACGGTGCCTATTTGCGCGAAGTGGTGCAGCAGGCCATCGCACCATTCCAGAACCATGGCGGCGAGCGCTTCAAGGTCTCCGGCCCCGACATTCGCCTGCCGCCGCGCATCGCCCTTGCCATCGCCATGGCGATTCAGGAACTCGGAACGAATGCGGTCAAGTATGGGGCGCTGTCGAATGCAAAAGGCTGCATCGCCATAACCTGGACCATTCTGGAGGAGGCAGGTGTACCTCATCTCAGAATGGAATGGACCGAAACGGATGGCCCGACCGTCGCCACGCCGAAGCAACGCGGCTTCGGCACACGGCTCATCGAGCGGAGCCTGGCTCAGGAGCTGAACGGCTCCGTGGAGATCGACTTCGCGCCTAAAGGGGTCGTCTGCACGATCAACGCGCCATTGACCGACGACTGAGGCCGATCAGGCCGCCGCCAGCTTCGTCTCGTTCACAGCAACAATCCTGCGAACCTCGTCCCCCTCGATGGTCTCGTGATCGAGGAGCGCCTCGGTCAGAGCGTCCAGCGCGTCGCGGTTATCCTCGATGCAGGCCTTTGCCGCCGCATACATCTCCTCGATGATCCGGCGGATTTCCTGCTCGACCTCACGCGGGAAGCTTTCGCCTGAGCGCGCCACCTTCACCATGCCGATGGTGGGGCTCATGCCCCATTCGGTGACCATGCGGGTCGCAATGTTGGTGGCGTGCGCGATATCGCTTGCCGCACCCGTCGTCACTTTACGGGCGCCGAAAACCACCTCCTCCGCCGCGCGGCCACCCATGGCAACAATGAGATCGGCCTCGAGCTTCTCCACGGGGATGCAGTAGCGGTCGTTCTCCGGCAGGCGCATGACGAGGCCGAGCGCTTGGCCGTGCGGGATGATGGTGGCGCTATGCACCTTGTCCGAGCCCGGCGTCAGGCAGGCGCAGAGAGCATGCCCCGCCTCGTGCACGGCCACGAGCCTGCGCTCCTCGCTGGTGATGACGAGCGACCGGCGCTCCAGCCCCATGATGATCTTGTTGCGCGCGGATTCCAGATGGTCGCGCCCGATCACCGTCACACCGTCGCGTGCCGCGAAAATCGCGGCCTCGTTGATGAGGTTGCCGAGATCGGCCCCGGAGAAGCCTGGCGTTCCCCGAGCGACGGAAGCCAGATCGACACCGGAGGCGAGCTTCATGTTGCGTGCATGGACAGTGAGGATCGCCTCGCGGCCCGTGATGTCGGGAAGACCGATATGCACCTGACGGTCGAAGCGTCCGGGGCGCAGCAGCGCGGGATCGAGCACATCGACCCGGTTCGTTGCGCCGATCACGATCACGCCCGAGGTGCTGTTGAAGCCATCCATTTCGACGAGAAGCTGGTTCAGCGTCGACTCGAATTCGCGATCCGCCGCCGATCCGCCACCGCCGCGCTTGCGTCCGATGGCATCAATCTCGTCGATGAAGATCAGGCAGGGCGCACGCCTGCGCGCCTGCTCGAACAGCTTGGACACGCGGCTCTTGGCGATGCCGATGAGAGGAGCGGAGAAATCGCTGCCAGAGACGGCCATGAAGGAAACTCCGGCCTCGCCCGCAAGCGCCTTTGCGATCAGGGTCTTGCCCGTTCCGGGCGGCCCAACCATCAGCACGCCTCGCGGAACACGGGCACCCACCTTCTCGAACGCTTCCGCGTCGCGCAGGAAGGCGATCACCTCCTGAAGCTCGGCTTTAGGCTCTTCCTGGCCCGCCACGTCATCGAAGCGGTCGGGTACGTTCCTGACCGCGCGCGGCCAGCGGTTCGTCGGTTTGAAATCCACTTGCACGGCGACGAGCGCCAGCACCGCCGCCACCATGATGAGGGAAATCACGAAGCTCGCCGCATAAGAGGCGTCGATGCCGGATTTCTTGAACTCCACCTGCGCACCGGCAGCCGTTGCCCGATCGACGGTCTGGGCCGTCAGCAGAGAGGTCGGAAGACGCACGAAAGCAGACTGGTCCGCGTACCAAACGGCCAAGCCACCGTCCTGCACCTGAACCTTGCGAACTTTTCCGGCCTCAAGCTCACGCGAGAACTCGGAATAGGCGATCTCGTTGACCTTCTCGGAGACGAAGAACGGTACGGATATAGCGGCGGCGACCACCGCCAGGGCGACGACGGCGGCGGCAATGGCCACACTCTTCCTGCGCAAGAGCTGTCTTGCTTTCTCGATCACATTGGTCACGGACGCCCCCTTGGCGAACTTCGTTTCTTATCGATGAAGTTCGACCTGTAGTCGTTTTTGACGCAGTCCGCAGTACGGCGAAAAAGCACACCCTTTAGAGGAAGGGAGCTTATCAGTTCAGAAGGTCGTGATAATCCTTGTGACGACGCAGCCACGTGTAAGCGTAGCCGCAGAGAGGCGTAATCGTGCGCCCCTCGGCGCGGGCGATCTCGGCAACGCCGCGCATCAGCTCGTCGGCAGCTCCTGTGCCGCGTAGAGGCGGAGCAGCCTCAACATACCGGATGACAAGGTTTCCCCCCTGGCGCTCGTAGGTCGCGAATGCGAGATGACCGTTCCGCTCAAGCTCGAAGCGATGACCGGTCGTATTGTCGCGAACGGCGCTGCCCATGCTCTCACTCCATCGATTCACATCATCGGGGACAACGTTACGCCGCCGGGCGCGTTCCGGAAACAGCCACGCTTGGGAGGCTAACGCTCCAGCCGCTTCTCCAGACGCGCCTTCACTTCGGGCCATTCCTCTCGGAGGATGCTGTAGACAGCCGTATCGCGGATGTGCCCATCGGGCATGATCATGTGGCGACGCAGGATGCCGTCGAGCTTCGCGCCCAGTCGCTCGATGGCGGCGCGGGATTGGTCGTTTTGCGAGTGGGTGCGGATCTCGACCGCGTTGCAGCCCAGAACCTCGAAGGCATGCCGGAGCATGAGGAACTTCGCATGCGTATTCACGAAGGTGCGCTGCCAGGATTTTGCGATCCAGGTTGTGCCGATCTCCACACGATGATTGGCGGCGTCGATGTTCATGTACCGCGTCGAACCCACGACCCGGTTGCCGTCCTTCACCACGGTCGCGAAAGGAAGCGCGAGCCCTGCGGCCTGAAGGTCGAGAGCCTTTTGCACGTACTCCTCGAAGCCCTCGGGCTTCGGCACCGTGGTCGTCTTCTTCTCCCATTGATTGCCGTCGCTCGCGGCCGCGCCGAGCGCGGGCACGTCATCGAGGCTCAAAGGACGTAAGACAAGCCGGTCGGTCGCGAGGGTTACGGGCTCGATGTGAAGCATGGTCGAAGGCCTTTTGCGCGCTTGCAGCTTCGCCATTCATCGTCGAGCCTGAGGCGGCAGTCAAACGGCATCGACCGGGGAATGCATTGCTGTCCCCGGTCGTGAGAGTATGTCGCCTGCCGCTCAGCGCAGCAGATAGACGAGAGCCGGCAGGCCCACCGCCAATCCTGCCAGAGCCCAGGCACCGACGGCCTGCTGCCAGGCAGCGTCGCTTGTGGAGTTGCGCAAGCGCCGAGCGAAGGCACCGGATTCCGCCGTATGCCCGCTGAGGCATGAGCACAAGGCGTAATGCGCCTGTCCGTCGGAGAGCCCGAAATACCGCATGGCATCGCCGAGCCTGTCGCTTGCAAGCCCATCCGCCCGGAGAATCGGGTCGTCATAGGCGACAGTCAGGGCAGAGTTGTCCTCCCGCACCAGAGCCCGCTCTGCCGGCGGCTTGTATTCGATTTCGCCAAGGGAGTTCAGACGTCGTGCCGGATCGCGCTCGAGAAGGCTGATCCACCGGTCCAGCCGCTCCTGCCGGGAGAGAGGCTTTGGTTGAACGTCGGCTACGCTACGGAGATAGTCGAGATCTTTGTGTTCCATCGATCCCCTCCTTGCCAATGTCTCTGTAACCCTCACGGATGACAGAGACATGAAATGGTGCGCTGAGCCCACGGCAAAAGTGCGACAAGGAGGATATCGAAAGAGAGATAGCCCGAATTACTCCTCGGGCGCTTCGACGATAGGATCGTACTGGCTCGTATCGAAGCCGAGCAGGTTGAAGCTCTGCTGCATGTGCGGCGGCAGCGGCGCGGTTACATCGATGGGCTTGCCCGTGCGCGGATGCGCGATCACGATGCGTCGTGCGAGCAGATGCAGCTTGTTCTGGATGCCGCCCGGCAATTCCCAGTTCTCGATGTCGAAATACTTGGGATCGCCCACGATCGGATGCCCGATATGCGCCGTGTGTGCGCGCAGCTGGTGCGTGCGTCCGGTCACCGGCTTCAGCGACAGCCACGCGAGCTTATGTGCCGCCGTGTCGATGATGGCGTAATAGGTCAGCGCGTGGCTTGCCCCCTCATCGCCGTGGCGCGCAACGCGCATGCGGGAATCACCCTCGTCGCCTTCCTTGGCGAGATAGGTCGAAACGCGGCCTTGGCGCACGCGCGGCACGCCAGCGACCAACGCCCAATAGATCTTGCGTGTGGTGCGTGCACGGAAAGACTTCGCCATGGTGGACGCGGCGAAGCGCGTCTTGGCGATGACGAGACAGCCCGCCGTGTCCTTGTCGAGGCGATGCACGAGGCGCGGCTTCTGCCCTTCCGCATCGCGCATGCATTCAAGCAGGCCATCCACGTGACGCGTGGTGCCCGAGCCGCCCTGCACCGCAAGCCCCATCGGCTTGTTGATGATGAGAACGTCCTTGTCCTCATAGAGCGTGATGGACTTCAGGAATTCGAGATCGCCCTGGTCCTTCGCGCTGTTGCGCGAAACCGGACGCGGCTGGTCGAGCTTCAGCGGCGGAATACGCACTTTCTGCCCGGCGGTGAGCCGCTCGTTGGGCTGCGCCCGCTTTCCGTCGACACGCAACTCGCCCTTGCGGACGATGCGCTGGATATGCGTGAAGGCGAGTTGCGGGGAGCGCGCGACCAGGAAGCGGTCGACGCGCATATCCGCCTCATCGGGCTCGACCACGAGCGTCTGCACGCCCGTCGCCAGAACCTCCTGAGCCTCGGCCCTAGCCTGAGCCCGCGTGGGCTTTTGCGGAGCCTCCGCCGCGGGGCGCGACGGGGTCTTGGTCGCAGGCCTCTCGCGACGTGCCTCTACAGCTCGTGCCGGTGCCTTGGCGCTTTGGCGCTCGCGCCGCGCCTCCTCGGGGCGGCCCTTAGCTGCCGGCTTGGCGCTGCGCGGCTTCGCCGACGCACTCTTCGAAGGCCCCTTGGAAGCCGCCTTTGGAGGCCCCTTGCGGGCAGGCCTGTCCTCGCGCGAGCGGAAGCCCTGCCGCGCGCCAGACCGCCCGCCTCGGGCTCCATTCTGTCCTGAATTACTTTTTCTCATGAGATCGTGGGTACCAGAGCGCCGCCTTGGCGGCAATCGAAGCTAAAAGGGCAGCATTCAAAAAATCCTTGCTCCCATGACCTACGGACAACTGACACAACGCTGTCAGTTGGCTAATCCTATGGGTGCAGGCCTCAGCAACCTGCACAAGGATCCTTCCATGAAATCCCACGTCCTCGAAACCGTGACCTTTTCGCTCCAGCCCGGAACTGACGAGGCAGCTTTTATCCGCGCCGCCAATGACGCCAGCAACGTGGTAAAGGCCATGCCAGGCTTTATCCGCAGGCGGCTAGCGAAGGGACAAGACGGCAACTGGATCGATGTCTGCGAGTGGGCCGACGATGCCAGCGCCCAAAAGGCCGCTGAGACATTTCATACGATTCCAGCCGCACAGCCCTTCTGCGGCATGATCGATATGACCTCGGCGAAGATGGCTCATCACACCATCGCTCATTCCAGCTAAGCCATGCGGCGCGCGGACCGGCTCTTCGATATCGTACAGATGCTCCGGGGCGGACGGCTTCGGACAGCCCATGACATCGCCGAGCAGCTCGAAGTATCGGTCCGCACCATTTATCGTGACATCGACGCCCTTATCGCCTCGGGGGTTCCCATCGAAGGCGAGAGAGGCATTGGTTACGTCCTTCGAGGAGCGATGCTGCTCCCCCCTCTCTCTTTCTCCGTCCCGGAGCTCCAGGCCCTCGCATTGGGCGCGAAGCTTGTTAAGGCTTGGGCTGACAAAGAGCTGGCGCAAGCGGCAGAAGAGGTTCTTGCTAAGGTCGACGCCGTGATCGGAAACGACCGGAGGATCGAGCTTCAACGCCAGGATCTGCGTGCCTTCGGCCTGCACTTGAAGGATAGCGAGCGTGAGCGTCTGGCACTCATCCGGCACGCCTTACGGACGCGACATAAGATCGGATTGAATTATGCAGATGCTATGGGCGAGGCATCGGACAGGACCGTGAGGCCTTTAGGCCTAGAAGCATGGGGCCACGCCTGGACACTGACCGCATGGTGCGAGTTGCGTCAGGATTTTCGGGCTTTTCGCCTGGACCGGATGCTGTCGGTTGATGTGTTGGGCGACATCTTCAAGCCCGAGCCAGGGCGGACACTTCAGGACTACTTGGAGCGTCTGCGCGAGGAAGGATGGGATGTAGAGCCTCATTGAGCAGACATGAGGCTATCCGGCCAATTGTCTCACTAGCATCAAACCGGCAACCAAGCCTGCGATGGAGAGAAGCACGGAAACCGTCACATAGCCGAGCGCCTCCCCCATCTGCCCTCGCTCCCACAACAGCACTGCATCGAGGGAGAACGCCGAGAAGGTCGTGAAGCCGCCGAGGATCCCTGTGGTCAGAAAGAGGCGCAGGGGCTGGCTCCATCCCTCGCCTGCCTTGAAGGCCAGCCATCCGGCGAGCGCGCCCATAAGGAAGGAGCCCACGATGTTCACCATCAGGGTGCCATAGGGCAACGCCGTGCCGCAGTAGCGCGCACAACCGACATTCACGCCATGACGAAGCGCTCCGCCAATTCCGGCACCGAGGAATACGATAAGATAGGCCTTCATGTCTTATTTCGACTCGTCCTCGTCACGCCGCTCCCGGCGGAGCTTTTCCCACCAATCGAGACGCTTCTTCACCTCGCGTTCGAAGCCTCGATCCACGGGCTCGTAGAAATGTTGCCGCCCCAGTTTCTCCGGCCAGTAATCCTGGCCCGAGAACGCATCCGGCTCGTCGTGATCGTAGCGGTAGTTATCGCCGTACCCGATCTTCTTCATGAGCTTGGTCGGCGCATTGAGGATCGTTCGTGGCGGCATGAGCGAACCATGCTCTTTCGCCATCCTGGTCGCGGCCTTGTAGGCATTGTAGACCGCGTTCGATTTCGGCGCGGTGGCGAGATAGACTGCCGCTTGGGCTAGCGCGAGTTCACCCTCGGGAGAACCCAGGAAGTCGAAGGCGTCCTTCGCGGCGTTGGCGATGACCAGGGCCTGAGGGTCGGCAAGGCCGATATCTTCCACCGCCATGCGCACCAAGCGGCGGGCGATGAAGAGGCGATCCTCGCCGGCATCGAGCATGCGGGTTAGGTAATAAAGAGCCGCATCGGGATCGGAGCCACGAACGGTCTTGTGAAGCGCGGAGATGAGGTTGTAGTGCCCCTCCTGCCCCTTGTCGTAGATCGGCGCGCGGCGCTGGATGATTTCCTGCAACTGCTCCGCGTCGAAAATCTCGTCGGGCTTGGCCGAGCGCCAGACTTCTTCCGCCAGTGTCAGCACGGCCCGCCCGTCGCCATCGGCCATGCGCACGAGGGAAGCGCACGCCTCCTCATCGAGCGGCAGCTTCTTAGCCGTGATCTCCTCGGCGCGCGCGAGGATCTTCGCGATCGCTTCCTCGTCGAGCGACTTGAACAGAAGCACGCGGGCGCGGGACAGAAGCGCCGCGTTCAGCTCGAAAGACGGGTTCTCAGTGGTCGCTCCCACCAGGGTAATCGTGCCGTCTTCCATGACGGGCAGAAAGGCATCGAGCTGGGCGCGGTTGAAGCGATGGATCTCATCCACGAAGAGCAGCGTGCCCTTGCCCGTGGACCGGCGATGCCGGGCGGTCTCGAACACCTTCTTCAGATCGGCGACGCCGGAGAAGATCGCGGAGATCTGGTCGAAATGCAGCTCCGTCTCATGGGCGAGCAGCCGCGCCACCGTGGTCTTGCCAGTGCCGGGCGGTCCCCAGAAGATCAGGGAGCCGAGGGACTTCGAAGCGATGAGCCGGGTCAGGATGCCGTCGGGCCCGACGAGATGATCCTGGCCGACGACTTCGGACAGCTTCTGAGGCCGCATCCTGTCGGCTAGGGGCCTGGGTGCGTTCTGGTCGAGACCGGCGGATGAAAACAGGTCGCTCATGAGGGTAAGGAGCTTAGGCGCGCATAGACGTCCGGGTCCAGTCGCTGCATGAGCCTTTCAGGGTTTTCCAGGGGCGAAAAGCCATACTGCGCGTAAAGCCCATGCGCATCTCGGGTGGCGAGCATCCAGCGGCGCATGTCCTGAAGCTCGGGATGCTCCATGATGGCGCCGATCAGCGCCTTGCCTGCCCCCTGCCCGCGCGTGCCGGCGCAGACGAAGACATCGCAGAGATAGGCGAAGGTGGCCTTGTCCGTCACAACGCGGGCGAAGCCGCGAAGCTCATCCTCGGCATCGCGCAGGGCAAAGCACAAGGAGTTCTCCACCGAACGCTCGAAGAACGAACGCGGCTGTTCCTTGCCCCAATAGCTTTCCGTCGCGATCCAGCGGTAAGCCGTATCGATCTCTGCCGGTGAAAGCGTGTTGGAGACCGTCCAGGCGTTCATCGCCCGAGAACCGTCGTGAAGACGCGGCCTCCGCGATTGACCGTGATTTCCCAATAGCCGCTGGCACGCTCGATCTGGCGCTCGGCGTCCTTGGTCGAGGCCAGGCGCTCACCGTTGACGGCAACGATCAGGTCCCCCTTCTCGAAGCCCACGCTCGCGGCCACGCTGCGCTCCTCGAGATCAGAGATCACCACGCCCTCGTCCGCCACCTCGATCTGAAGCTCGTCGGCCACCGCCGGCGAGATATTGACCAGGGTGGCGCCTGCAAACGGCGTGCGGGCGCGCCCACGCACCGGCTCACGGGCAGGCGTTTCCGGCGGAGGCGTGAGCTTGACCTGGAGCGTGCTCTGCTTGCCGCTGCGCAGCACCGTCAGCGGAGCCTGCCCCTGCGTGCCTTTGAGGGTGTAGCGATAGCCGAAGGAATCCGGATTATCGACCGTCTGGCCATCCACCGAGAGGATCACGTCGCCCCGCTTCAGGCCGGCCTCGGCGGCGGGCCCCTTGTCGTAGACGGAGGTGACGAGAACGCCGGTCGGGCGCTCGAGCCCGAGGCCGGTGGCGATGTCGCCATCGACCGGCTGTAGCCGCGCGCCGAGCCAAGGCCGCACCACATTGCGCGCACCGCCCCTGGCAGAATTCAGCACCACACGGACCATGCTGGAGGGAACTGCGAAGCCGATGCCGATGCTGCCGCCGGAACGCGAATAGATGGCCGTGTTGATGCCCACCACCCGGCCGTTCATGTCGATGAGCGCGCCGCCTGAATTACCGGGATTGATGGCGGCATCTGTCTGGATGAAGAACTGGTAGTCGGAAATGCCGACCTGCGTGCGCGCCAGAGCCGAGACGATGCCCTGCGTGACTGTCTGACCGACGCCGAAGGGGTTGCCGATGGCGAGTACGATGTCGCCCACCTGAAGAGCCTCCGAGTCGCCCAGCTCGACAGCCTGAAGGTTCGTGGCGTCTTTGAGCTTCAGCACGGCGATGTCCGTGCGGGAATCGCGCAGCAGGATGTCCGCCTCGAACTCGCGCCTGTCGGCGAGCGCCACCTTCACCTCGTTCATATTCTCGATGACGTGGTTGTTGGTGATCACGAGGCCGGAGGCATCGACGATCACGCCCGAACCCAGGGAGTTCTGCGAGCGCCCGCGCGGTCCTCTCGGCGCATCGTCACCGAAGAAGCGGCGGAAGTACTCTTCCATGGCCGTGTTCTGACGGCGGACCGAGCGGCTGGCATAGACATTGACCACAGCCCCCGCCGTCTGACGCACGATGGGTGCGAAGGAGAGCTGAACCTGCGCCTTGCTCTCGGGCACCACCCGCTGCGTCTGGGCTGTCGCTCCCCCTGCCCCGAGAGCCAGGGCAACAGCGATGATCGACAGGCGGAACGGAGAAAAGCGCATGACGGCGAATCCCTTCAACAACGGCAACAATCGATAACGCATCGTGCGGAAAAGTGGACCCGGTTTTCCGCCCCGAACGATGCGTTCATCAAACTATGGAGCATCGGATTGATCCCAAAAGTGCAAATCCACTTTTGGGTCCGATGCTCTACGCAGCGCAAGAAACACCAAGTTTCAGCGTTGTCTATCTGGTGCTTCAACCCACAAGCAAAAAGGGCGGCCCGAAGGACCGCCCTTGATGAAATTCGATAAGCCTTAAGCTGATTACTCAGCGGCCTCGATGATCTCGACCTTCTGGGTCGGACCAGAGTCCTGGCCGCGCGCATCGACGTCGCGGTCGACGAACTCGATCACAGCCATCGGGGCGTTGTCACCGAAGCGGAAGCCGGCCTTCAGGACGCGGGTGTAGCCACCGTTGCGGTCCTTGTAGCGAGCGCCGAGAACGGCGAACAGCTTCTTGACCATGGCTTCGTCGCGCAGCTGCGACATGGCCTGACGGCGGGCATGCAGGTCGCCGCGCTTGCCCAGCGTGATCAGCTTCTCGACGACCGGACGGAGGTCCTTGGCCTTCGGGAGGGTGGTGACGATCTGCTCGTGCTTGATCAGCGCAGCCGCCATGTTGGCGAACATTGCTTTGCGGTGCTCGGTCGTGCGGTTGAAGCGACGACCACGGAATCCGTGACGCATTGGCTTTCTCCTAAATCTTCCGGCCGCCGTGCCAAGGTACGGCCGTCTCTCTTAATTACCGCCGGTTCTCCGACGGGGTGGATCGAAGCCGCCCAACTGGTGAAGGGCGGCTTCGGAATTCTTAGTAGTGCTCTTCGAAGCGCTTCGCGAGGTCTTCGATGTTCTCCGGCGGCCAGCCCGGCACGTCCATGCCGAGGTGAAGGCCCATGCCGGCGAGAACTTCCTTGATCTCGTTGAGCGACTTGCGGCCGAAGTTCGGGGTGCGGAGCATTTCCGCCTCGGACTTCTGGATGAGGTCACCGATATAGACGATGTTGTCGTTCTTCAGGCAGTTTGCCGAACGGACCGACAGCTCGAGTTCGTCGACCTTCTTGAGGAGCGCCGGGTTGAACGGCAGCTGCGGAGCAGCGGCAGCCGTCTCTTCCTTGCGGGGCTCTTCGAAGTTCACGAAGACCTGGAGCTGGTCCTGCAGGATGCGGGCGGCATAAGCCACGGCATCTTCAGGGGTCACGGCGCCGTTGGTCTCGACCGTCATGATGAGCTTGTCGTAGTCGAGAATCTGGCCCTCGCGGGTGTTCTCGATGCGGTACGACACCTTCTTCACCGGGCTGTAGAGCGAGTCGACCGGGATCATGCCGATCGGAGCATCTTCAGCGCGGTTGCGCTCGGAGGGAACATATCCCTTGCCGGTATCGACCGTGAACTCCATGCGCATCTCGGCGCCCTCGTCGAGGGTGCAGAGAACATGCTCGGGGTTCAGGATCTGCACGTCGCCGACCGTGTTGATGTCACCGGCGGTAACGACGCCGGGTCCGGTCTTGCGAAGCGTCATGCGCTTCGGGCCCTCGCCCTGCATCTTGATGGCGATGGACTTCACGTTCAGGACGATGTCCGTCACGTCCTCGCGGACGCCCGGGATCGACGAGAACTCGTGCAGCACGCCGTCGATATGAATCGACGTCACTGCGGCGCCCTGGAGCGACGACAGGAGAACGCGACGCAGCGAGTTGCCGAGCGTCGTGCCGAAACCACGCTCGAGCGGCTCGGCCACGACCGTCGCAATGCGCTTCGGATCGTCACCGGGGGCGACTTCGAGCTTGTTCGGCTTAATCAGCTCTTGCCAGTTCTTTTGGATCACAACCACACCTCTTGAGGTACCGCTCGACGGGCGGCGTCAAAGCCGGCCCTAAACCGGAATGCGCGCGGGCCGTGGCCCACGCGCCGGATGATCTTGTATTAGACGCGGCGACGCTTGCGCGGGCGGCAGCCGTTGTGCGGGATCGGCGTCACGTCACGAATCGAGGTGACGGTGAAGCCTGCCGACTGGAGGGCACGGAGCGCGGACTCACGGCCGGAGCCGGGACCCGACACTTCGACCTCGAGGGTGCGCATGCCGTGCTCGGCAGCCTTGCGGGCGGCGTCTTCGGCGGCAACCTGTGCAGCGTACGGGGTCGACTTACGCGAGCCCTTGAAGCCCATCGCGCCGGCCGAGGACCACGAGATCGTGTTGCCCTGGGCGTCGGTGATGGTGATCATGGTGTTATTGAACGAGGCGTTCACATGCGCCACGCCGGAGACGATGTTCTTACGTTCGCGGCGGCGGACGCGGGTCGCTTCTTTTGCCATTCTACTGGTCCTTCAAACGCGCCCGTCATGCCAGGCGCTCGGGAGAAAGGGCCACCCGGGCTGGGTGGCCGATGAATTCTTACTTCTTCTTGCCGGCGATCGGCTTCGCCTTGCCCTTGCGGGTACGGGCGTTCGTGTGCGTGCGCTGGCCGCGGGTCGGCAGGCTGCGACGGTGACGAAGACCGCGGTAGGCGGCGAGATCCATGAGGCGCTTGATGTTCATGGACACTTCACGGCGAAGATCACCTTCCACGATGTAGTCGCGGTCGATGGTTTCGCGGATGGCCAGAACTTCGGCGTCGGTCAGCTGGTTCACGCGGCGCTCGGCCGGGATGTTGACCTTCTCGATGATCTCTTGAGCCTTCTTGGCTCCAATGCCGTGGATGTACTGAAGCGCGATCACAACGCGCTTAGCGGTCGGAATGTTGACGCCTGCTATACGGGCCATCGTTCATCTCCATGTGGCGAAGCCATAGGCTTCGGTTGATGCTTATCGCGCGTCCGGTGGAGGCCGGTCCCTGCGCGGGTTTATTGCAAACACAACAAGCCAGAGAGGTTTCTCACGAAACCCTCTGGACATGCAGGTCCTTGTGCAAGAGGCATGGCCCTAACGGGTTTTACCCCAGGCGTCAAGCCCCCTGCCCTTCAGCGGCCGAGAATTCCCCTAACCGCATCAGTCACTTCATCGATCGGCTTCATGCCGTCGACGGTCTTCAGCATGCCCTTGCCCTCATAATAGGAGGACAGAGGCGCCGTCTGGGTCCGATAGGCCTCGAGACGGGTCTTGAACACTTCAGGATTATCGTCCTTGCGGACCTGCTCGCCGCGAGCCTCGGTTTCCTTGGCGCGCTTGACGATGCGGTCAACCAGCTCGCCCTCGTTGACCTTGAATTCGATCACGGCGTCGAGCTTGAGGCCCTTCTCGGCCAGCATGGAATCGAAGGATTCGGCCTGGGCCACCGTCCGGGGAAAGCCGTCGAGGATAAAGCCCTTCTTGGCGTCGGCCTCTTCGATCCGGTCGGCGATAATGCCGACGACGATGTCGTCGGACACCAGATCGCCCCTGTCCATGACGGCCTTGGCCTTGAGGCCGACCGGCGTGCCGGCAGCCACCGCTGCACGGAGCATATCGCCAGTCGACAGCTGGGGAATCCCCAGGCGCTCGACCAGACGCACAGCCTGGGTCCCTTTACCGGCCCCAGGCGGCCCCAGCAGGATGATCCTCATAGACTTATCCCCTCACAACTCAGAGAACCTCCCGCATTGCCCTGCGGGAGACCCGATCTTTTTTACCGCCGGCGCCCGCCCTTGAGCTTCGCCTTCTTGACGAGGCCTTCATACTGATGAGCCAGCAAATGGCCGTGCACCTGAGCAACCGTGTCCATGGTAACAGACACGACGATCAGAAGCGAAGTGCCGCCAAAGTAGAATGGCAGGGCCGCATACGAGACCAGAAGCTCCGGAATCAGGCAGATGATGACGAGGTAAGCTGCACCGAGAACGGTGATGCGAGTCAACACCTGATCGATGAAATCGGCCGTGCGTTCACCGGGGCGGATGCCCGGGATGAAGCCGCCCTGCTTCTTCAGGTTGTCGGCGGTCTCGGTCGGGTTGAACACGATGGCCGTGTAGAAGAACGCGAAGAATACGATCAGGGCCGCATACATGAACATGTAAGCCGGACGGCCATGGCCGAGATAGGCCGTGAGCGTGGCGATGATGCCCGTGCCATCAGCGCCGGTCTGGAAGCTGGCGATGGTGGCCGGCAGCAGGAGCAGCGACGAGGCGAAGATCGGCGGGATGACGCCCGAGGTGTTCAGCTTGAGCGGCAGGAACGAGGTCTGGCCTTCGTACATGCGGTTGCCGACCTGGCGCTTCGGGTAGTTGATGAGCAGACGGCGCTGCGCGCGCTCCATGAACACCACGAAGTAGATGATGGCGACCGCCATCACGATCACGCCGAGGATGAGGCCCGTGGAGATCGCACCCTGACGGCCGAGCTCGAGGGTACCGGCGATGGCCGTCGGCAGGTTGGCGACGATGCCCGCGAAGATGATGAGCGAGGTGCCGTTGCCGATGCCGCGCGAGGTGATCTGCTCACCCAGCCACATGAGGAACATGGTGCCGCCGGTCAGCGTGATGACCGTGGAGATCAGGAAGAACGGCCCGGGTGCCAGCACGATATTGCCGGAGCTCTGCAGGCCGACCGCGATGCCCCAGGACTGGAACACGGCCAGGAAGACCGTCAGATAGCGGGTGTACTGATTCAGGATCTTGCGGCCGGCCTCGCCTTCCTTCTTGAGCGCCTCGAGGGAGGGCAGAACGGAGGTGAGAAGCTGAACGATGATCGATGCCGAGATGTAGGGCATGATGTTCAGGGCGAAGATGGCCATGCGCTCGACGGCGCCGCCGGAGAACATGTTGAACAGGCCAAGCACGCCGCCGCTGGCGTTCTGGAAGCTCTGAGCCAGCGCCTCCGGATTGATGCCGGGCAGCGGGATATAGGTGCCGAGGCGATAGATGATGAGCGCACCGAGGGTGAACCAAATGCGCTTCTTCAATTCCTCGGCTTTGGCGATCGAACCGAAATTGATGTTTGCGGCGAGTTGCTCGGCTGCTGAAGCCATTTTTCGTCCCCGAAATACCCAGGCATGATCGACGTAAAAGCGAGGACGATCCCCGCACGGACCATGCAAAACTTGGAAGGCAGGAGCTTGATCGCGCCTTCATGAGGCGCAGTCAAACTGAAACTTACATAACTCACATCACACAAACGGCGGCCACGCGATCAGACGCGGGCCGCCGCTTGGATCTGGCTTAATGTGGGCTCAGGCTCACGCCTGTGCAACGGCGCCCAGGAGGGTCACCGAGCCGCCCGCCTTCTCGATCGCCTGGACGGCCGACTTGGACGCGCCATGGACCTGGAAGGAAAGCTTTGCCTTGAGCTCGCCGACGCCGAGGATCTTCACGCCGTCGCGCGGCTTGGAGACCACACCGGCGGCAACCAGTGACTCGACGGTCACGGTTGCGGCCTTGTCGAGCTTGCCGGCTTCGATAGCCTGCTGAATGCGGCCCACATTGACCTCGTTGAGGTCGATCTGGTTCGGCTTGTTGAAGCCGCGCTTCGGCAGACGACGGTGCAGAGGCATCTGACCGCCTTCGAAGCCCTTGATGGACACGCCGGTACGGGACTTCTGACCCTTCACGCCGCGGCCACCGGTCTTGCCCTTGCCCGAGCCGATACCACGGCCCACGCGCATGCGGTTCTTGGTGGAACCTTCGTTATCGCGAATTTCGTTCAGTTTCATGATCGCTCTCCTCACTGCCCGTCGACAACGCGCACGAGGTGCTTGACCTTCTCGATCATGCCACGCACGGACGGCGTGTCTTCGAGGGTCGAGGTGCGATGGAGCTTGTTGAGCTTGAGGCCAATCAGCGTCTGGCGCTGCTTGCCCTCGCGGCGGATCGGCGAACCGATCTGCTCAACGGTGATTGTTGTTGCTGCTGCAGCAGGCTTCTTTGCCATTGTCGAAGCCTCCCTTACGCGTCAGCGCCAGCGTCGGCGGACGCATCGGCGTCACGGCGACGAGCCTGCAGCGTCGAGACCTTCAGGCCACGGCGAGCAGCCACGGAGCGCGGGCTGTCCTCGTTCTTGAGCGCGTCGAACGTCGCGCGAACGAGGTTGTAGGGGTTCGACGAACCGAGCGACTTCGACACGACGTCCTGCATGCCAACTGCCTCGAAGACAGCGCGCATCGGGCCGCCGGCGATGATGCCGGTACCCTGGGGAGCAGCACGCAGCACGACCTTGCCGGCGCCATGGCGGCCGTTCACGTCGTGGTGCAGGGTGCGGCCCTCGCGGAGGGAAACGCGGATCATCGAGCGCTTCGCAGCGTCGGTGGCCTTGCGGATCGCTTCCGGAACTTCGCGAGCCTTGCCGTGGCCGAAGCCGACGCGGCCCTTCTGGTCGCCGACGACGACGAGAGCAGCGAAGCCGAAACGACGGCCGCCCTTCACGACTTTGGCGACGCGGTTGATGTGGACCAGGCGATCCACGAATTCGCTGTCTTCGCGATCAGCACGTTCTCTGGGTTCTCTTGCCATGAGACCTCTCACTTGCGCGGGCGGCGGGCCCGCTCGCTAAGGGGTTTTTACGATACCCGCCGTAAAGCACGATCAGGGCGGGAGGTAAACCACTCCCCGCCCCGTTCATGAATGTCTTAAAATTAGAAGTCCAGACCGCCTTCACGGGCTGCGTCGGCGAGAGCCTTGACGCGGCCGTGATAGAGGTAGCCCGAGCGATCGAAGATCACCTGCTTCACGCCAGCCTTAGCTGCGCGCTCGGCGACGAGCTTGCCCACTTCCTTTGCCGCCTCGACGGTGGCACCGGTCTTGAGCTTGCCCTTGAGGTCCTTCTCGATCGTCGAGGCGGACGCGACGGTCACGCCGCGCACGTCATCGATAACCTGGGCATAGATCTGCTTGGACGAACGGAACACCGACAAACGCGGGCGACCATTCGCTGCTTTCTGGATCGCACGGCGTACACGAGCCTTGCGGCGATCTTCAGCGCCTTTTTTCTCAGCCATGATACGTCGTCCTTACTTCTTCTTGCCTTCCTTGCGGAAGATGAATTCGCCAGCATACTTGACGCCCTTGCCCTTGTAGGGCTCCGGACCGCGATATTCGCGGATCTCGGCGGCGACCTGGCCGACCTTCTGCTTGTCGATGCCGCTGACCACGACTTCCGTGGGCTTGGGCGTCACGATCGTGATGCCGGCCGGGATTTCGTAGTCGATGTCGTGGCTGTAGCCGAGCGACAGCTTCAGCACCTTGCCAGCGACAGCGGCCTTGTAGCCGACGCCGTTGATCTCGAGGCGCTTCTCGAAGCCGTTGGCGACGCCCTGCACCAGGTTTGCAACCTGAGCGCGGGAGAGGCCCCACTTGGCGCGAGCGATCTTGGACTGGTCGCGCGGGGTCACCGTCACGGCACCGTCCTGAAGAACGACCGACACTTCTTCGGGAACGAGGAACGAGAGTTCGCCCTTCGAGCCCTTCATCTTAACCATCTGACCGTCAACGGTCGCCGTCACACCCGACGGGACCGGAACCGGCTTTTTGCCTACTCGTGACATTTTCGAATCTCCGTGGTTCTGTGCTGATGCCTGGCCTTAGAAGACCTTGCAGAGCACTTCGCCGCCCACGTTCTTCTCACGGGCTTCATGATCAGCCATCACGCCCTGGGGCGTCGAGAGAATGGTGATGCCGAGACCGTCGGCCACGCGAGGCATGGTGTCGACGGAAGCATACACGCGGCGGCCCGGCTTGGAGACGCGCTCGATAGAGCGGATCACCGGCTGACCGTCATAGTACTTCAGCTCGATCGAAAACTCGGTACGGCCATTGCCGAACTCGGTCTGCGAATAGTCGCGGATGTAGCCTTCGGTCTTGAGAACCTCAAGAACGCGGGCACGGAGCTTCGAGCCAGGGGTGGAAACGGTACCGCGACGGCGCATCTGCGCGTTGCGGATACGGGTGAGCATATCGCCCAACGGATCGTTGATCATATGATGCTCTCCCTCTTACCAGCTGGACTTCACGAGGCCCGGGATCAGGCCCTTGTTGCCGAGTTCGCGCAGAGCGATGCGCGACATGCCGAGCTTGCGGTAGTAAGCGCGCGGGCGGCCCGTGATCTCGCAACGGTTGCGGATGCGGGACTTGCTCGAGTTGCGCGGCAGCTCAGCCAGCTTGAGGCGCGCTTCGAAACGCTCCTCCATGGACTTCGACTCATCGTTCGCGACCGCCAGGAGGCGCTCGCGGCGGCCAGCGAACTTCTTCACCAGCTGACGACGATGCTTGTTCTTCTCAATAGCGCTTTTCTTAGCCATTTTTTATCTCCAGTGTCCGCGTCTGAGGACAGCTATCCTCACTGCCGGAACGGGAAGTTGAAGTGACGCAGCAGGGCGCGGGCTTCGTCATCGGTCTTGGCCGTCGTCGTGATGACAACGTCCATACCCCAAACCTGCTCTACCTTGTCGTAGTTGATCTCAGGGAACACCAGGTGCTCCTTGATGCCCATTGCGTAGTTGCCACGACCGTCGAACGACTTGGGGTTCAGGCCCCGGAAGTCGCGGACGCGGGGAAGCGCGATGGTGACGAGACGATCGAGGAACTCGTACATACGCACCTTGCGGAGCGTAACCTTTGCGCCGATCGGCATGTTCTCGCGGACCTTGAACTGCGAGATAGCCTTGCGGGCCTTCGTGATCACCGGCTTCTGACCTGCGATGAGCGCGAGGTCCGCAGCGGCGACGGTAGCCTTCTTCGAATCGGCGGTCGACTCGCCAACGCCCATGTTGAGGACGATCTTCTCGATCGTCGGCACTTCCATGGGGTTCTTGTAGCCGAATTCCTTGATGAGCGCGGGACGCACCACTTCTTCGTAGTGCTTCTTCAGGCGCGGCGTATAGATGTCAGCCTTAGCCATCGATCAGGTCTCCCGAACGCTTGGCGAAGCGGACCTTGCGGCCGTCTTCGAGAACTTTGAAACCAACCCGGGTCGGCTTGCCGTCCTTCGGGTCCGCATAGGCCAGGTTCGACAGCTGGATCGAGGCCTCTTTCGAGATGATGCCGCTTTCCTGGGTCGCCGTCTGGCGCTGATGGCGCTTCACGAGGTTCACGCCACGGACAACCGCGCGCTCTTCCTTCGGGAGCACCTGTACGACTTCACCGGTCTTGCCCTTGTCGCGACCGGTCAGGACGACGACCTTGTCGCCCTTCTTGATCTTCGCGGCCATTAGAGCACCTCCGGCGCAAGCGAAATGATTTTCATGTGGTTCTTGGCACGCAGTTCACGCGGAACGGGGCCGAAGATACGGGTGCCGACCGGCTCTTTCTGATTGTTGATCAGAACGGCGGCATTGCGGTCGAAACGAATGACCGAGCCGTCAGCGCGACGGATGTCCTTCGCAGTGCGAACGACGACCGCCTTCATGACGTCGCCCTTCTTCACGCGACCGCGCGGAATAGCCTCTTTCACGGATACGACGATGATATCGCCCACGGAAGCGTACTTACGCTTCGAACCGCCGAGAACCTTGATGCACATCACGCGACGGGCGCCGGAGTTATCGGCGACGTCAAGATTCGTCTGCATCTGGATCATGGCTTTGATCCTTTCCTTTGTTTCAGACAGGTTTCCGGGCAAAAGGCACTATTGCCCCCCGGACTACGCCTGACGGGGGTCTGATGCCCCCTGCCCTTCAAATGTCGAGAGAGGCGGTCGTATACACGAACCGCCCCTATCGGACAACCCCAAAAGAAAGCCTTTTTAGGCCTTCGCTTGGTCGACGAGCACCCAGGTCTTGAGTTTGGAGAGCGGCTTGGTCTCTTCGATGAAGACCGTATCGCCCACCTTAGCTTGGTTGTTCTCATCATGAGCGTGGTAGTTCTTCGTCTTACGCACGGTCTTTTTCAGAACCGGGTGCGTGAAACGACGCTCCACCTTCACGACGACCGTCTTGTCCTGCTTATCGCTGACAACGACGCCCTGCAAAACGCGCTTCGGCATCTTGATTTCCTCTTAAGCCTTAGCCGCAGCGGCCTTCTGGCGCTGCAGTGTCTTGACGCGGGCGACATCCCTGCGGACCTCACGGACGCGTCCGGTGTTCTCGAGCTGGCCGGTGGCGCGCTGGAAGCGGAGGTTGAACTGCTCCTTCTTCAGGTTCAGCAGCTCGTCCGACAGCTGGTCAGCGGACATTGCCTTGAGGTCGGAGAATCTCTGCTTGGTCTTCATGATTCTCTCTCCTTACTCGGCAATACGCTGGATGAAGCGCGTCTTGATCGGGAGCTTGGCAGCGCCGAGACGAAGCGCCTCACGGGCGATCTCCTCGTCCACGCCGTCGATCTCGAACATGATGCGGCCAGGCTTAACCTTGGCTGCCCAATATTCGGGAGCGCCCTTACCCTTACCCATACGTACTTCGGTCGGCTTGGTCGACACCGGCACGTCCGGGAAGATGCGGATCCACACCCGACCCGCGCGCTTCATGGCGCGGGTGATGGCGCGGCGAGCCGCCTCGATCTGACGAGCGTTGATACGCTCGGGTTCCATCGCCTTCAGGCCGAACTGGCCGAAGTTGAGGTCCGTACCACCCTTCGCAGTGCCGGAAATACGGCCCTTGAATTGCTTACGGAACTTGGTTTTCTTCGGTTGCAACATGGCGAACCTCTCCTGACCTCTCCGTTACGCCGCGTTCTCGCGGCGGCCACCAGAGCGGCCTCCTTCGTCGTTCATCCGCTTGTCCTGGGCCATCGGGTCGTGCTCAAGGATTTCGCCCTTGAAGATCCAAACCTTGATGCCGCAGGTGCCATAGGTCGTAAACGCGGTGGACACGCCGTAATCGACGTCCGCACGCAGCGTGTGCAGCGGAACGCGACCCTCGCGGTACCACTCGAGGCGGGCGATTTCCGCGCCACCCAGACGGCCCGAGCAGTTGATACGGATGCCCTCGGCGCCCAGACGCATCGCCGACTGAACGGCGCGCTTCATGGCGCGGCGGAAAGCGACGCGACGCTCGAGCTGCTGAGCGATCGAGTCCGCTACCAAGGTAGCGTCCACTTCCGGCTTACGGACTTCGACGATGTTGATCGCCACATCCGCATCCGTCATCTTGGCGACGGTCTTGCGGAGCTTCTCGATGTCGGCACCCTTCTTGCCGATCACCACGCCCGGACGACCCGAGTGAATGGTGACGCGGCACTTCTTGTGCGGACGCTCGATCACGATCTTCGAAACGGCGGCCTGCTTCAGCTGCTTCATCAGAGCTTCGCGGATCGCCATGTCCTCATGCATCAGCTTGGCGTACTCGCCCTTGCCGGCGAACCAGCGCGAGTCCCAGGTCCGGTTGATGCCGAGCCGAAGACCGATCGGGTTAACTTTCTGACCCATCTGGTTCTCCTTTATGCCTGTTCGGCAACTTCCCGAACCACGATCGTGAGGTTCGAGAACGGCTTTTCGATACGAGCGCCGCGACCGCGGGCCCGGGCGTGGAAGCGCTTCATGACAAGCGCCTTGCCGACGAATGCCTGGCTGACGACGAGATCGTCCACATCGAGGTTGTGGTTGTTCTCGGCGTTGGCGATGGCGCTCTCGAGGCACTTCTTCACATCGCGAGCGATGCGCTTACGGGAGAACTCGAGATCAGCGAGAGCTGCAGAAACCTTCTTGCCGCGGATAAGGCCCGCAACGAGATTGAGCTTCTGGGGGCTGACGCGCAGCATGCGAGCGACGGCTTTCGCCTCGGAGTCGCTCAGCGCGCGAGGAGTTGCGGCCTTACCCATCTTACTTCCTCTTCGCCTTCTTGTCCGCCGCGTGGCCGTGGAAAGTGCGGGTCGGCGAGAACTCGCCGAACTTGTGACCCACCATTTCCTCGCTCACGTTGACGGGAATGTGCTTCTGACCGTTGTAGACCCCGAACGTGAGGCCCACGAACTGCGGGAGGATCGTGGAGCGGCGGCTCCAGATCTTGATGACCTCGTTGCGGCCCGAAGAACGGGCAGCCTCGGCCTTCTTGAGGAGGTAGCCGTCGACGAACGGACCCTTCCAAAGCGAACGTGCCATGACGTGCCTCTATCCTTACTTCTTACGAGCGTGACGGCTCGACACGATAAACTTGTCGGTCCGCTTGTTCGAACGGGTTTTCTTGCCCTTGGTGGGGACGCCCCACGGGGACACCGGATGGCGGCCACCGGAGGTACGACCTTCACCACCACCGTGCGGGTGGTCGATCGGGTTCATGGAAACGCCGCGGTTATGCGGACGCTTGCCGAGCCAGCGATTACGGCCGGCCTTACCGATCGAGGTGTTCATGTGGTCCGGGTTCGACACCGCGCCAACGGTGGCGAAGCACTGACCATGGACCATGCGCTGCTCGCCGGAGTTCAGGCGGACCGTCACGTAGCCCTGGTCACGACCCACGATCTGAGCGTAGGTGCCGGCAGAGCGGGCAAGAGCGCCGCCGCGGCCGATCTTCAGCTCGACATTGTGGATGATCGTTCCCACCGGCATGTTGCCGATCGGCATCGCGTTGCCCGGCTTAATGTCGACCTGCTCGCCGGCCGACACCTGATCGCCGACAGCCAGACGCTGCGGGGCCAGGATGTAGGACTGCTCGCCGTCGGCGTAGCGGATGAGCGCGATGAAGGCGGTGCGGTTCGGATCGTACTCGATCCGCTCCACGACAGCCACATCGCCCATACGGCCACGACGCTTGAAGTCGACCAGGCGCAGGGTGCGCTTGTGACCACCGCCACGGAAGCGGACGGTGATGCGACCCAGGTTATTACGGCCGCCGGAGGAGCTCTTGCCCTCCGTCAGCTTCTTGACCGGCTTGCCCTTGTAGAGCTCGCTGCGGTCGACGATCACCAGCTGGCGCAGGCCGGGGGTGATTGGTTTGAACGTTTTCAAAGCCATCGGATCACTCTCTCAACCGATCAGAGGCCCGTCGTGACGTCGATGGTTTGGCCCTCTTCGAGGGTCACAACCGCCTTCTTCACGTCCGACCGCTGGCCGCGGGTGCCGCGGAACAACTTCACTTTGCCCTTGGTGACGAGCGTGTTGACGCTCTTCACCTTGACATCGAACAGCTTCTCAACCGCTTCCTTGATCTGCGGCTTCGTCGCATCCGGGCGCACCTTGAACACGACCTTATTCTGCTCGGAAAGAGCGGTCGCCTTCTCGGTGATGACCGGGCTTACGATCACATCGTAATGGCGCGGGTCCAGGCTCATTTGAAGCGCGCCTCCAGCGCATCGACAGCTGCCTTCGTGAGAACGAGTGTCTCGCGGCGCAGGATGTCATAGACGTTGATGCCCTGCACCGGCAGGACGTCGATGTTCGGGATGTTGCGAGCAGCCCGCTGGAAGTTCGTCTCGATCTCTGCGCCGCCGATGATCAGGGCGTTGCCGAGGCCGAGCTTGCCGAAGCGCTCGATGAGAGCCTTCGTCTTGGGTTCGGAGAGCGTCGCATCATCGAGGACGATGAGCGATGCACCCTTGGCCTTGGACGACAGGGCGTGCTTCAGAGCGAGAGCGCGGACCTTCTTGGGCAGGTCGTGAGCATGGCTACGAACCTGCGGGCCGAAGGCACGACCGCCGCCCCGGAACTGGGGAGCGCTCGCAGCGCCGTGACGGGCGCTACCGGTGCCCTTCTGCTTGTAAACCTTCTTCCTCGTACGATCGACGAGCGAACGGTTCTTCACAGCGTGCGTACCGGCCTGGCGCTTTGCAAGCTGCCAGCGGACGCAACGGGCGAGCAGGTCGGCGCGCGGCTCGAGACCGAAGATGGCCTCGTTCAGATCGACCGAACCGGACTTCTTGCCCTCGAGCGTGGTGATATCAAGCTTCATCACGCATTCTCCTCTTGGGCCTGCTCAGCCTTGGGGGCAGGTGCAGCGTCGTTGGCCGAGCGGAACGAGCCGGGCATCGGCACTTCCTTCGGCAGCTTGCGCTTCACCGCGTCGCGGACGAAGATCCAGCCGCCGGCAACGCCAGGAACGGCGCCTTCGACGAGGATCAGACCGCGCTCGACGTCGGTCGACACGACACGCAGGTTCTGCGTGGTGACGCGCTCGACACCCAGGTGACCCGGCATCTTCTTGTTCTTGAACGTCTTGCCCGGATCCTGACGGCCACCGGTCGAACCGATCGAACGGTGGGAGACCGACACGCCGTGCGTGGCGCGAAGGCCGCCGAAGTTCCAGCGCTTCATGCCGCCCGCAAAGCCCTTACCGGTGGTGATGCCCGTGACGTCCACGAACTGACCGGCAATGAAGTGATCAGCGGTGATCTCGGCGCCCACGGGGATGACAGCATCCTCGGAAACGCGGAACTCCGCGAGCTTGCGCTTCGGCTCGACCTGAGCGACGGCGAAACGCCCGCGCTCGGCCTTCGAAACGTTCTTTACCTTGGCCTTACCGACGCCGACCTGCAGCGCGGTGTAGCCGTTCTTCTCTTTGGTCCGGTGGGCAACAACCTGGCAGCTGTCGACCTTCAGAACCGTGACTGGGATATGTTCACCGGCATCCGTGAAGATGCGGGTCATCCCGAGTTTCTGTGCAATGACGCCTGAGCGCATGTGCGTATCCTCTCGGCGTGTCTACCGAAAGCTCCAAGCCCAACGGCTTAGAGCTTGATTTCCACGTCCACACCAGCAGCAAGATCGAGCTTCATCAGAGCATCAACCGTCTGCGGGGTGGGGTCCACGATATCGAGAACACGCTTATGAGTGCGCATCTCGAACTGCTCGCGCGACTTCTTGTCGATGTGCGGCGAGCGAAGAACCGTAAAGCGCTCGATGCGCGTCGGCAGCGGGATGGGCCCGCGAACCTGGGCGCCGGTCCGCTTCGCAGTCGACACGATTTCGCGTGTCGAAGCGTCGAGGATCCGGTGGTCGAACGCCTTAAGGCGAATACGAATGTTTTGACCGTTCATGGCTTATCCATTCAACAAGGGAAGTGGCTGGGCCGAAACCCGGCCACTGTCCTTTGATCCTCTATAATTAATCCATCACGGCGGCGACGACGCCGGCGCCGACGGTACGGCCGCCTTCACGGATAGCGAAGCGCAGCTTCTCTTCCATGGCGATCGGAGCGATCAGCTCCACTTCCATCGTGATGTTGTCGCCCGGCATCACCATCTCGGTGCCCTCAGGCAGCTTCACCACGCCCGTCACGTCGGTCGTGCGGAAGTAGAACTGCGGACGGTAGTTGCCGAAGAACGGCGTATGACGGCCGCCCTCTTCCTTCGTCAGGATGTACGCCTCGGCCTTGAACTTCGTGTGCGGCTTGATCGAGCCGGGCTTGCACAGCACCTGGCCGCGCTCCACGTCCTCGCGCTTCGTGCCACGAAGCAGAACGCCCACGTTGTCGCCAGCCTGGCCCTGATCGAGCAGCTTGCGGAACATCTCGACGCCGGTGACCGTCGTCTTCTGCGTGTCGCGCAGACCCACGATCTCCACTTCCTCGCCGACCTTCACGATGCCGCGCTCGACGCGACCCGTCACCACCGTGCCGCGGCCCGAGATCGAGAACACGTCTTCGATCGGCATCAGGAACGGCTGGTCAATCGGACGCTCCGGCTGCGGGATGTAGGCATCCACCGCTTCCATCAGCTTGAGAACCGCATCGCGGCCGATCTCAGGCGAACGGTCTTCCAGAGCGCACAGCGCCGAGCCCTTGACGATCGGAATGTCGTCGCCGGGGAAGTCGTACTTCGACAGAAGCTCGCGCACCTCGAGCTCAACCAGGTCGAGCAGCTCGGCGTCGTCGACCATGTCGACCTTGTTCATGAACACCACCAGAGCCGGCACGCCAACCTGACGGGCCAGAAGGATGTGCTCGCGGGTCTGCGGCATCGGGCCGTCAGCCGACGACACCACCAGGATCGCGCCGTCCATCTGCGCCGCACCCGTGATCATGTTCTTCACGTAGTCGGCGTGGCCGGGGCAGTCCACGTGCGCATAGTGGCGGTTCGCGGTCTCGTACTCGACGTGCGCCGTCGAGATCGTGATGCCGCGCGCCTTCTCTTCCGGCGCCTTGTCAATCTGGTCGTACGCGGTGAACGTCGCACCGCCAGCTTCCGCCAGAACCTTCGTGATCGCAGCCGTCAGCGACGTCTTGCCGTGGTCAACGTGACCAATCGTGCCGATGTTGCAGTGCGGCTTATTGCGTTCAAACTTTTCCTTCGCCATCGTGGCACCCGTTCCTTTGATATTCCAAATATTCGTTTAGTGGGTTCAGGCGTATTTCGCCTGAACCTCGGCAGCCACGTTCGACGGCACCTGCTCGTAGTGGTCGAACTGCATGGTGTAGCTCGCACGACCCTGGCTCATGCCGCGCAGGGTGTTCACGTAGCCGAACATGTTGGCGAGCGGGACCATCGCATTGATGACCACGGCGTTGCCGCGCATGTCCTGACCCTGGATCTGGCCACGACGGGAGTTCAGGTCACCGATGACCGAGCCCGTGTAGTCTTCAGGGGTCGTGACTTCGACCTTCATCACCGGCTCGAGCAGAACCGAGCCGCCCTTCTGGAGGGCTTCACGGAGAGCAGCGCGAGACGCGATTTCGAACGCCAGAGCCGACGAGTCGACTTCGTGGAAGGCGCCGTCGATGAGCTCGACCTTGAGATCGACCACCGGGAAGCCGGCGACGACGCCAGCGCCCACGACCGAGGCAAGACCCTTTTCGACGCCCGGGATGTATTCCTTCGGAACAGCACCGCCGATGATCTTCGACTCGAACGAGAAGCCTGCGCCCGTCTCGTTCGGCTGGACGACCAGCTTCACACGAGCGAACTGACCGGTACCACCAGTCTGCTTCTTATGGGTGTAGTCCACCTCGGTCTTCTTCGTGACGGTCTCACGATAGGCAACCTGGGGAGCGCCCACATTCGCATCGACCTTGTAGGTACGACGGAGAATGTCGACCTTAATGTCGAGGTGAAGTTCGCCCATGCCCTTCAGGATCGTCTGGCCCGATTCCTGATCGGTCGAGACGCGGAAGGACGGGTCTTCGGCAGCGAGCTTCGAGAGAGCCAGACCAAGCTTCTCCTGGTCGGCCTTCGACTTCGGCTCGATGGCGATCTCGATCACCGGCTCCGGGAACTCCATGCGCTCGAGGATCACGGCCTTGGCCGGATCGCAGAGCGTGTCGCCGGTGCGGACTTCCTTGAGGCCTGCGAGAGCGACGATGTCGCCGGCATAGGCTTCCTTGATGTCCTCACGGTTGTTCGCATGCATGAGAAGCATACGGCCAACGCGCTCTTTCTTGTCGCGCGACGAGTTCAGCAGCGTATCGCCGGCATTCACCTTGCCCGAGTAGACGCGGCAGAAGGTGATGGTGCCCACGAAGGGGTCGTCCATGATCTTGAAGGCGAGCATGGAGAAGCCTTCGTCGTCGGCAGGCTTACGCGTCGTCGGCTCTTCGGTCTTGAAATCGATGCCTTCGATGGCTTCACGATCTGCCGGAGAAGGCAGGAAGTCCACGACTGCGTCGAGGAGCGGCTGAACGCCCTTGTTCTTGAAGGCCGAACCGCAGAGAACCGGGTGGAAGGCACGACGCTGCACAGCCGTACGGATCAGACGGCGCAGGGTCACCTCATCGGGCTCCTGCCCTTCGAGATAGGCAACCATCGCCTCGTCGTCCATCTCGACGGCGGCTTCGATCAGCTTGCCGCGATATTCGACAGCCTGATCCTTCAGGTCGGCCGGGATTTCGACTTCGTCGTACTTCGCGCCGAGAGCATCGCTCTCCCAGACATAGGCCTTCATCTTGATGAGGTCGACCATGCCCTTGAAGTCGCTCTCAGCCCCGATCGGGATCTGAAGGCAGACAGGCTTGCCGGCCACGCGCTTGATGATGTCGGCGACGCACTTGAAGAAGTCAGCGCCGGTCTTGTCCATCTTGTTGACGAACACGACGCGCGGAACGTCGTACTTGTCAGCCTGACGCCACACGGTCTCAGTCTGAGGCTCAACGCCCTGGTTGCCGTCGAGAACGCAGACAGCGCCGTCGAGGACGCGCAGCGAACGCTCCACCTCGATGGTGAAGTCGACGTGGCCGGGAGTGTCGATGATGTTCAGACGCTTGTCGCGCCAGAAGCAGGTGGTGGCAGCGGACGTGATCGTGATGCCACGCTCCTGCTCCTGCTCCATCCAGTCCATGGTGGCGGCACCCTCGTGCACTTCACCGATCTTGTGGGACTTACCGGTGTAGTACAGGATGCGCTCAGTCGTCGTCGTCTTGCCGGCATCGATGTGGGCCATGATGCCGAAGTTACGGTAGTCCTCAATCGCGTGCGTGCGGGGCATCGCTCAGCTCCTCAGACCTTACCAGCGGTAGTGCGAGAACGCACGGTTGGCTTCCGCCATACGGTGGGTGTCTTCGCGCTTCTTGACGGCATTGCCGCGGTTGTTCGATGCATCGAGCAGCTCAGCAGAGAGACGCTCGACCATGGTCTTGTCGTTGCGGCCGCGAGCGGCCTGGATGATCCAGCGGATCGCGAGAGCCTGACGGCGCTCCGAACGAACTTCGACCGGAACCTGGTACGTCGCGCCGCCGACGCGGCGGGAACGAACCTCGATCGCCGGAGCGACGTTGTCGAGGGCCTGCTTGAAGACTTCAAGCGGGTTCGACTTTGCGCGCTCTTCGACGATGTCGAATGCACCGTACACGATGCTTTCAGCAGCAGACTTCTTACCGTCGTACATGATGGAATTCATGAACTTCGTGACGACGACATCCCCGAACTTCGGATCCGGGATGATCTCACGCTTTTCGGCGCTATGGCGGCGGGACATGAGCGAGCTCCGACCTAAAAATGAGTGTTGACGGCTTACTTCGGCCGCTTCGCGCCGTACTTCGAACGACGCTGCTTACGATTCTTGACGCCCTGGGTATCGAGCACACCGCGGAGGATGTGATAGCGAACACCCGGAAGGTCCTTCACACGGCCGCCGCGGATCATGACCACGGAGTGCTCCTGAAGGTTGTGACCTTCACCCGGGATGTAACCGATGACTTCGAAGCCATTGGTCAGACGAACCTTGGCGACCTTACGGAGAGCCGAGTTCGGCTTCTTCGGGGTCGTGGTGTAAACGCGCGTGCACACGCCACGCTTCTGCGGGCAGGCTTCAAGCGCGGGAACCTTATTCCGGCTCTTTTGCGCCGTCCGCGGCTTGCGGATCAGCTGAGAGATCGTTGGCATCCTGTGCCCTCTTTCACCAGCCACCAAGGTGGCCATTGAGTTCAACGGTTAAACGCCGCATCCTGCGTTTCTGCGGGCCTAATTCGGCTGCACAAAACGAAGCCACGCCATTGACTTGGAAAAGCCCTTGGCGCGGTGCGATTGCAGAGGACCACGATGATTATCACCGCGGTCGTGCCCTAAATCTGACGTTTGTCAGTCAAGGTTGAGTTCGGCAGCGTTTAGGTCGCATCGGGTCGAAGCTAGGCGCTTCGACTGGCTAAAACCTACAGCCCGCCGGAAAGTCCGGTCTCTCTAGCGCCCGAGTCGCGGAAAGTCAACAGGTTTCGGTAACCACCGGTAAAGGTGCCGACCTTCTGAGGGCTTTGGCGCCAGGACCAAGGTCCATGTGGGGTACTTTCCCACTCCGCAAGGCTCCAGAACTTCTCCGCAGCCCCCTTCCCTGCGAGATCGCGCCTGCCAAGCCTTTCCCTTGCGGCACAAACTCAGCTGAGCGGATGGTCGCCTTCCCTGTCCGGAAAAAGAAAAGGCCGCCCGGAGGCGGCCTTTCCATATCATTGAAGCCTAGCCAGCTTATTCGGCTGCCGGGGGCAGCTCGCTGACCTGAGCGGCCGACTCGGAGCGCTTCTGCTGAAGGATCAGCTCGTCGCGGTGGGTCGCCACGGCCTTGATCTGAGACGTCATTGCGCCCGTACCAGCCGGAATGAGGCTGCCGACGATGACGTTCTCCTTGAGGCCCTCGAGGGTATCGACCTTGCCGTTGACCGCCGCCTCGGTGAGGACGCGGGTGGTCTCCTGGAAGGACGCCGCCGAGATGAAGGAGCGAGTTTGCAGCGAGGCCTTGGTGATACCGAGCAGAACCGGCACGCCTTCGGCGGGCTTCTTCTTCTCGGACACGAGACGCTCGTTGGCCTCCTCGAACTCGAGGCGGTCGACCTGCTCGCCGGTGAGGAACTCGGAATCGCCACCTTCGGTGATCTCGACCTTCTGCAGCATCTGGCGAACGATCACCTCGATGTGCTTGTCGTTGATGAGCACGCCCTGGAGACGGTAGACCTCCTGGATCTCGTTCACGAGGTAGGCTGCCAGCTCCTCGACGCCCTTGATCGCAAGGATGTCGTGCGGGGCCGGGTTGCCGTCCACGATGAAGTCGCCGATTTCGACCACGTCGCCGTCCTGCAGGTGGATGTGCTTGCCCTTCGGGATCAGGTACTCCACCGGCTCCGAACCATCGTGCGGGTTCAGCGTCAGGCGCCGCTTGCTCTTGTAGTCGCGGCCGAACTGGATCGTGCCGGACTTTTCCGCGATGATGGCGGCATCCTTCGGACGACGGGCCTCGAACAGCTCCGCCACGCGCGGCAGACCGCCCGTGATGTCGCGGGTCTTGGCGCTTTCGAGCGAGACACGGGCCAGAACGTCACCAGCCTTCACCTTCGAGCCGGGATCGACCGCGAGGATTGCATCGACCGGCAGGAGGTAGCGGGCGTCACCGCCGCGGGCGAGCTTGGCAACCTTGCCACCCTTGCCTTCGATGATGACCGCCGGACGCAGGTCGGCCGTACGGGCCGAACCACGCCAGTCGATGACCACGCGCTTGGCGATGCCGGTGGACTCGTCCATGGACTCGATCATCGACTGACCGTCCACGAGATCCTCGTAGCCGATGGTGCCGTCGAGCTCGGTCAGGATCGGGCGGGAATAGGGATCCCACTCCGCGATGCGCTGACCGCGCTTGATCGTGTCGCCCTCGTCCACCTTCAGGCGCGAGCCGTATTGCAGACGGTGAACCGCACGCTCGGTGCCGTCCGAACCGGTGATCACGACAGCAACGTTGCGGCCCATGACCATGAGGTCGCCATCGGAGTTCTTCGCAATGTTCTTGTTGCGGAAGCCGATGGTGCCTTCGAAGCTCGACTCGATGAAGGACGAGTCGGCGATCTGGGCAGCGCCGCCGATGTGGAAGGTACGCATGGTGAGCTGGGTGCCCGGCTCACCGATGGACTGAGCGGCGATAACGCCGACAGCCTCGCCGTGATTGACCGGAGTACCGCGAGCCAGATCGCGACCGTAGCAAGTGGCGCAGACGCCGTTCTTGGACTCGCAGACGAGCACGGAACGGATCTTCACTTCCTGAATGCCGGCAGCGCCGATGGCCTCGAGGTGATGCTCCTCGATCATCGTGCCCTTCGGAACGATCACGGAGCCATCCTGGGCGACCAGATCCTCGGCCGTGGAACGGCCCAGGATACGGGACGCCAGCGACGCGACCACTTGGCCGGCGTCGATGATGGCGCGCATCTTGATGCCACGCTCGGTGCCGCAATCCGTCTCACGGATGACCGCGTCCTGCGCCACGTCCACGAGACGGCGGGTCAGGTAACCCGAGTTCGCGGTCTTGAGCGCGGTGTCGGCCAGACCCTTACGGGCGCCGTGGGTCGAGTTGAAGTACTCGAGAACGTCCAGGCCTTCCTTGAAGTTCGAGATGATCGGCGTCTCGATGATTTCGCCCGACGGCTTGGCCATGAGGCCGCGCATGGCGGCGAGCTGCTTCATCTGAGCCGGCGAACCACGAGCGCCCGAGTGAGACATCATATAGATCGAGTTGACCTGCTTATCGCGGCCATTCTCGTCCTTCTGAACCGCGGAGATGCGGTTCATCATCTCACCGGCGAGACGGTCCGAGCACTTCGCCCAGGCGTCGACGACCTTGTTGTACTTCTCACCCTGGGTGATGAGGCCGTCCTGGTACTGCTGCTCGTAGTCCTTCGCGAGAGCGCGGGTCTCTTCGACGATTTCCCACTTGTTCTCGGGGATCACCATGTCGTCCTTGCCGAACGAGATGCCGGCGCGGAACGCATTGTAGAAGCCCAGGCCCATGATGCGATCGCAGAAGATCACCGATTCCTTCTGACCGCAATGGCGGTAGACGGCATCGATCATGCCCGAGATTTCCTTCTTCGTCATGAGCTTGTTCACGACGTCGTAGGGCAGCAGCGGGTGCTTCGGCAGGAGACGCGAGAGCATCACGCGACCAGCGGTGGTCTCGTAGATCTTCGAGACGGGCTTGCCGTCCTCATCCAAGCCTTCCCAGCGGTAGCGGATCTTGGAGTGGAGCGTGATGACCTTTTCGTTGAGGGCATGCTCGATCTCGCCCATGTCGGCAAAGGCCTTGCCCTGACCGGGCTGACCTTCGGAAACGATGGAGAGATAGTAGAGGCCCAGAACGATGTCCTGCGACGGCACGATGATCGGCTGACCGTTGGCCGGGTGCAGGATGTTGTTGGTGGACATCATCAGCACGCGGGCTTCAAGCTGAGCCTCGAGCGAGAGCGGCACGTGGACGGCCATCTGGTCACCGTCGAAGTCCGCGTTGAACGCGGCGCAGACGAGCGGATGCAGCTGGATCGCCTTGCCCTCGATCAGGGTGGGCTCGAAGGCCTGGATGCCGAGGCGGTGCAGCGTGGGCGCACGGTTCAGGAGAACCGGGTGCTCGCGGATGACCTCGTCCAGGATATCCCAAACCTCGGGCTTCTCCTTCTCGACGAGCTTCTTCGCCTGCTTGACGGTGGCGGACAGGCCGCGCGCGTCGAGCTTGGCGTAGATGAACGGCTTGAAGAGTTCGAGAGCCATCTTCTTCGGCAGGCCGCACTGATGGAGCTTCAGCTCCGGACCCACCACGATGACCGAACGGCCCGAATAGTCGACGCGCTTGCCGAGCAGGTTCTGACGGAAGCGGCCCTGCTTGCCCTTCAGCATGTCGGCGAGCGACTTCAGCGGACGCTTGTTGGCGCCGGTGATGACGCGGCCGCGACGGCCGTTGTCGAACAGGGCGTCGACAGCCTCCTGCAGCATGCGCTTCTCATTGCGGACGATGATGTCCGGAGCGCGCAGCTCCATGAGGCGCTTCAGGCGGTTGTTACGGTTGATGACGCGGCGGTACAGGTCGTTCAGATCCGACGTCGCGAAACGGCCGCCATCGAGCGGCACGAGCGGACGCAGATCCGGCGGGATCACCGGAACCTCGGTCAGGATCATCCATTCCGGCTTGTTGCCCGACTGAACGAAGGCCTCGATGATCTTGAGGCGCTTCATGAGCTTCTTGGGCTTCAGCTCGGACGTGGTGACCGCGATTTCTTCACGGATCTCCTGAGCCGTCTTTTCGAGGTCGAGCTCCTGCAGGATGCGGCGGATGGCTTCCGCGCCGATCATGGCGGTGAAGCTGTCCTCGCCGTACTCGTCCTGAGCGCGGATGTACTCTTCCTCGGTCAGCAGCTGACGGTCCTTCATGGGCGTCAGGCCGGCATCGACGACGATGTAGGATTCGAAATAGAGGATGCGCTCCAGATCCTTCAGGGTCATGTCGAGCAGCAGACCGATGCGGCTCGGCAGGGACTTGAGGAACCAGATGTGCGCGACCGGAGCCGCCAGCGAGATGTGGCCCATGCGGTCGCGACGGACGCGGGCGAGCGTCACTTCGACGCCGCACTTCTCGCAGATCACGCCCTTGTACTTCATGCGCTTGTACTTGCCGCACAAGCACTCGTAATCCTTGATGGGTCCGAAGATGCGCGCGCAGAACAGGCCGTCACGCTCGGGCTTGAACGTACGGTAGTTGATGGTCTCAGGCTTTTTGATTTCGCCGTAGGACCAGGACAGAATCTTCTCAGGGCTCGCGATCGAGATTTTGATCTGATCGAAGCTCTGCGGCTGGGCCGTCTGGTTGAAGAGATTCATGACCTCTTGATTCATCGCCGTCTCCTGGGCTGAAGGGCGCTTATGTAAGAGCCCTCACCGGCAATTGCATGAGGCCGCGGCTCAAATGCCGCGGCCGAACCTCGAATTCAAAAGCGCTTTCGCACCTTACTCGGCAGCCTCGGACGGAGGCAGTTGCTCCGCCTCGTTGGCAGCCTTCTTGGAGTTGGTCAGTTCGACATTCAGGCCGAGCGAACGCATTTCCTTCACGAGAACGTTGAAGCTCTCCGGAATGCCCGACTCGAAGGTGTCGTCGCCACGAACGATGGCTTCGTAGACCTTGGTACGGCCGGCCACGTCGTCCGACTTGACCGTGAGCATTTCCTGAAGGGTGTAGGCGGCGCCGTAAGCCTCGAGCGCCCAGACCTCCATTTCGCCGAAGCGCTGGCCGCCGAACTGGGCCTTGCCGCCCAGCGGCTGCTGGGTAACGAGGCTGTAGGGACCAATGGAGCGGGCGTGGATCTTGTCGTCCACGAGGTGGTGAAGCTTCAGCATGTAGATGTAGCCCACCGTGACCTTGCGGTCGAAGGCTTCACCGGTCTTGCCGTCATACAGCGTGACCTGACCCGACGGGTCGAGGCCTGCCTTCTGAAGCATGGTCTCGATGTCCGCTTCCTTCGCGCCGTCGAAGACGGGCGTGGCGAAGGGAACGCCGCGACGCAGCTTGTTGCCGAGCTCCACGAGCTCCTCGTCGGAAGCCTGCTCGATTTCCGGCAGATTGCCGTAGATCGACACGAGCTGATCGCGCAGACCCTTGGACTTGCCGGACTTCATGTACGCATCGACCGCCTGAGCGACCTGCTTGCCGAGACCGGCAGCAGCCCAGCCGAGGTGCGTCTCGAGGATCTGACCCACGTTCATGCGGCTCGGCACGCCGAGCGGGTTGAGCACGATATCCGCGTGAGTGCCGTCCTCGAGGAACGGCATGTCCTCGATCGGAACGATGCGCGACACGACACCCTTGTTGCCGTGACGGCCGGCCATCTTGTCGCCGGGCTGGATCTTGCGCTTCACAGCGACGAAGACCTTGACCATCTTCATGACGCCCGGGGGCAGCTCGTCACCACGCTGAAGCTTCTCGACCTTGTCGAGGAAGCGCTGTTCGAGGCGCTTCTTGGACTCGTCGTACTGCTTCTGCATGGCTTCGATTTCGGTCATCAGAGCATCGTCTTCGACCGCGAACTGCCACCACTGGGACCGCGGATACTCATTGAGCAGCTCGCGGTTGATCTTGGCGTCCTTCTTGTAGCCCTTCGGCCCGGCCACGCCCTTCTTACCGTCCAGGATCTCGGCCAGACGCGCATAAGTGTTGCGGTCCAGGATCGCCTGTTCGTCGTCGCGGTCCTTGGCGAGACGCTCGATTTCCTCGCGCTCGATGGCCTGGGCACGCTCGTCCTTGTCGACACCGTGACGGTTGAAGACACGGACTTCCACAATGGTGCCGGTCACGCCCGGGGGCACGCGCAGCGAGGTATCGCGGACGTCGGAGGCCTTCTCACCGAAGATGGCGCGCAGAAGCTTCTCTTCCGGCGTCATCGGGCTTTCGCCCTTCGGCGTGATCTTGCCGACGAGGATGTCGCCGGCGTGCACTTCGGCGCCGATATACACGATGCCGGCTTCGTCGAGGTTCTTCAGCGCCTCTTCCGACACGTTCGGAATGTCGCGCGTGATTTCCTCAGGACCCAGCTTCGTGTCGCGGGCCATCACCTCGAACTCCTCGATATGGATCGAGGTGAACACGTCTTCCTTCACGATGCGCTCGGACAGGAGGATCGAGTCTTCGAAGTTATAGCCGTTCCACGGCATAAACGCGACGAGCACGTTGCGGCCGAGAGCGAGCTCGCCGTACTCCGTCGACGGGCCGTCGGCGATGATGTCGCCCTTGCGGACCATGTCGCCGGCGCGGACCAGCGGCTTCTGCGTGATGCAGGTCGACTGGTTGGAGCGCTGGAACTTCTGCAGGCGGTAGATGTCGACGCCGGGACGGGTCGGATCCGTGTTTTCCGTCGCGCGGATAACGATACGGGTCGCGTCCACCTGGTCGACGATGCCGGTGCGGCGGGCCGCAATCGCAGCGCCCGAGTCACGGGCCACGACAGCTTCCATGCCGGTACCGACGAACGGAGCGTCCGCCTGCACGAGCGGCACGGCCTGACGCTGCATGTTCGAGCCCATGAGAGCGCGGTTCGCGTCGTCGTTCTCGAGGAACGGGATGAGCGCGGCGGCAACCGACACGAGCTGCTTCGGCGACACTTCCATCAGGTCCACGCGATCGGGCGCGGCCACGATGTTTTCACCGGCGCGGCGGCAGATGACGAGTTCTTCCGTCAGCGTGCCCTTCGCATCGAGCGTCGAGTTGGCCTGGGCGATGTTGTACTTCGCCTCTTCCATGGCGGAGAGATACACGACCTCGTCCGTCACCTTGCTGTCGCGCACGCGGCGGAACGGCGTCTCGATGAAGCCGTACTTGTTCACGCGGGCGAAGGTGGCGAGCGAGTTGATCAGACCGATATTCGGGCCTTCCGGCGTCTCAATCGGGCAGATACGGCCATAGTGCGTCGGGTGCACGTCGCGGACTTCGAAGCCTGCGCGCTCGCGGGTCAGACCGCCCGGGCCAAGCGCCGAGAGACGACGCTTGTGCGTGACCTCGGAGAGCGGGTTGGTCTGGTCCATGAACTGCGACAGCTGCGAGGAACCGAAGAACTCGCGCACGGCGGCAGCGGCAGGCTTCGCGTTGATCAAGTCCTGCGGCATGACGGTGTCGATATCGACGGACGACATGCGCTCCTTGATCGCGCGCTCCATGCGCAGCAGGCCGAGGCGGTACTGGTTCTCCATGAGCTCGCCGACCGAACGCACGCGGCGGTTGCCGAGGTGGTCGATGTCGTCGATCTCGCCCTTGCCGTCGCGCAGATCCACGAGCGCCTTCGCCACGGCGAGGATGTCCTCGCGGCGGAGCGTGCGCACGGTGTCCTCTGCGTCGAGGTCGAGGCGCATGTTCATCTTCACGCGGCCGACAGCCGAGAGGTCGTAACGCTCGGCGTCGAAGAACAGCGAGTTGAACATGGCTTCGGCCGTCTCGAGGATCGGCGGCTCGCCCGGACGCATGACGCGGTAGATGTCGAACAGGGCGTCCTCGCGGGAGGAAGCCTTATCCACGGCCAGCGTGTTGCGGATGTAGGGACCGACAGTGATGTGATCGATGTCGAGAACCGGGATTTCCTTGTAGCCCAGATCGATGAGATCGACGAGGTTGCCCTTGCGATCGCCGGTCTTGGGATCGACAGTCAAGGTCAGCTCGTCGCCGGCCTCGGCGTAGATCTCGCCGGTCTTCGGGTTGACGAGATCCTCAGCGATGTACTGACCGACGAGATCCTCGTCCGTCACGCGCAGGTTCTTGAGGCCCTTTTCGGCGAGCTGGCGGGCGGCGCGAACGGTCAGCTTCTTGCCGGCCTCGAGCACGACTTCGCCGGTCTTCGCGTCGATGAGATCGACGGAGGCCTTGAAGCCCTTCATGCGCTCCGCATCGTACGGAATGGTCCAGCCATTCTTCGCCTTGGTGTAGATGACGCGGTTGTAGAAGGTGTTGAGGATTTCCTCGCCGTCGAGGCCCAGAGCATAGAGCAACGCCGTGACCGGGAGCTTACGCTTACGGTCGATACGGGCATAGACGATGTCCTTGGCGTCGAACTCGATGTCGAGCCAGGAACCGCGATACGGGATGATGCGGGCAGCGAACAGCAGCTTGCCGGAGGAGTGCGTCTTGCCCTTGTCATGGTCGAAGAACACGCCCGGCGAACGATGCATCTGCGAAACGATGACGCGCTCGGTGCCGTTGACGATGAAGGTGCCGTTGTCGGTCATGAGCGGCATATCGCCCATGTAGACGTCCTGCTCCTTGATGTCCTTCACGGAGCGGGCGCCGGTATCCGGGTCCACATCGAACACGATGAGGCGCAGCGTCACCTTCAGCGGAGCGGCAAAGGTCATGCCGCGCTGACGGCACTCGTCAACGTCGTATTTCGGGGGCTCGAACGTGTACTTCACGAATTCGAGCAGAGCAGTGTTCGAAAAGTCCGAAATCGGAAAAACCGATTTGAAGACGGCTTGCAAGCCCTCTTCCGGCCGGCCGCCCTTTGGCTCTTCGACCATCAGGAACTGGTCGTAGGATGCCTTCTGAACCTCGATGAGGTTCGGCATTTCCGCCACTTCCTTGATTTTGCCGAAGAACTTGCGAATGCGCTTCCGGCCGATCAGTGTATTGGCCATCTGGACCTCGTTCCTCATACACGCCTAATCGAGAACCCCGTGATTGGGACCCTGGATTAACCGCCCGGCATCATGAGCCGGTTTTCGAACCAATCCGGACTCGTTGCGAGCCCTGTTGAGCGCCGCCAAAGAAGCCCGGCCTCTTTGACGACACAACGGCCCCAAGCAAAAATGCCTGGGACCGTGTGTTTTTGAGCCCCGATTGCTCGGGGGCAATCCTACGGCCTTCTAGGCCGCAAAATTACTTAAGCTCGATCTTGGCACCCACCTTCTCGAGGGTTTCCTTGATCTTCTGAGCTTCGTCCTTGGCAACGCCTTCCTTGAGGGGCTTCGGAGCGCCTTCGACGAGGTCCTTAGCTTCCTTGAGGCCCAGGCCCGTGATGCCACGGACTTCCTTGATGACCTCGATCTTCTTGTCGCCAGCGGCAGCAAGAACGACCGTGAACTCGGTCTGCTCTTCAGCAGCGGCAGCGCCACCACCAGCAGCCGGAGCGGCAGCAACGGCAACAGCAGCAGCAGCGGAAACGCCCCACTTCTCTTCGAGCATCTTCGAGAGCTCAGCAGCCTCGAGAACGGTCAGCGACGACAGATCGTCAACGAGCTTGGCAAGATCAGCCATTTTTTAGATCCTTAAGTTCAGTTCGAACGGGTTAGTGATTGAGGGTACGGCCTCACGCCGCTTCGCCTGTCTTGGCATAGGCTCCGAACACACGGGCGAGCTTTGCCGCCGGCGCCGTGCTGAGCTGAGCGATCTTCGTGGCCGGAGCCTGAACAAGGCCGACCAGCTTAGCGCGCAGTTCATCGAGGGACGGCAGAGTGGCAAGCGCCTTGACTCCGTCCGCGTTCAGAGCGGTCGCGCCCATTGCACCGCCAAGGATAACGAGCTTGTCGTTAGTCTTGGCGAAATCGACAGCGACCTTGGGAGCCGCGACCGGATCGCTCGAATAAGCGATCAGGGTCGGACCTTTCATAAGGCCCGAGATGGACGCGACGTCCTTGCCTTCGAGAGCGATTTTGGCGAGGCTGTTTTTTGCGACCTTCACGGTGGCACCGGCCTGCTTCATCTGCGCGCGCAGCTTCTGCATGTCGGCAACCGTGAGACCAGCATAGTGGGCGACGACGACAACGCTCGTGGTGTTAAACACGTCGTTGAGAGTCGAGACGAGCTCGCGCTTTGCTGCTCTTTCCACTGGGCTCTCTCCGGTTGGCGGAAAATTCCGCCGGTTACATCTGCCGTTCAAGGCCCGAGCTCGCGCTCGAGACGCCTGAACGACGCTCTCGCAAGCCCTGTCCCCCAGATGCACCAGGCGGCGCACAGGGTGAGATGGTTCGAACCGAAACTCGACACCTGCGTTGAGCAGGTATGAAACTCGGCTTCCCCGTCTATGCAGGCCCTCTCGAATTAAGCTGGACAAGCCAGCGCCTGCAGTCTCGGACAGGACATAGCCGGAACGCGCCAAAGGTTGCCCTCTGACCCGCCGGCCTGTCACCATCCCGTCTCCGGGATGGATTCCTAACCGAAGCCGCGCAGAAGCGCAGCTTCCGTAATGTTGGAAACTCAACGCGTTCTAATAAGCCTTCCTGTCGCACTTGCCAAGAGGCTTTTGCCGGGCATTTGGCGTTTATTTACGCAACTTCGTATCGCCGCCCTGCCCTTTTCTGGCCTTCAGGGGCCAGCCGGAACGAAAAAGCCCGGCGCTGGCGCCGGGCTTTCCCTATTCGATTCGAACGGCCGATTAGCCGTTGAGGACGGACGAAGGATCGACCTTCACGCCCGGGCCCATCGTGGACGAAACCGCGATGCGCTGGATGTAGGTGCCCTTGGCGCCCGTGGGCTTTGCCTTGGAGACGGCATCGGCGAAAGCCTTGATGTTCTCCACGAGCTTGTCCGCACCGAAGGAGGCCTTGCCGATACCGGCGTGGACGATACCAGCCTTCTCGACGCGGAACTCGACGGCGCCGCCCTTGGCAGCCTCGACGGCGCCCTTGACGTCCATGGTGACCGTGCCGACGCGCGGGTTCGGCATCAGGCCGCGCGGGCCGAGCACCTTACCGAGACGGCCGACGAGGCCCATCATGTCCGGGGTCGCGATGCAGCGATCGAAGTCGATCTTGCCGCCGTTGACGATCTCGAAGAGCTCCTCGGCGCCCACGATGTCGGCACCGGCAGCCTTGGCCTCATCGGCCTTCGGACCACGGGCGAACACGGCAACGCGCACGGTACGGCCGGAGCCGTTCGGCAGGTTGCAGACGCCACGGACCATCTGGTCGGCGTGACGGGGATCGACGCCCAGGTTCATCGAGATCTCGATGGTCTCGTCGAACTTCGCCTTGGCGCGTTCCTTGATCAGCTTCACTGCGTCCGAGATCGGATACAGCTTGGTGGCTTCGATGCCCTCGCGGGCGGCGCGGATGCGCTTACCTTCATTAGCCATCGTGCCCTCCTTACGCCACTTCCATGCCCATCGAGCGCGCGGAGCCCTCGATCATGGCCATGGCGGATTCAACGGTGTCGCAGTTGAGATCGACCATCTTCTTCTCGGCGATCTCGCGGATCTGAGCGCGGGTGACGCGGCCGACGGTGCCGCCCTTACCCGGGGTCTGCGAGCCCTTGTCGATCTTCGCGGCCTTCTTGAGCCAGAACGAAACCGGGGGCTGCTTCATCTCGAAGGTGAAGGAGCGATCCTGATAGGCGGTGATGATCACCGGGATCGGGGTGCCCTTCTCCATCTGCGCGGTCTTCGCGTTGAAGGCCTTGCAGAATTCCATGATGTTCAGACCGCGCTGACCCAGCGCAGGGCCGATCGGGGGCGACGGATTGGCCGCGCCGGCGGGCACTTGAAGCTTAACGTAGCCCGCAATTTTCTTTGCCATAGGACTGCTCCTAATGGACCACCCGCCCGGCGCCAACCGAACGGAATGGCAGTTGCAGATCGCGGTGCAGTCTGAACCTCCCGGCTGGCGACCGGGCAGACCTCCCGCGGATGAAGGCTCCCGAAGGAGCCGAGAGGCGGCACTTCAAAAGCGCCGGCCTCAGCCGGATCAGATCTTTTCGACCTGCCCGTATTCGAGTTCGACCGGCGTTGCGCGGCCGAAGATGGACACCGCCACCTTGAGGCGGGCCCTGGCTTCGTCGACTTCCTCGACCACGCCGTTGAAGGATGCGAACGGGCCGTCGGAAACGCGGACCTGCTCGCCGATCTCGAAGCTGACGGAGGGCTTGGGGTGATCGACACCCTCGGCCACCTGCCCCTTGATGCGCTCGGCCTCGCGGTCCGGAATCGGAACCGGCTTGGCCTTGTCGGCGCCCAGGAAGCCCGTCACCTTCGGTGTATTCTTGATGAGGTGGTAGACCTCGTCGGTCAGGTCGCACTTCACCAGGACGTAGCCCGGGAAGAACTTGCGCTCGGTGTCGACCTTACGGCCGCGGCGCACCTCGACGACCTTCTCGGTCGGCACCATGACCTCGTCGAACTTGTCCTCCAGGCCGCGCTGCGCCGCCTGGTCCTTGATCGACTGAGCCACCTTGTTTTCGAAATTCGAGTAGGCGTGGACGATATACCAACGCTTCGTCATCACATCTACCTCTTAACCGCCAAGCCCAAGGATTACCGAGCGAACGCCCCAGCCGATCGCCTGATCGACGACCAGAAAGAACACGCTGGCCACCACGACCATCACGAACACCATGGCGGTCGTGATCATGGTTTCCTTGCGCGTCGGCCAGGTCACCTTCGCGGCTTCCGAGCGGACCTGCTGTATGAAATCGAACGGGTTCGTCTTCGCCATTTTCGCTTGCGTTCACAGGCTTTGAGGCCGCGAACGTCCCTAAGGGCACGCTTGAGCCCAAATTGAAGGGGCGCGAGGCTGTTTTCTAGCCTCGCGCCACCTGTTCAAACCATCTTGGAGACGCCTCATAATCGAAAACGTCCGCCTTGTCGACCCGCTGGCAGGAGTGGAGGGACTCGAACCCCCAACCCCCGGTTTTGGAGACCGGTGCTCTAGCCGATTGAGCTACACTCCTACGAGCGGGTCGACAGGTGGCGGATAAACCGCCACCCGGTTTCTTTTAATCCATCACGGCGGCGACGACGCCGGCGCCGACGGTACGGCCGCCTTCACGGATAGCGAAGCGCAGCTTCTCTTCCATGGCGATCGGAGCGATCAGCTCCACTTCCATCGTGATGTTGTCGCCCGGCATCACCATCTCGGTGCCCTCAGGCAGCTTCACCACGCCCGTCACGTCGGTCGTGCGGAAGTAGAACTGCGGACGGTAGTTGCCGAAGAACGGCGTATGACGGCCGCCCTCTTCCTTCGTCAGGATGTACGCCTCGGCCTTGAACTTCGTGTGCGGCTTGATCGAGCCGGGCTTGCACAGCACCTGGCCGCGCTCCACGTCCTCGCGCTTCGTGCCACGAAGCAGAACGCCCACGTTGTCGCCAGCCTGGCCCTGATCGAGCAGCTTGCGGAACATCTCGACGCCGGTGACCGTCGTCTTCTGCGTGTCGCGCAGACCCACGATCTCCACTTCCTCGCCGACCTTCACGATGCCGCGCTCGACGCGACCCGTCACCACCGTGCCGCGGCCCGAGATCGAGAACACGTCTTCGATCGGCATCAGGAACGGCTGGTCAATCGGACGCTCCGGCTGCGGGATGTAGGCATCCACCGCTTCCATCAGCTTGAGAACCGCATCGCGGCCGATCTCAGGCGAACGGTCTTCCAGAGCGCACAGCGCCGAGCCCTTGACGATCGGAATGTCGTCGCCGGGGAAGTCGTACTTCGACAGAAGCTCGCGCACCTCGAGCTCAACCAGGTCGAGCAGCTCGGCGTCGTCGACCATGTCGACCTTGTTCATGAACACCACCAGAGCCGGCACGCCAACCTGACGGGCCAGAAGGATGTGCTCGCGGGTCTGCGGCATCGGGCCGTCAGCCGACGACACCACCAGGATCGCGCCGTCCATCTGCGCCGCACCCGTGATCATGTTCTTCACGTAGTCGGCGTGGCCGGGGCAGTCCACGTGCGCATAGTGGCGGTTCGCGGTCTCGTACTCGACGTGCGCCGTCGAGATCGTGATGCCGCGCGCCTTCTCTTCCGGCGCCTTGTCAATCTGGTCGTACGCGGTGAACGTCGCACCGCCAGCTTCCGCCAGAACCTTCGTGATCGCAGCCGTCAGCGACGTCTTGCCGTGGTCAACGTGACCAATCGTGCCGATGTTGCAGTGCGGCTTATTGCGTTCAAACTTTTCCTTCGCCATTGATCTCTACCTTGCATAGGCCAGGAACAAAAAACCCAGGGCGTCCCGATATTGCGGTTACGCCGAATGCGCAAGTGCCAATTTCAGTCTTGCAGAAGGTAATTATCGAAGAAGCCGCCCAAAAGCCCCGCTATCGGGGTTTTGAAGCGTTTCCGGCTCTAGCCACGACGATCCGCGAATCCAGGCTTTCGCCCCGAAGCGTCACGAACGTGAGAATGGAGAGTTGAGGGAGGGTTGGAGCGGGTGAAGGGAATCGAACCCTCGTATTCAGCTTGGAAGGCTGCTGCTCTACCATTGAGCTACACCCGCATGCCCTGCTGGTTGGATGGTGGGGGAAGTAGGACTCGAACCTACGAAGGCATAGCCAGCGGATTTACAGTCCGCCCCCTTTGCCGCTCGGGACATTCCCCCATTGTCCAACCTTGACGCAGTGCGCCGAGGTCTTCACCCGAAGCGCCTCACCGTGGTGCGGCCGCTCGGTGGCGCTCTTATGGTGACCCTCTTTGCCGGTGTCAACAGCAAAGCGCAATGTTTCGAAGATAGATCGTGAATGCCGCCGCCTTGTGCTATGGCGGGCCTATACGACCTGAGAGATGACGAGCACCATGAGCGAGCGCCCCTTCAATTCCCGCAAACCCCGCTTTCAGCGCCCGCAGGGCAAAAGGCCGGGGCGCCGCGATCCCCAAGCCTGGCGTCCGCCCCATGAGATCGACACCACGATCCTGTACGGCTGGCATCCGGTCGTGGAGGCGCTTCGCAACGGCAAGCGGACGATTCGCCGCCTTCTTGCTACCGAGAACTCCCTGAAGCGGCTGCAGGAAGAGAACGTTCCCCTGCCCTTCGAGCCCGAGATGGTGCGTCCGGACGAGATCAACCGCCTTCTGGAGCCCGATGCCGTCCACCAGGGCCTTTACGCGGAAGCCGATCCCCTGCCCTCGCCGTCGGTCAATACCCTGAGCGGCAAGCGCGTGGTGCTTGCTCTCGATCAGATCACGGACCCGCATAATGTGGGCGCCATCGTGCGAACGGCGGCGGCGTTCGATGTGGAGGCCATCATCACCACGGCCCGTCACAGCCCGGCGGCAACCGGCGTGCTGGCGAAATCCGCCTCGGGCGGCCTCGAGCACGTGCCGTTCATGATCGTGAAGAACCTGGGCGATACCCTTAACGCCCTCGGCGAGCGCGGCTTCCAGCGCATCGGCCTTGATTCGGAGGGCGACACCACCATCGACGAGCTGGAGCTGAAGCTGCCTCTCGTTCTGGTGTTGGGCTCGGAAGGCAAGGGATTGCGCCAGCGGACCCGCGAATGCTGCGACGCCGTCGGCAGGCTCGACATGCCCGGCGCGATCAAAAGCCTCAACGTTTCCAATGCGGCGGCGATCTCGCTTTTTGCTGTGACCAAAGCCGTTGCGAAGGCCTAGGGCGCCTGATTTCGACGCCCAGCAAGCCATTGAACAAAAAGCATTTTCGGCTTTCACCCCGTTTTCTTAGACGGAAGTCGCAAATACGAATTGGCAATTGTAGAGCGTACCGGCGACGCTAGCCTCAACTTCCATAGGATTCTTGGCCGCTCATTGCGGTCACGATGCCTCGGCCCAAGCGGCGTTGCTCCGCTTGACGCCTGAAGACCCGGATCACCGGGCTTATCAAAATGGAAGGGAACGCTATGGCAACAGCAGCCACAACAGCGCGTACGAGCGCCGCACCGCGGCCTATGACGCGCGAAGAGCGGAAGGTGATTCTCGCCTCCTCGCTCGGTACCGTCTTCGAATGGTACGACTTCTACCTCTACGGATCTCTCGCCACCATCATAGGCGCGCAGTTCTTCTCCGCCTTCGACGTGACGACCCGTAACGTGTTCGCGCTCCTCGCGTTCGCAGCGGGCTTCCTGGTGCGTCCGTTCGGCGCCATCGTGTTCGGCCGAATCGGCGACCTCGTCGGCCGCAAGTACACCTTCCTCGTGACCATCCTGATCATGGGCTTCTCGACGTTCTTCGTCGGCCTGCTGCCCAGCTATGCCCAGATCGGCTGGGTCGCTCCGGTGGTTCTCATCGCGCTGCGCATGCTCCAGGGCCTCGCGCTCGGCGGCGAGTACGGCGGCGCTGCCGTGTATGTGGCTGAGCACGCTCCTGTCGGACGTCGCGGCTTCTACACCAGCTTCATTCAGATCACGGCCACCGTCGGCCTGCTTCTGTCCCTCGTCGTCATTCTCGTGCTCCGCACCTGGATGGGCGAGCAAGGCTTCCAGACGGGTGAAGGCTGGCCGATCGCCGGCTGGCGCATTCCGTTCCTGCTCTCCGTCGTGCTTCTCGGCATCTCCGTCTGGATCCGCATGCAGATGCAGGAATCCCCGGCCTTCAAGAAGATGAAGGAAGAAGGCACTCAGTCGAAGGCTCCGCTGAAGGAAGCATTCGGCCAGTGGCGCAACCTGAAGATGGTTCTGATCGCCCTCATCGGTCTCGCCATCGGTCAGGCCGTGGTGTGGTACACGGGCCAGTTCTACGCCCTGTTCTTCATCCAGAGCATCCTCAAGGTCGACCTGCTCACCTCGAACGTGCTCATCGCCTGGTCGCTGATCCTCGGCACGGCGGGCTTCGTGATCTTCGGCGCACTCTCCGACAAGATCGGCCGTAAGCCGGTCATCCTCGGCGGCTGCCTGCTTGCAGCGATCACTTACTTCCCGCTGTTCCACAGCCTCACCGCCGTCGTCAGCCCGAACCTGAACCAGGCTCTGGAAACGGCGAAGGTCCAGGTCGTGGCCGATCCCGCCACCTGCGGCTCGGTGTTCGATCCGGTCGGCATCCGCTCCTTCACCGCTCCGTGCGACGTGGCTCGCGTGGCTCTCGCCCGCGCCGCCATCAAGTACGAGCTGGTTCCGGCTGCCGCCGGCTCCGCGACGAAGGTGACCTTCAACGGCAAGGAAGCTCCGCTTGCTCCGGCCGTTCCGGCCAACATCACCGGCTTCACGAACGCCGCTGCTGAAGTGGGCTATCCGAAGGCTGGCGATCCGAGCATCCTGAAGGTGAACGGCTTCTTCGATGCGCTCAGCAAAGCCCAGGCTCTCAAGGCCATCGGCATCCTGACCATCTTCGTGATCTACGTCACGATGGTGTACGGCCCCATCGCGGCGGCTCTGGTCGAGTTCTTCCCGACCCGTATCCGCTACACCGCGATGTCCCTGCCCTACCACATCGCCAACGGCTGGTTCGGCGGCCTGCTGCCTCCCACCGCCTTCGCGATGGTGGCGGCCACCGGCGATATCTACTACGGCCTGTGGTATCCGATCGTGATCGCTCTCATCACCTTCGTGGTCGGCCTCTTGCTGGTGCCGGAGACGAAGGATCGCGACATCATGACCTACGAGGGCGCGCGCTAAGCGCATCGCCTCAACCAAAAAGGAAAGCCCCGCCTCAGGCGGGGCTTTTCATTTCTGCGCTGACCTTATGCAAAATCAGTAGCAGGTCGTCAGCTTGCGAACGATCCAGCCCTCGCCCTCGACGAAGAGCCGCTTGCGAGACTTGCTGCACGTGCCGGTATCTGCATCCTGCACTTTGATGGAGCCTGTCTCCTCGACATCCTTCGAGGCAACCGCCGTTCCCGTGCTCTTGACCGCCTTGGCTGCGGACAGCTCCTGTGGGAGATGAGCTGCATCGGCTGGGAGTGGCGCGAAGATGAGCCCGGCTGCTAATGCGAAGGAGGCGACGAACAGAGTCCAGCCTCCATAGGGCGAATTAATCTTTTTTTCTGAAGCCCTTAGGCTGATCATAGCGCTGTCTCCTTAACCATCTTGCTTCGGACAATTCCACAAAGGCGGGATGGTTTCGGTGCGCTGGAGCACTTAATTTTTCTGTTTCGATGGAACTTGCGTCAGGACCGGGGTGCTGCTACCTCAACACCCACGTCGAGGGCCGGTGTAGCACAGCGGTAGTGCAGCGGTTTTGTAAACCGAAGGTCGGGAGTTCGATCCTCTCCACCGGCACCACTCATTCTCAATAAAATGAATCTCTAAAAACCTGAGCTTCCAGGCAAAGGCGAGACTCATCTCGCTTTCTTGGACCGAGCGCCCCTGCGCTTGCTCTTTAAAGTTGCAATGTAATATAGATTCAAACGATATCAGAGGGCATCAATGGCGACGATTACTTGGACTGATCCTTATAGCTTTGATCTGAAGAATGTTAAGTTCCTGGGTCTTTTTTATGCCAACAGCTATCAGAAGACCTCGACTCTGTTCTCGGTAACCTATGGGGCTGGCACCTCAGCCCGTGACGAGTTTCATGGCACAGGTTTTACCTATGATGCCGCTGGAATCCCGACTGGCGGAATCGTCACCAGCTTTGGCGGGGTCAGCCATGGGAAACGCTATCTTGTCTTTTCCGATCTCTGGATCCCAGCGACGTCGATTATTGCTGTCGGAAGAACTCCTTCCAGATCCGATGACATGGAACTTCTGAAGGGTATCCTTGCGGGGAACGACAAGATCACAGGCGGCAACGGCGATTATTTGTGGGGCAAGTTCGTTGGCGATAAGCTGGAAGGCTTTGACGGAAACGACGTGCTGTACGGCCGTGGCGGTGCAGACCGGCTTTATGGCGGCACGGGCGCTGACACTTTCGTATTCAAAAAAGTTAAAGAGAGCACCTTCGCTACGAACGGGCGCGACACGATCTATGATTTCTCCGCAGCCCAGAAGGACAGGATTGATCTCCGCGATATTGACGCGAATACCAAGAAAAGCGGAAACCAAGCCTTCACTTTCATAGGTAAAGCCGGCTTTCACAAGAAACCCGGTGAGTTGCGATATGAATCCAAGGCCGGTGGGGTGGTGATCCACGGCGATACGAACGGTGATGGGAAAACTGATTTTGCCATCACCGTTAAAGGTATCTACAGCCTCTCAAAGGGCTATTTCTATCTTTGAAATTGGGCATCCACGATCGCACCGCAGAGATTTCCGGCACGTTACTCTGAAGCCTAGTGGATCTCTTCCTTACCCCAATTCTTGTGCGCGCCTTCTTCCGAGATCTCACGCTCGACCCGGTTCAGCTTGTTGCGGCGGCCCGAGAAGACGGCCATGAAAATGCCGATCAGCAGCGGCCCGCCGATAATCACCAGGGCCCATACCCATCCGTCCGCGATATCCCAATCCATCATCGATCTCCGTATGAGAGCCGCCTGAAGCGGCCTTGACCATGTTGGAAGGCTAACCGGGAGCGAAAGTCGTTGTTCCGCCCTCACGGCTGCCATAGGAAGGCAGTCGAAGACGGACACGAAGGAAGCCATGCCGATTGCCATTACCGATCCTGACGACCCGCGGATCGAATCTTATCGCGCCGTGCGCGAGCGGGATCTGGTGGGGCGCCAGCATCGCTTCATCGCCGAGGGTGAAGTCGTCCTGCGCGTGCTGCTGAAACAACCGCGCTTCGAGATCGAGTCGCTTCTTCTTGCCGAAAACCGCGTGGACGTTTTGAGCGACGCGCTCGCGAGCCTGTCTCCGGACGTGCCGGTTTACACCGCGAACCGTCAGGTCATGGACGCCATCGTGGGCTTCCCGATTCATCGCGGAATTCTCGCCGTCGCTCGCCGTGCGCCGCTTCTTTCGGTCGAGGATTTCCTGAAAAACTTTCCCGAGGAAGCGCTGGTCGTGGGGTTGGTGGGATTGGCCAACCACGACAATGTGGGCGGCATCTTCCGCAACGCCGCCGCCTTTGGCGCACAAGGCATCCTGCTCGATCAGGAAAGCTGCGATCCGCTCTATCGGAAAGCGGTTCGCGTGTCAGTGGGCGGAGCGCTGGTGGTGCCTTTCACGCGCGCTGTTTCCGCCGACGCGATGGTTCACGCATTACAGGCATCGTCCTTTGAAATTCTGGCCCTTTCGCCCGCGGGGAAAGACGTTCTCTCGCAGATCAAGCCCGCGCGCCGGACGGCGCTGTTGCTCGGTGCGGAAGGACCGGGCCTGCCGCCGGATCTGCTTGCCCGGACCCGCACCGTTTCAATCCCCATGAGCAGCGGCTTCGATTCCCTCAACGTCGCCACAACGAGCGGGATCGCCCTGCACCATCTGACCTCGCAGCAGGGATGAGGAACAGGCTCCTCCTCGCCGAGTTGTGAAGGATTGTTCTCTTGCCCCGAAGCTGAGCCGTTCTAGGCTCATCGCATCGAGGTCGAGAGGACACTTATATGACGATCACACGCCGTACCGTTCTTGCAGGCACTGCCCTTGCCGCCGCTCCTATCGGAGGATCAGCCGCCTTGGCTCAGACCAGCCCCACATCCAGCGCCTCTGTCGCAGGCCAGGCTCCCGGCTTCTACCGCTACAAGGTCGGCGATATCGAGGTGACGGCGATCAACGACGGCTTCGCCCGCCGCCCGGTTGAAGGCTTCATCAAGAACGCGGAACTCAAGGACGTGCAGGCCGCCTTGCAGGAGGCCTTCCTGCCGACCGATGCCTTCCCGATTACCTTCAACACCCTCGTCCTGAACCAGGGCGGCAAGATCACCCTGATCGACACCGGCAACGGCGACAGCGGTGCGCCGACCTCCGGCCGCTGGATGACGAATTTCCGCGCTGCCGGCTTCGACCCTGCCCAGGTGAACACGGTCGTCATCAGCCATTTTCACGGCGATCACATCAACGGCCTTCGCCTGAAGGACGGCACGGCCGTGTTCCCCAACGCCGAGATCATGGTGCCGGCCGCCGAATGGGCGTTTTGGATGGACGATGCGCGCATGAACCAGGCGCCGGAGGGCATGAAGGGCGCGTTCCAAGGCGCGCGCCGCGTGTTCGGCCCGGTTGTCCAGAACGTGAAGCGCTATGAGGCGGACAAGGAGGTCGTGCCCGGCCTGACCAGCATCGCCGCTCCGGGCCATACGCCGGGCCACACGGCCTATATGCTTTCCTCGGGGAGCGGCAAGCTGATGGTCATGTCGGACCTGACGAACCATCCGGCCCTGTTCGTGCGTAATCCGGACTGGTCGGCGGTGTTCGACATGGATGCGGACCAGGCCCGCACCACGCGCCGCCGCATGCTCGACATGGCAGCCTCCGAGAAGGCGCAGGTGGCGTTCTACCACGCCCCCTTCCCCGCCACCGGCCACATCGCGAAAGACGGCAACAGCTTCCGCTTCGTGCCGGTGCAGTGGAGTTCGGCGGTTTAAGGCTGCTTGCTAAGGCTCCTTGCCAGCCGTCTCCCCTAATATCCAATCAAGAGTGGCGGCATCCGCGCTCTCGGGCTCGATGAAGAAGATGACCGGCGTCTCGTAAGGGTGCCGGTCTTTTAAGCCCGCCTGGACCTGCTCCTGAAGCCCTTTGCGGGTCTTCAGGATGCCGACCGCCTCCTCCCCGCGCTCGATGGCGCCTTTCCAGGCATAGACCGAGCGCATGCCCGGCAGCACGTTGATGCAGGCGATCAGGCCCTCCCGGACGAGGCTTTCCCCAATCGAGAGGGCGGTGTCCACATCGGGAAAGGTCGTATAGACGAGAAGTGGGCGTTCCATGCTATGCCTGTGCTACGTAGCCCCAAGGGCGAAAGCGAGGGTATCTGGGCATGGCCCGTCGTTTCAACAAGATTGCATTCGTGGCCAGCGCCGCGCCCGATGCGCAGGGCGCGCTCGTGGCCCTGATGCGGCGTTATGAGAACGTCTCCCTCGAAGAGGCAGACGTGATCGTGGCGCTCGGCGGCGACGGCCTGATGCTCCAGACCCTGCACAAGACCATGGGCACGGGAAAGCCCATCTACGGCATGAACAAGGGCACGGTCGGCTTCCTGATGAACGAGTTTCGGGAGGACGACCTGTTCGATCGCCTGGAGAATGCCGAGCGCAGCGTCGTGCATCCGCTTCTCATGGTGACCTGGGACGTTCAGGGCACGGCCCATACGGCCCGCGCGATCAACGAGGTCTCCATGCTGCGCCAGACCTACCAGGCCGCGAAGCTGCGCGTGAGCATCGACGGAAAAGTGCGGATTCCCGAACTCATCGCGGACGGTATTCTCGTCGCCACGCCCGCCGGATCGACGGCTTACAATCTCTCCGTGGGCGGTCCGATCCTGCCCTTGAGTTCGCCTCTCCTCGGCCTCACGCCGATCTCCGCCTTCCGTCCCCGCCGCTGGCGCGGCGCGCTGCTGCCGGATTACGCCAAGATCGAAATCGAAGTGCTGGAAGCGCAAAACCGCCCCGTGAGCGCGGTAGCCGACCACACGGAATTCCGCAACGTGTCACGCGTGCACGCCTCGATGGACAGAAGCGTCGATCTTGTGATGCTGCACGATCCCGGGCACAGCCTGGACGAGCGAATCCTGCGCGAGCAATTCGGTTATTGATTTTCAAGAGGCATGAGCAACATGCCCTTTCCGTCATACGGAGGATAACGTCATGAACGATGAGAACCGGCACCCGCGCGGCGGCCTCTACTTCGAGGATTTCGTGGTGGGCACCACCATCAAGCATCGCCTCACGCGGACGGTGACGCAGATGGACAACATGCTGTTCTCCAACATGACGCTGAACCCGCAGCCGCTCCACATCGACGCGCATTTCTGCGCCACGGAGACGGAATGGGGCAAGCCGCTCATGAATTCCCTCTTCACGCTGGGCCTCATGATCGGCATTTCCGTCAACGACACGACGGTAGGCACCACCATCGCCAATCTCGGCATGACGGACGTGAAATTTCCCTCACCCTTGTTCGAGGGCGACACGATCAACGTGACGACGGAGATCGCCGACAAGCGCGAGTCGAAATCGCGCCCGAATGCAGGCATCGTCGATTTCATCCACCGGGCATACAAGCAGGACGGCACCCTCGTCGCCGAATGCCGCCGTCAGGCCTTCATGCGAAAGAGGAACGTCTGATGCGCTCCCTGCTCTTCGTTCCCGGCGACAGCCAGAAAAAGCTCGAGAAGGGCCTCGCGTCCGGCGCTGACGTTCTGCTGATCGACCTGGAAGATTCCGTCGCTCTCGAAGCCAAAGAAGAAGCGCGCCGCGTCACCTCCGCCTTCGTTTCCGAACATCGCGGCAAGCCTGAGCGCCCGCGCCTTTATGTGCGCGTGAACGGCCTCACCACGGGCATGATCGATGCCGATCTCGACGGGGTGATGAAGGCCACGCCGGACGGTATCGTTCTGCCGAAGACGGTGGGCGGGGCCGATGTCGCGCATCTCGGCGCGAAGCTCGCCGTGCGCGAAGCGGAGTTCGGACTTGAAGATGGCGCAACGCGTATTCTCGCCATCGCGACGGAAAATGCAGCCGGCGTTTTCGCGCTCGGCACATTCGCTGGCGCGAGCCATCGCCTCATGGGTCTCACCTGGGGCGGCGAGGATCTCTCCGCCGATCTCGGCGCGGAGGCCAACCGCGACGAGAGCGGCGCTTATACCGATCCCTACCGCCTCGCCCGCTCGCTCACGCTTCTCGGCGCGGCGGCGGCTGGCATCGATGCGGTCGATTCCGTTTACACGAATTTCCGCGACATGGAGGGCCTTGCCGCCGAGTGCCGCGCCGCCCGCCGCGACGGCTTCGTCGCGAAGATGGCGATCCACCCCGCGCAGGTGCCCGTCATCAATGAAGCCTTCACGCCGTCGCCCGATGCCATCGCGCGCGCCGAAGCCGTGATCGCGGCTTTCAAAGCCAATCCCGGCGCAGGCGTCGTCGGCGTGAACGGCGAGATGCTCGACCGTCCGCATCTCCTGCGCGCCGAACGGCTGCTGCGGAGAGCAGGAAAGCTCTAACCACCCGGTCGCGTGATCGAGAACTTCGTCTCTTCGGTTGCGACGAAATAGTCGCGATAGCCTGCGCGGGCGATGGGGCGCATGGCGGCGGTGTCGACGAGGCCGTTCACGATGTAGCGGTCATCGACATACACGCCGACCACCTGACCGATCACGAGATAATAGGATGCCTCTCCGCCCTCCAATGAAGTCAGCGGTACGGTCTGCACCCATTTGCATTCGAGAGCGGCCAAGGCGTCGGCCACGCGCGGCGGTTTCACCAGCTGCGACGGCGCGGCCTTCAAGCCCGCATGCTCCATCTCGTTCACGCCGCGCGGCAGAACGGCGGAGGTTTGGTTCATCTGTTCGCGCAAGTCGTAGGTCGCGAGATTGCAGACGAATTCCTTCGTCTCCTCGATGAAGGTGACCGCATCCTTCTTTCCGGCAGATGAGAACGCCACCATCGGCGGACGCTCGGAGATCGCGTTGAAGAAGGAATAGGGCGAGAGATTAATCTCGCCCTTGGCGCTCATCGCCGTGATCCAGCCGATGGGACGGGGGCTCACAATGGCCTTGAAGGGATCGTGCGGCAGGCCGTGAGCGTTGCTGGCCGTCTCATAAAACATGCGCTTAGAACCGGGTGACGATGTCGGTGAGGTTCGGGCGCTCGCGGTCCGTGGGTTTCTCGGTCGGCGTGCCGATATGGACGAAGCCTGCAATGCGCTCGTTGGGCGCAAGGCCCAGGGCGTCCAGCACGCGGCGGTCGAAGGCGGCCCAGCCCGACAGCCAGGACGCGCCATAGCCCAGGGCATTCGCCGCATGCAGCAGGTTCACGCACACGGCGCCCGCCGAGAGAACCTGCTCCCATTCGGGGATCTTCACGTGAGGCATCACGCGGGACACAACGGCCACCACCAGCGGAGCCTTGGCGAAGCGCTCGCGTTCCGTGGCGATCTTCTCCGCATCGGCATCGGGATGATCGGCTTGGAAAGCCTTGACCAGAACCTCGCCCAGCCGCTGCCGGGCCTCGCCTTCGATAAGAATGAAGCGCCAGGGCACCAGCTTGCCGTGGTCCGGTACCCGGGCCGCCGCCGTGAGCAGGGTCTCTACCTCTTCCGCACTCGGGCCGGGGCCTCCCAACCAGCGCGGGGGCACGGAACGACGGCTCAAAAGGTTGGAAAGGCTATCATTCATGGGATCTTCATCCAACTTGGCTTATGTGAGACAATGTTTTTGAAAGGTCCGTGAAAGCTGCGGGCGGGACGCTTCAAGATCTGCCTTGGTCTTGCCGTCTTGCTGCTGTTGAGAACCACGGGCGTCTCAAGACGTCAGGCCGTTGCACAATCAACAAATGGCAACGGATGTATAGGGGGAGTGCGGCGATCCGCCAAGCAGGTTCCTTCCTGCGGCAAGCCTGAGGGCTGACGCAAGGATGGCCGGACCGCTTTGCGAAGCGCCGCTGGTAACACATGCAGACATCCTTGCTCGGACCCGACGGTCCCGTTCCATCCCCGGCATGGTCCAGGCGCCAGACGCTTCTGGCCCTCGGCCTGATCCTGGCCGCTTGGGCCTTGGCCGCCGCCATCTGGCCGCTCACCGGCTCCGTCGTTCCGTGGGATTCGAAGAACCAGTTCTATCCTACCCTGCGCTATCTCGGCACGGCCTTGTCCCATGGCGAGCTGCCGCTCTGGAACCCCTATCATTTCGGCGGTCACCCTTCAGCTGCCGATCCGCAATCGCTTCTGTTCACGCCCACCATGCTCTTGTTCGGCTGGCTCAAGCCGGATCCGTCCATGGAGCTGTTCGATCTCGTGATCTTCGCCCATTTCCTGCCCGGCGCGCTGGCCTTCATTCCGCTCTTCCGCCGCCGGGGCTGGCATTGGTCGGGCGCGGTGGTGGCCGCCATCGTGTTCATGCTCGGTGGCTCGGCGACCGCCCGCCTTCAGCACACGGGCATCATCCTGAGCTACGGGTTCTTCCCGCTCGCCTTCTGGCTCCTCGAAGAAGCACTGGACCGCCGCTCCTATCGCGTCGGCGTGCTCTTTGCCCTCATTGCCTCCATGATGGTGATCGGGCGCGATCAGGTGGCGTTTCTCTGCGCCCTGACCCTGATCGGTCTCGCCGGACACCGCATCTGGACCGCGCCGAAACCCCTCGCCTATCTGCGCTCGCGCCTTCCGCTTCTCTTAAGCATGGCCTTCATCGGCGGCACGCTGCTGGCGGTGCCGGTCATCCTGACCATGCAGTTCCTCGCCACCTCGACGAGGCCTTCCTTCGGCTTCGGCGTGGCGGCCATGGGCTCCCTGCCGCCCGAAAGCCTGGCGACGATCCTGTTCGGCAACATCTTCGGCTCGCTGCGCTGGACCTACGATTACTGGGGTCCGGACTGGCACAGCCTGTCCGAGGGCACCTGGACCGACCGGGCCACCAACTATCTGTTCATCGGCACGATCCCGGCTCTCTTCCTCCTTTGGCACGGCATTGCCGGGGGCAGGCTTTTCGCGCGCGAGTTCCGGTTCTTCCTGGTCGTCGGCGTGCTGGCCCTGTTCTATGCGCTCGGCCGCTATTCACCCGGTTTCGAGGCTGTGTTCGATCACTTGCCCGGCGTGAATCTCTATCGCCGCCCGGCGGATGCAACCTTCCTCATCAACATCATCCTTGCCTTCGCCTCGGGCTATCTCGTGCACCGCTACGCCACTGAAGGAATGCCGAGCTGGAACGAGGCCGCCCTCGGCCAGCTCCGCATCGCGCTCCCTGCCCTTGCCGTCGCGCTTGTGATTGCCGCCATCGCCAGCGGCGTCGCATTCGCCATCCAGGGCGGCTTCGTCGCATCCTCTCTCACAGATGCAGGCGGCGGCCTCCTGGCGGCTGGCATCGTCATGGCGCTCATGACCAAGCTGGGCGGAGGCGCCTATCGGCGGGAGGCCATCGCCGCCGCTCTCGTGGTCCTCACCGGCGCGGAGCTGATCAGCCGTCATGCGGCCTCGGCGATGAACGCCGAGCCTGCGGGGCGCTACACGGTCTTCACCCAGCTGCCGCCGGAGCAGTTGCAGGGCCTGCAGATCCTCAAGCGCGAGCTTGCCGACCGTCACAGCCAGGGCGAATATCCCCGCGTCGAGATCCTTGGGTTGCAGGGCTCCTGGCAGAATGCCTCCATGGTTCTCGAGATCGAGGACATCATCGGCTACAACCCCCTGCGCCTTGCCGATTACGAGCGCGCCATCGGACCGGGCGAGAACGCCGAGGACCCGAACCTGCGCCAATTCCCCGCGTCGTTCCGGGGCTATGAATGCGATCTCGCGGGCCTGCTCGGGCTCGACTATCTCGTCCTCGACCGTCCCGTCTCGAAGCTCCCCCGCCACTTCCCGCGTCTTGCCGATGCGGAGGTTGTCTACGGCACCGGCAAGATGTGGATCTACCGTCTCAACACCACTGGCCGCCGCGCCTACATGGCGCAGCATGTGCAGGCGGTGGATTCGGAGGCCGTGGTGGGCGCGGATGAACTGCCCGACTTCAACCGCGAAACGGAAGCGCTGATCGATCAGGCGAGCATGCCTCTGCTCAAGGCCCATTATGCGCCCGTGCGTCCCACCGGCGAGAAGCCTGACAGCAAGGTGAGGATCGTCAGCTACAAACGCAATTCCGTGACCCTGGACGTCGAGAGCGCGGAGCACGGCGTGCTCGTGCTGCACGACATCTATTATCCGGGCTGGGAAGCAAGCGTGGACGGCGAGCGCCGCCCGGTGCTTCGGGCGAACCTCCTGTTCCGTGGCGTGGAAGTGCCGGCCGGCAAGCACCGCGTCGAATTCGCCTTCCGCCCCCTTTCCATTGAGAATTTAGTTGCAGCGGCCACCGATCTCGTGGAAACCGAGGAAGCGCCGATCAAGACCGCCGTCGTCACGCCTGGGCGATAGCGGGAATATTCGAACTCTTTTGATGATGATGTTTCTGAACTCCCGCATCTCGGCCTTAAGCCTTTTCGCTCTGCTGACGGCATCCGCCGCCTCCGCCCAGAGCATGACTCAGCCCCTCGGAGCGGCCCCGCAGCCCTTCGGGCCGCCGACACCGGGCGTGCCCTCGTTCTCGCAGAGCCCGCCCCCTACGCTGACTCTCAAGCAGGTGGCGGTGAATGCGGGCGCAGTCTTTTCCGAAAGCAACGAGCCGATCCGCTCGGGCTTGGTCTGGCGCGTTTTCGAGGACAGGGGCGACACATCTCAGCCGAACATCGTCGCACGTTCCAGCAACCCGACGCCGAGCTTCACCCTGGCGCCGGGGAACTACATCGTGCATGTGGCCTATGGTTTCGCCAGCGCCACGAAGCGCATCAGCGTGCAGTCCGGCAACCTGAACGAGCGCCTCGTGGTCAGCGCCGGGGCGTTGCGGCTGAAAGGTGCGGTCGGCGAAAGCCCGATTGCGGCAAGCCGCGTGTCCTTCTCCGTCTATGTGCCGGAAGCGCAGAACTCGGAAGGCCGCCTCGTCATCGCCAATGCCAAACCCAATGAAGTGATCCGCCTGCCCGAGGGCAGCTATCACGTGGTGTCCACCTACGGCGACGCGAACGCGATCATGCGCAGCGATCTGAAGGTGGAATCCGGCAAGGTCACGGAAGCGACCCTCAATCACCGCGCGGCCACCGTCACGCTCAAGCTGGTAGCGTCCGAGGGCGGAGAGGCTTTCGCGGGAACGGCGTTCAGCGTGCTTACCCCCGGCGGCGACGTGATCCGCGAAGCCATCGGCGCGTTTCCGTCCGTGACATTGGCGGAAGGCGAATATGTTCTGATCGCCCGTCACGAAGGCAAGGTCTTCACGAAGGACTTCAAGGTCGAGAGCGGCCTCGACCGGGACATCGAAGTTCTCGCCAAGCCCTAAATCCTGAACCTTTCAGCCCTCCCCGCATTGACCGAACGTCACAACCATTTGCGTTCGGTCGCGCCGGGCATGCGCTCATTTCCTTCAAGGCGTGACCTTGAGAGGAATGAAGCTCATGAGAATTTCTGACATCATGACCCGCAACGTGCGCGTGGTCTCGCCCGACAGAACTATCCAGGAAGCCGCGCGGCTCATGGATGAGATGAATGTCGGCGTTCTGCCCGTCTGCGACGGACGCCGCCTGCGCGGCATGATCACCGACAGGGACATCACCGTCCGCGCCACCGCAGCGGGCCTCCCACCGGATACCACGCACGTGCGCGATGTCATGTCGGACAATGTGTGGTGGTGTTTCGACGATGACGATGTGGGCCACATCGTGCAGCTCATGAGCGATCATCAGATCCGCCGCCTGCCTGTCGTCGATCACGATAAGCACCTTGTGGGTATCGTAGCCCTCGGCGATCTCGCCACCGACAGCGAGAGCGACGCCTCCCGCGCGCTCCATCGCATCTCCACCCCATCCGAGCCCGACCGCACGGGAACGCCCACATCATCGCGCGCAGATCAGACCAGAGGCGGCGGTCAAGCGCGCCTGACGGGAGATGAGCGGCGTGAGCTGGAGAGGCGCATGAGCCGGGGCGATGACGACTGGCGTCACCGCCCGCACGATTACCGTGAGGATCGCGGCAGGCATACCCGGCGCGATGACAGGCGTGGTGGCGTCGAATTCCGTTTCCGTGACGAGGACGATGTGCGCGCCGCCTTCGGCAGCTTCGGCTATCCGGGCGAGGAGAACATGCGCGATGCACGCATGCGCGGCGGCTTCGGCGGCGACGGCTATCAAAGCTACGGGGATGAATATGCAGGCCGCGGTTCTGCTGGACGCGGCTATCATCCGAAGCGTTATGGCGCTTCGACCATTACGGGCGAGCGCGCCCGTCCCGGTGACGACAGCAGCGAGAGCGATCGTCTCATGCAGGATCGAGAGCGCACCTGGAGCCTTGTGAACGAGCGCCGCGATCACAGCAATTACGGCATGGGTCCCGGCAACACCCGCTTCGGCAACGATGCCACCGCGAGCCGTGGCGAAGTACGCCGCGACGATCATCGCGGACGAGGACCGCGCAACTATCAACGCTCCGACGACCGCATCCGCGAGGACGTGAACGAACGGCTCAGCGACGATGTGCGCGTCGATGCATCGGAGATCGAGGTTGCCGTGCAGAACCGCGAGGTCACCCTCACCGGCACGGTGCGCGACCGCAATGAGAAGCGCTGGGCCGAGGACATCGCGGAGTCCGTGTCGGGTGTCGCGCATGTGCAGAATAACCTGCGCGTCGGGCAGCGCACAACTGGCACTGAAGCAGGCGATGCATCCGCCGTCCGCAGCGGCACGACTCCCGGTGGGCGCGCAAGCGGAAAGCAGCGGCAGAATTCATAACAAACTCCGTCCTCATCCTGAGGAATTGAGTTTTTTGAAACGAAAAAGGCGGCGCTTCTTTCGGAAGCGCCGCCTTTATTCATTCGTAGATCGGAAGCCTTAAGGGACCGTGCCTGCCACCACGTGATGTCCGTCGAGGGTGGCGTGGCCTTCCGGCTCCGACACGGCCTGTGCGACGCGGCGCAGGTCCGGCGTGATCGCCTCTGCGGCGAGCGCCTTCAGCGCCTCGTCGAGCGACATGGACGTCTGGTCCTGGCTGCCGAGACGGCGGATCGAGACGGTGCGCTCGGCGGCTTCCTTGCGGCCCACCACGAGAAGCACCGGCACCTTCACCAGCGAATGCTCGCGGACCTTGTAGTTGATCTTCTCATTGCGAAGATCAGCCTCGACGCGAAGACCGGCCGCTTCAGCCGCCTTCACCACTTCCATGGCGTAGTCGTCGCCTTCCGAAGTGATGGTGGCGACCACCACCTGCACCGGCGCGAGCCAGAGCGGGAAGTGACCGGCGAAGTGCTCGATCAGGATACCGGTGAAGCGCTCCATGGAGCCGCAGATCGCGCGGTGCACCATGACGGGCGTCTTCTTCTGGCCGTCCGCATCGACGTAGAACGCACCGAAGCGCTCCGGCAGGTTGAAGTCCACCTGAGTGGTGCCGCATTGCCAGTCGCGGCCGATGGCATCGCGCAGCACATACTCGAACTTCGGCCCGTAGAACGCGCCCTCACCCGGATTGATGGACGTCTTGATGCGTCCGCCGGATTGATCCTCGATCTGCTTCAGCACGCGGGTCATTACATCTTCCGCATGATCCCACATCTCGTCGGTGCCGACGCGCTTTTCAGGGCGGGTCGAGAGCTTCACGACGATATCGCCGAAGCCGAAATCGGCGTAGGTCGACAGGATCAGATCGTTGATCTTCAGGCACTCTTCCGCGAGCTGCTCCTCGGTGCAGAAGATATGCGCGTCGTCCTGCGTGAAGCCGCGCACGCGCATGAGGCCATGCAGTGCGCCCGACGGCTCGTAGCGGTGCACGTTGCCGAATTCGGCGAGGCGCAGCGGCAGGTCGCGGTATGACTTCAGGCCGTGCTTGAAGATCTGCACGTGGCCCGGGCAGTTCATCGGCTTGATCGCGAAGACGCGCTCGTCTTCCGTTTGCGTCGCGAACATGTTCTCGCGATACCAGCCCCAGTGACCGGAGGTCTCCCACAGAGCCTTGTCGAGGATCTGCGGCGCGTTCACTTCCCTGTAGGTGCCCTTCAGGCGGCGACGCATATAGGAGATCAGCTCCTGGAACACCGTCCAGCCCTTCGGGTGCCAGAACACGACGCCCGGCCCTTCCTCCTGGAAGTGGAACAGGTCCATCTCGCGGCCCAGGCGACGGTGATCGCGCTTCTCGGCTTCCTCGAGCTGATGGATGTAGTTGTCGAGGTCTTCCTGAGAGGCCCAGGCGGTCGCGTAGATGCGGGTGAGCATCGCGTTGTTCGAGTCACCGCGCCAGTAAGCACCGGCCACCTTCATGAGCTTGAAGGCGTTGCCGATCTTGCCCGTGGAGGACATGTGCGGACCGCGGCAGAGATCGAACCAGTCGCCCTGGAAATAGATCTTCAGATCCTGGCCTTCCGGAATCGCGTCGATGAGCTCGATCTTGTAGGTCTCGCCCTTCTCCTTGAAAACCTGCTTGGCCTTCTCGCGGCTCCACACTTCCTTCGTGAAAGGCTTATCGCGCGCGATGATCTCGCGCATCTTCGCCTCGATGGCCGGAAAGTCTTCCGGCGTGAAGGGCTCGTTGCGCGCGAAGTCGTAATAGAAGCCGTTCTCGATCACGGGACCGATGGTCACCTGCGTTCCAGGGAAAAGCTCCTGCACCGCCTCGGCCAGAACGTGCGCGGCATCGTGCCGGATCAGCTCCAGCGAGCGCGGGTCCTCGCGGTTCAAAAATTCGATCTTGGCGTCCTTCGTGATCGGATCGGCCAGATCCGTCACGGTGCCGTCGAGCGCCATGGCAACCGTGCGCTTGGCAAGCGACTTGGCAATGCCTTCCACGATCTCGCGACCGGAGATGCCGGGCTCGAACTGGCGCTGAGCGCCATCGGGAAATGTCAGGGTAATCATCGTCAAAATGTCTCCTGGCTCACTCCTGCCAACGGAGCAGGTAAGCGGGGGCCGACGGTTTGTTGGAAAAGGCGAAATCAGCCGCCGTCAGGTTCGACTGAATCGCAGACAATCGGGGGAGCGTTGACGCCCCGCCAGCGACCATAGGTCCACGGCTTATACCAGCCCGCGCCTTCGGGCAATGTTTCAGGAACATTGTCGATGCCGGAGGTTCCGAAGGGGCCGCAACGGCAGATGCGGGCAAAGCCCATCCACCCGCCCGGCCAGAAGCCGTACTTCTGAATCGCCTCGTCGGTATATTCGGAGCAGGACGGCAGGTGCCGGCACTGGCGGCCGACGAGGCCGGAAAGGCTGAGCTGATAGCCCCGGATCGCCCAATGCGCCGCACGCTGGACAGGGCTCGGCATCAGGCCCCGCCCTTCGCCCGGTGCGCCTCGATCTGGTCGAGGGCATCGACCACCGCATTGAAGGTGAGAAGAATGGATGCGTGGCGGGCCTTGTAGTCCCGCAAGGGCTCCAGGACCTTCAGGTCTTCCCACTTACCCTGCGGCGGCTCCCCATTTTCCTTGAGCACCCGGCTTGCCGCATCCCTCACCTCGCGCAGTTCCTCGACTGTGGAGCCGATCACATGTTCGCCCATGATGGCGGAAGAAGCCTGGCCGAGGGCGCAGGCCTTCACGTCGTGGGCGAAAGCCGTCACAACATTACCTTCGAGCTTCAAATCGACCGTCACCGTGGAGCCGCAGAGCTTCGAATGCGCCGTCGCCGACGCATCGGGCTCGGGCAAGCGCCCAAGGTGAGGGATATTTGCCGCAAGTTCGAGGATGCGGCGGCTATAGATATCGTTCAGCATTCCGGTCTATGAAAGTTACGCATGGGAACGTTCTCCACGTCTCCCTTTACACCTATATAGAGATCATGACCGAACTCCGCGACAGGGCTGCGTGTTGCCCTCAAGACGGAAGACGGAAGTGAAACACCAGAGGCATCCCCTGCTTCCGCACAGTGCAAGTTGAGAGAGAGGCTCCACGTGAGTGATGTGGTTAAGTCCTTGTCCCCGCGTCTGATTCCAGCCGCCGACAAGCCTATCGACCGTCCCAGCCGGGAGGAAGCCGAAGCGGCTGTTCGGACCCTGATCCGTTGGGCGGGCGACGATCCGCAACGGGAAGGCCTGCACGATACGCCCAAGCGCGTCGCCAAGGCATTCAAGGAATTCTATTCCGGCTACGACGACGATCCGAAGGACGTCCTGAATAAAATCTTCGCAGAAGTAGAGGGTTACGATGACATCGTGCTCGTGCGCGACATCCCCTTCTATTCCCATTGCGAGCACCACCTCGTGCCGTTCTACGGCATGGCGCATATCGCCTATTACCCGACCAAGGGCGTGGTGGGCCTGTCCAAGCTCGCGCGCCTCGTGGAGGTCTATGCCCGACGCCTCCAGACGCAGGAGACCATGACGGCGCAGATCGCTGCCGCCATGGAGCAGTACCTGGAACCGCGTGGCGTAGCCGTGATGATCGAGGCCGAGCATATGTGCATGTCCATGCGCGGCGTGCAGAAGGCAGGTGCGATGACGCTCACCACCCAGTTCACCGGCGCATTTAACGATCCGGCAGAGCAGGTGCGCTTCCTCACGCTCGTGAGACACGGTAAGGCTTGAGGCGATTCCTCAAGCTCTTGAGACTCCCATGTGCGCGTCCTGCCCCAGCATCTTTCCCGCTCCAGGCTCTAAGGCCGAACTCGAGGAGGGCTTCGCCCTCACCCCGCGCTTCGGCGCGGACGGGCTCGTCACCTGTGTCACCACGGATGCGGCGACGGGCGAATTGCTGATGGTCGCGCACATGAACGCAGAGGCCCTCGCCAAGACCCTTGAGACTGGCGAGGCCTGGTACTGGTCGCGCTCGCGCGGCGAGCTCTGGCACAAGGGCGCGACGAGCGGACAGATCCAGACTGTGGTCGAGGTGCGCGTCGATTGCGACCAGGACGCCCTGTGGCTCAAGGTGAACGTGGCCGGCGACGGCGGCTGCTGCCACACGGGCCGCCGCTCCTGCTTCTACCGCAAGGTCGAAACAGTGGATGGAAAGCCTGCCCTCGTTCAGGCGTGAAGAGTGAGCCTCACATCAATGGGAGGCTTTCCTCCGTCGATGATGGGTTCCCATTCACAAACGCTTCGCTAAAAGCGGCTGTATGACACGACGCGATCTTCTCCCGGCCCGCGCGGCCGTCAGCGCCACGTTCTTCGGCAACGGCTTCGGCATCGGCATCTGGGCGGCGCAGCTGCCGCGCTTCAAGGCTGCTCTCGGCTTGTCCGACGGACAGCTCAGCGTCGGCCTCCTCGCCTTCTCCATCGGCGCGGTATTGCTCATGCCGGTCATCGGCTGGGTGATCACACATGTGGGCAGCAGGCTCGCGACCCTCGTCGCGGCACTCTGCTTCACTATCGGCCTGCTCCTGATCGGACTTGCACCCAGCTTAAGCCTCTTCGTTGCAGCCTCTTTCCTGGCTGGCGCCTTCAACGGCTCGCTCGACATCTCCATGAACACCAACGCCACCGTGGTGGAGAAGGCCTGGGGTCAGGCGATCATGTCGTCGTTCCATGCCTTCTTCAGTCTCGGCGGCCTCGTCGGCGCCGCCGTATCGGGATTGCTGATCGCACTCAACCTGTCGATCTTCTCGACCATGCTCGTCTCCTGCATTCTCATGGGCTTGCTCTTCCTGGGCGCGGCCTTCGGCATGATGAGCGAGACGGAGAAAATGGCGAATGAGGGCCACGGCTTTGCCCTGCCCCGCGGTCCCGTGGTGATCGTCGCGGTGCTCGCCATGTTCTGCTTCATCGTGGAAGGCGCGATGGTGGATTGGACGGCGATCTATCTGGAAACCGTCGCAGGCGTGGAACTGAAACAGGCCTTCATCGGCTTTGCCGCCTTCTCGCTCACCATGACGATCTGCCGCTTTCTCGGCGATGCCGTCGTGCGCCGCCTGGGCCGCGTCCGCACCATGCAGCTGGGTGGTTTGCTTGCGGCAGCGGGGCTGGGCCTTGCCGTCCTGGTACCGCAGCCTGTTGCCGCCACCCTCGGATTTGCCCTCGTGGGCTTCGGGCTTGCCAATCTCGTGCCGATTCTCTTCAGCACGGGAGCGCAGATCCCCGGCATTGCGCCGAGCATGGGCGTCGCCATGGTGGCGACCCTCGGCTATGGCGGCTACCTCATGGGCCCACCCCTCATCGGCTTCGGCGGAGACATCGTCGGGCTTCGTGTCATGCTCGCCGTATTGATCCTGTTCGCGCTCACCATCAGCATTTTGTCACAGCGGGCCCTTCGCTCCTCCACTGTTCAGTTTTCGGCAACGCGACCTAAATGAAGCTTGAGAGGCACTCTTCATGCGCCCTTCACCAAGCTGGAGCATGATGGGAACAAACGGCCTTGGAGTTGAGCAATGTTATGGGACGGGATTGCCCGGCGCAGCGCCGGAGCCGGTGGCGGCGGAGGTACGGTGGAGGAGATCAAGCAACCTGCCGAGCAGCCTCCGCGCGCGAAGGTGAAGATCGGCCTGGCCCTGGGCGGAGGTGCGGCGCGCGGCTGGTCGCATATCGGCGTGCTGCGGGTTCTGGATGAGGCGGGCATCGTCCCCGACGTGATCGCCGGCTGTTCCATCGGCGCGGTGGTGGGCGGCTGCTATGCCGCGGGCAAGCTCGATGAACTCGAAGCCTTCGCCATGTCGCTGACCAAGCGCCGCGTCATGGGTCTGCTCGACTTCCATTTCAGCGGCGCAGGCCTGATCGCGGGCGGACGCCTGCAGAAGCTGCTCGACCAGGATCTCACGGATCGCCGCGTCGAGACGCTGCCCATCAAGTTCTGCACCATCGCAACCGAACTCACGAGCGGCCACGAGATCTGGCTGACCCGTGGTCCTCTCGTCCAGGCGATGCGGGCGTCCTATGCCCTGCCCGGCGTGTTCGACCCCGTTCTCATCGGCGGGCGCTGGCTCATGGACGGCGCTCTCGTGAACCCCATCCCCATCACAGCTGCGCGCGCGCTCGGCGCGGATCTCGTGATCTGCGTGAACCTCAATGGCGAGGTGCGCGTGCGCGGAACGGTGATCCAATCCTACGATTCCGAGACGAGCGATCAGAAGGAGATCGAGGAGGTCATCGAGGACGCGCCGCGCAAGTGGAGCCTCTTCTCGGGCGCACGCAACGACAAGCAGCGCAAGCCCGATGCGCCCGGCATGGCCACCGTCATGGTCGATGCCTTCAACATCACGCAGGACCGCATTGCGCGCTCACGCCTCGCGGGCGACCCGCCGGACGTCATGGTCGCGCCCAAGCTCGCCAAGATGGGATTGTTCGAGTTTCACCGCGCGCAGGAATGCGTTGCGCTCGGACGGCAGGCCACGGAGCGCGCCCTGCCGGATATTCTGGAACTGATTCAGGAATCGCAAACAGCCTGATCAGGCGGTGGCGATGTATTCCTTGATCGCCTGACTCTCGGCTTCGATTTCTTCCACGCGCTGCTTTACCACGTCGCCGATGGAGATGATGCCGACGAGCTGCGCTCCCTCGATGACGGGCACATGGCGGAACTTCTGCTGCGTCATCAGCTCCATGAGTTCGTTGATGGAACTGTGGCCGGTGCAGGTGACGACCTGGCCGGTCATGAAGCGCGACACCGGCTGATCGAGAGCCTGCGCGCCATGGGCCGCGACAGCCTTGACGATATCGCGCTCGGAGAGAATGCCGGCGACAGGCTGCCTGTCGTCCACCACCACGACGGCACCGATCCTGCGCTCGGAGAGAAGCCGGGCCGCATCGCCCAGCGAGCTGCCCGCCTCGATAGAGACGACATTGCGTCCTTTCAGCGAAAGGATCTGATCGACGTTCATGTTTTCCCTCCCGTTGAGCGGGGCGAAGGCCTTCTCAGCCTTCGCGACCGCACGCCGATGCGGGCTCATAACCCAACGTCAGCTCTAACGAAGATTGAGCGAATCCGCGGCACTTTCAAGCCGAGATGCGGCGTCCTCTCGCGGGGATCGGGTCCAGCCAGGGAAAGATGGCGAGTCCCACGAGGAAGCCGCCTACATGCGCCTCCCAGGCGATGTTGCCCTCAGCCATGCCGACGGGCTGGACGACGGCGAAGATGTAGTTGGTGGCGAACCACACGCCGAGAAACACCAGGAAGGGCTGGTTCCGGATGATGTCCGCGAAAGGTTGACGCGGCCGCTCGTGAGGCTCGGTGAGCCGTCCCTCCCAGTGCCAGCTGGACGGCGCGAACATGAACCATGCGGCGGCGGCCATGAGGCCGGAGACCGCCCCCGAAGCGCCGATCATCGGCATCACCTGCAGCGGATTTACCGCCACATAGAGGATAGCGCCGCCGACACCTGAGAGGACAGAGAGCAGAAAGAAGCGCCCTGCCCCGCAGCGCCGGGCAATCGGGGTGCCGAAGGCCGCGAGCCAGATGCTGTTGATGATCACATGGGCCCATGATCCGTGGAGCAGCATGTAGGTCAGCGCCGTCCAGGGCCGCCCCTCCCCATCGCCGAGGATGTATTGCGCAAAGGCCGCGATCGGCTCCAGGACATCCTCCGCCGCGCCCTCCTGCAGGGCCCGGACGACCTCCTGGCTGTCGGCGCCGCCATAAGCGACGGCCCAGCGGGCGGGAATCACCGCCCAGTCGATCACCAGCTGGAAATCGGTTTCCTCCGAGAGGAAGAGCATCCGAACGGCATGAATTGCCACCAGAGCGAGAATGCTGAAGGTCACGACCGACGGCAGATTGAAAATCGGCTCGCGGGCACCGGGCTGACGCAAGGGCATGGACAACTTTTTCTTAGGCTGCCAGCATAAGAGAATCGAGGCTGACGGCGGGCGGCAATCTTCTTAATCTAGCCTTCTATCTGGCCTGCCACGCAAGGAAAACCAAGCGCTTAGCTTGACCTTTTGATGACCTAGAGGAATGCTTTCCTCACTACGGTCAAGCCCGCAAACTTTTTGTTAACCATAAAGGAACCGTTTGCAGGCGCGACGCGTTAACTCACCTTTTACTTTCCGCTTGAGCCTTAAATGTAACCATGTCAGTTTGGTTAAAAGAACATTAACCGGCTGGTGGGGCATGCGGCAAGATTATTTCAAAAAAGGCTTTTTTAGCGGCTTAAACGAGAAGTTTTCCTTCTCTGGCAATTTTATCAAAGCAGCCTGCGTCTCGGCCATCATGGTCTTCGCCGGTAACGCAGTCCAGGCTCAGACCCTGGCTTCCTTGCCCACATCGAGCAACCCGATTGCCAGCATGGGCGCGGCCAAGCCTCTCGTCGCCTGGTCGAAGTTCTGCGACACTCACCCCGCCGAGTGCGCCGTCGACCGGTCCGAGCCGGAAACCATCGAGCTGACCTCACAGACCTGGAAGACCATCGTCTCCGTGAACCAGCGTGTGAACTCCTCCATCAAGGCGGTGACGGATGCCGATCACTGGGGCTCCGTGGACATTTGGGACTTCGCCGAAGATGGTCGTGGCGATTGCGAGGACTTCCAGCTCCTGAAGCGCCGCATCCTCGCCGAGAGCGGCCTGCCCCGCCGCGCCATGCGCATGACCGTCGTAATCGACGAACTCGGCGAAGGCCATGCGGTGCTAGTAGTTCGCACCAATCGCGGCGATTACGTTCTCGACAACAAGACCTCGTCCGTCCTGCCCTGGAGCAAGACCGGCTACGTCTACATCAAGCGCGAGAGCCAGGATCAGGTGGGCTGGGTTTCCCTGGGCGGCATCGCTACCTCGCCGACCACCACCGCGAACCGCTAAAACGAACTAGGCCGCTAGCGCCGGTTCCGACAGAATTTCATAATGAGGCGGGTCAGTCGATCCGCCTCATTCCTTTTGCGAAGCGCTTCCAGTTCTCGACATAATGCTTCGCCGACCAGCGCAGCCGCTCGATGGCCGCCTCGTCCAGCACGCGGATCGCCTTGGCGGGCGCGCCGACGATCAGGGAATTGTCCGGAAACTCCTTGCCCTCGGTCACGAGCGCATTCGCGCCCACGAGGCAGTTCCGGCCAATGCGCACATGGTTGAGCACGGTCGCTCCCATGCCGATGAGGGAATTCTCGCCGATGGTGCAGCCATGCAGGATGGCGCTGTGGCCGATGGTGCAGCCCGCGCCCACGCTGAGCGGCGCGCCCATATCCGTGTGCAGCACCGCCCCTTCCTGGATGTTCGTGCCTTCGCCGATGTCGATCATCTCGTTGTCGCCGCGCAGCACGGCGCCGAACCAGATGCCCACATCGCCCCCGAGCCGCACCTTGCCGATCACATGAGCGTCGGGCGCGATCCAGTAACGGCCCTCCTCGGGCAGGACGGGAGAGACATCATCGAGGCTGTAGATCGGCATGGCATTTTCCCGAGCCTGGAAGTCAAAAGCGCCACGCTTGTCATCCCCGGCGGTCCGAAGGACCGGGAAGGGGATCCATAGCGTGGCGCTTGATCGTGGATTCCCTTCCCCTTCGCTGCGCTCCGGCCGGGAATGACACCTGGAGGCCTATTCCCGCAGGAAGAAAGGGCCGCTTAGTCCTCGAGGTCCGTATCGAGGATCGCCATGGTGAAGTTGAAGGAGCGGTCCCCGTCCTCGTCATCGACGAAGAGCACGCCGACGAATTCCTCACCAATGTAAACTTCCGCCGAATCGGTCTTCTTGGGGCGACCGACAACTCGGATCGAGTGGTTCGCAAAGGTCTGGCGCAGGTAGCGCTCGACTTTCGCCATCTCCGTTTTGTCCACTACAGGTCCTTTCTCAACTTGTTCGCATCAGCCATTGCCATGCCCGGCCAACGCGAGCAAGCGGGGATGGGTTCGTTCGGGGGCTTTCTCCCCTCAGATCCCGTCGGCCTCGGAGATAAGATGATCCATGGCGCGGGCAGGCTCGTCGCAACCCGCCGTGCCGACGACCTTGGCGGGGACACCCGCCACCGTCGCGTTGTGGGGCACGGGCTTCAAAACCACGGAGCCCGCCGCGATCCTCGCGCAATGGCCGACCTCGATATTGCCCAGGATCTTGGCACCCGCCCCGATCAGCACGCCATGGCGGATCTTCGGATGACGGTCGCCCCGCTCCTTGCCGGTTCCGCCCAGGGTCACGTCCTGGAGCATCGAGACATTGTCCTCGATGATGGCGGTCGCGCCGACCACGAGGCCGGTGGCGTGGTCGAGGAAGATGCCGCGCCCGATCCGGGCCGCCGGGTGAATATCGGTCTGGAAGGTGTCCGAGGATCGGCTCTGAAGGTAGAGCGCGAAATCCTCCCGGCCCTTGGTCCAGAGCCAATGAGCCAGACGGTGGGTCTGAATAGCGTGGAAGCCCTTGAAATAGAGCACGGGCTCGATGGCGCGGGTCACGGCGGGGTCACGGTCGAGAACGGCGCTGATATCGGCGCGGAAGGCCTGGCCGATGATCTTGTCCTGCTCCACCGCCTCCAGGAACACCTGCTCGATGATGTCCGCCGGCAAAGCCGCATGGCCGAGGCGGGACGCGACCCGGTGGATCACCGCCGCTTCCAAGCTCGGCTGATGGAGGATGGCGCTCAGCACGAAACCGGCGAGAGCGGGCTCGGCCTGCACGACGGCCTCGGCCTCGGCGCGGAGACGGCTCCAGAGCGGATCGACCTTGCCGGCGAGGAAATCCGGATTTCCGGACTTCAAGCGCGTCTGTGTCATGGTAATCTCCCTGCCGGCTCGGCTCTTACAAAGACATACATAGGAATACCGGGCCCCTTACCATAGATCCCCGGACGCCATGAACGCCTCTTTTTCGCCTATCAGCCCCAAGCTCAGCGCATCCGTCGACGGCCCTGTCGCGACGCTTTGCATCGACAACCCGGCGAAGCACAACGCCCTGGACCTGGAGATGTGGCGGGCCCTGCCGGGCCTCATCGCGGCGCTCGACAAGGACGAGAGCGTGCGGGTGATCGTCCTGCGCGGTGCGGGATCGGAATCGTTCGCCTCCGGCGCCGACATTGCGGAATTCGAGACCGTGCGGGCCGATGCCGAGGGTGGACGGGCTTACGAGGCGATCAACGAAGCAGCCTTCTGGGCGCTCGCCCATTGCTCGAAGCCGGCAATCGCCATGATCCGCAGGTTCTGCCTCGGCGGCGGCTTCGGCCTCGCGCTTTCCTGCGATTTGCGCATCGCCTCCGACAATGCGGTATTCGGCATTCCCGCAGCGCGTCTCGGCATCGGCTATCCTCCCGGAGCGATGAAGCTCGTGACCGCCGCCGTCGGCGCACCGGCAGCCAAGGATCTTTTCTACACCGCGCGGCGCATTAATGCTGAGGAAGCGCAGCGTCTCGGCGTCGTCCAGCGCGTGGTGCCTGACAATGAACTGGAAAGCACCGTTCTCGCTTTGGCGCACGACATCGCGAAGAACGCGCCTCTCACTATCCGCGCCGCGAAAGCCGCTATCGATGAAGCGATGGGCGTTGCGCATCCGAATGCCGATCCTCTTGCGCTCGCCGATCAATGCTTCGACAGCGCGGATGCGGTGGAGGGACGCACGGCCTTTCTGGAGAAGCGCAAGCCCGTCTTCAAGGGGCGTTGAATCTTAGCGCCGATAGACGAAATAACGCCCTTCAGCAACGCCGGTTTTCGACGAGATGTCCGTGCATGACGGAAGGTCGAAAGCACGGTCCGCAACGAGAAGGCCGCCCGGTTGCAGCAGCGTCTCGATCAGCGGCGACAGACGCCGCGCAAGCTCGCGGTTGGCTTCCGCATCGCCGGTGCCGATGTCCGCGTGAACGAGCGCCGCTGAGCCTGCGCCGAGGCGTTCGATGAACAGCGGCAAGGTCTCGAAAATATCGCCGACGATGAGATACTCGTCAGGCGGCATGCAATCGGGATGCGCTGCGGGCGAACGCTCGAACACATAAATCTCGCGTCCCGGCAAACGCTCCCGCAGGTGATCGTAGGTGCGCCCATTCCCGAGGCCGAGTTCGAGCACAAGTCCTTCAGCGGAGATTTCGCGCGCCGCCCAATCCAGCAAATCGCGCTGCGCCGTCAGCCGGCGAATGACGCTGTCGAGTCTGGTCATCCCTGCCTCCCTCGCGAAGGAAGTGGAGCGAGGACGCCGTAAATCAACTTGGCTGTTTCAGGGACGCTTGGACAGGAACTCCAGCACGCCCTGCTTGTGCACCTTGTCGCCGACGGCAAGATTGTGGTCGCGGCCGGGAATGTCGAGGCTGGTTGCGTTCGGCAAAAGCTTCACGAGTTCGGGGCCTGAGCCCGCCACATCGTCGTTGGTGCCGACGGATACCAGCGTCGGCAAGGTGATGGATGCCACCTCCTCTTTCGTCAGCGCCTGACGGGAGCCGCGAATGCACGCGGCAAGGGCTTTCAGGTCGCTGCCGTTCTGCTCCGCGAAAGCGCGGAACATGCGCTGCATGGGATCGGTCAGCTCATCGAGCGAGCGCACTTCCATCGCGTCCGCGATGCCGAGCGGAAGACCGACGCCGTCGATCAGATGAATGCCGAGGCCGCCGAGCATGGCGGAACGCATGCGCTCGGGCGCAGCCAGCGCCATATGCGCGGTGATGCGCGCGCCCATGGAATAACCCATCACATCCGCTTGCTCGATCTCGAGATGATCGAGAAGACGCACGGCATCCTCCGCCATGCGGTAGGAGTGATACGCTTCCGGATCATAGAGCTTGTCGCTCTGGCCATGCCCGCGATTGTCGAAGGCGATCACGCGATAGCCCTCACGCGTCAGCGTCTTCACCCACAGCGTGTTGACCCAGTTCACCGCATGGCTCGATGCGAAGCCGTGAATGAGCAGGACCGGATCGCCCTCCCCCTCATGAGCAGGCACGTCGATGTAAGCGATGCTGACGCCGTTGGAATTGAAATAGCGCATGGACAAACCGGAGAGTTGGTGTCGATTGCGGCGCAACCTAAGCACCCGCTTCCGCAAATACAATCGCTTCATGCAGCAGGCTCGGACGCAAGACCATTGATGATGTAGGAGCGCGTCATCCCGGGGCTGCGGAGCAGAACCCGGGATCGCATGACGAGTATGGCGCGATTTCCCCTCTCCCGGGTGGGAGAGGTTAGGCCAGCGCCTCACTCGTCATGCGATCCCGGATCTTCGCTGCGCTGCGTCCGGGATGACGCCCTCTGCCGTCATCACCGGCCTTGGGCCGGTGATCCACGTCTTTTGCTGCAGTGGCTCCTCAGACGTGGATGGCCGGGACAAGCCCGGCCATGACGATGCGAGTTAATGTTCCGCTTTTGTTCTTGACTTTGGTCCTAATCTTGGCTATATCTCGTGATGTCCCGGCTCAGAGAGGGGCGCGCTCGCGAGGCGTCGTGATTGTCGGAGCCGGGAGCGGTCCTGTGTCAGGCCTCGCAAGCCTGTCGGCGGGAGGCCCATCGCTGAAACACGCGGTGTACGCCTAAAAGAACCGTGCGCGAGGAGCCGTCGGGTTCTTCACACACTCCACAATCGAGCCGGACGCCTCCTCGCGCCTCCCTCGACCCCAAAACCTCGGACCAAACAGGTCGCGAGGTCATTCCCACATGCCCTTGCCCCCATGCCTTCGCCCGCGCGCTCTTTGATATTCATGCATCATTCCATGCCTTCGAATTCATGAGGCCTTGTTCAGAGAACATTGCTGCATGGCTTAGCGCGCTGTCAGGGGCGGGATAACTCCTGCATGAAACCGGGTCGGCAAAGGGTTCGTTGAAGGAAAATTTTTGGTCTAGGCGCATGGCCCCTCAGTCATTATGGTGCGCGCAAATTTCACGGCTTCAGAGCGACGGCAATGGCTGACAAAGGCACACCCCACTTCCACAACGACCCGGGCGTTCCCGTCATTCATGTGGGCTCCAAGGAGTTCATGTGCATCGGGGCCAAGCCCCCGTTCGACCATCCCCATATCTTCATCGACATGGGCTATGACAGCGAAACGGTCTGCTCCTATTGCTCGACCCTGTTCAAGTACGACCCGTCCCTGAAGGCCGACCAGGCCCGTCCGGCAGAGTGCGTCTGGGAACCCGATTTCGCCACCTCTGCGTCCTCGCGGTAAGGTGCCCGGGCTCTCGATCGCCATCGTCGGCGCCGGAATCGGCGGCCTGACGGCAGCCCTCAATTTTGCCCGCCAGGGCCATTCCGTGACGCTCATCGAGCGCCGCCCCGGCTTCAGCGAGGTCGGCGCGGGCCTGCAACTCTCGCCCAATGCCAGCCGAATCCTGGTCAAGCTGGGGCTCGGCCCTGCCCTGCGGCGCGTGGCGACCCTGCCCGACCGGGTGGTTGTACGCGGTATCTCCTCCGGCAAGCGCATCGGTGAGGTGGCGCTCGGCCCCTATATGCAGCAGCGCTACGGCGCCCCCTACTGGGTCGTGCACCGGGCCGATCTTCAAACCATCCTGCTCGATGCCGTGCGCTCTGAGGCCTCGATCCGCATCGTCACCGGCCGTAAGGTCGAGGAGGTGCGGGATGGTCTCGACCATGCTGAACTCGTCTGGACGGCATCGAACGGTGCCCGCGAAAGCCTGAATGCGGATGTGGTGATCGGCGCGGACGGCATCTGGTCCAAGGTCAGGCAGGTCATCGGCGACACGGCCTCCCCGACATTCCACGGCTATATCGCTTGGCGCGCCACCTTCGACCGCAAGAATGCCCCGCCGGAGCTCGCTGGCAACGAGACAGGCCTTTGGCTGGGCGCCAGGGGACATGTCGTCCACTACCCGATCTTCAGCGGCCATCTCGTCAATGTGGTCGCCATCGAAAAGGCCAAGGAACCCGTCGAGGGCTGGGCCGCGCCCGGGCAGCCGGAAGAGCTGCTCGCCCATTACAGCAACGCCGCCCCTGCCCTTCGCGCACTGCTTCAGCAGCCGCAGGAATGGCTGCGCTGGTCCCTGTTCCGGCACCCTATCAAGCGCTTCGCAAAAGGCCGCATCGCGATTCTCGGCGACGCCGCCCATCCGGTCCTGCCCTTCCTGGCGCAGGGCGCGGCCCTGGCCATCGAGGATGCCGCCACGCTTGGCGCGCTCCTGCCAGGCGAAAATCGGGATGTCACGGAGGCCCTGTCGGCCTATGAGAGCCACCGTCTCGAACGGGTCACCCGCATCCAGGCCGAGGGGCGCAAGAACGGGCGCATCTATCATTCCGGCTCTCTCATCGCCTTCGGGCGGGACAAGGTCATGCAGTTGATCGGGCCCGAGAGCATGTCGAACCGCTACGATTGGATCTACGGCTTTCGCACACCTGAGTGACGCTTCAAGAAGCGTTGCAGGCTTGCGCTCCGGCCTTCGGACCGATAACCCTCAACACCAATGCGGACGTGGCGAAACCGGTAGACGCAAGGGACTTAAAATCCCTCGGGCTATGCCCGTGCGGGTTCGACCCCCGCCGTCCGCACCAAGTCTCATTCAAATGTGCCCATGATTCCAGGCTAGCCTTTCGCGATGTCCACTCGTAGCGCCCTCTAGCGCTCAACATCGGCACCTCATTTCACGGCGCGTACCCGGCTCCTACGAAGCCATAGGCCATATGGTCTAGTTGCCGCGCCTCGAAAGTCCGCTTAAACAGATTCTATTCATAGATCTTGTTATCGTTTCGAATACAAAGCAATTATTCATCAAGACCTGCCGTGATTATTTCCCAATCACGGCTAACGCCGCGGTCAGATCTGCACCTGATCGCGGCTTTTTTCTTCAAGAATACATAGAGTGTCAAATAATAAGGGCTGCGCCTGCTCTTTTTTATTGGATGCAGGTCACAGCCCATCTGGTCTTATTGCCCCTACGGCAAAAACATAACTATCTGATTTGCCCTCAAGCCATCAATGCTGAATATATCTGTCGCACCCCCAAAGGATATGAACTTTAGGATTAACACTTTTGAGGTACGAAATACTTATGGCTTTTTTTGAATGAATTATTACCTAGAGAGGACGATCCTTTATTTTGCCCCTACGGATCGCAACTCAAGCGCCCTCTCATGGGCGCTTTTTCTTTTCCTAATCTTTCTTTTATTATTGAAACATTACACCATTATTTAACATCATCTTCCTGCAGCAAGCGCCGTACGCGCTCCAGGAGGCCCGTGGCCGTGAATGGTTTCGTGATCAGGTGCAGGCCGTCATCAAGACGACCATGATGCATGATCGCGTTGCGGCTATAGCCGGTCGTGAAAAGAACTTTCAGGTCTGGCCGCGCCTTCAGAGCCTCGTCCGCAACCTCGCGTCCGTTCAAGGGAACGGCCAGGACCACATCCGTGAACAGAAGCGCGATTCTTTGACGGTGCATCTCAAGCAAGTTCAGAGCTGCCACTCCATCCTCGGCGGCGAGCACGCGGTAGCCTGCCTCCTCCAGAACCGAGACAGAGAAATCCCGGACCATTTTTTCATCCTCGACAACGAGAATCGTTTCACCTTCTGCAGGAACCAGTTGCCGCGTGCGCGGCTCGTCTTCGGGCGAAGGCGTTTCGTCTCCGGCGCGCTGGAGGCGCGGGAAGTAGAGCCTTACCGTCGTGCCCTGCCCCGGCTCCGAATAGATCGCAGCGTGGCCACCGGACTGGCGCGCGAAACCATAGACCTGAGCAAGCCCCAAGCCTGTACCCTTGCCAACAGGCTTCGTGGTGAAGAAGGGCTCGAACACCTTCGCCTTCACATCCGCCGACATGCCCGATCCGGTGTCGGATATGCTCACCATTACATATTGCCCGGCATTCACTTCGCCGGCCGTGCTCGCGGAATAAGCTTCGTCCAGAAAGGCGTTCGACGTCTCGAGCGTCAGCTTACCGCCATCGGGCATCGCATCCCGCGCGTTGACGGCAAGATTGAGAATTGCGCTCTCCAATTGGCTCTGATCGATTTTCGTGCGCCACAGGCCACCTGCGAAAACCGTTTCGATGGCAATCGTCTCACCGATGGTTCGCCGCAGCAGTTCCGACATGCCCGACACGATCTTGTTGAGATCCACCACTTCCGGCTGGAGCGGTGACTGGCGCGAGAAGGCGAGAAGACGATGCGTCAGCTGAGCGGCGCGTCTGGCGCCTTCGACCGCATTGTCGACATTGCGCACGAGGCGCGGATCGTCCGCATTCTCGACCTTGCGCCGGAGCATGTCGAGATTGCCGGTGATCACGGTGAGAAGGTTGTTGAAGTCATGCGCGACACCACCCGTGAGGCGCCCTACCGCCTCCATCTTTTGCGCTTGCCGCAATTGCGCTTCCGCATTCTCGCGCTCGGCAATCGCTTCCGCGATGCGCTGCTCCAGTGTGACGTTCAACGACCGAAGCGCCTCTTCTGCTCGCTTCTCGCGATCCACATCGAGACAGGCCACCACGCCTGCGATGATCCGCCCAGCCTCATCACGGATCGGCGCCGCCATCAGCCGCAGCCAGGCACGACGGCCATCGTCGCGCTGATAAAGCAGCTCCAGCTCCGAGCGCTCCTCCTCGCCGCTCAACACGCGCGACATGGGATATTCCATCGCTTCGACCTGACGCCCATCGGGATGGAAGCCGATCCAATCCGGATAGCCCTCCACATTCTGCGAAGGCAGCACCGGATGTCCGAAGATGCTTTCCACCTGTGCATTGCCACCGATGACGCGCCCCGAAGGCGCTTCAGCCAGGATGATGCCTACGGGCACAGTATCGAGAATCGCCTGAAGACGCTGTTCGCTGGCGCGGAAACGCTCCTCGCTCTCGCGCCATGCCGCCTCTGCCTTATCGCGCTCCTGCTCGCGGCGCTGCAGATCTGCTGAGGCAGCCGCCAGCGCATCGCCGACATGAGCCATTTCACGCAGCCTCGTGTTCAGAGGTGATATCTCCTCGCCTCGACCGAGGGCTGCCGCTCGCGTCGCGAGCATTGCCATGGGCGCGGTGATGTGGCGTCCGAACAGCCAAGCGAGCGCCACCGACAGAACGGCAAGCCCTGTCCCGAACCACGCGAGATACCAGAGCGAGCGCGTCAGCGGTGCTGTTAGTTCCGCATCGTGCACGCCGACAGTCACGCGCCAATCCGATAAATGAGAACGCGCATAGGCCCCCGAAACAAGCTGTCCGTCCATGGCCAGACCTTGCCATGTCCCCTCTGGACCGGCGGTGTTCTCCTGCATGTCATGGGTTGCGAACTGCCCGACGAATTCCTGATGGCGCACATTACGCGCAAGAATTCGTCCCTGCCGATCGATAACAGCAATGGTCCAGGTGCCGGGTACGCCTTGTTGCTGAGTGAGCGCCTGGATTCGTTCGGCCGCGCCACTGATCGAAAGCAGATAAGCAACCTCGTTGTTGCGCATCACCGGAGAGACGATGGCAAAGAGCGGCTGCTCGGAAACGGTGCCCTCGAACAGGTCCGTCACAACTGGTTTTTTGAGCTCGACTGCGGCTCGATCGCCGGGCAGAACCGTTCTGGGTAAAGTCTCACCTCGCGGAACGCGACTGTTCACCAGCTGCTGTCCATCAGGTGTGCGTAGCACGACATTGATGCCGTTCAGCAGATTGGCCTCGGTCACCTGACGGTAGAAACCATCGAGGTCGCCCGCCTGCAGAGCGGGCGAATGGGCCAGCACCCCCAGAGCCGAGCGCAGCCCCGACAGCTCGCGGTCGATATTGGCCGCAACCGCATGAGCGGTCGCCAAAGCATGCCCTTCAAGGTGCGCCCGCTCCGCGCGCGCGAAATGCCAGAGCAGATAGCCGACGAAAACGAGGATCGGCAGGGCAAGGCCCACGCACATCAAAGCCAAGTGAGAACGCAGCGACAATCGCCATGAGCGCTTGGAGGTGAGACCCGGCTCGGAAGGTCGTCCGTCAGGCGTCGGCGCAGTGCTATGCATGGCAGCTCGGTTTAGCCCGCTTAGCTTGCATATCGATGCAAGCCCCCTCTTGTTTTTATAGAGAGCCACACTCCCTTGGGGAAGCGATATGGCGGAAAGAACGAGCCAACAAGCAGGTCTCAACAGCTCAGCGGCTGTTCCATACCTTCAAGGCGAGGATCGGCGTGAAGATCGGCCATCCGAAGGCGGCAATAAGGATATGGTCGAAACCGACCTTCTCTTCGCCATCAATTGTGGTGGAGACGGCCAGAAGCAGGATCACCCCACAGAGATAGACCATCAATAATTCGCGCATGCCCAAAGCCCCCCGGCTCTTGTTGTTAATGTCGAGCTTGTGAACCAGGCAATGTGCGAAACCAATGCGACCGTGGGTCGCCTCACTGTGTCCCCAAAAGATTTTCTGGCGGCCTTACTGCTGCCCTGGCGCTCTCCCGAGACGTCCCGACTTACCTCCGAGTAGTCAAAAAGAGCATTTTTTCCAGAAACTTAACTGCAACCCTCAGCTGTTTCGACCGTTCTAAGGCTTAAACGTAGAACCAAGGAGGCAGGGATGCCGAAGCGGCTCCACCATGTCGATGGACCGCCTTTACCCGCAAATAGACATACCGCTTGGAGCATCGGCTCCAACGGATTGACTACGGCCGGGCAGAACGAATTGCTCAAGAACCTCGGGCGGCAGTTGCAAGCCGATTACCAGGATATGCTGAGAGAGCCTGCGCCTGATCGTATCAGGGAGTTATTGGAAAGGCTCGAAGCCAATAGCCGTCATTCGGATGACCATCTGGACGACGAGGATCTGTAAGCTCCGATCCCCTCAACGGCGTGCGTGACGCGCGCGCTGGCCGGAGCGGGCTGGTTGCCTGGTGCGGCGCGGATTTTCCTGAGATGAGGAACGCGGGATCAGATTGTAAAGCACGAAGCCTGCGAGAACACCCGCGCCCAAAAGAACGAGCGGATGCGACCGGGCCGTCCTGATAGTACCGGACGCCATGTCGCCGACGTTTTCCATGCTCATCGCGTAATTCCAGGACCCATGCATCAGGCGTTTGGCTCGCCTGATATTTTCCGCTCGGGCGTGAATCTCGAGGTCATAGCCTTCGTCGTCCTCATGCCGATGAAGCTCGATGCTGTTCCGGGCGAAACCGCTGGAGACAAGACGGTGGACAGCCTGGTTGGCTGCCTTGAGGGAGGGAAACGTTCCGGTGGCGACATTCGTCTGCGGCATCAGCATCATCCTTTCTGCTGACGGCAATTCCTGAACAGCGCCAAGGTTCCCGAATGCAACAGACGTCCGTGAGCGGTTTCCGATCCTCTGAATCAATTATGGCGATAGCTCTGAGCCGCCCTTTCGGCTTCCATCAGCACTTCAAGGGCACGCCATGGCTTCGGCATGAAGCGCACCTCCCGTGGCACTTCGGTCAGCCCCTGATCAGGATAGAGGCCCGATGTCAGGACAGTGCGAACCCATGGCCATTTGATCCGAACCGTCCGGGCAAGATCGACCCCGCTCATGAGGCATGGGAGGCGAACATCAGCAAAGAGGAAGGCGACATCATCCGCATGAGTGCGCAGATAATCCAAAGCCTCTTCGGCACTTGAAGTCTCCACCACGCGTAGATCGGTCTCTTCCAAAAGCGCTGCCGCCAAGCCTCTGACTTCGAAGTCATCCTCGACGATCAATGCAATGCGACGCGGCTCATTCTTCTGTCCCATGCGGCATCTCCTCTGTCCGCTCTGTTTTCAGCAACCGCAGCACGCCGGCGTCTGGGGCCCATACATAGCGAACACCCACCGCTCCTGCCGGCGGCAGTAGCGCGTCACGCAATCCTTACTGCAGTCGATTGCCGCCTCTCGGCCCTACGCATCGCTGGCGAAAGCAGCATAAAAAGCCTCATGCGGGGCCTGAGGCTCGCACGGAGCATTCTTCACAGAACGGTGATGAAGGCCGTCTGTTTCAGCTTGGCCGCCAAGAAAACACATGGTCCGCCGGTTTTTCCTTGGTGGAACTCTCCTGCAAGCTGTAGCTTTAGCCTTAAAACGTCCGCTTCGTTCATGGGATCCAGTGGTGCTCAAGGAGAACCAGCTACATCAGGAATTCCTGGACTTGGAGCGCTCCATGCGGCTTCTGGACATGCGATTGGCCGATGCGCTTCGGCGGATACGTCACGGCTCTTGCGCAGACCAAATCGAGAAAGCCAAGCAGGACGAAAAAGCACTTCTGATCGAGCTCGACCGCTTAATGACACGCATGCGCGCTATCGAAGGGCAACTTCTGCAATATCAGAAAGCTGCAACGCGCCATTAATGGCTTGAAATAAGGAAAAATCAGTCCACGAGGTGCGGAGGCGCACCTCTCATTTCACGCGCAGGGTCCAAGGTACACATGCTCTGTTGCAGTACCGCTCAGGAGAAGAGCAATGGATGAACAGCGCTCTCGCCTTTTATTGTGCAGCAAAACTTTTCAGGATGACGACAGGCGTGTTCGCCCAAGATTGCCACTTATTCCAACCCTCGTCGGAACGCTGGCGCTCGTGAATGTAGCCTCCGCCGTCATGGCCATGCTCGGATAAAGAGAGCAGCACTCTCCAGAGATATGGAGGATGAGCGCGAAGAGGCTGCAGGGCAGCGCGCGACTGCCCTGCCAGCACGGTGATACGTACCTTTAGCGCAGGCCCAGGAAGGACAGGATCGCAAGGACGACCACGATGGCGCCGATCAGCCAGATGATGTTGTTCATGATGGTTTCTCCTGACGAAGCATTGACGATATGCCAACCGTCACGGTGAGCGTTCGTTCCCTTATCGAGTGAGAAGCCCACCGATCGCCAAGGTCATTGCCGCTGCACAGGTCTACTCGCAGACGGTTTCCTCGCGGGAGGAGAGACGGCCAAACGCATCCCTTTCACGTCTTACGACCGTGCGGCAATTCTCGGCCCCAAGCCCTTGCTGCGTGTCGCCAAAAACGCGGCTCTCATAGACTTGCCCGCTCTCATAGCCGGGCCCGAAGCGATACGAGCCGTAAGAGATGTCGGCCGAGGTCGAGCAGCCTGCAAGTCCGGCGCCGGCAATCCCCAGGACAGCGGCGATGAGGCCGCGCATCGAAAGCCGTTTGTGGATGCGTGGAAGCATCAATCCGCCCCCCCTTGACCGACACATGATGCGCAAGCCTCTCCCACGCATCCCGCATGCGGATATAGGGCATCGCCTTAAGCCGGCGACGCGCTTGAGGTGGAATGCCTCGACCGTAAGTCGACTCACGCAAAAAGAAACCCCGGTGTTTCCACCGGGGTTTCTGTAATCAATCGGTTGAGCCGATTAGAAGTCGCGCTGAACGCGCAGACGGCCTTCCCAGGAATCCGTCGTGCGCACGCCGGGAGCGCGGGGATTGTCGTTGGCGTAAAGGATCTCAACACCGAGATCGAGGCCGGAGACCGGTGTCCAGATCAGGTTCGTACCGGCGCGCCACTCGTCGAAGTCGGAGTTTGCGAAAGCCGTGTTCGAGCCGTACTCGATGCGAGCGAACGAACCGAACAGGTTCGAGCGGAGATCAGGGGTCCAATAGTGACGCAGACCGGCAGCAACCTGCCAACCGCGAGTCGTGTCGATCTCGCCGTCGTTGAGGTTGTAGGTCGCCTCCTGAACTTCGTCGCCGAAGCCGAGATAGGCGGCAGCGCCGTCAGCATAGGTCGCAGCGAGCCACAGGGCGTCGCCAGCAGCAAGCATCGGGAGGTTCACAGTAGCCTGACCGGTGACGGCGAAGCCGTACTCGGTGTCAACCTGCGGGAAGATGCTACGGATCTGATGCACAGCGCCAGCAACCGTGGCCGAACCCCAGGTACCGGAGTAGGTCAGGTTGGCGACGACGTCAGGTGCGCGCTCACCAGCGAGGAGGCCGTTGGAGGAGGCAAGAGCCTCACGGCCAGCGAAGCGGGGCTCTTCAAGCGACAGGGTGGCCGAGAAGCCATTGCCGAACGAGAAGGTGTAAGCGAGCAGGTTGACGTTCGGCTGGTCCGACCAGCGGATCGTTCCGAAGGACTGCGTGTCGAGATCGCCGTTGTCGAAGAACGTCTGGGCGCGACCAGCGGTCAGGCCACCGAACTGGATGAAGGCCTGGTCGACGTCGGGCGACGTGGTGACGGTGCCCGGGACGCTGTTGTAAACGCCGGTGTCGCGCGTGATCTCGAAGCGGACGAACGTACGCAGCAGGCCGTAAGCCGTAGCGGTACGCGAGTCGAGCTGGATGCGGCCACGAGCGCGGAAACCGATCGAATCGTCGAAGCGGGTATCCGGCTCAGCGTAGCGATATTCAGCGCGGACGCGGCCAGCGACGCGGAGGCAGGTGTCCGTGCCGGGAATGTAGAAGAAGCCCTCACCATAGGTGGAGCAGACGCGAACGTACTCAACCGCAGCGGCCTTCTTTGCGGGAAGGTCAGCAGCCTGAGCACCGGCAATGGCAGCAAGGCCAGCGACCGAACCGAGGAGGAGGCTCTTGACGAGCTTCATGGTTGTATCTCCAAAACTTAAAGACTGGATCCCAGGACCCATGTGCAACCGTGACAATACCGACCCAGCCGATTCAGGCAATCGTCGCGATCGCGTGGTATGCCTACTAAGCCGCAAATCTGCTCAAGATATAGGCATTCCTGAGCCTCTGCGGGGCGTTTGTCAGCGAGTGTGTCATAATCTCAACACCGGCAGACCTCCCCTAAGGGCACGCCTAGGCGAGGGCATGCCGCGCCAGTATCAAGAGCCAAGCTGAGCCCAGCCTCAATCGTCGAAGAAATATTCGTTATCGGTGCAGCGATAGACAGGGCATCGCGGGGTGTCCCGGGTCGGCACGGTGACCACTTCGGTCATTTCGTTGCGCTCGCAGAAACTGTCGTCGCGGACATAGCGGTCATAAGTATAGGTACCGGTACTCAGGACGATAGCGCCTCTGGAGAGGATAAGCTGCTGAGTCTGACCGCACACCATATTGAGGGTCGAAGGGCGCTGCTGCGCTTGGACGCCCGAAGCGCAGGCAAGAAAGGCCACAGCGAGAGCAATCCTTTTCATGATGCGATCCCTCAAGATGTGCCGCATCGGAAGCGGCACTGATGGCAGAATAACGCCAATTGGCGGGGTTTTGTTACAAGTCTTTGGGAGAGCGGTCCTAGAATAGGCCAGCTACAGCATGGCCTGAAGGCGGCGCGCCATCTCGACGGTCGCCGGGTAATCGGTCTTGCCGGACCCTAGGACGGGGATGCCTGACACCAGGATGGCTTTCGGCACCCAAAGCTCGGGAAAACCCTGGCTCTGCGCATGGGCCAGAAGTACATCCCGGTCGGCATCGGGCTTGTCGGTGACGAGCACGATCTGCTCCCCCTTCCGGGGATCGGGCAAGGCCACGACTACGTGGTTGGAATCGGGCCAGAGCTGCTGCACCGTCGCTTCGATGGCAGCCAGGGACACCATCTCGCCGCCAATCTTGGCGAAGCGCTTGGCGCGGCCGCGAATGGTGACGATCCCGTCCTGAACGGTGACGATGTCGCCCGTATCGTGCCAGCCTTCAGCCGGCGGCCTGATCCCGCCCGGAGCCCCCGGATCGAGATAGCCCTTCATGACGTTGGGGCCGCGCACATGGAAGCGGCCGCCTTCATGGATGCCCTCCACCGGTTCCAGCCGCCACTCGATGCCAGGGAGAACGAAGCCCACGGAGCCTGGATGATTTCGGTGCGGAAGATTGCAGGCGATGACCGGCGCACACTCCGTCGCGCCATAGCCCTCGACGATCTCGGCGCCGTGCCTGGCCCAGAGCTTTCGCGTTTCGGGCTTCACGTGCTCGGCTCCCGCGATGACGAGCTTCACGCTCGAAAGATCGCCCTCGCCCGCAGCGCGGGCATAGCCCTGGAGGAAGGTGTCGGTTGCGAGCAGCACGGTCGCGCGGGTACCTGCGATCAGTTTCGGGATCTGCCGGTAGTGAAGCGGGCTCGGATAGAGCACCGACTTCATGCCGTTGAGAATGGCGGTGAGCAGCCCCGCCGTCAGGCCGAAGGAATGGAAGATCGGCAAGGGATCGAAGAACACGTCGTCGGGAGTCAGCACATCCCCCGCCAAGGCCTTCACCTGATAGGCATTGGCGACGAGATTGGCGTTGGAGAGAACCACGCCCTTCGGCACGCCCTCGGAGCCGGAGGTGAAAAGCACGACCGCCGGATCGTCGGGCCTCACGTTCGCCCGCCTATGAACCCGGCGCGCCATCCAGGACTCGATCAGCCCCCGGAGCTTGTCGAAGCTGGTCAAGGTTCCGCGCACATCCTCGAGCCAGAGGATCTGCCTCCCCTCGCCCAACTCCGCGACAATGTCGTCGAGCTTGCCCTGCTCCACGAACCGGCGGGAGGTGACGATAGTCTTGATACCGGCGATCTCGCAGGCAGCCTTCAGGTTCTTGAGCCCCGCCGTGAAGTTCAGGAAAGCCGGGACACGCCCGAATGCATTCAGGCCGAACAGGGTCACGGCTATGGCCTGGACGTTCGGCAGCAGCACGCCGACCGTCTCACGCTCACCCGTCAGGCTCGTAAGCTTGCGTCCCAGCACCAGCGAGCCGAGGACGAGCCGGCCGAAGGTGATGGGCTGGCGCTCCAGATCCTCCAGGGCAACCTTGTTCCGCCCGAAGGTATCCCGGGCGTCGAGGAGCGCACTGAACAGGCTTTTGCGCGTCCGCGCGATGTCGAACTCTGCCACGGGCGCTCCTTGGTTTGCTTAGCCGGCCGAGCCTTCGCGGATCGGAGCCTGATAAGTCAGGCCCATATCCCACGGGAAATAGATCCAGGTATCCTGGCTCACCTCCGTGACGAACGTATCGATCAGGGGACGCCCGGCAGGCTTCGCATAGACGGCGGCGAAATGGGCATTGGGCAGCATCTCGCGCACGATCTTCGCGGTCTTGCCGGTGTCCGTGAGGTCGTCGATTACGAGAACGCCCTGCCCCTTGCCGTCGCCGATGGCCTTGATTGACGGTGCGATGTCCTTCAGCACCTTGAGCTCGCCCTGGCTCTTGTAGTCGTGATAGCTCGCGATGCAGACGCTTTCGATGAGGCGAAGATCCAGCTCACGGGCGACGATGGCCGCAGGCACCAAGCCGCCGCGGGTGATGCAGATGATGGCCTCGAACGGGCCGGCGGAGGCCAGGCGCCAAGCGAGAGCGCGGCAATCGCGGTGGAACTGATCCCAAGAGACGGGGAAGGCTTTGGGTGAGGTAGGAGACATGGGCTTGCTCGTTTGTCTGTTGTGATGGGGTCAACGATTAGAGGGGAGCCCGGTCGCCTTTGAGGCGTCCGAGAAGCGCGTGAATGTCGGCAACGGCTTTAGTGACCTCGGCGGGGTCCTTGCCCCGCACGACGATCTGATTGCGGAAGCCCGCCGTCGAGAAGGATGGATAGGAGCCGATGGACGTGCCTGGATAAGTATTGGCGATCTCACTCAGGCCCGCCGCATAGATGCCTTCGGCGAGCCCTTCGGCCTCGACGGTCTCGATGGTCATGCGCGTGCCGGTCTGGAGCGTCGGCGCGACGAGATCGAGCATGGCCTGCATGATCGACGGCACGCCCGCCATGACGAAGACATTGCCGATCTTGAAACCGGGCGCCTTGGAGATCGGGTTCTCGATGAGATCCGCTCCATCCGGAATACGCGCCATGCGCATCCGCGCCTCGTTCAGCTCGTCCGGCGTATAGCGCTCGCGCAGCATGGCGACGGCGCGCGGATCATGACCGATGCCGACGTCGAAGGCCTTGGCGATGCAATCGGCGGTGATGTCGTCATGGGTCGGCCCGATGCCGCCGGTGGTGAAGAGATAGGTGTAACGGGAGCGCAGGGCGTTGACGGCGGAGACGATCTCCGCCTCCACGTCCGGAACGACGCGGACCTCACGCAGGTCGATGCCGATGCCGGTGAGATACTCGGCAATGTAGCCGATATTCTTATCCTTGGTGCGCCCGGTGAGGATCTCATCGCCGATGATGAGAAGGGCGGCTGTGACGGAAACGGCCATGCGCATCGATCCCTTTTAAGGGGCTTTAGCTTCAGAAACGGCAATTCTCAAGCAAGGGTTCGGTTGAAGGCAAGGCTTCTCCCCTGCTACGGAGGCTCTTTCTTCGTCAGTGATGGATTGAATGCGTTTTCAGGAAACCCTTCTGACCGGTCGCCTCATCGAGCGTTACAAGCGATTTCTGGCCGACATTGAACTCGACTCCGGTGAGATCGTCACCGCCCATTGCGCCAACCCGGGCGCGATGATGGGTTTGAAGGAGCCCGGCAGCCGGGTCTATCTTTCCCGGGCCACGAACCCGGCCCGCAAGCTCAAGTACAACTGGGAATTCGTGGAAGTCGCAGCAGGTGGTGGCCCCTTACAGCTCATCGGCATCAACACCTCCCGCCCCAATCTGCTCGTGGCGGAGGCCCTGCGCGAGGGGAGGCTTGCCCCCTTTGCCCATTACGACAGCGTCCGGCCTGAAGTGAAATACGGCAAGAACAGCCGTGTGGACTTCTTCCTGGAGAAGGACGGCGAGCCGCCCTGCTATCTGGAGGTGAAGAACTGCCACCTGATGCGGGAGGCAGGCTTTGCCGAGTTCCCCGATTGCGTGGCAGCCCGGAGCGCCAAGCACCTCTATGAGCTGGCCGACATGGTCGCCAGCGGCGCCCGAGCCGCCCTCGTCTATGTGATCCAGATGGATGCGAACCGTTTTGACGTGGCCCGCGACATCGACCCGGCCTACGACAAGGCCTTCCGCCATGCCCTCGCAGCGGGAGTGGAATCCTACGCCTATGTCTGCCGGATCACGCCCGAGGAGGTCGTTATCGACCGCCCGGTGGAGATCGTCACGCCCCGATAGGGGCCTTATTCCGCCCGCTCGAAAACGAGGTTCATGCGCGTCCGGAGGGTCTGGCGATAGCCCTTCTCCTGCAGGAGCTTCGGTACATCCACCTGCCACCGGTCGGGAACATCAGGGATGATGATGAGCGCTGGGTGGAGGGCAGCCGTCGCGTCGCGGAAGAATGGGTCGAGGATCAGGTCCTCGGCGCCCTCCACGTCGAGCTTGACCGCATCGACATGGGTGAACCCCTCCCCCCGGATGAGATCGAGCAGGGTGACGGCAGGCACGCGGATCGTGTCCGTCTGGCTCGAATTCACGATCTTGAGGCTCGCCTCACCCTTGTTGCGCGGATCGAGGAATAGGGTGAGTTCCCCGGTCTTGTCGGCTATGGCGCAATCCACTGCCTTGATCGTGCCGAAGGGGTTCAGGCGGATATTGTGGATCAGCCGGTCGAAGATCTCGGGCTGCGGCTCGACAGCAAGAATCCGGGAGGATGTTTTGACCTTCCGCGCCACGAGGAGCGCATACCAGCCCACATTCGAGCCCACATCGATGAAGGTGAACCCCTCCCGGTTGCGGGCGGCGATGAGCTTGATCTCGTCAAGGTCGAAATATTGCGGGGTGAAGATGATCCGCCGCTCGCAGACATTCTTGTCAGGAACGACCCGCATCCGAACGCCGAAGGTCTCCAAATCGAGGGGCTGCCCCTTTAGCTTCCTCATGACCACCCGGCGCAGCATCATGGCGATGCGGCGCCCCATCCAGCTCCCCGGCAGACCACGCGTGCGGTCTATCACCCAACGGATGAGGCCTGTCGGCGCGAAGGTCCCAAAGGGACGGGAGTCATTCATTACGGGAGTATCCAAAGCCACCAAACCGGATGAACAGGGTTGCTCATGACACCCCTGAGGCTTATTCGCAAGCCATCGAAGAAGGATGCTTGCTTGCGCCGGGCAGGATGATCCTTACATTCGAGCTTCAACGCAAGGACCGAGAATGACCGAGACCGACGTTGTCGAGCGCAAGCGCTCCTCCGATATCCCGCTGCATGGCCCCGAGGATTTCGAGGGGATGCGGCGTGCCGGGCGCATGGTGGCCGAATGCCTGGACATGCTGACGGAGCATGTGAAGCCGGGCGTGACGACGGAATATCTGGACAAGCTCGCCTTCGACTTCATCCGCGACCATGGCGCCTATCCGGCCTGCCTGCATTACCGCGGCTATACCAAGACGATCTGCACCTCGATCAACCACGTGGTCTGCCACGGCATTCCCAACGACAAGCTGCTGCGCGACGGCGACATCATGAATGTCGACGTCACCCTGATCCTGGACGGGTGGCACGGCGATTCGAGCCGCATGTACTACGTGGGCGAGGTTCCGCGCCGTGCGCAGCGTCTTTGCGAGATTACGTATGAGTGCCTGCTGCGCGGCATCGCCGTGGTGAAGCCGGGCGCCACCACCAACGACATCGGTGCGGCCATTCAGGCCTATGCGGAAGCCGAGCGCTGCTCGGTCGTGCGGGATTTCTGCGGCCACGGCATCGGCAAGAGCTTCCACGCTTCCCCCACGATCCTCCACTATGTGGAACCTGCCTATAACGTGGTGCTGGAGGCAGGCATGTTCTTCACCATCGAGCCCATGATCAACCTTGGAAAGCCGCAGGTGAAGGTGCTCTCCGACGGGTGGACCGCCGTGACCCGCGACCGGTCGCTCTCGGCCCAGTTCGAGCACATGGTCGGCGTGACGGAAACGGGCGCCGAGGTCTTCACCTATTCACCGAAGGGCTTGGATAAGCCGCCTTACAGCTTAGGCTGATTAGACAAGCAACTTTGTATCTCGTGAAGCCTCGGCTAAAGATTCGACGTTCCATTTTTTGAGAGCAGCGATTCCGGCAGCATGAGCGGCGACGAGACACCTCATTATCACGGCCATCGCGACCGTCTGCGCGACCGCTTCACGGAAGTGGGCGGCGATGCGCTGCCGGATTACGAGCTTCTGGAACTCCTGCTCTTCCGCTCCATTCCGCGCCGAGACGTGAAGCCGCTCGCCAAGGAGCTGATCAAGCGCTTCGGCACCTTCGCCGAGGTGCTTGCCGCCTCCCCCGCCCGGTTGATGGAAATCGACGGCATCAGCGAGCGCGTGGTCACGGATCTGAAAATCGTGGAAGCCTCCGCCCGCCGCCTCGCCAAGGGCGAAGTGGCGAAGCGGCCTGTCCTGTCCTCATGGACCTCAGTGCTCGATTATTGCCGTACGGCCATGGCCTTCATGGACAAGGAGCAGTTCCGCCTGCTCTTCCTCGACAAGCGCAACGCGCTGATCGCCGACGAGGTGCAGCAATCCGGTACCGTCGATCACACGCCGGTCTATCCGCGCGAGGTGGTGAAACGGGCGCTCGAACTCTCCGCTTCCGCTTTGATCTTGGTCCACAATCATCCTTCGGGTGACCCGGCCCCCTCCTCGGCCGATATCAAGATGACCAAGGAGATCATCGACGCTGCAAAACCGTTGGGGATCACCGTCCACGACCACATCATCGTCGGGCGCGAAGGCCACGCGAGCCTGAAGGGTCTGCGCCTGATCTGAACTTGACGGCAGAACCAACCCCATGCGGTCGCGTTACTCCCTCACAGAATCCGTGAATGAGGAGTGATCGATGAAGACCCTTTTGATGGCGGGAATGCTCGGTTCGACCCTACTGGCGACGGGCGCGATGGCGCAGTCCACGCCGACCACCGGTACGCAACCCGCCCCTGCCGCGAATTTCATGACGCAGTTGCCCGCGGGCTCCATGCTGCTCTCGGATTTCATGGATCTCGACGTTCATGGCGCGGACAACAACGACATCGGCGACGTCGAGGATGTGATCCTCGATCGCAACGGTCAGGTGGCGGGCGTCGTCATCGAAGTCGAGGAGGGAATCGGCGACCATACGGTGGCGCTGCCGATGACGGCATTCCAGATGATGCCTGACACGCAGACGACGGGCTCCGTTCAGGGGCAGAACACCAATGCCAACCGGGTCGACGAGATGCGGCTCATGCTGAACATGCCTGTCGATCAGCTCAAGGCGGCTCCGGAATTCGACGACAACGACTAAGCCCGATCCACATCACAACGAAATGCCCGGCCTCGCGCCGGGCATTTTTAGAGAACGGTCTCGATGCCCGTGAAGATGGCGTAGACGAAGCCGAGGCTCAACGTCATGCCGATGGAGCCGATGATCAATCCGCCGACGATCACGAGCCCGTCGCGCTCCACGAGCCCGAGGCCGACGAGGCAGACGGCAAGGCCCATTGGAATCTGCCCCACGAAGGGCGGCGCGAAGAGAAGTCCCAACGCCATCACGAGGATGATGGCACCCATGACGCGCATGGCAAGCGGCGTGTCAAGGAAGGTCATACGCGGACGCGAGAACCGTTCCAGCTTACGGAAAGCGGGCATGGCGCGTCCCACGGCGCGTTCCACATCCACGCGGGCGAGCGAGCGGTTCATAAGCTGTTTCGGCAACCAGGGCGCGTCACGACCGAACACGATCTGAATCGCGACGAGCGCTAGAAGGAGGCCACAGACCAGTGGGATCGGCGGCGGCATCGGCAGACAGTTCGGCAGCCCCAGCAGGACGATGAGAACGGCAAAGGCCCGGTCCTGCAACACGGCCATGATATCGCGCACGGTCAGGCGCTCGCCGGGCTGGGAGGCAAGGGCGAGCAGGATCTGCGATGTACGAGCGTTGGAAAACAAGGAGCCCTGGCCAGTTCGAGGCGACGAGCCTCTCTATAGCATCGAACCCGAAAGTGGAATGCACATTTGGGCTCATTCTTATGATGCATTGTTCACTGGAACATGGTTTCTGCGTGGCGCCGGATCAAGGTCAGAGAAGGGTTTCTCAGTGAATGTTGATCTCTCCCGAAACCATGCGGAACTCGGCGGGGCGGATCAATTGTGCGTGGGTGACCGTAACGGAATGAAGCGGTCCGGCCAGTTCCCGCTTCCAGAACCCCAGGAAGTCGATGAGCACCGGGAAACGGGGAGCAAGATCGTATTCCTGCCAGATATAGGTCTGCAGGAATGAAGGATGGTCCGGCATTCGATAGAGGATCTTGGCGGTCGTCAGCCCGTAGCCTTCCATTTGGCGGATGAAATCCTTGGATACCATGCAAACTCTCTCCAACATCGAGAGGCAGGCATCCCCAACCAGAGGGCGCTCCCTGCCCTATGCTCAAGGCTAAATCTTGAGCATAGGCGTGGGTTCCCGCAGAGTCGGATCTGCAAGGGTCACGCAGCGGTGATCCGCTTGTGGAAGTAGGTGGTGTCGCACAGCCCGCCTTGGGGCCACAAAGCATAATTCGGGATCACACCCACCCGCTGCCAGCCGAGGCGCGTGTAAAGGCGCTCCCCGTCGCTCCCGGTCACCGTGTCGAGCACGAGGACGGTTTTACCTGCCCTGGCCGCCGCATCTTCGGCTGCGCGCATGAGAGCCGCGCCGACACCGCGCTTTCGCGCCTTGCGATGCACGAGCATCTTCGAGACATCGGCCCGGTGCGGCTGGTTTTCCGGCTGCTTGAGAACCACCTGGACGGTGCCGACGATCCCGCCATCAGCCTCGGCGACGAGGAGGATGCGCTCGCCTGCCGCCACTCCATCAGCCACGCCCATCCAGAAGGTGTCCGCCTTGTCCTTCGTCATCGGCAGCATGAAGCTGACGGAAGCTCCGCCTTCCACGCAATCGATCAGAACATCGGACAAGGCTCCGATCTGCTCGGCAGCTTCCTTGGCCAGCAGGGAGCGGATCGTAACGGCATCGCTCATGAGAACCTCTCGCGTGTGGGCGATTTCGTGTCAGTGGCCAGCGCCACCAGATAGCGGGCAGGCTGGCCCGAAAGATTGCGGAAGACGGTGGGCTGTTCGATGTCCATGCACAGGCAATCGCCTGCAAGAAGCCGGTAGGTTTCGTCGCCGAGGCCCAGCTCGATCTCGCCCTCGATGATCCAGATCTGCTGGCTGACACCCACGGAGCGGCGGCCCGTATCGTATGCGACGCGGGCACCGGCCGGCATGATTACCTCAACGAGTTCCATGGGAGAAGGAAACCCCGAAGGCGACAGGTTGCGGCGCAGGTAGCCGGTGTCCGGATCGCGCCAGACACGCTGATCGGCCCGGCGTGCCAGGGGCGAAGCCACCGCGCTCTCTTGCTCCGCGAACAGGGAAGCCAGCGTTACCCCTAAGCCTGCTGCGAGCTTGTCCAGAACAACCGCTGTAGGGCTGCTTTCGCCCCGCTCGATGAGGGATATCATCGAGCGGCTCACGCCTGTGCGCTCCGCTAGTGCATCAAGCGTCAGCCCTCGCTCCACGCGCAAGCCCCGCAGGCGCTCCGCGAGATGGGCATTGATATTGGATGTCTCTTCCATGAAAATAGAATGCTTTTCCAATATATTGGAGTCAATACTCCAGTTGCACAAGCGCAGGAACTTGCCTTCACTTGGCTTCTTACCGGCTCAGAGGAGATGATTGGGAATGCGCTTTGCCTTTGCCGGGATCGATTTTCTCGGAGACGTATTCGAGACCCTGATCGACAAGGGCTGGCACCCCGTAAAGCTGTTCAGCAGACCCTGCGACAGCATCTACGACTTCAACGAGACGACGGTTTCCCGTGCTCGCGGCCTGCGCATCCCGGTCCAGATGTCGCGCATCGCCCCCGCCGATCTTGCGGGGCTAAAAGCCCTTGGCTGCGATGCGTTGGTGGTGGCGGGCTATCCATGGCTCATCACAGGCTGGGAGCATCATGTGCCCTATGCCTTCAATTTCCACCCCTCGCCTCTGCCCGACGGGCGCGGCCCCTACCCGCTCTTCAAAGCGATCCTCGACGAATGTCACGAATGGGGTGTGACGGCCCATGTTCTGGAGCCTGCCTTCGATACCGGCGCCATTCTCGCGCAAAGACGCTTCGCCTTGAGCCCGCAAGAGACGCATGACACCCTGCTCGCCAAATGCCAGATGGCTGCCAAGGACATGGCGATCCGCCTGGCGGAGGATCTTGAAGCGCTCTGGCGGGAGGCGGCACCGCAGGGACCGGGCACGTATTGGCCGCGCATCACCCAAACCGAGAGAACAGTCCAGTGGACGGGGAGCGTCGCCGATGCGCTGCGCACGATCCGCGCCTTTGGCTCAATCGAGGCCTTCGCGCAGGTCGATTCCCGCTACATCTATATCTGGGAGGCCAGCGGCTGGCAGGAGGAGCATGGCTTCAGGCCCGGCGCCCTCGTTCACAAGCACCGCAAGCACATGGTCGTCGCTGCAAGGGATGGATTTGTACAGATCACCGGCTGGAGCCCCTATACGCCGGGACCAGCGAGAGGCGCCTGAAGATCAGCGCCGCTTCTTCAGCAGCTTCCAGGCCTGACGCAAAAGAACAATATTTCTGATAAGCTTGAGCATGAGCGAACCTCGAAAAGCATCTGCTTTTTAAAGGAAGTTCGAGATCGAAGGTTCCTTGATCTCACACTCGCGGAAAACTCACAGCTCGCGATAAAGGCGCGTCTGATAGACGAGCGCCGGGTTCGGCTCACCGAGGCGGATGTTCACGATCTCACCGATGAGGACATGGTGGGTCGCCACGACCCGGGCGTCGCTCAGGCGGCAATCGAAGGAAACGAGGCCAGACTTGAGCACAGGCGCCCCGGTGACCAGCTTGTCCCACTCGCCACGGGTGAAACGGTCAGGCCCCTGAAGCTCTGTCCTGCCCGCGAAGACATCCGCTAGGGCCAGATCCTCTGCCGAAAGAGTATTCACGCAGAACACGCCGTTCGAGAGAAGCGCCTGGGCAGAACGGGCCGCCGTGTTGACGCAGACCAGGAGGGCAGCCGGATCGTCGGTCACGGGCGTGACGGCGGTCGCCGTGAACCCGGCAAGGCCTGAAGGCCCGTCCGTGGTGACCACATGGACGGCTGCGGCAACGCGGCTCATGCCCTCGCGGAAGAGGACGGCGTCGAGGCCTTGTGCACCGGTTTCGGCGGAAGGGGGAGGAGCGGGAGTCTTCAACATGTTCTTCCAGGAAGCCTCTCCCACTCTTTCGGGCGGAGCACAAGGCTTTGCGTCCATATGGGGCCAGCAACTGCACTTTGGAAGCCGCCCTGGGACAACCTGCTTCCTATTGAACCAAAGTCTGCCGCCTATTCCATCAAGTTGCTTGATCGATACCTTAACAGTCCGTTGTCGAACGAAAAACCGTTTGCTAGAGACGCGCCAAGCTAACGGACCGCTTGGCGCCGCACCTGCATCGTGCTTTGCTGAGCACTCCCAAGCAAGACCCGCTTCCAGAGGGCAAGGGTAGGACATGGAAATTTTTGTGCAGCAGCTCATCAACGGGCTGACGCTGGGGTCGATCTACGGCCTCATCGCCATCGGTTATACGATGGTCTTCGGTATCATCGGCATGGTGAACTTCGCCCACGGCGACGTCTTCATGCTCTCCGCCTTCATCGCGCTCATCTTCTTCCTTATCCTGACCACATGGCTCGGGATCTCCTCCATCGTGCTGGCGCTCTTCATCGTGCTGATCATCGCGATGGTGCTCACCTCGCTCTGGGGCTGGGCCATCGAGCGCATCGCCTACCGGCCCCTGCGCGGTTCGTTCCGCCTGGCGCCGCTGATCTCCGCCATCGGCGTGTCGATCTTCCTGTCCAACTTCGTCCAGGTCGCACAGGGTGCGCGCAACAAGCCGACGCCTCCCATGATCCGCGACGTGATCGTGCTGTTCCAGGGCGAAAGCGGATACAATGTTGCGATCTCCTACAAGCAGATCATCATCATGGTCGTGACGGCCGTGCTGCTCACGATCTTCTGGTACGTGGTGCAGAAGACCTCGCTCGGCCGTGCCCAGCGCGCCTGCGAGCAGGACCGCAAGATGGCGGCCCTGCTGGGCATCAACGTGGACCGCACGATCTCGCTCACCTTCGTGATCGGCGCTTCACTCGCTGCGGTCGCTGGCACCATGTATCTGCTGTATTATGGCGTCGTGAGCTTTGCCGACGGCTTCGTGCCTGGCGTGAAGGCTTTCACGGCGGCCGTTCTCGGCGGCATCGGCTCCCTGCCGGGCGCCGTTCTCGGCGGCCTGATCATCGGTCTCATCGAGACCTTCTGGTCGGCTTATTTCTCGATCGAGTACAAGGACGTGGCCGCGTTCTCGATCCTGGCCATCGTCTTGATCTTCATGCCCTCCGGTATCCTCGGACGGCCTGAAGTCGAGAAGGTTTAAGGAGCTAGACGAGCATGAACGCTCCTTCCATCACCTCTTCGGCCCAGACCCAGGCCGCGACGAAAACCTTCGACCTGAAGGCAGCCCTCAAGGACGCCTTCAGGACCGCGCTGATCACCTTCGGCCTCTGCATTCCGATCCTGTCCTTTAAGACGGAGCAGAGCGGCGCCGACCTGTTCCTGCGCTCCCGCTGGGATCTGGCCCTGATCATCACCGCCATCGTGTTCGGCCTTCGCCTCGTGCTGCACGCCTTCACGGCGACTCGCGCCTATCGGCAGGCAACTCCCAGCCCCAAGCAGGCGACGGAGCCGGTCCATGCGGAGCCGAGCGCGTTCCAGCACGTGTCGAAGTTCGCCATTCCCTTCTTCCTGGGCGTGGCTTTGGCGTTCCCGGTGCTGATCTACCTCGTCCAGGGCGGGCTCAATGAATCCCGCTACTGGATCGACCTAGGCATCCTGATCCTCACCTACGTGATGCTCGGCTGGGGCCTGAACATCGTGGTGGGCCTCGCGGGCTTGCTCGATCTGGGATACGTCGCCTTCTACGCGGTCGGCGCCTATTCCTACGCCCTGCTCTCCACCACGTTCGGATTGTCGTTCTGGATCTGCCTGCCCCTCGCCGGCATTCTCGCCGCCTTCTGGGGCATGATCCTCGGCTTCCCGGTTCTGCGCCTGCGCGGCGACTACCTCGCCATCGTGACGCTGGCCTTCGGTGAGATCATCCGCCTCGTTCTCATCAACTGGGTGGACCTGACGAATGGCGGCGCCGGTATCGCCTCGATCCCGCGCGCGACCTTCTTCGGCCTTCCGTTCACGTCGGGCGAAGGCGGCTTCGCCGCGACCTTCGGGCTCGAATTCAACGGCATGCACAGGATCATCTTCCTGTACTATCTCATCCTCGTGCTCGCGCTGGTCACCAACTTCGTCACCATGCGCCTGCGCAAGCTGCCCGTGGGCCGTGCGTGGGAAGCACTTCGCGAGGATGAGATCGCCTGCCGCTCGCTCGGCATCAACACCACCAACACCAAGCTGACGGCCTTCGCCATCGGCGCCATGTTCGGCGGCTTCGCGGGCTCGTTCTTCGCAGTCCGCCAAGGTTTCGTCTCTCCGGAAAGCTTCAACTTCCTGGAATCGGCGATCATCCTGGCCATCGTGGTCATGGGCGGCATGGGCTCCCAGATCGGCGTCGCCATCGCGGCCATCGTGCTGGTCGGCGGCCCGGAAGTCCTGCGTAACCTCACCTTCCTCAAAGCGATCTTCGGAGAGGGCTTCGATCCGAACGAATACCGCCTGCTGATCTTCGGCGCAGGCATGGTGGCAATGATGGTCTGGCGTCCGCGCGGACTGATTTCGGAACGTGACCCCTCGGTGGTCTTGAAAGAGCGCAAGGCCATTTCCGGCTCGCTCGTGAAGGAAGGACACGGCTAATGCGCTGGCTTCAGGATCCCATCCTCGATGTACAGCATCTCACGATGCGCTTCGGCGGCCTCGTCGCCGTCAACGACCTCTCCTTCCAGGCAGGGCGCGGCGACATCACCGCGCTCATCGGGCCGAACGGTGCGGGCAAGACGACCGTCTTCAACTGCATCACCGGCTTCTACAAACCGACGGAAGGCATGCTGGCCCTGCGCAAGCCCGACGGCTCGCACCTGCTGCTGGAGAGGCTTCCGGGCTTCGACATCAACTGGAAGGCCAAGGTTGCCCGCACCTTCCAGAACATCCGCCTGTTCTCCGGCATGACCGTGCTGGAAAACCTGCTGGTGGCGCAGCACAACCCGCTGATGATCGCCTCCGGCTTCACCTTCCTCGGCGTGCTCGGCCTCGGCGGCTACCGCAAGGCCGAGAAGGAAGCGATCGAGAAGGCCAAGTACTGGCTGGAGAAGGCCCGTCTTATCGACCGCGCCGATGACCCGGCCGGTGACCTGCCCTACGGCGACCAGCGCCGTTTGGAGATCGCCCGCGCCATGTGCACCGATCCGCTCCTGCTCTGCCTCGATGAGCCGGCGGCAGGCCTCAACCCGCGCGAGTCCTTGGAGTTGAACGAACTCCTGCTCTCGATCCGCAAGGATCACGGCACTTCGATCCTTCTGATCGAGCACGACATGTCGGTGGTCATGCAGATCTCCGATCACGTGGTGGTGCTGGATTACGGCACCAAGATCTCGGACGGCCTGCCCGCCGATGTGAGGAACGATCCCAAGGTCATCGCCGCCTATCTCGGCGTGGCCGACGAGGAAGAAGTGAAGCAAGTCGAAGCGGAGATCGGCGCATGACCGCTGGAGCAAGCATTCAACAGACCGCACTCGCTGCGGGCCGTCAGCCGCTGCTCAGCGTGCGTGGCGTCAAGACCTATTACGGCAACATCATTGCGCTCAAGGGCGTGGACATGGACGTCCACGAAGGCGAGATCGTCACGCTGATCGGCGCCAACGGCGCCGGCAAGTCGACGCTGATGATGACTATCTTCGGAAACCCGCGCGCTCGCGAGGGCACGATCACCTATGCGGGCCGCGACATCACCAAGATGCCGACCCACGAGATCGCGCAGCTCTCCATCGCGCAGTCGCCGGAAGGCCGCCGCATCTTCCCGCGCATGACCGTGTTCGAGAACCTGCAGATGGGCGCCTCGATCAACGGCTTCGCGCATTTCAATCAGGATCTCGAGCGGGTCTGCACCCTGTTCCCGCGCCTGAAGGAACGCCTGCAGCAGCGCGGCGGCACCCTCTCGGGCGGCGAGCAGCAGATGCTGGCCATCGCCCGCGCACTCATGAGCCGGCCGAAGCTCCTCCTCCTGGATGAGCCGTCGCTGGGCCTCGCGCCGCTGATCGTGAAGCAGATCTTCTCGATCATCAAAGAGCTCAACGAGAAGGACGGCATGACCGTCTTCCTCGTGGAACAGAACGCCTATCACGCCCTCAAGCTTGCTCATCGCGGCTATGTGATGGTGACGGGCAACATCACCATGAGCGGCACCGGCAAGGAACTGCTCGACGATCCGCAGGTGCGGGCGGCCTATCTCGAAGGGGGACACTGATGCAGGGCATTCTCTACGAAGAGCCTTCGATTTGGCTCTTCCTTCTCATCACCGTGATCATGGGCGGCTGGGCCGCCTGGATGACCGGACGGGCCATCGCCATCACCTGGAAGCCTTTCTGGACGCTCATTGCCTACCTGTTCATCCTCGGGGCAGCGGTGCGCTTCATCCACTTCGCCCTGTTCGGCGGAACGCTTCTGTCGGTCCATTACTATGCGGTGGACACGATCGTGCTGCTGGTCATCGGCGCACTGGGTTTCCAGTACCGCCGCGCCCGGATGATGACCACGCAATACCGTTGGCTCTACGAGCGGAGCGGCCCATTCTCCTGGCGGGAAAAGGCTTCTGCTACCAAGGGCTAAGCCCAAAAGATTCCCAGGTGACAAGTGCCTAAAAAACGGCATGATGCTGCCTTGGATGACGGATTTACCGTCAAACCGGCCCCACGAGGAAGAGGGGCCTATAAAACCACCCAGAGGAGTGACCTCATGAAAAAAATGCTGTTGACCGGCGTGGCGCTTGGTCTTGGCCTCGCCTTCTCCAGCGCTGCCAGCGCCCAGATCAAGATCGGCGTTGCTGGCCCCATCACCGGCCCGAACGCGGCTTTCGGCGCTCAGCTGAAGAACGGCGTCGAGCAGGCTGTTGCCGACATTAACGCGGCTGGCGGCATCAATGGCCAGCAGCTCCAGGTCGTCGTCGGTGACGATGTGTCCGATCCGAAGCAGGGCGTGTCGGTTGCGAACAAGTTCGCATCCGAAGGCGTGAAGTTCGTCGTCGGCCACTTCAACTCCGGCGTCTCGATCCCGGCCTCGGACATCTACGAGGAAGCCGGCATCGTGCAGGTTTCGCCTGCTTCGACGAACCCCAAGTACACCGACTCCGGCAAGTGGAACACCTTCCGTACCTGCGGCCGTGACGACCAGCAGGGTGCCGTCGCCGGCGCTTACCTCTCCGACAAGTTCAAGGGCAAGAAGGTCGCCGTCGTTCACGACAAGACCCCTTACGGCAAGGGCCTCGCTGACGAAACCCAGAAGGCCATGAATGCAAAGGGCCTGAAGGAAGTCGTTTATGAAGGCGTGAACCCGGGCGAGAAGGACTATTCCGCTCTCGTGTCCAAGCTGAAGCAGGCTGGTGTTGACGTCGTCTACTTCGGCGGCCTCCACACGGAAGCCGGCCTCATCATCCGCCAGATGCGCGACCAGGGCCTGAACGCCCCGCTCATGTCCGGTGACGGCATCGTGTCGGCCGAGTTCACCTCGATCGCCGGCCCCGGCGCCGAAGGCACCCTGATGACCTTCTCGCCGGATCCGCGCAAGAACCCGAACGCGAAGGATGTCGTGGCCAAGTTCCGCGCCAAGAACTACGAGCCCGAGGCTTATACCCTCTACTCGTACGCCGCCGCTCAGGTTCTCGCCGAAGCCGCCAAGCAGGCCGGCAGCACCGATGGCAAGAAGGTTGCCGAGGCCATGAAGGCCGGCAAGCCCTTCAAGACCGTCATCGGCGATCTCACCTTCGACAAGAAGGGCGACATCACCCGTCCGGACTACGTCATGTACGTCTGGAAGAAGGGCGCTGACGGCAAGATCGACTACACCGGCAACGAGATGAACATGTAATCGATTGGCCTAAAGCCAACCGAACAGACCCGCCCTGGCGACAGGGCGGGTTTTTTTCATGGAAGCATTCCGGAGCCCTCATGCCCGCCCTCACCTTGCAGCTTCTCGAGAGACCTTATGCCGTCTGCCGTCTGCCTCCAGGGGCGGACGTCCCGTCGCCCATTCCGGGCCCGTTCTCGCTGCTGATCCAATCGGTCGAGGAAACAACGATTGTCTGCCCTCGCGATCAGGCTCCTCAAGGAGCCGAGATCGATTCCGGCTGGCGCTGCTTTCGCATTCTCCAGGTCTTCGATTTCAGCGTGCCGGGCATTCTGGCATCGGTATTGTCCCCGCTCGCCCTAGCCGGCGTCGGCATCTTCGCGTCATCCACGTTCAGCACCGATTACGTGCTGGTGAAGGCCAGCGATCTCGACCGGGCCATACAGGCTCTCGCCGAAGCAGGCCATCAAATCACACCGTAATGTTAGGCCCGTTCGATACGCGCGGCGAAGCAGCCGCGCCGGGCGAAGTGCGCATCCACATGAGAAACCTGCGGGTTGGAGAGAAAGCGCTCGATGACCTCCGCCACGGCGTCCCCTTCGGCCACCTCCGCATCGACGATGAGAGCCGCCACATCATAGGCGCGCAAGGACAGCAGACGGTTTCTCAGAATAGGCGCCAACTCACCTCGGTAATGCCCCGTTGCGGCAGAGCGGCTGACGAAGATCGGCCCGCTCGCGCGGTAGGGCGACGAAGCCGTCGGCTGATGCACATGACTGAGAAGCAGCAGTTCCTCGCCCACGGGAACACGCGTGAGCGAGATGCGGCACGGATAGGCATCGGCCTCGTCTGCATACACGCGCTGAGCCCCGATGGCCTTAAGCTCCGCATCGCTGAGCCGGAAGAGAGCCGCGAAGGGTTCCGCCTCAAGACCGTGCATCTGAAACATCGTGATGATCTCCTGTTGAGATCATCACTCTGTCCATGTTCGCGCCTTGGAACGACCCGTTTCCTGTGATGCCTAGCCCAGCGTTCCCAAAACCGGAAACGTCTCAAGTAGCCAGAACGACATGTTGGTGATCCAGCCGGTGAGGAAAGCGATTCCCGTGAGGATCATCAGCACGCCCATCACCTTTTCCACCAACCCGAAGCGCGAGCGCATGCGCTTCAAAAGGGCGACGAAGGGCTTCATGGCGAAGGCTGCAAGCAGGAAGGGAATGCCGAGACCCGCCGAATAAGCGGCAAGCAGCAATGCCCCATAGGACACGCTGTTCTCCGATCCCGCCACCGCCAGAATGGCCGCGAGAACAGGCCCGATGCAGGGCGTCCAGCCGAAGGCGAAGGCGAGGCCCATCACATAGGCGCCCCATAAGCCCACCGGCTTCTCCACGGAGAAGCGGGCCTCCCGATAGAACAGCCCGATCCTGAAGACGCCGAGGAAGTGCAGGCCCATCACGATGATCGCGATGCCGGCGACGGTGCTGAGCACATCGAGATATTGCCGGATCACCTGCCCCAGAGCCGAGGCGGTGGCGCCCAGGAGCACGAACACGGTCGCAAAACCCGCCACGAACAGCAGCGCGGCGAGAATCGCCCGGCGGCGCACGGCCCGGTCATCGCCTGCGTGCAGCTGATCAAAGGTCGTGCCCGCCAGGAACGACAGGTATGGGGGGACCAGCGGCAGGACGCAGGGGCTTAAGAAGCTGATGAGGCCGCCGAGGGCAGCTGCCGGAAAGGATACGCTGAGCATGAGGCCTTCTAGCCTTTTCCGCGACTTCGAGAAAGCTGGTGCATGCAGGCCTCTCCTGCTTGTGAAGCCTGCCGTTTTAGGATTGGCTTGAGGCATGACAGCTTTGCGTAATCTCATCACCGACGTGGCGGGCCTTCGGGTCGGCAATGCCCATGACGAAGCCCTCGCCTCGGGCGTCACGGCCGTGCTCTTCGACGAGCCCGCGGTCGCCTCCTACGCCGTCAATGGCGGCGCGCCCGGCACACGGGACACGGACCTGCTGGAACCGGACAAGGTCGTCCCCGGTATCCATGCCGTCGTCCTCTCCGGCGGATCGGCCTTCGGCCTCGATGCGGCTGGCGGCGTGCAGGCGTTCCTGCGCGAGAAGGGTATCGGCTTTGCCGTCGGTTCGGCGCTGGTGCCTCTGGTGCCGCAGGCGATCACGTTCGACCTGCTCAACGGCGGCAACAAGGAATGGGGCCGCTATCCGCCCTACCGCGAGCTTGGCTACGAGGCGGCCAAGGCTGCCGGCCACGATTTCGCTCTCGGCACCGCAGGCGGCGGCTATGGGGCCACCACCGTCGATCTGAAGGGAGGCCTCGGCTCGGCCAGCGCCGTGACGAGCGCAGGGCACACGGTCGGCGCGCTGGTCATCGTCAACGCCCTCGCCTCCACCCTGGTCGGCGGCGGGCCGCATTTCTGGGCCGGGCTTTTCGAGGAAGGCGAGGAGTTCGGCGGCCTGGGGCACCCGCCCCGCATCACGCCCGAAATGCGCAAGCTCGACTGGAAAGGCCGCGCCTCGGCGGCGACGCCTCCCACCTCCACCACGATTGCCCTGATCGCGACGGATGCGGTTCTGACCAAGGCGCAAGCCAAGCGGCTTGCCGTCATTTCCCATGACGGCCACGCGAAAGGCCTGCGCTTCGCTCACGCGCTTTATGACGGCGACACGATCTTCGCTGCCGCGACCGGCAAGAAGCCCTTGAAGGACGAAGCGGGGGATTTCATCGAGATCGGCGCTCTCGCCGCCGATTGCCTCGCCCGTGCCATCGCACGCGGCGTCTACGAGGCTACCGCCCTGCCCTTTAAAGACGCGCAGCCCGCATGGCGGGATCGCTTCGGCAAGGACAGGCCGAGTTAGAAAGAGAGTGTGGGCTGCCTCCCGGCGAAGCTGTATTCCGGGTCGTCGCCGAGCCGGTACAGCAGGCTCGCCATGCGGGCTTCCAGCTTGTTTTGCGTATGGCCGAGCGCACGGTCGAGAGTGGTTTGAACGTTCTCGGCCGAGGCCAGAAGCGCTGCGGCCAGGCGCGGAGAGGTGGCTGCGATCCGCCGTGCCCAGCGCTGGGCTTCACCGGCATTGATGGCAAAGCGCGTCCGCACCAGATCCATGAGGCGATGCTCCGACTCGGCGGGCCGGATCATCAGCAGCGTGCTCTCACAGCCGAACAGATCCTGGGCCGCTCCCCGCATCGGAATCAGGTAGGCGACCGCCGGTCCGTGCTCCTCGGTGGCCGGCAGGGAAATGGGACCGCGCAACTGATCGAACAGCCCAAACGTGATCCGCTCCAGGTTCTCGCTCAAATCTCGTTGGGCATTTTCGTTTGTGAAGGCGACACGATTGCCCGCTCTCACATGCACCTGCGAAAGTCGTGTTTCCATGGCTTGGTTGCAGGCCAGAAGGCGGCCGTTCCGGGTCAGTACCGCAGCGGGAACATCCATGAACTGAAGCGCGGACACCGTCGAACGGGCCTGCCGCGCAGCCAGATTCGTGAACAGCAACGAGGCGCGTGCGAGGTGCGATCGGAGCTGGTTGAGCCGCGCCTTTCCTTCGGGATCCAAAACCCCTTGCTCATGGCGCCGCTCGAAACGCATGCAGACGAGACCGCCACTGGGGATTTTCATGATAGCGCCGGCAGACCAACCGCCGCCACGCGGACGGTGGAAGTCCCGATACATGGGAATGGAGTCGACTTCGCCGGGCGCGAAAATATCGTGCTCATCGAAGAACTGGAGGCGCTTGCGCTGGAGTCCGCGCATGATCCAGGGATTTTCCCGATGCCAGCCGTCTTCATACCATTCAGTCAAAACGGGCCGGTAGTAATCCGTCGCCAGCCAGGATCGCTCGCCTCGCCCGTCGGCGGCAGCGATGAAGCCCCCCTCAGCTCCCGCAAGAACTGAAATCTGGTCGAGAACCTGAGGCCAACGCTCATGAATGACCGCGGCTTCATAGATGTCGCTGATCAGCGAACGATTGCCCCCGAGCATTGATGCCCTCCGTAACGTTAGGGCATATCATAAACATTATACCTCTTCATTCAAGCAGTTTTCCCCTCCGAACGAATAGGATAACTATCTTGTGAGGCATTCGCGCAATTGCGAGGGAACGGCTTAGAACCGCTCCACCCGATAAGGCTTCGGATCGACCACGGTCTGCTGCTCGCCGGTCATCATTTCCGCCAGCAAGCGGCCGGTGACGGGGCCGAGGGTCAGGCCGTGATGGGCGTGGCCGAAACCGAACCAAAGGTTCTTGTGGCGTGGGGCCTTGCCGATGATCGGCATCATATCCGGCGTGCAGGGGCGCATGCCCATCCACGGATGGGGATCGACCCGCTCGCCAAGGGGGAAGAAGTCCTTCGCGATGGGCTCTGCCCGTTCGAGCTGGACCGGGCTTCTGGGCGCATCGCGGTTGGCGAATTCCGCGCCCGTCGTGAGGCGGATGCCCTTGGACATGGGGGCGAGAAAATAGCCGCGGTCGAAATCGAGCGTCGGCTTGTTGAGCACCGCATTGCCTTCCGGCTTGTAATGCATGTGGTAGCCGCGCTTGACCGCGAGCGGCAAATTGTAGCCCAGACGCTTCGTGACCACGTCCGCCCAGGGCCCCAAGGCCACGACGACCTCGCCGGCCTCGACCGGCCCCTTCTCCGTCTGCACGCGCCAGCCGGTTGAGGTTTCCTCGAGCGTCTTGGCATCTCCTGCCGCGAGTTCCCCGCCGAGGCGCTCGAACAGGCCCACATAGCCCATGGTGAGCAGGTGCGGGTCGGAGACGGAGGCCGGATCGGTCCAGTGAATGCCGCCCTTGGTCTCGACCTTCAGGTGCGGCTCGCTCTCGGCCACGCCCCTGGTGTCGAGAGCGTTGAAGTTCACGCCGAAATCGCGCTTCACGGCTTCCGCATCGCGGAACTGCGCGTCGCGGGTCTTCTCGTCGCGGAACACCTTCAGCCAGCCGGTCGGACGGATCAGGCCCGTGGAACCGGATTCCTCGGCCAAGGCCATGTGCTCGGTGACGGAATGCTCGATCAGCGGCGCATACATGCGCGCAATCGCCTTGTGCTGGGCGGGACGCGAATGCATCCAGTACTGCCACAGGAAGGGCGCGAGCCTCGGGATGGCGTCCCAATGGTAATGAGCGTCGATGGTGTTGTTCAGGGCGTAGCGCAGCAGGGCCCCGAAATCGTGCGGGAAGCCATAAGGATAGACGCCTTCGCGCTGGATCAGGCCCGCATTGCCGAACGAGGTTTCCTCGCCCGGCTTGCGCTTGTCGATCAGCAGTACTGAGCGGCCGCGTTTCTGCAAATGCACGGCAATCGACACGCCGACGATGCCGGCGCCGAGAACAATCACATCCTTACGCATGAAGTCCTGCCCTGTTTCTTGTTGCCCCCAGACGGGAGCGGGCTTTCGCCCCTTTTCAAACCGAGTTTTACTCCCGTTCCATTGGGGCCGTCCATGCCTTTCGTGCAGCCGAAGCACCTCTCCCCAGCCGAGTGGTCTTAAAATGGTTTACGGCGCGGCGTGAAGAACCGTTGCCCGCAGAAAATGCCTGTGCTACCGGCCCTTTTCATGACACGCCCTCTGCTCATCGCCCCTTCCATTCTCGCCTCCGACTTCTCGAAGCTCGGCGAGGAAATCCGCGCCGTCGACGCCGCCGGCGCCGACTGGATCCATATCGACGCGATGGACGGCCATTTCGTGCCTAACATCACCCTGGGCCCGGACATCGTGAAGGCGATCCGCCCGCACACGAAGAAGATCTTCGACGTGCACCTGATGATCGCCCCGGTCGATCCCTATCTCGAAGCCTTCGCCAAGGCGGGCGCGGATATCATCAGCATCCACGCGGAGGCAGGCCCTCACATACACCGCTCGCTGCAGACCATCCGCAAGCTCGGCAAGAAGGCAGGCATCGTGCTCAATCCGGGCACTCACGAGGCCTCCATCGAGCACTTGCTCGACGATGTGGACCTGATCCTCCTGATGACGATCAATCCCGGTTTCGGCGGACAGGCCTTCATCCCTTCGGTCTGCCCCAAGGTACGGCGGATCAAGGAGATGGTCGGAGATCGCGACATCGACATTGAGATCGACGGCGGCGTGACGCCCGAAACCGCTCCGCTGGTGGCGGAAGCCGGGGCCAACGTGCTCGTCGCAGGCTCCGCGGTGTTCAAGGGTGGTCCCTCGACTTACGCCGCCAACATGGCCGCCATTCGCGAGGCTGCAGAGAAGGCGCGTTGAGATCGACGGGTTATCGTGCTACCGCGCGGGGCATATCCCCCGCGTGGAAGTGAAAAGCGATGATCCCTCGTTACAGCCGTCCCGAGATGGTGGCCATCTGGTCGCCGGAAACCAAGTTCCGCATCTGGTTCGAGATCGAGGCTCACGCCACGACGGCGCTTGCCAATCTCGGCGTCGTGCCTAAGGAAGCCGCCGAGACAGTCTGGGAGAAGGGCTCCAAGGCCACCTTCGACGTGGAGCGCATCGATTCCATCGAGCGTGAGGTGAAGCACGACGTCATCGCCTTCCTCACGCATCTGGCCGAGATCGTCGGGCCGGAAGCCCGCTTCGTTCACCAGGGCATGACCTCGTCCGACGTGCTCGACACCACCTTCAACGTACAGCTCGCCCGCGCCACCGACATCCTCCTGCGCGACATGGACGAGTTGCTCGCCGCCATCAAGCGCCGCGCCATCGAGCACAAGATGACGCCGACCATCGGCCGCTCGCACGGCATCCACGCCGAGCCCACCACCTTCGGCCTCAAGCTCGCCCAGGCCTATGCGGAGTTCGAGCGCTGCAAGATCCGCCTGATCGAGGCTCAGCGCGAGATTTCCACCTGCGCCATCTCGGGCGCGGTCGGCACCTTCGCCAATATCGATCCGAGCGTGGAAGAATACGTGGCCGAGCAGATGGGCCTCCAGGTCGAGCCGGTCTCGACCCAGGTCATCCCGCGCGACCGCCACGCCATGTATTTCGCGACGCTCGGCGTCATCGCCTCCTCCATCGAGCGCCTGGCGACGGAAGTGCGCCACCTGCAGCGCAGCGAGGTTCTGGAAGCCGAAGAGTTCTTCTCGGCGGGCCAGAAGGGCTCGTCGGCCATGCCGCATAAGCGCAACCCGGTCCTCACAGAGAACCTGACGGGCCTCGCCCGCATGGTCCGCGCTTATGCCATGCCCGCCATGGAAAACGTGGCGCTCTGGCACGAGCGGGATATCTCCCACTCCTCCGTGGAGCGCATGATCGGCCCCGACGCCACCGTGACCCTGGACTTCGCGCTGGCTAGGCTCACGAATGTCATCGACAAGCTCGTGGTCTACCCTGAGAACATGCAGAAGAACCTGGACCGCCTCGGCGGCCTCGTTCACTCACAGCGCGTGCTGCTGGCGCTCACCCAGAAGGGCGCCTCCCGCGAAGACGCCTATCGCCTCGTTCAGCGCAACGCCATGCCGGTCTGGCGCGGCGAAGGTGACTTCCTGACCCTTCTGAAGAACGACGCCGACGTGGCGAAGTACCTGAAGCCGGAGGAAATCGAGGTCTGCTTCGACCTCGGCTATCACTTCAAGCACGTGGATACGATCTTCACGCGGGTCTTCGGTTCCGCAGGAGCATAACTCCAGGCCTGGACATTTTTGCCTAACGCGCGACAATTCCCGTGCAGGAGATTACGGCACGGGAATTGCAACCATGGTGTCAGAGAAGATCCTTGCCGCCGCCTTCACGAACGCCGTGAAGCGGGGCACCCTGAGAATGACCACCGCCAAGGGGCAGATTTTCACCTTCGGCGACGGCACTCTCCCGGAAGTCGCGATCCGGTTCACGGACCCTGCGGCCCAGACGGCCCTTTGCCTCCATCCTGAGCTGAAGCTCGGCGAGCTGTTCATGGATGGCAGGCTCATCATCGAGGAAGGCAATATCCTGGGGCTGCTCCAGCTCCTGCTTCAGGACACGCGCGGCGACCTCAACGAGCTTCCTCTTCATCCCCTGCGCAGGATCCGTCACAAGATCATGCGGCGCGGCGAGAACGATGCCCACCGCTCCAGGCGGAATGTCGCCCATCACTACGATCTCGATGGGCGGCTTTACTCCCTCTTTCTCGACAGCGACAAGCAGTATTCCTGCGCCTATTTCGACCATCCGGATGCGAGCCTCGAAGAAGCGCAACAGGCGAAGAAGCGACACATCACAGCCAAGCTCCTGGTTGATCGCGGCCACAGCGTTCTCGACATCGGCTCCGGCTGGGGCGGCATGGGGCTTTATCTGGCGCATGTGACAGGCGCCGATTCCGTGAAGGGCGTAACGCTCTCCCAGGAACAGCTCGAAGTCTCACGCAAGCGCGCCGCTGCGGCTGGCCTGGCAGATCGCGTGAAATTTGAGCTTGAAGACTACCGCTCCACCATCGGCAGTTTCGACCGCATCGTTTCCGTCGGCATGTTCGAGCATGTGGGGCTCGCATCCTACGGCGATTATTTTCAGACGTGCCGGAAGCTTCTGAAGGACGATGGCGTGATGCTTCTTCACACCATCGGACGCTCGGGCACGCCCTATCCTACAAACCCCTGGATCACGAAGTACATCTTCCCGGGCGGGCATCTGCCTGTGCTCTCGGAGGTTCTACCGGCCATCGAGCGGGCGGGTCTTGTCGTCACCGACATCGAGATCCTGCGACTGCATTATGCCTATACGCTCCAGGCCTGGCGCGAGCGCTTCATGGCCCATCGGGACGAGGTGCTGAAGCTCTACGATGAACGTTTCTGCCGGATGTGGGAGTGCTACCTCGCCATGTCGGAATCGGCCTTCCGCTGGCAGGACGCGGTGGTGTTCCAGCTTCAGCTCGCCAAGCGAAACGACGTAGTGCCGTTGACCCGCGACTACATTGCGGAGCGCGAAGCCGCGTTGAAGCAAGCCGAAAACATGGAGATCAAGCGCAGCGCTTGAACCGGGAGCGTCGCGCCTTTATCTCGGGATTATGAAAACCTCCGATTGCGACATCCTCATCGTCCCAGGCCACACGAATTCGGGCATCGACCATTGGCAGAGCCGCTGGGAGCGCCAGCTCTCGACCGCGTGGCGGGTCGAGCAAGAGAACTGGGATCACCCCAACAAGGATGCCTGGGTCGCGCGTATCGTCGAAGACGTGAAGCGCGCCGAGAAGCCTGTCGTGCTGGTCGGCCACAGCCTCGGCGTGCTCGCTATCGTCCATGCGGCTCCGCTTCTTCCCAAGGACAAGGTGCAGGGCGCTTTCCTGGTCAGCATGCCGGATGTGGACAGGCCCGATTTCATTCCCGCCATCGACCGCGCCTTCGCTCCGATCCCGCGCGATCCCCTGCCCTTCCCCTCGGTGCTCGTGGCGAGCCGCACGGACCCGCATTGCGATTACGAGAAGGCGGAAGACATCGCCTATGCCTGGGGCTCTTCCATCGTCGATGCGGGCGATGCGGGGCATCTGAACACGGATAGCGGGCACGGCCCGTGGCCGGAAGGCCTGATGCGCTTTGCGGGGTTTCTCAAGCGGTTGGGCTAAGGCTTTCGGCCGAGATCTGAATTTTACTTTGCCCTGAAAAGTTAACGCCGCTTAATCCAACATGACGAAAAGTTCATGCGCGAGTCATCCAGCCGAGAGCAGGATGGGGGCAATCTCATCTCATCGGCCTTCAAGGAGGATACCCGAATGAAAAAGATTGCCACCCTCGCCACTGCTGCTGCCATGCTTGCCGGTGTCGGCACCTACGCTTTTGCGCAGGCTCAGCCGCCCGTCGCCCCGCCTCCAGCCTCCCAGGATCAGGCCCAGCAGCAACGTCCGCAGCGTCCCCGCATGACCCAGGACGACTTCAACCGTCTCGTCGATGCCCGCGTCGCCGGCATCAAGGCTGGCCTGAAGCTCAGCGCAGACCAGGAAAAGCTCTGGGGCCCGGTGGAAACCGCCATGCGCAACGCCGCAACCCAGCGCTACACGCGAATGACGCAATTCCGCGAGAACCGCGAGCAGCGCCGTTCGGCGGACTTCATGCAGCGTCTGGAGCAGCGCAGCACGATGCAGAATGAGCGCGCCCAGACGTCGGCGGCCATCACGACGGCTCTGCGTCCGCTCTGGGATACGTTCAGCGAGGACCAGAAGCGCATTGCTCCGCGCCTCGTGCGTCAGGCCCTGAATGACGGCCCGGGTTGGCGTGAGCGCGGCGGACGTGACGGCCATCATGGCCGCCGCGCCGAGATGCGGCAGCACGGCATGATGGGCCAGGGCGGCATGGGTCAGGGTGGAATGATGGGCCCCGGCCCGCGCGGTCCAGCTCCCCAGCAGTAAAGCACGCAACCACAAATAAAAAGGCCGCCCGATCGGGCGGCCTTTTCAATTTCAAGTCTGCTTCGCAGATTAGCGCGAATAGAACTCGATCACGAGGTTCGGTTCCATCTGCACCGGATACGGCACCTCGGAGAGGGTCGGGATGCGGGTGAAACGAGCCGTCATCTTGGAGTGATCGACTTCGATGTAGTCCGGAACGTCACGCTCGGCGAGCTGCGAGGCAACGACCACGACTTCGAGCTGCTTGGACTTGTCCTTCACCTCGATCACGTCGCCAGCCTTCACAAGATAGCTCGGAATGTTCACGCGGCGGCCGTTGACCTTCACGTGACCGTGGTTGACGAACTGACGAGCGGCGAAGGGGGTCGCAACGAACTTGGCGCGATAGACGATCGCGTCGAGACGGCGCTCGAGCAGGCCCACCAGGTTCTCACCGGAGTCGCCCTTCTGACGAATGGCTTCCGCGTAGTAGCGGCGGAACTGCTTCTCGGTGATGTTGGCGTAGTAGCCCTTCAGCTTCTGCTTGGCGCGGAGCTGAGTGCCGAAATCGGACATCTTGCCCTTGCGGCGCTGGCCGTGCTGGCCGGGGCCGTATTCGCGGCGGTTCACGGGGCTCTTCGGGCGGCCCCAGATATTCTGACCCATACGGCGGTCAAGCTTGTGCTTGGCCTGAATGCGCTTCGACATCGCTGTTCCTCTTGTTGTCGAATTTGCGAGGAACGCGCCCTCCTCTTCCCCGAAGGGACGACAGGCCGACCGAAGCCGGGCCACGGGAGCGTAAAAAGTTACGCGGCCCCGTTAAGGACCGCGCGACTAGGTGGGATGTATGGGAAAACAGGGAGGAAGTCAATCAAGACCGAGGCTTAGCTACATCATCCCTGCAAAAGCGGCATGTCCTCGATCAACACCGCCGGCAATCCCTTATCGCGCAAGGCTTCGCGGAAGGCCGAGGTGATCCCTGCCCCGCTGGTAAAGACCGCCAAAGCCTCGTTCTCGTCAGCCTCATGCCCAGGAACGGGCTGGCCGATGAGCTGGGTCACGCGGCGGGCGATGGCCGGAGCCGGATCGATCCAGGTGACCGGCCAAGGCGCGAGCTTCTGGAACCGAGAGAGAAGCAGCGGGTAATGGGTGCAGCTTAAGGCCACCACGTCTGTACGGCCGCCCTCACCATTCACGAAGCACGGCAGAAGCTCTTCGATCAGCTCCGTGTCCGAGACGGGGTTTCCGGCCAACTCCGCCTCGGCGAAGCCTGCGAGACGGCGGGAGCCCACGAGATTGACCTTGCAGCCGCCCGCATAGGTCTCGATGAGGTCGCGGGTATAGTCCCGCGCCACGGTGCCAGGGGTCGCGAGCACAGTCACATAGCCGGTTCGCGTCGCCAAGGCTGCCGGCTTGATGGCGGGGACGGTGCCGATGAAGGGCACAGAGAACCGCTCGCGCAGGGGAGGCAGCACAACGGTCGAGGCCGTGTTGCAAGCGACTACCACGAGCTGCGGATCGTAAAGGTCGATCAGGCGCTCCATGACGGAGACAACGCGGGCCGTCAGAGCCTCCTCGCTCAACCGTCCGTAGGGAAAGCCCGCATCGTCTCCTGCATAGACGAAGCGCGCATCGGGGCGCGCTTTCAGAACCTCGGAGAACACCGTCAGGCCGCCGAGGCCGGAATCGAAGACGAGGATCGTGGGAACAGGAGAAGGCATGACAGCCGGGTTATAGGACGCACCGGCCAGAAGATCGATACGCATGGACAAGCCTTAGGAACGCAACTGCTTGATGAAGCTGTTCAGGCCACCTTCTTGGGTCTCGGTGGGGGCGAGGTTGAGCTTGCGGCGGGGCCCCTGCTCTTCCTGCTTCTGGCCTTCCACCTTGGGCGTCTGCGCCGAAAGGCGGCGCACCGGCCAGCCGTCGCTCCAATTGCCCATGTCGATGAATTTCGGGTCGCGCTGGAGAGCACCGGCATCCTTGCCCGCGAACGCCGCCTCGGCCGCCATCTCGAAGGTCCTCCAGTAGGCGAGATAATCGAGAGTGTCGGTGCCGTTGTTGCCGAGCTGCTGGGTCAGGATTGTCTGGGGGCCGGACAACGACATGTCGGCGCTCCATTTCCAGGTGTTCTTCTGCTTCGGGTCTTTCGGCGGATCGGGCTGCAGCTTGATCGCCGAGACATCGTAGTCGGGTTTCGGCGAGCCGGGCGAGGCCAGGGTCGCGGTAAGTGCCGGATAGCCATGATCGTCGGAGCTGGCGCGCATGAAGAGTTTGCGGGTCACCGGCACGCCGCTCGCCGCCTCGAAGAGACGGCGAGAAGCGCGGTCACTCGGCAGATGCTCGCGGTCGCCGTTCATGATGACGATGAGGGTCGACGGATCGATCGTCGAAAGATCGCCGAGCATGATGCCGCGTTCCTTCTCGGTCGATGCGATGCCGCCCGGCATGAAGCCGAAGATCAGTTTCGGCGCGGGCATTGCCGGGCCCTCTGCAGCGGCAGCCACGTTGAGCGCCAGCGGTACACCCGCGGAATGGCCGATATAGGCCACGCGGGTCAGATCGGGCCGCGCATTCTGATCGGGGCCCAACTGCACCAAGGCGTCGTTGATCAGAGATCCCGCCTTCAGCGTGGCATCCCCCGGACGGGAGCGGTTCACTTCCTGAAAACGCGGGATGATGACGAGATAGCCCTTGCGGGCGAGATGATCGATGAAGCCGCCGTAGAGCGCCGGGTTCACCGCGCCCCAGGAATGGAAGAACACCACCACCGGGCGGGGACTCGAGGGCGTATCGTTGCCGTAGAAAACGTAAGAACCGTAGCTGACGGTGCCGGTGTCGGTCTTGATCACCTCGGCGGCTTTGTAATCCTTGCCTCCGGGCCCCTTCTCCGGCTGCGGCGGCGGAGAAGCCGCGAACGCTATGGGTGCGGCGAGGCACGAACCGAGGAAAACAAGGGCAGTCAGCGAGCGGCGCATGGCGATCTCAGATCAAATGTGCGGAGCAAAAAGGGCTCCGGGCAACACTAGAGCAGAAGAGATTTAAGGCTTTCTCAACCGGCGCCCTTCCGCAAGTGCGCGAATCGCCCCGCGCAGGGTGCGAACATCCTGCTCTGTCATTTCAAGCCGGTGGAAAATATCACGCATATTCCGGGCCATAACTGGCTTTTTATCTTCAGGATAGAAGTTCACCGCCTCCAACTCATCCTCGAGATAATCGAAGAAAGAAGTAACCATCTCGCGAGATGCCGGCGGTGAAATTCTCTCGCCGGAAAACGGCAGCGCCCCGCCGGTCGCAAGCTTGTACCATTCATACGAGACGAGCAGCACCGCCTGGGCGAGGTTGAGCGACGAGAATTGCGGATCGACCGGGAAGGTGATGATGGCATCCGCCAGCGACACCTCATCGTTCTCAAGGCCCGTCCGCTCGCGCCCGAACATGATGCCGATGCGCTGCCCCTCGCCACTTCGCCGGTGCGCCTCTGTCATCGCCGTATCCGGCCCGAACACGCGCTTCATCTGCCCCCGCTCGCGCGCGGTGGTGGCGAAGACGAAGTTGAGATCGGCAATCGCCTCGCGCGCCGTGTCGTAGAGAATCGCGCCTTCCAGCACATGTACCGCGCCGGAAGCCGCCGAATGCGCGCCTTTTCTGGGCCAGCCATCGCGCGGAGCGACGATGCGCAGTTCCGAGAGACCGAAATTGGCCATGGCGCGCGCCACCATGCCGATATTCTCGGCCAGTTGGGGCTCAACGAGGATGATGGTTGGGAGCTTCATTGCATTGAGGTCTTGAGTGATCGGCTGAACAGAGTTCACTTCCATACGCCCCATGCTCCCGGGCCGCCACATTGATTTCCCGATCAAGCTTCACAGATGGCATCTTAAGCCCAATGGCGGGAAAGCGATGCTCGTCGGTAGCGAAATCCTGATTTCGGTCGCCACCTTTATCCTCCTCGTGGGGGTTTCACTCGGCTGCCTGTTCGGACACACCAGGCTTTCCCCCAAACAGCTTCAGGAAGACACGAACGCCACCGTCCGGATCGTCGCCAATGTCTTCGTGGTCATCGCGTCCCTGGTGCTGGGCCTCATGCTGAACTCGGCCAAAAACACGTTTCAGGCCGTGGACGACGATCTTCATGCCTATGCGACCGATCTCATCCTGCTGGACAAGACGATCCGCGCGCTGGGGCCGCTCGGCGACGACGCCCATCGCGGGCTTGTCGCCTATCTGGAGAGAGCACTCAGCGCCAATCCCGGCGTCGCAGCCGACCGGGAGGCCGGCATCCTGCTGGACGAGGTCGGGAATCGTCTCAGGGCGATCCGTGTCACGGACGATCAGCAGACAGCCCTCTGGAACGAGGCGCGGCAACTCTATCGGGAAGTCCTCGACCAGCGCTGGGTCATCGCCGGTCAATCGGGAGGAACGATCCCGATGCCTCTCGTCATCGTCGTGATCGCTTGGCTTGTCCTGATCTTCGCAAGTTTCGGCTACCGGTCGCCCCGGAATACGGTGGTCATCAGCACGCTCGTCGCCGCAGCCCTCCTCATCTCCGCCTCGCTCTGCCTGATCCTGGACATGGACAACCCATCATCGGGACTGATCCAGGTCTCGGACATGCCCTTGCAGCGTGTCCTGGAGCAGATCCGGCAATAAAGCTCCAGATCGGAACCCAGTCCGGTTGAAGGCATTGTTTCCTCTGCCGCCTCCCGGCCGGCTTCCCGCTTTCATCAGATCCTTCCGGAGTTGAAATTGCCCTGGCTGCGCAGGTTTGTGACATTGCTTTGCCTCATCCTGGCATCCCCGGTCTCGGCCCGTTCCGGCATCAGCAACCCGCAGACATCCGCCCCCCTTTTCCATGGCAACTGGTGCGGCGCAGGCGATGCCAATCGCGCCTCCCCCATCGACAGGCTCGATGCCGCCTGCCGGGCGCACGACCTTTGCTATGAGCGGGTCGGGCGGGGAGCCTGCATCTGCGACCAGGCGCTCCTGAAGGCGACGGCGGCTCTCATCCGGAACCCAACGACCCAGGCCAACCTGCGAAGCAAGGCTGCCACGGTGAATTCCCTGTTCAGCGCCGTCCTGTGTCGGGAGGATGGGAAAAACGTCCAAAGCCGCAGAAAGCGCTGAATTGGGGCGATCCCCCCACCTTCCCCCGGAGCCTTAACCGCGCTATAGCCCCGGCAACCCGTCTGCCGCAGGCAGGCCGTTTCAGCCCTGGAAAAACAAGGTGAGATCAATGGCGAAGATCAAGGTTGCCAATCCGGTCGTCGAACTCGACGGCGACGAGATGACCCGCATTATTTGGCACTTCATCAAAGAGAAGCTGATCCACCCCTATCTCGACATCGACCTGAAGTACTACGACCTGGGCATCGAGCACCGCGATGCCACCAGCGACAAGGTCACGGTCGAAGCCGCAGAGGCCATCAAGAAGTACGGCGTCGGCGTGAAGTGCGCCACCATCACGCCGGACGAGGCCCGCGTGGAAGAGTTCAAGCTGAAGGACATGTGGAAGTCGCCCAACGGCACGATCCGCAACATCCTCGGCGGCGTGATCTTCCGCGAGCCGATCATCTGCAAGAACGTTCCGCGCCTCGTGCCCGGCTGGACCCAGCCGATCATCGTCGGCCGTCACGCCTTCGGCGACCAGTACAAGGCCACCGATTTCAAGGTGCCCGGCAAGGGCCGCATGACGATCAAGTTCGAGGGCGAGGACGGCACCGTCATCGAGAAGGAAGTCTTCAAGTTCCCGGGTGCCGGCGTCGCCATGGCGATGTACAACCTGGACGAGTCGATCCGCGAGTTCGCCCGCGCCTCCATGAACTACGGCCTGAACCGCAAGTATCCGGTCTATCTCTCCACGAAGAACACCATCCTCAAGGCCTATGACGGCCGCTTCAAGGACATCTTCGAGGAAGTCTACCAAAACGAGTTCAAGGCGAAGTTCGACGCCGCCGGCATCACCTACGAGCACCGCCTCATCGACGACATGGTGGCCTCGGCCCTCAAGTGGTCGGGCGGCTATGTGTGGGCCTGTAAGAACTACGACGGCGACGTGCAGTCCGACACCGTCGCCCAGGGCTTCGGCTCGCTCGGCCTCATGACCTCCGTGCTGATGACGCCGGACGGCCAGACAGTGGAAGCGGAAGCCGCCCACGGCACCGTGACCCGCCACTACCGCGAGCACCAGAAGGGCAAGGAGACCTCGACCAACTCCATCGCTTCGATCTTCGCCTGGACCCGCGGCCTCGCCCACCGCGCCAAGCTCGACAACAACCCCGAGCTCGCCAAGTTCGCCGCGACCCTCGAGAAGGTCTGCGTGGACACGGTCGAGTCTGGCTTCATGACGAAGGACCTCGCTCTCCTCGTCGGCGCGGAGCAGAAGTGGCTCTCCACCACCGGCTTCCTCGACAAGATCGACGAGAACCTCAAGAAGGCGATGGCGGCTTAACGGCCAGCTTTCATGTGCGCATCGAAACGGGAGCCGCTGGCTCCCGTTTCCGTTTCAATGGCATTGCAAAATCAGGTGAGCCTTGTCGAACCGCCGCGCCTTGAGGTCGGACCGTTTGATCCAGACATAAAGCAGGCCCAGATCGTCCCAGACCATATCGTGCTCTTCATCAGATGCGATCTGGAAGAGGAAAACCCACTCCTCGCGCTCCGCTTCGACATTGATATGAGCGATTGCCTCTTCGTCCACCCAGGCATCAGAAGTTAGCCCATGGGAGACGAGGACACATTGAGCCGCCATATCGCCCTGAATCTGGCTCGGATGACCTCCGACGTGATGAACTTTCTCATCGTTGTCCTCATGCCATTGAGACCACTCACTGAACGCATCCTCGTCGATAAACTCCAGCGCTTCCCCGCTTTGCGGAGAGAGTGACGAGAGCGAAGGCTCGCATCGGACAGCAAGCGCCTCGAATTGGGTTAGGACTGAATCGTCAGGAGCCTGAACTCTGATCAGATCGGATACGGGAGATGTATCGTAAATCAGGCGAGAACCGTTAAGTGCAGCAGGCTGCAAGCCCCAGGGCATGTCAAAGACATCGTAGAAAAGAAAAAGCCGCCCTTCCTTCGGAAGATCAGGATCGGTAGGCCCAGCTGCCGCTACTTCCGCCAGATCGATCTGCGCAACGAAAGAAAGAGGGCAAGGACGCGTGGCAGCACGGCGGATTTCCTCATCGTATTCCCCCCTTTCCTCGGCATCCGAATAAGGCTCGCGCCAAGGCCACGGGATCGGAGCAGGTAGATCAGGCCGCCCTCCGATTTTCGTCGCGCCGAGCCTGATATCGCCTTCATCAGCCACAGGGATGCTTTCGAGGACCACGGAAGGCTTAGACAAGCCTGCGATCTTACGCGCGGTCTCTTCGCTCAAGCCCATGTCCAGCAGTTTGGCTTCAATATCGGCAATTGTGTGCAAAGGCTTTTCCCCTGTTTAGCATTTGGAAGGGTTCATTTTTCTGGAGATAAGCCTACGATACGAAACAACGGAACGACAACAGGCATAACCATGGCGCGCCATCTGATAAAAAAACTGCTGCGTCTCGACCTTTTCCTGCTTTTGGCGGCAGTCTGCATTCTTGGAATCCAGAGCACCGCTCAAGCCCAATCTCAACTTCAAGCCGTCCGCCTGCGTGAGATCAAGGATCTCGACAAGCTCGATCCCAACTGGATCATGGGGGTGTGCAATCTGCCCGGCCTCGAATGCAACAAGGTGGAAGTGCCGCGCCTGTTCGAGCGCAAGACGGAAACAGGTCGAGAGTTCTATGCCGTGATGGTGAACAGGACGATCTCCCGTCTTGAAATGAAAGCACCGGGCCAGTGGCAACTTCTGAACCGTTGGAGTTTCGAGAAATATCCCCTGCCAACGGCTCAAGACGGTTCAGAGGCGAGGATGATCGACATCCACCCTGCCCTCTATCCCGCAGGTCCCGGCCTTTGGGCCGTTGCCGTGCTCGATGATAAGTTGGAAAGCTATTCAGGTGGCGGCGCTCAATTCGTCATCGCGGATTTCGTGACACTCGATCCAGCAATCACAGACATCGATGAAGATCAGCGGAAGTTCGGCAATATCCCTTTCAGCTGCAACAAAACCGTGCGCGCCTGCTTTACGGAAAAAGAACATAAGACCTCGCCGCATTGCCACGACGAGAGCACAGGTTATCTCACGCTGAAATATGCGGCGACCACAGCAAGTCGTTACTACGACTGGACAGCCACCTGGAACGAAACGTCCTGGCCCGCAGGCGTTCCTCTATCCAAAGAGAAAACGACGCAGCAAACACTTGCTCTTAAGCCAGATTCAAAATCCGAGGCATTTGACGCGTTCGCATTCTGCGACGGAGGGCCCGCAGGCCGATAGACCCTGCTCATTTGCAGGAGCGCATAAACAACGACCTCACTCACCCTTTTCAGGCGAATGAGGCCTTATCAAAATAAGAGACACGCAAAGCGCTTCTTAGTGCTTCTCGTTTTGCCCGCTTGCGCTCTCCTGCGGAGAGCGTCTCTTCTCGCGCCTGATGCGCTTCATGAGAGCAATCGACGCCAGCATCGTGCGCTCGAGTTGATTCAACATCGGCAACGTCTCGGGAGAGGGTGATGAATGCTTGATGTCTTGCATGCTCCGACCTCTGCCTTTCCTGATAGATTACACAAACTGTTCGGATAAGAATCTGGCTTGGCAGTAGGGCTAGAATGTGGCCCGGTTAGGAATGATCTAAGCATCCGGCGGCCCAAAATCGCGCCTGGAATGAAAGCGGCGATAACGTTGCTTGGACAGACCGGCCAATTGCAACGATCCTTCGTAAGCCATCAGGCCTGTGATCACCAGCGAAGCAACACCGGCTGAACCGATCACATGAAGCAAGAAGCCAGCCATGCACGCCTCCGGACTCTCAACAGCAAGTGTAAGCTGGAGACGGCAGAATCTCGCCTGCCCATAGGGACTACCTAGTTGATCGATCAGCTTCTCATGAAAGGATGCTACCATATACATACGGAATAAAGTTCGCATATGCTGCTTCAACTGAAGCGCTGGAGTTTGATCGATGACTGACTCAGAATTCCAACCCGCCATGACTGGCGGCTGCCAGTGCGGCGCGGTGCGTTACGCGTTGATGTCGGAGCCGACGCATGCCAGCATCTGTCATTGCCGCATGTGCCAGAAGGCTTTCGGCAATTACTTTTCCGCGTTGACTGGCGTGCCGCGCAAAGACCTGATCTGGACGAAGGGGCAGCCCGGGAATTTCAGAAGCTCGGAAGCCGTGGAGCGCGGGTTTTGCCGCGATTGCGGAACGCCGCTCACCTATAATGCCCTTGAGACGGATCGCATCACCATCTCCATCGGCAGCCTCGATGAGCCAGGGCGGGTGAAGCCTGAAATCCAATATGGCGTCGAAGGTAGATTGCCAGCCTTCGAGAAGCTGCACACGCTTCCCGGCATCACGACCGAGGACGACAATCCGCCCGAGATGCTGATGAAGATGAAATCACGCCAGCATCCCGACCACGATTGAGGCCCCGTCTGCATCTCGGGCGGAGACGATCACAGACTCGCTATCGACAAATCTTGGCCGTTCCCGAAACCTACCGCCTCCTAACGCATTGACCCAGCGGCGACTTTGCCGGGCGCAAGATCGTGCGCCCAGTTCAGAAACGAGAGGGAAAGTGCATTGGTTGTTGCCTCCAGTCCAGGTCTTGTAAGGCCGCTTCATCCCCTTCACGCAATCTTTCTCGCTTTTCCGCTGCCGTTGTTCGCAGGAGCGCTGATCAGCGATTTCGCTTATCGGGCCACCTTTCACGTGCAATGGGCGAACTTCTCGTCCTGGCTCATCGCCGGCGGCTTGGTTGGCGGCGGCTTCGCCGTGCTTTGGGCGCTGGTCAATCTCTTTCGCAAAGGCACTGCGCGGAGAGGACGTCTGATGGTCTATTTCGTCGTGCTGCTCGCCATGTGGGTGCTCGGCTTCGTCAACGCTCTCGTCCACGCGAAGGACGCCTGGGCGACCATGCCTGAGGGCCTTTATCTGTCTGCGATCGCGACGCTCCTGGCCTTCGTTGCAGCCTGGATCGGCTATTCCGGATTTCATGCAGGAGAGGTGAAATGATCCGCTCAACCCTCCTTATCGGCACCCTGGCCATTGCTCTCGCTGCCAGCAACGCAGAAGCCCAGCAACAGCAATATGGCCCAAACCCGAACCTGCCCGAGCCGGAGCGCGGCTTGTTGCCCAGCATGAAAATTCCACGACCGGCCAATTGGGGCAACGAACTCCCGAAGGTGCCGCAGGGCTACAAGATTCAACCCATCGCCACGGATCTCAAGATTCCGCGCCAGACTCTGCTTCTTCCCAATGGCGATATTCTTGTTGCTGAGGGCTCCGGCGGCTACGCGCCGACGCTACGCCCTAAGGACATGATCGCGGGCTACATCAAGAGCCTGGGCAAAAGCTCAGTGAAAGGCGGCAATCGGCTGACACTTCTGCGCGATGCCGATGGCGACGGCACCTATGAACTGCAGGGCGTTTTCGCCGACAACCTCAACGCGCCTTACGGTCTCGCCTTCGTCAACGGTGCCATCTACGTCGCCAATCAGGATGAGCTGGTGCGGTTCGACTATCGTGACGGCGACACAAAGGCGAGCGCGCCTCCCATGAAGGTCACGGATCTCCCTGCCGTGATCAATCATCACTGGACGAAAGCCATGACCGCCAGCGCGGACGGGCGCTTTCTCTATGTAGGCATCGGCTCCAACAGCAACATCACCGAACGCGGGATGGATGCCGAGGAAGACCGAGCCATGATCTGGCAGATCGATGTGCAGACGGGGACACACAAGCCTTACGCGACAGGACTTCGCAACCCCACTGCCCTCACCATTCAGCCCGGCACGGGCCAGCTCTGGGCAGTCGTGAACGAGCGGGATGAAATCGGCCCTGATCTCGTCCCCGACTATCTGACCTCAGTGAAGGAAGGCGGGTTCTACGGATGGCCCTACAGCTATTGGGGTCAGAATGTCGACCCGCGCGCGCAACCGCAGGATCCGGAAAAGGTCGCGGCAGCCATTCGCCCGGATTACGCCCTGGGTTCGCATGTGGCAGCGCTCGGCGTGGCTTTCTCGACACCGGAGATGGGCCCGAATTTCACTGACGGCGTGTTCGTGGGCATGCACGGCAGCTGGAACCGCAGCGCTCCGGTGGGCTACAAGGTCGTCTTCGTTCCGTTCCGCGACGGTAAGCCTGCGGGCGACCCCATCGATTTTGTGTCCGGCTTCCTGGTCGATGACGGCAACACGCGTGGACGCCCGGTCGGCGTGACAGTGGATCCGCGCGGCGCCTTGATCGTCGCCGACGACCTGTCAAACACGATCTGGAGAATTACGAAGAACTAGGTCCGACGGGCGGCAACTTCATGACTAAGGGCGCGAATGTTTCAGAGGAGCTGGCGGGAATGGAATCCCGCCAGCTCCCGACGTTTACAAGCATCATGTCTTAAGACGTAGGCGCAGCCTGTTCCTTCACCGGCCCACGCGACACCGCAGGCTTCTGCGGCTTGTTCTTGCGCGAGAGAACGAGCGGGACGAGGCTGACCGTCACAGGATTCGGATAGTGCTCAAGTGTCGAGCCGGTCGCCGCATCGACACCCATGCCGATTACGCCACCGACAAGGACGTTGCCCGCGAAACCGGCCGCACCGGCGCCAGCAAGACGCGTCTGCACCATCACGTCCTGGCTCTGGTAGCCCTGCTTGGAAAAGGTCGCGATGAACTCGGACTTGCGGCTGATATCGAGGGTGCAGGGTGTCGTCGGGCAGGTCAGGCCTGTCGAGGTCCGCATCTCAGCGGGCGGCGTGGAATCGAAGGTGATCTGTTCGGTGGTGCCGCGGGTGACCGTGGCGCAGGCGCCAAGGGATAGGCTGCCCGCAAGAACTGCGAGAATGGATAAGCGCATGATGCTGCCCCGTTATCTTTCTTTGTTGTTTCTCGCCGATGCGAGCCAATACAACTAGAAGGATGCGCTACTTCATTTCAAGCGTGGAACGAGGCTGTGCACAGGGCCTTAAGCCGCCTGCCCCGATCCCCTTGAGGATCGAGACAGATGGTCAGATTCAATGCCGTTGCGTGAGGAGATGGACAGGCCTTACGCGCCTGTCGACATCGCCTCTTCGATGGCCGAGAGCGCGGCTTCGGCCTGGGCTCCGTCGGGGCCGCCGGCCTGGGCCATGTCGCGGCGTCCGCCGCCGCCCTTGCCACCGAGCTTTTCGGAGCCGACGCGCACGAGCGAGACGGCGTCGTATTTCGACGTCAGATCATCCGTGACAGCCACCACGATTCCGGCCTTGCCATCCTCGGCAACGCCGACAATCGCGACCACGCCGGAACCAAGGCGCTTCTTGCCCTCGTCCGCGAGGCTCTTGAGGTCCTTCATCTCGACGCCGGTGACCGCACGGGCCATGAGCTTCACGCCGTTAATGTCCTTGATCGGATCGCCCCCGCCTGCAGCCCCGCCGCCCATGGCGAGCTTGCGCCGCGCCTCGGCGAGTTCGCGTTCCAGCTTGCGGCGCTCTTCCATAAGAGCCGCGAGACGCGAGGACACATCGTCGACCGGAGTCTTCAAGATGCTCGCAACCTCTCGCAGCTTGCGGCTTTCATCCGCGAGGTAACGGCGCGCGGCATCGCCCGTCATTGCCTCGAGACGGCGCACGCCCGCAGCGACCGCGCTCTCGGCCACGATGGTGACGAGGCCGATGTCGCCCGTGCGGTTCACATGCGTGCCGCCGCAGAGTTCGATGGAGAAGGTCTTATTGCCTTCGGTCTTGCCCATGGAGACGACGCGAACCTCATCGCCGTACTTCTCGCCGAAGAGCGCGCGCGCACCGGATTCGATGGCCTCATCGACGGCCATGAGCTTGGTCACGACCGGCTCGTTCTGGAGCAGCACCTTGTTGGCGATCTCCTCGACTTCCTTCAGCTCCGCATCCTCGATGGGCTTCGGGTGGCTGAAGTCGAAGCGCAGACGGTCGGGCGCAACCATCGAGCCCTTCTGGGCGACGTGATCGCCGAGCACCTGACGCAGCGCCTCGTGCAGAAGGTGCGTCGCCGAATGGTTCGAGCGTACGGCAGAGCGACGCTCATGATCGACGATCAGTTCGAGGGACTGGTTGAGCTTCAGCGCACCATGCTCGACCGTGACATGATGCACGAAGAGATCGCCGAGCTTCTTCTCGGTGCCGGTCACGCGAACGCGCGCCCCCTCGCCCTGCATCACGCCGGTATCGCCGACCTGTCCGCCGGACTCGCCGTAGAACGGCGTCTGGTTCAGGACCACGAGGCCGGTCTCGCCAGCCTTCAGCGCCGAGACTTCCTTGCCGTCCTTGAGCAGCGCAACGACGACGCCTTCCGCCTGCTCGGTATCGTAACCGAAGAACTCGGTAGCACCCGTGCGCTCCTTGACGCCGAACCACACGGTTTCCGTCGCCGCCTCGCCTGAGCCCGACCAGGCTGCGCGAGCCTTCTCGCGCTGGCGCTCCATGGCGGCGTTGAAGGCATCCGTATCGACGCCGATGCCGCGCGGCTTCAGCGCGTCCTGCGTCAGGTCGAGCGGGAAGCCGTAGGTGTCGTAGAGGGTGAAGGCCGTGTCGCCCGAAAGGTTCTGACCCTTGCTGAGATTGCGGGTCTCGTCGTCGAGGATCGTGAGGCCGCGCTCCAGGGTTTTGCGGAAGCGGGTTTCTTCCAGCTTCAGCGTCTCGGTGATGAGCGCCTCGGCGCGGATCAGCTCAGGATAAGCCTGCCCCATCTCGCGCACGAGAACGGGCACGAGGCGGTACATCAGCGGATCGCGGGCGCCGAGGAGCTGCGCATGGCGCATGGCGCGGCGCATGATGCGGCGAAGCACGTAGCCGCGGCCTTCGTTGGAAGGAAGAACGCCATCCGCGACCAGGAAGCACGAGGTACGCAGGTGATCCGCGATCACGCGATGCGAGGCCTTGCGGTCGCCTTCCGGCGCGACGCCGGTGGCGTGAGCGACAGCCTCGATGAGGGTGCGGAACAGGTCCGTGTCGTAGTTCGAGTAGACACCCTGCATGATGGCGGAGATGCGCTCCAGGCCCATGCCGGTATCGATAGAGGGCTTCGGCAGGCCGATGCGGTTGCCGGGCTCGATCTGCTCGTATTGCATGAACACGAGGTTCCAGAACTCGAGGAAGCGGTCGCCATCCTCCTCCGGGCTGCCGGGAGGGCCGCCCCAGAGTTTGTCGCCCTGGTCGATGAAGATTTCCGAGCACGGACCGCAGGGGCCGGTATCGCCCATCTGCCAGAAATTGTCCGAGGTCGGGATGCGGATGATCTTGGACTCGGAGAAGCCTGCGATCTTCTTCCAGAGGTTCGCCGCCTCGTCGTCGTCATGATAGACGGTGACGAGCAGCTTGTCCTTCGGCAGGTCGAATTCCTTGGTGATCAGGTTCCAGGCGAGCTCGATGGCCCGTTCCTTGAAGTAATCGCCGAAAGAGAAGTTGCCGAGCATCTCGAAGAAGGTGTGGTGGCGCGCCGTGTAGCCCACATTGTCGAGATCGTTGTGCTTGCCGCCCGCGCGCACGCATTTCTGCGAGCTCGCCGCCGTGCTGTAGGGCCGCTTCTCGACGCCCGTGAAGACGTTCTTGAACTGCACCATGCCGGCATTGGTGAACATCAGGGTCGGGTCGTTGCGCGGCACGAGGGGGCTCGAGGCCACAGCCTCATGGCCGTTCTTGGCAAAATAATCGAGGAAGGCCGACCGGATTTCGTTGACGCCGCTCATGGGTTCTCAAACTCGGGAATTGGGGGCCTCTCAGCCCTGGTAATCTCTTGATGGAGGCCGGTTTTAGCCGTCCCCGGCCCCTCTGTCGAGGCGGGGCGTCATAATACGCTGCATACGCTGCGTCATCCCGGACGCCGACAGGCGATCCGGGATCGTTCCCAGAACAGAGCGCCATTCTCGGACAGCGATCCCGTGCTCTGCTTTGCAGTTTCGAGATGACGGCATTCAAAATGAAAAAGACCGCCGCGATCTCTCGCGACGGCCCTTCCTTTGCCCTTGAAGGAGAGCAAACCCTTTATGGAGCGGCGTTCCGGCCGGACAACCGGCCAATACGTCATCCTTATTCAGCGGAACCTTCATCCAGGTCCTCGGCGGTCGGGGTGGCCTGATCCAGAATGCGATCGGCGAGCAGGCCGGAATTCTGGCGGATGAGCGCCTCGATCTTGCCTGCAACCTCGGGATTGTCGCGCAGGAACTGCTTGGAGTTCTCGCGACCCTGGCCGAGGCGCTGGCTGTCGTAGGAGAACCAGGCGCCGGACTTCTCGACGATGCCGGCCTTGACGCCGAGATCGATGAGCTCGCCCACCTTGGACACGCCTTCGCCGAACATGATGTCGAACTCGACCTGCTTGAAGGGCGGAGCGACCTTGTTCTTGACGACCTTGACGCGAACCGAGTTGCCGATCGGATCGTCGCGATCCTTCAGGGTCGAGACGCGGCGGATGTCGAGGCGCACGGAGGCGTAGAACTTCAGGGCGTTACCGCCCGTGGTGGTCTCAGGGCTTCCGTACATGACGCCGATCTTCATGCGGATCTGGTTGATGAAGATCACCATCGTCTTCGAGCGCGAGATCGAGCCGGTGAGCTTGCGCAGGGCCTGGCTCATGAGACGAGCCTGGAGGCCGGGCTGCACATCGCCCATCTCGCCGTCGAGCTCGGCCTTCGGGGTCAGCGCCGCCACCGAGTCGATGACCAGCACGTCGACCGCGCCGGAGCGGACCAGCGTGTCGCAGATTTCGAGAGCCTGCTCGCCGGTATCGGGCTGGGAGATCAGGAGATCGTCCAGGTTGACGCCGAGCTTGCGGGCATAAACGGGATCGAGCGCGTGTTCCGCGTCCACGAAGGCGCAGACGCCGCCCTTCTTCTGGGCTTCGGCGATGGTGTGCAGCGCGAGCGTCGTCTTACCGGACGATTCCGGCCCGTAGATCTCGATGATGCGGCCGCGGGGCAGACCGCCCACGCCGAGCGCGATGTCGAGGCCGAGCGAACCCGTCGAGACGGTTTCGATTTCCACCGGCTGCTGGCCCTTGCCGAGCCGCATGATCGAGCCCTTGCCGAAGGCACGCTCGATCTGAGAGAGCGCCGCGTCGAGAGCTTTCGATTTGTCTTTATCCATTGATGTATTTTCCACCAGTCTCAGCGAAGACTGCGACATGACCAGAACATCCTTATGGCAGGAGGAGGAGTGAATCTCAACGCGGTGTTGAGAAGATATATGTACTCACTTTGTTCCTGGTCGCAAGTTCTTTTTTCGTTCTCATTTGAGAATTCACAGGGCTTTCTTCAAGCCACGATGTCGCAGGATAAAACTATTATAAATTCAATATCTTAACAGGGCAAAAGCGACTTCCCCCACTCCTACCCTTTATCAACCGGGACTGACAAAAACAGCGCTTTCCCGGCTCACTGAACGCCAATGTCGGCCTTCAGCTTTTTGATGACCTCATCAATGACAGGGTAAGCCTGCAGGTGGATGAATGGTCGCCCTTCCCTTAGCTGGATAAGACAACCGACAAAGTAGACCTCTTTGTCACCGAAGCTCCAAATTTGGAGTGCGGTTGGGTGACTGCCGACCTCTATGTCTGGCAGGGTTCTTTCAAGCCTCGGGATTTTTCCTCTGAAGATCCCTTGCAGTGAATCCGTCATCCGCATGGCCATTTCACGGATTTCATTGATTTCGGCCGGATCTGGCGTGAGGGCAGCCATAGCGCCCTCGGCGTCGTTCTTAAGAGCAGCTTCCACAGTTGCTCGGCAAGTCTGAGGGCTGATCGTGGTTTTGGCCGAAGCGCCCGTTGGAACCAAGCCGATCGCTAAGATGCTTGCAACGAAGCCTTTTAAAAGGCTTGAGATACTGCTTGGGGGACGTTTCATCACAGAACCATAGCGCACAGGGAATGCATCGTAGTTACATATGCTGTATGCTAATTGTCCAGCCTTCGCCCAAGTAGCGTCCCACGGTTCTGAACAGATCCTACTGCCCGATCACCTGCTTCACCGTCTCCACCAGCTGGCGCAGGCTGAAGGGCTTGGGCAGGAAATTGAAGTCCTCGCCTTCCGGCAGGTTCTTGCGGAAGGCTTCTTCTGCGTAACCGGAGACGAAGATCACCTTCAGGTCGGGATAGAGCTTGCGCAGCTCGCCGAGCAAGGTAGGGCCGTCCATTTCCGGCATCACCACGTCGGAAACCACGAGGTCCACCGGCGCGCCGCGCTCTTCGATGATCTCCATGGCCTCGACGCCGGAAGCTGCTTCCAGCACCGTATACCCACGGGCGGTCAGCGCCCTGGCGTTCACGGCGCGGACCGGATCCTCGTCCTCGACCAGCAGAATCGTGCCCTGCCCCGTCATGTCGGCGGCGGGCTTCTTCGGCGCATCGGCCTTGGCTTCTTCCGGCACTTCCTGCACGTCCGGGATATGGCGCGGCAGGTAGATGCTGAAGGTCGTGCCTCCCCCCGGCGTCGAATTCACGTCGATATAGCCGCCCGATTGCTTGACGATGCCAAACACGGTGGAAAGGCCGAGGCCCGTGCCCTTGCCGACCTCCTTCGTGGTGAAGAAGGGCTCGAAGATCTTGTCGAGCACTTCCGACGTCATGCCGGTGCCGGTGTCGGACACCTCGATCAGCACGTAATCGGCGGGCGGCATGCCGCTCACGTTGAGGCGTGTTGCATCCTGGGCGGAGACATTCGCCGTGCGGATCGCGAGCTTGCCGCCGTCGGGCATGGCATCGCGCGCATTCACCGCGAGGTTCACCACCACCTGCTCGAACTGGTTCACGTCCGCCTTCACGAACCACAGGTCGCGTCCGTGGCTAAGGTCCAGCTCCACGCGCTCGCCGAGAAGGCGCTTCAAGAGCATCGAGAGATCGTAGAGCCGGTCGTTGAGGTTGAGCACTTCCGGACGCAGAGTCTGACGACGCGAGAAGGCGAGCAGCTGACGCACGAGGCTCGCGGCGCGGTTCGCGTTCTGCTTGATCTGCATGATGTCCTGGAAGGACGGATCGGTGGGGCGGTGGTTAGCGAGCAGCAGATCGCTGTAGCCGATGATCGCCTGCAGCACGTTGTTGAAGTCGTGCGCGACACCGCCCGCGAGCTGGCCGACCGCATTCATCTTTTGCGATTGCGCGAGCTGTTCCTCGACTTTGCGGAAATCCGTCGTGTCGAGAGCATAGAGGATCGCCGTCTCGCCATCCGCGCCCGTATCGCCTGCTGGCGTCACCCACACGCGCACCGAGCTGCCGTTCTCGCCGGCTGTCTGCAATTCCAACGGCGCGATGTCGCCACGGTTTTCGGCAACTGCCTTCAGGGCTGCATCGAGCGGGCCGCTTTCGTGGAAGCTGTCGAAGATCGAAGGCCCCTCGCCGACACTGTCGCTCGTTCGCGGCAGGATGCCGAAGAGTTTCGAGAACGGCGCGTTCGCATGAACGATCCGGCCCGAGCGGTTCACGGTCGCAATCGCAATCGGCGTGTTGTTGAAGAAGCGCACGAAGCGCACTTCCGCAGCGCGCTGACCCTCATCCACCTCGACACCCGGCGAGCGGTTGAGAACGAGGGTGCGGGACGCGCCCATGCGCCCATCCAGCCCGAAGGCGATGCGGTGATAGAGGCGCGCCGGCAGGAACTGGCCGTTGCGGCGACGCAGATCCAGATCGAAGGTTTCCGTGCGCACGCTTCCCGGCTCGCCGGTGAATGAGGTCATCATCGCCACCACGTTGCGCGGCAGGATATCCGAAAGGCTCAATCCGCCTGAGCCGACCTGGGCGAGATCGTAATCGAGCCAGGTTGCGAGCGTCGCGTTGAGATAGACGACGGAGCCATTGGGATCGATGGAGAGGAAGCCCGCCGGTGCGTGATCGAGATAATCGATGGCGTGCTGCAGCTCCTGGAACACATTCTCCTGGCGCTCGCGCTCCTGGGTGATGTCAGCGATGCTCCACAGGGCAGCATCGCGGTTGCCTGAGCGCGGCATGGGGCGAACGCGAACCCGATACCATCCGAATTCTTGACTGCCGTCGAGAGAGGGCGACAGGCGGATTTCCTCCGTGCCCGTGCGCTGCTCGCGTCCCGCCTGGGCGAGACGGTAGATCGCCTCGGACACCTCCGGCGCGCCCATGAACAGGCGCTCGACTGGGCGAACCTCGCCGCCGCCGGAACCTGCAAGTGCGAGATAGGCCTCGTTGGCATAGATCATCCGGCCATCGTCATCGATGACGGCGAGCCCCTCGCCCGCCGTGTCGGCCATGAGCTTGGTGATGTCGTTGCGGATTGTCCGGCCCGCGAATTGCACGACCCCGATGGCCCAGGCGAAAAGGAAGAACACACCCGCCGTCGCGAAGAAGGCCAGGAGGCCAAGGATCAGGGGCTGCGTCCGCTCGATGCCGAGATAGCGAAGACTGAGGACCGCGCCAGCCAGGAGGGCCGCCAGCAGCAGGACCCATCCGAAATGGCCGTGGCGGTCGGAACGGTCGATGGTCGAACCCTTCGGCATATCGCCCTGATGAGCCATGAACTTCATTATCCTTCAGGATAGCGGATGTGCCGGGAACCGGTTACCGCCCACACCCGCCGCTTGATATCGTGTTGGTCCTACACGGAATTTATTGATTGACCTCTAAGGCGGCGGCAAGCGCCCGCGCAAGAGGTGCATAAGGGTCGTTTTGTAGGGGAATACTCCTCTTCCTGCCCCTCGCAGGACACAATTCGCGTGCTTGAGGAGCTTCCTCCCTCCTCCTGTGGATTGCAGGATTCTTCAACAACCCCATATGCCGTAAGGCTTAGATTGGGCCGTTAACCATCTGTTAACCTTGCGGCTGGCTTTGACGGTCAATGTGGTACAACCAACACAGAACTGGCCTGCAAAGGCCCCCACAAGGCTTTGAGAGTTCATCGTGTCATCTCTTTTTGGTATCGAAGCGTCGCGCGCCGTTCTTTTCGTGATCGCCTTCGCAATCATCCTGGCCCTGGTCGCATTGTTCGGCCTGGTCCTGCGCAAGCTGACGGGCGCTCGTCTCATGATGCCGGGTGCGGACCGCTCCCGCAGCCGTCAGCCGCGCCTCGGCATCGTCGACGTTTACGATCTCGACCGTCAGCGCCAGCTTCTTCTGCTGCGCCGTGACAATGTCGAGCACCTTCTTCTGATCGGCGGCCCCAACGACGTGGTCATCGAGACCAACATCGTGCGCGTGGCCGGCGCCCGGATTCCGGCGGCAGCCAACGAGGCTGGTCCCGAGCGCTTCGAGCCGGCGCAGGTCGAGGCCAATGGCCGTCCTTCCATCGAGGCTCAGCTCGCGGCCCAGCTCGGCTCCTTTGTCCGCCGTCCGTCCGAGGAATCGGATGTGGATCAAGAGCTCTCGGCCGTCGCCTCCGTCAGCGCCCCGATCCCGGCTCATCCCGAGCCCGTTCTGAAGCCCGACGCTGTTTCGGTGTCCTCGGCTCCCGCGATCCAGGGCCTTCGCGCCGAGGCGCGAAACGTGCCGTTCCCGAGCGCTCCGATTGCTCCCGTAGCCCCTGCTCCGGAAGTGCGCCCAGAGCCGCGCCCGAACTTCACGCCTCCTCCCTTCCAGTCGCGCCCGACGCCGACGGCTCCGGCTACGCCCGCTCCGCAGGCCGAGCCCGTCCGTCCGTTCCCGGCGGCACCGGTCGAGGCCCCTGCCGCGCCTGCACCCAAGGCCGGCCCTGATGCCGCTGTCCTTTCCAACATGGCCAAGCAGCTTGAGGAAGCGCTGAAGCGTCCAGCAGCACCAGTCGCCCCGCCTCCGGCTCCCGCCTACGAGCCTCATGAGGAAGATGTCGCGGAAGAGGACGATCTTCTCGAGACTGCCGATGTCGGAGAAACTCCCGCCGTCTATGAGCAGGAGGATCACGACGATCTCGTGGAGGAGGCAGCGCCCGCTCCGCAGCCCGAGCCGCCGCGTCCGGCCCCTGAGCCGGTCCGCCCCGCTCCGCTGCCGCCGCAGCAGCCGGCTCCCGCAGCTGCTCCTGCCGCCGAGAAGGAAAGCGATCCCTTCTCCGTGGAGGAGATCGAGGCGGAGTTCGCCCGCCTGCTCGGACGCCCGCTCGATCCCTCCAAGAAGGGCTGAGGGACAGTCCACTCAAGAACCCAATGAAAAAGGGCTCCGTCACCGGAGCCCTTTTGTTTTTTACTGGAATGAATGGCTGGATCAGTCGTCCCGGTAGACCCGCTCATTGCGCTCGTGACGCTCCTGGGCCTCCAGCGAGAGGGTCGCGATGGGGCGAGCCTCCAGGCGCTTGAGGGAAATCGGATCGCCGGTTTCCTCGCAATAACCGTAGGAGCCATCATCGATCCGGGCGAGTGCCGCATCGATCTTGGCGATGAGCTTGCGCTGGCGGTCGCGGGCGCGAAGCTCGATAGCACGATCCGTTTCAGAAGAGGCGCGGTCCGCCAGGTCAGGATGGTTCTCGTTCTCGCTCTGCAAGGTGGCGAGAGTTTCCTGAGCCTCTTTGAGGATATCGCTTTTCCAGCGAATGAGCTTTCGCCGAAAATACTCCCTCTGCCGTTCATTCATGAAGGGCTCGTCTTCTGTCGGTCGATAACCCTCATCAATTACGATGTCTGTCATGTTCGGCCGTTGTTCCCCGATGAACTGTGGCGCCCCTATATAGGGAAGCGAGTTTCACTACAACGCTCTTCAGCGTCACCGATTTGTCTAAATGCCGAAACGGCCTGCGCCGAAAACCCTGGCATTTCAAGGAAAAGCCGGAAGGCGTACCCATTTGCCGCACCACTTAAGAGGCCGCGGCCTCCGCCCTATGGATCAATTCTCCCGCCACATCCCCGATTTTCGGCGGCTCTTCGCGGATGAAGGGAAGCGGGCGGCAGACGGAAAGAGCCGCAAGCCCGAATCGGGCCGTCATGAGCCCGTTCAGCACGCCCTCCCCCAATTTCGCAGAGATCCGGGCGGCGAGCCCTAAGCCCAAAACCTGCTGCATAAGGCTGTCGCCCACCGCAACGCCACCTGTCACAGCCAGATGGTTCAATGCCGCCTTGGCGAGCCTCAGGAAACCAAACAAACCCGGCCTGCCGCCATAGATCCGCGCCAGAGTGCGCAGCAAGCGCACCGCCGCGAAGATCACGAAGGCCACGTCCACGATGGCGCGGGGACTCACCGCCGTCACAAGGGACACCTGTTTAGCCGCTGCCGCAATCGCGCGCTTGGCCTGAACATCGAGGGGCGCCAGCAGCTCGCGCTCGGCAATGGCGAGGCGATCATCCGCATCGATGATCTCGTCCGTCAGGGCTTTCAGACGGGCGCTGCCCTGAGCGGCGCTGCTTCTCGCGCCATAGAGGCCGATCAGATCGCCCACGATGCCTTTGGCGGCTTTGTGATCCTTCACCGCCAGAGCATCGACGGCGGCCTCACGCAGCCGCTCGATCTTTTGCTCTCGCCAGATGCCCAAGACTTCGCGACCGATGATGGCGAAAAAGGCGAGCGCCGCGATGATGGCCAGCGCCAGTCCAACCCAGCCGAGCCACGGGGCGATGGCGTAGAGATCGACAATCAGCCTTTCAAAGGCGAGCCCGAGACCGAGAACCAGAAGGCCCGACAATGCCGAGAGCAGAATGCCCATCCAGGGCGCGCGCCGCCGCTCGCCCATGGGCACGACGACGCCGTCCGCCGCCTCGATGGCATCGAAGGGCTCCTCCGTGACCTGAATGGCTCCGCCGGTCACGTTGGGATCATCGAGGCGGAAGGCGCGAGGTTGGCGGCTCATGCGAAACGGTCCCCCAGCAGGAATTCAAGGGCGCGGTCGAGACGGATATGGGGCATTTTCGCCATGCGTCCCGCCGCATCGACAGGCAATCTGGGCGGCCTGAAGCGCGGGAAGCGGAAGGAGCCGGGCTCGATGGCGCCGTGAAAGATGGCCTCCGCCGATTCCGGCAATTCGCCCGGAAAGATCGCGGCTTCCGTCTCGCCGTCGAAGATCTCACCCCCCACCCGCTCGCCGGCCTCCGGCACGCCCGATACGGCCCGCAAGGTCTCGCGGCCTTCGCGGATGGTGGTTTCGCGCGTGGCGCGGACAGAAGCGAGCGCCACGGTGCCGACCCGCGCGCCAGCAGCTTCCGTGCGGCGCGAGGCGCGGTTCACGAGATGGCGCAGGACCGCATCGAGCCGGTCGTGATCGGTGTGATGGATGTGATCCGCCTTGGTCGCCGCGAACAGTACCCGGTCGGCGCGCGGCGAGAACAGGCGGGAGAGCAGCGTATTACGCCCGATCCGGAACGCCATGAGAACCTGATCGAGCGCTTCTTCCAGCTCGGCCAGGGCGGCAGGCCCCGCATCGATGGCCGCGAGCACGTCGACGAGTACGATCTGCCGGTCGATGCGCTGGAAATGGTCGCGGAAGAACGGTTTCACCACATGCGATTTGTAAGCCTCGTAGCGGCGCTCCATGAGCGCGGCGAAGCTGCCAGGCGCGATGGGCTGGCCGCCCGGCAGATCGAGAGGCGCGAAGGTCAAAGCCGGAGAGCCCGCAAGATCGCCGGGCATAAGGAAGCGACCCGGCGGCGTGGTTGCGACGGCTTCTGCGCCGGCGCGCAAGGCCGTCAGATATTCCTTGAAGGCCTCGCTCGCTTTCGCGGCCAGCATCTCATCGGCGGAACCTGCGGGATCGAGGCTTTTAAGCGCCTCATGCCAACGGCCCGCGACTGCCGCCCGGTCGCGCTTGCGGCTGGCTTCGACCGTCTGGCGAGACCACTCGGCATAGCTCATATCGAGAAGCGCCAGATCGAGCAGCCACTCGCCCGGGTAATCGACGATGTCGACGGCCAGCGAAGCCGGGCCCGAGCGCCATCCGGCCTTGCGTTCGTATTCAACATCGACCCGTAATTCGCTGATCCGGCTCGTGGATTGTGGCCAGCGTCGATCTTCGGTGAGCGCCGCCATATGCTCCTCGAAAGGAAAGCGCGGCACCGTATCGTCGGGCTGATGGGCCAGATAGGCGCGCCGGATCCGCCCCTCGGCCGAAGCGCGGAAAGCCGGAAGGTTCGTGCCGCGTGTCAGGTGATGAACCAGCGCGGTCGTGAACACGGTCTTGCCGGAGCGGGCGAGACCCGTGACGCCGAGACGGATGGACGGCTGAACGAGCTGACCGGAGGCCTCCCAAAGCGATTGGGCGGCAGACCCCGCGCGGGAGGCAAGATCGGTAATGACTGACACTCAGATGAACCTAATTCTCTCAAGCCAAGCTGAAAGGTGGGGCTTGGAGTCCTATCGCGCAAGGCAACGCTATCGCTCCTGGGGCTGCCCCGCCCTGACATTGGCCTCGAGCTTCGCGGTGGCGCGCTCGATGGCGGCCTGAACGAGATCGGGGCTCGCCCGCAAGGTGCCCAGCTCGAAGGAGGACATGGCGAGCATCACCTGGGTCAAGTTCGGCAATGGCTTGCCATCCTCGGCATAGAGCTTGAGGTCGTCGCTGAGCCCGATTCCCAGCCCCTGAACCATGCGGCTCGCGTAATTGCGCAAGCGCTGTTCATCGGGAGCGCAGGTGCTTGCTACCATGGGCTTTTGAGTGGCAGAGGCGGTCGTCGCGGGCTCGCGCTTCGGCTTCGTTTTCTGAGCGAGGAGCGGCTGGGGCCGTGTCGCAGGCTTCGGCTTCTCGCCCATGCCCACCGCGATGCTGGGCACGCGATATTGCGGCGTCTTCGGCGTCAAGGAAATGGACAGGGAGACTCGCCCCGGCTTGCCGCCGGGACCGCTCTTCGCCGTGTAGCGCACGACATTCCCTTTCCCCTTGCGCCGCGAGGCGAGATATTGCGCGCGCACCGTGCCGCCGATCCCCCGGATGGCCAACACCGCCATGCCGCCGATGCCGGTGGCGACATTGCATTCCGCGGGCGCCCAGCGCCGCACGATGTCGAGGGCGGATTTTCGGTTGTAGTCGAGATAATAGCGTTTCAGCAGCAGAGCGGCGGCATCGGCCCCGTGATCGGCGGAAACGAAGCCCACATGCCCCTCGCCGTCGGTCGCGAGTTCACCGTTCCAGCGGGCGCTCTTGATGCACCAGTAATTGTTGAGCTTCACGCAGCGGGTGACGAAGGGGCGCTCCGCCTTGAAGAAAGCCGCCAAAGTGACCGCAGCCTTCGGCTCAAGCGCATCGATAGCCTCGGACCGCCAGTTGGTGATCTCGCGGCTCTCGGGCTCGTAGCGCGCCTGCTTCGAAGCGACGAGATCAGCGACGTCGGGAAGCAAGGCATGCCCGGCAAGGCCAAGCGCAAGAAGCGTCTCGATCAGCATGTGAGATTTCGTCCCCGCGAACCCGTGAAATTGTCGAGGTCATTTCGGGAGAAACGATGGCGAGGCCGATATGTTCATCCATGACGGCCGATCTTGACCGTTCTCCTCAGCCCGCGAATGATCCGTCTCTTTCGCGTGAGCCCTCATGACTGCCGATATTCTGATCCGATGCCTGGAACCCTCTGACGTACAAGCCTTCCGCGACTTGAGGCTGGAAGCGCTAGCCACCAATCCGGAGGCTTTCGGCTCCAGCTACGAGGAGGAAGTGACGCTTCCGCTTGAGACGATCCGCGCCCGCATCCCGACATCAGGTCCGAATGCCATCTTCGGTGCCTTCGCGGGAGAACGTCTTGTCGGCATGGCGGGCTTCGCGGTCTATGACCGGAGGAAGGCTTCCCACAAGGGCTTGATGTGGGGCGTCTACGTGCAGGCGGAATGGCGCGGAAAAAGCTTGGGAAGGAAGCTCGTGCAGCATGTCATCGCGCGCGCGGCTCAGCACGTGATCGTGCTCGAAGCGGCGGTCGGGATCACCAATGAGGGCGCGCGCCGCACCTATCACGCACTGGGCTTCAAGCCTTACGGGATCGAGCGCAAAGCACTTCGCGTCGGCGACACGTTCTACGACGAGGAATTGCTGTTCATCGACTTTGAAGAGCCCGGCGTACCGAGCCTTTAGCCATCCTCGCCCGCGCCGATGGATTTCGGCGTCACGAAGCGCTCGAGACGACCGGACTTGCGCGTGACGTCAGACCAGCTCTCGACGGAGAAATCGATGACGGCGAGACCGGCGGTCGGATATTTGCTGCCTAGGCGCATGATGCCGTCCATGTCGCCCTCGCCGATCAGGAAGCTCGCGAGATCCTCGAATCCGGGATTGTGGCCGATCATCAGCAAGGTGCGCGCCTCGGGCTCTACCTCCCGCAACACAGTGAGAAGCCGGGCAACGGGCGCCTCGTAGATGCGTCCGTCGTGACGATTTGGAATATCGCCGATGATGGGATGCACGATCTCCCAGGTTTCCTGCGTCCGGCGTGCCGGTGAAACGAGCGCGAGATCGGGCGCGAGAAACTCGGCTTTGATGTAGTTGCCCATCACCATGGAAGCCTCCTGCCCGCGTGGGGCGAGAGGCCGGTCGAGATCGAGCACGCCCTGCGGCCAGGCAGCCTTGGCATGACGGAGAAGAAGCAGGCGAAGCATCAGCGCCCTTCCCTTCTCGCGATGAAGGCAAGCTTCTCGAACAGGCTCACATCCTGCTCGTTCTTGAGCAGCGCACCGTGCAATGGCGGAATGAGCTTGCGGGTGTCTCGCTCGCGCAATTGCTCGGGGCCAATGTCCTCGGAGAGCAGCAGCTTAAGCCAATCTAAGAGTTCGGAGGTCGAGGGCTTCTTGCGCAAGCCCGGGACCTCGCGCACCTCGAAGAAGATCTTGAGCGCCTCTTCCACAAGCCGGTGCTTGATGCCGGGATAATGCACCTCGACGATGCGCCCCATGGTCTCCGCATCCGGGAACTTGATGTAGTGGAAGAAGCAGCGTCGCAGAAAAGCGTCCGGCAGTTCTTTCTCGTTGTTCGAGGTGATGATGACGATGGGCCGCTGCTTGGCCTTGATCGTCTCGCCCGTCTCGTAGACGAAGAACTCCATGCGATCGAGTTCGAGCAACAGATCGTTCGGGAACTCGATATCCGCCTTGTCGATCTCGTCGATCAGCAGCACGGGCCTGACGTCGGAAGCGAAGGCCTCCCAGAGCTTGCCGCGCTTGATGTAGTTTTTGATGTCCGACACGCGGGAATCGCCGAGTTGACTGTCGCGAAGGCGCGAAACCGCATCGTACTCATAAAGCCCCTGCTGGGCCTTGGTGGTGGACTTGATGTGCCAGGTGAGCAGCGGCGCATTCAGGGATCTGGCGATCTCCTCGGCCAGGACCGACTTGCCGGTGCCGGGCTCGCCCTTCACCAAGAGCGGGCGCTCCAGGGTAATCGCCGCATTCACCGCGACCGTCAGGTCCTCGGTCGCCACATAGCTTTCGGTCCCGGTAAAACGCGCCATCCCCACCATTCCTTGTCCGAGCGGAGCCTATGACGTGTCGTCACCTTTCGGCAACCGCTCTCATCATGTAAGCCCATAACAAACTAGGGAGGACAACAGCCAATGGCTCATAACCGTTATCACAAAGACCGCATCGGCAATCACAAGCTGAAGCCTGAAACCCTCATGCTGGGCTACGGCTACGATCCGACCCTGTCGGAAGGCGCGGTGAAGCCGCCGGTCTTCCTGACCTCGACCTTCGTGTTCAACAGCGCCGAGCACGGCAAGGAATTCTTCGATTACGTGGCGGGCCGCAAGGAGCCGCCCAAGGGTGAAGCCGCGGGCCTCGTCTATTCCCGCTTCAACCACCCCAATTCCGAGATCGTCGAGGACCGCCTCGCCATCTTCGAGGAGGCGGAATCGGGCCTTCTCTTCTCCTCGGGCATGTCGGCCATCGCCACCACGATCCTGGCCTTCTCCCGCCCCGGCGACGTGATTCTCCACTCCCAGCCCCTCTATGGCGGCACGGAGACCCTGATCGCCAAGACGCTGGCCAATTTCGGCATCCAGGCCGTGGGCTTCGGTGACGGCGTCGATGGCGCCGGCATCCGTGCAGCGGCCAAGGAGGCTCAAGGAAAGGGCCGGGTCGCGGTCGTCATGATCGAGTCGCCCTCGAACCCGCTCAACACCCTGGTGGATGTGGCCCTCATCCGCACCATCGCGGAGGAGATCGCGCAAGCCCAGGGCGGCCAGCGCCCGGTGATCGTCTGCGACAACACCCTCCTCGGCCCGCTCTTCCAGAAGCCGCTGAAGCATGGCGCGGACATTTCCGTCTATTCGCTGACGAAATATGTGGGCGGCCATTCGGACCTGATCGCGGGCGCGGCATTGGGCTCCAAGGAGCACATGAAGTCCGTGCGCCTGCTGCGCTCGGCCATCGGCACACAGCTCGATCCGCATTCCTGCTGGATGCTTGGCCGTTCGCTGGAGACGCTGGCGCTTCGCATGACGGCCGCGAACCGCAATGCGGAGATCGTGGCCAAGTTCCTCAACGAGCATCCGAGCGTCGTGAAGGTCCACCACCTCGACTATCTGCCGGAAGGCTCGCGCGCCGCCGAAGTCTACAAGGCCCAGAGCGACGCCCCAGGCTCGACCTTCTCCTTCGACGTGAAGGGCGGCGAGGCGGAAGCCTTCAAGGTGCTCAACGCGCTTCAGGTGTTCAAGCTCGCGGTGAGCTTGGGCGGCACGGAATCCCTCATCTCGCATCCGGCCTCCACCACCCATTCCGGCGTACCGAAGGAAACCCGCGACCGCCTCGGCGTCTCGGACGCCACGATTCGCGTCTCCATCGGCATCGAGCATCCGGACGATCTGGTAGCGGATCTGTCGCAGGCTTTGGCGACGCTGGGTTGATATTCGACAAGCGTTATCCCGGACGGCTCATGTCGTCCGGGATGACAGCCTCCGGCAAGCGCCGCGTCATAAGCCATGTCTCGGCTTCATAGCTTGAGCGGAATTTGCCCTTGCGCTCCCCTTCCGCGTAGAACCACAATGCGCTTGAACGGAAGGACCCAATGACGACCTCGATCGACCTGCATGCCTATCAGGAGCCCATCCTTTTTCTGGCAACGGCAGGCGTCGTCGTCCCGCTCTTTCACAAGCTGAAGATCAGTCCGGTTCTGGGCTTCCTCGCAGCCGGAGCGCTTCTGGGTCCCTATGGCTTCGGACGGCTCATTCCCGATTATCCCTGGATAGACTGGCTCACCTTCACCGATCCTGAAGGCACATCACGCTTCGCTGAGTTCGGCGTGGTCTTCCTGCTGTTCACCATCGGCATTGAGCTGTCCTGGCAGCGCCTGCGCATCCTGCGCCGTCAGGTCTTCGGGTTCGGCACACTGCAGGTCGTCCTCTGCACCCTGGCGCTGGGCCTCTTTGCCTACAAGACCGTCAATTCCATAGCGGCAGCCGCGATTATCGGCATCGGGCTTGCGCTTTCATCGACGGCCATCGTCCTGCCCGTGTTGGCGGAGCAGAAGCGTCTTAATTCCGCGGCAGGACGCGCGAGCTTTTCCGCCCTGCTCTTCCAGGATCTCGCGGTAGCACCCATCCTGTTCACGATTGCGGCCCTCGACACGCGCCAGCCCGAAGTCAGCATGGTGTCGTTTGCCATCGCTCTCGGTCAGGCGGGCCTCGCGCTCGCGATCATCGTCGGCTTGGGCCGTCTGGTGCTGAGGCCGTTCTTCCAAATGGTCTCCGCCACCAAGAGCCCCGAGATGTTCATGGCGGCATGCCTGCTCGTGGTGCTCATGACCAGCCTGATCGCTGCGGTGAGCGGACTCTCCATGGCGCTCGGCGCGTTCATCGCGGGCATTCTTCTGTCCGAGACGGAATACCGCCGCGCCGTCGACACCACGATCCAGCCGTTCAAGGGATTGCTGCTCGGCGTGTTCTTCGTGTCGGTGGGCATGAGCCTCGATGTGATGCGCTTCCTCGAAGCGCCAGTGACGATCCTGGCCGTCGCCACCTTCCTCATCGCCATCAAGAGCGTGATTATCTTCTGGCTCTCCCGTCCCTTCGGCCTCAACGCCTCCGAGGCCGCCGAGACGAGCCTGCTGCTCGGCCCTGGCGGCGAGTTCGCCCTCGTCATCATCGGCGCCTCCATGGCGGCGGGCCTCGTGCCTTACGAGATCGGTAAGAATCTGCTGCTGGTGACCACTCTCACCATGGTGGCGATCCCCTTCCTCGCCCGCCTTGGTCGACGCCTGAGCCGCAAACTCGAACAGCAGCGCCCCATCGATCCGGAACTCTCCGTGCCGCCTCCACCGGAAGAGGTGGGCCGCGTCATCGTCGCCGGCTATGGCCGCGTCGGTCAGCTCGTGGGCGATATGCTTCAGCGTCACAAGGTGCCCTACCTCGCCATAGACATGGACCCCGCCCGCGTGGCCGAGGAGCGCAAAGCCGGCAAGCCGGTCTATTTCGGTGATGGCTCATATTCCTCCTTCTTGCGTGCCTGCGGCATCGAGCAGGCACGCGCCCTCGTCATCACCCTCGACACGCCGAGCGCCATCGAGGCGGTGGTAAGTGCGGCCCGTCAGGAGCGGCCCGACCTCACCATCGTGTCCCGCGCCCGCGACGCGAAGCATGCGGCACAGCTCTACGATCTCGGCGTTGATGACGCGGTGCCGGAAACCATCGAGGCATCGCTGCAACTAAGCGAGGCGGTGCTGGCCGATATCGGCGTGCCCATGGGCCTTGTGATCGCATCGATCCATGAGCGGCGCGACGAGTTCCGCGTGCTTCTGCGGCAGAGCAACAAAAAGCCGGAGCGGATCGAATTTCGAGCAAGACGCACAGTAGGCAAGTAAGGCGATGTTCCTCACCTTCTTCACGGAGCTGCGTGCGGCGAAGGTGCCCGTCTCCCTCAGGGAATATCTCTCCCTGATCGAGGCGCTCGATGAGGATCTCGCCGACAAGAGCGTGGAGGAATTCTACTATCTCTCCCGCACCTGCCTGGTGAAGGACGAGCGCCATTTCGACAAGTTCGACCAGGTCTTCGCGCATGTGTTCAAAGGTCTCGAAAATTTGGGCCGCGCGCTCGGCCAGGAGGAGATTCCCGAGGAGTGGTTGCGCAAGCTCGCCGAACGCTATCTCACCGACGAGGAGAAGCAGCAGATCGAAACCATGGGCTGGGACAAGCTCTGGGAGAATTTGAAGAAGCGCCTCGAAGAACAGAAAGGCCGCCATCAAGGCGGCAATAAGTGGATCGGCACCGCAGGCACGTCGCCTTACGGGGCTTACGGCTACAACCCCGAAGGCATCCGCATCGGTCAGGACAAGAACCGCAATTTCCGCGCCGTAAAGGTGTGGGACAAGCGCGAGTTCAAGGATTTCGATGACGACGTGGAGCTTGGCGTGCGCAACATGCGCATCGCGCTGCGCAGGCTACGCCGCTTCGCGCGCACCGGCTCGGCCGAAGAGCTCGATCTCGACGAGACGATTCACGAGACCGCGCACAAGGGCTATCTCGATGTGCGACTGCGGCCTGAGCGCCGCAACGCGGTGAAGGTGCTGCTGTTCCTCGATGTGGGCGGCTCGATGGATTGGCACATCCAGGCGGCGGAGGAACTGTTCTCGGCGGCGCGGCTCGAGTTCAAGCATTTCGAGCATTTCTATTTCCACAACTGCGTCTACGAGCATGTGTGGAAGGAAAACCGTCGCCGCTTCGACGAGAAGATTCCCACCCTCGACCTGATCCGCACTTATCCGTCCGATTATCGCGTGGTCTTTGTGGGTGATGCCTCCATGAGCCCCTACGAGATCACTCATCCCGGCGGCTCGGTAGAGCATTGGAACGAGGAAGCCGGCAGCATCTGGATGCGGCGCATCCTCGATCATTTTCACAAAGCTGTCTGGCTGAACCCGGTGCCGAAGAACCATTGGCACTACACCCAATCCGTCACCCTCATGCGGCAGCTCTTTTCAGAGCGCATGCATCCGCTGACGCTGGAAGGCATAGACCACGCCATGCGCGAGCTGGTACGGTAAGGCCATGACACAGACTTACACTTACAGCCCCCGTCCGGTGGGCGGGCCGATCAGCTTTGCCATCAAGGGTGACATGCTGATCGTGGATTCCGGCCGCAAGGTGCACGAAGTGCGCCTCGGCGCGGTCGATACCGTGCGCATGACCTATGAGCCCGGACGCATCGGCCAGAAATCTTTCCGCACGAAAGTGACGATGAAGGACGGCAAGACCTTCACCTTCAGCTCGCTCAACTGGAAGAGCCTCGTGGAGGCGCAGGAGATGGCGGCGGAATACCGGGCCTTTGCCCGCAACCTGTGCGAGGCCATTGTAACGGCCAATCCGCAGGCGCGTTTCATCGCCGGAAAGCCCTGGTGGCTGTGGGCCTCAACCACCGTCGTCGCCATCCTGTCGCTTCTCATGATGGCTTATCTGATCTGGCAGGCGCTCCGGATGGGCTCAACGGGCGTGGCCCTGATCGGCGCATTGCTCGCGGTCGTGGGTACGTGGCAGATCGAGCCGATGGTACGCCTCAACAAGCCGCGCGTCTTCACCTCCGGCGCATTGCCGGAAGAGCTGATGCCGAAGGCGAGCTGATTTTTCATGACGAGCAGCCTTGAAGACGCGGACGAGCGGCGGCCCGACATCGAGACTGTCGACAGCAAGATCGTCTACGAGAACAAGTGGATGAAGGTCCGGGAAGACCGGATCCGCCGCAGGGATGGTTCGCTCGGCATCTACGGTTTCGTCGACAAGCCTGACTTCGTGATCATCGTTCCGGTCCAGGACGGCATCGTCCATCTGGTCCAGCAATACCGCTATCCCATCGGCCGCAGGCAGTGGGAGTTTCCGCAGGGTTCTTGGGAAGGCGAGCATGATGCAGATCCGCGCGATCTAGCACGGGGCGAGCTGGAGGAAGAAACGGGATTGTTCGCCGGAAACATTCAAGAGGCGGGGCAGCTCTACCCTTCGTATGGAACCGTGACACAGAGCTACCGGATTTTCCTGGCGACGGGCCTCACGCTTGGCCGCCGCCAGTTGGAGCAGGAAGAGCAGGACCTCATCACCAAGGCCTTCCCGCTGGCCGAGGTGGAGGCGATGATCCTGAACGGCACCATCCAAGATGCCGGAACCGTCGCCTCCTTCGGGATGCTGAGGCTGAAAGGCCTGATCTAAAGCCCTTTTAAGTCCGCACCACCAGCACTGAGCACCGTGCATGGCGCACGATGGTGGAGGCGTTGGAGCCCAGGAGATAGGTCGCCATGCTGGGACGGTGCGAGCCGACGACGATGAGGTCCGCGCCGGTCTTCTCGGCCTCGTCCAGCACCTCGCCGTAGACTGACCCCAAGCGCACGACCGCGGAGACACGATCGGCTGGCAGCTTCACGCTGGCCGCGAGCTCGGCGAGTTTCTTCTCGGCCTCGTCCTGTTGTTCCTGGTCGAAGGCCGGGGGCATGAACTCCATGTAGGTGACGGGCACGATGGCCCGCACATAGACGAGGCGGACATTGCCCTCAGAAGTCTTGGCAAGCTCCACGGCCTTGTCCAGCGCGGGCTGCGCCGTCTCGACCTCACCGAGGTCGACGGGAACGAGGATCGTCTTGAACATGGGCAATTCTCCTGATCAGCCTTGGCGGGTGGGGGTGTGAACAACCAGCCCGTCCAGCTCGGGCCGAACCCGGATCTGGCAGGACAGGCGGGAATTGGGACGCACATCGAAGGCGAAATCCAGCATGTCTTCTTCCATGGGTTGGGGCTGGCCGGTCACGGCCTCCCACTCCTCCTCGACATAGACGTGGCAGGTCGCGCAGGAGCAGGCGCCGCCGCATTCGGCCTCGATGCCCGGAACGCCGTTGCGAATGGCGGTTTCCATGACGGTCGAGCCCTCCTCGGCCTCCACAATCCTGGCGGTTCCTTCGGCATCGATGAAAGTAATCTTGATCATTGCGGACCTTTCTCTGTCGGCGCATATTTAAGATACGGCGCGCCGGATGACGAGAGATGAGCACGAGGCTTGCCGTCTTTTCGCCGTATTTCCCCCGGTAGTGCAGGTTACTGAGCCGTTAACGACGTTCGCAAGTGGCAGGGGACATCGGGTTTCCTTGAACATGACCGGCCGCTAAACTTGCTTGGTAAATAGCAGATTACCGTACGGAAGGACTGTCACCAGTTTTTCCGGACCGGCTGAAGCCCGCATTGCCTCTGAATGATCAAGGGAATGCAGGCGGCTTCAACCATCACAGTTGCGTCACGAGGGCGGATCATGGCGACCGAAAAGAAGAAGATAAAAGACCCGGCGGAGGCAGCCCTTTCGGCTGTCGAGCAGGCTCTCAACCTTGATGAGACCTTTGAGATCCCGACCCCGGATCAGCCGGAGAACACGTCTTCTTTCGAGGAGCCGCGCCTTCCGGACATCGACGCGCATGATTTCACGAAGGGCCCCTTCGCCCTCAACCCCGAGATTTCGGATCGCCACGACAACCGTCTGGACGACCGCGATATCAAGTTGGACGACGAGCCCCGCTCCGGCTTCGTCGCGCCCGATCGCGCCGCCGTCGCCAACGATGACCGCCAGAACGTCGGCGTGATGCTGCAGGCCCTCCAGGTTCGCCCCTCCCGTACCGCCTATGTGTTTGCGACCCTCGCCTCCCTTCTCTGGGTCGGCGGCGTCGGCTATTTCCTTTACTCCCGAGGCATCGTGACGGTTGAGCAGCTGCTCGCCACATTCCCGACCTCGCAGCTGGCCCTTGGAGCCATTGCACTCGTTGCTCCGCTCTTCCTGTTCTTCATTGCCGCGATGCTGACCGTCCGCTCGCAGGAAATGAAGATGGTCGCCCGCGCCGTCGGCGAAGTGGCCGTGCGTCTTGCCCAGCCCGAGAACTTCTCCACCGACGCCGTTCTCTCCGTCTCCCAGGCCGTGCGCCGCGAAGTGGCTGCCGTGGGCGATGGCGTGGAACGTGCCCTCGCCCGCGCCGGCGAACTTGAGACGCTTGTGCGCAGCGAGATCTCGACGCTTGAGCGTGCCTATTCCGACAACGAAATCCGCATCCGCTCGCTCATCGACGAACTCGTCGCCCAGCGCGAAGCCATCGTCTCCAATTCGGAGCGCGTGCGCGGCGCCATCACCGGCGCTCATCAGAACCTGATCCAGGATCTCGACGTCGCCAGCGAGCGCGTTGTCACCGCTGTCGGCGGCGCAGGCGACAAGGTCACCGGTTCCCTCGAACAGCAGGGTGACCAGATCACGCAGGCCCTCGGCCGCGCCGGCGAGCGCGTCGTCGAAGAGATGGCGAGCCGTGGCGTCGAACTCGTGGAGCGCCTCTCCGGCGCTAGCGAGGAGATCAAGTCCGGCATCGCCGATGTGGGCACCACGATCACCAGCGCACTTGAAGGCAAGGCGCAGGACATCACCGGCGCTTTCGAGCGCACCGGCGACGTTCTCACCCGCCACCTGCAGGAAGGCGCGAGCCAGGTTACCCGCACGCTGGCCGAGACCGGCCGCGGCGTCATCGACGCCCTCGCCCAGCAGGGCAGCGACGTGCGCGAGGCGTTCGAGCAGACCGCCCGCAGCCTCGAAGAAAGCTTTGCGCTGCGCGGCAGCGAGATCACCGAGAAGCTCGCAGCCACCGGTGGCGTCATCGCCGACGACATCTCCGCCCGTACCACCGACATGCGCGACCAGATCGCGGCAGCCGGCCTCTCCGTGAGCGAAGAGCTCATGACCCGCGGCACGGCCCTGCGCGAGCAGCTCGCCACCACGGGCTCGGATGTGGTCAACGACATCATCACCCGCGGCAACGAGTTCCGCGAGCATCTGGCGACGACGGCTTCCGAGGTCGGCAGCCAGATCACGCTACGTGGCAACGAAGTGCGCGAGCACCTCGAAGGCGCCGTGCGCATGGCTGACGAATCCATCGGCAGCCGTGTCGAGGATCTCGCCATTCGTCTCGAAACCGCCAGCCAGCGCGTCAGCGAGTCCGTCACCGTTCAGGGTCAGGCCCTGGAGAGCAATCTCGCCCAGGTCGGCGAGCGCCTCTCCTATCTCATGGGCTCCAAGGTCGAGGAATTCCAGTCGACCTTCGACACCCGTGGCCAGGAATTCTCGGAGACCCTCTCCCGTCATGCGGACGAGGTGCAGACCCGTCTCGCCGGCACCGGCAAGGACATCGTGCTCGCCATCGCAACCCAGGGCGCACGCGTCAACGAAGTGCTCAACCGCACGGCGGAAAGCGTCACCAATACTGTCGACACCCGTACCCGCGAGGTGGAGGAAACCCTCGGCTCGCGTCTCGAAGCCTTCGAGGGCGTCATGGGCCGTGGCGGCGAACTCGCCGACCGCATCTCCCGCGAAGTGGGCAGCCTGACGGAAACGATCAGCGGCCGCTTCGAGGAGATGGATCGTCTCATCACCGTGCAGGGCCGCTCGATGTCCGAGGCCTTCGCCGAGCGCGCTCGCGAAGCGACAACCGCTATCGAGACCCAGCTTACCGCGCTCGAGGAGCACGCCTCCCGCCGCACCACCGAGATCACCGCGAATTTCGACACCATTGTCGAGCGTGTTGACGGCGTTCTCGGCGCTCGCTCCACGGCCCTCAACGAGGCGCTCGTCGTGCGCACCGGCGAGATGGCCCGCGTGATGGCGGAAGGCGGCCGCGATGTGGCGAACGCTCTTCAGACCCGTGTGGACGAGATCAGCCAGGCGATCACTGCCAAGACCAGCACGATCGCAGACACCCTCTCCTCCAAGGCGGAGCAGATCGGCGAGACGCTGGATGCACGCGCGACCAGCATCAACGAGCTGCTCGGCAACCGTGCCGGCGAGATCACGCAGACGCTGGAAAACCGCATCAACACGATCAACCAGATCCTCGGCGACCGTGCCGACGAGATCGCCGAAACCCTCGGCGCCCGCGCCTTCGAGATCAACCAGACTCTCGGTGGCCGTGCGGAAGAGATCGCTTCGACTCTCGATGAGCGCGTCTCGAATTTCGAGGAGCGCGTGGTCAATCGTCTCGGCGGCGTGGCGGAAGCCATCGACGAGCGCGGCTCGGCCGTCGTCTCCTCGCTCAACAGCCGCATCGGCGAGATCCGCTCGATCTTCGATACGCAGGGCAACTCGCTCATCGAGACACTCGGCAATCGTGGCGAAGTGATCGGCCGCGAAGTCGAGACCATCACCGAGAGCACCCTGCGCGCCCTCGAAGAGCGCAGCCAGACCATGCTGTCGTCGCTCCAGGACCGCACGATGGAGCTCACCTCCTCCTACATGCAGTCGACGGAAGCCATGCGCGTTGCCATCGACTCCGGCACGGAGCGCACGGTCGAGACCTTGCTCGGCACCAATGAGCGCCTGCGCGGCGAGCTCGCCGACGTGCTCGGCCGCCTGCAGGATGCCAGCCGCACTCTGCAGCAGGTGGCGGCCTCCGCCAGCAACAACCTCGGCGCCGTCGAGGACGGCCTGGGCGGACGCGTGCAGCAGATCGAGACGTTGCTGTCGGAAATCGCCTCCCAGGCGAGCCGCGCCTCGGATCAGGTTGCCGATCAGGTCGATGCCCTGCGTGGCGTCTCCTCCGGCGCGATCCAGCAGGCCATGGACCTCGCTCACGCCCTCGAGGATCGCGGTCGCTCGCTGACCGAGACCACCTACGAGCAGATGAACACCCTCACCCAGGCGGCCTCCGCTCTGGAGCGTGTGGAAAGCCGCATGACCGAGGCCCTGTCCAGCCGCCAGAGTGCCCTGGACGAGCTGCTCGGCCGCATCGAGGAGCGCTCGCAGGATCTCGAATCCGTCACCCGCGCCTTCACCACTCTCGTGGAAGGCTCGCTCCAGAACGCCGAGAACAAGGCGCGCCAGATCGGCTCTGTCCTTGCCGGCGCTGCCGAGACGACCACCTCCGCCATCGGCGAGCAGTTCGAGCGCATCCGCTCCACCACCAGCGTGGAGAGCGAGCGCACCGCTGCCACCCTGCGCTCGACCTACGAGCAGGCAGCAAGCGAGATGGCGGAAGCCCTCAGCGGCGCAACCGCGAAGTTCCGCGACACCATGGGTGAGCTGCGCGGCATGACTGGCCAGATCCAGCGCGAGCTGGAAGCCACCCGCGCCGAGCTGCGTCGCGGTGTCGTCGAGCTGCCGCAGGAGACGCAGGAGACCACGGCCAACATGCGCCGTGTCGTCGCCGACCAGATCAAGGCTCTCAACGAGCTTTCCGCTCTGGTTTCGCGCTCGAACCGCGTGGTCGATGCGGCTCCCGCCGCTCAGCCCCGCCGCGCTGCGGTGAATGAGACCCCGGTTGCTGCGACCATGGCTGCGGTTGCCGCCGCCGTCGAGCAGCGCATCGCCTCCCCTGCCCCGGTTCAGGCCTCCGCACCCGCACCGACGGTCGCCCGTCAGCCTGAGCCGCGTCCGGCTCCTGCTCCGGCACCGGCCCCCGCGCCGGTCCGTCAAGCGGCTCCCGCTCCGGTGCAGCGTCCTGCTGCCCTTCGCGAGGAAGCCTCGTCCGCCCGTGACGCTGGCGCTGCCCGTGGTGGCTGGCTCTCGGACCTTCTGAACCGCGCCTCGCGCGATGATGAAGAGGAGCCTGTCCGCGCTCCGGCTCGTGGTGGCCGCACCAACAGCCTCGACTCGCTCGACTCGATCTCGGTCGATATCGCCCGCATGATCGATCACGATGCAGCCGTGGAGCTGTGGGACCGCTACCGCCGTGGCGAGACCAACGTCTTCAGCCGCCGCCTCTACACGGCGCAAGGCCAGCAGACCTTCGACGAGATCCGCCGCAAGTACCGCCGCGACGACGAGTTCCGTCAGACGGTCGACCGCTACGTGGACGAGTTCGAGCGCCTGCTCGCAGAAGTCTCCCGCGACGACCGTGACTCCACGCTGACGAAGACCTATCTCACGTCGGAAACCGGCAAGGTCTACACCATGCTGGCCCATGCAAGCGGTCGCTTCGAGTAAGATCGGCTCCGACTAAACGACACGCGAAAACGCGGCCTTCGAGGCCGCGTTTTTTATTGAGCCGGTCGATGTGTCAGGCTCGCCATGCGCATTGAAAGGACGAGCCTTGAAGCAACCCAGTATGAAAGTTCATCCGGATTTTCTGGATGCTGCCGATCGCCTCTACGGACCGCTGGGACTTGAATGCTCCGAACTGCAAGTGGAGCCAGAAAGCGCGGAATATGGCGCGTGCCGCTTCGACCTCGGTGGGCGCTCGGTTGTGTTTCGGGCTTCAAAGATCACACCCACGAAAATCGGGCAGTTCGTCACTTGCTGGAAACGCGTCGGGAGCAGCCCGATTCAACCATTCGATATATCCGATCCGTTCGACTTTCTCGTCGTCAGCTGTCGAAGCGAAGAGCATTTCGGACAGTTCGTTTTTCCAAAACCGGTGCTGCGGGAAAAGGATGTCGTTTCGGAACACGGCAAAGGCGGGAAACGAGGCATCCGCGTCTATCCGCCGTGGGATGAACCCGAGAGCCGTCAGGCGCAGCGAACGCAGGATTGGCAGAGCGACTACTTCCTGAAGATTGAGGACGCAGCTTTGGATAAGGTCAGAGCGCGAAAACTTTATGGGCTAGAGCCATAACCCGTGCAGAGCCGCTTTAGAGTTTCTTGCTGTGTGGCTCTTGGCTACCCTTTGTCATCACCGGCCTTGTGCCGGTGATCCCGATTGTTTGAATCGCAGTGCCTTTCTAATCGAGATGACCGGAGCAAGCCCGGTCATGACGAGGGCGGCTTGAAATGAGCGGCAAAAGAAAAAGGCCCCGATCCACTCGGAGCCTTGAACGATCAATCCCAATGGGACCGCTGACTTAAGTCGGCGCCTTATCCGTTAGCGGAGCCTGGCTGCTCACGTCACCCGGCTCCGCGCGGCGCGGCAGCGGGCTGCCGCTGACCCAGCGCACGATGTCGAGCATGGCGATCGAGAGTGCCTCGTCGAGGGCACGGGCTGCGTTGGGAGCATCCACGGCGGCAACCGGCACACGGGCACGGAAGATGCGGCCGCTTGCGATGCGGCCTGTCTGGTCGCTCACGATCTTCACCGAGATCTCGACCACCGCCTCGTTGGAGGGTGTGGCGATCTCGAAGCTGCGGAGTTCCGAAACGAGCTGGACATCGGCCACCGCACCGCTACTGGGCCGGGATACCCCGCGCAGCTGGGAGGCGTTCTCGAAGGTGTTGATGAGGCGCGTCTGGATCAGGCGCGGCAGGTTATCGGCCCACTGCCCTTCCCCGATGAAGGAGACCGAACCGCTCGCGTCCTTCACCAGGATCTGCTGGGTGGCGAGGGTCTGGATGGCGGCGGGCTCGTTCACGAGCACTTGGACGCCGGCGGCTCCCCTGATCCGCGACGAGGGCGCCGAGAGGTCATACGTCGTCGGCGCCGGGCCCGACGAGCAGGCGCCGGCAAGCGCCGCCAGCAGCATCACAGGCATCAGGCGCCGGAGCGGCCGGGAATCGGTCGGGGGAAGAGACACGGATGATCCACGCATACGGTTTACTTAACGGCGTCCATTGTATTGGGGGAGATTAGGTTGACCACCGAAAATAAACTGCTGTGGATTACGCTCGATGCTGCGCACCGCACGGCTGATATCCCCCAGCGTCTTCCGGCCTTCGACGGCCAGGGCCTCGTATTCCCTCAGACCTGAATCCGTGAAGCGGCCGACGCCGGAGAGAACGCCCTCAATGCCGCTGGTGCGCCGGTTCAGGTCGTCGGCAAGATCACGGACGGAAACGGCGGCGGCCCTGATTTCGTCGAAGGCCCCCTTGCCCGCCTCGCCCGAGGCCGAGCCGAGGAACTTCTCGGCCCCGGCCAGGACACCGTCGATCTTGTCGGCGGACTTATTGAGCTTCTCGGTGATGGAACGGGCTTCCTGGATCGCCTTGTCGATGTCCGGCCTGCGGTTGTTCAGGGTGTCGGTGAAGGCCTGAACGTTGTCGACCGTGCTTCTCACCTTGGCCGGATCGACGGCCTTGGTGAGCTCGGAGATCTCACCGATCGCGGAATCCAGCTTGGGAGCGGTCTCGTTGAGGCGGTCCACAAGGCTCGCCGCGTCCTTGAGGGCTTCGCTGACCACTTGGCGGTTCTCACCCAGAGCCTGAGCGAAATTGTCCACATTCTCGACGATTCGGGTCACACGCTGCGGCTCGACCGCGCGCACCACCTGATCGACATTGGTCGCCAGGGTCTCAAGTTTTTCGGCGAGGGGGCCGACTTTCTCGGCCGCCTGTCCGATCTGGGCCAGGAAGCGGTCGATGCCTTCTGCGTTCTCGCCGAGCGCCTGCGAGAAGCGCTCCACGTTCTGAACCGTGCGGTTGATGGAACCCTCGTTGTCCGCAATGACCCGGCCCACGCGCTCCAGCACATCATCGGCCCGGCGGGCGATGTTGCGGGCTGTCTCGATCAGGTCCTGGAAGTCGGAGCGGTCCGCGAAGATGGTCGGCATCGGCTGTCCGGGCCCCGCCACCAGCGGAGGCGCGCCGGGCTCGCCGCCCGAGAGGCCGATATTCGCCACACCCGTCAGGCCTTGGTATTCCAGGCGGGCGCGAGTATCGGCGCGAATGGGGGTGCTGTTGTCGACCTGCACGATGGCCACGACCCGGCGCGGGTCTTCGGGCAGGAGGCTGATCTGGGTCACCTCGCCGACGCGAAGGCCGTTGAAGGACACGCTGGAGCCCTGGGACATGCCGGACACGGAACCGGAGAAAACGATGCGGATGTTCTGGCGGTCCTGCCCCCGGGTTCCGCCGGAAAACCAATAGACGAAGCCGAACGCCGCCGCGATCACCGCCAGGGTGAAGATGCCGATCAGGGCGTAATTCGCACGCGTTTCCATCGCTTCCTCTTAAGCGCCGCCGGCCATGACCGAGCGTGCCCGTTTTCCATGAAAATAAGAGCGGAGCCACGGGTGATCAGAAGCCAGCATCGCCTCGATCGTCCCCTCCGCCAGGATTTTGCCGTCACCCAGCGCCGCGATCCGGTCGCACACCGTGTAAAGGCTGTCCAAATCATGGGTTACCATGAATACGGTAAGCCCCAAAGTCCGCTGCAACGTCGCAATCAGTTCGTCGAAATCGCCCGCGCCGATGGGATCGAGACCCGAGGTCGGCTCGTCGAGAAACACGATGTCCGGATCGAGGGCGAGAGCGCGGGCAAGAGCCGCACGCTTGATCATGCCGCCCGAGAGTTCCGAAGGCAGCTTGTCCGCCGCGTCCGGATTCAGGCCCACCATCTCGATCTTGAGCATCGCGAGCTCATCGAGGAGCCGCTCGGAGAGATTGAGATGCTCGCGCATCGGCACTTGGACGTTCTGCTTCACGGTGAGTGCTGAAAACAGCGCTCCCTGCTGGAACAGCACGCCCCAATGGCGCTCCATCATGCGGCGCTCGGAGGGCGACAGGCCGTCGAGGTTCTCGCCCAGAACCTCGATGGTCCCCGCACGCTTGGGCACGAGGCCGAGGATGGCGCGGGTGAGCACCGACTTGCCCTGGCCCGAAGCACCCACGAAACCGAGGATTTCGCCGCGATAGACGTCGAGATCGAGACCTTTCAGGATGGTCCTGTCGCCGAAGCCGACCTCGACGCCGCGCACGCGGATGATCACGTCGCGGTCTTGGGTGGAAACAGGAGGGCGCCGTTCGAGCATCGTCAGTACCTGATGGCCGCGAAGAACATGGCGAAGAGGCCGTCGAGCACGATGACCATGAAGATGGCCTTCACCACCGACGAGGTCACGTGCCGACCAAGCGACTCGGCCGAACCCTGCACCGCCAGCCCTTCGAGCGTCGCGATGATGCCGATGATCATGGCCATAAAGGGTGCTTTGATGATGCCGACCATGAAGGTGTTGAACGCAATAGACGCCTTCAGGCGCGTCAGGAACACGTCCGGGCTGATGTCGCCGTAGATCCAGGCCGTTACGCCGCCGCCGAGCAGGGCCGCGATGCTGGCGATAAAGGTCAAAAGCGGCAGGCCGATGATGAGGGCAAGGATACGCGGCAGGATCAGCACCTCGATGGGATCGAGACCCATGACCCGCAGCGCGTCGATTTCCTCGCGCATCTTCATGGAACCGATCTCGGCGGTGAAGGCCGAACCGGAACGGCCCGCCACCATGATCGAGGTGAGGAGCACGCCCAATTCGCGCATCACCAGGATGCCGATGAGATCCACCACGAAGGGGGTCGCGCCGAACTTGACGAGCTGGAAAATGCCCTGCTGGGCCACGATGGCGCCGACCAGGAACGAGATCAGGACGATGATCGGCACGCCGCGATAGGCGATCTGCTCCAACTGGTTGATGACTGCCGTGCCGCGAAAGCGCCGGGGATTGAGGACCACACGGATGAAGGCCGAGACCAGCTCGCCCAGGAAGGCGACGCCGCGGACGAGGTCGCTGCCTGCCCCGGTGACGGTCTGGCCAACATCGACGAGAAAATCGACGAAGCGGGAGCGCCTCACCTGCGGCTGTTCCTGGAAGCCGCGATAGGCAACCTCGTTCAGGAGGATATGCTGTTCCTGGCTGGCATTGACGAAATCGGACGCCAGGCCCTTCTCGCCGAGTTCATGGCGCGTGCGGTCGAGGACCCAGGCGCCCAGGGTATCGAGCCGCTTGACCCCCTTGAGGTCGAGGATGAGGTTGCTCCGGTCGGCCTCAGCCGCGATCTCGCCCACCAGGGCTTCGACCTTGCGCGCGTGCTCCGCGGTCCAATAGCCGGCCAGCGCCGCCGTAACTTTGTTCCCGGCACGCTCGATTGTCACTTCCGGCTCTTGAGCGAGGGTGCTCTGCGCCACGATCATCCTTCCGGCATTGATTCCTTTTGGTGATAGCGTGTAGCTGCGTCAGAAGTCGAGATGAAGTTATAGAGCCGTTCGCACTTTCGTGGGATCGTCTCTTTTCTTGGCTTGCCGCATTTCTGAGCGGCGAACCGGAACCACTTCGCCGAGAAATGTTCTAACTAGAAGCCAAGAGAATGCGTCAGCTCACCGTTTCCATCGACCGCTTTCCCATTGCGGGCAAATTCACCATCTCCCGCGGCTCGCGCACCGAAGCCGTGGTAGTGACGGCCACCATCACCGAGAACGGCGCCGTCGGGCACGGGGAATGCGTGCCCTACCCGCGCTACGGCGAGACGGTCGAGGGCGTGGCGTCGGCCATCGAGGCGATGCGTCCGCAGATTGCGGCCGGAATGACCCGGGAGGCGCTCCAATCCGCCATGCCGGCGGGTGCCGCCCGCAACGCGCTGGATTGCGCCCTCTGGGACCTGGACGCCAAGCGCTCCGGCATCCGCGCCCATGTAACAGTGGGCCTGACCCGCTGGCAGCCGGTGACCACCGCCTACACGATCAGCCTCGACACGCCCGAGGCGATGGCGGAGGCGGCAGGCAAAGCGGCGGCGCGGCCTATCCTGAAGGTTAAATTCGGTGGACCGGAGGGCGACATCGAGCGCATCCGGGCCGTGCGGCGAGCCGTCCCTGACGCCACGCTCATCGCGGATGCCAACGAGGGCTGGACGGAAGAGAACATCGAGGCTCATCTCGCGGCCTGCGCCGAGGAAGGCTACGCTCTGGTGGAGCAGCCCCTCCCCGCCAAAGCAGACGGCTATCTTTCCAAGATCGCGCGACCGGTGCCCATCATGGCGGATGAGAGCGTCCATGACCGCCCGAGCCTGCAACGGCTGGTGGGGCTCTACGACGTGGTGAATATCAAGCTCGACAAGACGGGAGGGCTGACTGAAGCTCTGGCCCTTGCCGAGGCGGCGGAAGCCCTTGGCTTTTCCCTCATGATCGGCTGCATGGTCGGCACGTCGCTGGCCATGGCGCCCGCCATGGTGATCGCTCCCCGTTGCCGCTTCGTGGATCTCGACGGCCCGCTTCTGCTCGCGAAGGACCGGGAGCCCGGCCTGAAATATGAGGGAAGCCTGGTTTATCCGCCAGAGCCCGCACTCTGGGGCTGAGACTTCAGCTTTCCGGCCACGATTATCATGAGCACGAAACCGATGGCGCCGAGAGGCGCCATCGCCGCGAAAACGAGCGGGCCGACCTTCTCATAGATCATGCCGCTGCCGATGGTGGACACTGCCGTCGTGAGAGCTGCGAGTGAGCCGTAGATTCCCTGCGCGCGCCCCCTGGCCTGCATCGGCGCGAACTGGATGAGCGCCGCCATAGTGCCGATATGGGTCGCAGCGAAGGAGAGGCTGTGCATGGCCTGGAGAACGAAAGTCGCCTCGATCCCCGGATTGAGGGACATGCCCGTGAAGCGGATCACCGCCGCTGCCGAGCCCAGCAGCATCAGCCCCACGCCTGAACCGCGCCCTACGGCGCGGCCAAGGAAGATGAACACCATGATCTCGGCGATCACGCCCGCCGCCCAGAAATAGCCGATGGCGGAATCCGAAAACCCAAGCGAGCGCCAGTGAATGCTGGCGAAAGCATTCAGCGCACCGTGGCTTCCCTGCGTGATGGCGCCTGCGATCAGGAGAAGCCACAAGACCTTCGGCAAAGCTGGAGGCACGGGCTTTTCCTTGCTCTCCGACTTCGCCGGATGATCCGGCGCTTCGTCGGGAACAACGGTGAGCGTCGCCGAAATCCCGAGGATCGGGATGAGCGTGAGCGCCAAGATCACTGCATTCGCCCCGAAGGCACCCACGAGATAGCCGGCGAGGATGTTGGTGATGAAGAAAGCCACGGAGCCGCTGCCCCGGATGCGGCCGTAATTGAGCCCCGGATGACGCTGCACCGCGTTCGTGGACACGAGATCGTTGCCGGGAATGACCGCTGCCTGCGCGAAGGCGACGAGAGCCACGAGCGAAATGATGACGGGGCTGCTGTCAGTGAGCAGGAGCAGAGGAAAACCCAGCATCTGGCCCATATGGCTCGCCAGAAGCAGCCGCCTCGCCCCGAAGGAGCGGTCGGCCAAGCTGAGCAGCGGGGCCGTGGCGATGATGCGCACGATGATGGGGATCGCGACCACGAACCCTATGATGGTGGGAGAAAGCGCCTTGCTCTGCAGCCAGAGCGGGAAGAACGGCAGATACACGCCGTGGCTCACGAAACTCGCCGCCTGCAGGGCGCCCAGCCGGAATTCGAGGGCTCTGGTCGAGGAGATCAAGGACGGCGCTTTCGGGAATCAGCATGAGCCATAACGGGCGTTCATTAAAGACATGATGCCCCGTGAGCCAAGACCTGACCCGTACCGTTTTGTTGACGATGGAAAGAATTCGGCTCAACCGCCCGCGTGTGCCACATGGATATTCGTGAAGAACTGCCGCGCACTCTCACGCCATGTGAAGGTTTCGCCATAGGCCCGGCAGCGGTCTTTCGGGATGTCCAGAGCCTCCAGGGCGGCCTTTCGCAAATCCTCATCGACCACCCCGCAGCCCGATGAGCCGATGATGTCGGCGGGGCCCGTGACCGGGAAAGCCGCGATGGGAAGTCCGGAGGCGAGTGCCTCAAGAAGCACGATGCCGAAGGTATCGGTGAGGCTCGGGAAGATGAAGACATCCGCGGAGGCATAGACCCGCGCCAGATCCTCCCCCGCGAGGGATCCAAGGAAACGCACCTCGCCGTAATGCCGCTCCAGATCCCGGCGTGCCGGCCCGTCGCCGACCACCACCTTGGTGCCCGGCAGATCGAGCGAGAGGAAGGCCGTCAGGTTCTTCTCCACCGCCACGCGGCCCACATAAAGAAAGACCGGCCCTGGACAATCGAGCACGCGCTCGTGACGCGGGCGAAAGAGCGTGGTGTCGACGCCTCGTGTCCACCGCACGATGTTTCGAAAACCCCGCGCGCTCAGCTCGCGCTCGAGCGAGTGCGTCGAGACCATCATGGCTTTCGCCTCGCGATGAAACCAGCGCAGAGCCTTATAGGACCACGCTTCCGGAACCGGCAGACGCGCCGACAGGTATTCCGGAAAACGCGTGTGATAGCTCGTCGTGAAGCCGCGCGTCTGCCGCTGGCAGGCCAGGCGCGCGGACAATCCGAGCGGCCCCTCTGTTGCGATATGCACGTGGTCGGGCTTTGCCTCCGCGATCATGCGCCCGACGATTTCGGGACGCGTCAGCGACAGACGAATCTCCGGATAGGTCGGCATGGGAAACGAGCGGAAGCGCTCCGGCGTCAGGAATGAAACCTCCGCACCGAAGGATGGCGCCTGTTCCGCCATGTATTCGAGCGAGCGCACGACACCATTGACCTGCGGGCGCCAGGCATCCGTGACGATGAGAACGCGCATCAGGCAGCCTTTCCATCGAGGGCGGCGGGCTTGTCGAGCGACACTGCGAATTGCGGAGCGAGAAAGCTCTGTTTGAGTGCTTCCGTCCAGCGGATCAATTCGAGCGTGCCGTCCCAGTGCTCGACGACCACGGTGCAGGATTCCACCCAATCGCCCGTGTTCACGTATGAGACGCCGAAATGCTCGTGCATGGCGGCATGATGAATATGGCCGCAGATCACGCCATCCACCTCCTGCCGGCGGGCTTCCGCAGCCAGAAGCTCCTCGAACTTGCTGATGAAGTTCACCGCGTTCTTCACCTTCAGCTTCGCCCAGGCGGACAGCGACCAATAGGTGAGACCGAGCTTGCGCCGGATGATGTTGAGATAGGTGTTGACGAACAGAGCCGTTGTGTAGGCGCCGTCCCCCAGAAGCGCGAGCCAGCGGGCGTGGCGGACGACGAGGTCGAACTGGTCGCCATGGATCACGAGATAGCGCTTTCCGTTCGCCGTCTCGTGGATCGCGTGCTCGGCAAGTTCGATGCCGCCGAGATTGACGCCGACATAATCGCGCAGGAATTCATCGTGATTGCCTGGCACGTAGATGAGCGACGTGCCTTTGCGAACCTTTCGCATCAGCTTCTGCACCACGTCGTTGTGGCTCTGCGGCCAGTACCAGCCGGACTTCAGACGCCATCCGTCGACGATGTCGCCCACGAGATAGATCGTCTCGGCGTCATAGCAACGCAGAAAATCCAGAAGTGCTTCCGCCTGACAACCTTTCGTGCCCAGGTGGAGATCCGACAGGAACAACGTGCGCACGCGGATCGTATCCGGGTCTCTCGACATGAGGCGCCTCCTTTTGAAATAGCCTCACATCAAGCCAAACCGGATTCGCATCTCGCCGCCGTGACATTCCCTTTGCGTTTTTATGACAACAGGCCGCGCATCCATGCGCTCAGCGCAGGGAGCGGGGACCGATAATGGCTTCACGCGGCGGGCCTGCCGTGTTCTTGTGCAGTTCCTTTGTTCCAAGTACTTCGCCAAGTGACTCGCCGTCGTGAAACCTCTCCTGGGGATCTCCCTCAAAGTCCTCTCAGCCATCATCTTCACGATGATGTCGGCTGTTCTGAAAACCCTGATGGACCGCTATCCGACCGGAGAAGTGGTCTTCTTTCGCTCATTCATCGCGATCCTCCCGCTCTGCCTATGGCTTGGCTGGAACGGCGAGCTGATCAACGGCTTGCGAACCAAGAACGTGATTGGGCATTTCAAGCGCGGATTTCTGGGCACGGGCGGCATGGCCCTGGGCTTCACGGCGCTCTCCTACCTGCCGCTTCATGACGCGATTGCGATCGGCTACGCTTCCCCTCTCATCGTAGTCATCCTGGCGGCGATCTTCCTGAAAGAGCAAATCCGCGCCTATCGCTGGACCGCCGTCGCGGTCGGCTTCATTGGCGTCCTAATCATGCTCGCGCCTTATCTGACGCCGGACACGTTTGCCGGCGGCATCACCGCCGGTCCCGCCCTCGGCGCAGCCTGCGCCTTTCTGGGCGCTTTCTCCTCCGCCGGCGCGATGATCCAGGTGCGGCGGCTGACCGGAACGGAAAAGACCGGCGCCATCGTGTTCTATTTCTTCATCCTGGCCTCGGCGCTCTCGTTCTGCACCATCATCTTCGGCTGGCATATGCCCGACGCGCGGGACCTTGCCCTCTTCGTCCTCGGCGGCATCCTGGGAGGCGTCGGCCAGATCCTGCTGACAGAATCCTATCGTTATGCCGACACCTCCGTGATCGCCCCCTTCGAGTACACCACCATGATTTGGGCGCTGCTGTTCGGGTGGGTCATGTTCGGAGACCTGCCGACTCCGACCATCATCGTCGGTGCGACAATCGTGGCGGGCACTGGGCTTTTCATCGTCTGGCGTGAGCGTCAGCTGGGCCTGGAGCGATCCCGGGAGCTGAAGGTTGCAGCTCCGAAACCAGGGGCATGACGGGAAAACACCCCTTGCGACCTCTCCGGCCTTGACCCGCCTCGCCTCTTATCCCACAACCGTTTAAAGGAACGGACGTTCGGTTTTTCAGAACAGAGGCATGGTATGGGCGTCGAAGGCAAAGAGCGGCAGCGGGACCTGGAATCGGGCGCGCAGGTCTTGTCCGGCAACATGGGCAAGACGATTCAGCGCCTGCGCAAGGCCTATAACCTGTCTCTGTCGGAACTCGCCGAGCAATCGGGTGTGGCCAAGTCCATCATCAGCCAGATCGAGCGGAACGAAACCAACCCGACGCTCGCCACCATCTGGCGCCTGAGCCAGGCCCTCGACGTCTCCATCGAGGGCGTGCTGGCCTCGGCCGATGAGGAGCCCTTCATCGAGAAATCCTCCAAGGCCGACACGCCGATCCTCGTTTCGGACGACGGCAAGATGCGGCTCGCCATCATCGGCTGGATCAAGACCATCGAATGGCTGCAATGGTACGACGTGAAGTCCGAGCCCGGCGGCGTGCTCGATTCCGACAGCCACCAGCGCGGCTCGGTGGAATGCCTGTCCGTGCTAGAAGGCGAGTTCGAGGTTGAGGTCGGCGGCGTGATCCAGCAGGCCAAGGCCGGCGAATCCCTGCGCTACCGCTGCGACCGTCCCCATTCCGTGCGCTGCATCGGCGATACCCCGGGCCGCGCCACCATGGTCTGCATTCTCAAGGCCGCCGTGATGGAGTGAGGCTTTCGCCTCGCTCCTCTCAAGGCTTCGGAGCCTTGTAGCCTTCCTTGGGCGGCAGGGAGAGCAGGTATTCCGCCATCGCCTTGCGGTCGCCCTCCGGCAACTGAGCCGTATTGCGCACGACCGAGCCCATCGGCCCGCCGACGGTATCGAAATTCGGCGTCTCACCCGTCGTAAGCAGAGTCACGAGATCGGCCTCGGTCCAGCCGCCGATACCGCTGGGATCGGGCGTGATGTTCGGCACCGTGCCCCTGCCCTCCGGATCGGGCCCGCCCGCGAAGCGTCTGCCGTCGATGGTCGCACCCGCGAGGTTGCGCTCGCTGTGGCACTCCGCGCAATGGCCTGGCCCATTCACGAGATAAGCGCCCCTGTTCCAGCTTTCGGACTTCGAGGGATCCGGTGCAAAGGCCTGCCCATCGAGGAACGCAAGCTTCCACAAGCCCACGCCACGACGGATATTGAAGGGGAACGGCAGCTCATGATCCGGGACATGTCCTTCGACAGCAGGAAGTGTCTTCATGAAGGCGAAGAGATCGCCCAGATCCTCTCGGCTCATGCGCTGATAGGAGGCATAGGGAAAAGCCGGATAATAGTGCCCCCCGTCGGGAGAGACGCCCTCCCGCATGGCCCGGATGAAATCGTTGATGCTCCAAGCACCGATGCCGTCCTGCGGATGGGGTGATATGTTGGGAACATGAAACGTGCCGAAGGGCGACTTCAGGGCATAGCCGCCGCCAAGACGCAGCTTGTCATCCTGGTTAGGCGTTGAGTGGCAGGAGGTGCAGCCTCCTGCAAAGAAGAGGACGCGCCCCTTTTCGACATCTGGTGCTCTTGTGGAATCGACCGGCGCAACCGGCTCACGGGTCCCTCCCTTGCGAATGATCGTATAGGCCATGGGCGAGGTCAGCGCCCAAAAACCCAGCCCTCCCAAGATCGCAATGATAATAAGGATAGAAACGATACGCTTCATGAGGAGATCTCCTGGAAGCAAGGTAGAGGCTGCTTAGGCCCTGCTCCAACCGGAATTTCTTCCGTCCACGGAGAATTGAAGGATTGAGTTTGTCTCTCATGCCGTCAGGGGAGATATGCCGCGAGCTCCCTACTTCTCTAAGCCGACCGCACCAGAATTCGAGTGTCGCCAGAAGGGCAAGGCGAACCCGGCAATACGGCATCAGGAATTTTTACCCCGATCAAGCGCTCCTCACGAATGCAAAGGAATGCCCTTTGGAAGACTCGACGAGCATGTCGAAGCCCTGTGCTATGATGTCCCTGATGATCTGGGACACAGCATGGTCTCCGATGATCTGCGGGTGCAACTCACCACACATCGCCCGAACCTGTTGCGGGATCGGGACTTTGAAAATGTCCTTCTCGGCTCCCTCTACATCGAAGAAGATGAAAGTCGGATGAACTTTCTCCAAGAGATCCTCCATCGCAACAATCGGCACTTTTGCTTTCGTCCGCATCGATCCGCCATCATCGTAGAGCGATGAAGAGACGAATTCCTCGTCGACGAAAAATTCGGCCTCTCCCCGGTCCATCCCGACCGCGGCATTCGTCACGTTGGGCTTGAGGCTGTTGACCGAGGCAATGGCATTGATCGAAGCGATCAGCTTCGGATTAGCTTCATAAGTATGCAGATTGGCACTGTCGTGGAGCTGCTGAGCGATGAAGGCCGAAACGACACCACATCCGGACCCGAGTTCGAGCACGACATCGTCCGGACGAATGAGGTCCCTGACAATATCGATTTCATCGCATTCGTAATCACCCTTGTACATGCTGCGTCGAACCTGCTGCAGTTCCGGGGTTGCTCTCAGGGGGATCCGGATGCCTTTCAAGTCGTAGATGTTCGGGTTCCGCATGACGAGAAGCGCGTATTGCACCTCACGCTTTACAGGTTCCGCAATGGCGCGCACTCGCTTTAGAAAGCCTGATACTTTTCTTTCCAGGAATGGTCTCGAATCCAAGCTCATGGTCAAACCCATTGTTCCGGCGTGAGATAGCGTCACGCAAAGGCATTACCATTAATAAGCGTTATGTAAGACCCAAGAATGCAATCCGCGTGGAAAAGCGAGCGATAGCAGAGTTATGGTCTTCCATTCCATATTATCTTGGACGCCTCACTTGCTCATATATAACGTCTCTTAAATTAGATGATAGCATTACGGTTACAATAACCCATTGGAGGTAAATAATCCTCGCAGACAGTGCGGTTGAATGACGTTTCACAAATTGGGCTCTGGATGACAGCAATGATGCTTGTGGTGCACCAGTTAAGTTCCCAACTGAATGCGCATGCACAGAAGTCCGGCTCAGCAACTGAAAACAAATCCATTCATCTCCCCAATACGACTTGAGGAAACCTGAAGGATACAGAACCAACTCATCGGGCTAGTGTGGTTATTGCAGCGCAAGAAAAATGAGCTTGCAATAACTAAAATGGGCGACTTGAAAAGCCGCCCATTTGATATCCGAAGGCTTAACTCTTCTTGCGGAAGTCGTTGTGGCAGGCGCCGCAGTTCTGCATGACCTTCGGCATCTCGGCCTTGAAGGTCGCCTCGTCCTTGATCGAAGCCATGGCGGTCTTGGCGTCCTGGTTGAACTTGGTCAAGATGCCCTCGAACTTCGCCTTGTTCTCCCAGATGGTCGGAAGCGCTTCAGTCTTAGGAGCACCCTTCGTATTCTCGGGGAAGAGCGAAGCCGCCTTCTCCGAATTATCGGCAAAGACCTTGAGACCGGCCTGGACCTTGGCGAGGTCGAACGGCTCCTGCCCTCGCAGCATGCCACCGATCGGTCGGGTTTGAGCGCCCATCTGTTTCATCAGGTTCTGGCGCTGCTCGACCACATCGCTCTGCGCGATGGCGACGGTGGCACCCAGCGCCAAGAGGCTGGCGACAAAAATCGTACGCTTCATAGAGTCATCCCTATTTCTGGAGCGGCGAACGGTTCGAGACCCTGCCGTCCCCGCCGGAGCGCCATTAGGGCATATCTCCTTGAAGATGCGCACTGAACTTTAGAACAAATCTATGTGAGCAGTCTGGGTTATCCCCGCTCCTGCTCGACCGGCTCACCGGCGGAGACCCAGTCCCTGAAGCCGCCCTTGTAATGCTCGCGGATGTCGTGTCCGGCGGCCTGGGCGAATTCCATGGCACGCACGGACCGGACACCGGCGGCGCAGGAAAAAACGATGCGCTTGCCTTCCGGCAGGGACGAAGGATCGAAGGTTGAAAGCGGGTGCGAAATGGCTCCGGGGATATGTCCTGCCTCATATTCATGAGGCTCGCGGACATCGACCAGAAGGATCGAGCCGTCCTGAAGCCCATTCTTGATATCGTCGCGGTCGAGATCGATGACCTGGAGTGCACCCATGCAAAAATTCTCCCTGCAGAGCCTCACTCATACCGGCTTTGCAGGGAGGATGACAATCGACGGATTTACGCGAGCGGCGGGATCCGCAACACCCAGCCTGGCTGGATCATGTCGGGGTCCTTTACCGGCGGAGAATTCGCCTTGACGATCTCCGTGTACTTCGCACCCTTGCCCTTGCCGTAATGTTTTTCGGCGATTTCCCAGAGCGTATCGCCCTTCTGCACCGTATACATTGTTGCGGGCGCGGCAGCCTGCGCGATCTGCAGGTCGCTCGTGTCCACTTCGGCGACGCCATAGGTATTGCCGAGCGACAGAATGATCTTTTCGGCTTCCTCCTGGGTGGTGGCTTGCCCCGAGAGTTTCACCTTGTCGCCTTCGACCTGGATCCCGAGCTTGCTTGAATCGAAGCCGTGCCCTTGGACTTCCTGCTGCAGCTTTTCGGGCGTTGCAGCATTGGCGCTGCCACCGAAGATCTTGGCGCCAGCCTCTTTGATGAATTTGAACAGACCCATGTGTTCCTCCTCCTGGACGGGCCAAGATGCGGCCGACCAAGGTGAAGACGCACGGCTCAGGTTGTGAGTTCCGCTCAAGCCAGGTTCGAGAAGACATCCGCCAGCGACGGCAGGCGATCCTTGAGACGCAAGAGAGCGATCAGCTCGATCTGAACGATGGCCGTATCGAACTCCGTATCAGAATCATGCTCCAGCCTTTCCTCGAAGGCCGCCATGATCTCGTCCTTCGTGCGGCCCTTCACAGCCATGATGAAGGGAAAGCCGAATTTCCGCTTGTAGGCATCGTTGAGTTCGATGAAGCGATCCCGCTCCTCTCCCGTGAGGCTATCGAGACCTGCAGAGGATTGCTCATTGCGGGAATCCGCCGTGAGATCGGCAAGCTTCAACCGCCCCGCGAGGTCGGGATGCGCGCGGATGAGCGCGAGCTTCTGCTCGCGTTTCGCCTCGGACAACACATGCACCATGGAGGCATGCAGTCCTTCCGCCGTATCCTGTGCCGTCGTGAGGCCTGCATCATAGGCACGCTCCGCGATCCAGGCCGAATGCTCGAACACATCGCCGAACAATTCCACGAACATTGCCTTGTTCATTGAACTCGGTTTTGAGCCTACCGGACGATGGTAGCGCATCCAGAGGCGCGCTATGTCAATCCGTCGGGCGATCCAGACATCGTCGTGGGAAGCCACGTAATCGAGAAAGCGCGCAAGCGCCGCAGCGCGTCCGGGGCGGCCGACGAGACGGCAATGCAACCCAATGGAAAGCATCTTCGGCGCGGTCTCGCCTTCCGCATAGAGCGTGTCGAACGAATCCTTCAGATAAGCGAAGAACTGATCGCCGGAGTTAAACCCCTGCGGCGATGCGAAGCGCATGTCGTTGGCGTCCAGCGTATACGGCACGATGAGCTGCATGCGCTCGCCGTGCTGCTCCCAATAAGGCAACTCGTCGGCATAGGAATCCGCGCTGTAGAGAAACCCGCCCTCCTCCGCGACGAGGAGGTTGGTGTGTTCCGACGTGCGCCCCGTGTACCAGCCGAGCGGACGTTCGCCGGTGACTTCCGTGTGAATGCGGATCGCCTCGCGCATATGCGCACGCTCCTCCTCAGCGGAGAAGTCGCGATAGTCGATCCATTTCAGGCCATGGCTCGCGATCTCCCAATTCGCTTCCTTCATGGCGTCCACCGCTTCCGGATTACGCATGAGAGCTGTTGCGACACCATAAACGGTGACCGGCATCCTGCGCTCAGTGAACATGCGCCACAGACGCCAGAAGCCTGCGCGGGAGCCGTATTCGTAGATCGACTCCATGCTCATGTGCCGCTGGCCGGGCCAGGGCTGCGCGCCCACGATCTCGGAAAGGAAAGCCTCCGACGCGCGGTCGCCATGGAGGATGTTGTTCTCGCCACCCTCTTCGTAATTGATCACGAACTGCACGCAGATCCGCGCATCGTCCGGCCAGCGCGGATGCGGCGGGTTGCGCCCGTAGCCGACGAGGTCGCGGGGATAGGAGGTCTCGGACATGAATTTAGCTTCCTCGATAGGTGGAGTAGCTCCAGGGCGTCACGAGGAGCGGCACATGGTAATGACCATCGGGTTCTGCGATGGTGAAGCGGATTGGAACGATATCCAGAAACGGCGGATCGGCCATCGGCGTGCCAAGCGCCTTGAAGTAGGCGCCTGCCTCGAAAACCAACTCGTAAGTCCCGGTGCGGAACGCCTCGCCGACCATCAGGGGCGCATCGGTGCGCCCATCCGCATTCGTTATCGTGCGGACGACCGAGCGGCGGCTCTCACCCTCGATGGCGAAAAGCTCGATGGCGACACCCTTGGCGGGCTTGCCGTTGACGTTATCCAGAACGTGGGTGGACAGGCGGCCCATGGAACCTCGCACGATGGGTGAAGACTCAGAATTTTCGGGCCCGACGCCCCGGCGTCAACCATTCGAAGCCGAACTCGTCTGAAAGTCCAGGTTTCCCAACGGCCTGTTCCTGTTGAAAAAGCGTCTTGAGAGGCCTTCCGCAATTCTAGGCAACGCCCTAGGCTTAGGGTTCTTCATTATCTAAGGGGCTGCATGATCGACCCGCAAATCTCCGAATGGATCAGCCAGATCCTGCGTTGGACCCACGTGATCACGGCAATCGCCTGGATCGGCTCCTCCTTCTATTTCATCCATCTGGATTTGAGTCTGAAGAAGCGGGAAGGCTTGCCTGAAGGCGTCGGAGGCGAGGCATGGCAGGTCCATGGCGGCGGCTTCTACAACATGCGGAAGTATCTCGTTGCGCCCCCCGAGCTGCCGAAGGAACTGACCTGGTTCAAGTGGGAGAGCTATTCCACATGGATCAGCGGCTTCTTCCTCATTGTCTGGGTCTATTATCTCCACGCGGATCTCTACACCATCGATCCGGCTGTCCGCGCTCTTGCCCCCTGGCAGGCTCCCGTCATCGGCATCGGCGCCATCGTGGTGAGCTGGTTCGTCTATGAAGGCCTCTGCCGCTCGCCCCTTGGCAGGAACGGGGTTGTGCTCGGGGCCGCGCTCTTCGCCTACATTCTGCTCGCGGCGTTCGGCTTCACGCAGGTGTTCAACGGGCGCGCCGCCTTCCTGCATACGGGCGCGATGATCGCCACCTGGATGTCGGCGAGCGTGTTCTTCATCATCATTCCGAACCAGAAAAAGGTGGTGGCCACCCTGCTCGCCGGCGGCTCGCCCGATCCTAAGCTCGGGAAAGAGGCGAAGCTGCGCTCGACACACAACAACTACCTGACCCTGCCCGTCATCTTCCTGATGCTCTCCAACCATTATCCGTTGGCATGGTCGTCCCGCTATGCGGTCGGCATCATCGCCTGCATCCTGATCGCAGGCGCAGTGATCCGGCACTTCTTCAATTCCCAGCATGCGGGCAAGGGCTCGCCCTGGTGGACCTGGGGCGTGGCCGCGGCTGCGATCGTGCTCGCGATCTGGCTCTCGATCATCGGCAAGCCCGGCAACGCCAACATGGCGGATGCCTCGGCAACGCCAGAGCCAGCGGCTGCCTTCGAAGAGGCCACCCTCGCCATCCAGTCCCGCTGTTCCATGTGCCATGCGGCCGAACCCGTATGGGAAGGCATCCCGGTCGCACCTAAAGGCGTACGCCTCGACACTCCGGAGGAGATCGCACGCCATGCCGAGCTCATCCGGATCCAGTCGGTCCTGACCCATGCCATGCCGCCCAACAACATCACCGAGATGACTCTGGACGAGCGCAAGGCCGTCGCATCCTGGCTGGCTGTTCGCAACAACGCCGTCCGCTAAAACCGCGCCCTGCTGCGCCACACCGTCAAATCCAATTGGAGGATCCATTATGTCCGAACTGACCCTGAAGACGGCACAGACCATCGCGGAAGCGGCCCTGAAAACCGCTCGGGAGAAATCCTTCAAGCCGCTTGCAGTGGTCGTCTATGACGCTCGCGGCGCCATGAAGGCTCTCCTCTCGGAAGACGGCACTAGCCTGAAGCGCGCCGAGATCGCCATGGGTAAGGCCTATGGGGCCCTCGCCCTCGGCGTGGGCTCCCGCGCCCTTCACAAGATGGCGACCGACCGTCCCTATTTCATCGCCGCCGCGACCCATGCGGTCGGCGGGCAGCTCGTCCCGGTGCCGGGCGGCGTATTGATCAAGAATGCCCAGGGGCAGGTCCTCGGGGCGGTTGGCGTATCCGGGGATACCTCGGACAATGACGAGATCGCCGCCGCCGGTGGAATCGAGGCCGCCGGGCTCGTCTTCGACGCCGGGGCGTGAGATTTCTCCACACCCCAGACCCTTGCCAGCCCTAGGTTATACGGTTGCGAAGGGATAGTACTGGACATGAACAGTTGATTGTTCAACAAATAGGACAAGGTTACTGCCCAATCGGCTCTGACCGAAAAAATCTTCCAACTGCGGAAACGAAAACCAGAAAGGGAACGCATCCGATGTCATCTTGGATTAAACGCACGGCGCTCGCCGCCGTCGCCACGGCCGCTCTCATGGGCGCCGCCTCGGCACAGGTCACCTACAATCGCGGCAACACCGGCGAGCCGGAGACCCTCGACACCCACAAGACCTCGACGGTGCAGGAAGCACACATCCTGCGTGACCTTCTGGAAGGTCTGGTGGCCTACAATGCCAAGGGCGAAGCCATTCCCGGCCAGGCCGAGAAGTGGGAAATTTCCGACGACGGCAAGACCTATCGCTTCACGCTCCGCAATGGCCTGAAGTGGTCGAACGGCGACCCGATCACCTCCGAAGACTTCGTCTATTCCTACCGCCGCATCATGGATCCGGCGACCGGCGCGAAATACGCGAACATCCTGTACCCGATCAAGAATGCCGAGAAGATCAACAAGGGTCAGGCCAAGCCTGAAGAGCTGGGCGTGAAGGCAGTCGACGCCAAGACCGTCGAGATCTCCCTTGAGGCAGCGACCCCCTACTTCATCGAGCTGCTGACCCACCAAACCAGCCAGCCGGTCCACAAGGGCTCTGTCGAGAAGTTCGGCAAGGACTTCGTGAAGCCGGGCAACATGGTGTCGAACGGCGCCTACAAGCTCGCCGAGTTCGCCCCGAATTCGCACATCAAGCTCGTGAAGAACGAGAACTACTGGGATGCCAAGAACGTCAAGATCGACGTCGTCAACTTCATCCCGCACCCGGACCTCGCCGCTGCCGTGCGCCGCTATGAGGCCGGCGAACTCGACAGCATGGACGAGCTTCCCGCTGACCAGACGAAGTCGCTCAAGGAGCGCTTCAAGGAGCAGGTCAAGCTCGGCCCGTATCTCGGTTCGTGGTTCCTGGTCGTGAACTCCTCCAAGGCTCCCTTCAGCGACGTGAAGGTGCGTCAGGCTCTCTCGATGCTGATCGACCGCGAGTTCATCGCCGAGCAGATCTGGGGCCAGACCATGCAGCCCGCCTATTCCTTCATGCCCCCGGGCCTCGGCAATTACGGCACGCCCGCCTACATGACCTACAAGGATCAGTCCCCGATCGACCGCGAGGAAGCGGCCAAGAAGCTCCTCACGGAAGCCGGTTTCGGTCCTGGCAAGCCGCTGAAGGTTGAGATCCGTTACAACACCACGGACAACAACCGTAACTCGGTGATCGCTGTCGCCGAGCAGTGGAAGCAGGCTGGCATCGAGACCTCCTTCATCAACACGGACGGCAAGACGCACTTCGCTCACCTGCGTGACGGCGGCGACTTCGACGTGGCCCGCTATGGCTGGATCGCCGACTACTCGGACCCGAACAACTTCCTGTTCCTGGTCAAGAGCGACAACAAGGGCTTCAACTACGGCAAGTACAACAACCCGCAGTTCGACAAGCTGCTGGACGATGCCGCTAAGGAGCTGGACCTCAAGAAGCGTGCCGATATCTTCAAGCAGGCTGAGGCAATCCTGATGAAGGACATGCCGTGGATCCCGATCATGTACTACGGCAAGAGCAACCTGATCTCGCCGAAGATCCAGGGCTACGTGCTGAACACGCGTGGCGTCTATCCGACGCGCTTCCTCTCGAAGACGCAGTAAAATAAAGTGCCGGAAAGGGGCGGCCTGATCTTCAGGCCGCCCTATTCTTTTATCCGTTATCGCGTTTCAACGAGAGGAGCTTGCCGTGCTCTCCTTCGTCTTTCGCCGTTTCCTATCGGCGATCCCGACGCTGTTCATCATCGTCACGATCTCGTTCTTCCTGATCCGCCTCGCGCCCGGCGGCCCGTTCGATCTCGAACGTCCGCTCGAAGCGAAGGTGATGGAGAACCTCAACAAGATTTATCAGCTCGATAAGCCACTCATCGAGCAATACTGGCTGTATCTCGGCGCTGTGCTGCGCGGCGATTTCGGCCCCTCCTTCATCCTGCGCGACTTCACCGTCGCGGAGCTTTTCGCTCGCGGATTGCCGGTCTCCATGACGCTGGGCGCGCTGGCGCTCTCCTTCGCCATTTTCGTCGGCGGCACGCTTGGCACGATCGCGGCGCTTCGCCAGAACAGCTCCATCGATTATCTCGTGACCGGTCTGGGCGCCCTGGGTCTAACCATTCCCAACTTCGTCGTCGCCCCGATCTTCCAGCTTGTGTTCGGCCTTGCCTTGGCCATGCTGCCTGTCGGCGGCTGGGCGGACGGCAATCCGCGCAACCTCATTCTCCCCGTCATGGTGCTGGCCCTGCCGCAGATCGCGGTCGTCGCGCGCATGACCCGCGCCGCCATGATCGAGAACCTGCGCTCGAACCATATCCGCACCTTGCGTTCGCTGGGGCTGCCGACGCGCACCGTCGTGGCCCATGCCCTGCGCGGAGCGGCCCTGCCTGTGGTGTCCTATCTCGGCCCTGCGGCGGCGGCTCTGCTGACCGGCTCCGTGGTCGTCGAAACGATCTTCGGCCTGCCCGGCATCGGACGCTACTTCGTGGAAGGCGCCCTCAACCGTGACTACACGCTCGTCATGGGCACCGTCGTGGTGGTTGCCGTCTTCGTTCTGCTCTTCAACCTCGTGGTCGATATCCTCTACGCTATCATCGATCCACGCATCCGTTACGATTGAGGTGGATCATGGCTGAAGGCGCTGTTCTCCCCATTGAAGCCACGACTGGTCCGGTTGTCACCGGCCGCTCCCTCTGGGCGGAAGCCCGTGGCCGTCTCGTCCGAAACCGGGCAGCTCTCACCAGCATCATCGTGCTGAGCCTGATTGCGCTGGCCTGCATCTTCGGACCGTTCTTCACCGGCCATCCGTTCGACAAGGTCTATCCGGATTACGTGAAGGTGCCGGCGAGCATGGAGGCTTACCCCAAAGCCGACCAGATCGAGCCGAACATCGAGCGTATTGGCTCGCGCGTGCGAGCCAAGGCCGAGAACATCAATATCGACAAGGGCGTCGTGCATCTCACGCTCGTGAGCACGAGCACGCGCCCCATCGATGAACGTTTGCTCGCCTATTTCGAGCGCTCCGACCTCTTCGGCACCGCCAAAGTGGTTGAGCGTCAGGATGAAGGGCGCAAGCTCGTCGTCGACGTACCGGTGAAGCAGCAATATTTCTTCTTCGGCACCGATACGAACGGGCGCGATCTTCTCACCCGCACCATGAAGGCAGGGCAGATCTCTCTCGCCATCGGCCTTCTCGCCACCTTCGTGGCGATCGTCATCGGCGTGATCTATGGCGCAACGTCGGGCTATCTCGGCGGACGCGTCGATCTCGTGATGATGCGTATCGTCGATATCCTCTACTCGCTGCCGTTCATCTTCTTCGTGATCATGTTGGTGGTGTTCTTCGGCCGCAACTTCATCCTGATGTTCTTGGCGGTCGGTGCCGTGGAATGGCTAGACATGGCCCGGATCGTGCGCGGCCAGACGCTCTCCATCAAGCGCCAGGAATATGTGCAGGCCGCCGAAGCTCTTGGCGTCGAGACGAAAGGGATCATCCGTCGCCATGTGATCCCGAACACGCTTGGTCCTGTCGTGGTCTACATGACGCTGCTCGTGCCGAAGGTGATCCTGCTGGAGAGCTTCCTCTCCTTCCTCGGCCTCGGCGTTCAGGAGCCCAACACCAGCCTCGGCGTTCTGATTTCGGAAGGCGCCAAAAACATTCAGGGCGCAACCTGGATGCTGATCTATCCGTCCATCACGCTTGTCGCGATCCTGTTCTGCCTCAACTTCATCGGCGACGGCTTGCGCGATGCTCTCGACCCGAAAGATCGCTGACATGACAGAATCCGTTCTTTCCGTCCGCAACCTTCACGTCCGTTTCCGAACCGGCGACGGCATTCTCCATGCGGTGAAGGGCATCGATCTCGACATCCCGCCCGGCGAGACAGTCGCCATCGTGGGCGAGTCCGGCTCCGGCAAGAGCCAGACCATGATGTCGGTGATGGGCCTGCTTGCTTCGAACGGCTGGGCCGAAGGCTCGGTGAAGTATCGCGGCCAGGAGCTGGTTGGCCTCTCGCCCGAAAGGCTCAACGCCTATCGCGGCTCGAAGCTCACCATGATCTTCCAGGAGCCGATGACCTCGCTCGATCCACTTTATCGGATCGGCGACCAGCTCGCGCTTCCGCTGATGACCCATGGGGGTTTAAGCAAGGCTGCCGCGCGCAAGCGCGCCATCGAGCTTTTGGAACTGGTGCGCATTCCCGATCCGGCGCGCCGGATCGACGCCTATCCGCACGAGATGTCCGGCGGACAGCGCCAACGCGTGATGATCGCCATGGCGCTTGCCAACAATCCGGACGTGCTGATCGCCGACGAGCCGACAACGGCCCTCGACGTGACGGTGCAGGCGCAGATCCTGGAGCTGCTGCGCGACCTGCAGAAGCGCCTCGGCATGTCCATCGTGTTCATCACCCACGATCTCGGCATCGTGCGCCGCTTCGCGGACCACACTTACGTGATGAAGCGCGGCGAGGTGGTGGAAAGTGGACGGACTGCCGACCTCTTCGCCGCTCCCAAGCATCCCTACACGCAGATGCTGATCGATGCCGAGCCGCGCGGCCGCAAGGAACCGGCGGCGGCGAACGCGCCTGTCATTCTGGACGCCAAGAACATTCAGGTAACCTTCGCGCTCGAGAAGAACTTCTTCGGCAAGGCCACGCATGTTCTGCGCGCCGTCGATGACGTGAGCCTCACGGTGCGTGCCGGCGAAACGGTCGGCGTCGTCGGCGAGTCCGGCTCAGGAAAATCCACCCTTGGGCGCGCTATCCTGAAGCTGCAATCGGCCACCGGCATCGTGCGTTTCGAGGACCGTAATCTCGCGCCTCTCGACCGCGCGGGAATGCGTCCGCTGCGCCGTCACCTGCAGCTTGTGTTCCAGGACCCTTTCGGCTCCCTCTCCCCCCGCATGACGGCAGGCGAGATCGTGACCGAGGGACTGCTCGTCCATGAGCCGAGCATCTCCCGCAAGGAGCGCGACCGCCGCGCTGCCCAGGCCTTCGAGGAAGTGCAGCTCGATCCGGCCTGGCGCAATCGCTTCCCGCATGAGTTCTCCGGCGGCCAGCGTCAGCGCATCGCCATTGCCCGCGCCATGATTCTGCATCCGAAGCTGGTGGTGCTCGACGAGCCGACCTCGGCTCTCGACCGCTCCGTGCAGAAGGAAATCGTGGAGCTTCTGCGCAACCTGCAGAAGGCGCACGGCCTGGCCTATGTGTTCATCAGCCACGACCTCGCTGTCGTCCGCGCATTGTCGGACGAGATCATGGTCATGAAGACCGGCAAGGTGGTGGAGCGTGGCACGGCGGAGGAAATCTTCGAGCGTCCCCGCGAGGCCTATACCCGCGACCTGATCGCCGCCGCTTTCCTGACCGAGAGCGAGAGATCCGAGGCGAAAAGCCAGCCCCTGGCTTCTTAAGCGGGAACCGAAAACCATGGCGCGGATTTGACTCCGCGCCATGGCAAAGCTCGCATCCTATCGCGCCAAGCGCGACTTCACGAAAACCTCTGAGCCGCAGGGCAAAGCAACGCGGCGCAAAGGCTCATCGTTCGTCATCCAGAAGCACGACGCCTCCCGCCTGCATTACGACTTCCGCCTGGAACTCGACGGCACTCTGAAAAGCTGGGCCGTTGCCAAGGGCCCGAGTCTCGTGAAGGGCGAGAAACGCCTTGCGGTCCATGTGGAGGACCATCCGCTCGCTTACGCGGATTTCGAGGGCACAATCCCTGAGGGACAATATGGCGGCGGCACGGTGCTGGTCTGGGACCGGGGCACATGGGAGCCCGAAGGTGATCCTCGCGAAGCCTATGCCAAGGGGCGCCTCACCTTCCGCCTCGACGGCGAGAAGCTCCATGGCACATGGCACCTGATCCGCATGGGAAAGCGCCCGCGCGAGAAGCAGGAATCCTGGCTTTTGATCAAAGCGGAGGACGCCTATGCCCGGACGGAGAACGATCCCGATATTCTTGAAGAAGCGCCTCTCTCGGTAAAATCCGGCTGCGCCATCGAAGAGATTGGACCCGCAAAAGCTGCGCCGAAGAAGAAAGCGGCTGCGAAGAAATCGCCTACCTCATCCAAGGAAACTGCCGCCGGTCCGAAGCGCTCCACATCAGCAAAAGCGGAGAAGACAGGCAGCGTCGACGTTGCAGGCATCTCCCTCACCCATCCTGAGCGCGTGCTGTGGGAAGACCAAGGCCTCACCAAGCAGGAACTGGCGGAGTTTTATGCCGGGATTTCCGATTGGCTCCTGCCGCATCTCGTCAATCGCCCTCTCACCCTCGTTCGCTGTCCCTCTGGCGCGGAGAAAAAATGCTTCGTGCAGCGCCATTCCTGGGCCGGAATGAATCCTGCCATCCACAGCACCATGGTGCCCGACACATCGGGCAAGCTGGAGGTGCTGAGCGTCGGCGACATTCAGGGCGTCGTCGCTCTCGTGCAGTCAGGCGTCCTGGAAATGCATGTCTGGGGCGCGACACTAACCGATCTGGAAAAGCCCGACAGGCTGATCTTCGACTTTGATCCCGGTGAGGGCGTGGAATGGTCACAGGTGATCGAAGGAGCACTTGCCGTTCGTGAGCGCCTGAAGACACAGGGGCTTGAGAGTTTCGTCAAGACGACAGGCGGTAAAGGCCTGCATGTGGTCGTGCCGCTCAAGCCGAAGGCGTCATGGAAGGAGGCACTGACCTTCACGCGCGGCATTGCGGAGGCGATGGCGAAGGATGAGCCTGATCGCTACACCACTACATCCGTCAAGGATGAGCGGCAGGGCAAGATCTTCATCGACTATCTTCGCAACAATCGCGAGGCCTCTGCCGTCGCGCCCTACTCGACCCGCTCACGCCCCGGCGCGCCTGTGGCTACGCCGGTTGCATGGGAAGAGCTTACGCCTGACCTGAGGCCCAACGGATTTACCGTCAAGAACATCGCAAAACGCCTTGCCTCCCTGAAACAGGATCCTTGGGCCGGGATGACAAAAGTCGATCAGATTCTGCCTGAAGCAAAGCGTACGAAGAGAGCATCTCGGAAAGCGTGAAGGATCAGAAGACCGGTGCCTTCAAGCCTTCCGCCTCAAGAGCTGATTGAACGGCAGGACGCGCGATCACGCGCTCGGCCAATGCGTTCAAATTAGGAATCGTGCGCGGCGGACGGGGCATGCCCCTGCCCCAACGGATCAGCATGAACAGGAAGAGATCCGCAGCGGAGAAGTGATCTCCGAGAAGCCATGTCTTGTCGCCGAGCTGTTCTGAGATGACGTCGAACATCCGGTAAAGGCGCTGCTCGGCCCCCTGCTTCACAGCCGGTGCAGCCGCCTCATCGATCACATGCTCGTGGGGGTAGAACCATGCGCGGTATTCTGCTTGCGGCGTATTGGTGAGATGTACCATCCACTTGTTGAATTCAGCTCGCTCCTTCGTGCCGAGAGCGGGCGCAAGCCCTGCTTCCGGGAATTTGTCTGCGAGGTACAAAGCGATGGCAACTGTTTCGAACAGCACGAACTCGTCATCGACCAGAACGGGAATGCGGCCATTCGGATTGAGCTTGAGATACTCGGCGCTCTTCTGCGCGTTCTGATTGCGGTCGACCAGCCGCATCTCGAACGGCACCCCGATCTCTCGCAGCATCATATGCGGCAGCAGGCTGGCATTGCCGGGATAATAATAGAGAGCCAACATCAGACGGGCCTTTCGTAAACGTGCTCGCCCCATTCGTAAGAGGCGGCGACCCGCCCGTAAAGGCGCACGGCACAATCATCCAGACCTTCCTTTCGCGGATACATGCCCTATCGTCCTGATATGCTTGGGGAGTGCGGACAATGGCAGAGCAAGAGCACAGCATCATCAAAACGCTTCGGGTAAAGCCTGGAGAACGCATCAAACTGAAAGACCGGGATCCGCGCGACTCCAGCCTTTTCGGGGACGAACAGGAGACGAAGGCCGCCACGGCCTCCCTCGCCAAGGATATCGATGCGCTGCAGGACCGGCTCTATGCGGAAGGCTCGCGCGCATTGCTGATCATTCTGCAAGGCACTGACACCTCGGGCAAGGATGGCACCATTCGCAGCGTCTTCAACTCCACCGGTCCGCTCGGCGTCTCGGTACACGCCTTCGGGCCGCCCTCGAAAATCGAGCTGGAACATGATTATCTCTGGCGCGTCCATGCCGCTTGCCCTCGGCGCGGTACCATTGGCATCTTCAACCGCTCGCATTACGAGGATGTGCTGATCGCGAAGGTGCGCGGTCTCGCCCCGAAGGAAGCCATCGAGCAACGCTACGAGCAGATCAATGCCTTCGAGAAAACATTGGTCGAGAACGGAACGACCGTTCTGAAATTCATGCTGCATATCTCGAAGGACGAACAGAAGGAGCGCCTTCAGGCGCGGCTCGACGATCCGACGAAGCACTGGAAATTCAACCCGAGCGACCTGGAGGACAGGGCGCACTGGGACGAGTACCAGGAGGCTTATGAGATCATGCTGCAGCGCTGCTCCACGCCCCATGCTCCCTGGCACATTGTTCCCGCCGACCGGAAATGGGTGCGAAACGCGGCCATTGCCTCCATTGTCAAGGCGACGCTGGAGGATATGAGCCCGCAATACCCGAACGTCTCCTGGAACCCCAGCGACTTCTCGATTTCCTGACCTGCATTCCACCTTCGTCGAAAGCCCTTGCCGAGACGGGCTTGGCGCGCGACAATAATCTCATGAAAAGCATTCTCGTCCCGATCGAAGACCATGGCCTGGTCGAGAGCCAGCTCGAAGTGGCGCTGCTCTTGGGCCGAACCTTTGACAGCTATATCGAGGGCTTGGCGATCACCCCCGATTACCCCGTGGTGTTGCCGGTGGACATTGCCATCGGCGTCCCTTCGCCCCTTACCCCCGAAAACCGCACCGAAATGGCTCGTGCCTGCCGTGAGCGGTTCGAAGGCTTCATGAATACGAAGCAGATTTCGCGCTCTTCCTCCGGCCTGTCGGGACTGAGCTTCGGCTGGCGGCAGGATGGCCTGACGGAGGATGCGTTCCTAGGCGCTTATGGCCGCGTCTTCGACGCCATCGTGGTCGGCAGGCCTGACGGCTCCGATGGCCAGACTCGCCTGTCCACCGTGGAGGCGGCGCTCTTTGAAACCGGGCACCCGGTGCTGATTGCTCCGCCGAGCGTGCCCCGCACCTTCGGCGAGGTTGTCGTGATCGCCTGGAACCGCAGCACCGAGACGGCGCGCGCCGTTTTGGGCTCCATGCCGCTTTTGAAGAAGGCCCGCCGCGTCGTGGTTCTCGAACTGGAGGATTGGGGCGTTCCAGGGCCCTCCGGCTCGGAGCTTGCCCGTTCCTTGCGGATGCATGACATTGCGGCTGAGGCCATCACGGCTCCCGACCCGGCGGACAAGCCGGGCGAGACGATCCTGACGGAGGCCGCCGCTCTCGGCTGCGATCTGTTGGTCAAGGGCGCCTATACCCAGAGCCGATTGAGGCAAATGTTCTTCGGCGGCGCGACGAGCCACATCCTGAACAGCACGACTATTCCCGTTCTGATGGCCCACTAGGCTTTGGAACTTGGCATGCCTCGGGACGTCGCCGTTGTCTTGGATGAGCGCTTTCGCCGCCTGATCATTCCCTCTGCCCGGCTGGAAAAGCTCGCGGAAGGTTGCCGCTGGGCGGAAGGCCCCGCCTATTTCCCTGCCGGGCGCTATCTCGTCTGGAGCGACGTGCCGAACGACCGCATGATGCGCTTCGACGAGACGTCGAACGCGGTCAGCGTGTTCCGCAATCCATCCGGCTATTCCAACGGCAATACGGTGGACCGCCAAGGCAGGCTCGTTACCTGCGAACACGGCAACCGGCGTGTGACCCGCACGGAGCATGACGGCTCCATCACCGTGATTGCGAGCCATCACGACGGCAAGCGCTTCAACAGCCCGAACGACGTAGTGGTGAAATCGGATGGCTCAATCTGGTTCACGGACCCGGCCTACGGCATCGACTCCGATTATGAGGGCCACAAGGCGGAGAGCGAGATCGGCGCGTGTCATGTCTATCGCGTCGATCCGCAGGGCGGATCCGTCAGCATCGTCGCCGATGATTTCGTGCGCCCGAACGGCCTCGCTTTTTCTCCGGACGAGAAGCGCCTCTACATCGCGGATACCGGCGCAACCCATGTTCCCAATGGGCCTGGCCACATCCGTGTTTTCGACGTAGGCGAGAATGGCCGCTTAGCGGGAGGCGATGTATTTGCGACCTGCACGGATGGTCTCTTCGACGGCTTCCGCCTGGACGATGCGGGACGCATCTGGACCAGCGCGGGCGACGGGGTGCATTGCCACGAGAGCGACGGTACGCTCATCGGCAAGATCCTGGTGCCGGAGGCGGTAGCGAACGTGGTCTTCGGAGGGGCGAAGCGTAACCGGCTCTACATCTGCGCCACGACGTCGCTTTACTCCATCATGCTGCCCGTGAACGGGGCAAAGACCTTCTAATCGCCCACGCCAGCACGGCCCTCGATCGTCATCAGGGTCGCCGTCAACACCGCAATCAGTTTCTCCTGTCCCTCCCGCCCGGCAAACACCTCGGTCTGTGCGAGCGTGAGGGTACGTCCGGCCTTGATCACCCTGCCCCGCGCCACGATGCTGTCGCCAATTGCAGGCGCCAGAAGGTTGATCTTGAATTCCGCCGTCAGCACGCCCGCCCCCGGCGGCATCAATGTCAGGGCCGCATAGCCTGCGGCTGAATCCGCGATGCTCGCGACCGCCCCCGCATGGACGAAGCCGTGCTGCTGCGACACGGCGGGCGATGGCGCCAGCGCGATGTCGACCGCGCCTGGAGACACGCGGGCAAGGGATGCCCCCAGCGTCTCCATGAGCCCCTGCTTCGCGAAGCTGCCCCGCACCCGTGCCTCGAAATCGGGGTCCCTCAGTGTGGGCTCGCTCATGTTCCTACCTCCATGGCCAAGCTTATTAAGGCAGCTTTCGACCCTCTTGTGAATTGGCCCCGCTTCCATCATGAATGCGGGCCATGACACAGCCTGCTTCCCCCTCCTCAAAGGTGCGCTCCGGCGTTCTCGTCGGCATCGGCCTGATGCTGCTCGGCACCTTCATGTTTTCCGTGAACGACGTGATGGGGAAATGGCTCGTCGCCACCTATTCCGTGGGTCAGGTTCTGCTTCTGCGCAGCGTCGCGGCGCTGGCGATCCTTCTGCCGCTCATGCATCGGCAGAACATTCCCCTGAAAGTTCCGCCGCAGCCCGGGCTTCACGCCTTCCGCATCCTCCTCTCGACCCTCGAGGTGGCCTGCTTCTATTGGGCCGTTACTTACCTGCCCCTTGCGGACGTGATGACCTATTACCTCGCTGGTCCGATCTATGTGGCGGCCTTCGCGGCGTTTTGGCTGGGCGAGAAGATCGACAAGCCGCGGATCCTCGCCATCGGCGTCGGCTTCATCGGCGTGCTGATCGCCCTGCGGCCTTCGCCCGCGACGCTCTCCTGGCCCGCCTTCATCGCCCTTGCGGGAAGCATGTTCTATTCGCTGCTGATGATCACGACCCGCAAGCTCCGCGACACAGATGACGGCACGCTGGTTCTCGGGCAGATTCTCGGCAATCTCATTTTCGGCATCCTCGTCGCCCCCTTTGCATGGGTTGCGCCGGGATGGCTCGATCTGGCCGGCCTTTTCCTGCTGGGCATCGTCTCGATGGCAGCGCATGCCTGCGTCAACCGTTCGTTGAAAATCGCCCCGGCCTCCGTCGTCGCGCCATATCAATACACGCTCATCATATGGGCCATCGTGCTGGGCTATCTGGCTTTCGGTGACATCGTCGAGTTCTGGACGCTCGTTGGCGCCGCTGTCATTTGCACCGCGGGCTTGGCGCTTCTGTTGCTTGAAAGGGAAGCGGCCCGGCGGGGGCGCGAAACGAAAGATATTGAGGAACCCGTTCTGCCGGAGGCTTAAGCCGAAAGGCCAATGGCCTCTCCACAATCTGCCCAACAAACGCGCTTGACAGGTTCGCTCCCCGCACCGTCAATGACGCAACAAAAACACAGGGGAGTCCGATGCGCCTCAAGCTCAAAATCGCTGCCGCTACGGCAGGAATTTTCTTTGCCTCCGCAGCCTTCGCGCAGGATATCAAGATCGCTCTCATCGCTGGCAAGACCGGTCCGCTCGAGGCTTATGCCAAGCAGACCGAAGCCGGCTTCATGATGGGCCTCGAATATCTCACCAAGGGCAGCATGACGCTGAACGGCCGCAAGATCTCCGTGATCGTGAAGGACGATCAGCTCAAGGCCGATCTCGCCAAGACGCTTCTGGAGCAGGCCTATAACGACGATAAGGTCGACCTCGCTGTCGGCACCACTTCGTCGGCTGCTGCGCTCGCCATGCTTCCCGTCGCGGAAGAGAACGGCAAGGTGCTGATCGTGGAGCCCGCCGTGGCTGATGCGATCACCGGCGACAAATGGAACCGCTTCATCTTCCGCACCGCCCGCAACTCCACGCAGGATGCTTATGGCGCGGCTGGCGCCATTCCGGCAAGCGGCGAAGTTTCCATCGCAACGCTCGCCCAGGATTACGCCTTCGGCAAGGATGGCGTCGCAGCTCTCAAGAGCGCGCTCGCGGAAATCCGCCCGAACGCGAAGGTCGTGTTCGAGGAATATGCGCCGCAGAACGCCACGGACTTCACGGCTTCCGCCCAGCGCATCTTCGACGCACTGAAGGACAAGCCGGGCAAAAAGATCATCAACATCATCTGGGCCGGCCAGCATCCGCTTCCGAAAATCGCCGACCTGAAGCCCGAGCGCTTCGGCATCGAGATCGCGCCCGGCGGCAACATCCTGCCCGCCATGCAGATCTACAAGAACTATCCCGGCATGGAAGGCGCTGTGTACTACTACTATGCCTTCCCGAAGAACGCGATGAACGACTGGCTCGTGACGGAACATCAGAAGCGCTACAATTCTCCGCCGGACTTCTTCACCGCAGGCGGCTTCGCCGCAGCCTCTGCCGTCGTCACCGCCATCCAGAAGGCCGGCGGCACGGATACCGAGAAGCTGATCTCCGCCATGGAAGGCATGAGCTTCGAGACGCCGAAGGGCACCATGACTTTCCGCAAGGAAGACCATCAGGCGCTTCAGGCCATGTATCACTTCAAGGTCAAGGCCAACGGCAAGGACGCGAACGACCTGCTCGATCTCGTCGACACTATCCCCGCCGACAAGATGCCCATTCCGGTTCGCAACAAGCGCTGAACAGAAGTGACATCACTTGCAACGACAACGCCCGCGCTTGAAACGCGCGGGCTTACCATTCGCTTCGGTGGCCATGTGGCCGTCAACAACGTGTCGTGCCAGTTCACTCCTGGCACGCTCACGGCGATTGTCGGCCCGAACGGCGCCGGCAAGACCACCTATTTCAACCTGATCTCCGGACAGCTGCGCGCAAGCTCGGGACAGGTTCTGGTCGAAGGCGAGGACATCACGTCGCTTGCCACCTCCGCCCGGGCCAAGCGCGGCCTGGGACGTGCCTTTCAGCTGACCAATCTCTTCCCTGACCTGACGGCGCTCGAGAACGTGCGCCTCGCGGTGCAAAGCCGCGCTGAAGCCGGCTGGTCTCTGCTTAAAGTTTGGAACAGCCGGCGCGATCTTATCGAGAAGGCGGACGGGATTCTTGAGCGCGTGCGCCTGAGCGACAAGCGCAATATCGCGCCGAAAGCGCTCTCGCACGGCGATCAGCGCAAGCTCGAAGTCGCACTTCTGATTGCGATGGAACCGAAGGTCTTCATGTTCGACGAGCCGACCGCCGGCATGAGCGTCGATGAAGTACCGACCGTGCTCGAACTCATTCAGGACATCAAGCAGCGCGGCGATTCCACCGTGCTTCTCGTGGAGCACAAGATGGACGTTGTCCGCTCGCTCGCCGACCGCATCATCGTGCTGCACAACGGTGCCCTCGTGGCCGATGGCGATCCAGGGGAGGTCATCGCCTCGCCCGTAGTGCAGGAAGCCTATCTCGGCGTGGAGGTGGCGAATGGCTGAGCCTCTGCTGCAGCTCTCCGGCGTTCACACGCATATCGGCCCTTATCACATTCTGCACGGCGTGGATTTCGCCATTCCCGCAGGCCAGCTCACCATGCTGCTCGGCCGCAACGGCGCAGGCAAGACGACGACGCTGCGGACCATCATGGGTTTGTGGCAGGCCTCGTCGGGCACGATCCGCTTCGATGGCAACGACATCACCAAGAACAGCACGCCGGACATCGCCCGTGCCGGCATCGGCTATGTGCCGGAATCCATGGCAATCTTCACCGATCTCACCGTGCGCGAGAACATCGTGCTGGCTGCCCGCAGCGGCCCGGTGGATTCCGCGCGTCTCGACTGGATGCTCGGCCTCTTTCCAGCGTTGAAGCGTTTCTGGAACCTGCCCGCAGGCAATCTCTCCGGCGGACAGAAGCAGATGCTCGCCATCGCTCGCGCCATCGCAGAACCGCGCCGCCTGCTGCTCATCGACGAACCTACCAAGGGTCTCGCGCCCGTGATGGTGCGCAGCATGATCGAGGCGTTCAAGGCTCTGAAAGCCGCCGGCGAAACGATCCTGCTCGTGGAGCAGAATTTCTACGCCGCCTCCGCGCTCGGTGACAACGTCATCGTCATGGATGACGGACGCATCGTGCATTCCGGCACCATGCGCGAGATGGTGGAGGACAAGAACCTCCAGCAGCGCCTGCTCGGCCTATCCCTGGATGCCCATCAATGACCGATATGGCTGCTGAAACCACCGCATCTCCCGAGCCGCTACCGCGCAGCAAGACCGATTGGCTCCCGCTCCTGCTCGTGCCTGCTCTCGCGCTTCTCGCCCTGCCCTTCGTCGGCAGCGGCTCGACCTGGGTCACGCTCACCGTCGCTGGCCTTGCGATGGGCATGATGATCTTCCTCATGGCATCGGGCCTCACGCTGGTGTTCGGCCTGATGGACATCATCAATTTCGGCCATGGCGTCTTCATATCGCTGGGAGCATACGCCACGCTGATCGTACTCGGACCGTTAGCAGGCTGGGCACAGGCGGATTCGGTATGGCTCAACTTAGGTCTGCTGCTTCTCTGCATCCTGGCAGCCATGGGCGTCACGGGCGTGGTAGGCGCCGTGTTCGAGCGCGTCATCGTGCGCCCGGTCTATGGCAGCCACCTGAAGCAGATCCTCGTCACCATGGGCGGCCTGATCGTCGCCGAACAGGCAATCCATGCCATCTGGGGCGCGTCTCCCATTCCGATCCCGTTGCCCGAAACCCTGCGTGGCGCATTCATCATCGGCGATGTCGTGATGGAGCGTTATCGCGTCGTGGCGGTCGGCATCGGCCTCGTGGTGTTCATCGGCATGCAGTTGCTGCTCAACCGGACTCGCATCGGCCTTCTCATCCGCGCAGGCGTCGAGAACCCGGAGATGGTCGAGGCGCTCGGCTATCGCATCCGCCGTCTTTTCGTCAGCGTATTCGTGGCGGGCTCCGCTCTTGCCGGTCTCGGCGGCGTCATGTGGGCTTTCTACCGCCAGACACTCACCGCCGGCATGGGCATGGAAGTGATGGTGTTGGTGTTCATCGTCATCATCATCGGCGGCCTCGGCTCCGTCGGCGGCTGCTTCGTCGGCTCACTCCTGGTAGCGCTGGTCGCCAACTATGTCGGCTTCATCGAGCCGAAACTCGCTTTGATCTCCAACATCCTTGTCATGGCGCTCGTGCTGATCTGGCGTCCGCAGGGCCTCTTTCCGGTAGCGCGTCGATGAGCACATCTCCTGCCCTGCCCCTGTCTTTTGACGAAACCCGCAAGAGCGGCGGTGCCTTAAGCAGCATTCTGTCTTCGGACCTGCCGCGCTCGAAGGCGCTGACTTTCATCCTGCTCGCCATTCTGGTTCTGCTGGCCGCAACGCCATTCCTGTTCTCCGGCAGCCAGCCTTTGAGCACGGCGGCGAAGATCTGCGTCTTCATCGTGCTGGTCGCAAGTTTCGATTTGCTGCTCGGCTATACGGGCATCGTGTCCTTTGCCCACACCATGTTCTTCGGCATCGGCGGCTATGGCATCGCCATCGCGCTGGAGCGACTAGGCGCAACATGGAGTTCGGTCGCGATCGGCCTCGTCGTTGCGCTGTTTCTCTCCGCCCTGCTCGCCGTCGCCATCGGCCTCCTGTCGCTGCGCGTGCGTGCGATCTTCTTCTCGATGATCACGCTGGCGGTTGCCTCCGCCATGGCGGTTCTGGCCTCGCAGCTCTCCGGTATCACGGGGGGCGAAGACGGCCTGTCGTTCCAGCTTCCTTACGAGCTGCGCCCGGCCTTCCGGCTCTTCTCGGAGCCGGTGCTCGGCGTCACCATTAATGGTCGCCTCGTTGCCTATTACATGCTGTTCTTCGTGGCGCTCCTCATGTTTCTGCTGCTACTTCGCATCGTGAACTCGCCGTTCGGGCGCGTGCTGCAGGCGATCCGCGAGAACGAGTTCCGCGCAGAGGCCTTGGGCTATCGCGTGGTGGCCTATCGTACGATGGCATCCGTCATCTCGGCGCTCATCGCCACCGTGGCAGGTGCGCTCATGGCTCTGTGGCTGCGCTACAACGGACCGGACACCACTCTCTCCTTCTCCATCATGATCGACATCCTGCTCATGGTGGTCATCGGCGGCATGGGAACGATGTACGGTTCCGTGATCGGCGCCACTCTCTTCGTCCTCGCGCAGAGCTACCTGCAAGTGCTCATGGATGCGGGCAGCAAGGCTCTCGCAGGCGTGCCGCTGCTGCCGAACCTGGTCCATCCGGATCGGTGGCTGCTTTGGCTCGGCGCGCTGTTCGTGATCAGCGTCTATGCTTTCCCGGGAGGCATCGTCGGGCGGCTGCGTCAGGCTCGGCAATAAAGACTAAAAAGGAAACTTAGCCGGTTTCCTGCGTTCTCCTCTAAAGCGAGGAGGAAGCGCCTATGAGTCGTGCCTTTGTTCGCGAAGCTGAGGGTGGAGAAGCCTTCGAGGATCTGCCTGACCGGACCTTGACCCCTCATCATCTTGTCACGCCGGTGGGTCTTGCCCAGATGGATGCCGAGATTGAAACCCTGCAACAGCGTCTCGATGCAGCGAAAGCCGCGGATGACAAGGCTGAGGTGGCGCGCCTCTCGCGCGATCTGCGTTACTGGTCGGCCAGACGCGTCTCCGCCGAAGTCGTTCCGCCTCCCACTGATGCGGCTCATGTCCGCTTCGGCGCGCGCGTCACCTTCGAGCGTGAAGATGGGCGACGCCAGACCTATCGTATCGTGGGCGAGGATGAAGCCGATCCGGCAAAGGGGACTATCTCCTATGTATCTCCCCTCGCCCAAGCCCTGATGGGCAAGGAAGTGGGCGACGCTATCCCCATCGGAGCAACCTCGGCTGAAATCATCGAGATCGTCATCTGAGACTCAGAGCCCTACGCTCTCCGTCATGGCCGCATAGTAAGCGCGCTTGGCCTCGTACATCCGCAGGTCGGCGCGCTTGACCACGGCCTCGAGACGCTCGCCGGGCTCGCTTGTCGCCAATCCGATGGCGAAGCTCAGCGGCAAGCCGGTGTAGAACTGGTTGTTGACCTCGAGAAGGTTCTCAATGCTCTCAATAACCAGCTTGGCCTCGCGCTCCTCCGTTCCCGGCATCAGAAGCGCAAACTCGTCACCGCCAATGCGGGCAGCGCATGAAGGCTTGTCGACGGCGTTGCCGAGAACCTCGCCAGCACGGCGCAGCAGGGCGTCGCCGGCAGCATGCCCAAGCTGATCGTTCGCCGCCTTCAAGCCGTTGAGATCAATGATGGCTACGGTCACGGGGAACGGCCCCTTCCGCTCCAGGCGATTGAGTTCATCGACATAGAAGGAACGATTGTAGAGCTTGGTCAGGACGTCGTGCTTGCCGAGATATTCCAAGTATGATTCGGCGCGTTTGCGAGCAGTAATATCCGTCAGCGCCAGCTGGACGAGCGACCAATCATGCTCATATCCCGGCAGGACGGAGAATTGCAGATGCAGATGAAGCTCATCGCCCGCCAAAGAATAGTTCACCACTTCCCGCTGCTGAAAGATTTTGCCGTGCCATAGATCGATGAGCTGCTCCCGGAAATGCTCCTGCATCTCCTCGCGCAGGACGCTGCCTAGATTGCTCAGCAAGGTCCTCTTATCAACCGCAGAGAATAGTTCGAGCGTATGCCGGTTCACATCGATCACACGAATTTCACTCATGCATCGCGTGATGAATTCCGGATGCACATCGGTGAAAGTGCGAAAGTCGAGAATTCTCTGTCGGCGCACATCATCGAGCAACTGCTTGACGGCACTGAAATCCTCGACCCAGAGAGAAACCGGCGAATGCTCGAAGAGGCCGCGCGCATAGATCTCGCTTATCGAGAGCTCTCGTCGCGCCGCTTCTCTTTCCGTGACATCCTCGATAGCGATGAGGACCCGATCCCATTCTTCCTCATGCCCAGGAAGGACCGTGCCTTTCAGCTGAATGTCGAGCCGCTTTCCAGACAGGGTGTAATTAACAGTATGGCTCTCGAACGTGAGTTCCCCATCCCAGAGCTGCACCAGCTCGTGGATATGCGTCTTGAGCATGTCAGCTTGGAAGATCTTGTCGAGATTAGCGACGAGATGCGCCGTATCGTCGGCTTCGAAAAGGCTGAGGGTCTTGCGATTGACCTTGATGACGCGAATTCTGTTGGAGCAAACTCGAACGCGTTCCACGTCCTCCTCCAAATACTCCTTCAGTGAGGTCACCCCAGCGGCCCGCCATTCATTGAAGAGCAGCCTGAGACCGCTGTAATCCTCCAGCCACAGTGAGACGGGCGCCAGATCGAACATACGGGCGTCGTCTTCTCTGTTATCCGGAAGGTGGTTGTCCAAGGTACCGGCGATGGTGTGGAGCATAGAGGGCCTACAGGTATTCTTTCTCCCCGCAATTCACCCTGTAGAGGCGATGTAATACAAGATCAAAACGATAAAATATTCGCTTTCCATTGAATCATCATGCCGGAAAAATAGTCAGAAGCTCAGCCATGCCAGAGCATCGCTCTTGTCAAGCTTCGCTTAGATCTCAGCCTGCATCTGCTCGACCACGGACTGGCTCATATAAGGCTGACCAGCCTCGTTTAGAGTCCGATCCAAAGCCTCGATGGCTTTCAGGATTTTCGTGAGTTCCTCTGCCATCTCTACAGAGGGAAGCGGGGCTTCCGCGATTTGCCGCGCCATTTCCCGCCGGCGTTTCACGAGACTTTCGCGCGCTGCATTCAGCTCCTTGATTTCCTCGGACGTCATAGGCTCCTCGTCATGATGCGTTTCAGGGATAAGTCCGTGCGGCTGAATATGTTCGCAGATCACCCTCATACGCCAGCGCTCACGCCCTGAACCGATGAAGTCCGGTACTTGAAACTCTCTTAGTCCGAAGTTTCTGCGGCCAAGGCATCGGCACCCGCTGAGCTTGCTCGCCACGCAGCTAGAGGCTCTTTCTCCTCAACAGGGGCCCGATCCGGAAGACGCAGGTCTCGGCCTTGCGCATTTCAAGCAAGGCATCCTGCAGCACATCGATGGAAGCAAAAGCCCGAGCACGGGATGCCGCGATCGCCGTGGGATCGCGCATCGAAAAGCGATCCGCATCATGCGCTAGCCTCGCACAGCGCTCATACACGGCACGGCGTGCTTCCTTCAGCCTCGGCGTCAACTGGCGGCTCTGCGCCACCTGATCGCAAACCTTAAGCACTTCGCGAGCAAGATCTTCGCCGGAGTAAAGCCCGGAATACGACCGGATCAGGTTGCGAACACCGCTTAAGGAGTGGCGAATTTCCTGCCGCAGAATGCTGTCGTCGCTCATCGCATTTCCGAAAGAGCTGATCGTGTGTCTTGCTGAACGATGTTTTTCTACGCGCTTAACCCTGCCTTCCTGAGAAAGCAGTCATTCTGCCGCGGATCAGTTCCTGTGTCGGTTGATCCTGCACAGCATTAGCCGATTGCTGGACGCCGGCCTTGTACACCAGCGGCCCTGCGACAATTCCCGCGACGAATGCAAATACGAGCATGACCAAAGCAACACGCCCATAAAGGGCAGCCAGATCCTTGGCGTTCATTGATTTCTCCTCGGACTGCTTCGCTTGAAGGAATCATAGGAGCCACCCCTGCTTCGGCCAAGGTCGTCGCCAGAATTTCAGCTGACACCAGGAAAGAATGTTATACGATTCAGAGGGCAAGCTACGGATTCGAGCGGCATTTTTTAAATACTCGACGCAAAAAATACTTTTCCACAGCACGGTTAATGCGCGATATATTCTTATACATAGTTACATAGCGATAGTTATATTGTCTCACGATTGTACGTTTTGCGACCTCTTCAAGGCAGCAATTGCCGCTTGCATCGCGAACCTTTCGCCTCAAGCCGGATTGGACAAGACACACGGAACTCGAATTGATGCCCTTCTCTCCAGCGTATCGCCCCACAAGAAGCCACGAGACATTAGGGAGCGACTTTTATGATGTTGTCGCTTCAGCCCAATTTCCAATGCACCTCATGCGCTATCGAAACCAGCGCTGGGCAGCGCGCACGGGCCTCGAGAACTTGACGGACGAGGAATGGGTGAAGCACTTCGGCTTCTTCGAGCCCCTGCCCGGCAGCTTTGAAGAGCCTGTCGCGCTGCGCTATCACGGCCACCAATTCCGCACCTACAATCCCGATCTCGGCGACGGGCGCGGCTTCCTCTTCGCGCAGCTGCACGACATACGTGACGGCAGGTTGCTCGATCTTGGCACGAAGGGAAGTGGACAGACGCCATGGTCGCGCCATGCCGATGGGCGCCTAACTCTTAAAGGCGGCATTCGCGAAATTCTAGCGACAGAGATGCTGGAAGCACTCGGCGTCGAAACATCGAAGTCGTTCAGCCTCATTGAAACCGGCGAGGAGTTGGAAAGAGGTGACGAGCCATCGCCGACACGCTCCTCCGTTCTCGTGCGCCTCAGCCATTCACATATCCGCATCGGGACGTTTCAGCGCCTGCTCTATCGCGACGAGACGGCCAATATCAGCAAGCTCCTCGACTACACGATTACAACCTACATGCCGGAGGTCTGGCGAGAGAATGAGGGAGAGCGAGCGGCGGCTTTCGTGGAGGAGGTTTGCCGACGCGTCGCGCGCATGGGTGCGCAATGGATGGCGGCCGGCTTCGTGCATGGCGTTCTCAATACAGACAACATCAATGTTACCGGAGAGAGCTTCGACTACGGCCCCTGGCGCTTTCTTCCGGCCTATGACCCTGCCTTCACGGCCGCGTATTTCGATGAGACCGGTCTCTATGCTTTCGGGCGCCAGCCAGACGCTCTTCTCTGGAATTTGTTTAGGCTCGCGGAATGCTTTCTGACTCTTGCCGATCAGAGCCGTCTTGAGGCATCGCTCGCGACGTTCGAGCCGGCCTTGCATCAGGAGTTTCCCGCAGCCCTCCTCCGCCGTCTCGGCCTGCAATCTCAAAGTTTAGAGATGAATGGGAGACTGGCCCGATCCTTATGGACGTTCATGCACAGCACGAATGCCCCTTTCGAGCAGACATTCTTCGATTGGCATGGCGGCCTGAAGAGTCTTGGGCGCGCAAAACACAGCCCCTCTGCCGCGTTCTATACTCATTCTGCGTTTCAAGAATTCCGCGATACGCTCGAGAGCTTCGAGCCTCTGCCCGGCGTGAATCTCGAACATCCCTATTTCGCAAGTCCAGCACCCTGCACGATGCTGATCGATGAGGTGGAAGCTATATGGGAGCCGATCGCCAGCCGGGATGATTGGTCAGCCTTCAATTCCAAACTGAAAGACATCAGCACGATGTCTGAAGCAAGCTCGATCAATTAAATTATCATTGTTGGGCAGCGACCGGGTTTCCCGTCTCGGCTGGAGCGCCGTTGCCCGTTCCACCCTGCGTGTTGCCCGTGCTGTAGCGTTGCATGACACGGGCCGTGCGCTGCCCGTCGCCTGGTATATGAGTGTTCATGACATAAGGCGGCCAAGGGTCAGCTGTATGCACGACGCTATTCCAGGCCTGCGCTTCGCCTGCATGAAGAGTGATGGTGTCCCGGCGCTCCATGTAATCCACGCAACCTCCCAGCAGCGGGACGGATGCGCCAAGGAATGCAACAAGAGCAAGCCTATTCCTATTGCTTGACGATTTTTTTGACGGCATTGCGCTTTCCTGGCTTCAACTCGACGATGTGACCATAAGGGCCGATAACCCCTGCGCCCTCGGCGAAGCGATTCTGCATGTCCTTGTCGACCTCCATGGAACCGAGAAGGAAGAACTCCAGGTCGTTGCTGGGCTTCGTCGAGTCAAGTGGCGTGCGAAGGGGCTGCCCCGGCCGGCCGGGCTTCACGAGCCGCGGCGTCACGATGATGACAAGATCAGTCTCCTGCTCCTCGAAGGAGGAAGAGCTGAAGAGTGCGCCGATGATGGGAAGAGAACCGAGCCACGGCACTTGCTCTCGGTTCTTGGAGTGAACGCTTTGCAAGAGGCCTGCCATCGCGAAGCTTTGGCCGTCACGAATTTCGAGGGAAGTGCTTGCGCGCCGAGTGATGAATCCTGGGATGGAGATCGGGCCCGTGCTCACGCGGATCGACTCGTCGACCTGGCTGACCTCCGGTTCGAGCTTGAGATTGATGATGCCGTTCTCGAGCACGGTCGGGGTGAAATTCAGGCGAACGCCATATTCCTTGTAGGTGACGGTAATCTGATTGTCTTGAGCCGAAACAGGAATGGGAACCTCGCCGCCGGCCAGGAAGCTCGCCTTTTCTCCTGAAAGCGCGATCAGATTGGGCTCGGCCAAGCGGCGCGCAAGACCCTTTTCCTCCAACGCTTGAACAAGGATATCCGCGCTGATGCCGCCGCCAAGGAAATTTGCAACCACTGTGCCGAATGGCGTTCCGCCGCTTGCCAGCAGCGGATTGTATGTGATGCCGGACGTCCCCGTTCGCGGAGGAGTGAAGTTTCCAAGCGCGACGCCACGCCCGGACGTATCGCCGGCACGACGTCCAAACCAGCTGATGCCGAGTTCGCGGCCGGCGCTGCGATTTGCTTCGATAAAGCGGACTTCAAGCATGACTTGCTGACCGCCCGTCACACGCAAAGCATTGATAACGCCATCCGAGCCATATTGCTCAGCGATCTCCAATGCCTTGCGAAGGGCGATGCCATCCGGCACCGTTCCGCTCAGGCGGAGCCGCCCATTGATTGTTTCCACGCGAATATTGGCTTGCGGAATGGTTTCCTGAATGGTTGCCGCAAGATCCGGCGTGTCGGCGCCGACCTCCACATTGACCGTTCCCAGCAATGAATCGTCAGTGCCGTAAACGGCAACATTCGTCCGCCCTTGCGCCTTGCCGAGCATATAGAACGAGTTCGTGGTGAGCGGGACGGCTGTTGCGATATCGGGATTTCCAACTACGACACGGCCGACATCCGCAGCTGTCCGAGTGGTTAGGAACTGTCCTTGGACGATATTGATGTCGCCAATTGCGCGCCCCTTGTTGAAGCGCAGCATTCTTTCCTGGGCCTGAACCGCAGAAACTGTGCCGACAAATGCAATCATGAAGGCGAATACTGCGAGAGCTGGCCCGACCTTGCTCAGCACCACGCAGCAGCGTGCCGGATCAAACTTCAATCGCATTTCTGAAAACCGCCCCCGAAAAGTTATATTGTTCTAATTTACCTCGCTTGGCGAAGTCTAGCCTTCCAAAGGGCCTAGAACTCTTCAAGCTGTGAGCCTTCGCAGTTAAAGGTGGGTAAAGAAAAGGCGGCCTAGTCCATCTGGTCTATCGGCCACTTACCGCTAGAAGTTGCAGTATCTGCAAGCAATTGTCCGAAGCATGTCTTGCGAGAGCGGGCAAACCACTGCTACATCGATGCAATGAATCGCTAGTATGCGGCAGAAAATAAGCCTAGGGGGCTGACAATGAGAGTACTTGAACGCAAGCTGGCAGCGGTTCTACTAGGCTGTGCGCTCCCTGTGCTGGCCGCATGCAATAGCACGGGTCTCTCCAGCTTCGGGAACAGCGTCACCGAGCTTGAACTGCCCGCCTCCGTCGAGACCTATCCCGACAGCGAGGTCTTCAAGGTTGCAAAGGTACAATTCTCCGAAGGCAATTACGGCCATGCCGCACGCTATTACGAGCGCTCCGTTGAGATCGAGCCCAATAACGGAGAGGCTTGGCTGGGTCTCGCAGCTTCGTACGACCGCGTGCGCCGTTTCGATTTGGCGGATCGCGCCTATCGCGAGGCAGGACGCCTCGTTGGAGACCGGGCCGAGTATTACAACAATATCGGCTATTCGTATCTTCTGCGCGGCGATGTAGTGAAAGCCCGCAGCAGTTTCCTGAAGGCGCATGAACTCGATCCGACGAACGTCACGGTCAACAACAACCTGGATCTCCTGCGCGACAATATCTCCCGACCCAGGAAGACCAGCTAAATCAGCGAAGCAGCCTCCCCTTTCAATGAGACAATAGCGGGCCTGCGATGTGCCGCTCGTGAAAATGCGCGACCTTCAATCCCCTGGAAGCGCATTCTGCATTCTTAGGCCGTTTGGCTGAATGACGCCTCGCAAAAGCTCTAGGCCATCAGGCTGAATAGACCAGCTTACGAAAAAGTTCTTTGAATGTTTGTAACACAGCCGAGAGGGCTTGTGGGGGGTCGCATCGAAAGTGCGACAGGCCAGTCTAACAAACCAAGGAACGAAACCATGAAGTCTCTCCTGAAGCGCTTCTCGAAGAACGAGTCCGGCGCAACCGCTATCGAATACGGTCTAATTGCAGCTCTGATCGCAGTTACCATCATCGGTATGGTGACGCTGGCAGGCGGCGAACTGAAGGATACATTCGACACTGTCCAGCAGAAGCTCGCAGCAGCCAACACGGCAGCTGGCACCGGCACCACCACCCCTCCGTAACAGCCGGCTCTCTACGTAGTCGCGAATCTAGCGGAGGGGCAATTTCCCCTCCGCTACAGTCTAAAAAATTTATCAGTTCATTGCCCTAAACGTTCTTGAGGACATTCATGACGATCTCGGCTGTAGCAGCGCTCACCGCTAGCCTCTGCTTCGCTGCAGCGACGATCTGGGCAGGCCTGATGGATCTCGCCACCATGAAGATCCGCAATGAGCTCGTTCTCTTTCTTCTAGCCATTTATGCCGCGCTGGCTCCCCTTGCGGGGTTCGGCGCATTGCAAATCGGCCTGAGCGCCGCTGTCGCATTCGCTGCTCTTGTCTGCACTTTCATCCTCTTCGCCCTGCGATGGATCGGCGGGGGTGACGCCAAGCTCATCTCAGTCGTCATTCTCTGGCTCGGCGCCGAACACGTTCTCCCTTACGTTCTGTACATGGCGATCATCGGGGGCGTCCTCGCACTCATCCTCCTTCGCTTTCGCGCGATGCCGCTTCCTGCCTTCTGCAGCGGCATGCCCTGGGTCCAGAGGCTCCACGCAAAGGAAACAGGTGTCCCCTACGGCGTCGCCATTGCGGCAGCGGCTCTCTTCATTTTCCCGAGCACGCCTTGGATAAAGATGCTGTCATGAAGCAGATCGCCATCGAAGTGAAAACAACGATTGCCTTCGAAGCAACAGGAGGCCTTTAACGATGCTGCGCATTATCATTCTGGTCATCGCCATTACCGCCGGCAGCCTCGCCGGCTGGCTTGCTTTATCGATGCGGCCGGGAGTGGCCGTCACAACCGCGCCAGCCTCCGCGCCGCAGGTTGCCATGATCGACGTTCTGGTCGCTTCATCGGATTTGGGCCAAGGGCAGACCCTGAACGACAAGGCACTTCGGTGGCAGCCCTGGCCGGCCACCGCAGTCAGCCCTGGATTCATCACCCGCTCTGCACAGCCTGAAGCGGTGAAGACCCTAGCGGGCGCCATGGTACGCATGCAGTTCGTTTCGGGCGAGCCGATCCGCGAAGACAAGCTGTCACGCGGCTCCAATCTTCTTGCATCCCTGCTCACCCCCGGCAAACGTGCGGTCGCCATTCGTGTGTCGGTCGAAAGCACCGCTGGCGGCTTCATCCTGCCGAACGATCGCGTGGACGTGCTTCAGACGGTCGCGCGCCCTGGCCCGAACCAGACCGACAATCTCAGCCGGACGATCCTGACCAACATTCGCGTCCTGGCTGTGGACCAGAAGGTGGAAGAAGCGAAAGGCCAGGCTGCGACCGTGGGCAAGACAGCGACTCTCGAGCTCAGCCCATCGCAGGCTGAAGCCATTGCGTCCGGGCAAGCAAGCGGCCTTCTCTCGCTCTCGCTCCGCTCCGTTGCCGATAACGGCGAGGAACCCGTTTTGCGACCGGAGAGCGCATCCGTCCGCATCCTCCGCGCGGGCCAAAGCGAAGTCGTGAAGTTCTAGATATGCGAAGCGGTGAACTTTCCGCAGGACCGACCCTTAATGACAGGCCTGACCTTCAACATGGCAGATAATCTCTCTCGGCAGATCGCAGAAACGGACGTGCGTCTCGCTTCCTCTCCTGAGGCTATTTCTGCACATGCCCGCGAAACGGTGCGGATTCCAAGGATTGTCATCGAAGCCTTCTGCGACACAGCGGAGATTGCAGCAACCATCGAGAATTCGGCTCGAGACCGCCTTATGGCCCGCACCCGCGTCATGGTGCGGATGGGCGGAATTGCAGCAGCTATCGCGCATTTCCAGAACGCCCCTACCCCAAATCTCGTAATCATCGAGAGCCGTTCTGCAGATGATCTCAATCTTGCCGATCTCGACCGGCTTGCGGAAGTCTGCGATCCGGGAACCCGCGTCATGGTCATCGGCCGTGCCAACGACATCGTATTCTATCGCGATCTGATGAAACGGGGGGTCAGCGATTATCTTCTGGCTCCTATCACGCCTGTTTCCCTGATCACCTCCATTTCAGGCGTTTACGGCGAAACCAATTCGGGCAAGCTGGGACATACCTATGCCTTCATGGGTGCCAAGGGTGGCGTCGGATCGTCCACCATCGCCCACAACATCGCATGGACGATTGCCCGGCAGCAGCAATCCGATGTTGTCGTTGCAGATCTCGACCTCCCCTTTGGCACAGCGAGCCTGGACTTCAACCTCGATACAGGACCTGGCCTTGCAGAGGCCATCCAGGACACGAGCCGCCTCGACGAGGTGCTGCTAGACCGCCTGCTGACCAAGTGCGGCGACCATCTGAGCCTATTGTCCGCGCCTACCGACCTCGAGAAATCCTATGATCTTGGACAGAGCGAGCTTGAGGCGCTGATCGAGGTTGCGCAGTCAAGCATTCCTTTTACGATCCTGGACATGCCGCATATGTGGACCTCTTGGTCGAAAAGCATGCTGACCGCGGCAGATGAAATCATCATCACGGCCGCTCCTGATCTCGCCAACCTTCGCAATGCCAAGAATATGATTGGTGTACTGAGGCAGGCTCGCCCACATGATCCTCCACCGAAGCTGATCCTGAATCAGGTTGGAATGCCAAAGCGGCCCGAGATCAAGCCGAAGGATTTCGCCAAAGCAGTGCAACTCGAGCCGATGGCCTGCATACCTTTTGACGCGCACCTGTTTGGAACCGCGGCCAGCAAAGGTCAGATGGCTGCCGAGGTTTCCTCCAAGGGCGCTGCGCAAAAATCATTCCAGGAGATCGCGGATCTTCTCACGGGTAGAAAGGACACGAAGAATGCACGCAGGAAGGCGCTCGATCTGAGTGCACTCTTCGGCAGGACGAAGCGCAAGCCCGCCTCTGCGGGGCAGTAAGTCAGGCCACGGCAGTGCGACAACAGGCGATGCTCACGATGACCGGAAGAGTAATCGCAGGCTCCAGGTTCGGACGCCTCCGGCGTCCGATCGCTGCATTCAGGCGCGGCGAAAGCGGTGTCTCAGCCCTTGAGTTCAGTCTTTTCGCCCCAATTCTGCTGCTCGGCTTCGTAGCGGTTGCCGACCTTGCCTTTCTCGCTCAGCAGAAGATGTCGGTGGATCATGTCCTGCGGGCTGGAGCTCAAGAGGCTATGGAGGACAAATCGACAAGCTCAACGGCTCCTGAGGTGACGAAAGTTTTGAACCTCATGGCGGCTGAAGGATTTGCTGTCGGCAGTGCGACATCGATAGGCGGCAAGCCGCCTCTTATGATAAGCGCCTCGCGTTATTGCGTGTGCCCAGACAATGTGAGTGGCCCTCACCTTCCCACCTGCACGACACTCTGCACGGGTGAGAAACTCCCTGTCGCCTTTTACAGGATCACGGCCGAAAGCAGAGCCACCAACATGATCCTGCCGCCGACAACTTTGAAGTCGGAGATTCAGGTTCAAGTCCGATGAGGTGTCTTGCGAACAGGATACTTCGCCTGTGCCGATGCGATCATGGCTCGACCGCGGTCGAGTTTGCTCTCATAGGCATGCTCTTGATCGCCGGGTCCTTGATCGTCATCGATCTCGGGCGCGGCTTTTGGATCTACAACAGACTCTCTGATGCTATCGAGCGCGCTGCGCGCGACAGCCTGCTTCGGCCTATGACCGATGGTCAGATTACCCTCGATATCGAAAAGCAATTTCCAGAACTCGGATCAGGCACACCCTTGGCCGAAAGACCGAAGGTCGAAATTACATCCGATCCGGATTTCAGAACGGTCAAGGCGAGCTTGCTCTTCAAGACTGTGGTGCCTGTGTTCGTCGCAGACGGCTTGAACCTGTCACTCAAGCGCCGCTTTCCGAAAGCCCCGCCGCCGAGTTCATGATCTGAGGCATTTGCGCCATTATTTGACCGGCTCGGTCTTGCCGACAGGCCTGCAAGTGTCGATGCAGGAGTACACTTGCTGAGAGGCTCCCTGATAAACCGTCGTCACTTGGTTCGAGTTGGCAGACACGCTGATCTTGAGGTGCGCGATTTCCCGTCCGGCCTCTCCTAGGACGATCATATTCGTCACGCCGACCGCTTTCCCTGTCAGCACCATGTTGTATTCATCGCTTAGGGTACCATCGGCAATAGCCGGGTTTCCGATGACGATCGTCCGGGCCGGATGCTCGAAAGTGAGGATCTTCGCGAAATCGAGCGCAACTGGCAAGGTAGATTGCTTAAGACCGATGCGAAGGCGCGCGTCCGTTGAAGGCAGCGTCCCCAGAAGCGTCGCCTCGTCCGCCCTGCTCTCGCCAGAAAGCCCTAAAGCTCCCAGCATCAATACTGCAGCCGTGATCTTGAGAAACGAGCATTGCATGAAGTATGTCCGATCACTTGGTATCACTCTTTGAAATCATTTTTAAAGCCATAGAGGCAATTAGGCCATTTGGCCGAGCCGCGGTTGATCCGGTCCTAGACCATGAAGCTGAATGGACCCTGGCAACACGCAAGCTCTAATTAGAGCTTACATTGGCGATGCGCCCGGTAAATGGGTTGGAAGGCCAAAGAAGGACGGGGCTTTCATTATGTTCGGTAAGAGGAGCTTGCAGGAAGAGGGCTTTAAGAAAGCGCCCTCTCCCTCGCCGGACATACAGCCCGAGAAGCATCTTTCGATCGCTCCCTCCGCTTCCCCAAAACAGGCTCCTTCCACGGAGACACTCCCCCGTTCTTCTTCTGCACCGTCCTCCAGCACTCCGAGCCAGAGCGACACTGCAGCACGCCCGCAAGGCAGCCGGAAGACGGACGAATATTACGGCCTGAAAGCACAGGTCTTTGCTGCCCTGATAGAGGCCATCGACGTCTCGCAGCTCGGCAAGATGGAGCTTCGTGAAGCCCGGGAAGCGATCGGTGAGATCGTCAAAGATATCGTCACTGCGAAGAAATTTGTCATGTCGATCGCCGAGCAGGACGAGCTTCTGCAGGATATCTCCAACGACGTTCTCGGCTATGGTCCGCTTGAGCCTCTTTTGGCTCGCGACGATATCGCCGACATCATGGTGAACGGTGCGGATACGGTCTACATCGAAGTCGCCGGCAAGGTGCAGAAGACCGACATTCAGTTTCGCGACAACGCCCAGCTCCTGCATATCTGCCAGAGGATCGTCAGCCAGGTCGGCCGGCGCGTCGACGAATCCAGTCCCATCTGCGACGCGCGACTTCCAGATGGTTCGCGTGTTAACGTCATTGCCTCCCCCCTTGCCATCGATGGGCCTTCACTTACCATCCGAAAGTTCAAGAAGGACAAGCTGACGCTCGATCAGCTTGTGAAATTTGGGTCCATTACTCCCGAAGGCGCCACGATCCTTGAGATCATTGGCCGCGTGCGCTGCAACGTGATCGTCTCTGGAGGCACGGGATCAGGCAAGACGACACTGCTGAACTGCCTGACGCGCTATATCGAACCGGGAGAACGCATCGTAACATGCGAGGACGCCGCGGAACTGCAATTGCAGCAGCCGCATGTGGTCCGACTTGAGACGCGTCCGCCAAACATTGAGGGTGAAGGCCAGATCACCATGCGCGACCTCGTCAAGAACTGCCTCCGCATGCGCCCTGAACGCATCATCGTGGGCGAGGTGCGCGGCGCTGAAGCATTCGATCTTCTTCAGGCCATGAACACCGGCCATGACGGCTCCATGGGCACCCTGCATGCGAACTCGCCTCGGGAGGCGGTTTCCCGCATCGAATCCATGATTACAATGGGCGGATACAGCCTGCCATCCAAGACCATCCGGGAGATGATTGTTTCATCCGTCGACGTCATCGTGCAGGCTGCGCGCCTCCGCGACGGATCGCGCCGCATCACGCACATTACCGAGGTTCTCGGGCTCGAAGGCGATGTCATCATCACTCAGGACCTCTTCACTTATGAGATTCTGGGTGAGGATGCCAAAGGCGACATCATCGGCAAACATCGCTCGACGGGCGTCGGAAGGCCCCGCTTCTGGGATCGCGCCCGATATTACGGAGAGGAGAAGCGCTTGGCTGCAGCCCTCGATGCTGCAGACAAGGCTTCCAGCTAGCCATAAGAGAGCAAGCATCCGATCATGCTCACCCCTGAACTCATTCCCGTCTACATCGCCCTCCTTGTCACCTTCTGTGCCGGCGGCGTGGTCATTGCTCTCTTCTATTCTTATTTCGAGCGTCGCTCGGAGAGCTACAAGCGCTTCGCGGCCATTGCTGCGTCCGGCCCTTCTATCGATCGGGAGGCCGTCAGCAATGAAACGAGAAGGCGCAAAGCTGTCGAGGTCACCCTGCGCGAGTTGGAAGACAAGCAGAAGATCAAGAAAACATCCAAGCTCACTCTATCCGCCCGGATCAGACAGGCAGGACTGAGCTGGACCCTGAAGACCTATTACCTGGTTTGCGTCATCGCAGGATCTCTGACCCTCTTGATGTCCTCAATCCTATTTGGACTTGGCCCGTTCTCCTCCGTGGCCTTTGGCCTGACAGGTGCTCTTCTGGTCCCTTACCTTTATGTGAACGGAAAGAGGAGCCATCGCTTCAAGAACTTCTCAATGGAGTTCCCGAACGCCGTCGATGTCATTGTCCGAGGCGTCAAAGCAGGTCTTCCTCTTGGAGATTGCCTGCGCATTATCGCTATGGAAGCACAGGAGCCGGTCAAAAGCGAGTTCCGCATCATCATCGAGGATCAGACCCTTGGCCTGCCGATGGACGAATCCGTTCAGAAGCTCGTCGAGCGCATTCCCCTGCCGGAAGCGAATTTTTTCGCTATCGTCATCGCACTGCAAAGCCGGACGGGCGGAAGCCTGTCAGAAGCTCTATCCAACCTTTCCAAGGTACTACGCGAGCGGAAGAAAATGAAAGCCAAGATCAAGGCCGTAAGCTCCGAGGCGAAGGCTTCCGCAGGCATCATCGGCAGTCTTCCGGTCGTCGTCGCCACGCTGATCTACCTCACATCGCCGGAATATATCAGCCTTCTTTTCACCACTGCCACCGGCAACATCACGCTTGCAGTTTCCGGCTTCTGGATGCTTATCGGCTGTCTCGTCATGCGCAAGATGATCAATTTCGATTTCTGAGGCATGTCATGAACCCTGCGGTCCTCCTCACTCATCTCGACTTAATCATCGCCCTTTCAGCCGCTGTCTCCGTCTGCGGGGCTGTTCTGGTCATCTCCTGGCCCTACTTCGCCCGCGACCAACTGAGCGCTCGCATGGCTCATGTCGCGAGTGAACGTGAACGGATCAGGACGCGCGAGCGAGCCCGCCTCAATGCCAAGGCGAAAACGCCCTCCCTGCGCAGCGAGCCCAAGAAGCTTTTCAAGGACATTGTGGAGAGGTTCGACCTGGCCAGGCGCGTGGAAGACGGTGACCTTGCCCAAAGGCTGCGGATGGCAGGCTTCCGTGGTCAAAGCCCCGTCATTACGTTTCTGGCCATACGGGCGATTGCGCCGATCGCGATGTTTCTCCTCGCCATCCTGTACGTTTTCGTCGTCCTGCGTCTCCAGCACCCTCTCTTCGTCAAACTGGGAATTGCAGTTGGCGCGGCCTGGATCGGCTATTTTGCCCCCCAGCTTTATGTCTCGAACAAGATCAAGAAAAGGCAGGACGCCATTCGGAGATCATGGCCGGATGCGCTCGATCTTCTGCTGATCTGCGTTGAATGCGGCATGAGCGTCGAGAGTGCGTTGCGCAAAGTCTCCGACGAGATCGGCACACAATGCGTAGAACTCGCAGAGGAACTTAGCCTGACGACAGCCGAGCTGTCATACCTGCAAGATCGTCGAAAAGCCTATGAAAACTTGGCCGAGCGCACCGGCCTCGATGGCGTCAAGGGCGTTGTCACCAGCCTTATCCAATCAGAAAAGTACGGTACTCCCCTGGCGCACTCCTTGCGCGTTCTCGCTCAAGAGAACCGTGATATGCGCATGAACGAAGCGGAGAAGAAGGCTGCAGCCTTGCCGCCCAAGCTCACGGTTCCGATGATCCTATTCTTTTTGCCCGTTCTCTTCGCCGTTATCATTACGCCGGCGGTCATCCGCATTACAAACCTCTGAGGAGGTTCGCAGCGAGTTCGGAGCGGCACCCGATGAGTTCGGAGCGGCACCCGATCGATTTGGGCGGGCCGCATCTTCGATTTTCTACTCGACGAGCTTTACGATCTGGCCCGTCAGGACGGTCTTTGTACCGGCTCCGGCGCAGGCTGCACCCATTTCGACGGTTGAATTGCCTGCGAAGGTAACCGTATTGGCGATAATCTGGAGGCAGCTTGACTCGGCTTTCGTTCCTCCGAGAAACTCTATCGTCGATCCGGGCAAATAGATCGCGCCCTTGATGCTGGCTGTCGAAGAGTTCCCATTAATCTTGAACACCTCGCCGCATTCGAGCGGTGAATCCTCACAGCGAGCGGCGAAGAACACCAGCCCTGAGTAAAGTCCCGCCGTCGGGGCAGCCAGATCCAGCTCTGCCGAACCTGAAATTTCAGCTGTCGTGTTGTTCGCGAAGAAGAAGGTTGCACCGTTCGATTTCAAGATCGCCTTGTTGTTGACCTTCAGGTTGCCGCCCGTGATGATGTACAGTCCCGGCCCAAAAGTAGCGGTCGTGTTGGATGCGACTTCGATCCCGTCGCAGAAAACCGAGTATGCACCATATATGGGATGTGGGAGTTCCTTCGGGGTGATCGCCCCTGAAACTGTTCTGCTCTGGCAGGTGTAACCTGAGACCGATGGCTCAGGAACGTCCGCATAAGGATCCGCAGCCGGAGGAGCGTTTTCCTGCACACTGGCGCAGACATTCAGGTCGAGCAGATCGGGCGATGGGTTCTTTACAGAGGACCCGCCGACCGTGCTGATGCAATCAGCCGTGAGATCCGCTGTCGAGTTCGGCATGTAATACGCATCGGATTGAGTAGAGTTCGAGACGACGCTGCAATCGTTGAGGGTCACGCTCGTATTGCCTGACACCTCAACGGCCTTTGATCTTGTGGCAGAAAGAGCCACCACGCAGGCGGGAGAACCACCAGTGAGCTTGGCGACCGCGCGTGCCCTGATCTCGACTGGAGTGTCGGAGAATATCGATGAAAGAAGCCGCGGCTTCGTCTCGGAGAGAATAACCTCGACGGCATCGTTGTCGTCGATTGACCCTCCGGCAAGCGGAGGGTTGTTCAAGGTCAAGTTCGTAGTGACGAGATCGGTTGCATCAGGGTCAGGGTTTGCATCAGTCATAACGGGCATGAAGCCGGAGGCTGATGCTACCCGCACGGCAGCGGCCTGCAGTGGATTACCGTTTTCTCCAACACGCTTTCGAACGGCAGCTGCATAAGCGGCCACATCGGCCGCGTGCTGCAACTTTCGCTGCGTATAATACCAATAACCGGTCTCTCCCCCGAGAGCCATGCCACCGATGATCACCGGCGACATGAGGCCCATGGCAACCGCCGCTGCACCACCCTCTTCTTTCCAGAGTCTATACAACCGAGGCAGCACGCTTGGTCTGCGGGGCCGCGATGGAAATGGCAGCGTCATTCTCTCATGCTCTCCGGGCCAGCACCCAGAAGGCACCGCCCGCTCAAAGATAGCTTGGTTCCGCAGAGAGAGATTGACCCATTCGAGAGCAAGCTTCCATTCGCCTGAATGGCCTAGGCCAAGTGCGCTACGCGGGGGGTGGCCTCGTTCAAACCGGCAATCACATCGCGCGCAGCACGTGCTGCTTCGCACACCTTGTTCAAAGCCATGGAAATATCGCCACCGGATTCACATTCACGTTCGAGAGCAATGCAGAATTCCGCCAGTTCGGAAAAGCCCAGGAGAGCGGCTTGGGATGTGATGGCATGAGCCGCCCTTGCGACTTCCCGGCGCTCGGTGCTCGTGAGGTCCTGACAGGCAAAGCTCGCCTTCAGCTGTTCGTCAAGACGATGAAGCCACTGCGAAACGCGGTCTATGCCAATCGTATCGCGAAAATCGGCGAAATGTCTCTCTTGAAAAGCCTGCTCGCTGGAAAGCGAGACTCCCGGAACAGCGCGATCCTCCAAGCCGTGGAACCACTCGCTCATCTTGCGCAGCAGATCGTCTCGTCGGATCGGCTTTCCAACATGATCGTTGAAACCCGCTTGCAGGAAGTCGCGGACTTGCTGAGGCAGAACGTTCGCGGTCATTGCAGCGACGAAGACATCGCGGCATGGATGATCGAGATCGCGGATGGCACGAATAGCTGTCAATCCATCCATGCCTGGCATCTGAATATCCATCAGCACGAGATCGTATGGTCGTGCCTGGAGGTTCGCAATGGCTTCCTCCCCGTTGGAGACGGCATCGACCGTGTGCCCTGCGGCTTCGAGCAATGCCTGCGCCAACTCCCGGTTGATGTCCACGTCTTCGACGATGAGAATGTGTGCTCGCTTCGCGGTCGCGGGAATGTCCATCGGGGTCGATTGCAGCGCCGGCATCTCGCCATGTGGCAGCACCAGCTCGATCCAGAAGGTCGAACCCTTTCCCAGTTCACTCTCCACACCGATCTGCCCGCCCATCAGCTCCACAAGGCGCTTGGAAATCGCAAGCCCTAGTCCGGTGCCGCCGAACTCCCGGCGGATGGAGGCGTCACCCTGAGAAAAGCGCTTGAACAATCGGCTGTGCTGCTCCGGAGCGATACCAATGCCTGTATCGCTGATAGAAATGCCGATCACCTCGCCTGATGACACCGCTCCCTTGTGTTCAATTCTTGCGGTGATGTGACCTTCACGGGTAAATTTTACGGCGTTGTTCAGAAGGTTCAGAAGCACCTGCCGCAACCGCGCCTCATCGCCCAGAACCACCTTGGGAATGTTCTGACCCCACTCGACCCGGATCGGGACTCCCTTCTTGCCCGCGCCGCTTGTGACGATAGAAACCGTATTATCGACGAGAGAAACCAATGAGAACGGCTCGATCTGCAACGCGATCTGATCCGCCTCGATGCTGGAAAAGTCTAGGATGTCGTTCGCGACCGTCAGAAGCGCAGAAGCGGAGACTTGGATGAGATCCGCATAGCGCCGCTGCTTCGTGCTGAGCCTCTCGTCGAGAAGTTGCTCCGTGTAGCCGATGATGCCGTTCAAGGGTGTACGGATCTCGTGACTCATGGAAGCAAGAAAATTCGTCTTTGCCTGGCTTGCGATGTTGGCCTGGCCCAGAGCTCTCTCGGCCACGTCTCTGGCTGCCGTCAGCTCCTTCTCTCGATCCGCGACAGCCTTCGCCATGCGATTGAAGGCGCGCTCCAGGATGCCGACCTCGCCCGATCCCTTATAGGATGAGCGCACGCTGAAATCCCCACGTTCGAGCGCTTCTGCCGTTTGCACCAGGCCACGCAAGGGTCGCAGAATGAGCCCCTCGACGCCCAATGTTCCCAGAAGCAGAGATCCGCCGATAATGACAAGGATCAGGACCAGCCTGTATCGCAGAGCCTCGTCGATAGGACCGATGACCGATGCTCTGCTCAAGCCGATGGCCAGAATGGCATCCGTTCCCGGCAGCGTCCTGAAGACGAAAAGACGCGGCTCTCCCGAGAGATCCTCCAGCTCGGAGTCGCCCTGGAAGGATTGCAGAGCCTTGCGGACAACATCGTGGCTCTGCAAATTGCGCCCGATCAGCTCGTTTCTCGGCGGATAATGCGCAACAAGCGACCCATTGCGGTCAATGACGAGCATGTTTACGTCAAGGCCCGAGTTCACATTCTTAAGGGAGCGCTCGTCCAATAGCCCTGGATCGATCTCGGCGGCAACCACCGCAGCAACCTGCCCTCCGTCGACCACAGCCATCGCAGCTGCAATGCCCATCCTCCCTGTGACGGGACTGACGCTCAGATCGCTCAGGGCGAATGCCTCGCCCTTGAGAACACGCGCCAGAAGGTCCCGCCTGGAAGTATTCGTGGCTTCGCCATGGGCATGAGCACCGCAGATCTCATTTCCCTGAAGGTCCGTGACGCGCAGCGATGTCATCCATCGATACATACCAAAGTGCCGCTGAACGGCGCTGGCGCATTCGGCACCGCCGGCTCGTAAACCCGGCGTCTCGCTGAGATGATGTAAGATCCCCTCGGCCTCCTCAATCACGCGGCTTTGCCGATCGACAGCATAAGTGATGAGGATATCCGCCCGTTCACGCGTGGCCTCAATGGCGAGCTTGCGCTCGTCGCTCGCGAACTGCACGAGAGCAGCGCTCAAAGGCGCCAAAGCGGCGATACCGATCAGAAGAAAGCGCCAGATCAGGCTGCCGCGATGCAGCCTGAGGAGCCTTGTCCCCACTCGCATCATGCTGGTGTTCCTCCCAATCGCCATCGCCGCGCACTTTGCTGGGGGCTACACGCTGGTCATCAGGTCGCGCTTGCGGTTCGGGTAAGGGCGCGCCCCTGCCACGGCAGCCGCCGCACGATTGTTCACGCCGAAATAGCGGAAGATCGCTGCCATGTGGATTTTCACAGTCCCCTCGCCCAATCCAAGAGCCAAAGCGATTTCCTTATTCGTCTTTCCTTGTACGAGCAGATCGAGAACATCGCGCTGGCGCGGCGTTAAGGGGCTCGATGTCTCAGAAGGCTCGGCCTCCTGAACCGGAACAGAGGGCTCTGCCTTTTCAGCGATGGTCTTGATGTTCTCTTCTTCAGAGGTTTCGACGGGAGCCGAAGAAATATCCGCAAGGCACGGAGGAACATAGACGCCGCCGTCGAAGATGATCTGGAGAGCGGCCGCGAGATCCGTGATACTCAGGCTCTTGAGCATGTAGCCATGCACGCCTGCTTCCAAGGCGAGAAGAATGTTGCGGCGATTGCTGGACGCTGAAATGACCCCCACCTTGGCGTTGGGAAAGCATTCCCGGACCGTCCGTAAATTGGTAGGCGTTCTCATTCCGGGCATAGAAAGATCGAACAAGGCAACGTCGATTTGATCATTCTCGCCCAAGCGCTCGAGCGCCTCATCCAGAGACCCGGCTTCTATGATTTTCGAGAAGCCGAATTGCCGGCTCAGGATGGCCCCAACGGCCATCCGAAAATATGCATCATCATCGGCGATAAGGCCGATGCGCGCAGGCGCCCCCATCAATATTCTCCCCCAGTTAGAATGCCAGTCTGATCGACAAGGACAGGATAAAAATCAATTCTTTATAATTACCCGGATCAACTTGCCGCACCTTCAACCCTGAAAGAAAAAGATACATCATTCCAAGTTGGCCCATTAATTCTAGTAGCCATCAATTTAAATGATCATGAAAATCCTCTTGAGATTAATTTTTCGGCCTCTCTAGTGCTGAGGATTTGGTCATCGTTTCAAATCATCTCCTCAAGACCAGCAAGTGCGCCAGATAGGGTTTGTACGGAGACCTTTGCCGGCTCCAGATATTTGGACACCTTGGCACGATATGTTTCACAGTTACACTCATGCGAGCGCATAGTGCGCTTGCAAATTATCCAATAAAAGTATCGGAAAGTACGATTTTCTGGCAATATTTGGCCGCCACAGGCAGATATTGCGCATCAACCTATGCGCGAATGCAATATATTATTAATAAGGAAAGTTGCGCGGTGCGATTTAGCAGCCTTACAACTCGCGCTCGCTGCTCAATTATCAGGCCGCCGACATGAAGTGCTGGCGAGCCGGAGCAAGACCGGCAAGCGGGATCGCCCGCCCTTCAGCGGGATCTCGGCCTCTCGCGCTGCGCTATCACGGCCATCAGTTTTTCACCTACCTCGGCGACGAACGCGGTTTCCTTTTCGCGCAGCTGCTACAGGACGGCAGGGCGCTCGATCTCGACACGAAGGGAAGCGGACAGACACCGCGGTCGCGCCATGCCGACTGACGCCTGACACTCAAAGACGGCATTCGCGAAATTTTGGCGACAGAGATCCTGGAATCGCTCGACGTTGAGACATCGAAGTCGTTCAACCAAGTGACGGATGTTACGTCGCGGCTATCAAGTTGTGTCTGCGGTTCGGATATGGACGCGCGCCTGCAACGGCAGCAGCAGCGCGATTGTTCACGCCGAAATAGCGGAAGATTGCAGCCATATGGATCTTCACTGTCCCCTCGCCAAGGCCGAGGGACAGCGCGATTTCCTTGTTCGTCTTTCCTTGCACGAGCAGATCGAGAACTTCTTGTTGGCGTGACGTCAGAGGGCTGGCAGGCTCCAGTTCCTGCCACGATGTCACCTCTGCCCTTCCCGCACGAGCCAACGGCTCGTTATTCGCATAGGTATTCAGAGTATCACAAGAGATCTCAGCCAAGACCGGTGGCACATGGATGCCCCCATCGAAGATGGTTTGAAGAGCTCCAACGAGGCCTGTGACGTTCGAGTTCTTGAGCACGTAACCGTGAACGCCGGCTTCCAGCGCCAAGAGGATATTTCGGCGTTCACTGGAAGCGGAGATGACGGCAACTTTGGTCTTCGGGAAGCATTCGCGAATAGTACGCAGGTTCGCGTGCGTCCGCACGCCTGCGGTGGAAGGATCGAACAGAGCCAAATCAATACTTGGATGCTCGCCTAATCGCTCCAGAGCGTCATCCATGGACCCGGTTTCGATAATGTTGGTAAACCCGAATTGCCTCTCCAGAACCGCACCTACGGCCATCCGAAAATATGCATCTCCATCGGCAATCATGCCGATGCGCGCAGGTGCCGTCATCAGCGCCCCTCCAACTGAACTGCTGGCTGCCAATGAAGCCTGCGCTGTCGTGTAATCCACGAAGCCCCTCATCCAGCAGATCCGAGGATCCTGACATAAAGTGTTTTGTTATTACATCAACTAAAATACGCAGACGGCTTGCAATTTTGCCAACCTCGCACGCAAGGCATTGCGACAGGCATTCCATAGTCATCTCAAATCGGCACGGCTCATAAGCCATGCCGCCGCTATCTGTCAGACAAACGCAACCCACAGCCCTGCAAGAGTTATGGCAGCTCCAGAGAGGCGCACCGCCTGCCCCTGCCTCAGAACGCTCATTCCTGCCGCAAGGCCGAAGAGGTGGAGAGCAAGGCTCGCAAGAGCAAAGCCGATGCTATAAGTCAGCCCTGTACTCCCTGCCGGAATCTCGACTCCATGAGCATAGCCATGGAAGACAGCGAAGAAGCCTACAAGCGCTGTTGCGAGTGCGGCTGCCAACTGTTTCCCTATCGTAATGAGCATGCCCAGAACGATGATGGAAGCCGCAATGCCGACTTCGAAGGCCGGGATCTCGGCTCCGGCTATTCCTAAAACACCACCGGCAAGCATCATGACGATGAAGCTGGCAGGCACCAGCCAAACAGCCCTGCCTCCGAGCATGGCCGCGAACAGGCCGACACTGACCATAGCCAGCACATGATCCATCCCGCCCAAGGGGTGAGAGAACCCAGTGGCGAATCCCGAGAAATGGTGCTGGCCGGTATGAGCTAGAGCCGGAGTGGCTGTCACCATTAGGCTTAAAGCAAGAATTGAATGCATTCTTTTCATATTTACCCCATGTGATTTCCCGTGGCAGCCGCCAAGCCGCCAATCTGCTCAATGAATTTCGCGATGGCCTCGACGCCGACACCATCGCGAATGTTGCTGAACACGTAAGGGCGCTGGCCGCGCATGCGCTTCGTATCTTCTTCCATGATCGCAAGGTCGGCACCGACATAAGGCGCGAGGTCGATCTTGTTCACCACGAGGAGATCCGATCGTGTTATGCCGGGACCGCCTTTACGTGGGATCTTCTCTCCGCCCGCAACATCGATCACATAGATCGTGAGGTCTGCAAGCTCCGGTGAGAAGGTCGCAGCCAGATTGTCGCCACCGGATTCGACAAGCACGATATCAAGCGCCGGAAAACGCTTTCTCATGCTGGCAATGGCGGCAAGATTGATGGATGCATCTTCACGGATGGCAGTATGCGGGCATCCGCCCGTCTCGACCCCCATGATGCGCTCGACGGGAAGAGCGCCCGCAACGGTCAGAAGGCGCGCGTCCTCCTTGGTGTAGATGTCGTTGGTGATGGCACAGATATCGTAGCGCTCGCGGAAGACCTTGCAGAGCGCTTCCATGAGCGCGGTCTTACCCGAGCCGACCGGGCCACCGATCCCGACGCGAAGAGGTCCCGTTTGAGAAGTCATGAGCGGAAAAGCCTCGTATATTGGTTTTCGTGATGGAAGGAGCCGAGATCGGCCCTGAAGGTGGCGCTCCCGATACCGTCGAGCGGCAAATCAAGCGCCTCGCCTACCACTTTCTGAACGGTTACGGCCAAGGAAGCGCTGATGCGGATTCCAGTCGTCTGCCCGATAGGCGCGAGCCGGATTGCGGCCGAGACGAAGTTTTGAACGATCCCGAAGAGATAAGCACAGGCAGCCGTCGGCAAGGGGATGTCGTGGGCGGCGGCAGCCATTCCGATTGCGACAGGAAACGCGACGTCTCCCTCAAGCGAAAGCAGACGCGGAGACGGCCAGGCTGCGAGCGTCGCATCGATGAAGCTGCGTCCTTGCTGGCTTGTTTCCAGATAAAGCTCAGCGGACGGCGAAAGCGCCAGCGCAAGGGCGTTGACGTCTTCGAGGGCAAATCCATCCCCATTGCGCACCGCCCGATATGCATGGCTCAAGAGAATGGCGTCGTTGCGCCCAACTCCCAATGTGAGCATGTCGGTGAGCCAAGCGACGAGGGTTGCCTCGTCCTTGACATCCCCCGCCTCCACCGCCCATTCGAGGGTGTGAGAATAAGCATAGCAGCCTACGGGATAGGATGGCGACAGCCATGCGAACAAAGGCAGGATCGTTACCGCCTCTCGGCTGGTCAATAGATCTTGCGTCCGCTCATTCATGATCATGGCCATGGTCGTGATGATAAGCCCCTCTCAGAGGACGGAAAGGACGCTCGACAACATCGACCAGCGCGCCCAGGCCGCGCAGCATATCGACCAGCACGTGATCATAGCCGATATAGATCGCATACCGCGTAATTTCCGCCGGGACGTGCCGGTTGCCGATATGCCAGGCGAGGTTCAGCAGCTCCAAGGGATCGCTCGTTTTGATTTCGACGAGCCGTTCGGGCGCAGCCTTCACCTCCACCAGCCAGCCTGTCTCCAGGCACAGGGCATCGCCGTCCTCCAGCACATCGGCCCTGTCGAGATCAAGCAGGAAACCGGTGCCGCCATCGGCGTTCAGAACGATACGCCTGCGGTGACGATCTCCATGATCGAGGGTAATCACATCGACGATGCGGTCGGCATCGACGTTCTCTTTGCGGATGATGGATGTAGCGCGGATCATATCAAAACAGGAAATAACGTTGAGCCATAGGAAGGATTTTCGCCGGTTCACAGACCAGTAGCTCTCCATCGGCGCGCACGTCGTAGGTTTCCGGATCGACCTCGATATGCGGGGTCGCATCGTTGAGCACCATGTCTTTCTTGCCGATGCCACTACGAACATTCTCGACCGCGACAAGCTGCTTATGAACGCCGAGCTTTGCAGCCAATCCATTCTCGATGGCAGCCTTCGACACGAAGGTCAGAGAGGTTGTCGTCAGAGCGCGACCATAGGCTCCGAACATGGGACGGTAATGTACCGGCTGCGGTGTCGGGATAGAAGCATTCGGATCGCCCATGAGAGCAGCCGCAATCGCGCCACCCTTTAGAACGAGATCAGGCTTTACGCCGAAGAAGGCAGGTGTCCACACGACGAGATCAGCGAGCTTTCCAACCTCGACGGAACCGATGTGCTTGGAGACGCCATGCGCAATGGCAGGGTTGATCGTATACTTGGCGATATAGCGGCGTGCGCGCAGGTTATCGTTATCGCCAGCTTCCCCTGGTAGTGCGCCACGCTGCACCTTCATCTTATGAGCCGTCTGCCATGTGCGGATGATAACCTCGCCGACGCGCCCCATGGCTTGGCTGTCGGAGGACATCATCGAGAGCGCCCCGATATCGTGCAGAATGTCCTCAGCCGCGATGGTCTCCTTACGGATGCGGCTTTCGGCGAAGGCAAGATCCTCGGGGATCGACGGCGAAAGATGGTGACAGACCATGAGCATATCGAGGTGCTCGTCGATGGTGTTCACCGTGTAGGGCCGCGTCGGGTTGGTGGAGGACGGCAGCACATTCGGCAGGCCCGCCACCTTTATAATGTCGGGCGCATGGCCACCGCCGGCGCCCTCCGTGTGGAAGGCATGAATCGTGCGACCCTTGAAGGCTTCAATCGTGTCCTCGACGAAGCCCGACTCGTTCAAGGTATCCGTGTGGATCATCACCTGGATGTCGTAAGCATCGGCTACCGACAGGCAGCAATCGATGGCAGCAGGCGTTGTGCCCCAATCCTCGTGCAGCTTGAGCGCGCAGGCGCCTGCCTCGATCATCTCCTCCAGGGCCTTCGGCTGCGAGGCATTGCCCTTACCCGTAAAGGCGAGATTCATCGGAAAGGCATCCGCTGCTTCGATCATGCGGGCGATATGCCAGGGGCCCGGTGTGCAGGTGGTTGCGAAGGTGCCAGTTGCAGGCCCCGTGCCGCCACCGAGCATCGTCGTGATGCCCGACATGAGCGCTTCCTCGATCTGCTGCGGGCAGATGAAGTGGATATGAGAGTCGAAGCCGCCTGCCGTGATGATCTTTCCCTCACCGGCGATGATCTCGGTTCCTGGGCCGATGATGATGTCCACATTGGGCTGCACATCCGGATTGCCGGCCTTGCCGATGGCTGCGATGCGTCCGCCCCTGATACCGATATCCGCCTTCACCACGCCCCAATGATCGAGAATGACCGCATTGGTGATGACGGTATCGACGGCACCCTCGGCTCGGGACGTCTGCGCCTGCCCCATGCCGTCGCGGATGACCTTTCCGCCGCCGAACTTCACCTCCTCGCCATAGGTGGTGAAGTCCTTCTCCACCTCGATCACGAGAGAGGTATCGGCGAGGCGGATCCGGTCTCCCTTGGTCGGACCGAACATATCCGCATAGGCCGAGCGCGGCAGGGATGACGGCTTTCTTGCATTCGACATCAGAGTTTCCCCATCACGCGTTGGCGGAAACCGTAAACCTCGCGCTTGCCGGAGAGCGGCACCAGAACGATCTCGCGGGTTGCACCCGGCTCGAAACGCACTGCCGTCCCAGGTGCGATATCGAGGCGCATGCCGCGCGCCTTCTCGCGGTCGAAGGACAAGGCGGGATTGGTTTCATGGAAATGATAGTGACTGCCGACCTGGATCGGCCTGTCGCCGGTATTGGCAACCGTCAGCGCAACGCGTTCGGCTCCCTCGTTAAACACGATCTCCCCGGCCTGCGCCCTCACCTCGCCCGGAATGTCGGTGGATGCCGCGCCACGTATGGGATGGTGGACGGTCACGAGCTTGGTTCCATCCGGGAAGGTGGCTTCCACCTGCACATCGTGGATCATCTCGGCGACGCCTTCCATGACCTGATCGGCGGTAACCACATGGGCTCCTGCCTCCATCAGATCCGCGACGGAACGTCCATCACGGGCACCTTCCACGACCGTGTCGGTAATGAGGGCAATGGCTTCCGGATGATTGAGCTTCACGCCACGCTCCAGACGCCGGCGCGCGACCATGGCTGCCATGGCGATGAGGAGTTTGTCTTTTTCACGCGGTGTAAGTTGCATCACAGAGTCCTAACTGAGCCAGACACGCGGCAGAGGCTCGCCGCGAAAGGCAATGAGAAACGGAATGACGACAGACCGAAGGGATTGAATGCTCATGGCGCAAAAGCGTACGGCCAAGAGACCGTTCCAAGCGCTGGCGGCGACCTCGCAGCCACGAACCGATGAAAGCAGCTCACGCGTGGATTCAAGACGTTCTTCCGCATCCGGCGCGACATGCACCATGGTCGCAAAGGCACGCGCTCCATTCGCGACGCTTGGCTTGCGCAACAGATCCGAGACCGGCCCGGCAAGCCGCAGAGTGTCAGCATAAACTAAGCGTCGCCCATGGCGGATGCGCCAACGATCCTCGAATAAACCGTTCTCGATGCGCTCTTCCCTGGCCTCGCGGCCGAAGACCACAGCCTCGAAGAGCGTCAGACTTGCACCCTCATCGACATCGGCATCCAAGCGCCGGACGAGGCGCGCCTCGTCGAAGAGAAGCGTTTCCTGCGGAAGCCAGTCGAGGCGCGCGCCCGTCCGCACACTCAAGTTCACCGACAATTCTGCAACGGCCCCATCCGAGCGATAAACTTTTTCTGCGGCAGGGGTGACAAGCGAAATCATTGCCCCGCTCTGGACCTCGACCTCGACGGCGAAACGATCTCCGCAGGCAATGCCACCCGCCGTGTTGACGAGCACAGCATCGAGTCCAGCACTCGCACCCCTCGGAAGCCGGATGCGCATGGAGCCGCTTTCCTCGATCCGCATCGGACGCGTTCGGCCGTTCAGACCCGTCGCGCTGAATGCAACACGCCCATCGGCCCTCTGCCGTTGAGGGGCACTCGAAAGCGGCGCTCCATCAAATGGCCAGGCGTTGACGTACATCGTCCCCCTCAAGGGCCTGGCGGTCACCCCTCTGCACAATCTCGCCACGCTCCATGACCACGAAGCGGTCAGCCAGATCGCGCGCGAAATCGAAGTATTGCTCGACCAGCAAGATAGCCATGTCTTTCCGCTCGCGCAGATAGACGATGGCTCGTCCGATGTCCTTGATGATGGATGGCTGAATCCCTTCCGTCGGTTCGTCAAGCACTAGAAGACGCGGGCGCGTGACGAGAGCCCGACCGATGGCGAGCTGTTGCTGTTGTCCGCCCGAGAGGTCGCCGCCTCTGCGGCCCATCATCGACTTGAGAACCGGAAAAAGCTCGAACACCTCGTCTGGGATCTTGCGTTGCGGGCGTTTGAGAGGCGCGAACCCTGTTTCGAGATTTTCGCGGACCGTCAGCAAAGGAAATATCTCCCGTCCTTGAGGGACATAAGCCACGCCGAGGGCTGCCCGCTCAAAAGGCTTCAGGCGTGTAATGTCCGTTCCATCGAATTCAATCGCACCGCCGGAAATCGGGCGGTGCCCCGCGATGGCACGCAGAAGAGATGTCTTTCCTACCCCGTTACGCCCGAGAACACAGGTCACTTCCCCCAACGATGCCTCGACCGAGACACTTCGCAGAGCTTGTGCGGCACCATAATGCAGGGAGATGTTTTCAACGCGAAGCATGGTCATCGGCCCAGGTAAACCTCAATCACGCGTTCGTTGGAGCTGACAGCATCGAGAGAGCCCTCTGCCAGCACGGAGCCTTCATGAAGACAAGTGACCTTTACGCCGAGATCGCGCACGAAGCTCATGTCATGCTCAACAACGACAACTGCTTTGGTTTTGGCGATCTCGCGCAGAAGGTCAGCCGTATCGGCGGTCTCCTGATCAGTCATTCCCGCAGCGGGCTCGTCGATCAGCAAAAGCTTCGGCTCCTGCGCCAGCAGCATGCCGATTTCGAGCCATTGCTTCTGGCCATGGGACAACTCCCCCGCCTTCCGATAGCGCTGAGACGACAGGCGCACCCGTTCGAGGAGTGCGTCTATTCTTTCCCGCTCAGAGGATGTGCGGCGTGAAAACAAGGCCGAGAAAGGATCGCGTTTGTTCTTGACGGATAAAAGAAGGTTGTCCTCCACGGAATGCATCTCGAACACTGTCGGCGTCTGGAACTTGCGCCCGATTCCGAGTTCCGCAATTGCAGCCTCGTCCAGAGCGGTCAAATCGTGCAAGCCTTCGAAGAGGGCGGCCCCCTGAGTGGGCCGAGACTTTCCGGTGATTACATCCATCATCGTCGTCTTTCCCGCTCCATTGGGGCCGATAATGGCGCGCATCTCTGCGTGATCGATGGCAAGCGACAATGCGTTGAGCGCCCTGAAACCATCGAAGGAAACGGTGATGTTGTCGAGGTAGAGGAGCGTCGGAGTGACAGGTGCGGACATGATGCTACTCCGCCGCTTGAGAAACAGGCTGCGGGGAAGGCTCTTCATGCGTTCGGCGGCGCGCCTTGCCCCACAGATCCTGGCCAAAGCCCAGAATGCCGCGCGGCATGAAAAGCGTGACGAAGACGAAGAGGCCGCCGAGAGCAAATAGCCAGAACTCCGGAAGCGCGCCCGTGAACCAGGTCTTTCCCGCATTGACGACCACAGCGCCGAGAATGGCGCCCGCCAGTGTCCCGCGTCCTCCGACAGCCACCCAGATGACGAGTTCGATGGAGTTGGCCGGCGCAAACTCGCTCGGATTGATGATGCCGACCTGCGGTACATAGAGCGCACCGGCAATACCGGCGAGCATCGCGGAGATCGTGAAGACGGCGAGCTTGTAATGCTCCACCTTATAGCCGAGGAAGCGTGTGCGGCTTTCCGCGTCACGAACAGCTACGAGCACCTTTCCGAACTTGGAACTGACCAGCCATCGGCACAGCAGATAGCCCAATCCAAGCGCTATGACAGACGACACGAAGAGTACGAGCCGCGTCGATGGCGCCTGCAAGGGAAAGCCCAGGATATCCTTGAAGTCGGTCAGGCCGTTGTTGCCGCCGAAGCCCATATCATTGCGGAAGAACGCAAGCATCAGGGCAAAGGTCATGGCCTGCGTGATGATGGAAAGATACACGCCGGTCACACGCGAGCGGAAGGCAAACCATCCAAAGACGAAAGCAAGGATGCCGGGAACTAGCAGGACCATGAGCATCGCGAAGGGAAAAGCGTCGAAGCCGTACCAGAACCAGGGCAGCTCCTTCCAGTTCAGGAAGACCATGAAGTCCGGCAATGTGGGATGAGCATAGACGCCGCGAGAGCCGATCTGGCGCATGAGGTACATCCCCATGGCATATCCGCCCAGCGCGAAGAAAGCGCCATGTCCGAGCGAGAGGATGCCGCAGAAGCCCCAGACCAGATCGACCGACAGAGCCAGCAGGGCAAAGCAGATGTACTTACCGAGGAGAGGTACGAGATGATCCGGAACATGCAGGGCCGAACCTGGCGCGAGCAGGCCGTTGAGAACCGGAATCAACACGGCAGCTCCAGCAAGAACCCCCAAGACCGCAATGGTCTGCCTGTCGAGCAAGGACTGCGTTCTCATGCTTCCACCGCCCTGCCCTTCAGCGCGAATAATCCGCGCGGTCGTCTTTGAATGAAAAGAATGATCGCGATGAGAAGCAGGATCTTCCCGAGAACGGCGCCTGCATAAGGCTCAAGCATCTTGTTGGCGATGCCGAGCGTCATTGCGCCGACCAATGTACCCCAGAGATTTCCCACACCGCCGAACACAACGACCAGAAAGCTATCGATGATGTAGCCTTGCCCAAGATTGGGGCTGACATTGTCGATCTGCGAGAGTGCGACACCGGCTATGCCCGCAACACCCGATCCGAGACCGAAGGCCAGCGCATCGATGCGGTTCGTCCGGATGCCCATAGAGCCAGCCATGCGCCGGTTCTGAGTGACCGCGCGCACATAGAGGCCGAGCCGCGTGTAACGCATCACGCAGAGCAGAACGGCGAAGACCGAGAATGCGAAGACGACGATGGCGATGCGATTATAAGTCAGGCTCAAGCCACCGATCTCCAACGCTCCGCTCATCCAGCTTGGTGTGCCGACTTCCCGGTTGGTCGGGCCAAAAATCGTACGCACACCCTGCTGGAGAATAAGTGAAAGGCCCCATGTGGCGAGAAGCGTCTCGAGAGGCCGCCCGTAAAGAAAGCGAATGACTCCACGCTCGATGAAGATGCCGATACCGCCTGAGACGAGGAACGCGAGCGGCAATGCAATGAAAAGGGATGCATCGAAAAGACCAGGAACCTGAAGCCGAATGAACTCCTGAACCATGAAGGTGGTGTAGGCCCCGATCATGACCATCTCACCATGCGCCATATTGATGACGCCCATGGCGCCGAAGGTGATGGCAAGGCCGATTGCGGCGAGCAGAAGAACAGAGCCGAGGGAAACGCCGTACCAGACATTCTGAAGCGCGTTCCAGAATGCCAGACGTGACTGGATTCCTGCAGCCGCCTCCGCGGCAGCCTTGACCAGTTCCGGATTGGCGTCAGGCGGAAGGTTGCTCAGAAGAGCGAGCGCATCCTGATCTCCGCGCTCGCTCAAGATCTCGATGGCAGCCTTCTTGTCGGATACGGAAGCGTCCGCCTTGCCCAAGATCACGGAAGCGCGCGCGCGCTCAAGGGCGTCGCGGACATGCACATGACTTTCCTGAGCAATGGCGCGATCGAGCACCGGCAAGACGGCGGCGTCGCGGGAACGGAATACAGCCCGGGCCGCATTGAGGCGGGCCTGCGCATCGGTGCTCAGCAGCGTGAGATTTCCCATAGCTGCCTCGACCGCCCGCCGGACGCGATTGTTGACGCGAACCGGCTTGAGCACGTCAGGGGCATTCACGGTCGCGCCCGTGGCTGCATCGACGATGCTTCCTGAGCTTTCCTTGATATAGACCTGCCCTTCACCAACCAGCAGACGGCCGTCGCGCAAGGCCTCGACGATGGTCAAGGCCCTGCCATGACCGCTGCCTGCAATGGCTGAGAGCGCAGCTTCCGTATCCGCGTAGCTGTCGGACGCGAATTTCGGCAGCGCCTCCTCGTAGGGGCCTGCCATGGCGCGGGCACCAAAGCCGATCAGCAGAAGCAGGGCGAAGGCCCGCATAAGTATGCGCAAGCTGGTCATTCGCGAGAACTCGAAAGGAGGAAGGGTGAGAGCGGCGATGAAGCCGCCCTCATCGCTCATGCTGTCAGGCGCCGCACTTCTTCGTGACGGTGTTGTAGTTGCCGCACTTGAGCGTCTTCCAATCGGCGATAAGATCCTTCGATCCTTCCAGGTATTGCGACCAGGCCGCACCCGGCACCAAGGCATCGGTCTGCGACACGGTTTCGAACTGGCCGTCTTCCTTGATCTCGCCGATGAGAACCGGTTTCGTGATGTGATGGTTGGGAAGCATCTCGGAGACACCGCCTGTCAGGTTCGGGACCTGAATACCGACGATGGAGTCGATGACCTTGTCCGGATCCGTCGTGCCGGCCTTCTCCACGGCCTTCACCCACATGTTGAAGCCGATCACGTGCGCTTCCATGGGATCGTTGGTGACGCGCTTATCGTTCTTTGTAAAAGCCTTCCACTTCTCGATGAAGGCCTTGTTGTCGGGAGTGTCCACGGACTGGAAATAGTTCCACGCAGCGAGGTGGCCCACGAGCGGCTTCGTGTCGATGCCGGCGAGCTCTTCTTCACCCACCGAGAAAGCGACAACCGGAATATCCGTTGCCTTGACGCCCTGGTTGGCGAGCTCCTTGTAGAAAGGCACGTTCGCATCGCCGTTGATGGTGGAGACCACGGCGGTCTTCTTACCGGCCGAACCGAACTTCTTGATGTCGGCGACGATGGTCTGCCAGTCGGAATGGCCGAAAGGCGTGTAGCTGATCATGATGTCCTCGGACTTCACGCCCTTGGATTTCAGATAAGCTTCGAGAATCTTGTTGGTCGTGCGCGGATAAACATAGTCCGTTCCCGCGAGTACCCAGCGCTCCACTTTCTCTTCCTTGGCAAGGTAATCCACCGCCGGAATGGCCTGCTGGTTCGGCGCAGCGCCGGTGTAGAACACGTTACGCTCGCTTTCCTCGCCCTCATATTGCACGGGATAGAAGAGGATGCTGTTGAGTTCCTTGAACACGGGCAGAACGGATTTTCGCGACACTGAGGTCCAGCATCCGAAGACGGCAGAGACCTTGTCCTGGCTGATGAGCTGGCGAGCCTTTTCGGCGAATAGCGGCCAGTCGGACGCAGGATCCACCACCACCGCTTCGAGCTTCTTGCCCAAGAGGCCGCCCTTCTTGTTCTGCTCCTCGATGAGCATCAGCATGACGTCTTTGAGCGTGGTCTCGCTGATCGCCATGGTGCCCGACAAGGAATGGAGAATGCCAACCTTGATCGTTTCCTGTGCTTGCGCGGCTCCACTCAGTGCGCCTGTCATCAGCGCAACAGACGCCATCGCGATCAGGCTTCTGCGGGTCATCTTCAACATCGACATGGTCTTCTCCCTCGTCTGCCCTGATTTGAGGTGCAGCACGGGGCTCATACGCAATAACCATGCCAAGGCTGGACTGAAGGGGCTGGGCTCTTGCGGGGCTCTCCACCGCATGAGGATGAGGGCTTCGATTGAGCAGGCTGACTGAAAAAGGGGCATAAGCCCAAGCACGAAGCTGTAACATTCTGGCGCGCATCCGCGCCGAAGGGACGCTCGTTTTCAGCGTCTCACCTTCCTTGCAGGGTTCTGTCTAAGCGTAGACTGCCGTCTGACAGGCCCGCTCATAGACCTCTTTATATTTGGAGGCGGAGCGATCCCACCCGTGAGGTCTCCCCATCGCGGCTCGACGCATGGCAGAAAGGCGCGGTCTTGAACGGAAGGTCTCCAGGCCTCTCTTGATGGCATCCATGAAGCGATAGAGGCATGGCTCGCCGAAGAGGAATCCGTTGACGCCATCTTCGATGGTATCGGCCAGACCACCGGTCCTATGAGCGATCGGCAATGATCCGAAGCGCTGCGCATACATCTGGCTCAAGCCACATGGCTCGAAACGGGATGGCATGAGCAAAAAATCACTCCCCGCATACATGCGCCGAGCATTGCTTTCATCATATCCGATCTTCACACCCACGGAGCCGGGATGGCGCTGAGCGAGAGCCTGGAGTTCAGCCTCGAACCTCGGTTCGCCCTGCCCGATGACGGCGATCTGACCACCCTGCGAGACAATCGTTTCAGCAGCGGAAATGGCAAGGTCCACGCCCTTTTGATGCACTAGGCGCGAGACGACAGCGAAAAGCGGGCCGTTGGACAGAGCAAGCCCGAAGTTTTTCCGCACGTTATTGGCGTTCGCGCGCTTTCCTTTGAAGTTCTCTGCCGAGAACCGGCTGACGAGATAGGGGTCCTTGCTTGGATCCCAGCTTGGATCGATGCCGTTGATGATACCGTCGAGACGGCCTTGGCAAGCGCGCGTCCGCAAAAGTCCATCGAGCCCACAGCCGAATTCGGGCCGCGTGATTTCCTGGGCGTAAGTAGAGCTCACGGTCGTGACGTGCGAAGCATAGAAGATTCCGGCCTTCAGAAATGAAAGCTTGCCGTAGAACTCGACGCCGTTGATGTGAAATGCGGCATCGGGAATGCCGAGACGCGCCAAGCGGTCGCGCTCGAAGATTCCCTGATAGGCAAGGTTGTGAATGGTGAGAATGGTTGGGATGTGCTGCCCGCGCCATGCGAGATAGGCTGCGGCCAGTCCCGAAGGCCAATCGTTCAGATGCAGCAGATCAGCGCGCCACAACGGATCCCCACTGCCGCACGCAATATCCGCCGCGGCAAGCCCAAGACGCGCGAAGCGAATATCGTTATCGCTCCAATCCTTGCCGAACGGATCGACATAAGGTGAACCGTCCCGCTCGTACAGTTCCGGACAGAGAAGAACATAGACGGTCAGCCCGTCCTTGGTCGTGCCGCGGCCGAGACCGCAGGCCGGGATGCCATATGACGCTGGCAGGCGAGCAATCTCCTCGACCTCTCCGATCTGCGAGAGCACCTGCCGATAACCTGGGATGAGGATTCGGACATCGTAATGATGCCTCAGCGCCCGGGGTAGTGCCGCGGACACTTCACCAAGACCTCCCGCCTTGATGTAGTCGGCGATCTCGGATGTCACGAAGAGAATCGATTGTCTGCGTTTTACAGAAATTGAAGGCTGATGACGATCATGATGCAACTCGCCATGTGTCATCGTCGCGAAAGCTGCACCAGCTTCCGTGTGAAGTGTTTCCAGCATGTTTACACGAAGGCGCGTTCCCCAATGACCTCTCTGCGCCCAAAGCAGGTCGGCGTCTTAACGCATTACCTCTGAGGAATGTTCCGAGGAAAAATCCTAAATAATCAGGATTGCCTCAATCTTCCCCATATTATTGCCGTGCTTGAGGAAAATGCTCAACTAAGCCTCATGACGCGCAAAAATTCCGCGCAAGCTTGGCCGTATTTTTTGCAAGTGCCGGGAACCTTGTACAGCGAAGCTCGTTCGCAAGTGCCCGAACTTTTGGAGATCTCATGCGGCGGATTCATCCGATGCCTTTCGGGGCGGAAATCACGAATGATGGTGTTCGCTTTGCACTCTGGGCGCCAACCGCCGCCGATGTCAGGCTCATATTGGATGCTTCGGAGCATGCCTTGGAAGCGCAGGACAATGGCTGGCATCGTCTTGTCTCGACAGAAGCCAAAGCAGGCAGCCGATACGGCTACAGGATCGACGGGAACCTGATAGTGCCCGATCCGGCCTCCCGCTTCCAGCCGGACGACGTGCATGGACTGAGCCTCGTCGTGGATCCTCACTCCTATGAATGGAATGACCGCTCCTGGGCCGGACGTCCCTGGGAGGAAACCGTGCTCTATGAAGTTCATGTAGGCACGGCAACGCCCGAGGGCACCTATGCCGGTCTCATGAACAAGCTCGAAGCCCTACGGGATCTCGGCATCACGGCAATCGAGCTGATGCCGATTGCGGAGTTCCCCGGCCGCCGGAACTGGGGATATGACGGCGTACTTCCCTACGCTCCCGATGCCGCCTATGGCAGCCCGGAGGATTTGAAGCGTCTCGTAGACCGCGCACATCAGCTCGGCATGATGATGTTCCTCGACGTGGTCTACAACCATTTCGGCCCATCCGGGAATTATCTCCACGCCTATGCCAAGTCCTTCTTCACGGAAAGGCATCCGACTCCGTGGGGAGCCGGGATCAACGTGGATGGCGAGGAAAGCTGCACGGTGCGCGACTTTTTCATTCACAATGCGCTGTATTGGCTAGACGAATACCACTTCGATGGCCTGCGCTTCGATGCGGTCCACGCCATCGTCGACGACAGCAAGCCCCACTTCCTCGATGAACTTGCTACCCGTATCCGGCACGCATTTCCGGATCGCCAGATCCACCTCGTGCTGGAAAACGAGGCCAATCAGGCGCGCTGGCTCGAGCGGGATAACGGCAGGCGCCCTCGCCTTCACAGCGCTCAATGGGCCGATGACATTCACAATTCCTGGCATGCTCTGCTGACTGGCGAGAACGAGGGCTATTATCAGGATTATGCAGACGCGCCTCTCAAGCGTCTCGGCCGGGCGCTTGCGGAGGGGTTTGCCTATCAGGGCGATCCATCACATCACAAACCCGGCGTTGTTCGCGGAGAGCCCTCAGCCCACCTTCCGCCGACAGCCTTCGTGTCCTTCCTTCAAAACCACGATCAAGTCGGCAATCGAGCTTTCGGAGAGCGTCTTTCGCACCTGATCCCTGCCGACCGCCTCGCGCTCGCACAAGCTATCTTTCTTCTCTCGCCTCATATTCCGCTGATCTTCATGGGCGAAGAATGGGCCGCCTCGTCTCCATTCCAGTTCTTCGTCGATTTCGAGGCGGAACCCGACTTGGCCAAAGCTGTCCGCGAAGGGCGTCGAGGAGAGTTCAAACATTTCAAAGCTTTCAACGACCCTGCAACGGCCGAGCGCATTCCTGATCCGACGGACCTGGCCACGTTCGATCGCTCCAAGCTCGATTGGTCGGAGATGGCTCGCTCGCCGCACCGAGCATGTGCTCTTGAAACAAAGCGTCTCCTGCAATTGCGGAAAAACGAGATCCTACCCATGCTCAAGAGTGCATATCGCGGCTCTCGCCACACCGTCTCCACTGACAACATTCTCGATGTGACCTGGAGCTTCGATAAAGGAACGCTTCGCGTGCTGGCAAATTTTGGCGATCAACCCATTTCTGCCGACGCCAGCAGCAATCCTCAAGTGCTCTGGTCGAGCGCAGATCGCTCGCCCGCTCATGGCGTCATCCAGCTCGCACCGTGGAACGGCATCGTCATGAAAGAGGCATCCGCATGAGCACGCTGGATGTTCTGTTGGCGCGTATGGCCGCACTCGTCGGCATTTCATCGGATTATACAGATGCTTTCGGCAGACGCATCGAGACGGGTCCTGAGACGCGCGACGCCATTCTGAAAGCTCTCGGTCTTGGCATCTCTTCGGAGAGTGAGGCGCAAGACAGCCTTGCCCGGCTGGAGAAGCTGAGAACAGGGCCACTTCCAAGCATCATTACCCTCATATCGGACCATCCCACCACGATTTCGCTGCGCAGCCCGATCGGACCAGCCGCTTGGACGATCACGGAAGAAAATGGAAGACAGCACAGCGGGACACTCGCTCAGGGGAAAGATGCGCTGAATCTCCCTGCCATGCCCATGGGCTATCATCGCCTTGTGCTCGGTGATCTGGAAGCGACCTTGATCGCAGCTCCCGAGAGTTGCTGGCAGCCTGAAATCATTGAAGGAAACAAGCGTCTATGGGGCACGGTGGCCCAGCTTTACTCGCTGCGATCCGCGCATGACCTCGGCATTGGCGATTACTCGGATGTGGCCCGCCTTGCGGAGGGCGTCGGTGCCTGGGGCGCATCCTTCCTGGGTCTTTCCCCTGTTCATGCGCTTTTCTCGGCTGACCGTACGAAGATATCGCCCTATTCCCCCTCCTCCCGGCTGTTTCTTGAAGCTCTTTATATCGATCCGACCGCCGTGGAAGGTTTTGCCGAAAGCGGGGCTCAACAGATTCTGGAAAAATCCGATGTGCAAGAGCGCGTGTCGCGTCTCAAAGGCGCTCAGCTCATCGATTATAAGGAAACATGGGCGATAAAGCGCCTCTTGCTTGATGCCTTATGGAATTACTTCCGTAAATTCGCCGATCAGACCGCATTCGAATCCTTCCGCAGAGCTGCAGGGCAAGGTCTGGAAGCACACGCCACTTTTGAAGCGCTTTCTGAGTACTTCCGCGAACAAAACTGCGCTTGGATCGGCGACTGGCCGGACGACTATAGAGATATACGCTCCCCTGAAGTCGAGCGCTTCCGTTCGACGCATGCTGAGTGCGTTGCATTCCATGTGTGGCTGCAATGGCTCGCCGACCAACAACTGGCACAGGCTGCGGAGCACGCACGCGCAGCAGGTCTAACGATCGGTCTATATCGTGATCTCGCTGTTGGGGCCGACGGTGGCGGGTCGGAAATCTGGGCAACACCTGAGCGGTTTGCACCTGGGCTCGCCATTGGCGCTCCTCCAGATCCACTAGGACCCCAGGGGCAGAATTGGGGCCTTCCGCCCTTCAACCCTCTCACGCTTGAAGAACAGGGCTTGGCAGCTTTTCGGGATTTGGTCGCTGCGAATATGCGTCATGCCGGCGCGATCCGCATCGATCATGCATTCCAGCTTCAACGTCTCTTCCTCATTCCCTCCGGCGCACCTGCCTCACAGGGTGCCTATGTGGATTATCCGTTCGAGGCGATGCTCGCGGTCTTACGCATTGAAAGCCATCGCGCCCAGTGCCTCGTCATTGCGGAAGATCTCGGCACCGCGCCGAAAGGCTTCTCCGATGCCATCATGGCGTCAGGCATACTCAGCTACCGCGTTCTCCCCTTTGAGCGTGAGGGCTCCGCTTTCAGGAAGCCGGAAGATTATCCGCACTCAGCCATGTCCGTTCTCACGACCCATGATCTTCCAACCTTCATAGGTTGGTGGCGCGGACTCGACATCGACTTACGTCAGACGCTTGGCGTGTTCGATCCTGCGACAGCATCGAACGAGCGTGCGGCACGAAAAGCCGACAGGCAGCACTTCGCAAAGGCATTGACAGAAGAAGGTTTGCTGACTTCTCCCGATGTGCCGGATGAGCCGCCGCTTGAAGGAGCCCTGCGCTATTTGGCCCGCACCTCATGCATTCTCACGGCTCTCCAGATCGAGGATGCATCCGGCGAGCTGAACCAGCCCAACATGCCCGGCATGGATGCCGGGCATCCCAATTGGCGCAGGCGCCTTTCGAACACTATCGAAAGCATAGTGTCTCCCGGCAATCTTTTTGCAAAGCTCTCCGTAGTTCTGGCGGAAGAAGGACGGAACGTGCAGGGGCGAACAAGCATACTGGCTTCACCTCCGCCACGCGCCACATATCGGCTGCAGTTTCACAAGGACTTCACTTTCGATGATGCCGTAAAGATCGTGCCATATCTGGCAAAGCTAGGCATCAGCCACGTCTATTCGTCGCCCATCCAGACGGCGAGTCCAGGCTCGACACATGGCTACGACATCACCGATCACTCCAGCATCAATCCTGAACTCGGAGGAGAAGAAGACTTCCGTCGTCTGTCGGACACTCTGAAAGGGCATGGATTGGAGCTTCTGCTCGATATAGTTCCCAACCATATGGGCGTGGGCGGAGAAGCGAATGGCTGGTGGCTGTCAGTGCTCGAATGGGGAGAGAGGTCTCCCGCAGCCGATACCTTCGACATCGACTGGGAGCGCCCTGGGGCACAAGGCAAGCTCATCATACCCATTCTCGGAAGTCTCTATGGCGAGGCTTTGGAGAAGGGCGAGCTGCAGCTGAAGTTCGATGCCGATGAAGGAAGTTTCAGCGTTTGGCATTGGGAGCATCGCCTGCCGATCTGTCCGGCGACCTATTCCCTGGTTCTCGACCATGTGCCGGCGGCTCTCGATGGGGGAGCTAAGGCCGGTGATTTTCTCATGCTTATGGAACATCACCCTTCCCTGCCGGAAGAAGGCGAGCGCTTGAAACTACGCCTGAAGGAGATGGTTGCGGCTCAACCGGAGGTCAAAAAGGCTATCGATGCCGCATTGACGTTCATCAACGGCACGCGCGGCATGCCTCAGAGTTTCAAAGCTCTTCATCGCCTCCTTGAAGCGCAGGCTTATCGCCTGGCTTACTGGCGGGTAGCTTCAAGCGACATCAATTACCGCCGTTTCTTCGACATCAACAATCTTGCAGGTGTACGTGTCGAAAACCCCGAGATTTTCGCGCGCACCCATGAACTGATCTTTCAACTGGTCAATGAGAACCGGATCCATGGCCTGCGGATCGATCATATCGACGGCCTTGCGGATCCGGAAGGCTACGCCCGCGCGCTTCAGCGTGCAATCGGCCCTGGCTTCTATGTGGCCGTCGAGAAAATCCTGGAACCTGGAGAGAAGCTGCGCTCATGGCCGGTGGCTGGCACAAGCGGATATGACACTCTCAATCTGATCGATGGTGTCTTGATTGATCATCAGACTGGGGAAACATTCGAACGAATCTACCGAGAGGCTTCCGGCATCTCGGACCATTACGATGACTTGCTGAAGCAGGCGAAGCTGGAGATCATTCAGGTCAACTTCGCGAGCGAGCTGGAAGCCTTGGTCTCCGACATCAAGGCAGCAGCGGATTCCAGCCATCACACCCGGGACCACACAATCCATGGTCTGCGCCAGGCATTGGTGGAGGTCATCGCCGCATTCCCGGTTTATCGCAGCTATCTCACCGAAGGCGAACCCGCGCCTGAAGATGTCCGATTGGTGGAGAACACCATTCACGCTGCAAAGCAAACCAGTGCGCTGCCTGACCGGAGCGCGCATGACTTTATTGCCGCCGTCCTGCTGAGCAGGGCGCAGGCTGCCGATGCTCAACGCTTCCGGCGTCGTTTCCAGCAGCTGACAGGCCCTGTCATGGCCAAAAGCCTGGAGGACACAACCTTCTACCGTTATGGCCGCCTGATCGCCTTGAACGAAGTCGGAGGCGATCCGGGACATTTCGGCCTGACCTTGCAGGACTTCCACGAAGCCAATGCGGAGAGGGCACGCCATTGGCCCTATTCCATGATCGCCACCGCCACCCACGACACGAAGCGCGGAGAGGATGCGCGCGCACGCCTTCTGGCGCTTTCCGAGCTGCCGGAGGAGTGGGAAAGCGTCGTCAGGCTTTGGCGTGAAATGATTGCTCCCTATCTCTCGGACATAAATGGCGCAGTAGCACCGGATGAAAACGATCAGGTGATCCTGCTCCAGGCCCTCCTGGGTGCCTCGCCTCTGGAGCTTCTTGAGGCCGATGATGATGCAGAGCTGAGCATCTTTCATGAACGGATGAAGGGATATCTTACCAAGGCGCTTCGTGAGGCGAAGCGCCAGACGAGCTGGATCAACCCGAACGAGCCATATGAGGCGGCCGCGCAAAGGCTGTTGCAAGCTGCGCTCACTCCCAAAAACAACATCCTCAACCAGCTGCGTCCTTTCGCGCAGCGCCTTTCCGTTTTGGGCATGCTCAACGGGCTCTCCCGCACCGTGCTGAAGATGACTCTGCCGGGCGTGCCGGATATTTATCAAGGCACGGAGTTCTGGGACTTCTCCCTTGTCGACCCCGACAACCGACGCCCCGTCGATTATACGGCGCGAGCCCAAGGTCTCGATGAAGAGACCGTCCTGGAAACATTGCTGGCGCATTGGCATGATGGCCGCATCAAGCAGCAGCTTGTGGCAGCGCTCCTGAAGAGCCGCACTGAAGCTCCGCAACTTTACGCTGATGGCGATTACAGGCCCATTGCGGTCGAAGGCGAGCGCGCGTCTCATGTGATCGCCTACCTGAGAGAGCACGGAGACGAGAGCCTCGCGGTGATCGCACCCCGCCTCTGGAGCAGCTTAGAAGGGGCAGAGCACCTGCATCTCGATCCGGCCGTCTGGCAGCATACCTTCGCTGCCCTCCCCCAAGGCCGCTGGAAGAATGTGATAACAGGAGAGGCTATCGAAGTCGGAGCCGGTCAGCAGCCATTGGGCAAAATTCTGTCCCCGTTTCCCTTCGCCGTTCTCAAACAGGATCGTTCCCGTCGATAGACACTCTTCTCGCCGCTTATCAATCTGGTCGTAAAATCCGCCTGCCCCATAATCGTGTTCTCTCACCAAGCAAGAACATTGCAGGCGGATCAGCTCGGGCAGTGGAAGAAGGATTAGGGGAATATGGGTATGGCCCAACGCAGGGGTGAAGCTCGGAACGTGGCGGCGCGCTCAGCCGAGCCGCGGACGGTTGCCGATATCATCGCGTCCGGCGATCCCTTTTCCGTGCTTGGCCCTCATGAAGTATCGCCCGGAATCTGGGAAATCCGGACCATCGTTCCTGATGCTGACCACATGACGGTTTTGGATCGGGATGGAGAAATCGTTCTCGCCCAGATGGAGAGAAAGCTTGCGGAAGGTCTTTTCGCAGGCACGGTGGAAACCTCTGAGCGGCCCGAATACCGCCTGCGGATCGAAAGACAAGGCCATGCGGAAATCAGACATGACCCCTACAGCTTCGGGACATTTCTTTCCCATGACGATCTGATCGCGCTTCGCGATCCCGGCAGCGATGCGGTCTATACGAAACTGGGCGCTCATCATCTTGATCTCGACGGCATCCAGGGCTTTCTCTTTACCGTCTGGGCTCCTAATGCACGCCGTGTGAGTGTTGTCGGTGAGTTCAACAATTGGGACGGTCGATGCCATCCCATGCGGCGGCGTCATGAGGCCGGTGTCTGGGAACTTTTCATTCCCGATGTCACGGCGGGCCAGCACTACAAGTTCGAGATCATCGGGCTGCATGGCAATCTTCTTGCCTTGAAGGCAGACCCCATAGCCTTCACAGCCGAAAATCCTCCCGCGACCGCCTCTGTTCTCAAGGGAGTACCGGCTTTCAGCTGGAAAGACGACGAATGGATGAAGTCTCGTGCTGCGAAAAACCAGCGCAAGGCCCCCATGTCGATCTATGAGTGCCATCTCGGCTCCTGGGCTCGCATGCCGGAGGAAGGCAATCGCTATCTCACTTATCGCGAGCTTGCGGTGAGGCTCATTCCTTATGTGAAGGATCTTGGCTTCACGCATATCGAGCTTCTGCCGATCACCGAATATCCGTTCGATGGCTCATGGGGCTATCAGCCGATCTCCCTTTACGCGCCCACGAGCCGGTTCGGCACGCCGGAAGATTTCGCAGCCTTTGTTGAAGCGGCACACGCTGCCGGGATCGGCATCATTCTGGATTGGGTGCCCGCGCATTTCCCGAACGATCCGCATGGCCTGAGTTATTTCGACGGAACGCATCTTTACGAGCACGCCGATCCGCGTCTCGGCTTCCATCAGGATTGGGGCACCTACATCTACAATTACGAGCGGCAGGAGGTTGCCACCTTTCTCGTCGCGAATGCCCGTTTCTGGCTTGAGCGCTACCATCTCGACGGTCTGCGCGTCGATGCGGTCGCCTCGATGCTCTATCTCGATTATTCGCGCAAACCCGGCGAATGGATTCCGAACCGTTACGGCGGCAACGAGAACTTGGGTGCCATCGATTTCCTGCGCCGCATGAATGAGGTGGCCTACGCATCCGCGCCGGGCGCCATTACCATTGCGGAGGAATCGACCGCCTGGCCGGGCGTGTCGCAGCCTACCTACACGGGAGGTCTCGGCTTCGGCTTCAAATGGAACATGGGCTGGATGCACGATACCTTGCGCTACATGAGCAGGGATCCGGTCTTCCGCCGCTATCATCATCACGACCTGACCTTCGGCCTTCTCTACGCTTTTTCCGAAAACTTCATCCTGCCTCTCAGCCATGACGAGGTCGTTCACGGAAAGGGCTCGCTCATCCGCAAGATGCCGGGCGATCAATGGCAGCGTTTTGCCAATCTGCGCGCTTATTTCGGATTCATGTGGGGACATCCCGGCAAGAAGCTCCTGTTCATGGGCGGCGAGTTCGCGCAGGAGCAGGAGTGGAACCACGATTACAGCCTCGACTGGCATCTCCTGAACGATCCTTACCACAAAGGCGTCCAGACCCTTATTCGCGATCTCAACCACGCCTATCGCTCGATCCCCGCCCTGCATGAGCGGGATTGCGAATGGAAAGGCTTCGAATGGATCGTCTCCGACGACAGGGACGACAGCGTCATCGCATGGTTGCGCCGCGGCGATCAGGAAGATTCCATTGCGATCGTCGTCTCGAATTTCACCCCCGTTCCGCAAGAAGGGTACCGTATCGGCGTTCCGGCATCGGGCTTCTACCGCGAGGTCGTCAATACGGATGCCTCACTCTATGGCGGCAGCAATGTGGGCAATCTCGGCGGGGTCGTTGCCGAAGAGACTTCAAGCCACAGCCGCCCCTGCTCCATCTGCCTCACCATTCCGCCTCTGGCCACGGTCATTTTCGTTCTGGAAAGAACCTGATCGAGCGCACGATATTGTCGAGCTTGTCATGAGACTTCCCGACGCTTCGCGCGTTGACGATGTGAACCGATTTGCTCAGCTTTCTGAGAACTGAAATGAACGACAAAGTCGATACCCGAGAACCGGCTCCAGCCGAGATCGTTGCGCCCAGTGTGAGGCGGACATCCCGCATTCGAGAGGGCCTGCCCTATCCTTTGGGCGCCACATGGGACGGGCTCGGCGTCAACTTCGCGCTCTTTTCCGCCAACGCCACCAAGGTCGAACTCTGCCTGTTCGATGTGGAGGGCAAGCGCGAGCTGGAGCGGATCGAACTGCCCGAATACACGGATGAGGTGTGGCACGGTTATCTGCCGGATGCCCGCCCGGGCACCACCTATGGCTATCGTGTCTACGGACCCTACGAGCCCGATGCCGGGCACCGCTTCAATCATAACAAGCTTCTTCTCGACCCCTATGCCAAGCAGATCGTCGGCGATCTGAAGTGGGACCCGGCGCTTTTCGGCTACACGGTGGGCTCGCCGGATGCAGACTTGTCCTTCGATGAGCGCAACAGCGCCCCCTTCATGCCGAAATGCCGGGTCATCGAATCGGCTTTTACATGGGGCAACGAGCGCAGGCCTCAAACCCCTTGGGAGCGCACGATCATCTACGAGGCCCATCTGCGCGGCTTCACCATGAAGCATCCGGCGATCCCAAAGGAAATCCGCGGCACCTGCGCAGGATTGATGCACCACGAGTCCATCAACTACATCAAGAGCCTCGGCGTCACTGCCGTGGAGTTACTGCCGATCCATGCTTTTGTGGACGACAGCTACCTGATCGAGAAAGAGCTTCGGAATTACTGGGGCTACAACTCCATAGGATTCTTCGCACCTCAGCCGCGTTATCTTGCTTCACCTTTCGTAAACGAAGTGAAGGAAATGGTCAGCCACTTCCACGATGCCGGGATCGAGGTCATCCTCGACGTGGTTTATAACCACACGGCGGAGGGCAACGAGCTCGGACCGACGCTTTCCTTCAAGGGAATCGACAACGCGTCATACTACCGCCTTGCTCCCGAGAAGCGCTACTACATCAACGACACCGGTACCGGGAACACCGTCAACATGAGCCATTCGCGCGTCCTGCAAATGGTGACAGACTCTCTGCGCTATTGGGCGCAAGAGGTGCGCGTGGATGGGTTCCGCTTCGATCTTGCAACCATTCTCGCCCGCGAGCCGCATGGCTTCGAAGAGGATGGGCGTTTTCTCGATGCCGTGCGACAGGATCCGACGTTGAGCCGCGTGAAACTGATCGCGGAGCCCTGGGATTGCGGTCCGGGCGGCTATCAGGTCGGTCGCTTCTCGCCCGGTTGGGCCGAGTGGAACGATCGCTACCGCGACACGATCCGCGCCTATTGGAAGGGTGAAGATGGAAAGTTGCCCGAACTCGCCTCGCGCCTGACCGCCTCGGCGGACCTTTTCAACAAGCGCGGGCGCAAGCCCTGGGCCTCTGTCAATTTCGTCACTGCCCATGACGGTTTCACGCTTCATGACCTCGTTTCCTACAACGACAAGCACAATGAGGCGAATGGCGAGGACAACCGGGATGGGCACGATCACAACCTGTCCTGGAACCATGGCGCGGAAGGCGAGACGAACGATCCCGAAATCCGTGCCTTGCGCTATCGGCAGATGCGCAACATTCTCGCGACGCTGCTCTTCTCTCAAGGAACACCCATGCTGCTGGCAGGCGATGAATTCGCCCGCACGCAGAAGGGCAACAACAACGCCTATGCTCAGGACAACGACATTTCCTGGATCGACTGGGAGGGTGTCGACGAGGACGGTGCGGAGCTGTTCGAATTCACGCGCAAGCTGATCCAGCTGCGCCAGAGCCTGCCGATCCTGCGCCGTGGGCGCTTTCTCTCAGGAGTCTATAATGAGGAGCTCGACGTCAAGGATGTGACTTGGCTCACGCCTGCGGGCGATGAGATGACGCCCGAGCATTGGGAGGAACCCCACGCCCGTTGCATCAGCATCCTGCTCGATGGACGCGCGCAGCCGACGGGCATCCGCAAGCGCGGCACGGACGTGACCCTGCTCCTCATCCTCAACGCGCATCATGACGTAGTGAAATGCAAGCTGCCCGAGGTTACGGGCGGACGGGCCTGGGCATGCCTCGTCGACACGAACAAACCGGAACTGGCATTCCCGACGCCGTTCAACTTCGGCAAGGAATATACGGTGACCGGCCGCTCCCTGCTCCTGTTCCAGCTTCAGCCGGAGGAGCAGGCGAGACAGGAGAAGAAAAAGAGCGCCTGATCGGGCGCTCTCAGACCTCTTCGAGACATGACCGGTAGAGGCGCGCGTATTGCCGCGCCGGCCTCGCCCATCCGACTTCCGCCGCCATTCCGTTCTCCTGCAGCCGGCGCCAGGCCTCGTGATCCGACCAGAGCATCTTGGCCCGGTTTGCCGCATCGACGAGACCGCCCAGATTGACGGGCGCGAACTGGACCCCTGTTGCGACGCCCGATGCAATCGCCATTTCGTTGGCGTCGATCACCGTATCGCTAAGCCCTCCGACGCGGGAGACGATGGGCACGCTGCCGTAATGCAGGGCGCAGAGCTGCGTCAAACCGCAGGGCTCGAAACGGGAAGGCACGAGCAATGCATCGCTGCCGCCCTGAATCAAGTGAGCAAGCTCCTCGTCGTACCCGAAGAAACAGCCGACCTGTCCGGGGTAGACGATGGACGCAGCCCGGAAGCTTTCCTCGAGCACCCGATCTCCCGCTCCCAGCAATGCAAGCTGTGCTCCACCTGTGAGCAGCGACGGCAAGGCCGCGAGCACGAGGTCGAGACCTTTCTGCTCGGACAATCGACTCACGACGCCGAAGAGCATTGCATCGGGATCGGCCTCCAGGCCCAAGCGTTCCTGAAGAGCCTGCTTGTTGATGCTCCGCTTCTCCAGCGTGCTACGTGTGAATGGCGCTGCTAGGGAGATGTCAGAGGTCGGGTCCCACACGCTTTCGTCGATCCCGTTCCGGATGCCGAACACATCCCTGGAGCGCGACCGCAAAAGACCGTCCAGCCCCATTCCACCTTCAGGAGACTGGATCTCCTTCGCATAAGTCGGTGAGACTGTCGTGATACGGTCGGAGAGCTGCAAGCCTGCCTTCAGGAAACCAATCTGCCCATAATATTCGACCCCATCCACGGTGAATGAGCGAGGCGGGAGGCCCAGCTCGCTGAGAATATCCGCAGGAAAGATACCTTGAAACGCGATGTTGTGGATCGTGATGACAGTGCCTGGGCGAGGCATGTCGCTGTAATGCAGATAGGCAGGCGCAAGAGCGGCCTGCCAATCGTGAGCATGCACGATATCGGGAGTGAAGCCCGGCACCGCTCCCTGCCCGATTTCGGCGGCAATCCGGCCCAAGGCCGCAAAGCGCCATGCGTTATCTGGCCAATCGCGCCCATCCGGCGTCAGGTACGGTGACCCTGGACGCTCAAAAAGGTGCGGCGCATCGATGATGAAAAGTTCAAGCTGGCTTGCCGTCGCCGAGAGAAGCCGCGCCGGGCGGCCGAAGAGATCCTGATACTCGCGAACGGTTTCGATCCGCCCTAGAGCCTTCAGAACGGCCGGATAGCCGGGCAGAAGAGAAACGACCTGCACGCCTTCATTCGACAAAGCAGCAGGCAGGGCGCCGGCCACATCAGCAAGTCCGCCAGTCTTGATGATGGGAAACAACTCCGACGTGACGGACAGAACCTTCAATGGGCTCATCCAGAGAGCCTGTCGATCATGGGCTTCGTAATGAGGCAGATCCCGCGCTCGGTACGGCGGAAGCGTCGCGCATCTTCCTTGGGATTTTCGCCGACCACCAGCCCATCCGGAATGCGCACGCCGCGGTCGATGACGACATTCTTCAGGCGTGCTCCCCGGCCGATATCGGCATAAGGCAGGATGACCGCGCCTTCCACGTGGGCATGGGAATGAAGGTGCACGGCGGTAAAGACCAGCGATTGGCGCAGCGAAGCGCCGGACACGATGCAGCCGCTGGAGACGAGTGAGTTGATCGCATGGCCGCGCCGGCGATCCTCGTCGTGAACGAACTTGGCAGGAGGCCAGGTTTCCGAGAATGTGGAGATCGGCCAGTCGCGATCGTAGAGATCGAGCGTCGGAACGATCGCCGTCAGGTCGATATTGGCCTCCCAATACGCATCGACCGTTCCGACATCACGCCAATAGGCCGGCGCATCGCGTCCGCCCGCTTCCGCGCCTGAGCGGACGCAGGAATGCGTGAAGCGGTGCGCCACCGCTTTTCCATGTTCAACGAGATAGGGAATGATGTCCTTTCCAAAATCCCGGCTCGATCCAGGGGTCTCGACATCGCGCCTCAACTGATCGAACAGGAAGCGTGTGTTGAAGACATAAATCCCCATGCTGGCCAGCGCCATGCCGGGATTGTCCGGGATGCCAGGAGGATCGGCGGGCTTTTCCAGAAACGAGACGATGCGGTCGGTCTCGTCGACGCCCATCACTCCGAAACCGGTTGCCTCCGCACGCGGAACTTCCAAGCACCCAACGGTCACGTCCGCTCCGGAATCCACATGCTGGCGAAGCATGATCTCGTAATCCATCTTGTAGATGTGATCGCCTGCCAGGATGATGATGTATTCGGGGTCGATACTCGCAATTATGTCGATGTTCTGATACACCGCATCCGCCGTTCCCTCGTACCACATGGTCTCGGAGACGCGCTGGCTCGCGGGAAGAATGTCGAAGCTCTCATTGCGCTCCGAGCGAAAGAAATTCCACCCCCTCTGCAAATGGCGGATGAGGCTGTGCGCCTTGTACTGGGTCGCGACGCCGATGCGGCGAATGCCGGAATTCAGCGCATTGGAAAGAGCAAAGTCGATGATGCGCGTGTTTCCGCCGAAGTAAACCGCCGGCTTTGCGCGAATGTCGGTCAACTCCATAAGTCTGGAGCCACGCCCACCGGCGAGAACATAGGCCATGGCGTGGCGGGCAAGAGGCGCGGAGGCAACGCTCGGGCTTGGCAAGATAAGATCCTCACATCAACGACAGCGATCCGTTCTGTAGTGTAGACTCGAACATCCGGTCGGCAGTTCTCTTTTCCTGTCCCGGAATTCGGTAGTAGGTGCCCGCCCATTCCTTCGCTCCGGATGGAGCGAACTCGCCTTTCTCGTTATGTCATGTGGGTGTTTTCGTGGACCTTTTCCGCTTTGGCACCGCTCCGGCCTCTCCTGTCGGATTGCTCACTTCAGCCGCGGTTTCAATGGCTGCTGCGGCAGTGCTTTTCCGCTTGCGTGTCTTTGGAGCCGCTGGGCTGCTGAGCACTTCATCCAGCGTCTGGCTGGTCATGCCGAGAGGCGCAGCGCTCGTTTCCAAAGGCGCTTCTTCATCACTCCCGACGACAGGATGCGATCCGTTGCCTGCCTCGGTGCTGTGCCGTCCCAGAATTTCTTTTTCGGCCCGATACCAATATTCTTCGGCCCGGTTTGGCAGGCTCCCGTGCTGCATCCACAATTCGTATGCCCGCTCCCGGATTCTTTGTTCAAGCTGCTTATCCATGGTCACCCTTCATGTTCTCGCATCTGCCCCGCCTCGGAAGCGGTGAGCCGATAGGCTACCCACAAGGCTGCTTTTTCAACGTTTGCAAGCTGCATCAATTATTAGGCGCTTTTGGCGAATGGCAACGGCTCCGAATGAGCAAGCGTGAGGTTTTAGGCCTCAATCAGGGACTAATTTTTGAGCTTTCCACGACAGAGCCAGCGACGGCCTAGGTACAATATCTCATGCCCTGGGAACCTTGGCTTCACTACAGAGTTGCCGATGCGGTTCTCTTATGATCATGAACAACGTGCACTTACTTGACGAGACGAACGGACTGACAGGTTCTCATGCGGGCCTTGAAGCGGTCAGCAGCGCGGCGGCGCGCCCGGTCCTGAAGCCGGGCAGCAATTGCTGGCGCGTGGTTCCCGCAGACAGGGCGGCTGCCCTCATCGACGGAGCGGATTATTTCGCTCAACTGGAGGCCGCCCTGCGCAAGGCGCAGCACTCCATCATGATCATAGGCTGGGATTTCGACGGCAGCATTCGCCTGCGTCCGAATATGGATGCAGAAACCTCTCCGCCGCTCGGCCCCCTGCTCCGCTCGCTATTGGAGGAGAAGCCTGATCTCGAGATCCGCATCCTGGTCTGGAGCGTTGCCGTCGTGCATGCGCCTGGCGCCCCCGGACCGTTGATTTTCGGAGCTGAATGGCAGAACCACCCTCGCCTTCAGCTGCGCCTCGACAAGCATCATCCGCTTTATGCCGCGCATCACCAGAAGATCGTTTGCATCGACGACGGCCTTGCCTTCGTCGGCGGCATGGATCTGACCGTCAGGCGCTGGGACACGCAGGACCATGCCTGCGACAACCCCTATCGTCTTCGGGAAGACGGCACGATCTACGATCCGGTTCATGATGTTCAGATGGTCGTCACCGGGCCCGCCGCCCACTCCATCACGGAGCTCGCCTATGAACGCTGGCGGGTCGCGACAGGCGAAGAGATCGCATGCCTGCCCCACCCCGTGCCGGACATATGGCCTGCGGATCTTGCTCCCGATTTCACCAATGCTCCCGTTGCCATCGCACGAACCTTCCCGGCCTGGGGCGCGCAATGCTCCGTCCAGGAAGCCTCAGTGCTCAACGTCGATGCCCTGTCGGCGGCACGAAAGTCGATTTACATCGAAGCGCAATACATGACCGCGCCCTATATCGGCGATGTTCTGGAGCAGCAGCTTGCCAAGCCCGATGGTCCTGAGATCATCGTCATCCAAACGCATGAATCGCACGGCTGGGCCGAGAAGAAGGTGATGGGCACGAACCGGGACCGGCTCATCCGGCGCCTCCGCAAGGCAGACCGGTATGATCGGCTGCGGGTCTATTATCCTGTCGTGCCCACCAAAGACGGCTTCTGCCAGGTTCTGATTCACTCCAAGCTGATCATCGTAGACGACACCTTCCTGCGCATCGGCTCGTCGAACATGAACAACCGTTCCATCGGCCTTGATACCGAATGCGATCTCGCCGTCGAGGCTGTGAATGACGAGATGCGCGGCTCCATTCTCAAGCTTCGGGACCGCCTCCTGGGCGAGCATCTGGGAACTGAGCCGGAGGTCTTTTCGGAAGCCGTTTCGGAGGAAGGCGGTTCGCTGATCGCGGCTATCGAGCGCCTGAACGTGAACGACCGGCGCGTGCATGTTTTCGATGCGATGTTCGATGAAGGCCCTGCGGAGCCGGCCGTCGGCACAAGCCTTCTCGATCCCCTTGAGCCTTTCGAACCGCTCTGGTTTTTGAAACGCCCCAATGATTGATCAGGCTCTTGCAGGAGCCTGAGTCATTCCGGCGTGGGCATTGCTCTTCCGGCGATAGAAGAGTTCAGTCACCAGAAAAACGACGATGCCCATGCACAGCGGGATCAGGAAGTAGACGAAGCGGAACACCAGAAGCGATCCGATCAGGTCCTGCCCAGGCAGAAGATACATCACCACACTCTCGATGACACCAAGACCGCCGGGCACATGGCTGATGAGGGACGTCGTATTGGCGATCACATAAACCGACGCGACACCGACATAGGCAACATCGGTCACGGCGGCGAGCGCCTGATGAAGACAGGCGGCGACAAATGCAAAATTGACGGAGCCGACGATCACCTGCCCAATGGCAAGAGGCAGAGGGGGCATGTCGAGTTCCCAGCGCCAGATCCTGAGGGATTTCCGCATAAAGGCTGATAGCGTGAGATAGATTGCAGGCAGGGCCAAACAGGCAATGCCGAGAACGATGACGATGGTTTTCGACACCCCAGTGATCTCAACCGCGAGGTCGGAGCGCAGCAATAGCGCTGCGCCTCCCAGCACCATCAGCCCAACCCCGACAGTGATACCGCAGAAGAGGATCACCTTCGCCACCTGCTCGGCATTCAGTCCCCAACGCGTATAGAATCGATAGCGCACGGCGCCGCTGCTCAGGAATGCGAGGCCGATATTGTGGCCGATGGAGAGACTGGTGAAGGAGGCCCAAAGAGCCTTGTAATACGGCAGCGGCTTGCCGACGTAGCGCAGGGCAAGATAATCGAACCCGCTGAGGCAGAGATAACTCGCGGCGGCAAAGCCGCCTGCCGCGGCCAAGCGCGCCGCAGGAATGGCGGCAACGGCGGCAAGCAACTCATCCATACTGTAGCGGCTGAGCGTCCGGTAGAGCAGGAAAGCCGCGAGGCCGATGGCGAGAACCGCGATCAAAGGCTTCCAGATCTTCCGCATTCCTACTCCCGCATCACTAGGGCAAAGCTTGCCGACCGACCTGTCAGTCTCGGCTTATGACAATCAATCCCAGCATATGCCGGTTCCGTCCCTATTCGTGGATACGTTCCACCCCGGCCTTGTGCGCTTTCACCGGCATGACGTGGAACTCGATCATGAGAGGCAAGTGGTCCGATGCAACCCGCGCCATGGGCGAGCGCACGGATTCCACGCGCGCCACATGGATCGAGCGGCTGACGAAGGCATGATCGATCCGCAGCATCGGCATCCTGGACGGGAATGTGGGCATCGGGCGCTGATGGAGCATGGCGGCCTGGGCATCGCGAAGGCGGGATGCCAAGCGCCGATAGGCTCTGGACCGGGGCGATGCATTGAAATCACCCAACAGGATCACGGGCTCTCGGCAGGCCGGATGACCGAGCCATTGCGGTCCCATGAGGCAATCCACCTGCGCCAGACGTTCATAGCGGCGCAGGCCCAGATGCGTCGTAATCACCTGCACATCCGTACCGCCAAGGTTGATGGAGGCCCAGAGCGCGCCTCTCGGCTCCGGCGCCAGGCGGCCCGTTCCGCCCGGCAAGGGGCCCGCCTTGATCAATCGCGAGGGACGATGCGTCAGGATAGCGTTGCCGTATTCCTCTTCTACTACGCGAAGGCTGGCGTGAAAGTGCATCTGCATGCCAAGGGCCTGGGCGATGGAATCCGCCTGATCGATCCCCCCGGTCCGCGCCCGTCTGACGTCGAGTTCCTGAAGCGCCACCACGTCAGGCTCATAGGCTGCGATCACATCGGCAATGCGCCCCGGCGAGAGCCGCCCGTCCGTTCCAAGACAGCGGCGCACATTATAGGTCAGTATCCGAGGCACCTCGCCTCCCTTCCATAGAGATTGGTCGCAGATAAGGGAAAGGCTGCGGAACGGCAGCCTCAACAGCACTAACCCCTGAAGGCGGCATAATTTCCATTGCCCCTTCGCATATCGCAACATCATCCAATGGATTTGAAGGACCGAGCTTAACCGCTCAAGCCGAGGAGCATGGATTCCTCATCCGAGAAGAGGCGAGAACGCGTCAGGAAGCGGACATCGCGGCCATTCTCGAGGGAGAACATCCCTCCCCGGCCCGGCACCACATCGATGATCAGCTGCGTATGCTTCCAATACTCGTATTGAGAAGGGCTCATGTAGAAGGGAGCCCCACCGATGCTGCCGAGAAGCACATCGGCATCGCCCACGATGAAATCGTCCTTCGGGTAGCACATCGGGGATGAGCCGTCGCAGCATCCGCCGGATTGGTGAAACAGGACCGGGCCATACTCGTTCTGTAACGTCGCGATCAGATCAAGCGCGGCAGGTGTTGCCGTCACGCGCAGAATTTCGGCATCCATCCTCGGTTCCTTCCATGGCGATTGGGCCGGGGCGCAGTGCACCCCGGCCTCTGTTGGAGGCCGATCTCTTCAGACGACTGCCCCTACGTCTTCGTCCACGCCGGCCTCCTAAGGGATCAGAAGAAGCCGAGGGCCTTGTCGCTGTAGCTCACCAGCAGGTTCTTGGTTTGCTGATAATGATCCAGCATCATCTTGTGATTCTCACGGCCGATGCCCGATTGCTTGTAGCCGCCGAAGGCCGCATGTGCCGGATAAGCATGGTAGCAATTGGTCCAGACACGTCCCGCTTGAATGGCGCGGCCAAACCGATAGGCACGATTGCCGTTGCGCGTCCACACGCCGGCACCGAGGCCGTAGAGCGTATCGTTGGCGATGTGCAGCGCCTCGTCTTCGTCCTTGAAGGTAGTTACCGAGACCACCGGGCCGAAGATCTCCTCCTGGAACACGCGCATGCGGTTATGGCCGCGGAACACCGTGGGCTTCACGTAATAACCGCCTTCGAGATCGCCCGACATCACATTGCGTTCGCCGCCGGTGAGCACCTGAGCACCCTCCTGCTTGCCGATGTCGATATAGCTGAGAATCTTCTCGAGCTGCTCGCTGGAGGCCTGTGCTCCGACCATGGTGGCGGGATCGAGGGGATTTCCCTGCTTGATCGCTTCCACACGCTTGAGCGCCTTTTCCATGAAGCGGTCGTAGACCGACTCCTGAATCAAGGCGCGGCTCGGACAGGTGCAGACTTCGCCCTGGTTGAGGGCGAACATCACGAAGCCTTCGATGGCCTTGTCGAAGAAGGCATCGTCTTCCGCCACCACATCCGAGAAGAAGATGTTCGGCGACTTGCCGCCCAGTTCCAGCGTGACCGGAATGAGGTTCTGGCTCGCATATTGCATGATGAGCCGGCCCGTCGTCGTCTCACCCGTGAAGGCGATCTTTGCGATCCGGGAACTCGATGCCAGCGGCTTGCCCGCTTCGAGACCGAAACCGTTGACGATGTTGAGAACGCCGGGAGGCAGGAGATCCCCCACGAGTTCCGCCCAAAGCAGGATCGAGGATGGCGTCTGCTCGGCGGGTTTCAGCACGACGCAATTGCCGGCGGCAAGCGCGGGAGCAAGCTTCCAGGTCGCCATGAGAATCGGGAAGTTCCAGGGAATGATCTGTCCCACCACGCCGAGCGGCTCATGGAAGTGATAAGCGACCGTATCGTGATCGATCTCGGCGGCGGAACCTTCCTGCGCTCTGATGCAACTCGCAAAGTAGCGGAAGTGATCGATGGCGAGTGGAATATCGGCGGCTGTCGTCTCGCGGATCGGCTTGCCGTTATCCCAGGTCTCGGCCAGTGCCAGGAGGTCGAGGTTTTCCTCCATGCGGTCGGCGATCTCGTTGAGGATGCGGGCGCGCTCGGCAGGCGCCGTCTTTCCCCAGGCATCCTTCGCCGCATGGGCCGCATCCAGGGCCGCTTCAATGTCGTCTTTGTCTGAGCGCGCCACCTCGCAGAGCACCTTGCCGTTCACGGGCGATGTGTTCTCGAAATATTTTCCTGCGACCGGCTCTCTCCACTCACCGCCGATGTAATTCCCATAGCGGCTTTTGAAGGGAACTTTCGGCGTCGACAGAAACTCTGGCTTGTTCATTGATTTCCTCCCAGATGAACATCGCCGTATGAGCAAGTTGCATGCCAGGCGCAGGTTTTGCAGGGCAGCAATCATTGTTGCAAAGCGGCAAGTCATTGCCTGATTTGAGCCCTTTGAAGCTGTCGCGCTTGTGTACTTTTGACCGCTTCGCATTATCTCAGCTTCAGCTATCATGCTCAGCGTCACGTAAAGAAACGCATCTGCGACAGCTGTTGCAATTTGCGACACCGGACAGGAGGAAGCCGTGTCGTCAGATAAGATTCAGCATGCGCGTCAATCGTTCTTCTCTAAAGGCGTCGTTCCTAGGGGATTGATTTCCCAGCCTATCCTGCGCTCCTGGAACCGATGCGCGGCATTGGGTCTCGAGGGGCGCGCCAATTCGCTGCCGGAGCCCCTGACCTCCCATGAGTTCGCAGCCTCCGCCGAAGAGGCGGAACTCTTCAGGCGTCTTTGCCGGCCCGAGATCGAGGCGCTCTATGCGGATGCGCAGGCGACCGACAGCATTGTCATTCTCACCAATGCGCAGGGGCTCGTTCTCGACACATTGGGCAGCCTCGGCTTTGCGCAACGCGCGGCCCGCGTGGCTCTCATGCCCGGCGTTCCCTGGAGCGAGCAGAATGTCGGCACGAACGCCATCGGCACGGCCCTCGCGGAAAGCTGCCCGATCGAGGTGCGCGGCGCGGAACATTATCTCGAATGCAACAGGATCTTGAGCTGCTCGGCCACTCCCATCATCGGCCCGCATGGAAATGTGCTGGGCGTCCTCGATCTGTCCGGTCCCGCCGATGTGCACCATGCTCATGCGCTGGGTCTGGTGCGGCTTGCGGCGGAGCAGATAGAGCATCGTTTCTTCGAGCACGGCTTCGAGCATGCGGACATCGTGCGTTTCCACACGGATCCGGCGATGCTCGGAACACCGCGCGAAGGGATCCTGGTCTTCGAGGACGGACGCCTCAAGGCAGCCAACCGGCAGGGGCTGCATTTCGTCGGCCGCACCTTCGATGCGCTGGGCCGCACGACCTGGGATGACCTTTTCCAAAACGGTGTTGCGGCTCTGGCCGATACGGGTGCCTTGAAGCGGTGCGATGGAGTGCCCCTTCGCGGGCGGCTCGATCAGCGCAAGCGCAGCACTGTGTCGACGCTCCGGAGCAACAAGGCCGTTCCGCCCACAAACGTCGCACCGATCTTCAATTCGGAAACGCACAAGGCTCTCACCCGTGCCGTTCGCCTGATCGATGCCGATGTCCCGGTTCTGGTTTGGGGAGAAACCGGCACAGGCAAGGAGGTTTTCGCCCGTGCGGTCCATGGCGGAAGCGCGCGCGCCGGAAAGCCTTTCGTCGCCGTCAATTGCGCGGCCTTTCCGGAAACATTGATGGAAGCGGAGCTGTTCGGCTATCAGGCCGGCGCCTTCACCGGCGCACGCACCGGCGGATCGAAGGGACACTTGCGGGAGGCCGACGGTGGCGTGCTGTTCCTCGACGAGATCGGCGACATGCCTCTTGCCCTGCAAACCAAGCTGCTGCGCGTCCTCCAGGAGCGCGAGGTTGTGCCGCTCGGCGGCAGCCGCGCTGTCCCGGTTGATTTCACGCTGATCTGCGCCACGAACCGAAACCTGTCAGAACTCGTCCAGAGCGGCGGGTTCCGCTCCGATCTCTATTTCCGGATTGCGCAATACACGATCGAGCTGCAGCCCCTGAGATCCCGTGCTGACCGGAGGCAACTGATCGACGAGGTCTGGAAGTGCCTTGGAGCGGCCGGTCGAAACGTGCGCCTGGAGGAAGAGTGCCGCGAGCGCCTCTCGACCTATGCATGGCCCGGCAATTTCCGTCAGCTGGTCGGCTGCCTGCGGGCGATGCTGGCGCTCGGTGAACCGGGCGACCGGCTGGGGATCGATGCCCTTCCGCCCGATGTTCGGCTGGCAGCGGACGCAGTCGGCCCCCTGCCCGTCAAGAAAGCAGAACCTCATCCGGCAACGCTGGACTCGATGACCATGGCGGCCATGAGGAATGCCCTCGAAGCGGCGGAAGGGAATGTTTCCCGCGCGGCGCGCCGTCTCGGGATCAGCCGCAGCACCCTTTACCGGCGCCTCCAAGGCAACGCTTGAAGCACAAAAAGAACGGGAGCCGTGCGTACATCCGGCACTAGCTCCCGCCTTTCTGACCAATCGCCCGAGCGACCGGATTGGCTCAAGATACGCCCGAATCCATGGATGGCGGGGACGCATAGGAGGTATGAAACCGCCTCCTTCGAGGGCTTTCCCTCTTGCGGGACCAAGCAGCCTGGGGCACTGACCGAACCGATGAAAAACCGTCTCCGGCTTTGAAGGAAAAAGAGATTTTCCTATTGGGCCGGACGGGTTATGGGCTTGCCTGACAGGCAAACGGAGACGACATGAGCGAGCAGTTCTCTCTTCAGAAAGACAAGATCCGGGTGCTTCTGCTCGAAGGGGTGAACGAGAGCGCCGTCGAGATGATCCGGTCGGCGGGCTACACGAACATTACCTATCTGAAGACGGCTCTCGACGAGAAGGATCTGATCGAGTCCCTGCAGGGCGTTCATATTCTCGGCATCCGCTCCCGCACGCAGCTGACCCGCGAGGTGATCGCCGCCGCCAATCGCCTCATCGCCGTCGGCTGCTTCAGCGTGGGCACGAACCAGGTCGATCTGGAAGCGGCGCGCCAAGCCGCCATTCCCGTCTTCAACGCCCCCTTCTCAAACACCCGCAGCGTCGCTGAACTCGTGATCGGCGAGATCGTCATGCTGCTGCGCCGCGTTTTCCCGAAATCCGCTGCCGCTCATACAGGCGGTTGGGACAAGTCGGCCATCGACAGCCATGAGGTGCGCGGCAAGACGCTCGGCATCGTCGGTTACGGCAATATCGGCTCGCAGCTTTCCTATCTCGCCGAGTCCATGGGCATGCGCGTGATCTTCTACGATCAGACCGACAAGCTGCGCCATGGCAACACGGAACCGGCGGACAGCCTGTACGATCTGCTGGGCCAGAGCGACGTGGTAAGCCTGCATGTTCCCGAGACGCCCGCCACGCATGGCATGATCGGCAAAAGCGAGATCGCCGCCATGAAGAAAGGCGCTTATCTCATCAACAACAGCCGCGGCACGGTGGTGGATCTCGATGCTCTCGCGGACGCGCTGAAGAGCGGCCATCTGCGCGGCGCCGCCGCCGATGTGTTCCCCGTCGAGCCTGCATCCAACAAGGAGCGCTTCGTGACGCCGCTCCAGGGCCTCGACAACGTTATTCTTACCCCGCATATCGGCGGCTCCACGGAAGAGGCGCAGGAACGCATCGGCGCCGAAGTCGCTCGCAAGCTGATCGATTATTCCGATGTCGGCTCGACCATCGGAGCGGTGAACTTCCCGCAGGTGCAGCTGTCGTCGCGCGCCACCGGCACACGCTACATCCACGTGCATCGCAACGTGCCCGGCATGCTTGGCCGCCTCAATCAGGTTTTCTCGGCGCGCGGCCTCAACATTACGGCGCAGCACCTGCAAACCGACGGCGAGATGGGTTATGTGGTGATCGAGGTGGAAGGCCAGCCCGAGCACAGCCGGGAAACGCTGCACGAGATCCGCGCTCTGGACGGCACGATCCGCGCTCGCCTGCTTTATGCGCTCGGCTGATCGAACGGATACAACCAAGTGCCGCACTTTTCCATAGCGCCGCTTCGTGCTTGGATTGCCGCATGATCGCAAGCGTTCAGGACCGTATCCGAAGCCTCCTGCAACAGACGGCAACGCGCCTCTCGGATGCGGCGCGCTTGCCCTCCGTGGTGGTGGAGGACACCGAGGTGACGCTCGGTGCTGTCGATCCGCCGCCTGGACTGCGGGCACGCGATCCGTTAGGCAGCGCGGCAACCCTGCCCTCACCTCCTCCCGATGAGCTGGACAACCCGACAGACATGAGCGCCTCCGTCGACACATTAGCCGAGCAGATGCTGACTCTGGTGGATATTGTTTCCGCCCAGGAGAAGGACATCAAAGCCCTGAGAGAGCAATGCAGAAAACTCGAAGAGCACAACCAGGCCGTCATGGTTGCCTTCTCGGCTTTCTTTCACGTTCTCTCGGTTGGGCGCGTGGCGAAAGCGAGCGAAATCGCCTCTCTTCTGCAGAACATCAGTAAGATCGCAGAGCAGGAAGGCCGCCCCAAGGAATCCGTGATTTTCCTTCAAAATCTCGCAAAGATGGTTCCGGGCCACTCGGAGCCTGAACAAGGCGCATAGCCGCGCTCTCCTGCTTCTCCGAAACATGCGCCGTTAAGCATCCCTTAACCTTAAGGTTTCATGATCGGAGGGCTGCTGATCCATACGCAGCCATCCGGCCAGCGCCGTCATCTCCGCCTTGCCGCGATGAAACCGTCGAAGGCACCTTCACGGAAGGAAACGGTTCATGTCGGTGGAAAGGGCGAATGTCGCGGTCGAGCACATGATTGCAGATCATGTTGCTGTTTCCTTCAAGCAGAAGGCCTCCCCCGCCGGAGCGGAGAGCACTGCAGCCCAGATCCGCCAGTGCATCACAGACAAGTTTGAACTTGTTGCGCCCGGCAACGAGCAGGACAACTCTCCCCCTGCGATCCAGCTTTTACGCGATAGCCTGATCAAGGCATTCTCGCCAGCGCAGGCGCCCAACACCTCGCAGAGCCGCGCCGAGCAGCTTGCATTGCTGCACAGCTCTCTTGAGGGCATGCGCCGCATTTCCGCAGTTGCAACTCTTAAGCCGGGAAAGCCTGTCCATGTCGATCTGCTGCTTGAACGTCAGCAGCTCGTTCTGAAGAACGAATTCACGGAAGGTTTCGGGCGGTTCGAGACTTGGCTCATCTCAATTGCAGCTCTCGCCCTCGTTCTTCTCAATGCCATCGACTATCTCTGGGCCATCCCGATCCTCGCCCTCAGCGTTGGCCGGTCCTGGCATCTCGATCGTCAATGCAAGAAGCGTCGCGAGAGAATTGCGGAGATCGATGCGGTCGTTCAGCCGGCTGCGCGGACATCTCACAGCTGAGACGGCAGAAGAGCATCCCGCAAGGCCTGCCAGCTTTCCCGATCCGGCGCGTTGATCAATCCGCCGCCTCGATTGATCGGCCGGTATGGCGAACCGTCGAAATGAGCCGAGTAGCCCCCGGCCTCGTGATGGATCAGCCAGCCAGCCGCATGATCCCAAGGCATCACGCTCGACGAGAAGGCGAAGTGCATATGTCCGCTCGCGATCTGGCGATAAGCGTGCGCGGCGCATCTCAGATTCGTGACCATGGCAATGCGCGGAAAATTGGCTGTCACCGCCTGCATCAGCGTCTCCGGCAGATAACGCCAGGATACGTTCCCCACCATCTCCGCAAGAGGAACGGGTGAAGCCACCTGCAATGCCTGCGTGGTGCCGTCCTGCCGCTGCATCCACGCACCTTCTCCACGCACGGCAACCGCCCAATCGTCCAAGATCGGGTCGAGGATGACGCCGCACACCACTTCTCCCTTCACCACAGCGGCGGCCATGACACCGAACAGCGGCAAGCCGGATGCGAAGTTCAAGGTGCCGTCGACGGGGTCTAGAATGAAGGCGAGATCGGCATCGGCCAATCCGTCGAGAAGCTGAGGGCTCCGGCTCACGCCCTCCTCGCCGATGACGACGGCATTCGGAAAAGCGCGCAGGAGATCCGCTTCGATGACACGCTCCGCTGCCTCGTCCGCATCCGTCACCAGATCGAGCTGCGATGACTTCGTGCGAATGGCGCCTTCGGACAGGTTCCTGAATCTCGGCAGGATTTCAGCTTGCGCGGCATTCCTGAGAATCTCTGCAACGGTGACGGCATTGGCTCTGGAAAAGATCATCGGCTTTCGCGCTATATTGATGGTTGCTTGACGATGCTTTGTAGCGGTTAAGGTCAGATCATCTCAAGCGGGCGCTTGCGTTTCGGTGGTGGAAACTCGGCGTCGATGGCATTCAACTCATCAGGGCTGAGTTGAATGTCGAGAGCTTTCCGATTTTCGCGCACATGATCTGTGCTCGATGCCTTGGGAATGGCGATGATGCCGGGCTTCTGCAAAAGCCATGCGAGAGCGATCTGATACGGGCTCGCTTTGTGGTGTCGTCCGATGGTCTGCAAGATTCCCGCCTTTGGCAAGCGTCCCTGCTCGATGGGGCTGTAGGCCATCAATGGCATCTTCCGCTCCGCCATCCACGGGATCAGATCGTATTCGGGTCCGCGTCGCGTCACGTTGTAGAGAATCTGATTGGTTGCACAATTGGTGCCGCCCTCAATCTCGAACAGCTCTTCCATGTCGTCCGTGTCGAAATTGCTGACGCCCCAATGGCGGATCTTACCGGAGCGGCGCAGATCCTCGAAGCCTGCCACCGTCTCTTCCAAGGGCTCATTTCCCCGCCAGTGCAACAGATAAAGATCGAGACGATCTGCTTTAAGCCGTCTCAAGCTGCGCTCGCATGCTTCAACGACACCCTTGCGGCTGGCATTATGCGGATAAACCTTGCTCACGAGAAACAGGCTTTCTCGCTCTGCTCCGAGGGCCTCCGCGATCAGCTTTTCGGATGCGCCCTCTCCATACATTTCCGCCGTATCGATCAGGGTCATGCCCAATTCGACACCCAGACGCAGCGCCTCGATTTCTTGAGCGCGCCCGGTGCTCTTTTCAGCCATCTGCCAAGTGCCTTGCCCGAGCGCGGGAACGGTCTCTCCCGAAGGCAGCACGACGTGTCGGCTCATGATGGCTCCTTAGACTGTCAGGTTTTTGCTTGAGACTATTGCAGGCGCGGTGTTTTCATGAAGCGACCGCGGTCGGCGGACCTGATCGTCACGTCGAAAGTGTCCCCTTCACGCTCCAGCGTGAGAGGCACATCCACGCCCGCAGGACCCAGCGCCCAGATGGCGCGGTAGAACTCGGCAAGCGATGTCACGACTTGCCCGGCAACGGCATGAACATTGTCTCCGGCTCTCAAGCCCGCGCGCTGCGCTGGAGCATCGCCGGCAAGGCCGATGACAGCGACCTGATCTTCTTCGGTTTCCGAGACATAGAAACCAAGCCACGGCTTCGGCGGCTTGCCGACGCGGCCAAGGGTCAGCAGGTCGTCGAGAATGGGTTTGAGGAGATCGATGGGCACGCTCATGTTCAGGGGAACGACGGCGCCGCCCTGCGCCTGATGCTGAAGCTGGAGCGAACCGATGCCGACGAGATCGCCACGCGGGCCGATCAGCGCCGTACCGCCCCAATTGGGATGGGCCGGCACCGTGAAGATGGCGTTGTCGATGAGATATTCCCAATATCCCGCAAATTCCTGACATGCGACGACCTGAGCCGCCAGGGCATGTTCACGCCCTCCGCTACCGCCCATCACCAGCTGGTCTCCGGGCAGGAGACGCCGGGAATCCCCGATCGGCATGACCGGCAACCCGAGCGGCTCGAGCGCCTGCACGAGACCGAATCCGCTGTCGTAATCGTAGGCGATCACATGGGCCTCGACCGTGCGGCCCTTGTTGGTGGTAAGCCACACTTCCTCGGCTTCGGCGATGAGGTATCCGATGGTCACGACGAGCCCGTCCGCGCGGATCACGACGCCCTGCCCAGCCCGTTCGGTTCCGAGGGTCTCGGCGGTAAAGGCATCCTCCGGCACGTGGCTGCGGATCGAGACGATGGAGTTCAGGGCCTCCCGAAGGTCATAGGAGAGCGCATCCGGATCGGGCTGAAACTCGGGCGGGACCTGCCATTCCTCCGGTGAATGCATCGGAAAACTCCTTACCCCGCCTCGCGAGGCCCCAAAGAACGGGTCCTCGAAAGAACATCTACACCATCAAGATGGCGAAAAATGCTGGACCTTCAACCCAGGCTCCTCCGATTGGTGCCGAGGATCGCCTTAGGAGACTTGACCTAAATCAAGGCTGATTGAACGGAACCGGAGCAAAGGACTGGCATGACGCCAGAACTCATTGCCCGCTATGACCAGCGCGTGCCGCGCTACACGAGCTATCCCACCGCTCCGCATTTCAAGCCGGATGTGGACCATGCAACCTATGCGCAATGGCTCTCTGAGCTTTCGCCCCAGACGGCGCTCTCGCTCTACCTGCACGTGCCTTTCTGCGCAGAGCTTTGCCTCTATTGCGGCTGCCACACCACGGTGGCCCGCACCTACAGCCCGGTCGCTTCCTATGTGGAGCTTCTGGAGCGGGAAATCGAACTCGTGGCCCAGCATCTGCCGGGCCGCATGGGCGTCACGCATATCCATTGGGGCGGCGGCACGCCGACGATCCTGTCCGGAGACGATCTCAGGCGCATCATGAGCCTTCTGGAGCGCTCCTTCGGCATCCGCTCGACCGCCGAGATCGCCGTGGAGATCGATCCGCGCACTCTCACTCTCGAGCACGTGGACGCGCTCGCCGCTTCCGGCCTCAACCGGGCGAGCCTGGGCGTGCAGGATTTTGACCCCAAGGTTCAGGAGACCATCAACCGGGTCCAGTCCTTCGAGCAGACGGCCAAGGTTGCCGGCTGGCTGCGTCATGCCGGCGTGACGGGCCTGAACCTCGATCTCATGTACGGCCTTCCCTACCAGACCACCGAGAGCGTTCTGCGTACCATCGAGCAGGCCCTTCGGCTCGACCCCGACCGCATCGCCCTCTTCGGCTACGCCCATGTGCCGTGGATGAAGCGTCATCAGGCGCTGCTGCCGGAAGAGGCCATGCCCGATGCCGTCCAGCGCGTCGAGCAGAACACAGCGGCGGCGGCGGCCCTGCTAGAGGCGGGCTATGTCCAGATCGGCATCGACCATTTCGCCAAGCCTAGCGATCCCATGGTCGCTCGCCAGCGCGAGGGGCGCCTGCACCGGAATTTTCAGGGCTACACCACCGACGAGGCCACGGCCCTCATCGGCTTCGGCACCTCGGCCATCGGCTCCCTGCCGCAGGGCTATATCCAGAACGCTCCAAGCACCGTTGCCTATCGCGAGGCGATCACGAACGGCCGCCTGCCCACCGTGCGTGGGGTTGCCCTGACCGATGACGACCGTCTGCGCCGGAACATCATTGAGCGGCTCATGTGCGACTTCGCGGTCGATCTCGGCGGGATTGCCCCCGATCAATCCGACTTCAGCGCGGAGATCACGGCCATCGATGAACTCGCCCGCGACGGATTGGTGAAGCGCGAGGGCTTGTCCATCGAAATCCCCGAGGACAGCCGCCTCCTGGTCCGGAACGTCTGCGCGGCGTTCGACCGCTATCTGGAAAGCGGGGTCGCGCGGCATTCGCGCGCTGTCTGAACCCTTTTGAAGGGCATCAACGGGTCGAAAGGCACCGTTTGATTTGCATCAATGTCCCTTCCCCACCTCCCGCCTAATGAGGAAACTGATGGCGAAGCTCTGGGCCTCGCCACATCAAGAACGGTCGAGACCTATGGCTCAAACGGCAACAACTTCCAAAGGAATGACCTTCGGCGAAGGGGGCTCCGCCCTTGCTTTCGCCGCCTTGGGCTTCCTGAGCATCATCATCGCGGCGAAGGCCTATACGCCCGAATACGCGTTCCACGCTTATCTCTTCGCGGCCGCGAGCGTCGCGTCCGTGTTCGTCATCGTCAACCGCTACTTCGAGCGGCCGGCCGCTCTGCCGCCGCTGACGATCAACGGCAAGCCCAACTACAACATGGGTCCGGTCAAATTCGCCACCATCGCCTCCGTCGTCTGGGGCATCGCGGGCTTCACCATCGGTCTCCTCATCGCGCTTCAGCTGGCGTTTCCGGCGCTCAACTTCGACACCTCCTGGCTGTCCTTCGGGCGCATGCGGCCGCTGCACACCTCCGCGGTGATCTTCGCCTTCGGCGGCAACGTGCTGATCGCCAGTTCCTTCTACGTCGTGCAGCGCACCTGCCGCGCGCGCATGGTCGGCGACATCTCTCCCTGGTTCGTGGTTCTCGGCTACAACTTCTTCATCGTGATCGCGGGCACGGGCTATCTGCTCGGCATCACGCAGGGCAAGGAATACGCCGAGCCGGAATGGTATGCTGACCTCTTCCTCACCATCGTGTGGGTTACGTATTTCCTCGTGTTCCTCGGCACCGTCATGCGCCGCAAGGAATCCCACATCTACGTAGCGAACTGGTTCTATCTCGCCTTCATCCTGACCATCGCCGTCCTGCATCTGGGCAACAACGCGACGGTTCCCGTCTCGATCTTCTCGCCGAAGAGCTACATCGTGTGGTCTGGCGTGCAGGATGCGCTGGTGCAGTGGTGGTACGGCCATAACGCGGTCGGCTTCTTCCTCACCGCCGGCTTCCTCGCCATCATGTACTACTTCATCCCGAAGCGGGCCGAGCGGCCGGTCTATTCCTACCGCCTCTCCATCATCCACTTCTGGTCCCTGATCTTCATGTATATCTGGGCAGGTCCCCACCACCTGCATTACACCGCGCTTCCCGATTGGGCGCAGACTCTCGGCATGGTGTTCTCGGTGATGCTGTGGATGCCCTCCTGGGGCGGCATGATCAACGGCCTCATGACGCTCTCGGGCGCATGGGACAAGCTCCGCACCGATCCGATCCTGCGCCTCATGGTCGTGTCCGTCGCCTTCTACGGCATGGCCACTTTTGAGGGCCCGCTGATGTCCGTGAAGGCCGTGAACTCCCTCTCGCACTACACGGACTGGACCATCGGCCACGTTCACGCCGGCGCGCTCGGCTGGGTCGCCTACATCTCCTTCGGCTGCATCTACTGCCTCGTTCCGTGGCTGTGGAACAAGAAAGAGCTGTACTCGATGAAGGCCGTCTCCTGGCACTTCTGGATCTCGACCCTCGGCATCGTCTTGTACATCTCCTCGATGTGGGTCGCGGGCATCCTGCAGGGCCTCATGTGGCGCGCCTATACCAGCCTCGGCTTCCTTGAGTACTCGTTCATCGAGACTGTGGAAGCGATGCATCCCTTCTACATCATCCGTGCACTCGGCGGCGCATTCTTCGTGGCCGGCAGCCTGATCATGGCGTGGAACGTCTGGAAGACGATCATCAGCGCCGAGGCTGCCGTGGAAGAAGTCCATCCGGCACAACCCGCCCTTGTCGCAGCGGAGTAAAGGAACCGATCATGTCTTTCTGGTCCCGTCATAAGATCTTCGAGACCAACTCGATCATCCTCGTCATCGGCGTGCTGTTCGTGATTGCGATCGGCGGCCTCGTGGAGATCGTGCCTCTCTTCTATCTGAAGAGCACGATCGAGAAGGCGGAAGGGATACGTCCCTACACGCCCCTCGAGCTCGCAGGCCGCAACATCTATGTGCGTGAAGGCTGCTACAACTGCCACAGCCAGATGATCCGCCCGCTGCGCGACGAGGTGGAGCGTTACGGTCACTACTCTCTCGCAGCCGAGAGCATGTATGACCGTCCGTTCCAGTGGGGTTCCAAGCGCACAGGCCCGGACCTTGCCCGCGTCGGCAACAAGTATTCCGACGATTGGCACCGCGATCACCTGAACGATCCCCGCGCCGTCGTGCCCGGCTCGATCATGCCGAGCTATCCTTGGCTCGAAAAGAACGAACTCGACATGTCCTCCGTCTCCGAGGACATGAAGATCCAGGCGATGCTCGGCGTTCCTTACACCGAGGACATGCTGAAATTCGCGATAAGCGATGTTCGCATCCAGGCCAATGCCGACGATCCGAACGCTGTCGATCTCGCCAAGCGCTACCCGAACGCCCAGTCGCGCAGCTTCGACGGCAATCCGCAGAAGGTCACCGAAGCGGATGCATTGATCGCCTATCTGCAAATGCTCGGCACGCAGGTGGACTTCAAGCTCTACGACAACAAAGCCAACGTGCGCTGAGGACATGGACATGCCAGCCGCATACAAATTCTTCGCTGAATTCGCTCAGACCTGGGGGTTGCTCTACTTCGTAGGCGTCTTCCTGATTGTTCTGATCTATGCCCTCGCACCCTCGCGGAAGGAGCGCTTCGACGCAGCCGCCCGCATGCCTCTCCAGGAGGATTGATTCTATGGCCCACGACAAGCATGAAAAGGTCGATGCCGTCACCGGCGTGGCCACGACCGGCCATAGCTGGGACGACATCGAAGAGCTCAACAATCCGCTGCCGCGCTGGTGGCTGTGGACCTTCTATCTCTGCATCGTGTGGGCGATTGCCTATTGCATCGCCTATCCGGCCTGGCCGCTGGTATCGTCCTACACCAAAGGCGCTTTCGGCTGGCACTCCCGCGAAGCGGTGGAGGTCGAGCTCACGGCCCTGAAGGATCAGCGCTCGGGCATGACGGCGAAACTCGCTGCAAGCTCTCTCGAAGAGATCAAGCAGGATCCCGAGATGTTCGCCTTCGCCCGCGCTCAGGGCAAGGCTTCCTTCGGCGACAACTGCGCCCCCTGCCACGGTGCGGGCGGCGGTGGCGCCAAGGGCTATCCGAACCTGAACGACGACGATTGGCTGTGGGGCGGCTCGCTGGAGCAGGTCCATAAGACAATCCAGTTCGGTGCCCGCTCCACCAGCGACCAGGGTCATTCCGGCAGCATGCCTGCCTTCGGACGCGACGGAATGCTCAAGCGCGAAGAGGTCTCGCAGGTGGCGGATTACGTGCGCTCCCTGTCGGGCCTGTCCACGGAGAAAGGTATCGACCTCGCAGCCGGCGCCAAGGTCTTCGCCGACAACTGCGCGGCCTGCCACGGTGACAAGGGCCAGGGCATGCAGGAGCTGGGCGCGCCGAACCTGTCGGATAAAATCTGGCTGTTCGGTTCCGACAAGGCAGCCATCATCGAGGGCCTCAACAATGGCCGTGGCGGCGTGATGCCCGCCTGGCATGGACGTCTCGACGACACGACCATCAAGGCGCTGACGCTCTACGTCCATTCCCTGGGCGGTGACCAGAACCGCTAAGCTGCAGCCCATACGTATTTCTACTGGCGGCTGGAGGACCTCCTCCGGCCGCTTGCTTGACCCAAATCAAGGCATCGCCTCGGTCCGTATTCTATCCAGGTCTCTCTTGACCGAGAACCTGCGACGGATTCGATGGCTGACGCTCCAGTTTCCCCCTCCCTTGCGACGGCAGAGGCCGAAGACGCCCCGCTCTATGCCCCTCGCAAGCAGATCTATCCGCAGGCCGTGAAAGGCCGCCTCCGCACGATCAAATGGGTCGTGCTGGCCGTCACCCTCGGCATCTACTATCTCCTGCCCTTCATCCGCTGGGACCGTGGCCCCAACGCTCCCGACCAGGCAATCCTGGTCGACCTCGCGAACGGCCGCTTCTACTTCTTCTTCATCGAGATCTGGCCGCAGGAGGTCTATTACTTCACCGGCCTCCTGGTGCTGGCCGCTCTCGCGCTTTTCCTCATGAACGCGGTCGCAGGCCGCGTCTGGTGCGGCTATCTCTGCCCGCAGACGGTCTGGACCGACCTCTTCTACGCCGTCGAGCGTTGGATCGAAGGCGACCGCCGTGAGCGCATGCGCCACGACAAGGAGAAGCTCACCTTCAAGGTCGCCGCTCAGAAAAGCCTGAAGCATTTCATCTGGCTGATGATCGCCTGGTGGACCGGCGGTGCTTGGGTTCTCTACTTCGCCGACGCGCCGACACTCGTCTATGAGCTCGCCACGTTCCAGGCGCCGATGCTCGCCTATATCTGGATCGGCATTCTCACCTTCACCACCTACACGCTCGCAGGCTTCATGCGCGAGCAGGTCTGCACCTACATGTGCCCCTGGCCGCGCATTCAGGCCGCGCTGACCGACGAATACGCTCTCAACGTCACTTATCGCTATGACCGCGGCGAGCCGCGCGGCTCGATGAAGAAGAACGAGACCTTGAAGCTTCAAGGTTTGCCTGCGGGCGACTGCATCGACTGCAACCAATGCGTCAATGTCTGCCCGACGGGCGTCGATATCCGCAAAGGCCTGCAGCTCGACTGCATCCAGTGCGGCCTGTGCATCGACGCATGCAATGTGGTGATGGAGAAGATCGATCGCCCTCTGAACCTGATCGCCTACGACACCGACATGAACGTGAAGGCCCGCATGGAGGGCCGTCCCGAAGTGCGCAAGATCGTGCGTCCGCGCACCATCTTCTACGCCGGTATCATTGCCATCGTCGGCGCGGTCATGATCGGCTCACTCGCCATGCGTCAGACGATCTACCTGAGCGTCATGCACGACCGGAACCCGCTTTTCGTTCGTCTCTCCGACGGCTCGATCCGCAACGGGTTTACCATCCGTGTGGCCAACAAGAACCTGGACGAGCGCAGCTATGTCCTCACCGTGGACGGGCTTTCCGGCGCGAAGCTCGACATCGTGGGCGGGGAAATCGACCAGCAAGGCCGGGCCGTCGTCAAGGTCGGCCCCGACCAGACCCTGGAAGCGCGCGTGCTCGTGAGCTCCCATGGAGCCAATGTTCCCGCATCGACCGACATTCACTTCACGCTCACCGACATCGCCAACGGCGATGCTACGCGGATGAGCGACTACTTCAAGGCGCCTTAGGAGGATCATGCCCATGTCCACGACAACTGCCGGACGCCCTCCCCGCGTCATTACAGGACGGACTGTCCTCATCTATTTCATCTCTTTCTTCGGCGTCATCTTCGCCATGAATTTCGTGATGATCCGCTTTGCCGTCTCGAGCTTCAGCGGCGTCGAGACGGAAAGCTCCTACAAGGCAGGGCTGACGTTCAAGAACGATGTGGCGGCAGCCCATGCGCAGGATGCCCTTCACTGGTCCGTAGAAGCGAATGTTCAGCGCGGCGAGAGCAGCAGCATCCTCATCACGGCTCGCGACGCCAAGGCTCTGGCCGTCTCCGGCCTGACGGCGCAGGTCAGGCTCGGTCACCCCACGGATAAGCGTAACGACGTCACGGTCGATTTCGTGGAGACCTCCACCGGTCAGTTCCGCAGCCTTACCCCGTTACCCGAAGGCCGCTGGGATCTCGTGATCGACCTGAAGCGCGGAGACGATGTCGTTTTCCGCTCCAAGAGCCGCATCGCGCTCTAGAGGAGAGAGATCAGATCATGTCAGAGGCCCTCGATCTCTCGATCTTCGTCAAGCGTCAGGACGATGGAACGGCGCATCTCGACCTTGCCATCGAGGGCATCGATTGCGCTGCCTGCATCGACGAGATCGAGGGCGGATTGTGCCGCTTGCCCGGCATAGTCGACGCCCGCCTCAACTACACAACCCACCGCCTGTCCGTGCAATGGCAGGACGGCGCCATCGTGCCTTCGGCCATTGTCGATGAACTGCGGGGCTTAGGCTATCGCGCCCATCCCTATCAATCGCGCCTCGTCGAGGAGGAAGAGACGCGCCGCTCCCAATGGCTGTTGAGATGCCTCGCGGTGGCAGGCTTCGCCTCCATGAACATCATGCTGCTCGCGGTCTCCGTCTGGTCGGGCAACGTGACGGACATCACGCCCGAGACGCGCGACTTCTTCCATTGGCTTGCCGCCTTCATCGCCCTTCCCGCCGTGGCCTATGCGGGACAACCTTTCTTCCGCAGCGCCATCAGCGCCCTTAAAGCCAAGCGCACCAACATGGACGTGCCGATCTCCATCGGCATCATGCTGGCCCTGATCATGTCGGTGGTGGAAACCATCAATCATGCGGAGAATACCTATTTCGACTCCGTCGTGATGCTTCTCTTCTTCCTGCTCTGTGGCCGTTACCTCGATCAGGCCATGCGCCGCCGCACCCGCGCCGTGGCGGGCAATCTTGCAGCCCTCAAGGCCGAGGTCGCGCACCGCATCGACGATAGCGGCGAGACGATTCTTGTTCCGACAGCGGCCCTCAATCCCGGCGACCGAGTTCTCGTGCGCCCTGGCGAGCGCATCGCCGTCGATGGCGTCGTGATCGCGGGCCATTCCGAACTCGACGAGAGTCTCGTCACCGGCGAAACCGTGCGACGCTCCGCGCTTGCAGGCGATGCCGTCTATGCCGGCAGCATGAACTATGAAGGCACGCTCACTCTCCAGGTGACGGCTGCGGGCAAAGGCACGCTGCTCGACGAGGTGGAGCGGCTTCTCGAGAATGCAGCTGCCGCTAAATCCCGTTATGTGCAGCTCGCTGATAAAGTGGCCCGGGCTTATGCTCCTGTCGTGCATCTCACCGCAGCTCTGACCGCGATCCTCTGGGTCGTTATGGGTTCCTCGGTGCATGATGCCATCATCACGGCGGTCGCGGTTCTCATCATCACCTGCCCCTGCGCCCTGGCGCTGGCCGTTCCCGTCGTTCAGGTCGTGGCGTCGGGTGCGCTCTTCCGCTCCAATGTCTTCCTCAATTCCGGCGACGCGCTGGAGCGCTTGGCCTCCGTGGACACCATCGTGTTCGACAAGACCGGCACGCTGACCCTTCCTGAAATGCGTGTCGCCAATGCGGAGGCTGTCCGCCCGGATCTGCTTGAGGCTGCAGCACGACTGGCTCTCTCGAGCCATCATCCGCTTGCAAGCGCTGTCGCGCAGGAAGCAAAGGAGCACCGTCCTTACGAGGAAGCTACGGAAGAAGTGGGTCAGGGCGTCAAGGCCGTCGTGCATGGCGTGGAGATGCGCCTGGGCAGCCCGAGTTTCTGTGGCGCGGCCGATCTCGCGACTGACGCTGTCGGCAACGACGCAAGCGTCTCCGTGATCGCCTTCGCGCGCGGCCATGAGCGCGCCGTTCTGCTCGTGCGCCAAGCCTTGCGCCCCGATGCTGCGACGACCGTCAAAGCGCTGCGGGATCTCGGCATCGACTGCCGCATCCTGTCGGGCGACCGCTCTGAAGCCGTTTCTCCGATTGCCGCAAGCCTCGGCATCCGCGAATGGCGCGGCGGCGCGAAGCCCGCCGAGAAGATCGCCGCCATCGAGGCGCTCAAGGCCGAAGGCCGGAAGGTGCTCATGGTCGGCGACGGTCTCAACGATGCGCCGGCCCTTGCGACGGCCGATGTGTCCATCTCGCCGATCACGGCCGCCGACATCACGCAGGCACAGGCCGACGCGGTCTTCCTTGGCGACAAGCTCTCGCCCGTTCTCGATGCCCTCGCCATTGCGCGGCGCGCCCGCGCGCTGATGCGGCAGAACCTGATGATCGCGCTGGTCTACAACCTGATCGCGGTTCCGCTCGCCTTCCTCGGCTATGTCACGCCCCTGGTTGCAGCGCTTGCCATGTCCGGATCGTCGAGCCTGGTGACGTTGAACGCGCTTCGTGCACGGAGCACGAAGACGAAGACCTTGTCCGAGGCTTCTTCGACCGACCATGCAACACCGGCTGTTCCAGTTATGCAGGGAGTCTGATTCATGGAAGTCCTGATCTACCTCGTGCCGGTTGCCCTGCTCCTGGGTCTCACCGGTCTTGCCGCCTTCCTGTGGTCGCTGAAGAACGGTCAGTATGACGATGTGGAGGGTGCAGCCCTGCGCGTTCTGAGAGACGACGACCTCAAATGAATGCCTCTTCCACCATGCCACGGGCAGGACGGCTCGACTGTCTCTGCGAACCGATAGAATCTGCCGGAGATCTACCGGATCGTGGCGGCACCGCGCTGCTCGCCGTCGCGTTCGCCCTGTCCGTGCTCTCGCAGGTTCTCACCCTCACCATTCTCCCTCTCGCGGGCTTGTCCCTCGCTCCGAGCGGAACCTGGGCCACCCTGCCCTATGCCGCCTTCTATGCCGGAGCGGCGCTCGCCAGCCTGCCGGCCTCCCTGTTGCTCGATGCCTTCGGGCGCCGGGCCGCCTTCTCGCTCGGCGCGAGCCTGGGCGTTGCCGGTGGCCTGATGACGGCCTGGGCCCTGTTGCAATGGCAGTTCACAGGCCTTGTTCTGGGCGCTTTCTGGCTCGGCATCGCCAGCGGCTTCAGCCTGTTCTACCGCCATGCGGCAGCCCCTCTAGGAGCTAAGGGAAAAGGCTCCATCCTTGTGGTTTTTGGCGCCGCCACCCTCGCAGGCCTCCTGGCTCCGACCGTGGCGAACATGGCCGAGGGCCTTGCTGTTCCTCACACCCTGGTCGGCATGGCGGCGGCGGCGGCACTCGCGCATGTCGGATCGCTCCTTGCCACGGCGGCTTTGCCCTATCAACGCATGCGCCGGAAGCCCGATGAGGCGAAGCCCCTAATGGAATGGCGTCGCATTCTCTGGCCCAGCCTCATCGGCGCTTTGGGCTGGTTCTCCATGACGGCTCTCATGGGCGCAACGCCTATTGCGATGGTCGGCTGCGGCCTTGGCGAGGCCGTCTCAGGAACCATTGCCTGGCATGTGATTGCCATGTATGCGCCGTCGCTGGTCCTTGCCGGTCTTCCTCAACCATTTCGCCCGACTTGGATTGCTTTTGGAGGCTGCGCTCTCCTTATGACAGCGGCGCTGGCCTTTCTTGCGGCCACAAGCATCGCCGCTTTTACCCTCTCGACCGCCCTTCTCGGCATAGGCTGGTCGCTAGTCACGATGGGAACCACCCTTTGGGTTCATGAGAAGGGCGAGCCGTCCCGCTGGCTTCTCGGCCTTCACGACGGAATACTCCTCGGCTCCGCCCTTCTTGGGGCTCTGGCAGCAGGGATCATGCAGTGAATGCAGCTCTGCTGCGGGGGCCAAGACACCTGTATCAAAGCCCCTTATGCCTGTGCTAGGAACGTCATAGGAATGGTGGCCGTTCTCCCGAGACCGGTTCCGGTCGATGACCGGAGATCCTTCCTGGACTGGAGTTTGTTTTGACAGCCTCGACTTCCGCTCCCAGCACCCCGCTGCGACAGGATATCAGTTTTCAGCTCCTCGTTGATGCGGTGACGGATTATGCGATCTGCATGCTCGACACCGAAGGCCGGATTGTCAGCTGGAACACGGGGGCCGAGCATATCAGCGGGTGGAACAAGGATGAGATCCGCAGCCGCCATTTCTCGATTTTCCACATTCCCGAAGACCTCGCTTCCGGGAAGGCTGCGCACGAGCTCGAGGTTGCCCGCGATACAGGACGCTACGAAGAACAGGGCGTCCGCTTGCGCAAGGACGGATCGCGCTTCATTGCCCATGTCAGTTTGACACCCCTGAAGAACGAGACCGGTCAGCTTCTCGGCTATGCCAAGGTGACCCGCGACATCAGCGAACGCGTTGCCGCCGAGGAAGCATTGAGGACCAGAGAGGCGCATCTGCGTTCGATTCTGGAAACGGTGCCGGACGCCATGATCGTCATCGACGAGCAGGCGCGCATTCAGTTCTTCAGCGCCGCCGCCGAACGCCTGTTCGGATACAAGGATCAAGAGATCATCGGCGAGAACATCAAGATTCTCATGCCCGATCCCTATCGCGGGCAACATGACGGCTACATGCATCGCTATCTTACGACGGGCGAGAGGCGCATCATCGGCATCGGCCGTGTTGTGGTGGGGCAAAGTAAGGACGGTTCCACCTTCCCTATCGAGCTCGCCGTGGGCGAGATGCGCTCGGGTGGGCAGCGCTACTTCACAGGCTTCATCCGCGATCTCACCGAACGGCAAAAAACGGAGGCACGCCTGCAGGAGTTGCAGTCGGAACTCGTGCACATGTCGCGCTTTACCGCGCTCGGCGAGATGGCCTCGACACTGGCCCATGAGATCAACCAGCCGCTTACAGCCATCGCAAACTATCTGAAAGGTTGCCGTCGCATTCTTCAGCGCATGGAAGGCCAGGACGTGGCTATGCTGGAAGGGGCTGTGAACCAGGCTGCCGAGCAGGCTCTGCGTGCCGGTCAGGTCATCCGCCACCTGCGCGAGTTCGTGGCACGTGGAGAGAGCGAGAGGCATATCGAAAATCTGCCCAAGCTGATTCAGGAGGCGAGCGCTCTCGCCCTGGTCGGGGCCCGGGAAATCGGCGTGCGCGTCTCCTATCGCCTTGATCCCAACGCTCCGCTTGTCCTGGCGGATCGCATTCAGATCCAGCAGGTTCTCCTCAACCTTATCCGCAACGCCATCGAGGCCATGCAGGATATGCCTCAGCGGGAGCTGGTGATCGCCTCCCACGCCTTACCCCAGGAAGGGTTGGTGGAGATCAGCGTTTGCGATACTGGAACCGGTATCGAACCGGAGATTCTGGAGCGTCTGTTCCAGCCTTTCGTCACGACGAAGAAACACGGCATGGGCGTAGGCCTTTCGATCTGCCGAACCATCGTCGAATCCCACGGCGGAAAGATCTGGATTGAGTCTGACGTCGGCAATGGCACCACGTTCAGGTTCACGCTGCGTACCGTCAGTCAGGAGGAATTAGCGAATGCCGAGTGAAGCGATCGTGCATGTGGTAGATGATGACCTGGCCGTGCGCCAATCCCTGTCTTTCCTGCTCGCATCGGACGGCTTGCCGGTGCGCATCCATGAATCGGCATCCGCGTTTCTCGACCACGTGGAGGTGGCGACCGGCGGCTGCATCGTCACGGATGTGCGTATGCCTGGCATCGACGGAATCGAGTTTCTCAAACGCCTGAAAAGTCGAGGGTTCACATTGCCGGTCATCGTCATGACCGGCCACGCGGATGTGCCGCTTGCCGTGGAGGCGATGAAGGAAGGCGCCATCGACTTCATTGAAAAGCCATTCGACGACGATCTCTTTCTGGCTGCCGTTCGCGCTGCCCTGAAACGCCAGGAAAAGCATGCCCACCAGGATGCCCAGACAGCCGAAGTGCGTGCGCGGGTTCAGGCCCTGTCGGAGCGTGAGAGCCAGGTTCTGGAAGGCCTAGTCGCCGGCAAGGCCAATAAGGTAATCGCCTATGATCTCGGCATCAGTCCCCGCACCGTCGAAATCTACCGGGCGAACGTAATGTCGAAAATGCAGGCTTCGAGCCTCTCGGAACTCGTCCGTATGGCCCTCCTCGTCGGCGCCCGACCCGAAGGCCGCGACTGAACCCTTAGGGAATAATCCTGAGCTTTCGGGCAAACGGACATTGACCCATATCAAGCCCTTGGCCTCGCCTTTGAATTAGATTGGGTGAGATCCTAAAGCCAGGGACCCATTGGGACTTATCATGTCCATGCCACCAGGGCCGGTCATCGTCGTCGATGATGATGATGCCGTTCGCCAGTCATTGAAGTTCGCCCTCGAACTCGAGGGAATGGACGTACGCCTCTATGAGAGCGGCGACGAGCTTCTTGCGGAGCCGGATCTGCCCACAAGCGGCTGCCTGGTTGTCGACTATTACATGCCGGCCATGAACGGCGTCGAGCTCATGGACAAGCTGCGCCGGCGCCTCATCAAGCTCCCCGCGATCCTGATTACGGCTCGCGCAACCGACGATATGCGCAAGCGCGCAACGTCCTCAGGCTTCAGCCAAGTCATTGAAAAGCCACTAGAAGACAGCACGCTGCTCGACAGCATTCGTGGCGCCCTAAGCATTCCTGCCTAAGCCCTCCTGCCCATACGGGAAATCCCTTAGGGAGAGCATCTGAATTTTTCCCTTCACTGCATCGGTTTAATCCTGGGTTCACATCAGACTTGAACCGACACCGAGAACCCCGATGCAGATCGCGCACGCTACCCTGAACAACCAGATCGCCCCGAATGCTGCGCTGCTGCGGACACGTGCAGTGCCGGAGCTCGGCACCGCCCGCACGGCCACAAAGGATGAAGAGATCTTCGCCGAGGGGGATCGCGCCGCTTATTTCTACAAAGTGGTCTCAGGTGCGGTGCGTACCTTCAAGCTATTGAGCGACGGGCGCCGCCAGATCGACGCCTTTCACCTTCCGGGTGACATCTTCGGAATGGAATCTGGCGATGAGCATCGCTTCAGCGCCGAAGCCCTCGGTGATGTCACCATCATTGCCTATCGCCGTTGCAGCTTGGAAGCCCTGGCTACACGCGATCAGGGCTTCGCTAATCAGGTGATTGAGTCCATGATGCGCTCGCTCGAGCGTGCGCAGAACCATATGCTTTTGCTCGGGCGCAAGCATGCTCTGGAAAAGATCGCAACATTTCTGCTCGTGATGGCCGAGCGCCTGGCGGAAGATGGCCATGTTGATCTCCCCATGTCGCGCACCGACATGGCGGATCATCTGGGCCTTACTATTGAAACCGTCTCGCGCTCTCTCACCCAGCTGGAGCGCCAGGGCGTCATCGAGCTTCCGGCTCATCGCCGCTCCATTGTTCTGTGCAACAAAGCAGCGCTTGAGCAGCTTGAGGCATGAACAACGGCAGAAATCTCAGCCCTATAGCGGGCGCTTTCTGACAAGGTTTTCGGCACGGCTCTGCACATCGCGCCATACGCGCAGCTCCCGCTTCGCATCCGCAAGGGCGCGATGAGCAGGGGCGCCGTCGGCCTCATCCTTAAGCCGTGCCTGAGCGAGAATGTCCTTTACATGGACCGCAATTTCATCATCCGCAACACCGGCCTCCTGCAGGATCCGCGTAATCGCATTCTCATGCGCAACATCCGTATCCTGCAGACGTAAAGCATGACGGGGAAGACCAGCACTCCGCAATAACTTACTGAGCCATTGACCGTCCCACGAGGGCGCCGTCGCGAAGAGAGCATGGCCTGACAGCACATCCAGCATGCGCTTTGCGACCTCGTCATGCGGCCTGCCTTCCGCAACCAGACGTTCGCGCGTGACGCGATGCGTAGCCTCGGCTTCCGAGGACCAGTCCGTCCATAAAAGGGCGGGCTTGATCAGGTAGCTCTCTTCGCCTCCGGACGCGAACACCCAACCAACCTCAATAGGATAACTGTTCTTGTTCAGGGAAGAGGCTTCGAAATCGAGGAAGACGATGTCCGAATGCTCAGCCATGACCGGTTCCTCAACCCGCTTCACAAACCAGGCATTGGCTGGGCTGATCGCACGAGCACTGCGGCATCTCGCAACTCTAGCGGGCAACCGCAGCCAGCAAGGGAACGACATTCCGTGCAACCGGCTGCGGCTTATCCAGAAGAGCCTGGATTTTCTCGGCAAGATCTGTCGCGCGATAGGGCTTGTAGAGGATCTCTACATCCTCGATTGTTTCTTCATCGTCCACGTAACCCGTCGTCAGGATGACATGAACTTCTGGCTTCTCGGCTTTGATAATCCGCGCGAGATCAACCCCGCTCAATCCACCAGGCATGCGAACATCCGAGAGAACCAGACGTACACGCTCGTTTGATTTCAAAATATCGGCTGCTTCATCCCCGTTTTCGGCCTCGATGACATCGAACCCGAGAGAATTCAGCGTAGAGATTGCGACCTGACGGACAGCAGGATTATCTTCAACGACAAGAACGGTCTGCCCAGCCCCGAACGGCGCGGCATCGCGCGTCTGCTTGTCGTTCAGGCTCTCAGTCGCGCCATAGGCGCGCGGCAGGTAAATGCGAATGGTGGTTCCTTCATTGGGAGCACTGTCGATCTCCACATGGCCATGGGATTGCTGAACGAAGCCATAGACCATGCTCAGCCCGAGGCCCGTCCCCTTTCCGCTCTCCTTCGTCGTGAAGAACGGCTCAAACACACGCTGAAGCACTTCCGGCGACATGCCGATGCCTGTATCGCGGACCGATATCGCGATGAACTCCCCAGGGGTCTCGACTTTGCTCTCATCCAATGCCTGAAAACTGATTGAAATCGACAGATCGCCGCCGTCCGGCATCGCATCGCGGGCATTTACGGCAAGATTCAGCAACGCGGCTTCGAGTTGAGCGCGATCAACCTCGATAGGATAGATCCCTTCCTCAAGATTCAGGCTGATATTGATGTTCTCGCCCAGGGTGCGCCGCATCAGTTCTAACAGACCTGATATCAAGCCGCCGGCATCGATAATGGAAACCTGCAAGGGCTGCCGGCGGGAGAAAGCAAGAAGCCGATGCGTGAGATCCGCGCAGCGTTGCGCACCCTCCATCGCCATCCTGACCCGCGGCTCCGCCTTTGCATTGCCTTTGATGGCTCGCTGCAGTAGATCGAGGTTTCCGATAACGACACTGAGCATGTTGTTGAAGTCATGGGCGATACCGCCTGTTAGACGGCCAACCGCTTCAAGCTTGCTGGCATGAAGCAGATTCTGCTCCATCTGCTTGCGCTCGGTGATGTCGAACCACATGCCGAAAAACTCGCGCGGACGCCCCTCATCATCACGCATCAGCATCGTCTGGTCCAGGAAGAACCGTTCAGACCCGTCGGCACAGGTCCAGCGATACTCAAGCGTGACAGTCCCCTGGTCCGTCAATTCGTGAAGCTGGGCCAGCACCCTGTCCCGATCATCGCGATGCAGGCGCGACGACCAGAAGTCAGGCGATTCCAAGAAGGCGTTGGGCGAAAAACCAGTGATACGCTCAATGCCCTCATTGGTAAAATGCAGTTGCCGATGATCCTCTCTCACTGATGCGGTGTAGAGAGCAATCGGCAAGGATTCCAGAACGATGGACTGGTGTTCCTCGCGACGGCGGAGTGCCTGTTCCGTCTTGAGCTTCTCACTGCGGACACGCAAGTTCTCCATGAGCAGCCGACGCTCTTCCTCGCCCTGCCGCCGGATCTCCTCAGTCTTGCGATAGAGATCGACGAAGACGTCGACCTTCGATTTCAGGATCAGCGGCTCGATGGGCTTGAACACATAATCCACCGCACCGGCCGAGTACCCGCGGAAGACATGCATGTCGTCTTTGTTGAAGGCCGTGAGGAACAAGATCGGCACGCGCGAGGAACGTGGCCGGTTGCGGATAAGCCCCGCAACCTCATAGCCGTCGAGACGCGGCATCTGAACGTCGAGAAGAATAGCTGCGAAATCGTGCTTCAAAACCTCGCGCAAAGCAGCCTCGCCGCAATCCGCCTTGATGATTTCGATGCCAGGACCGCGCAGTATCTCTTCGACGGCAATCAGATTCCGGGGATCGTCATCGACCACCAGAATCTTTGCTGGCACGGGATTGGACAAGACGCGTGTCGGAACCTGAAACTGCAGGTCAGCTTCCGGCTTGTCTTGACCGCTATGTTCCATCATGTCCTCAGACCGGCCTCTGTTGCACCATTAGGATGCATCTTCCCCTCAGGCACATAAGTGCTTCGACTTAGTTGAACGCGCAAGACGGCGAGAAGTTGATCGATGTCCACAGGTTTCGAGACATAGTCGGTCGCTCCTGCTTCCAAGCACTTCTCTCTATCACCCTTCATCGCCTTGGCTGTCACGGCAATGAGAGGAATATCCCGATAACGGTCATCTTTCCGGATTTCCCGCATGGTCTCATAGCCGTCCATCTCAGGCATCATGATGTCCACGAGAGCGATGTCTACATCCCGCGTTTCCTTGAGCTTCTCGATGCCCTCCAGGCCATTCTCGGCGAAGATGACCGTGAGGCCGTATTGCTCGAGCGCGCTCGTCAGCGAGAAGATGTTGCGCATGTCGTCATCGATGATCAGCACCTTCCGCCCTTCGAGGGAGGCTTCTCCCTTCGGTTCGACGATGATCTGGTCCTCCTCCGGAATCGCATTGATGGAGCGATGCAGGAACAGTGCCGTATCGTTGAGGAGACGCTCGGAAGAGCCTTCTCCTTTTAGGATCACTGTTGCCGCAATCTGCTCAAGACGGCGCTCCTCGGCGCGGCTGAGATCTTGTCCGGTATAGATCACGATTGGCAGTTCTTCGCCGCCTTTGGTTTTACGGATGCGTTCGATGAGTTCCGCTCCAGGAAGATCGGGCAATCCGAGATCCACTACAGCACAGTCGTATTGACGTGCCTGAATGGTTTCAAGCGCCTCCTCGGCGGTGGCGACGGCGGTGATGTCCACCTCCTCGCCTCTCATGAGTTCGGAGATGCTCATGCGCTGATTCTCATCGTCCTCGACGAGGATCAGCTTCTTTACCGGCCGACTGATGAAATCCTTTGTACGGTTGAGAGCCGCCATCAGGGATTCCCTGTCTACCGGCTTTTCGAGGAATCCAAACGCTCCCGCCCTCAGGCCGCGCTTCTTCTGATCGTCCACCGAAATCACGTGGATGGGAACATGTCGCGTTCTCGGATCGTGCTTGAGCAGATCAAGCAGCGCCCATCCATCCATGTCGGGCAGACCGATGTCGAGAGTAACCGCATGCGGCTTGTAGCGATGCGCAAGCGCTAGAGCCGCCGCGCCATCCATGGCAATCAATCCTTTGAAGCCCTGCTCCCGGGCAAGCTCCAACAGAACGGATGCGAACATCGCGTCATCCTCGATGATCAGCACCACCCGATCACCCGACACAATGGCGTGCCTGTCATCAAGCGATGCCGACAGCGCCATGGGAGCCGATGGCTGTCGTAGGATGGTGGATGCCACGTCCTCCGCAGCAACCGCTGCTCCGTTACCATTACCCCGAAGGCTTGAGGCCTGGGGTTGCGTGCTGTGGTTCGCGGGCGGCTCGACAGGCACAAACAGGGTGAAGGTTGAGCCTTGTCCAGGTACGCTCGACACTACGATCTCACCTCCCAACAGACGTGCGATCTCACGGCTGATCGACAGGCCAAGGCCGGTTCCGCCATACTTGCGGCTGGTTGTGCCATCGGCCTGCTGGAACGCCTCGAAAATGATGCGCTGTTTGTCCTCTGGAATGCCGATACCGGTATCCGTGACAGCAATGGAAATCCATTGGCTGCCTGCCCGCAGTGGGGAGCCCTCGGCCGAGCCGATATGAAGCCTCACCCCTCCGCTCTCGGTAAATTTGAAGGCGTTGGAGAGAAGGTTTCGCAGAACCTGCTGCAATCGCTTCGAATCCGTCCGGATCGTGGACGGCATGTTCTCATCCAAGTCGATATGGAAATCGAGCTTCCGCTCCTCGGCAATCTGACGGAAGGTTCTTTCCATATGATTGACCAGATCCTTGAAGCCTACCTTGGTGACTTCCAGGCTGACGGTGCCGGACTCGATCTTCGACAGATCGAGGATGTCGTTGATCAAGGCGAGAAGATCGGAACCCGCCGCGTGAATCGTCTTGGCGAACTCCTTCTGCTTGTCAGTGAGATTTCCATCTGGATTCTCGGTAAGAAGCTTCGACAGGATGAGAAGTGAGTTGAGCGGCGTGCGCAGCTCATGACTCATGTTCGCCAGGAACTGAGACTTGTAGCGTGACGTCAGAGAAAGCTGCTCGGCCTTTTCCTCCAGAGCCGTTTTGGCCATGGAGACTTCGCGATTCTTGTCCTCGACTTCCTGCTTCTGCAGCTCGAGCAGGCGCGCCTTGTCCTCCAATTCCTCATTGGATTTCTGCAGCGCTTCCTGCTGCTGGCGCAGAAGCTCCTCGGACTGGCGCAAGGTCGCGGCCTGCTGCTCCAGACGGTCGTTGGTGTTCTTCAATTCCTCCTGCTGGCTCTGCAGCTCAGTGGTGAGAAGCTGCGACTGCTTAAGCAGGCCTTCCGTCCGCATATTCGCAGCGATGGTGTTGAGAACGATACCGATGGATTCAGTGAGTTGATCAAGGAACGACTGGTGAGTTTCCGAGAAACGGCTGAACGAGGCTAGCTCGATGACGGCCTTCACCTCTTGTTCGAACAGCACCGGCAGAACGATGATGTTGAGCGGGGGAGCCTCGCCAAGCGCAGAGCTGATGGCGATGTAATCGCCCGGAGCATTGGAGACGAGGATGCGCTTCTTCTCGTAGGCCACCTGTCCGACGAGACCTTCCTTGAGACGGAAGCGGTTGTTGAGGTGCTTTCGCTCCGTGAAGGCATAGGATGCAACCAGCTCCAGCATCGGCTCGCTACCATCGCCGTCGACCGTGTAGAACACGCCGTGCTGTGCATTCACCAGCGGAGCGATCTCCGACAGGATCATGTTGGACACGGTGGTGAGATCGCGCTCGCCCTGCAGCATGCGCGTGAACTTGGCGAGGTTGGTCTTGAGCCAGTCCTGTTCCGCATTCTTGAGCGTCGTATCGCGCAGATTGCGGATCATTTCATTGACGTTGTCTTTCAGCGAGGCCAGCTCGCCGGAGGCTTCTACCGAGATCGATCGGGTCAGGTCGCCCTTCGTCACGGCGGTTGCCACATCCGCGATGGCGCGCACCTGAGTGGTCAGGTTCGCAGCCAGCTGGTTCACGTTGTCGGTCAGGTCGCGCCACAGGCCAGCTGCGCCCGGCACCCTCGCCTGTCCGCCCAGCTTTCCTTCGACACCCACCTCGCGGGCCACGTTCGTCACCTGATCGGCAAAGGTCGCGAGCGTATCGATCATCTCGTTGATCGTGTCCGCGAGCGCGGCGATTTCGCCCTTGGCATCCACGGTGAGCTTGCGCTTGAGGTCACCCTCTGCGACCGCCGTCACGACGCTGGCGATACCACGCACCTGACCGGTGAGGTTGTTCGCCATCATGTTCACGTTATCGGTGAGGTCTTTCCACGTGCCGGCAACACCGCGCACCTGCGCCTGGCCACCGAGCTTGCCCTCGATACCCACCTCACGCGCCACACGCGTCACTTCCGAGGCAAAGGAGTTGAGCTGGTCCACCATGGTGTTGATGGTGGATTTCAACTCCAAAATTTCCCCACGGACATCCACTGTAATCTTCTTCGAGAGGTCGCCGTTCGCGACCGCCGTCGTGACCTCGGCGATGTTGCGCACCTGACCGGTCAGGTTCGCGGCCATCATGTTCACGTTGTCGGTCAGGTCCTTCCAGACACCGCCGACACCACGCACCTGGGCCTGGCCGCCGAGCTTTCCTTCCGTGCCCACTTCACGCGCCACGCGGGTCACTTCGCCAGCGAAGGAGTTGAGCTGGTCCACCATCGTGTTGATGGTGTTCTTCAACTCAAGGATTTCGCCCTCAACCGCCACAGTGATCTTCTTCGAGAGATCGCCATTCGCGACCGCCGTCGTGACTTCAGCGATGTTACGGACCTGACCGGTGAGGTTCGCAGCCATCATGTTCACGTTGTCGGTCAGATCTTTCCAGGTACCGGCAACACCACGCACCTGGGCCTGACCGCCGAGCTTTCCTTCCGTGCCTACTTCCTTCGCGACGCGCGTCACTTCGGACGCGAAGGAGTTGAGCTGGTCCACCATCGTGTTGATGGTGTTCTTCAATTCCAGAATCTCGCCGCGCACTTCCACAGTGATCTTCTTGGAGAGATCACCCATAGCGACAGCTGTCGTAACTTCAGCGATGTTTCTCACCTGTCCGGTGAGGTTTGCGGCCATTAGATTCACGTTATCGGTGAGATCTTTCCAGGTGCCTGCAACGCCTTCCACACGGGCCTGTCCACCGAGCTTACCCTCGGAGCCCACCTCGCGCGCCACGCGGGTCACTTCCCCCGCGAAGGAGTTGAGCTGATCGACCATGGTATTGATGGTGTTCTTCAGCTCCAGAATCTCGCCGCGGACCTCGACAGTAATCTTCTTCGACAGGTCACCATTCGCCACAGCCGTGGTGACCTCGGCGATGTTACGCACCTGTCCGGTCAGATTCGCGGCCATCAGGTTCACATTGTCGGTCAGGTCTTTCCACGTGCCGGCAACGCCGCGCACCTGCGCCTGGCCGCCGAGTTTGCCTTCCGAACCCACTTCGCGGGCCACGCGGGTCACTTCCGAGGCAAAGGAGTTGAGCTGGTCCACCATGGTGTTGATGGTGTTCTTCAGCTCAAGAATTTCACCACGCACTTCCACCGTAATCTTCTTCGACAGGTCGCCATTCGCGACCGCCGTCGTGACCTCGGCGATGTTGCGCACCTGCCCGGTCAGGTTCGCGGCCATCATATTCACGTTCTCGGTCAGGTCGCGCCAGACACCGCCGACGCCTTCCACTTGCGCCTGTCCGCCAAGTTTGCCCTCCGAACCCACTTCCTTCGCGACGCGGGTCACTTCGGACGCGAATGAATTCAGCTGATCCACCATGGTATTGATGGTCGACTTCAGCGCAAGAATTTCGCCCTTCACATCTACGGTGATCTTCTTCGAAAGGTCGCCCCGAGCGACCGCCGTCGTGACCTCGGCAATGTTGCGCACCTGCCCGGTCAGGTTCGCGGCCATCATGTTCACGTTGTCGGTCAGGTCCTTCCAGACGCCGCCGACACCGCGCACCTGCGCCTGGCCACCGAGCTTTCCTTCCGTGCCCACTTCGCGCGCCACGCGGGTCACTTCGCCTGCGAAGGAGTTGAGCTGATCCACCATCGTGTTGATGGTGTTCTTCAATTCCAGAATCTCGCCCTTCACGTCTACAGTGATCTTTTTCGACAGATCGCCCATAGCGACCGCCGTGGTAACCTCGGCAATGTTACGCACCTGGCCAGTGAGGTTCGCGGCCATCAAATTCACGTTGTCGGTGAGATCTTTCCAGGTACCGGCAACGCCCTTCACCTTGGCCTGCCCACCCAGCTTACCTTCCGAACCTACTTCGCGAGCCACGCGGGTCACTTCGGAGGCGAAGCTGCCGAGCTGGCCCACCATGGTGTTGACCACCTTGCCGATGCGCAGGAACTCGCCGCGCAAGGGGCGCCCTTCGGTTTCGAGCTCGATGGTCTGGCTGAGATCGCCCTTCGCCACGGCGCCGATCACACGAGCCACTTCAACGGTCGGCTGGACAATGTCACCGATCATGGAGTTGACAGAATTAACGCAATCACTCCAGCAGCCGGTCGCACCATCCAGGCGCCCTCGCTCGCTGATGCGCCCCTCTTTGCCAACCACCTTCGCAACGCGATCGAGCTCACTGGCAAGGCCTTGGTTCAAGTCTGCTATGTCGTTGAAAGCTTCCGCAATCTCGCCGTCGATGCCAGTCATGTCGGATGGCAAGCGAACCGAAAAGTCGCCTTTCCGGAAAGCACGCAAGACTTTGAGCAGCAGCCTGGGATCAAGCTGCGATGTGGCAGATTCAACTTGTGGCATGAAGCCCCCCGTAACACTTCCGGGCAACGGCCCGGCACCCCTTTGCTATACGGACGACCGACGGGTGTTCGCACCACCTCTGGACGGAAGCCGACCATCCATAACGTAGGCGCTAGTGAAAAGTTCCAAGGGGAAGCGTGGCAGTTTGGGTGCCGCTTATGCGAATTTAATGCCAGCAATCGCGATGATACATCAGATCATAATAGACTCTTGCCAACGCTGTCCCTCCTGCAATTTCAAACCTTTATCCCAAGGTGGATTGGGACCGAAACGCTGCGCCAGAAAATCAACGAAAGCCCGTACCTTGGCTGGAGGATGACGGTTGGAAGGATAGACGGCAAAGACACCAGGCAGTTCGAGCATGGGCTGGTCGAGCATCAAAGCGACAAGCCGCCCCGCCCGTAACTCGTCGCTTACGACGAAGGTGGGCTCATAGATAAGCCCCTGTCCCGCGACGGCCGCCGCAACCAGAGCATCCCCGTTGTTGACGCGGAGATTGCCCTTGATGGCCACCTTCGCTTTGCCGTCGGCACCAAATGCCCATTCGTTCGGCCCAAGGGCGCGTGAGAGGGTGTAGCCGAGGCAGTTATGGTCAACGAGTTCCGCCACGGTCCTGGGCGTACCCCGCTCCGCGAGATAAGTAGGAGAGCCACAGAGCGCGAGGCGGCATGGAGCAATCCTGCGAGCGACCATTGTAGAATCCTGCAATCGCCCGATGCGTACGGCCACATCCCATCCTTCCTCGATCAGATCGACGAAGCGGTCGTTCAACCCAAGATCGATCGTTACAGCAGGATGAAGGCGTGTGAATTCGGCCATCAGAGGTGCGACCTCGCGGAAGCCGAATGACAACGGAGCATTCACCCGCAGCACGCCCTGTACTTCGAGACGCTCTGCCGATGCAGCAGCTTCGGCTTCCTCGACCTCCGCCAGAATGCGCTCGGCGCTCTCGAGATAACGCCGCCCGGCCTCAGTCAGCGTCAGGCGCCGGGTAGTCCGGTGGAGGAGCTTTACGCCCAGCCGCTCCTCGATGGCACCAACATGCTTGGTCGCCATGGTTTGCGAGATGCCGAGAGAGCGTGCGGCCGCAGACAGGCTGCCCAGGGCAACCACTCGTACGAAAATCTGCATTCCGGTGACACGATCGAGCATAAACCTCACTCCATAAGAGTGAAGCCTTATCGACCCAATCCGAATTATCAACTCACAAGGTGAGGCCTGAGTGATCCAGCTGCTCTCAAGCGCTCGACCCAAGAGGCAATTCAAATACGCCGAAACCGCCAACTGGCGGAGCTGGGGACCCTGAGCTGGTCTGCTGCATTAGGAAATTGGAAAATTTCTTCTCCAGTTTCTGAAGGGCCTATAGGCAGGCACTATTTTCACATCTATATAGAAGCAATAACTTATTTAACATAAGGATAACGTTAAATGGCAGCTTATGGAGCTCTGGATCTGATCGGCCGGACGCCCCTCGTTGAGGTGACCTCTCTGGATACCGGTCCCTGCCGGCTGTTCCTAAAGCTCGAGAGCTCCAATCCTAGTGGTTCGATCAAGGATCGCCCTGCCCGGGCCATGATCGAAGCGGCAGAGAAAAGCGGCACCCTGAAACCTGGCGGCACCATCATAGAGGCCACGGCTGGCAACACGGGTGTGGGCCTTGCCCTGGTGGGCGCCAGCAAGGGCTACCGCACTCTTCTCGTTGTTCCCGACAAGATGTCCCGCGAGAAAGTACTCCATGCCAAAGCTCTCGGCGCCGAGGTTGTCATCACGCGCTCGGATGTGGGCAAGGGTCATCCCGATTATTATCAGGACCTCGCACAGAAGATCACGAACGAGACTCCTGGGGCGGTCTATATCAACCAATTCGAGAACCCGGCCAATCCAGCGGCGCACGAGGCGAGCACTGGTCCTGAGATCCTAGAAGGAATGGAAGGCGACGTGGATGCCGTTGTGGTCGGCGTCGGGTCCGGCGGCACGCTGACGGGCATCGGACGCTACCTCAAGAAAGTTTCTCCCAAGACGGAGATGGTTCTCGCCGATCCTGCAGGCTCGATCCTGGCTCCTCTTGTGGAAACGGGAGAGATGACAGAAGCCGGCTCCTGGGCCGTCGAAGGCATCGGTGAGGATTTCGTGCCGCCGAATTGCGATCTTTCCCTGGTGAAGAAAGCGTATTCCATCAGCGACAAGGAGAGCTTCTCAGCCGCCCGCGATCTTCTGCGCAAGGAAGGCATTCTCGCAGGCTCGTCCTCCGGCACATTGCTGGCGGCGGCCCTTCGTTATTGCCGTGAACAGACGGAACCCAAGCGCGTCGTAACGCTCGTTTGCGATACGGGCGCCAAATATCTGTCGAAGGTGTTCAACGATGCGTTCATCGCGCAGGAAGGCTGGCTTGACCGCGCGCCCACCGGCACGGTGCGCGATGTGGTGATCAACCCATTCGGCGAAGGCGCGACGATCTTCGTCTCTCCCAACGAGACCATCCGCTCCGCCTTCGCGCGTATGCGCTCCTCCGATATTTCGCAGCTCCCCGTCATCGAGGATGGCCGTGTCGTCGGTCTCATCGATGAAAGCGACATTCTCGATGCGCTTGTCGCAAACGAGAATGCCCCACAAAATGTCTTCAACAAACCCGTACGCGAGATCATGGTCACTCGTTTGCAGACCATTGCGGCGCACGCCCCCGTGAAGGATCTCCTTCCCCTTTTCGCTGCCGGACTCGTGCCGGTGATCATGGACGGCGACAATTTCGTCGGCCTCGCCACCCGTATCGACCTCATCAACTTCTTCCGGATTCAAGCCTGATGACCACCCGCAACCAACTCGCCTTCTCAACCCGCTGCATTCATGCGGGGCAGACCCCGGACCCGACGACGGGTGCGGTGATGATGCCCATCTACGCCACTTCCACCTTTGCTCAGGAAAGCCCCGGCGTTCACAAGGGCTTTGAATACGCGCGCTCGCAGAACCCCACACGGATGGCTTTCGAGCGCTGCATCGCGGACCTCGAAGGGGGCGCAGCGGCCTTTGCTTTCTCATCGGGTCTGGCCGCCAGTGCGACGGTACTCGACATGCTGGAGCATGGTTCACACATCATCGCATCAGACGATCTCTATGGCGGCACGCGCCGCCTTTTTGAGAAGGTGCGCAGGCAATCCGCCAATCTCGACATTACTTATGTCGATCTCGGCAACCCCGATGCCGTGAAAGCAGCCCTGCGCCCCAACACACGTCTCGTCTGGGTTGAAACGCCCACCAATCCCCTCCTGAAGCTCGCCGATCTTGAAGCAATTGCGCAAGCGACGCGCGGCCACGGGACGCTGCTGGTCGCCGACAATACCTTCGCAAGCCCGTGGGTACAGCGCCCGCTGGAATTCGGCTTCGACATCGTCGTGCACTCCACGACGAAATATCTCAACGGCCATTCGGATATGGTCGGCGGCGTCGTGATCGTCGGGCAGAACCAGGAGGTTCGTGAAAAAATCGCATATCTTCAGAATGCTGTTGGCTCGATCTCCGGTCCTTTCGACAGCTTCCTGGCTTTGCGCGGCTTGAAGACCCTGTCGCTGCGCATGGAACGGCACTGCACGTCGGCTCTGAAGATAGCTGAATTCCTTGATGCCCATCCGCAGGTCGATGGCGTGATCTATCCTGGCCTTGCCTCACATCCTCAACACGAGCTGGCAAAGCGTCAGATGCGCGGCTTCGGCGGCATCATCACGGCCCGCATCAAGGGCGGCCTCGACGGCGCGACACGCTTCCTGGAACGTTGCCAGCTCTTCACCCTGGCGGAAAGTCTCGGTGGCGTGGAAAGCCTCATCGAGCATCCGGCCATCATGACCCATGCCTCCGTACCGCCGCACGTACGCGCTGAGCTCGGCATCGACGACGGGCTGGTGCGCTTGTCGGTTGGCATCGAAGACGCCGACGACCTGATTCAAGATCTTCGCTCGGCGCTCGCTTAAGTGGAGTTATATTTTGACAAGGCCCGGGATTGCTCGGGCCTTGTCAGCATTCAATGAAGCCTCTGCGTCATCCGCTTGATGGTTGCATCGAGCAAGGCCATGGCGGCGTCTCTGCTCGCGCTCGACAGCGCAGTCATGTCAGCCTCCCCCCTGCTCTCGCTCGCGGTTTCCAGAAGAGCGTAATAAGCCTGATCACGCTTCGGGCCATTGGCTTCAGCTTTAAGAGCACTGATCGCATCGATGATACCGGCATGCTGCCCTGCATCGACGAGCGCGCGCGCTCTCTTCAGGAGTTGGAGAACGGTTATCTGATGATTCATGACGATGAGCCCCATCGCAACCGGATTATGTCTTTCTAACCCTGGCTGCTCCTGCAGCATGGGGGAGTCTGAGTTTCCCGACAAGGGACCGCTGGGTGATGCGACGCCGAACCACAGCCGCCCAGGCGTCCACCTATCTGGGCAGTATGATCGAACGAGGCCAGCGCCTCGGGTGGGCAATGGCAATGAGATCAATTACAAGTTTCAAGAATTTCAAAAACACGTCTGAAAGGCATCTGATTACCCTGAGGCTATAGAGGCCCTCCCTAGAGGAAGGCTTTGTAAAACCAATTGGTCGGATAGCTCGAATTCACCGCTTCTCTCTGCGGAACAGCAGATTGAACTAATATTTTTTTGACTTTCCCTATCTAAATCCAGAGTTTTCATCTGGACGCCCGTCAGATAGCCTTGCTCCATAATCACATAAAAAGTAAATCTTGGTCACGTTTTCGCCCCATTCAGAAACCAAAACCCGCCTCGTAGTGCTTTTAAGTACAAACCCTCGGATTTTTATTTTACGAGGGAATATTAGAGTATTTTTTCTGAGTTTCGATTATTTCTGCAAGCATCTAAAAGGTTTTACGTCCTACTAGTCCACTTTCACCAACCTTCTTGATCCTGAAACAGCGCCCAGCAAATCGCTTTGATTTGCGGACGATCATTTTTGCGCGATCGTTCATCAGGCGCGGCCTGCGTTTCAAACGAGAAATATTTAATTTTAAGAGAGAAATACTATGGCTACGATTTATGTTTCGACCACGGGCAGCGACTCGAGCTCCGGCGCCTCCGGCAGCCCCGTTAAAACCATCACCAAAGCTGCACAGCTTGCTAAGGCTGGCGACACCGTGATTGTTGGCGCCGGCACCTATAAGGGCCTCGTCAACATCAGCTCCAGCGGCACTGCATCCGCACCGATCACCTATAAGGCGGCCGACGGCGCCAAGGTCGTCATCGACGGAGCAGGCACCCCCACCAACAGCTCGCTCGTTACGATCAGTGGCGATTATGTCGTGTTCCAGGGCTTCGAGGTTCAGAACGCGCAGCGCACCGGCATCAGCCTGTGGGAGTCGCATGACGTCAAAGTGCTGAACAACAAGGTGCACGATACCGTGCGCGCCGGTATCTTCTCGGGCGCCAGCGGCGCGGGCAGCTCCTACAACAACCTCATCGAGGGCAACGAGGTCTGGAACACCGTCAAGGAAAACACCTCGAAGAACTCGTCGAGCGGGTGGGCGCAGGCTATCGGCGCCTACGCATCGGACAACATCACCATCCGCAACAACACGTCCTACGACAACTGGGGCGAAGGCATCGGCGTTCAATCCACCATGAATGCCAAGATTCTGAACAACACCACGCACGACAACTTCAGCGTCAACATCTATCTCGACAACGCGCAGGCTGCAGTGGTGCAGGGCAACACGGTCTACACCACCAACGACACTACATACTACCGCAATGGCAAGGCTGCCTGGGGCATCCGCATCGCCAACGAGACCGTGGATCGTCCGCTGCCGTCCAAGGACATCGTGATCACCAACAACGTACTGGCCGGCTCGGGCGAGATCGGCTACGGCGCCTATGAGGCGAACTCGGGCCTGATCAACCCCACGATCCAGAACAACACGTTCTACTCGACCTACACGCAGATTCCGAACCTGGGAGGCGGCACGCCCACGACGCCGACTCCCATCCCTCAGCCCACGGACAACCCGGTCAAGGCAGTCGCTGATCTGTACAACGCTAGCGAAGATACGGCCCTGACAGTCACCGCTTCCAAGGGCGTGCTCGCCAACGACACTGCTGTCGATGGTGGCAAAGTGGCCGTTGCCGGGACCTTCGCTACGACCAAGGGCGGCAGCGTGAAGCTCAGCGCCGACGGCTCCTTCGTCTATACGCCGAAGACCGACTTCTTCGGTTCGGACAGCTTTACCTACACCGTAAAGGACGCCGACGGCGACGCCGCCACCGGCACCGTCACGTTCGCTGTGGCCGATGTAGCCGAGACTCCCACGACACCGACTACTCCGACGACGCCGACGACGCCGACGAACCCCAGCACGCCCATCCCCTCGCCGGTGAAAGTCATCAACGGTACGAGCAGCGCAAACACCCTCACCGGCACCTCAGGCGCCGATAAGATCGATGGCAAGACTGGCAACGACAAGATCGACGGGAAAGCTGGCAATGATATTCTGATCGGCGGCGCTGGCCAGGACACCTTCACGTTCAGCACCAAGCCGAGCGGCGCGAATGTAGACACGATTGTCGACTTCAAGTCGGGTGAGGACATAATCGACCTCAACAACTCGGTGTTCACCAAGCTCAAGGACGGCAAGCTATCGTCGAGCGCTTTCGTTGTCGGCGAGAAGGCGTTGGATTCTTCCGACCGCATCATCTACAACGACAAGACGGGCGCTCTGTACTACGATGCAGATGGCACGGGTTCCACCAAGGCGGTGAAGTTCGCCGTCATGGAAAACCACGTCAAGCTCGCGGCATACGACTTCTACATCATCTAAAGATAAGTCTTATCCACATTGAAGATGCGCGGCTCCGGTTAGACCGGGGCCGCGTTTTTTAGTAACAGGGAGAGACCAGGCTGGCAGAGGACAGCGACGACCCAATCCTAACGCTGGATGCCTCGCGACCTGCGAGAATTTGAATAAAGTGTCGAGACTACCTGGATGCCTTGGAGGCGGCAGAGCGGTCTTGATCCGCTCCCCTTTCATCCCGGTAGCGGTCGAGACGTTTCTGGGCATGGGGCCGTAAGGTTGCCAGGGTGACGACCAAAACTGCCAGCAAACTTCCTCCGAAGGGTGCGGCGGCAAGCGCAATGAGACCGCCCCACAATGGCCAAAGCGCAAAAAATGTTATCAACGCACCTACAACAGCAAGCAATGCAACCGGCATTTGAAATGCTCCCTCGGAGAGCGGCGCAATAGCGACCTACTACCCTAGTACGCTAGATGAGCCGTAAAGATAAGTTAAATACGATATTTGCTACTTAATCACATTTCATCTTTACTAGCAATAATATCCTGCTCGTTGCACGGATGTTTCACCCGACGCAAAATCTCAACGCCTAGCTTGAAGGGAGCAGTTGCGCTGCTGATGCAATGGAAAAAACAGGTTCTCAACCCATGAAATTTCAGGGCCGCAAAAAATTCCGAATGCATCTAGGAGAGAATTCGCAGCTTTCGCAGAAGGCGGCGCGCCTTTGACACAAACAATCCTGCAAAGACTTGCGGAATGAAGGTACGACGAGCTCCATCGATGATCGTATGCTCAGGCAGGACACAGATCGTGTGCAATCCATTCGGGTAAGGACCGTCAGGATCAGGCTTTAGAACAGCAACGACCTCCTCCGAGAATCTCTCAGGCGTGAGTGCAAGTACTCGGTTGATGACAACAGCTGCGCCATATCCGGTGGAGCAATCCTGTGCCGGGCGGTAGAGTTCTCCCTCATACATAAAGGGGGTTCCGGCAGGGCGGCCAGAGCGAATATCGATCTTCAATGGATTTGCGTCATGGGGCTGCCACGGACCTGTGAGTTCATTCGCGTGCCAGGCAAAAAGCGTGCTGTTTGACCCAGCGTCTTGGCTCGTACAAAACAGCCACCAGCGCCCATTATGCTGAAAGACGGTCGAGTCCACGGCAGAAAAACCCTCGACCAGTGTCGCAACCTTCGTCCACTCGCGCAGGGATGGTCCCGCGCGAAAGAGAGAAACCTCCCGCGCTTCGAACGTCTCAGGAATGCAGTAAATGGTCTCCTCGTGCTCAAACAGAAACGGATACGACATGTGACAGGGCAGCTCGATGACTGGGGTCAGCTTTCCAAACGTATACCCATCAGAGCTCTCAGTGATCGAGATGCGTCCCCTCTCCTGCTTCCAGGGATACTCTTCAGCAATGATGGTCATCCCACCTTTGGAGCCATTGTAGCGAGAGATCGCAAATGGATCCGCCAGAAACAGGCCTTTCTCCTCAGGAAGCCAACGCACAGAGGGCGGCATCGTACCCGTTACAATTCCGGATCGGCGTCTTTCTGCCAGATCCAGCACTTTATGAATTGGCTCATCGATAATTCCGACATTCCATTGTTGCTGGTGAAAGAACCACTCGATTGTATTCCGAACCCAGGCTTTAAGCGACATCCAGCCGAAGCGTATCATCTCCAGATTGCTTGGAAAAAGATGGCTTTGGGCCTTGGCCGGGGCCGCGCTGCCAGCAAAATAATCAGCTCTACTCCGTTGAATATCCCTGCAAACCTGCCGAGGCCAATCCGAGCTGCCGAAGAGGACATTATCTCGACTGCGGCAATATGAACGGGCAAAAGTCTTGAAGAAACCACGACGCAAGATCACGCCTATTCCTGATCCGTCGACACGGCGCTGAAGAAACGCGCCGGTCACAGGATCATCCCTGTAGATTTCCCAGAATCCAGGAGGTGTCCCGCTAATTTTCTCCGGATCTCCATGATTGAAGGACCATACACCAAAACGTGGAACGGTCAGAATTTCTCCAAGAAGACGATCCGGTGTGAGCTGCAGCACGAAATCGAGATCGTATTGGCGCACTTCATCCAAATTGCTCGAGCTGAGGCTCTGGAAATTTTCACATGCAAGTTCGGAGCTGCAATGGATGACTGGTAAATGCCCCAGCACCGGCGCCATATTCACGGGCATCATGGAACGTGACGATCGCGCAATGACCATGCGATCGTACAAACTCCATAGTGTCGACGTTTCTTGGGAAGACAGAGCCTTATGAGCCAGGTCACTTTGTTGCGAGCTTTCATCGTTGACGATCAAGAGAACAAGCTTCACCCCATTCTCTGCGAGAAGGCTTTCAATGCAGCGTGCCTGCCATGACGGGAGCGTTGTGCCAGTGCATAGAATTCCGAAACGGAGTAAACGTTCGGCTCTGTTAAGATTTGACGCGTCCGCCATTATCCCCCCGCTCATATCACCCTAGACAAATCGACGCCCATCACCTCCCTAGGCCGTAGGCGGCAAGTGTCTCCGATACCATCTGTTCAACGGTGAGCCGCGAGAGGATGAACTCTCTTGCCGCCTCTCCCAACCTCAGTCTGAGCCTAGAGTCGAGAGACAGTTCCCTGAGCGCATGAGCAAGTGCATCCACATCGTCCGGCGGAATGAGCAAGGCGGTTTCGCGATCGGAGAATATCTCCGGAATCCCACCGACTTTCGTGGCAACGATAGGCAATCCGGAGCGCGCTGCCTCCAAAGCTGTATACGGGAGCCCTTCCGAGCGGCTTGGCATGCAGAGGACATCGATCTCCGACATCACTGCGGCCACGTTCCTTCTAAAGCCGAGAAAGTGAATTTGAGAGCAGAGATCAGATTCACTTATCAGTCTCATCAAGTCGCTCTCTTCGGTACCTTCTCCCACAATAAGGGCATGAACAACGCATCCCCTCTCTCTCAATTGAGCAATTGCTGAGACCAAAACATCATATCCTTTGATCTTTTGCACGCGACCAATCAAACCGACAAGGAACTGTGAATCTGGAATCCCGAGCGATCTCCTGATACCAGCTTCCCGCGCAGGACAAAGAAGCGTTGGGACACCGTTGTAACTGAGGGTGACTCGGCTTGGCTCTACCCCAAGTGAGATTAAGTAATCCTGGATAGTTCTTGAAACTACAATGAATCTAAAACCCAGCGCCTTGCAAAGAAGGAGTACCCCCTCGTGGGCCCGCTGCCTCAGAAACCCCCTATGCGCAATCCCATAGATTGAGTGAACAGTAGCTACTGCTGTATCTATTGAAGACAACTTTGCGGCAATAGCTCCCCATAGTTGTGACTGAGGATTGTGAGCGTCTATGATATCGGCGTTAAATTCACGAGAGACCCGCATAATATCAAGCACAATTCGAGGATCGTGCCTGCGCTTATTTATGGCATAGATCGGCACACCGGATTGTTGAAGTAACGTAGCGATCTGGCTGTCTTTCAAAACTATGACCAGAACCTCATGATGCTTCTTGAGGGCAATAGCCATGTCGAGAACACGCGTGTCGACTCCGCCATGCCGCTTTGACAAATCAATGATAAGGATGCGTCTCTTGCCATTCGCCATAATATTGCCCCCTCGAAATTGAAGTTCAGTGGAGTAAGCATCTTCCTCTATTGAGACCCTCGGAATGGTTTCGGTACGTCTCACATGATTGTACTTATATGGTCTCCCATCGGCAGCGGAGAACTGCTAAACATGGGTAGTCGGGAGTGGCTACTATGACCCTTGTGAGAGCTTGTTTAATCATCGCCATCACCGCAGTCTCATCCCAGCTCGAATCTGTCGAAGCCGCAACAATCTATGTCTCGACATCAGGCAGCGATTCCAATCCTGGTACGATCAGCCTTCCTTACCGCACCATCTCCAAGGCCGCACAAGCCGCTACGCCAGGAACGAGAGTCATCGTCCAGGAGGGAGTTTATAGAGAGATTGTTCGGATCCCCGTGAGTGGGGCTCCAAGGCGCCTGATCGCCTTCCAGCCAGCACCTGGGCAACAAGTTATTATCGACGGCTCCGGATCTCCGCCCGATACATCACTGGTTCAGATCAATGCCAACCATGTCAGCTTCAGAGGGTTCACGATCCGTAATTCAACACGCACGGGGATTGCCGCCTGGGGAACACAGCATGTGAGCATTACTGACAATAAGGTGCACGGGAGCTACAGAGCCGGGATCTGGATCGGCCACACGGAGGCAGGGCAATCCTCCAGAAATCTCATTGCGCGGAATGAAATATGGGACAATTGTTTAGAGAATAAGTCCCGGACATGGAGCAGCGGATGGCCTCAAGCAATAGGCCTACATGCCTCCGATGTGAGTGTTGTACGCGGCAATCGCGTCTATCGCAATTACTGCGAAGGTATTGGCGCACAATCCACGAAAGACGTCAAAATTATCGGGAACAATGTGTCGGACAGCTACAGCGTCAACATATATCTTGATAATGCACCCGGCAGCGTTGTTCAGAGAAATAGTGTTTATCACACCTATAACGCAAACTTTTATCGCTATGGCAGACCCGCACGTGGCATACAGATCGCGAACGAGTATACAGGCATAGAGCTGCCCTCGAGCGGAATTACCGTAAGTCACAACACCTTGGCTGGCGTTGGTGAAGTCACGTATGGCAACTATCAAAGAGCATCCGGCTTGGTTAACAGTATAATTACTTCAAACACAATCTTAAGTTCGCCTAAGCCTCTCTGGTAAGATGACCAAGGCATCTTCAGTTCAACGTGCGAGACTTATGCAAAAGCACGACACATGAAGTTTGAAGCCTTTATCAAAGATAACTCTACAGACATTAGATTCATCTGATGCTTTGATGATCTCGTTTATTCTTAGACTTCATGCCACCGCATTGTTCTCCAAAATATGGACGACGCGATCCGCCATCGCATCCCAAGACCGCTCCGACTCTATCCTCTCCTTTGCAGCATCACCGATAGCGCGACGTTCACCAGAGTTTTTCAGAAGGTGTAACATGGCATCTTTCAGCGCCTCGGCATCACCAGGCGGCACGAGCCAGCCGTCAACACCATGCTGAATGACTTCAGCGAGGCCGCCTACATCAGATGCAATAGCCGCGCGTCCATGTGTCTGGGCCAACGATAGCGCGGCACTTGCCGTCGCTGTCTTGTATGGGAAGACTAGGATTGATGCGAGAGAAACGAGCGAGCCAACCTCGCTCATGGGCACGTACCGGGGGTCCAAGTTCGTTTCCTGCTGAATACCGAGGTGCTCGATCTGCTCACGAAGTTCATCAAGCTTGAATTCCTGACTTGGATAACCGACGATAAGAAGTCGGGCCGTCCCTGATGGGACAAGTGAGAAAGCCTCGACAAGAACGTCCAATCCCTTGCTTGGGCGCAATCCGCCGAAGAACAGGATGACGGGTTCATCTTCACGCAACCCATATCTTTGACGCAGATTCTTCCGTTCGCGCTCGTTATCGGGGAAGATCGCTTCAGGACCATGCGATATGGCGTATGTCGGCAAGCTGGAAGATACGCTTTCCTTGAACTCGAGCATCGTCTTCTCTGAAATGAAAATGACGCAGGCAAATCTCGTATAGAGAAACTTCATAAGATTGGCGTTCACAAGTTGTGATAGATGGCCATGCCGCTCTCGAAGAAGGAACTCATGACAAATATCGATAAGGCGATGGCCGCGCCAGTGAAGATATGAGACCGCAGCAACCTCGATTGGATTTCTCAGAAGACTGAAAATTGTGTAGTCCGGTTTCTCGCGACGAACGATACGGATGATCCGGATCCATTCTCTCATTGTTATCCCTGCACGAACAAATTTACGCAAGAACCGCCTTTTTGACCTCTGATTTGGCGAGGCTACCCTCGACCAGAAGCGCAGTGAAGGATCAATCTTAAAAGGGTGAGCGATATCTGAAAGTTCGTTGTTATGGTTTGCGAGGACCGTTACATTCACTCCAGCCATCTGGAGGGACGACGCCAACTGAAAGCTAAAATGGAGAAGTCCACCGCAATCGTCCGTCTCGACAATAAGCACCTTCATGATGCAATCCCCCTAATGCCATAGAGCGCCAGCAAGCGGTCTACTTGAACGTTAAGATCAAAATTACGCTCAACGCTGTCGCGAGCAGCTCGCCCAAGTTGCTTGGCCAAGTCATGATCGAGAATGATCCGTTCGCACGCTGAAACCAATTCATCTTCGCTTGCAGGCTCGACCAGGATACCCGTCTCTTCACTCGTGATCATCTCCGGAATCCCTCCCGTGCGGGAAGCAACGATGGGAAGGCCGGCGGCCATGGCTTCGATAATCACCGTTGGAAGCGCGTCGAAGAGAGTAGGCAGAACGAAGAGATCTGCTTGTTTCATGAGTTCACGGACATCAGACCGATGCCCCGCGAAGAAAACGTTGTCACGATTTCCAGCTAACTCCGCTTCATGCTCGAGACTGTCCCGTTCAGGTCCGTCACCAACGATCCAAAGCTGGAGAGCGGGGAACCTCTTGGACAAGATACCATGCGCGCGGATGAGGTATTGGAGCCCCTTCATCTTCCGCAAAACGGCTACCGAAAGCATAACGAATGGCTTATCAGGTTTCTGGTTGCCTTGCTCAATCTGATGACTAACGCTCCATTCCGACAGATCCACTCCGTTCGGTATCACATGGACGTGTTTCACCTTTTCAGGCGCGTACTTCAGTGCAACCGTCCTTGCCTGGTTCGTCAAGCAGATCAGCTCGCAGGGAAGATACTTTATCAAGGCGAACATCAAACGCAGGCGGAGCCCAGACTTACTCCACTGATTAGGCTCATCAAGCGTATGAAGTGTAACGACTGTCCGGATGCGAAGCAGCGCTCCGACGACAATCGAAGTAATCGTCGCGTAGTGCAGATGAGCGTGTATCGCATCCGGCCGCAGCTTCTTGATCGATATGATGAAGTTCAACCATTCCCGCAGCTTCCAAAGACGGCTGACCTGGACATGAAGCGTCGGGATATGATGCCGCTGACAAACCTCCAGAGCGGTATTGCTGGCCCGCGCCTGAAGATAGACGACAACGGCATCAACTCCTGTCGCTGTAAGGGCCGCAGCGATATCTGATATCGTCTTCTCGGCCCCTCCAGCCCCAAGACCGTCAATGACAAGAGCGACTCTTCGATTCTGCATGATCGGCACTCGTAAAGCGCAGCCCTTCAAATTCAAACGAGATGTCTCCGCTCATGATGTTGCACGGTCGGTTTCAGTTTGATGGCTGCGTGCACTCGGCTCGATGAACTGAGGCAACGATAGAACAACCGTCGGCCGGGACCAGCCATACTCCGCTATGCCACCATACGAATGCTCATGCCTGCGCCTACCGGCCCTGCGGACAGCATCAATTGCTGCAAGCGCAAAGGAAAGAGCAAGGCCTGCAAGTCCGCCCAGTAGTGCCGCAGCTGCAACGCTCAAGCCAACCGGCTTGTCAGTAGAAGTCGCGGGGTCGACGACCCGAATGGATTGATCGATACTGCTATCTGCAGAAAGGCGCGCTCTTTGATAGGCGCGGTTTGCCCGGTCGGCATCCCCTTTAGCCTGTTCCACAGCCAGCTTCAGAGGCATGATGGCTGCATCCGCTTGACTGAGCTCTGCCAACCTTCTTTCCACAAGCCTGAGCTGCAGAGTACGCTGGCTTTGCACCTGACGCAGTTCGGCGCGGTTTGTGGACCGCTCCGGATCCGGCATCTGGAGCCGAGCCTTTCCACTCAACAAAGCGCTTCGCTCAGCATCCGGGTCGACAATACCCAGTTTACTTTTCATCTGAACGAGATTCGTCTCGGCCGCCAGCAGTCTTTGGTTTGCATCCGCTGCCTGCGCCGCCAACTTTTCGACTGGGGTGTCCGGGAACAGGGAGGATCGGAATGCAAGGTATTCCGTCAGAAGAGCATTCACGAAGCGTACGGCGAAGTCCGGATTGCTATAGTGCATCTCGACAGATGCAACGCTTGTTCCTTCAGCCATTTTAATACTGATCCGCTCACGGATCTGGCTTAAAGCCTGATCCTCTGTGTCCTCAACCTTGTCCATTTGCGCGGTGATGAATGCGGGCATGAAAGTGCTGAGATTTGCCAGGAGCGGCTTAACATGTCCCGCAATCCATTCTCGATATTGGTTGGTTGGCTCGGAAGCCTTCCAAGCCTCTTTTCCGCCCATGGAGCGAAGCGCGGCCCGCAGCACGGATTGGCTTCCAAGCAGAGAAAGCTCGGTACTCACCGCATTCGCCAACTCGACCCTGACGGGGTCGCCTTCCCAGCCCTCTGAGACAGGGTTCTTGGCATAGTAATTGTTGTCAAACCGCAAAAGCATCGACGCGCGCACTTCGTACTCAGGTGGGCGCATCAGCATGCCTCCAGCCGCCGCCGCGCCGAAGAGCAAAACAGCTATGACCATGACATACTTGTATCGCCAAAGTGATCTCATCAAATCAGAGACTGTCATCGTTCCCATCGTCAGACCCTCACCCTTCCCCGTAGCTTTCGCCCAAAGTTCGAATTCATAGCGACTGTCGGCAGCGCCATTGCAGTAATCATGAGAAGCCATGAATATTGGGCATAACCTTCATGCAAGAAGATCGATGTCGCCATATACCCGGCCAGTGCAGCGCCCCAGGCACCTACTGCGTTCTCGGCGGCGATGCGTCTCTGTTTATGCAGATACGAGAGCGTCTTCAGTATCGAAGTCACTGCAATCGTGATGAGCACGGAAAAGAACAGAACCCCAACAACTCCACGCTCTGACAAGACCTCAAGATACAAGCTGTGAGTTTGCCGATCAGCACCTCTTGCCATCAACCCGCGGGCAATGGATATCTCTTGATAGTAGCTCATGAACTCGCCATAGCCTACGCCCAAGAGCGGGTGCCTCTCCGCAACATATAGAGCCGCCAGTAATTCACTCGCGCGTCCAGCTACAGCTGGATCCCTTCCGAACCCACCCGATGTGATCTGCTCAAGACTGTTCAAGCCAGCATTGAACCTGTCCATGTAATGCGAGGGCAGAGCAACGAGGCCAACCCCTCCAACCAGCACAGCGATCATCATGTGCTTCTTGGTAATCCGGCGCCTGTTGATGATGACGAGAACCAGCAGGCTGACTGCAGCCCCAAGAAGGCCTCCGCGCGAAAACGTCAGTAACAGAGCAATCAGGATGAGAACGCTCGCTACCATCCCAGATAAAGCATAGTATCGGTTAGCGCCCGACACCATGATCTGTAATGCTAGCGGTAGAGCGATAACCAGTATCTGCGCGTAGAAATTGGCATCCGTGAGAGGCCCTGATGGACGCCATCCATCCACCTGTCCTGACATATGTTGGATGGATGCAAGCGCGAACCCTCCAAAATCTTTAGAGTATCCCGTGTACAAATACTGAGTGATAGTCAGAAGAGATAGAAACGTGGCTGCAAGCACGATCGCCACGCACATTTTATGAAACTGCCTCATGGAAGAGATGAGCGAAACCAGCAAGAGCGTGACCACGCAGATTTTCGCACTATCAACTACTCTGGCCACAACAGCATCTGGACTGCGCGCATAGAGAGCTGTTGCCGCCAGTGTCGCCAGATAAACTGCGCACACAACCGCCGGAATGACGACTTGGTCTATTTTCTTTCCCGATAGCCAGTGGTAGCCCATCGTCACGGCCATCATGAGCGCGACGAGATCGCCAAACACCCTTATTCCATGGCTATCCGCGAGCACGGCCGAGGAGTTCATATAGATGATGATTGTGAACGCGATAACAGCAAATCCCGCGCTTCGAACGATTGCAAATGCGACGCACAGAGCGATAGGCAGTAGCAGGATGTACTTGGACAGACCGGCCATTGATAAGGCAAAAACTGCTATGCCGCATAACAGCACAGATGCTGCCACGGAGATGGGTGAGACCGCCACGCTTGTATATGGAACTTGAGTACCGACTTGCCCCGTGACGCCCATCTTGCGCTTTACCTTCCGCAACAGTGAAAACGCGCGCATAGCGCAATGACTAATCTATCGCGCAAGAAGTACTTTTGTAACTGCCTCATTGGAGTACCCCCGTCCGAAGCTTGACGAGGTCATCGCGAAAAGAGCGATCCAATACTAGGAGCAGGATGCAATAGGAGATGCCGCCGATTAGAATGCATCCGGCAAATTCGAGAACCGTCCCGAACTGAAAAAATTGCCGGAACACGACAACGGCAGCGGCCATTCCAACGCAAGACAGCAGAGAAGGAAGAACGCTGCTTACCAACTGGGAAAATCTGATCGAAAGATCCCGTTTGACAATCACAAATCTTACATATGTCCCGATGCACTCTGACGTGAACATCGCGAGAGCCACCATCTCAATGCTCCGGCTCAAAGCCATCCCACTCAATACGAGCAAAGTCGCTGCGACAGCCTCGAGTATAGTGATGAGCGTCAACACGTGAGGACGTCCGTTGGCCTTGAAAACATCCCCGACGGCCCATCCAAGCGTAAGCGGAATGCCGCTGAGAGCCAGGATCTGAAGAAGGGTGACAGAGCTGAGCCATTCCTCACCAAACATTATCGGCACAGATAGATCGGCCGTCAGAGCAATGCCTACTGACGCAGGCAGCATTGCCGAGCTGGAGTATCGAAGCCCAACTAGGTAGGTTTCCGCCAGCCGAGCCTTGTCGTTTGCGACGATGACGAAGGATGGAAAAAGAAGGCGGGTTAGCACTGTATTGATCCCGGTCACCGCAATCTCGGGAATACGAGCGGCGATGTAATATGGGCCAAGAGCCGCGGTCCCTAGAAAATACAAAATGACCAGCTGGTCTATTCTGTTGCGAATGGGAACCAGTATATCCATCAAGGCGATATGCCGACCGTATCTCGTTAAGCTGGCAACATCCTTGAAGCTTGGCCACCCCAATTGCCAGCGGGTCACACAACTCAGATAGAAAGTACGTGCGAAGGCAGCAAAAAGGAGACCGTATACGAGACTCCAAACGCCATATCCTGCGGCAAGGAGACCAGCCGTCACGATGAGTTTCGACAGGCCGTTGATGACATCTGACAATCCCCGCCGGAAAAGCTGTAGGCGCTTTTGGGTCAATGCCTCCTGGACTGTGCCAAGCGCATTGAGGGGAAAGAGCAAACTTAAATAGGGAAGGATTTCTGCAATCTCACTCGTTATTCCCCAGTGCAGCCAACAGAATATCAGAAGCCCTGCGCATTGCAGAAAGGATATCCCCATCACCATGATAAAGGCGGTTGTATGCAGAGAGCTGCTACCTCGATGATAGATCAGCGCGTCGCGCATTCCGAAATCACGAATGGAATCGAGAATCTCGATTGCAAGCAATGCTCCGGCTAGAATACCCATTCCTTCAGGCGCCAAGGTGCGCGCCAGAAGAACCGTTATCATCAGATTCAGAAGGCGCATCACCACGTAAGAGAATAAGGTGAAGGAGGCCCCAGAGACGACCATTCTTGCATTAAAGACGGGCGGCATCAGATCGGATATCGGCTGCGATGCAGAGGAGCCGTCCAACTTTGTATTCACGTCTTAGTATCCTGAAGGACGCGTTACGAGCATAACAACCGTGAGGACCAATATCGTTAAGTCCTTCAGCAAAGACTGTTGCCGAACATATTCGATGTCCATCTGACAACGCTGATCGAAGTTCTGTGGTTTATTGCGCGCTATCTGCCAAGTGCCGGTTATTCCAGGTTTGGCGAGAAGGCGCTGCCTCTGCCATGGGGCATAGGTTGACGGATTATATGAATTCGCCCTAGGTCCGACGAGAGCCATCTCGCCGCGAAGAACATTGTAGAGCTGCGGCAGCTCATCGATGTAGTACTTACGCAAAACTGATCCGACTGGCGTAATCCTAGGGTCCTTTTGAATCTTGAAGCCTGGCCCTTTGTCCTCACTGAGTTCTGCGAGCGCGGATTTCATTTGCTCTGCATTGGGAACCATCGTCCGCAACTTGACGATCGTGAATGGCTTTCCGTTAAGGCCATAACGCGTCTGTTTGAAGAAAACCGAAGAGCGGCGATCGTTCAGCTTAATAGCAGCGATAGCCGCAATAAGGATTGGCGCTGCGGATACCAGCATAAGGAGAGCCAAACAAACATCGAATGCTCTCCTGAGATATCGCTGTGTCGCGCCTACATGGTTCGAGTTGAATGCGCCACGATCGTAAGGGTCGGTATTCGTATAGAGATCTAGATCGGACATTGCCGAACCTCGCTCACATAGTTGATCCAGCAGTTCTCGCCGCGTCGCTACGCATGAATGCAGGATGTTCAGACTTACCGCCCCACAACCGGAAGGCTATGTAACCTTCGATGCCGGTTTAGGATTATATTTTAGAGAGGGGCCTCAAGGTGTCAAAAACAACATCGCGAAATGATACGCAAATATTCAGTACCTCTTTGTAGTCGCGGCGCGTAATACCTCTTTCTCGCCATAAAGTGTCTGCTCCTGTTCATAGGGGATGGAAACGAGGCTAGTAGTATCTACAGCGTTACTGGAGCAATGCGGATGGAGGGGGGAGCATGGCGAGAAATGTGGTAGAAGCGGTGGCTTATGGCGGCGTCGCCATCATGCTTTACCACTACGCAATTTATCCATTGATCGTTTGGGGCATGTCACGATTCTTGCCCTCACCGGCGGCTCCCAACAGACATCCCGCCCGGGTTACCTTGGTGATTGCTGCTTTCAATGAAGAGAAGGTCATTGAGGAAAAGCTGAAGAACAGCCTCGCGATCGACTACCCCGATCTAGAGATTCTAGTCGCTGCGGATGGATCGTCGGATGATACTGTGGACATTGCTGGTTCTTATGCCGAGCAAGGAGTCAAGGTTCTCTTCGAGCCCGAGCGCCGCGGGAAAGCATCGGCCCTGAATAGGGCAGTAATTCAGGCTACGGGTGAGATCATCGTGCTTTCCGATGCAAACGCGATGTATGCACCTCATGCTATCCGGTCTCTAGTTGCGGAATTCTCTACTTTTAACGTCGGCGCTGTCAGTGGAATTAAAGTCGTCCGTTCCCGCAGCCAAGGCGACAGCGGCTTCGGGCGTTCGGAAGGCTTTTACTGGAAATACGAAAATGCAATCAGACGCGCAGAGTCACGGATTGGCACGACTGTCGCCGCAGTTGGGGAAATTGTTGCAATACGTAAAGATATTTTTCGTCCTTTCCCGGCGGGGATCGTCAACGACGATGCGTATCTCGCATTGACTGTCCTTTCTCAAGGCTTCGACGTCCGGTTCGCGCCGGCTGCGATTGCTGAGGAGCTCTCTTCGATCAATGAAAAAGACGAATATGTTCGCCGCAGGCGGATTGCGGCTGGACGATGGGCTCAACTCCGATACGTGAAGCTCTTGCCGTTTCGCAGGCCCTTTGTGATTGCAGCATTCTTTTCTCACAAAGTCCTGCGCCTCGTTATGCCATTCGCACTTCTGCTATCGGCTATTTCGAGCGTCCTGCTGGCCACTCTTGAGCCGGAGAGTACGCAGTATCTTTTGTTGAGTGGGGCCTATGCTCTTTTGTTCGGAGCTGCGCTCTACGGCATGTATCAGCAGAACCGCAGGGGAATTGTTCAGCGCCTGAGCCGAATCTGCTTTTTTCTCATCAGCATGAACGTCAGCCTGGCCTTCGGCTTCCTCGACTGGATACGGGGAAATGTCTCTCCCGTCTGGAAAAAGGCGGCTCGATAGATGCCTATTCCTGACATCTTCTTTGCTGATCGCAGAAGAGCTTTGCCTTATCAGCGTGCAGCACGAAATGCTGCGTGGCTCTGCACAATACTGCTCGCGCTCCTTTCCCTTATACCCGGCAGCATGCAAGTCCGCTCCGGAATGCCCGGGGGCATAGAGCATGCGCTTGCCTATTTCGGCACTGCGACGCTGTTCATGCTTGGCTACGACAAGAAAGGCTGGGAGACCGCCGTCGGACTTATAGCCTATAGCGGGCTTCTCGAAGTACTCCAGCTTCTGGTTCCTGGACGAACTGCCAATTTCGCCGACATGCTTGCGAGCGGATCAGGGGCCCTCTTCGGGGTCACCCTATGGGCGGTTTTGCTCAAGCAAGGATCGCAGCAATATCCAATCCGTTCAGCGGCGCCATCCGATTCCACGAGACATGACGGAGCCTAGGCGTCTGGCGGCTCATCGCCGAACACAGAGCGGCCGCCATAGGCATGCGATCTCCTTCGTTCCTCCGCCATGATGTCATCTAATCCCGGTTTTACGGCATGCCGCTCCAAGGAACGTGCCTGGTCGTCTAGCCGCTTCAGTGCAAACAGCTCCTCCTGATGGCCGAGCTTTGCTTTCTGGACGGCGGATTTCAGAACCTGAATCGTTTGATCGTAGACGCGTAACGGGACCGGGAACGGATGCCGGTCCTTGCCGCCGTGGGCGAACGAGAAGCGTGCAGGGTCGCTAAAGCGGCAAGGCACCCCATGCACGACTTCTGCCACCATTGCGAGCGCCTGCACCGTTCGAGGACCCACGCCAGGGGTCAACAGCAAGTCAGGATAGTCCTCAGGACCGCGCTCGGCGGCGGCGGCCAAGCTCCCCTGGAGACGCCTCAGCACAACGTCCTTAGGGCGGACATCGTGATGCACCGGCATGATCAGGTGTGGAAGGAGCGGCTGCGGAGAAGGCGCGGATTCAAGCTCCTGCTCTGTCAGTGACAGGAATTTCCTGGCGAGGCCGTCAGGGTCCATTTTATCCAACAGCTCGATCTGCGCCCGGCGGGATGCCTCAGCCCTGTGATCCGTGAGATTGACGATCGTCCCCTGCCCGACTCCATCGATGCCGGTATGCGGTTCATCCACGAAGCTCTTGAGATCCTCCGAGAGCCAGTGATAGCGGCGGGCCTGGCGACGGGAATCATTCATGCCCTGCTGGACGACCGCCCAGTTACCGTCATCCGTCACGATGAAACCATGCAGATAAAGATCGAATCCGTCCTGGATCGCCGCGCTGTCGACCTTGGCGACCAATCGGCTGGCTTTTGCGAGAGCCGAGCCGTCAAATCCTACCCGTTCACCAATGGAGATCAGCTCATGTGGGGTTTGACGCGAATGGCGCCCTCGCCCTCCGCAAACATGAATGCCGAGCTCATTCGAGAGAGGTGTGAGGCCACGCTTGAGAGCGCCGATTACGCTGGTGGTAATACCTGAGGAGTGCCAGTCCATTCCCATGACGGCTCCGAACGACTGGAACCAGAACGGATGTGCCAGGCGGCGCAGCAGTTCATCGCGCCCATAATGATGCACGATAGCCTCACTGATGACGGCACCAAGGCGCGTCATTCGATCGGCAAGCCATTTCGGCACATGTCCGCTATGAAGCGGCAGGTCGGCACTGCCTGCTTTTCTTGCCATATTGGACAAGCCCTCTTTTCGACAGCGCGCTTAGCTAAGACTAGGCGTTGGATAGATCAAGCGTGCTCTCCTGCCCCAGCGCTTGATAGTTCTTTTGCAGCCAAGCTCGCGCCGAGGCTCGTCCGAGATCCTTCAGCTTCTTGAAGAAATCCCACCGCGCATTGAAGCGGGACGATGCCGCATAAGCATCGAGCTCCGGCCCGCCATGGATACGGTGCATCAGCACGCGCTTGTACTCATCCTGCGAGAGTTTTCCTTCATCGATCAGGCGCCGAACAAAGTTAATGGCCCTAAGTTCGTAAAGGAGATTGGCGTTGAATGTGACCTCGGTCAGCCTGCTGCGGATCTCCTCGGCGGTTTGCGGCGTCACCCGGCGTTCGACGGGATTGATCTGAATGAGCAGAATGTCATCCGTATGAGTTTCATAGAACAACGGAAAGAGAGCCGGATTTCCTGTATATCCTCCATCCCAATAAGGCTCGCCGTCGATCTCGACAGCCTTGAAGACGGTTGGCAGGCATGCGGAGGCAAGCACATGATCCACGGTCAGTTCAGGGGCTGTAAAGACCCGAATTTTACCCGTCCAGACATTCGTTGCCGAGACAAAGAGCTTCGTGTCCTTGCAGGTTCTGACCCGCTCGAAATCGATCATCTCGTTCAATGCATCCCGCAGCGGATTGATATCCAAGGGATTCAGATCATAGGGGCTGGTCACGTGAGAGATAGCACCGCCCCATAGGTTCGCTGGCGATTGCACACCGCTCCAGTAATTCAGGAACTGGTCGAAAAGCGAACGCTGAATGGGCGAGAGCACACCATCCAGACTGACCCGTTTCCAGAACTTGCGAAGCTGCTCACGGGCGCCGTCCCTGCCGCCCTCCAGCCAGCCTTCCACCATCACGACGGCATTCATGGCACCTGCGCTCGCGCCGGTAATGGCTTCAATGGCCAAACGGCCATCCTCGAGCAGATAATCCAGAACGCCCCAGGTAAACGCGCCATGCGCTCCACCGCCCTGGAGAGCGAGACAGACCGTCTTTTCGGCACTCGGCCCAACCATGCCGAGGAGCCTGCCGGGCCCTTTTGCTGTGCGTCCGGTCATCCAGATCTCCGTTCGTCAAGCACGGTTCAGGATTTAGCACAGTTTGAGCGGACAGTAGGACACCTGCGACATTTGAGCAGGCAAAGTTCTGTTTCAGCTCAGGCGTTTCATGTCGGCCAGCACGGCACGCGCCGCATTATGGCCGGGTGCGCCGGTGACACCACCGCCGGGATGTGTGCCTGCACCGCACATGTAAAGTCCGGTGATGGGAGCGCGATAATCCGCATGCCCCAACATGGGACGGGCGCTGAAAATCTGGTCGAGGGTCAGGGCACCGTGGAAAATATCGCCGCCGATGAGTCCGAACGTCCGCTCGAGGTCGAGCGGGCTCATGATCTGCCGCCCCACGACGCTTTCCTTGAAGCCAGGCGCATAACGGTCGACGGTCGCGATCATGAGATCAGCCACCTCCTCACGGTGATCGTCCCACGAGCGTCCATCGGAGAAGGCAGGTTGCACATGCTGGCAGAAGAGGCTCGCTACATGCGCGCCTTTAGGCGCGAGGCTGTCGTCGAGAGTCGACGGAATCAGCATCTCGACAATCGGCTCGCGGCTCCAGCCGAATTGCTTCGCATCATCATAGGCGCGATCCATATAAGCCAATGATGGAGCGATGATGATTCCGGCGGTGTGATGGTCGGCGACCTCCCGTCCAGGAAGCGCCGAGAAGCTCGGAAGCGATGAAAGCGCGACATTCATACGGAACGTGCCGGAACCCGACTTCCAGCGCCGTATGCGGCCAAGGAAATCGGCAGGCAGGGCGTCTTCCGGCACCAGCTTGTCGAAGAGCAGTTTCGGATGGACGTTTCCGGCCACGGCTCGTGACCGGATGGTGCGTCCATCCTTGAGGACGACGCCTGCCGCCTTGCCCTTCTCGATAATCACCTCGCGTACCGGCGCATCGGTTTCGATCTCGACGCCGCGCTCGCGGGCAGCCTTCGCCATGGCCTGCGTGATCGCTCCCATACCGCCGATGGCATGACCCCAGGCACCTTTCTTGCCGTTCACCTCGCCGAAGACATGGTGAAGCAGCACATAAGCGGTGTTGGGAGTATAGGGGCTCGCGAAATTGCCGACGATGGCATCGAAACCGAATACGGCCTTGACGCAATCCGTTTCGAACCAACCATCGAGATAATCGCCAGCCGATTTAGCGAAGAGATCGAGAAGAGCCCGCCGGTTCGCCATGGAAAGGCCGCGCAGGCGATTGCCGGTCGACAGCGCACGCCAGCCCTCCAACAATGCAGCGCGCCAGCCACCCTCAACCAGGTTCGGCGGCTGTTGAAGCACGAGATCACGCAGCACATCTGCGATGGCATCGATCTCGCTTGAATAGGCGTCATAGCGCTCCGCATCCTTGGCGCTGTACCGCGCGATCTCGGAGCGTGTCACACCCTCACCGACCTTCAGATACTGATCGTTCGGAAGGGGAAGGAAGTTGGAGAGTCGACGCTCGACGATCTTCAGTCCGTGCCGTGGGAGATCCAGATCGCGAATAATCTTGGGATTGAGGAGGCTCACCGTGTAGGACGCGACGGAATTGCGAAAGCCCGGATGAAACTCTTCCGTCACGGCAGCGCCGCCGACGACGGAGCGCTGCTCGAAGACCTTCACCTTGTATCCTGCAGACGCGAGATAGAAGGCGCAGACGAGCCCGTTATGCCCAGCCCCGATGATGACGACATCGCAATCCTTGGCCACTCTTATCCCCTATTCAGGCTGTTCCTCGTGGCTTAGAGCCTAGATCAATGAAGGATCTGGCTCAAGAAGGCCCGGGCGCGCAACTCCTTGGGATTGGAGAAGAACTCGGACGGCGTGCCTTGCTCGACGATCTCGCCACGGTCCATGAACACCACCCGGTCTGCCACCTGACGGGCAAAGCCCATCTCGTGGGTCACAACGGCCATGGTCATGCCCTCTCCGGCCAACTGCGTCATGGTATCCAGCACTTCCTTGACCATCTCTGGATCGAGCGCAGATGTCGGTTCATCGAAGAGCATGATGTCGGGCTGCATGGACAAGGCCCGCGCGATCGCGACGCGCTGCTGCTGACCGCCTGAAAGCTGCGAGGCATATTTGTGAGCCTGATCCGGGATGCGGACCTTGCCCAGGTAGTGCAGAGCCTTCTCCTCAGCCTCCTTCTGCGAGACGCCACGAACGAGCCTTAAGGCCAAAGTGCAGTTTTCCAGAACAGTAAGGTGCGGAAACAGATTGAACTGCTGGAACACCATGCCGACTCGCTTGCGCACGGCCTCCACGGCTTCAGGCTTACGTGTCAGTTGGATGCCGTCGACGACGATCTGTCCATCTTGGAAGCTCTCAAGCGCATTGATGGTGCGGATGAGCGTCGATTTCCCGGAACCCGATGGACCACAGATGACGAGCTTCTCGCCACGGGCAATAGTGAGATCGACATTTTTCAACGCCTGGAAAGTGCCATACCATTTCGACAGGCTCTTGATCTGAACGGCGGGAGGAGATCCCGCCGCAGGTGCCGTTTCCACGAGAGTGAGCTTCTTCTGGATCATGAATACGTCTCCTCTCGCATGCGTTTGGCCTCGACTTGATCGCTCATCATCGCACTTGAGCCTTGTTGAAGCGACGCTCGATCCGAGCCTGGATCAGCTCCAGGACAATAGAAAGAATCCAGTAGATCAGGGAGGCGGTGATCATCATCTCGACATGGCGGAACTCGGTCTGCCCTTGAGTACGAGCAAGATACATAAGTTCCCACACGCCGACGACCGAGACGAGCGAGCTGTCCTTCAGCATCGCGATGAACTGGTTTCCGGTCGGCGGGACAATGATGCGCATCGCTTGGGGAAGGATGATACGCGTCAGAGTATCTCTAGGCTTCAGCCCCAACGCTCGGGAGGCTTCCCATTGACCCTTCGGGATGCTCTCGATGCCGGCGCGGAAGATCTCGGTCATGTAAGCGCCATAGCAGAGAGACAGTGCGAGGATACCTGCGGGCACGGCGTTGATGACATATCCGAGCTGCGGAAGCCCCAGATAGATCATGTAGATCTGCATGAGCAGCGGAAGGCCGCGGAAAAGCGATGTATAGAAATTCGCGATTCCCAGCGCGATCCCGTTGGACGAAAGCTTGGCGATGGCGCCGATCATCGCAAGAATGGATGCGATGACAATCGAAATGGCTGAGACATAAAGCGTCGTAACCAGGCCCTGCGACAGCAAGAAGCCGATCTTGCGGCGAATGAACTCGAAGCTGAGATCGAAGGAGTAGAAGAACAGCAGAACGAGAAGCGCCAACTCGACCCAGACCACATACATTTGGTGCCGGATGCTGAGCCTCATCACCACGCCGACATTGAGCGCGACCACGGCGGTGACGATGATCGCAACGAGCAGATTTGACGCAAATCCCGGATCTCCCGCCAAGCCGAAAAGGCCGGCGAGAGCCTTGCCGAACGATGTCGTTCCGGCTTGCCCATACATAAGAACGCCGAAGAGAAGTGCGAGGCCTGGAATATAAATGGACGGCCGTGACAGCAGTCTCGGGTAATCGACGTTATCGGCATAATGCATCTGTCCTACCCTCTCTCAAATCCGTTTCTCGGTTCATTAATTCTAAGCTGACTTCCGCTCCCGGAAGAGATCGGCGGCCTGATAGGCCCAGTAAGTGAGTTGAGCGGCCGCACGTCCCGCTATCCACCCATTCCAAGCAAGGCCGAATGGGGCGAAGAGCTTGTAGCGATCGCTTTCACCCAAAATAGCTTCGGCGATCACGCGTCCGCCGATGGCCGTGGTATTGAGGCCGTGCCCCCCGAACGCAGTGCAGTACCAGACGCCAGGCTGCAGCCGCCCGATCTGGGGCATCATATGCCGGGCATAGGACATGAGGCCCGACCAGACGATCTCCACATCGAGATCCTTCAATTGCGGATAGGTGGAGACCATGGTCTTGTGCAGGAGCCGGCCAAGCAGGCGCGGCTCCGTAGTCTTCGTCGTGATCTTGCCGCCCCAAAGGATGCGCTCTCCACCATCGACGAGCCGGTAATAGTCCCCCGCGCGGCGATCGTCGCCGATGGCATGCTCGGTACGGATCGCGCTCGCGATCAGCTCTCGATTGGGCTTGGTCAGCATTACATAGGTGGCAATAGGCAGATAGCTGTGCTTGAGCTGTGGAACGAGGTTTCCGGTATACCCGCCAGACGCAATGACAAGATGCTCGGCCGAAACGGAGCCATGCTCCGTCCTCGCGACCTTAGTCGCGCCGTCCATCTCCGTTGAGAGGACGGCAGACCCCTCATAGATCTTCCCGCCCAGACGCTCGATTTCCGCAGCCAGCGCACGGGCATAGATCAATGGATTAAAATGGAAGGCATTGGGATCGAGCAGAGCCTGATAATAGCGCGGAGAGACGAGCAACTGCTGCACCTCGTCCCGGCTTTTGAACTCGACCTTGTAATTGAATTCTTTCTCGAGCCAGTCGCGATGCGCCTTGAGGCCATCCGTCGCCTCATAGCGCACGGCTCCGAGAATGCCGGGGGTCGGCTTGGCTTCAGCGGCAAGAGCCTGAACATTTTTCCTGACGACCTCTGCCCCTTCGATAGACAGGCGATGCAGTTCCTTCGCGTGCTCCATACCCGCCATGCGTTGGATGTTCTTGTAGCGGGCGGCCCAGCCGGGACTCACGAAGCCGCCGTTCCGGCCTGAAGCGCCCCATGCAACGCGATTGGCCTCCAACACGCAGACTTTGCGGCCATTGCGAGCCAACTCGAGCGCGGTGGTCAGGCCGGCCAATCCTCCACCCACAACACAGACATCGACCTTCACGACCTCTTCGAGCGCTGGTCTCTGGATAGCATCCGGACCCAATGCCCGGCGATAATAGGTTTCGATGTAGGACATGATAGATCGTGTCGTGTTGCGGATGGAATGGGTTTCAGAAAAGCAACGTGCTTACTTGCTGTAGTCGTTGCCGTACCATTTGGTGGTGAGCTTGCTGAGCGTACCGTCATCCTTCATGGCTTGGATGATGCTGCCGAGCTTCGCGGTCCATTCCGGATCGCCCTTGTCGGTCACTACCACGAGCGGCTCCTTGAAGGCAGCATCGCCCGGCAGGACCTTTACCGGATAGCGGTTCTTGATGGCGTTCTGCGCGGTCTGCTCAGGGGCAATCACGGCATGAATGCGTGTGCCGTCGCCCAGGCGCAGATCATCGAAGGGCAGCATCGAGTCCGCATAAGTCTTCACCTCACCAGGGGTCAGCGTGTACTGGATCGGCGCAAGGCCGGGAGCATCGATCTCGAGACGGCGGTTGATGTAGTCCTCGGAAGTCGTTCCCGTTTCAACGCCGATCTTCTTGCCGTTCAGATCGTCGCGGGAAGCCGCCTTGCTGTCCTTGTGCACGACGAAGACGTAAGGGCTGTAATAATAGATGCCCGCGAAATCGATAACCTGAGAACGCGCTTTGGTAGGCGTTATCGAACCGACGGCGACATCGAAGCGGCCATGCCAGCGTCCACCTGTCATCACGTTCCACTCAGGTGTTTCGAAGCTCACCTTGACGCCGAGACGCTTTGCGACCTCATTAGCCACATCGACGTCGAAGCCGACGAGTTTGTTGTTGTCGTCGAGATAGCTCTGCGGAGGCCATCCGCTATTGGTGGCGACCTTCATCTCGCCGGCTTTCATGACGCGATCCATCGTCGGACCGGCTTGAGCGGCTGCGTTCATCACCGAGACGAATCCCAGCGCCATCACTGTGCCAAGAAAGAGCTTGCGCATCCTTAATCTTCCCTCTGCTTGTGGTTGAATAACAAGGCGATAGGTTGACCCTATTTCTTGGAGCCGTAGCTCACGCCCGGTTCTGCCTGGCGTCAAATTGGGCCTTCGTCGCACTGAGCACGAAAGGCCATAGAAACTATTTTGAACGAGATCCGCGAGGCGCAAATCCTCGACAAGGCGGATTGGATGTTTTTTACGCTCGCAGCTGGCCTGCAGGACCTTGCTCGAACCCCGTGTTGACGTGCGGCGCAGCGGCAGATCCAACCAGACCATCCGCTTCTCACTCGCGCCGCTCATGACTGGCACCCAAGGGGATGATCAGAACCAAGCGCAATAATAATTCATTGATACCAAAGGCTTAGCCATCAGATCTCTCCCTCTCGGCTTTCCGCCGATCCCTGTTGTCTGACAGCAGACGACTAATCTTTTCTGCTGTCAAGACTGCTGTCGCTAGGGAAGAGAAACTTTCAACCGCATCGTCTGGCGCGTTGAGCGAACCTAACCTCTGCCTGATGCACCGATGCGAGCAGAGACGCTACTTGCGCACGAAGCTGAACGAGAATCGGCTGCCGCGATGATAATCCTTCGCGAAGAGGACAGGAGTTCCTGTTGTCGTGAAAGCGGTCTCCGCGATCAGGAAGCTGGGCCCGAAATCATGCAGATCGTTTCGCTCGCGCACATCATTCGGAAGCATCGTGGATGACGCAACCGCAGTCGACATGCGTGGGCGCATATCATGACGTTCCAGCAAATCGAGAATAGATCCGCTCCAATCGATGTCATAAAGACGGTCCGAAATGATGGAGCGCGGGACATAGTCCACGCAATAGACGAGGACTTCTTCTCCCTGCATTCGCAGCCGTTCCAGCCGGATCACGCGCGAGCCCGACTCAAGACGCAGTGCCTCTAGCACCTCATCTGAGGCCACCTCCTCCGATATGGAGAGCACCTTGTTTGTCGGGCGATAGCCCGACTTGTGCAGCATGTCGGTAACACTCTCGAAACAGGTGATCGGCCGCTCGACCTGCAGCGCCGCCGCCGCAGATACGAATCGGCCTTTGCCGTGCTTCACATAGATTGCGCCATCTTGCTCCAAGAGCTTCAGGGCCTCGCGGAGTGCAGGCCTGGAGATCTGGAATTTTCGAGTGAGTTCCGCCTCTGTCGGCAATTGATCGCCAGGTTTCAGACCGTGCTCGTCGATCAGGGCGCTGATTGCATCCCGAAGCTTCAGAACCAGGGTCCGCTCGTCGCGCAGAGGCGTAATCAAGGACATATTGATTTCAACTCACTCCTAAGGCCAGTTGTCAGTCCACAGGATTGGACCATCTTAAATCCAAGCGCAAGCTTCCCGGGGCAGCGCTAAGGCTAAATTGCAGGCATCCCACCATAAATTCTGCCCAATTCGAAGAAGGCCTCAAATCAATCTCCGATTTGGCTTGACAGCCCTCATTGACCTCGACAAGTTGTCAGACGACTGTCCTTAAGGCATTCGTAAAAGTGGTCGGGAACTCTCATGCTGAATTTCGATGAAAAGCGCTTCTTGCGCATCCAGTCCGGTGCCGTGTCCCACGCAGGCGGTCTCTACCGCGCGCTTCAAGAATGTCTTGAGCAGGGTGCGGAGAACCTCTTCTTCTTAGGCACAGGCGGCGCAGCAATCCTGATGATGCCCGCTACGCAGCTGCTTCAACGCCAATCCTCCCTCCCCACATTCCTCGAGATGTCGGCCGAGATCGTACTCACCGGTCATCAGGCTCTCGGCCCGAAGTCGATCGTCGTTATCCCTTCCCTGTCCGGCACGACGAAGGAAAGCGTTGCGGTGATGGAGTACTGCAAGGAGAAAGGCGCAAAGATCATTAGCCTTATCGGCCATGCCGAGACTCCCCTTGCCAAGGGTGCGGATTACGCCTTCGTGAATTTCGCCGAGGACGATACTTCCTGCGAATCCTTCTATCTCCAATCCCTCATCATCGCTCTCGCAGTCATGCATCTGCGCGGCGAATATGACGATTTCGACGCGAGTGTTCAGGAGTTGGTGCGCCTGCCGCATGCTCTGCTCAATGTAAAGAAGGCTTATGAGAATCAGGCGGAACGCATCGCGGAAGAGATCAAAAACGAACCTTATCACATTGTGACAGGCGCCGGCTCCACGTGGCCCGAGGCTTTCTATTACGGCATGTGCATTCTTGAAGAGATGCAGTGGATCCGCACGCGCCCGGTCCATTCCTCGGACTTCTTCCACGGAACGTTGGAGCTGGTGGAAAAAGGCGTGAGCGTTCTTCTTTTCAAGGGCGAAGATGCCTCCCGCCCCCTCGTCGAACGCGTCGAACGCTTCCTGCCAGATTACACGGACAAAGTGCGCGTCTTCGATACGGCGGAATTTACGCTTGAAGGTATCTCCGACGAGGTCCGCGCCTTGATCTCACCCGTGATCCTTGCAACGATCTTCGAGCGAGTCAGTGCGCATCTGGAAGTGAAGCGCAACCATCCGCTGACAACGCGCCGTTACTACAAGCGCGTGGCCTACTGACTTGAACCGGCCGACTACGCAGCAAGAGGAAGCGGGATGAGTTTTGAGTTCGCGGCAGTAGGCGACAACTGTATTGACCGGTTTATGCCCCCGATCAGCCTTTCGCTGATCGGGGGCAACGCCGTTAATGTCGCCGTGCAACTCAGCAGGCTTGGTCTCAAGACAGGCTATTTCGGCGCAGTCGGCTCCGATGAAGATGGGCGCCGCATGCTGGCCTGCTTCGAGGAAAACGGCCTTTGCACGGATCACGTACAGATCCGGCCAGGTGTGACGGCCTACACCAACATAGAAGTTGACGAGACGGGAGAACGAACGTTCGCCTTCGAAGAGTTCGGCGTGTGCCGGGGATATCGCCCGACCGATGCCGATATTCAGGTTCTCATGAAAATGCGCCACGTACATATCGGCTGGCTTGACGACGGAGGAGATCTTCGCCGGACCCTGCGGGCCGCTGGCGTCAGCGTCTCGCAGGATATTTCCATCAACACGGATGCAAGACATCTCGGCATCGAAGGTCTCGACTGCGTGTTCGCCTCGGCCGGCGATAATAGGGATGAGGCGCAGCAATTGCTTAGCTCCATCCTCGAGCGTGGCGCAAAACTTGCCGTCGTCACCTGCGGGTCTCGCGGCAGCATGGCCTCGGATGGCATCCAACTCAAAACCGCAGATATCCGTCCGGCGAATGTCGTGGACACGACAGGAGCTGGCGACAGCTTCATCGCAGGCTTTATCTCCGCCTATTCGCGGGGAGCTGCCCTTCAAACATGCTTGGAATCCGGACGTGATGCAGCTGCCGAGACCTGCCTTCACGTCGGCGGCTTTCCGCAACCCATGCTCCGTCTCGTCACATAGGCTTGCGTGATATTCAGCAATCAAAGCACAGGCCCTAAAAGCATCCCGCACCATTGACCCAGAGCTCGGGCCCTTGTCACAAAACTGTCGCATAAACTTCATTTGGTGACATAGGATCGGCCTGCTATTCCTCGCCGGGAGTGATGGGGGATCCAATGGCAAAAACTGGAAAAGACGCTAATCAGAAAGGCTTGGCGCTTACAGCCAAGGCTCTGCAGCGCGGAGAAAAACTCGAACGAACTCTGTTAAAGCTCGTAGCGCATACCGGTCCCAATACAGCTGCCGAGGGTTTGCTGCAGGCTATCCAGGAAGGCCTCATTGCACTCCGCAATGGCATGAAGCCTTCAAAGGCAAAGCCCGAAGGCAAGAAGCAGGACTCTAAGACAAAGGCCGATATTAAGAAGGCCGCTAAGAGTACGAAGAAATCCGCCAAGCCAAAGGGTGCGGTTAAGAAGCCTACTTCGGGAGAGATCACCCCTCTCGTCGAAAACGCTTCAGAATGACAAACCTTTAAGCAGGGCCGGACGCGCTGCTCCAACACATCAATAGAGCCTGCCAGGTAGATTTGAGTAGCCAGAAACTAACAGACTACGTCAAGGATCGCAGAGTCTTCGGAAAACCCGTTCTGGAATTTCAGGATCCGGACTTCACCCTTGCCGAGAGAAAATGAAATCATGAAAATGCTGATCGCGCGTTCTCTTTGATAAGCTGGCCGGATCAAGAGCTGATCCTGAGGAGATACGCGTGAGTTCCCGGTCTAGAGCCACTGCTTTTGACGGAAGCGCCAATAGAGCCATCCGCACACCAGGGCGATGACCACCAGAACCAAAGGGTAACCGTATCGAGAATGCAGTTCAGGCATGATGTCGAAGTTCATGCCGTAGATTCCGGCTACTGCCGTCGGCACCGCCAGAATCGCCGCCCAGGCCGCGAGCTTGCGAGTGATCTCCGTCTGCTGTGACTGCCCTCTCATGAGATTGGCCTCGAACGCGAATGCCAGCACTTCGCGCAAGGACTCGATCTCTTCCTGCACTCGGCGGATGTGGTCGGAGACATCTCGGAACAGCGGATGCATGGTACCGTCGATTCCCGGAAGCCCAGGCTGTTCGAGGCGACGGCAGACCTCAACCAAGGGCACCGCTGCATTGCGCAGGCGCACAAGATCCCTGCGGAGCTGATAAATCCGCGTCATCTGATCCTCAGAGGGGTTCGCTCCCAAAATGCCGTCCTCGATCTCCTCCACTTCCGCTTGGATCGTTTCGATCACAGGCATGTAATTGTCGACGATGAAGTCCAGGATCGCATAAAGAATGAAATCCTCACCTTCCGATAACGCCTTGGGAGCGGCCTCGCAGCGTTCTCTGACTGGCGTGTAGGTGATCGAAGGCCCGTGCCGGACGGAAACCACATAACCGCGTCCGACGAACAGATGAGTCTCACCGAAGACGATGCGCCCCTCGAGCATCTGGGCGGTTCGTGCCACGATGAACAACGCCTCGCGATATTGCTCCAGCTTGGGCCGCTGATGAGCCTTGAGAGCATCCTCGATGGCAAGCTCATGCAGATCGAACTCTCTCTGAACCTTTCTCAGAAGATCAAGGTCTGGCTCGTGCAGGCCGATCCAGACGACATGTCCCGGCTTGCGCGACCATTCTCCGGCCCCTTCGATGGCGATGTCAGCCACCCGCCGACCAGCCGCATAGGCGACCGAAGCCACAATGCCAGGGCGGTTCGCAGGTGAGACTGGAATGGCTCTGAGTGCCTTAGCCATAATGCATCAACGCTTGGCAAGGGTTTAAAGTGCCAAAGCAAAGCAGCAATCAGGAGAGCCGCCGCAGTTCCTAGAAGCGGCTTGTCCGATAAGGATATGGATCGATTATCGGCTTCCTGCCCGCAATCAGGTCGGAAACCAGCAGGCCCGTTGTCGATCCGCCGATCAGCCCCGTCTGGCCATGACCGAAAGCAAGCATGACGTTTTCGTGTCGTGGCGAAGGACCGATGACCGGCAGGGAGTCCGGCGTTGCCGGGCGGTGCCCCATCCAAATAGAAACCGGCTCGCCAGTGGCACCGGGGAAGTAGCGCTTCGCAATTCTTCCGAGGGCAGCGGCCCGCCGCTCGTTCATCGGCGCGTCGAGACCGGCGATCTCCGCCGTTCCCGCGACCCGGAGGCCATTCTCCATCGGCGTCATCATGATCTTCGTGGCCAGCGGATAGAGCGGCCGCTTTGGCGCTGTCTCCGGCATGGGCAACATCACGTGGTAGCCGCGCAGGCTTTCGAGGGGAATCTTGAGACCGAGCCGCCCGGCCAGACGTTGAGACCATGCCCCGGCTGCGATCACCACCCTATCGCACGGCATGCGCCCCACATCCGTGATGACGGCGCGAACCTGTCCGGCATCCTGCTCGAAATCCTTGACCGATGCGCGAACGAAGCGTCCGCCGTTTCGCACAATGCTCTCGGCAATGGTCGTCACGAGACGATGCGGATTGCTGCAATGACCGGAATCGGGAAGGTAGACCGCCCTTGCAAACCGAGGCCCCAATGACGGCTCCAGTTGGCGGATCTCGTCGGAATTCAGAATTTCCGAGCGGACGCCCAGCGCAGCCCTGATCTCTCGACCGAGTGCATCCTTGGCGAAGGCCGCATCGCTTTCATAGAGATAGAGTTGACCGGAGACGTGAAGCAGGCTTTTGGCATCGACTCCCAGAAGCGTCCGGTAGTGCTCGAAGCTGTCGGCATGGAGAAAGCGAAGCGCTTTTGAGATTCCGCTGATGCGCGGTCTTGAGCCCGCCGCGATAAATCTGGCGAGCCACGGCAGAGCGCGGGGCAGATAACGCCAGTCGATCCATAGCGGACTGTCGGGATCAGTGATCCATGATGCGGCCTGCCGCACAATGCCCGGCGTGGATATCGGCATCACCGATCCGGGACCGATGCTTCCGGCATTGCCGAAGGAACACGCCTCCCCCGGCGGCAAGGGATCGTAAATCGTCACCTTGTGTCCGTCCCGCTGAAGGAAGGCCGCACATGAAACACCGATGATGCCTGCTCCGACGATGGCGATGTTGGCCATGTTCCGTTTCCTCAGAGTGGAAGATGCAATCCGCGACCGGCTCGTTTGGCCTCCGCAATAACCTCGGCAGCAATGGCGAGATCGCCGAGCGCGAAGCCGGGGAAAAGAAACATGGTGCGTTGCGCCTCATCCGTCCGTCCAGCAGAAGTTCCGGCGACGAGGGATGCCAAATCCGCATCGAAAGGCCCCGGATAGCGGAGCTTGGCACGGTTCGCCGGATCGGCTGCCTGAGCATGATCGTCGGTCGCTAGGATATCAAGAGCGCGCAGCCCCTCGCCGTGCCACGGACGCCCGAGATCGACTGCCGCGACGAAGCATCCGGGTTTCAGAAGCGCCGCATCAAGGAAGGGCTCAAGACCGGGTTGTGCCGGAACCGTCGAGACGACCACATCGCAGGCGAGTGCTTCATCCGGCGCATTCGAGACTTCGGCATCGAGGCCGCTTTCCCTGGCATATGCCGCAAACTTTTCTGCCGATGAGCGGCCGCGTGAGCTGCAGACAACTTTGCGCAATCCAGGCAGCGCATCACGAAGATTGTCGAGATGTCCATAGGCTTGCGCACCGCATCCGATGAAGCCGATGGTGAAACTGTCGGGACGCGCAAGATAGGAAGCAGCGAGAGCGGACATGGCAGCCGTTCGCAGCACCGTAATGCTCGTCCCGTCGAGAACAGCCACCGGCACTCCGGTCTTGTAATCGTTGACCACGATCAGCCCATTGACATTCGGCAGCCCGCGTTCGCTGTTGTCCGCAGCAACCCCGACCCATTTCGTCGTCGCGTAAGGAGGGTCGGGCATAGCGGCGCAGAGGGACTGGAAAAAGTGTCCGGGGCCAATCGCTACGGTAAGCTTCGGCTGAACATGGGTTTTGCCCTCGGCATGCAGGCGAAACGCATGCGCAAGCGCCTCTCGCGCAGCCTGGGGCTTTATGTCGAGTGCAGCAATGTCTTCGCTCGAAAGATAGAGCAGCTTGCTCATTGCCCTCACCCCGCTCGGCTGTTGGACGATGCCGGCATATCGAACTCACGCGCCAGCTTGTCTGAGACCTGAACCGCATTCTTGAAACGATTGATGGAGAAGATACCGATCGGCGTATCGGTTCTGCCATCGACGATAAGATCGGCAAGGACCGCAGCAACTCCTGGCCCGACCTGGAAGCCATGTCCGCAGAATCCGAAGGCGTGATAAAGGCCGGGCGCCACTTCGCTCTCTCCGATGACTGGAAGCATGTCGGGCAGATAACCCTCAATGCCCGACCAAACACGGATGACCTGCGCCGATTTCAGAAACGGCGCGATCTTCATGAGACTGCGCATGCCGTTCAAGGTCTTGACCGGCGGTACGGGCGCACGGTTGAGCACATGATCGGCAGCAGTGCGCGGATAGCCTGCGAAAATCACGTTGCCGCGCGGAATTTGCCGGAAGATGGCGGAGCCATCCACGGCCTGGATGGAGGGCGTAACGCGATAAGGAAGAGGCTCGGTCACGAATTGCGGAGGCCCGGCTGCGAACATGGGTGCCGTCTCGCCGAAGGTTTCCGCAATCTCCAGGGCCCAGGCACCAGCGGAGTTCACCACCGCGTCACATTCTAGCACGCGCCCGATCTCGGTCTTCACGGCAAAGCCGGAGCCGTTTCGGCTCACTTCCGTCACGCGCGTATTTTCGATGACCTCCACGCCGAGCCGCTGTGCGGCTCTGGCGACGGCCACCGACACGAGACGAGGATTAGCCGTGGCATCTCGCGCCGAATAGGTTGCAGCCTGCGGCGTTTCTCCCAGCCATGGCCAGCGGCGGTGAAGCTCGTCACGACCGACACGCTCGATCACGAGCCCATGGCTCTCAGCGACGCGGGCGTGCTGCTCCAGCTTCTCCTGCTCCGCATCATTCACCGCGATGTAGAGATGGCCTGTCTTCTCGAATTCGCATCTGTCGCCGATGAGCTCTTCGATCTCCTCCCAGATCGCCTGCGATCTGAGCGACAACGGATATTGCCCCGGATGGCGGCCTTGCAGGCGCAGGTTTCCGAAATTCGTCCCGCTCGATTGTGCACCGACGACGCCTTTCTCAATCAGCGTCACCTTCAATCCGCGCTTGATGAGAAAAAGAGCTGTCCAGGTTCCGATGAGTCCGCCGCCGACAACAACAACGCGCGTTTTCGTCGTCATGGCTCCAACTCCGCCGCTGCATGAAGAGGAATGGGCTTCACCGGCGCCTGCACGCGCAAGCGTCCTGCTTGAGCAATCGGTGCATTGCACGTTCCCGCTACGATTTCCTGCAAGGCCGGTCCGCAGAAGCGCCCTTGGCATCGGCCCATGCCGCAGCGAGTGACAGCCTTGACGCGATTGACCTCTCGCGGCCCCAACGGCGCGCGAACGGCGGCTCGGATTTCTCCGACCGTCACCGCTTCGCATCGACAGACGATGGTTTCATCGGAAAGCGCGGCCGCCTGCTCAACCGGCCATGCGAAAGCTTTGGCGAGTCCGCGTTGGAATCTCCGCAGACGCTCGATCTCTTTGCGCAGTGGCGCAAGCGCGCTCTCCGGCTGCGGCCGGCCCGTATCTGCGAGCAGTGCGTAAGCGGCGAGCGCGCCGCTCGCCTCTGCGGCATCCGCTCCGCCGATGGCGGCCCCGTCGCCTGCCAGATAAAGGTCGGCTCCGGCGCGCCCATCTGCGTCCGTCTCCGGCAACCAGAGCCGGAAGTCCGGATCGAACTGAAAACGCGCTCCGGCCAGCTCGGCCAATTGCGTCTCCGGCTTGAGTCCATAGCCATAAGCGACGGCATCGCAGGCGATAAACCTCTCACGCCCTCGCCTATCCTTGATCCGCACGCCCTCGACATGATCCGTTCCATCGATCCCGAGCGGTGCCGCGCCGTCGATGATGGGGATACCAGCCATATGAAGCGCTGTGCGATACAGCATTCCCCGCGCCAGCGTTCGCGGACTGGCAGCGAGATCGCGGATAGCGGCGCGTTTTGCGGAGAGCGGAGTCGTATCGACCACCGCCGCAACCGATGCTCCGGACTTGTGATATTGCAGTGCTGCCAGAAACAGCAGCGGCGAGCTGCCGAGAAAGACGACGCGATTGCCGATCAGGCAGCCCTGATCCTTGAGGATCACCTGCGCGCCGCCCAGGGTGAAGACGCCTGGCAGCGTCCATCCCGGCAGAGGCATGATCCGATCCGTGGCGCCGGTTGCGAGGATCAGCGCGTCATACGGGATCGTCCCCGCCACGCCATCGCATAGCGTGTGCAGAACCTTCTCATGAGTGCCCCAGACCAGTGTGCCGGGCCGATAATCAATCCGCTCCTGGAGAGACGCGAACAACGTATGCAGGCGCTGGTACTTGCCCGCTTCCGAACCCATGAGAGCTTTGATGTCCAATGCGAGGCTCTTGGCCGGCGCGCGATAGCCCTGCCCTCCCGCCTGCTTCGTCTCGTTCACGAGAATGGGCTTCAGGCCCGCCTCGACCAGAATGGAGGCTGCGCGAATACCGGCTGGGCCGCCGCCGACGATCACCACATTATGCATCGGCTTGAGCCTTCCGGAGATCGGTCCATACGGCCATGCCATCGGCAGCTAGAGTTGTGCAGGCTCGTACCCGCTCGCCGCCTACGAGAGAAACCCAGCAATCCTGACAGGCCCCCATGAGGCAGAAGCCGGCTCGGGGCGCGCCGCCGAATTCGAGATGGCGGACGACTTTCCCGTTCAGCAGCAGCACCGCGAGCAGACTATCGCCCTCTACGGCCTCTACCTCATCACCATCGACCGTAAGGCGCAAAGCTGCGCCATGACGGGAAGCAACCCTTACGAGTTGTCCTTTGCGAACCCTTTGCTCTGACTTGTCCGGCATTTATGATCACCACGCAGTTATCGCCATGCAATAACTTTTGTGGAATGGTAGGGTCGTCAGAAAAGGGCTGTCAAGAAAAACGCGCCTAAACCATAAGCAATGCGACTTAAAGATTAGCCAGCAGAGATCATCTCAGGTGTTCGAGATGGAATGCGCTCCCGCGATGATATGCATAGCGAAGCGCTCCACCACTGCTTCCGGCGAGAAGCGCGACAGCGGAACCGCGATGTTGATGGCGCCCTCCGGACGATTGTTCGCCGCGACGACCGCTGCAGCGATGGAGGCATCGCCTCGATAGAACTCATCAAAGGCGGTGGCGTATCCCTGTTCGCGCGAAACGCGCAGCTTCTTCACGAGGTCGTCGATCTGCCATGTAGTCGAGGGAGTGATCGGCTTTCGGTCGGAGCGCTCGAGAATTGCAACCGCCTCGTCTTCAGGCAGCTGCGACAGAATCGCGATGCCGGGAGCCGTGCAATAAGCCGGCATGCGAGAGCCGATAATCACATTCGTGTTCAGCATGTGCCGGCTCATGAAGCGCGAAATGAAGATGATCTCGGTATCATCGAGCACGGTCATGTTGACCGTCTCTTCCGTCTCCTTGGAGAGGTGCAGGAGATAAGGCATTGCCCGTTCTACGAGGCGATTGCTGCGAAGGTAGTAGTAACCGAGTTGCAGCGTCTTCGCTGTCAGCTCGAACCGCTTCGTCTCAGGATCCTTCCGCAAGTAGCCGAGCTTCGTCAGTGTATGCGTGAAGCGTTGTGCAGCGCTGACATCCATCTCGGTTGCAGCAGCGATCTGGGAGAGGCTCAGGCTTGTGCTGTGCTGATCGAAAACAGAGAGCACACGAAAAGCCTTCTCGACCGACATCACCAGCAGCGGGTCTGTGGCGCGGCCGCGCTTTGGCGGCGCTTCATCTTCGATGGTCTTCATTTTGCCGGTCGCCATTCCTGAAATCTCTCTCCTGGAACCTCCTCGATAAAAATCCCGAGGGCAGTTGACAATAGCAGTAAGTTAGGCGGAACATACAATAAGAACTATTGCATTGCAATAAAATAGCAGGAGGGCTTGCAGACCATGGCTGAATTTATCTTGAGCGAGCGGCAGGGCGCCGTCGGCATCGTCACCCTGAACCGCCCCCAGGTTCTGAATGCCTGGAACACGGCCATGCGGGAGGAACTGACCGCCGCCCTGACAGCCATGGAAGAGGATGCGGACGTCCGCGCGATCATTCTCACCGGCGCAGGCGACCGTGCCTTCGGCGCCGGTCAGGACCTCAACGAGACGAAGACATTCGATCCCGAGCGCGCTGAGCTGTGGATGGGCGAGTGGGAGCGTCTCTATGATCGCATCCGTTCGCTCTCGAAGCCGATCATCGCAGCGCTGAACGGCGTCGCCGCAGGCTCCGCCTTCCAGGTCGCGCTCCTCTGCGACATCCGCGTCGGCCATTCCGGCGTGACCATGGGCCAGCCGGAGATCAATTCGGGCATCGCCAGCAGCACCGGTCCCTGGATCATGCGCGAGCATATCGGCCTCGCCCGAACCATCGATCTGACGCTCACCGGCCGCATGATGGATGCGGACGAGTGCTACCGCATCGGCGTCATCAGCCGCTTGGTTCCGCAGGACAAGGTGATGAGCGAGTCGCTTGCACTTGCAGAATTCCTCGCAAGCAAGCCTCCCGTTGCGATGCGTCTGGACCGCATGCGCTTCCGTGAAATGACGCAAGCAGGTTTCGACGACTGCATGGCCGCCGGCATCCGCATTCAGCGCGAAGCATATGCATCCGGTGAACCGGCCCGGATGATGGAGCAGTTCTTGGCTCGCAAGGCCGCGGCAAAGAAGGGCTGAAGCCCCAGCCACAACCCGAGGGAATACAGGTGAACAGCCTGCCAAACAGGAGGACTAAAGAATGAGCGATACCAATCTGACTATCAATCGGAGACACCTGCTCAAGACCGCAGGTGGTGCAGCCCTGGTTCTCGGAATGCCGGGGCTGACCGGCCGGGCTCAGGCGGCGACGACAATCACCGTCGCCGATCCCGGCGGCCCCTTCGGCCCCGCCTTCCGGAAGGCCTTCTACGATCCCTTCGAGAAGGCGACCGGAATCAAGGTCGTCAACGTGGCTCGTGAAGCCGAACCCACGGCCCAGTTCAAGGCCATCGTGGAAACGAAGTCCTATACCTGGGACGTCTGCACGCTGACGCTCTCCGCGCGCGACATCCTGGTGAAGCAGAATCTTCTCGAGCCCATCGGGTTCACGCGAGATGCCGCTCCTGGCCTGATGCCCGAAGCCATCACCGATCATTGGATGGGCACGGACGTTTATTCCACGGTCTTCGCCTACAGAAACGACCACTTCAAGGACAATGCGCCGAAGAGCTGGGCCGATTTCTGGAACGTGGAGAAATTCCCCGGCCGCCGCTCCCTGCGCAAGAACCCCATCGACTCCCTCGAGCAGGCGCTGATGGCCGACGGCGTGAGCATTGATCAGCTCTACCCGCTCGATGTGGACCGCGCGTTCAAGAACCTGGACAAGATCAAGCAGCACATCGCTGTGTGGTGGACCGGTGGCGCGCAATCGACGCAGCTCCTGCAAAGTGGCGAGGTCGATATCATCAGCGGTTGGAACGCACGTCTCCAGTCGGCCATCGACGGCGGCGCGCCGGCGACAATCGTCTGGGAGCAGGGACTCTATTCCATCGAAGGTTGGGCGATCCCGAAGGGCAATCCACGCGCGGATGCGGCAAAGCAGTTCATCAAGTTCTGCTCCGCTCCTGATCGCCAGGCCGCCTTCACGGAAGTTCTGGCTTACGGCCCGACCAACCTCGACGCCTATAAGAGCATCTCAGCGGATCGCGCGAAGGTCCTGCCGACCTCGCCAGAGAACCTGAAGAAGATGCGGGTCGCCAACGAGAATTGGTGGAGCGAGAACCGCGCCGCTGTGACCGAGCGCTTCAATAGCTGGCTGCTGACCTAAAAAAGCAAGCGCCGCCGCCTCAGTCCGTGGGGGCATGAAGCCGAGGCGGCGGCGCATCTCGGCGTGACTTGAGTTGTGTTTCCCGAACCGCGTGCGCGTGAGCGTTCGTCGATGCCTGAAGGCATGGCTAACTCTCCGTGACTGCGCTGAGGCTCTGCGGAGTCGGTTTTTATTGCATTTTTCGACCGGGCGGATGTCGCGGGCTATTTCAACGCCGCGCCCGCACATGGCTTCGAGATGAAGGAAGGAAGGCGCTACGATGACAACGATAGCGAAGGACGGCCCAAGCGCGCCGAAACTGATCATTGAAGGCCTGTCAAAGCAGTATGGTTCCGTGACGGCTCTGGAGCCGACGCACCTGACCGTTCCGACGGGCGAGTTTCTCACGCTACTTGGTCCATCCGGATCCGGCAAGACGACGCTGCTTCAGATGATCTGCGGCCTCGTCGAGCCGACTTCCGGCCGCATTCTCATCGATGGTCGAGACCAGACGCAGACGCCGGTTCACCAGCGCGATATCGGCCTCGTGTTCCAGCACTATGCCCTCTTCCCGCACCTGACCGTTGCCGAGAACATCGAATTTCCCCTTCGCATGCGGCCTCTCTCCGCGACGCAGGTCAAGCAGCGCGTCAAAGATGCGTTGACAATGGTGCAGCTCGACCATCTCGCATCACGTTTCCCGCGAGAACTTTCCGGCGGCCAGCAGCAGCGTGTCGCACTTGCACGCTCCTTCGTCTACCAGCCCTCCATCATTCTCATGGACGAACCGCTCGGCGCTCTCGACAAGAAGCTGCGCGAGCACATGCAGATCGAGATCAAGCAGCTCCACCGCGAGACAGGCGCCACCATCATCTACGTGACCCACGATCAGGAGGAGGCGCTCGCCATGTCCGATCGGATCTGTCTGATGAACCATGCCCGGATCGAACAGCTCGGCTCTCCTCACGAGATTTACGCCCGTCCGGCGACGGCTTTCGCTGCCGACTTCATTGGCATTTCGAACATCTTCCGTGGGAAGGTCGACGCTTCCAACGGAGAAACTCGTCTTACGACGCCGCACGGAAAATTCCGTCTGCCCGCGGGTGCCACGCACTCCGGTGCAGAGGCCGCCATCGTGGTGCGCCCTGAGCAGATCAGCCTTGGAGGCGACAAAGGGAACACTGTCGTTGGCCGCGTCGCGGATGCCGTTTATGCCGGCTCAGAGACGCGCCTCATCGTCGATCTCGACGAGGGTGAAACGGTGATCGTGCGTCTGCCGCCCGGCCAGCCTGCTCCCGCCTATGGAGAGCGCGCAACCCTTGGCTGGAATCCGGACGCCGCGGTTCTGGTGCCATGAGTGGTAAGGGAATCGCAAGCATGACAGCCATCACCGCTCCCGCCCTACCCCTCCGACAGCGACTGCTTCGTCCCAACGCGCTTTGGCTCGCGGCACCGGGCATCGCGTTCCTCGCCATTTTCTTCCTATTTCCGGTCCTGCGCCTCCTTTCCCTGAGCGTGCAGGATCCGGCGAGCGGCGCTCTCAGCGTTGCGACCTACGCCCGGATCGCGAACACGGACGTGTATCTTCAGGTTCTGGGCATCACGTTCAAGATCGCAGCCAACACGGCACTGTTTTCGATCCTGCTGGGTTATCCCCTCGCCTATTGGCTGGCCGGACTGAAGGATGGCCTGCGCGAGCGCATGGTTCTGCTCGTGATGGTTCCGTTCTGGACGAGCTATCTCGTGAAGACCTTCGCCTGGATGGTCGTGCTCGGCCGTACCGGCGTGATCAACAGCATGCTCACGGGAAGCGGCCTCGCTTCGCAGCCTCTTCCCCTCGCCTACAACGAGTTTGGCGTGATGGTCGGCATGGTTCATGCGATGGTTCCTCTCGCCGTTCTCACTATGCTCCCGGTCATGATCGGCATCGACCGGCGTCTGATCCAGGCAGCACAGGCTTTGGGTGCGGCACCCGCTCAATCTTTCTGGCTCGTCTACTTCAAGCTCTCCCTGCCCGGCGTCACGGCTGGCGGCCTGCTCGTCTTCATCTCGTCCCTCGGCTTCTTCATCGTGCCGGCCCTCCTGGGCGGACGGCGCGAGACGATGCTGGCGCAGCTCATCATCACGCAGGTTCAGGAACTCCTGAACTGGGCCTTCGCAGGCGCGCTCGCGGCCATGATGCTGGTGGCGGCGCTTGTCACCGTCTGGATCTATGACCGTCTCTTCGGCCTCTCCTCTCTCTCGGGCGAGACCTCGGGACAAGAAGGCGGAACGGGGCGCCTGCGTCTGCTCGGCCTTTCGATCCTGCGGGTTGTCGCGAAAGCGAGCGCGCTGCTGGCCGATGTCGTCCGCCGCGTGATCGGAACGCGCGGGACGAGCAAGTTGTTGTCGATCTACTGCACGCTTGCCCTCATGTTCCTGGTGCTGCCGACATTGCTTGTGATCCCCATCGGTTTCACAAGCTCGCAGTTCCTGGAATTCCCGCCTCCGGGATACAGCCTGCAATGGTTCGAGACCTATTTCTCCTCGCCGGTCTGGCTGTCCGCCACCTTGCGCTCCTTCGGCGTGGCTGCGGCGACAGCAATCTGCGCAACCGTTATCGGGGGCTTGGCGGCGCTGGCATTGGCACGCTCCAACACCCGCTGGGGCGGGCTCGTGTTCGCTGCGTTCCTTGCTCCCATGATCGTCCCGCGCATCATCATCGCGGTCGGCCTCTTCTACCTCTTCGCACAGATCGGCCTCATCGCGACGGATCTGGGCCTGGTGATCGGCCACACCGTCCTGGCTCTTCCCTTCGCCTTCGTGACGATCACGGCGATCCTGAAGAACTATGACTGGCGTCTCGATCAGGCGGCGGCTGTGCTTGGAGCGAACCGGGTCAAGACTCTGTTTCTCGTCACGGTTCCTCTCGTGAAGGGTGGGTTGGTCGCGGCCTTCCTGTTCGCCTTCATCACCTCCTTCGACGAGCTCACGATCGCGATCTTCGTCAGCGGCGGCATCAAGACGACGCTGCCCAAGCAGATGTGGGACGACATGATCCTGCAGCTCAATCCGACCCTCGCCGCGGTCTCCGTTGTGGTGTTCGTGATCGTGACAGTACTTCTTCTTCTCGCGGAACGCTTCCGCCGGACGACATAAAATCACAAGCTGAGAAATTTCGATGCCACTCGATACCATTAGTCTCGCCGATCTCTTGCGGCAGCATGCCGATAAGAATCCGGATGGAATCTTCGCTCGTTTCAATGGCGATCCCATCACCTTCGCCATGCTGGACTCCCAGTCATCCGCCATGGCGGCGTGGGCGCGCTCCCGGGGCCTGCAGTCCGGCGACCATGTCGCGGTCATGATGCGCAACAGCGTGCAAACTCTGGCCGTGGTCTTCGGCCTCGCCAAGGCCGGTCTGGTCTGGGTGCCGCTCAATGCTCAGCAGCGTGGTCAGGGCCTGCAATATATCATCAATCACTCGAAGCCGGCTCTCATCGTCGCCGACGACGACCTTCTGCCGACGATTGCAGAATCCGAAGCGGAACATCCTCGAGAAGGCTTCATCATCCATGGAGAAGCCGGAGACCATCCACGCCTTGCCGAGGTCCTGGGCACGGGAGCGCCCTTCGCGGAGCCGGCGCCCAACTTGGATGCGCCGTTCGCGATCATGTACACCTCCGGCACGACAGGCCATCCGAAAGGCGTGACCGTCTCCAACCGGATGATCCGATTGGCTGGAGAAGGCGTTAGCCTCGTCGCTGCCTCTCGTGCAGGCGACGTGATGTTCGTGTGGGAGCCGCTCTACCATATCGGCGGGGCTCAGCTTCTGAGCCTGCCGATGACGCATGGTGTCGTCCTTGCGATGGTAGACCGTTTCAGCGCAAGCCGCTTCTGGGGCCAAGTGCGCGAATACGGTGCGACGCACATCCACTATCTCGGCGGTATTTTGCAGATCCTTCTCAAGCAGCCTGCATCGCCGATGGATCGGGACCATCTCGTCAGGATCGCCTGGGGCGGAGGCTGCCCGGGCGACATATGGGAGGCGTTCCAAAATCGCTTCGGTGTCCAGATCCGTGAATGCTACGGCATGACGGAGGCCTCCAGCATCACGACCTTCAACGACAAGGGTGTCGTCGGCTCGGTCGGAAATGCGGTGCCGTGGTTCACGGTGGAACTGCTCGATACCGACGGCAATCCCGTTCCTCAGGGCGAGCGAGGCGAAATCGTGGTGCGGACCTCGCTGCCGGGAGCAATCACTCCCGGCTATTTCGAGAACCCGTCTGCGACTGAGAAGGCTCTTCGGAACGGCGCTCTGTATACGGGCGATCTCGGCACCTACGATGCGCAGGGCAACTTGATCTTCCATGGCCGCATGACCGACAGCGTCCGCTGCCGTGGCGAGAACGTCTCCGCCTGGGAAGTGGAGCGTGTCGCCTCCGATCATCCGGCCATCGAGGATTGCGCCATGATCGGCGTCGCGGCGGATATCGGCGAGCAGGACATCAAGCTCTTCATCAAGCCGAAGGCCGGGGCCAGCCTGCAGCCTGCGGAGATCTCCACATGGCTGACCTCCCGCCTCGCGGCCTACCAGAACCCCCGCTACATCGCCGTGGTCGACGAGTTCGAGCGCACGCCGAGCCAGCGCATCATGAAACACAAACTCTCCAAGAGTCTCGACGATTGCTGGGACAGACTCGCGAAAGGAAACTGAGATGACGACGGAATCCACCATCCTCCTCACGGGCACCGGTGCTTTCGCTGCCCGCATCCTGTTCGACATCGCAGCTACCGCCACCGCCCCGACACGCGTCGTTCTCGCGGGCCGCAATCGCGAACGCCTGCAATGGCTGAAGGTTGCGGCAGGCGCCCGCGCCGCGATCTTCAATACGCCCGTGACCGTTGTTGCACGCGAAGCGGATCTGCTCGCTGATGGCGTTCCCGGCGAATTGCTCGAAGAGACGAAGTCGGATGTGGTCGTGCAGGCAGCTTCCGTGCAGACTTCGTCCGTGATCGCAGGATCTGGGGATGCTTGGAGCAAGCTCGTTCAAGAGGGAGGATTGAGCGCGACTGCCGTCTTCCAGGCGGTTCTCAGCTCCCGTGTGGCGGCAGCCATGACACGGCTGGGAAGTACCGCTCCCCTGATCAACTGCAGCTTTCCGGACGTCGTGAACGGATTGATCAAGGCACTCGGGCATCAGGTCATCAGCGGCATGGGCAATGTCGCGATTTTGTCCAATGTGTTCGCGGCCGACCGCAACCTGATGGACAGAGACCGGATCAAGGTTCTTGCTCATTATCAGCATCTCGGAGCGTGGCGCCGCCCCGCTGAAGCGCGCGTCGGATCGGCACCACGAGTCTGGATCGACAATGAGGAGATCGGGGATGTGTTCGGCACCTTCCGCGATGTGAAGCTTACGCCGGAGCCGGTCATCGATATCTCCGGAGCAAGCGGCGTACCGATGATCCTCGCTCTCGCAGAGGGGCGCAGCTGGACCGGCCATGTTCCGGGGCCTTACGGCCTGCCGGGAGGCTATCCGGTGAAGCTCACCGACGGTGTGCTTTCACTCAACCTGCCGCCATCCATCTCGCAAGATGAAGCCGTGTCCTGGAACGCGCGTTTCGAGGAAGAGAACGGTCTCGTCATCGGCGAGGATCGCCGGGCGCGCTACACGGGTGTGTTGCGCGAGCGTCTGGCTCAGCATTCACCAAGCCTGGCGGAAGGCTTCGAGGTGTCCGACCTCGAGGAGGTTCATCGCTCGATGCAGGAACTGCGCACGAAGCTGCAGCAGAACTGACTTAGAAGCCTACTGCAGCGTGACCAGCACCCGCGCTGCAGCACTGAAAGATTCGGCGCGGTTTTTTCCAAGGCATAGCCATCATGAGATCTTCTCTGCCTTCCGTTGATCCATCCGACCGTTCCTGGTGGCTCGATGAAGCTTTGAAATCCGAGGGCAACGTGCCAACGGCTGCGCCTCTTGAAGGAGAATGCACGGTCGATGTCGCCATTGTCGGCGGCGGTTTCGCCGGGCTTTGGACAGCGCTCACGCTCAAACGCCGCCGCCCCGATCTTTCCATCGCCCTGATCGAGGCATCCATCTGCGGGTCCGGCGCAAGCGGCAAGAATGGCGGAAAAGTTCACGGCTATTGGTCATCCCTGGGCACAGCCGTTCAGGCTCTCGGGCGGAACGGCGCCCTTGCCATCGCCGAGGCAGGCGACTGGGCGCAGGATGGCATCCGGACCTTCGCATCCGAGTGCGGTCGTGACATCTGGTGGCGGGAAGGCGGAAACCTCGTCGTTGCCGCGACGTCACGGCAGGAAGAGAAGATCGCGGCTATCGTGGAGCAGGCCCGTGAGCTCGGCGCGGAAGACCATGTCACCGTTTTATCCGTGGAAGAGGTGCAGGCGCGCTGCGCATCACCGGTATTCCGGCGCGGTCTCTTCTATCCCGATGCAGCGACCGTACATCCCGCCCGCCTAGCTCGTGCGCTCCGACAGGCTGTCATCGACCAGGGCGTCTCTCTTTTCGAGAACACGCCCATGCTCAGTGTCACTCCGGGGAACCCGAGCCGGATCAAAACGCCTCGTGGCCAGATCATCGCTCGGGAGGTCGTGCTCGCGACCAATGCAGCGTTAAGCGAGCGTCGGGAGATCCGACCGCATGTCAGCATTTTCTCCAGCTATGTCGTCATGACCGAGCCGGCACAGGATCAACTCGCTTCCATGAACTGGACCGGCGATGAAGGTTTGGCTGATCTGCGCATGTTCCTGCACTATTCCCGCAAGACGGAGGACAACCGCGTCCTGATGGGATCAGGATCCGGTCCGGTCAGTTACGGCGCTCATGCGCAGGCGCGGCATCTCACCCATGACAAGGCGAGCATCGGACGCGCAGAGGCTGGGCTTCGCCGGCTGCTCCCAGCATTGCGGGACATTCCTCTCGCCCGCGCCTGGGGCGGCGCAATCGATGTTTCCGCCGACCGCCTGCCCTTCTTCAAGACCATACCCGATACGCGGATTCATTACGCCTGCGGTTTCTCGGGCCATGGCGTGAACGCCACCTATATTGCCGGACAATGCCTCGCATCGCTGGTCCTTAACGAGAGAGACCGCTGGTCAGGATTGCCGTTCTGTACGCGCCCGCTGCCAAGCCTGCCGCCCGAGCCGTTCCGTTTCACCGGCGCCAGCGCCATCCGCTCCGCCATTCTCGCATGCGAAGAAGCAGACGAGCAGAATCGTGGTGCGCCTGCCCTGGCGCGAGCCGTTGCCGCACTCCCGAAACTCCTTGGGCTCAGGATCGGCGTTCGCTAACCCGTGGCACGGATCATTGGAACTATGGTTCCGCTTAGCGCGGGACAGAAAATGTTACCAAGCCCAAGCCGGACGGCAATGCAATGCGCCATAAATCTCGCGCCAGCATCCGCCACCGGCTGGATGACCGATGGTGCAGGCCTAGGCTGCACAGATCCGGCAGGAATTTCGCGGTAACTCACCGGATGCGTGACATCAGGGTTGCGCTAGCACACGGTTGATGGCCTTCTCGATCCACTCGTCCCGCGAAACCCCGGCCCGGCGCGCCGCTTCATCGACCTGACGCACCAAATCCGGCGCCAGGGGCATCTCGACAAGGATCGCATCCTCGTCCGATCCAGGCGGCACATATGCCAAGCCTGTCACCATCCGCGCGAAACGCTGGACCCGATGCACTTTCTGCTGATCCGAGAGCGCGCTGTCGGCTGCGACGAGCGGGCAATATGCGCTCACCAGGTAATCGACGACCAGAGCAGGGCTCGTGCCGCTCCCGCGCAGATCGGCCATCACTTCGCCAAGACGATTGTTGGCGGTGATGTCATTGGCCCCTGAGAACAGGCCGTTGAGTGAAGAAATCGATTTTGCCGCTTTCGCGGCAACCGTATCAGGGCAAGTGAACGCCGCATTCGCTGGCGTCACAAGCGCACTCCCGAACCCGGCGACCGAGATCAGGGCGGCAAGCAGGTTTTTTCTGCGAAGCATCGCATCCTCCTCAGATCCTTCAGCTTAAGTCTTCAATGAGGAGGAAACATGGACGAGCGATAGCGGCAGCCGAAGAGCGTAGGCTCGAAAGGGGAGCCTGACATCGGTTAGAAGCCCGTCATGAATATCACCGAAAGTCGAATATCGAACGTGAAGCCGCTGACGACATAAAGCTCATTTATAGGTGCGTCCAAGGATATGATTGGACCCAGCATGGTCCGCCGGGTCTCTTGAAATCATGAAACGATCTTGGGGAAGTGACATGGCGGAAGATCTCGCAAGCATCCTGTGCAACAATATGAAAAGCAAGCTCGCCCGGGGCGAGGTTGTCTCCTCTATGACCGCGCGCCTGGTTCGCGGCGTAGAAATCGTACGGATCGCGAAGACGGCGGGCTTCGACTCCATCTATGTCGACTTGGAGCATTCCAGCTTCAGCTTCGACACCACGGGCCAGATCTGCATGATGGCGCTCGAAGCCGGGATCGCCCCCTTCGTGAGAGTTCCCACGAGCAGGCCGGAATACATTGCAAGAGCCCTCGATGGCGGCGCATTGGGCGTAATCGCGCCCGACGTGAGAACGGCGGAGGAAGCACGCGCCATCGTGAATGCGGCGAAATTCCCCCCGTTCGGACAGCGTGGCGTCTCCGGAGGATTGCCGCATCTTCAGTTCCGTACATTCCCGGCATCTCAGGCTTTCGCGGCCATGAACGAGGCCACGATGGTGATCGTTCAGTTCGAGTCGGCGGAGGCCGTGAGAAACGCGGATGAGATCATGGCGGTCGAAGGCGTGGACATCGCCCTTATAGGCACCAACGATCTGATGGCCGACATGGATGTCGCCGGCCAAGTCGATCATCCGAAAGTGCGCGAGGCCTACACGCTCACCATCGAGGCATGCCGAAAGCACGGCAAGCATGCTGGTGTCGGCGGACTTTCCGCCCGGCAGGATCTCGTCAGCGAGTTCGTGAGGATGGGAGCGCGATACGTGTCGACGGGGACGGATCTCAGCTTTCTGCTCGCTGCAGCGACCCAACGCGCGCGCCAGGTGGCGGAACTTCAACTTTGATCCGTCAACCTGCCACCGCCTCCCCGCGCCGTGTCCTTGACGTCGAGCATAGCCCGCTCGACTTCGGCATGCCCGCAGGAGCCTGCGATTGCCATGTGCATGTGTTCGGCCCTTATGAGCGTTTCCCGCTTTCTCCCCATCGGGTTTATATGCCGGGGCCTGCGCCGATCGAGGATCTGATCGCTCATCAGAACGCACTTGGTCTGGAGCGCGTGGTCATTGTGCAGCCTAGCATCTACGGAACCGATAATTCCTGCATGCTTCACGCGCTTCGCCGCCTCGGATCTCAAGCCAGAGGCATCGCGGTGGTGGATTCGGGAATGCCGGAACCAACGCTCCGCGAATTGCATGAAGCAGGCGTGCGCGGCCTTCGCGTCAATCTCGAAACCGCGGGCGTTGCGGACCCTGAAGCCATCGCTCAGCACATCGAGGCGTCAGCCGCTCAAGCAGCACCCTTCGGCTGGCATCTTCAGGTCTATACGGATCTCGACATCATCGCGACCCTTCACGACCGGATTCAGGCTCTGCCTGTACCCGTGGTGTTCGATCACTTCGCAAAAGCAAGAGCCGAAAAGGGACAGCATCAAACGGGGCTCCCTGCCCTCCTCTCCTTGATGCGGTCGGGCAAAGCCTATGTGAAGCTCTCCGCTCCCCGCCGTATTTCCGCCAGGCCCGATCACGCCGATGCCGGAGAAATCGCGCGCACGCTCCTGAAGGCCAATCCCGAGCGCCTCCTCTGGGGCAGCGACTGGCCGCATCCCGGCGCTTGGCCCGGAATCCCGCGCGATCCGAACCGCATCGAACCGCTCCATCCCGACGATGACGGACTGGCCTTGAACAGGCTCAATACATGGATGGGGGACGCCGCTCTGATGAGACAAATTCTCGTCGACAATCCAGCGCGTCTTTATGGGTTCTAACGAGCCCGCAGCCGAGATTTCCGCCCGAACAGAAGAGGGATGTATCCAATGACGTTTGCCGCACAGCACACCAGTCCGGAAGCCGCGCAGCTCTATGCAAGAGCTGAAGACGCAAGAGCATTCGCTACCCGCATTCTCATGGCCAACGGTCTTCCCGATGAGGATGCGAAGGTTGTGGCGAACTGCCTCATCCGGGCCGATCTGCGCGGCGTCGATACTCACGGATTGCAGTATCTTCCCCATTACCTCAAGCGCGTGCGCAGCGGCTTGATCAATGCAAAACCCTCTCTGTCGCTCCAGAAGGTTACGCCCGTCGCGGGCTTGCTCGATGGCCAGAATGCCTTCGGCTTCGTCGTGGCCACATATGCCATGGCGGAGGCTGTCGAAATGGCGAGGGAATTCGGAATCGGCCTGGTCTCCGCCCGGCGCAGCACCCATTTCGGAATGGCCGCATGCTATGTGCTTCAGGCGGTCGAGGCCGGCTTCATCTCCATGGTCTTCACCAATGCCTCGCCCGCGATGCCGCCATGGGGCGGCCGCCAGGCGCTGCTCGGCACGAGTCCGCTTGCAGCAGGCGTTCCAGCTGGCTCCGAAGTGCCTTACATCCTCGACATGTCGCCTGCCGTCGCCGCTCGCGGCAAGATACGCCGTGCGGCAAAGCTCGGACAGGACATCCCGCTCGGCTATGCTCTCGATGCGTCCGGGCGGCCGACGACGAATCCCAAGGCCGCTCTTGATGGCGGCGTCGTTCTTCCGATCGGCGGCCCTAAGGGCTCGGCCCTGTCCATGCTGATGGACATTCTCGGCGGCGTCCTGTCGGGCGCCGCCTATGCGGGGGGTGTCGCCAATCAGTTCGAGGTATTCGACAGGCCGCAGGATGTCGGCCATTTCTTCCTTGCGATCAAACCGGATCTGTTCGTTTCACGCGATGATTTTCTCCAGCGAATGGACACGCTGGTGCAGCGCGTGCACGGTTGCCCCAAGGCGGAAGGTTTCGACGAGATCTTGATGCCGGGCGAACTGGAATCCCGGCTCGAAGCGAGCCGCGTCCGCGCCGGAATTCCCTACAATGCAATCGATATCGCAGCGTTGCAGAAGGAAGCCGCCACAGCTGGCCAAGCGCCTCTCGCGGTGGCCCAGCAGCCCTTCGCTTCATGACAATGAAAAGGGGGGCGCAACCCTAGGGCTGCGCCCCCAACAGGTCAGCATCAGATCACACCGCCTCAGATCACGCCCTGGCGGCGAAGATCCTCCAGCTCCTCATCCGGCAAGCCCAAACGCCCGCCGAACACTTCTCGGTTTTGCGCCCCGAGCGCGCTGCTGGGCTCCAGTGGCATAGGCGGCACACCTTCATACCTGATCGGGCTGTTCTGCACGGCGATGCGGCCATATTGCGGATGATCAATCCATTGCAGGCTGCCTCGGGCATGCATGTGCGGATCGTTAATCACCTCGCTGAGGTCGCGCACCGGTGCGTGAGGTACCCGATGTGCAAGAAGGGTCTCCACAAGCGCCGCCTTCGTATGCAGACGCGTCCACGCGCTGACGAGTTCATCCACTTCATCGATATGGGCAACGCGCGTCTTGAGATCCTGGAATCGTGGATCGTCCTGGAGATCCTCACGTTTCATGGCCTTGAGCAAAGCATGAAAATGGCGGTTGTTGTTGCATATGATAGCGATATGCCCATCCTTCACCGGATAGACATTGTAAGGCGCTTCCGCCAGGCCTCCGTGACGGTTGCCGGTGCGCACGGGAATCTTCCCACCGCTGCCGTGATACAAAGCCAGATTGGAGCTCAAAGAGGCATACACGGCCTCCTGCATGGAGACTTCAACGACACGTCCCCTGCCCGTTCTCTCACGTTCATACAGCGCTGTCGCGATTCCACCGTAGAGATGGATGCCTGCGAAGAAATCGCAAAGCGCCGGTCCCGATTTCACCGGCGGGCTATCAGGAAAGCCGGTGATGCTCATGATGCCGGACATAGCCTGCACGGTGATGTCCATGGCCGGATAGTCGCGATAGGGCCCGGAACGCCCATAACCGGTACTCGATGCATAGATCAGGCGCGGATTGGCTTTATGCAGATCGTTTGGCCCGATCCCGAGACGCTCAGTAACGCCGGGCGCGAAGTTCTCTACCAGAACATCGGCCGCGCGAACCATCTGAAGGAAAAGCTCGCGCCCCCGCTCTGACTTCAGGTTGAGCGTCACTGATTTCTTGTTGCCGTTGAGCATCGCAAACGGCAGGGCCGCTCCGCCGAGTTCCGCACGAACCCGAAGATGCTCCCCGCCATGCGGCTCGATCTTGATGACCTCGGCTCCGGCCATCGCCATGAGGAAGGTTGCATAAGGACCATTGTAGATGTGGGAGAGATCGAGAACCACCAATCCGGAAAACGGATATCCTCGACGGTCCATCGTGGTCTGAGATTGCACTTCACTCTCATCCCTGGTGCCGGTATCCATCAGAAGGCTCCCATGCCGAGGAAGCCGTCGACATCATCGAATTCGGACACGATTCTCTTGCCAACGAGATCCTTGAGCGTCTCGGTCGTGCCACCGCCGAGCGTTCCATAACGGGCGCCACGGTACAGCCGAGAGACGGCATACTCGTCCGTGAATCCGTATCCGCCGTGAACCTGGATTGCCTCGCTGGTCACGCGGTTGGACATCTCGTTGCAGTACATCTTGGCCAGCGCCGCCTGATACGGATCGGGGAACGGATTGGCGGTGGCGCAGGCGCGATACAGAATGCTGCGGCCGACCTCGATATCCCGATACATTTCCGCGAGCTTCCAGCGCATGCCTTGGAAATCGCCGATCGGCCGACCAAAGGCCGTCCGCTCCCGAACATACCGCACGGATTCCTCGAACGCTCCTTCGGCAAGACCGAGCGAGATGCTGGGATTGAGGCAGCGCTGCGTGTTGAATGCGGACAAAAGCTTGCGGAAGCCATCTTCCCGGATCACGACATTCTCAAGCGGAATCTCGCATTCGTTGAATTGAACCTCCGCCAGATTTTCGCCGCCCATCGTATGATAGCGCGCCGTAATCTCCAGGCCCGGCGTGTCCTTCTCGACGAGAACGCAACCGATCCCTTCCCGTCCGGGCTGGTTGTCGATACGACTGAAGATCACGAAGGCGCTCGCCTCGTCGACGCGACTGATGAGCGTCTTGACGCCCTTCACGACGGCCTTGTCGCCCTTGATGGTAGTATTGGTGCGATAGTTTGCGACATCCGTGCCCGCGTGGGGTTCGGTCATGCAGATCGCCAGGATAGCATCGCCGTTGCACACCGCGGGCAGGATGCGCCGCTTGAAGGATTCCGGCGCATAGGTCGCGATAATGCGTGTCTGCGTTCCTACCTCGCCGAGCACGGCCATGGCGGTGACATAGCATCCCTTGGCGATTTCCTCGAGAACGAGCGCGGTATCGAAAACTCCCATACCCGAACCGCCGTATTCCTCCGGCACCGCCATGCCCAGAACACCGAGTTCTGCGAGCTTTCGGATATTCTCCCAGGGAAAGCTGCCATCCATGTAGCGCTGCGCACGTCCCTTGAATTCACCCTGTGTTACTTCACGGATGGTTCCAACGATGCTGCGCTGCTCGCTCGTAAGTTCGAACTTCATGGTGTCATGCTCCCCTGATGAAATTTTTGTCAGGTAACCGGGCATAATCCGCCATCGACATTGATGGCGGTCCCAGTCACATATGATGCGGAATCCGATGCGAGAAAGCAGGCGACATTGGCGAACTCCTCCGGCTCACCGAGACGCTGAAGCGGTACCTGCCGGGCCTGCGGCTCGACATATTCCTCGAAAGGAATGTCAGGCGCATCGCGCTGATGGCGACGTTCCCATTGCCCGCTCCTGATGACGCCCACGCAGAGCGCATTCACCAGGATGTTCCAGGGCGCAAGCTCCTGGGACATGACTTTCGTCAGTGTGATCCCGGCAGCGCGGCTCAACGTCGTTGGAGCACTGGCGGCTTTCGGCGCCTTGCCATTGGCGCTCACGACGTTGATGATGCGGCCCCACCGCTTTTCCTTCATGCCCGGAACGACAAGCTGCGACAGGTTGACGGCGGCGAAGAGCTTGAGGTCCATATCTGCGATCATGCTGTCGCGGGACAGATCTCCGAAGAACGAGCGGCTGGAGCTGCCGGCGTTGTTGACCAGAATATCGGCAGCTCCGAATTCGGCCTGGATCGCCGCCATCACTTCGCCAACCCGCTCGCGATTCGTAATGTCACAGGCATATCCGGCAACCTTGCCCGCAGCATTATGACGGATCTCGCGAACCGCATCGTCAAGCACGCTCTCACGCCGCGCGAGAACGGCCACATCGGCTCCCGATTGCGAGAGGCGCGCGGCAATCGCCTTGCCGAGCCCCTCGCTTCCTCCTGTGACGATCGCTGTCTTGCCTGTGAGATCAATCAGCATCGCCGATCAGAGCTCCCGCAAGGCGTTGAACTGATCGACATAGCCGGAGCCATCGATCCTGACGCCGATAACCGTCGTCCTGCCGGTTTTCAGGGCAGCACTGATCGCGTCCTGCAAGCCGTTTTCCGTGTCGACCGTGACGCCATCTGCCCCGAAGCCCTGGGCCATCTTGTCCCAGTCGCATCCTCCGACGCTGACGCCGTGGAGCGGCAGTCCCTTGATTTCCTGCTTCACGCGGATCAGCCCGATCTGCTGGTCGTCGAGCACGATGACGATGATCGGCAGGTTTTCGCGCACGGCTGTCTGAAGCTCCGCGACAGCCATCAGAAAGCCGCCATCGCCAGTGAACGCCACCACCGGCCGGTTGGGATGCGCAAGACGCGCAGCCAGGGCACCGGGAACCGCATACCCCATCGAGCCAAGGCCGTTGGAGGTCAGGAATTCGCGCGGACCGTAGGATTGCCACTTCTGCACAACCAAGAGGCGGCTTGCGCCGGCATCGCAGGTCGCGATGGTGTCCCGCGGCAGGACCGCGCGGGCGACTTCCATCGCCCGTTGCGGCGAGAGCCCTTTGCTCGGCGTGTTGAGCGCGTCGATCACATCCTGTCGGAAGACCGATGCGGCCCGTTCTCCCCAGTTGCTTCCGCCCGAGCACAGCTCTGTGATCTTGCGCAGGAGTACCTTCAGGTCGCCGATAGCTTCGATCTCGGCCGGGACGAGCGCATCCAACGAAGGCGTGCTCGCAAGCGCCACCAGCGGGGTCGTGTAGGGCCACGCCTTCGGCTGCAGCTCGACGCCGTCCAATCCTACCGTGATGATCAAGTCGGCTTCGCTCACGAGCTTGCGCTCTATGAGTCCGCCGATGATGCAGCCCGCGCGCAGGGGATGGTCCTCAGGGATCGCTCCCTTGCACTTTGAGGTCACGAGAACGGGCGCGCCAAGCTGCTCGGCTAATGCGACGAGTTCGTTCGATGCCTTGTCCCATAGGACTCCGAGACCTGCGAGGATGACCGGCTTGCGCGCGGCACGGACCCGGTCGGTAACAGGCTTCAGAGAGGCCGCATCGGGCTCGGGATACAGCAGGTTCGGCATCAGCGGCGGCTCGGCGTTGAGCGGCGCGGCCTCCTTGGTCGTCTCGCTTTGCGGAATGTCGAACTGGACCGGCCCCGGCGCTGGCGCCGTCGCTGTCCGCATGGCGCGGCGGAGCTGCTGCCGAATGGTGCGTGCATCGACGGTCGTTCCCCATTTGACGAGGGGAGCATAGACAGCAAGCTGATCGATGCGCTGGCGCAGGCCGACCTCATGGGCCGGTTGCGAATACCGATCCGTGAGCAAAATGAGCGGTGCGCGATCGAGAAAGGCATGCGCCGCGCCGTTGACCATGTTCGCAGCGCCGGGGCCACGCGTGGAAAGGCACACGCCGGGAGAACCCGTGATCTCACCCCAGGTCGCCGCAAGCATCGCGCCTGCGGTTTCCTGCTTCATCAGAATAAAGCGCATGTCGCGCTGGCGCGCGGCCTCCATCAGCTCGACGGACTCGCCCCCTGGGTGTCCGACAAGAAACGGTGTCCCGGCTTCCTTGAACGCATCGGCCATGACTTCAACGGTAGTCGACATTGGTAATCCTCCCGGAAAATGCAGCGCTCCGCTTTCCTTGATGCGGATAGGCGCGTGAGATTTTTTGATCAGCCGACGTGCCAGTAGAGGCCCTTCGGCTCCATGTAGGTTCTTATCCCCTGAAGCCCCTTCTCGCGGCCAAGACCACTTTGCTTGAAGCCGCCGAACGGTGTGGAGATCGAAGTTTCCTTGTAGGTGTTGATCCAGACCGTTCCGGCCTGAATGGCGCGAGCGACCCGCCACGCCTTGGCGAAGTCGCTGGTCCATAACCCCGCGGCCAAACCGAATTCCGTATCGTTGGCCTGTTCGATCAGATCGCTCTCGTTCTCGAACGGCAGAACGACGGCGACAGGACCGAAGATCTCTTGTTGAGAGATACGGGATTGGTTCGTGACACCAGCGATCACGGTTGCAGGGTAATAGGCGCCCTGCTCGAAGCCTCCGCCGGAAGGCAGCTCGCCGCCCACGAGGATCTGCGCGCCTTCCTCGCGTGCGAGTTCCACCGTGCGCGCAATTTGGTCGCGATGATTAAAGCTGACCATCGGTCCCATGCGCGTATAGGGTTCATCGGGTTTCCCGAGCGTGTAGCCTCGTGCCGCCGCCGTGAAGCTCTCCATGAAGCGTTCGAAAATGGAAGCCTCGACAAAGACGCGCGATCCCGCGATGCAGGATTGTCCTCCGCCGGAGAAAATCCCGTCAGCCACGGTTTTCGGAGCCCGATCGAGATCGGCATCGGCGAACACGATATGAGGCGACTTGCCACCGAGTTCGAGAACAACGGGCTTGAGGCGCTTTCCCGCCTCTGCGGCAATGGCACGTCCCGCCGCCGTTCCGCCGGTGAAGCTCACCATGTCGATTCCGGGATGCTCGACCAAAGCGCGCCCAACATCGGCAGCCCCCGTGACAACATTCAAGACGCCTGCGGGGAAGCCTGCCTCGATGGCAAGCCGCGCATATTCGAGCGCGATGCGGGGCGTGACCTCTGACGGCTTGAGAACGACCGTGTTTCCGGCGGCGAGAATCGGTGCGAGCTTCTGCGCTTCGAGCGTCAGCGGTGAATTCCATGGCGTGATCGCCGCCACGACGCCGACCGGTTCATAGACGGTCATCGTCACGCTGGGGCCACGTTGCGTCGTGAGTTCGCTCTCGAAGGTTTCGCAGCCTGCGGCGTAATAGCGGAAGGTCGCGGCAGCGCTCGTCGCCTGAGCGGCGCATTCCGAGAATGTCTTGCCGTTGTCCTCCATCTGTACGCGGGCCAGATGCTTTGTATTCGCAGCAATGAGATCGGCCATGCGATAGAGGAAGGCGGCTCTTTCATGATGCCGCAGCGCCGCCCATGCGGGATCGCGGAGAGCCTCGCGTGCCGCGTTCACGGCGTCATCGACGTCCGCAATTCCCGCACCTGCAATCCTTTCAATCTCGCCGCCGTTGCTTGGATTCACGGAGACGAATGAAGCGCCCTGCCCTTCCCGCCATTGGTTGCCTATCATGAACGGCCGCAGATCCATGCCGCTTCTCCTCAAAACCGTGGGATGTTTCGTCATGGGCGATCAGGCCGCGGTTCTGTGCGGCGTGAGCACCAGGTCCTGTGCGGGAATGTCCTCTCCCGATAGAATGCGCTGCGTGTTCCACACAGCGCGCTCCACCACAGGCCTGAAATTGTCAATCGTGCCGCCCGCCGTGTGCGGTGTGACCACGGTCTGGTCCAGAAGCAGCAGGGGATTACCGACAGGAGGCTCTTGTTCGAATGCATCGAGGCCAGCGGAATAGATATGCCCGCTCACGAGCGCCTCATGCAGAGCCGCCTCGTCCACCAATCCGCCACGCGCGCAATTGACCAGGATCGCTCCCGGTTTCATGCGGGCGATACGGGCCGCATCGAATATTTTGGCGGTTTCCTTCATCAAGGGGAGATGAAGCGACACGATGTCCGATTGGGAGGTCAGCTCGTCGAGCGGCACATAAGTTGCATTCAGCTCCTGCTCGATCTCAGGGCTTGCTCTGCGCGGATCGTAGTAGAGGATATTCGCCTGAAAGCCGCTCAGGAGTCTGGCCAGTTGCTGGCCGATGGCACCGAAACCGACGATCCCGACATTCTTGCCATAGATCTGGCGGCTAACCCCGCGCGCCGCCTCCTTGTCCCAACCGCCGGCACGGGTCTGGCGGTCGAGGAGCGGCAGCCGGCGGCATGCGGCCAGCATCAGGAGCAGCGTGTGCTCCGCAACCGGGATTGAGTTTCCGGCCTGAAGACGCGCCAAGCCGATTCCACGGTCCGCGCATCGTTCGGCATCGATCCGGTCGATGCCGGCTCCGAGTTTCTGAATGAAGCGCAGTCGCGGGGCCGCATCGATGAGTGAAGCGGGCAGAGGTGCCGCCATGACGAAGACGACATCGGCGTCTCGCAGAGCTTGCGTCTTATCCTCGAGGCTCTGACCCTTGGCGATGCTAAGGCGCCATTCGGCCGGAATAGCGGCCGCAATGGTGTCGATGCTTTTCGGATGGAAAGGATCGATGATGCCGATGGTCAAAGCCGCCATGATCAGGCCCTTGCAACAGGTTGATGTATGGCCTGGAGAATTCAATCAGTGGCGATAAACGTCCAATCATTAAGTCGAGACTGCTCATTAATGACGTTTATGAGAAGCGGCCTGTCAGACGAAACCTGCAACGCCAGCCACAGCAGCAACGGCCAGAAGCCATAACGGATTGATGCGCGTCATCAGCACGACGCACGCAGTCGCGGCCGTTATGACATAACCGAGAGAACTCTGTGCGGATGCGGCTGTCAGCAACCAGGCGCTTGTGATCATGAGCCCTGTCGTCAAAGGTACGAGACCGCTCCGGAGAAGCTTGAACCATCTGAGATGCTGCCATTGCGTCGAAAGGTGCGTGGCGACATAGGCGATGATGGTTGCCGGACCGCAGATGGCGAGTGTTGCCGCGAGAGCGCCGATCAGGCCGAAGATCTGCCAGCCGATCAACGTCACGAATATGACATTCGGCCCTGGAGCCGCCTGAGCCAAGGCGAAGAGAGCAGTGAACTGCTCATTCGACATCCAGAGATTGTCGAGCACCACGAAGCGGTGAAGCTCGGGTAGGATGGTGTTGACTCCACCGATGGCCAGCAGTGAGAGAAGAGAGATGTGCACGATGAAGCCCCAAAGGCCATCGTTGCCGCTCATGGCGTCCTCCACCAGATCCAAAGGATGCTGACGGGCCCCAGGACGGCCAGCGTCCAGACGAGCGGCACTTTGATGATCGCCATCGCGATGAACACCATTGCAGCGATTGTGATGGTGCGTCCTGAACGGAGCACCGGCCACGCGATCTTAGCCGCCATGGCCACCACGAGTCCCGCAGCCGCGGAGGCCACTCCTCGGAACGCATTCGCCACCGCAGGAAGATCGCCATAGCGGGTATAAGCAGCACCCAGACACAGAACGAGAACCACGGGCATCACCATGAGGCCCAGAAGCGCGGATGTGGCGCCGGCAATGCCCGCAAAGCGCGCTCCGACATAGATCGAGATGTTCACCACATTCGGACCTGGAAGCAGTTGCGACAGCCCCAATACCTCCGTGAACTCCGAAGCCGTCAACCAGCGTCTCTTCTCGACGAGCATATGGCGCACAAAGGGCAGAACGCCGCCAAATCCCGAGAGCCCGACCAGCAGGAAAGCCCGGAACAGCTCCGTCACACTGACCGTGAGTGCTGGCGGCGCCTGAACGGATTCGCCATCGTGCAGCGGCCCCGCGCCTGTGTTCATGTTCACTCCATACGGCCCCCTCTTTCGTACAAGGGCGGTTCGTCAGCTTCAGCGAAAGCAGATCCATACAGGCTGGATGCGCGCCATACATACTAAAGCCGGATGGCTGATCATTTTCGCCACCCATATCAATGTCTAATCATTTATCCGGGCAGGCTCATAAATTTCGATAATATGCCTGCGTCAGAATGGCACGAGGAGAGACGGCGAGAATGATGAATCTTCGGCAGATGGAAGTTTTCTACGCCATCATGGTGACCGGCTCGGTCACCGGAGCCGCCCAGTTGCTCAATGTGACGCAACCCGCGATCAGCACGGTTCTCAAGCATTGCGAAAGCCGCTTGAAGATGAAGCTCTTTCACCGCGCTGGAGGGCGCCTGCAGCCGACCAGTGAGGCTGAAGCGATCTTTCCGGATGTGGCGGAGATTTTCGGGCGGATCGAGGCTGTCGGACGCCTCACGCAGGATCTTGTCGGCGGCAAGCTCGGCACTCTCTCCGTCGCAGCGGCTTTTCCCATCGCCAACGGCTATCTCGCCAAGGCCGTCGCAGGCTTCGTGACGAGCCGCCCGCAGGTACGCTGCACTCTTCAGTCGCTCACATCGCCCCAGGTTCTCGACCGCGTGATCAATCGGGAGGTCGAACTCGGAATCGCACACGAACCCATCATCAGTTCGGCAGTGGATACCGAGGTTCTCATGAGCTGGAGCATCGCCTGCGTCATGCCGGAGACGCATCCCCTGGCTGCGCGCAGCGAGATCGACATCAGGGATCTCGCGGATTATCCCATCATCACCTATCTACCGCAAATCGTGTTCAGGCCCTATGTGGACCGCGCTCTCAGCGAAGCGGGCGTTGCTCCAAACATCGTCATTCAAGTGAGCGTCGCTCTCACAGGCATCATGCTCGCCCGCTTCGGCGCAGGTATTGCCCTCGTGGATCCCCTGTTGGTGAGCACCATGGGCATTCCGGGCGTCGTCGTCAGAAACCTGGTGCCCCGCATCGAGGCCAAAACGCTGCTCATCCGGCCGAAAGCCGCGCCTCACTCAGTCGTTGTGAACGACTTCATCGCCCACCTCAAGCAGACGATCCAGGAGGGACATCTCTAGAAACTGTGTTTATGACTGATGCCGGATTTTTTATTCGACACTCTGTCGGCATCAGCTTCTCATATCAGCGCTGGTACGTTGGGACGGTCTGATCCGCCAATCCGACAGCTCGAGTGAACGATGCAAAGACATCGGAATGGTCTGAACGCAAGAATGTCAGGCCCGCAACACAATATCAGATAAACAACACGGAGGAAGATCAGATGAAATACGTCAGATACGCCCTTGCTGCGGCCGCGATGGCATTCACGACGACGGCATTCGCACAGCAATTCCCGTCAAAGCCGGTCACTCTCGTAGTCCCCTTCGCAGCTGGCGGATCGAATGATATTCTGGCGCGCTACCTCGGCGACAACCTGAGCAAGATGTGGGGGCAACCGGTTGTCATTTCCAACATGCCGGGTGCGGGTGCGGCTATCGGGTCGGCTCATGTCTCGAAAGCCGCTCCGGATGGGCACACGCTTCTCATTGCCTCTGTGACCTTTACGATGAATCCCGCCGTTCAGAAAAATCTTCCCTTCGATCCGGTCAAAGGCTTCAAGCCCGTCGCCATGATCGGTAAGGTGCCCCTGGTCCTGGTCGTCGGAAAATCCGTGCAGGCCAACACCGTTCAGGAATTCCTGACGACCGCCAAGTCCAAGGAGCTGGCCTATGCCACGTCCGGTCTCGGCACCGTCAATCAGTTCGGTGCCGAGCTCTTTGCCCAGAGCGCCGGCGTCAAGATGATCCCCGTTCACTATAAGGGCGGATCGGAGGCCATGACCGATGTCATCGGCGGGCACGCGGATCTTTTCATGAGCAGCATGACACAGGCGCTGCCGCTGATCCGCGGCGGCCAGTTGAGAGGCATCGTCGTCACAAGCCAGGAGCGCGCCAGCGTCGCCCCTGAAATTCCCACCGCTGATGAAGCCGGCGTAAAGGGTGTCGATGTGGAGCAATGGTGGGGCATCCTCGCGCCTGCAGGCACGCCAGACAATCTTGTCACCAAGCTCAACGCCGACATCAACAAGGTTCTGAACACGGAGGCCACGAAGGAATACCTTGCCCGCGATGCCGGCCGCCCCACTCCCATGTCGCCTGAGGCCTTCGGAAAGCTCATTCAGGATGAGCTCGCGAAGTGGAAGGACATTGCTCAGAAGGCCGACATCAAAGCCCAGTAAGGCTCGGCCGTTCCGATCTTGAAATGAATGTGCGCCATGTTCCAAAAACATGGCGCACACCAATCTTGCCTCGCCATGCTTCTCGAAACGGCAAGGACGAGCGCGCATTTCCGGATAGTGCAATGAGAATCGTTCGTCAGAAAGATTTTGTCACAGGGCTGCTCTACATCGCGCTCGGGGTGGCTTTTGCGGTTGCGTCCTACGGATACCGAATGGGCACGGCATCGCGGATGGGCCCAGGGTATTTTCCCTTCTGGCTCGGGGTGCTTCTGGCCGCAATCGGCGTCATGGTGCTCTGGGGTTCGCTACGTCTCCACGCCGAGCCGGAAAAGCTGCAGCGTTGGGCAGTGAGGCCAATGCTCATCATTCTGGCATCGGTCTTCATTTTCGGTGCAATGCTAGAAACTCTCGGGCTCGTTCTTTCTCTGATCGTTCTGATTGTCGGATCGAGCCTTGCCAGTCCTGAATTCACGTGGCGGTCCACTATCATCAACACAGTGGCGCTCATCGTCTTTGCTGTTGTCGTATTCGTTTACAGCCTGAGCCTTCAATTCCCCGTTTGGCCGACGTTCATCGCAGGCTGAGGAGAAAGCAGTGGAACTCTTCGATAACCTGATGCTCGGCTTTGCGAATGCTCTCACGTTCCAAAACCTTCTCTACGCCTTTTTCGGTTGCGTCCTGGGAACCTTGATCGGCGTGCTTCCGGGTCTGGGGCCGCTGGCAACCATTTCCATGCTTCTGCCCTTCACCTTTGGGCTCGAACCCCTATCCGCCCTGATCATGCTTTCAGGCATCTACTACGGGGCGGCTTATGGCGGATCGACCACGGCCATTCTCGTCAATCTTCCCGGCGAAACATCCTCGGTCGTCACGGTTCTCGACGGATACCAGATGGCGCGGCAGGGGCGCGCGGGTGTCGCCCTGTCGACGGCGGCCCTCGGCTCCTTCTTTGCAGGTTGCGTGGGAACCTTGATCCTCGCGGCCTTCGCCAAACCTCTCACGCAATTCGCGTTCAAGTTCGGCCCGGCGGAGTATTTCTCGCTCATGACCATGGGGCTGGTCGGCGCGGTGGCACTGGCGTCCGGCCCTCTTCTGAAGGCGATCGGGATGATCGTGCTCGGGCTCCTGCTCGGTCTCGTGGGCACGGATGTCGCATCCGGCGTCATGCGCTTCACATTCGGGCTGCCGCAGCTCTGGGAGGGCATCGATTTCATCGTGATCGCCGTTGGCGTCTTCGCATTCTCGGAGATCATCTCCAGCCTCGAGAGCAAGGAGATCCGGGAAACCTTTACGGAAAAGGTCACCAATCTCCGGCCGACGCGGGAGGACTTCAAGCGCATGATCCCGTCCGTGCTGCGCGGCAGCGCCATCGGATCGGCTGTCGGAGTGCTGCCCGGCGCAGGATTGTCTCTCGCATCCTTCTTCGCCTACAGCCTCGAGAAGAAAGTCTCCAAAACCCCTGAGCGCTTTGGAAAAGGCGCCATCGAGGGCGTGGCCGGCCCTGAAGCGGCCAACAATGCCGCCGCTCAAACGGCCTTTGTTCCCACGTTGACCCTGGGCATTCCCGGCAGCGCGACCATGGCCTTGATGCTGGGCGCTATGATCGTTCACAACATTCAGCCTGGCCCTCAGGTGATGACCAGCAACCCATCCCTTTTCTGGGGCCTGATCGCTTCCATGTGGATTGGAAACCTGATGCTGGTGATCCTGAACCTGCCGCTTGTGGGAATATGGGTGAAACTGCTCACGGTTCCTTTCAAGGTTCTCTACCCGGCTATCCTGATGTTCTGCTGCATCGGCGTCTACTCGGTTCAGAATTCCGTATTCGACGTATTTCTCGCGGCCGTGTTCGGCTTCTTCGGCTACGGCCTGAAGAAGCTCGATTGCGAGCCGGCGCCTCTGATGCTCGGTTTCGTGCTCGGCCCGATGATCGAGGAGAATTTCCGGCGGGCGATGGTGCTCTCCAAGGGAGACTTTTCGGTTTTCGTCAGCCGTCCCATTTCGGCCGTCCTGCTCGCGGTCACAGCGGCTCTCATCATCGCAGTCGCCCTTCCGAACATCCGCAACCGACGCGAAGAGGCTTTCCAGGAGGGTTGATCACGCTCCGCCATGAACAGCGGCGCAGCACATGCAGCTCTGCCATGCATGGTGCAGGCTTGAGATGACGAAGATGTTTCGAATCCGCAAATGCGAAAGGCGGCTCCTCGGAGCCGCCTTTACTCGTTCATTCGCTATGCTTTCAGCCACCGTAAGGCGATACACAGACCTGTCTTGGTCCGCTCAAGGGCTGATAGCTGTTGTCCGAAACGCGGTAGGACTTCCAACGGCTTCCGCACCAATTGACATGTGCGGCGCTCAACCGGACCGGAGCATATGCGGGCCGAGCAATAACAGGCTGATTGACGATGGCACCACCAATGATAGCGCCTGCAACGAAGGCTGCGGGAGGAAACCACCATCCATTGTACTGGCGATAACCACGGCGATACTCCCGATATCCCCGATGCCCGTTATAATAACTCCAGTCTCCACGCCGTTCAAAGCGCGGGCGATCAAACCGGCGCTCGTACCGCGGACGTTCGAACCGGCTCCGGTCGTCATTCCGGCGGAACTGCGCCTGTTTCAGGTCGCGGCTCGACGCCTCGGGTTTGACGACAAGCAAAGGCGCTGCATTCGAAGCGGATATCGCAGAACCGACAATGCCAAGAGACAAACAACCCGCAAGAACACCGGACACGACTTTTTTCATCACAATCTCCATAGGCATATGCTGAACTCGTTGCCTACATCGACTTTCGGGCGCATTCAGTGAACACTGACTGAATGCCAACATTAAGCTTTTGCAATGTTCGGAAAGCGGGATCAGGAATGCTTCAAGAGGCGAGAGTAGCCTCGTGCCTTATCTTCCATTGCTCGATGGGCGTCTGCTGTGACGATGAGACGATGCACACTCTATTAAAAGTCACGTTCAATCCCTGCAGCTTGCTCTGAAGAGCCGCGATCTGCCGGGTCTTCTCGTCGCTCTGCGTGACACCATAAGCGAGGGAGATATGCGGCATGAATGTTTCGAGGCTTCCCACCTTGAAAAGATCGACGGCTCTTTCCTTCAGCAGCTTCAGCTGAGGCACTACAGGGAAGCGCGCGTAGAACGAGCGATAATAAAGCTCGCTCTCCTCAACGGAGCCGACGGAAGCCTGAAAGGACGCAACTCCATCGGCCAATTGCTCCACGAGCGGCTGCAAATCCTCACAGCTTCGCGGCATATCTTCCACGAGAGTCAGGTGCGGCTGGAAAACGGGACTGTTGAAGCGCTTGGCGAGATCCCGAACGATTGAAGCGAATTTCTGCTCCTGCTCAGCGATGGGCATCAGCCAGATGGAATGATAGTCGCCGCTCATGTCATGTCTCGTTGTTGGAACTCAGCCGTCGCTCTTAAGGGAACGCACGCTGCCTCGATAGACCAGGGGTGCCTCGATGACGGAAACGATGGGAGGAGCCTTGGGATCGGCCTGGCGCTGATCCAGAACCTTGATGATCTCGTTCGAGAGAATCTCTTCATCTTGATGGAAGGTCGTGAGCCTGTAGGCCCCCCATCGCGCCTCGGGGATACCATCGAACCCAATGACTGAGAGATCTTCGGGAATCGACAAGTTCAAGACATCCCTTGCATAATCCATCAATCCGAAGGCCATAAGATCGTTGACGCAGAACACCGCCTCGACGGTATCTCCGGTTCCGAGCAGCAGCGATGCCGCTGCCTGACCGCCGTCGTAATCGGTATAGCCTGCTGCTTGAGTCCTGACCTTGATGCCCTGCTTTGCGGCAGCAGCCACAAAAGCTTCCTCGCGCTCGATCAGGTTGGGACTGCCCACCGCCGAGATAATGAGACCTAGCTTGCGCAGGCCTCGCGCGACAAAAACCTCGACAGCGATCTGTGCTGCGCGAGCATTGTCGACGCGAATATGATCCGGACCATGCTCAGTCCGACCGACCACGATGAGCGGTTGGCCATTGCGTTGCGCCAGCTCGACGAGGGACGAGGACGGCATGCCCGACAGAACGATGGTCGCCTCTGCCCGATAGCGCAGGAGGGTGGAATGAGCCGCCTTGACCTGATCCTCGCCGGAGCCTGTCGGAATGAGCACGGGCACGCTGCCGCGCTCCACAAGCCGCCGAGACAAGGCGGCGATTTGTTGCGTCCGGAACGGGCTTGCAGGATCGGACGCGACGAGCCCCACGAGGCGGCTGCGGTTGGCCAGAAGCCCGCGCGCCAGATCATTGACCTGATAGCCAAGCTCCGCTGCCGCCTGCATCACCTTCTTGCGGGTCTCGGGTGCGATGCTCGCACCCGGCGTAAAGGCTCGCGACACGGCGGATCGGGACACCCCGGCACGCTCAGCGACCATGTGGGCGCTGATGAAACCCGGCTGAGCCTCAAGCCCTGTATCCAGCTCCTGCATGACGCGACTAATGTCCGACCTTGGAGAGCACGTCCGAGCGAAGGAATTTTTCGACGACGAACATGAAGGCAATCGAGGGAACGAGAAGGATCAGGGCCGTGATCGAGGCGATCTGATAATTGCCTCCGGAGCTCGCCGTATAGAGCAGCAACGGCAGGGTCGTCACGTCGGGCGCGCCGACAAAATAGGTGCCCGTGAACTCGTCCAACGACTCCAGGAAGACGAAGATCGCGCTTGCCAAAAGTCCTGGCGCCGCGATGGGAAGGGTCACATCCCAGAACCCGCGAAGGGCGCTCGCACCCATGGAGCGGGCCGCCTCCTCAAGCTCGCGGTCGATTGCCGAGAATGCCGCCGTCGCAATCCAGACCGCATAGACGAGACCGTGCGTGACATGGACGAGCACCACGCCGAAGATCGTTCCGTTGAGGCCGTACTGATAAAAGATGCGGGCGATATTCACATAGACCGGCAGGTTCGGAAACGCCTGCGGGATCAGCAGCGCCAGCAAGATCAAACCACGGAACGGCAGCTTGAGGCGCGCCAATGCATAGCCCGCCGGGATGGCGAGGCCGAGCGACACGACCACCGTCAGAACCGCGATCAGAACGCTCGTCGCAAGCGATCCCATGGCGTTGCCGCGCGGTGAGAACACGCTTGTCCAGAATGAGAAGCCGTATTTTAGCGGCAACACATGGGGGAAGTACCAGCGTTCCGCGACAGCCCAGAGGAGCAGGTTCACGAGAGGGCCGAAGATGATGAAGGCCAGGATCCCAAGCCCGATGCCGCGCGGAATCCACTTCCAGTCGAGTTGGACGCTCATCGTGCATGCTCCCTCATGGTCTGGCGCAGATAGATGATGGCTGCCACGCTCGTCATGAGAAGCGAGATCAGACCCAGCGCATTGGCGACGCCGTAATCGCCGTGCGCGTTGATGCGGAAGGCCATGTTGGCGGTGATCATGGTGGGGGATTGAGCGTTAATCATGAGCGGCACGGAAAGCACCGACATCATGGTGACGAAGCTGAGAATGAGGCCGACGAGAAGCGTCTGCCGCACTTGCGGCAGCACGATCTCGATGAGGATGCGGATGCGCTTTGCGCCCAAGTTCCGCGCCGCCTCGATGGTGCTGCGGTCAATGGAAGCCATGGCGCCGGCGAGCAGCAGCGTCACGAACGGCGTCTGCTTCCACACAAAGGCGGTGACGATGCCGCGCCAGTCGAGGAAGCTCATGGCAGCCATCGGCGTCATGATGCCGGCCTCGATGAAGATGTTGTTCATCAGACCGTTCTTGGCGAGGAATGTGCGCAGAACCTGACCGACGACGATGAAGGGAATGAAGAGTGGCCAGCGATAGACCCAGCGCAGAATCGAGACCGCTGTCGGGTTAGACCCAAGGGTGAGATAGCCGCCGATCATGATCGAGAATAGACCGATAAGGGCCGACGACAACAGCACGATGACAAGGGTGAACACCATGTCGCTGCTGTAAAGCTCGAAGGACTTGATGAAATTGCCGAAGCCGAACGTGCCGCCCACATCGAAAGCGCCCGTGATGGAGCTGATGAGCGGGACGATGAAGAGAAGCAGAACAATCGCCAGCGCCGGAGCGACGAGCAAGAATCCAATCAACGGAATCGGCATGGCAGATGAACTTCCATGAAACCGGCGGCTTGAGGCCGGTAACGTTTGATCCTGGCAGGCGAAGTTGGCTGGGAGGGAGTTTCTCTCCCAGCCATGATGACAACCGCTTAGTTGCTGACCTGACGCTCGTAAGCCTCAAGAATCGCCTTGTTGTAGGGGGCGATCGGGAAAGGCTTGCCGTACTTGGCGAGCTCTTCAGGCGAGATGTCGGTGAAGAGCTGCTGCCATGTCTCCTTGTCCAGATTGGCCTGGACATGCTGCGCATCGATTCCCGGATACCAGTTGAAGCGCTTCACGATGCCTTCGGCCTGTACCTTCGGGCTCGTGGCGAGCGCTACGAACTTCTGGGCCAGGTCCGCATTCGGGCTCTTGGCCGGGATCACGTAGTGCATGGGCTGGCCGGGCATGCCGGGAGACGGAAGAACGAGCTTCATCTCCGGCGGAAGCTGGCCCTTGGCCTTCCATGAGTAGAACATGTCCACCCAGACCGGTCCGATGGCGATCTCGCCGCGGCTGAGCATGTCGAGCGTGCCGGCATTTCCGGGCGTCATCGTGGCATTTCGGCTGAATTCCTTCAGCGAGGCGAAAGCCTTGTCCCAATTCTTTTCCTGACCCTCTTCGAAGGGGCCGTTCATGAGCTTCTGGGCATCGCCGCCGCCATAGGCATAGATCCAGCCCATGACGAAGCTGACGCCGGACGCGCCGCCCTTAATGCCGTTATAGCCGAACTGCTTCGGGTTCTTCTTCACGAACTCGACAAGCTCGTCGTAGCTCTTTGGCGGATTGGGAACGAGGGCCGGGTTATAGGCCAGCGCGGTCTGGCTGTTGAACATGGGCATGACATAGCCGTCCACGTTCGTGCCAAGCGCCATCTTGGCGTTCTCGCGCGTGACCATAGAGCCGCTTGGGATCTTGCTGCGATAGGAATCGAGGAACTTCTGCTCGACCATGGGGCCGACGAATTTCTCGTGCACCACGGCAACATCGGCGTCCCACTTGGCGACGCCGGCTTTGCTCTGCGCCTCGAAGCGTTCGAGGATCTTCTGCGAGCCTGCATCGCCGGGGCCGGTGCCGACCACACGCACCTTCGCGCCCGGATTTTCCTTCTCGAAAAGGGGCCCGAGGTATTCGTTCACGTAGTCGACCATGTTCTGGTCGCCAGCCGTGAGAACAGTGATTTCAGCCGCAGCGAGCGGCGTGCAGAACAGGCCCGTTGCGAGCGTGGCTGCGATGAATTTAGCCTTCATGTTTTCCTCCTTGGGGGCGCCTTGCAAGCTGCGCCCAGACAATGATCGCCTGTGGTTGAGCCCACCGGTCTATTGTTTTGGGAACAGGAACAATGCCGCCTCGGGAATGCGGATCGTGACGCGCTTGCCAATCTCGAAATTGCGCGGCGCGTCGACGATGATATGCGATGATCCGACGACGATTACATGACGCCAGAGGCCGCCCGGATAACTCGTCTGCTCGACAACACCGTTCAGCGTCAGCGCGCCCTCGTCGCGCAAGGAGCCCGCGTCGTCCTTCGCATCGCTCAGCTGCACCGATTCCCCACGGAAGCGAGCATTCATAGTTCCGGAGAGCTTGCGTCCCTGCGCGGAAACAACGGCAGCGGAGTTGAACGGGCTTGCCGCGATCTCGATCCGCTCGCCGCTGGTCGCGCCTGAAAGCTCAAGCAGGTTCTCCGCGCCCATGAACGCGGCGACGAAATCGGAGCTGGGACGGTTATAGACCTCTTCAGGCGTCCCAACCTGCTCTATGGAACCATTGTTGAGGATGACGATGCGGTCGGCCATCACCATGGCTTCCTCGCGGTCGTGCGTGACATGCACCGCCGTGATGCCGAGCCGGCGCTGCAACGCGCTGATTTCGTGGCGCACCGTCAGGCGAATGCGCGCATCGAGATTGGACAGGGGCTCATCGAGAAGAAGAATGTCGGGCTGGATCGCGAGCGCCCTTCCCAGGGCCACGCGCTGGCGCTGACCGCCGGAAAGATTGGCAGGCTTGCGCGCGCCGAACGCATCGAGCCCCAGGAGCTTCTTGATCTGCGTGACGCGCGTCTCGATCTCAGCCTTCGGCACCTTCCGCAACTTGAGCCCGTAACCGATATTCTGGTCGACCGTCATGTGCGGCCAGAGCGCATAGGACTGGAACACCAGGGCCATGCCGCGCTTGTCCGGCGGCAGCCGGGTCACATCCCGGCCGTCGACACGAATTGCACCCGAGGCGGGTATGTTGAACCCTGCAATGCTGCGCAAAAGGGTCGTCTTCCCGCACCCTGAGGAGCCAAGAAGTGCGACGAACTCCCCCTTTTTGACGGCGAGGTTCACTCCCTTGAGGACTTCATGCTGTCCATAGAGAACACGGGCGTCTGCCACTTCAAGAAAGGCGTTCAATGTTTCCTGCTCCTCGGCCTGGGCCCTCTTCGGGGCGCGGTTGCACAGGCGTGCAAGGATTATGATCAGCTTCCATCGCGCCACGCAAGCGGGGCTAGACTAAGGTCTGATGACGTAGGTTTTGTGAAGCTAGCGAAGGCGTGCCCGCCCCCACCCCGCGGCGGGCGTGCTCCAGGCGACCCCTCAAAGGCGGCACGGCATCCGGCAGGATGCGTGCATCAGGCGCGGTCGAGCGACAGGGTGTGATTGTCCCAGATCCAGCGGTCGAGATCGCCGCCAATGCGCTCGATGGCGCGGCCTTCGATCTGGGTCATCCCCACACCTGCATTGCCGGAGGTGACGAGGAACGTGGCGCGCTCAGGTGCTGCCGCGACGCCGCAGATATCCGACATGCGCCTGCGTCCGAGATATCTCCGCGAGGTCCTGTCCCAGAAGGCAACGACGCTGCCGAGAGGGCTCGTGGCCGCAATGATGTCGCTCGAGCGGTCCAGCGATACGGAGCCGATATAGTTCTCCAGCGAGAGAAGATCGTCCTCCGGGATGTCGAGGAAGATCGTTTCGCCGCTCAATGTGAGAATTCCCACAAGCTGCATCACATTGAGAGCGTCGCCCTTGAACTGGCAGCCGAATACCACTTCGCCATCCGGCGCGCAGGCAAGGTGACGGATGCTCAAGCTGCGCAGCTCGCGTGGCAGTTCAATATGACTCTCAACCTCACCGGTGCCCGCACGAAGAACGGCGAGGCTCGATTCCAATGCGCCTTGGTTGAGGGCGTCGCGGCTGTCCGCTTCCGTGCGCTCGCCGCCATTGGCCACAACCAGACGCTTGCCGTCGGGCAGGAAGGTGAGATCGTGCGGCCCGGGGCCGTTCGTCATTGTCTCGCCGATCCGCACATAGCCCGCATCCGCATCATAGATACCCAGAACACCATCGCCATTCTCGACGCGGTTCTCCGTGGCGTACAGCAACCGCCCATCGTCGGAAAATGTGCCATGGCCGTAGAAATGTCGTCCTGGCATCGCCGGCACGACCTTGCGGACGTCTCCACTGATGGGATCGATCACGGCCATCCAGTTGCCGGGCCGCCGGGCGAACACGACAAGCTCACGTCCACCCGGACGGAGCGTGATGTCGTGCCCGCGCGACGGCAGGGTGGTGGCAAAGCGCATGCGCCCATCTTGGGAGAATGCCGCTACATGGTGCACGCCGTTCGCATTCGTGCAGGCCGACACATAGATGGGCTCTCCCGCAAACGCGCCGCGAGGAGAAAGGCCCGTGCCAATGGCTGCGCCAAGCGCGGCGAGGAAGCTCCTGCGATCAATCGCCATCGAGAGAATTGAACCCCGTTGTGATCTCCAAGGACGGCGGGAGACCGGCTGTCGCAATCGTGCGCGCCGAGGAAACCGCATCGCGCAGCAATATGATCTTCGTACGCCCGCGCGGATCGGCGACCGCCTTGCGGAGATCCTCCGGCGCGTTCTCGGAGATCGACGCCGCAGACTCGATGGCATCGAGCGCGCCCTGTCCCTCATCGCCAGGGTTGGGGCCGAGCAATGCGCGCGTCAGCGCGCCTGCTGCTTCCAGGTTGAGATGGATCGCACGCGTTGAGCGCCCGCTGCGCCACATCTCGGCCGTTGTCGGTCGAGTGGCATCAATACTTGGACCGAGAGGACCAACGAGCTTGAAATCCTCGACGACTTCGAGCGCGGTGAGAAGATCCGTGACAAGGCGTGTCACCGCCTCGCGGGCACGCGCTTCGTCAGCCTGCTCGAGCATCGGCAGGGTTTTCTGCCGCCATTCATCCGAGACCTTGCGGGATGTCGTAGCCAGCGCAGTCGCGATCGCCTTTCCTACCTGGCACAACCGCTCGCTGGCGGGCGCGCTGGAACGCAGGCCATTGCGCGTCTCTTCCTCGAACAGCAGCCGTTCGAGCGCCGAGAAACCCTGACCGGCAACGCTCGTCTCCTGGAAGCGCTCGGGAGACAGAATCTCGGCATCCGGGCGCGAGATGAGATTCGACAATGCGCGCGAAACCGCATTGCGCCGCTCTGGCCAATGCTCCATGCGCTCGAACCTGAACTCTTCCCCAATCGGCCCGTAGCGCACGAACTCGACCTGCGCCCACGCATCGGCAGCCGCATGAAAAGCCGCATCGAGCGCCTTCAGATCGCGCGGAGTCTTAGAGCGACAGGCATCGTTCCATGCCGCCGCTTGCGAAGATGTTGCTTCGGCCAGCGCCTCGTAGCGAGGCAATGCGAATTCGCGGGCAGCTCTCAAGGCGACCTGACGATGATCGGCTGCGTTCGCCGGCGCGCCCAATGCGAACGCGAGAAGAAAGCCCATGGCAGCCAGCAAACGCATCACGTCGAACTCCTAAAGCGAGGCCAGGAAGGCGAGAAGCCGTTCACGCTCGCGCCTCTCAAGAGCAATATAGCGCGTTCGCGCCGCGCTGCCCTCCCCGCCATGAGCAAGGATAGCTTCTTCAATCGTTCCCGCGCGCCCGTCATGCAAGAAGCGCGCGCCGGATGCAAGAATCCGCGAGAGGCCCCAGAGCGGCGCGGTTCTCCATTCGGTGGAGGCCACGCCGGGTTCGGTTGCACCGCCATCGAGGCCTGCGCCCATGTCATGCAGGAGAAGATCGGTATAAGCCTGCACCGGGCCGCTCGGCGAGGGCAGCACCGGCGCATGGCAGGCAGCGCAGCCTATGCTCGCGAACAGCTTTGAGCCAAGCTTCTCCGTTCCACCACTGGCCGGTGCGGGTGGCGCAACAGAAGCCAGATAATCGCGGATCATCGCGACGATCTCGAGCGTGATTTCCGGCTCGCTCCCGTCTGCGCCATGTGGAGCGGCGCGGCATTCGGCTTGCTTCTCGGTGCAATCGCCCCAGGGAGTCATCCTCCCTTGCGTCGAGAAGCCGAGATCGAGCGCAAACGCCGTCGCGCTCATGCCGGAGAGAGTGGCCGCCGATGCCTTCCAGCCGAAGCGCCCGATGCGGGATATGCCGTCATGTACCGCGACGACATTCGCGCGACCGGATATACCGTCGCCGTTCCGGTCATCCGGGTCCGCACGTTCCAGGATGGCGGCGTCAGTCACCGCGTCTAGAAGTCCCATTCCACGAAGGGCCGGCGCAAGGCGGGCTCCGTGCCGGCTGCCAGGGGCAAGGATGCCCTGATTCAAGCTGTGAGGAGACGGCCCGCTCTCCGAGAATGCGATGCGCCCCTCGGGTGCAAGGCCAGGAACGGCGGCGGTCTGAAGCTGCCTGCCATAAATCGGGTCCGCCTCGCCGTTCTCACTGGAAAAGCGCATGACGAGATTATCGCTCGTCACGATACCGGCAGCATCCACCTCGACCGGCATGCGCTCCAGGCCCACATGGCACGAGACACAGGCGCGGGCATTGAAGAGTGGCCCCAAGCCATCGTTGGCCTTCGTCGATGACGGCGCAGGCACCCAAGCACGCTCGAACAGTGCCTTGCCGATGGCACGGCTCATGCGGTCGTCCGCCAGGGCGGTTCCTGCGAGCAAAATCGCGATGCCAATGCCGACGGCAAGGCGCATCACACAACCCTCACATAGCCCATCATCCCAGCCTCGAGATGTTCGAGGATGTGGCAATGGAACATCCAATCCCCAGGCGCGGCGACGAAGGCGATCTCGATGCGCTCCTTCGGGTGCAGCAGCACCGTATCGGCGAGAAAGCGCGGCAGGTCGGACCGTGAAGCAGACAGAACCTCGAACATGTGCCCATGCAGATGAATCGGATGCGGGTGGGGCGTGGCGTTCATCAACTCGAACACATAGGACTTGCCCGCCTCCAGCATCGCCAGCGGCGGCGGAAGATTCCGATGACCGGCATTGGGCCAGGATGCCTTGTTGATGGCCCAGAAAGTCGCATCCTGAACGCAGAGCGCGTCGAGCATCACCTTGCTCAAAGGGTCGTCCTGAGCCATAGCCTGCACGAAGCCCGAAGCACCCGTTGCAGCACTGAACGCGAAAGTCTTGCGCTCGGCTGTTTTCAGATCCGCACGCGGCACGCGCGACGCATAGAGAGGTTTGGGACGGAACGGGCGCTGCTTCAGATTTGAGTCGACGCTCTTCAGCGTCGCCAGTGTCCAGGGCTCGGCGGAAAAATAATCGATCACCTTGAAGGATCGACCCGCCTTGGGCGCGCGTACCAGCACGTCGAGGCGCATCGCCGTGCCGAGCTTCCAGCTGTGCAGCGGAAATGGATCGATGGGATTGCCGTCGGTCGCGATCACATAGGCATCGGCTCCCTCCACGCCCACCTCGATAGTGCGGGAAGAATCGAGGTTGAGAATGCGTAGGCGAACATCGCCGTGGGCTGGGACATCGCGCGAGAATTCCTGCACGCCGTTGACGGCGCGCACCGTCCCGAAGGTGCCGGCGCGGCTTGCACCCTCATTCGTATGGAACGGCAACCACGATCCGTTCTCGGCAAGCCGCCAATCCTTGTTGGCGAGCACGATATCCGCATGCGACGGCTCCTGCTCATCACCTTCGACGATCAGGATTCCGGCAAGACCGCGCCCGATCTGTCCCGTCTCGTTGCAGTGCGGATGGAAAAAGAACGTGCCCGTATCGGGAGGCGTGAACTCATACGTGAAGGTTTCACCCGGATTGACCGGAGGCTGCGTCAGATATTGCACGCCGTCCTGTCCATTGGGCACGCGGACTCCGTGCCAATGCATCGAGGTGTGTTCCGGCAGCGTGTTGACGAGCTGCGCGCGCAAGCTGTCACCCAGCCGGATTCGCGTGACGCCGAAGGGCTGGTCCGTATAGGTCCAGACACGCGAAACAGGCCCCGAGGGCCCGAGAAGCCGAGCCTCGCGCTCAGCCGCCGTGAAGGTGAGTTCATGCTTGACGCCAATCGCACCGGGCGGACGCGCGGGCAGCCCCTCGCCTGCCCGCGCAGACGAGGATCGCCACCCAAGGCTTGCGAGAGCACCGGCTCCCGCAAGCCCTGCCGTTCCGCTCAAAAAGATGCGGCGTGTCAGCACGATGGCCTCACTGCACCGCCGACGGGTTGTCGAGAGAGTCGGAGCCCTCGATCTTGATCTTGAGACCGAGCGCGCTCACCAATCCTTCGATAGCGCGCGCCTGAGCGACGAGGGAGTTCACACCCTCTTCGACCACACGATTGCCCTCGGCATTGCCTTCCGCGATCATCTGGTCGTAGGCCTCGACGCCCTTGTCGGCGCGCGCCTTGATCGCGCCGAGCTTGTCGGTCGCGTTCTTCATCGCGGCATCGACCTTGCCGGCTGCGTCACCTGCTTTCTCTTTCGCGTAGGCCGCGAGACTCGCGCCTTCGATCACGCTGCCGTCCGTGCGCACGTAGCGACCGTTGTAGATCGCCGCCATGCCGACCTGATCGTAGTAATGCGAATTGTGGGTGTTGTCGGAGAAGCAATCATGCTCCTCTTCCGGATCGTGCAGGATGAGCCCGAGCTTCATGCGCTCGCCGGCAAGTTCACCGTAAGAGAGGCTGCCGAGTCCGGTGAGGATCGTCGCCAATCCATCATTGGCCTTCTTGGCCGTCACTTCCTTGCGGGCCGCACCCTTCGCACTCCAGGCCTGAACCATCTCTGACAGGTCGTCGACGAGGAGTTCCGTTGCCGCGCGCAGATACTCGCGACGGCGTTCACAATTGCCATGCGTACATTTGTCGAGCGCGTAATCGGTGGCAGGGCGCGTTCCCGCACCGGCCTTCGTGCCGTTGAGGTCCTGACCCCAGAGCAGGAACTCGATGGCGTGATAACCCGTCGCCACATTGGACTCGACACCACCGGCTTCCTGCAGTTTGTCGCTCAATAGCTTCTTCGTGATCTTGCTCGCATCGACCTGGTTGCGTCCGACGCGGATCTTCTTGTTGGCGATCACATTGGCGCGGTAGAGCGGATTCTCATCCGACTTCTCACCATAGGATGACGTGTCGACATAATCGATCAGGCCCTCGTCCAGCGGCCAGGCGTTGACCTTGCCTTCCCACTCGTCGACCTGCGGATTGCCGAAGCGAAAACCTTCCGTCTGCTGATATGGCACCCGCGCCGCAAGCCATGCCTCGCGCGCCTTCTTGAGGTTCTCCTCCGTTGGCGCGCCCAGGAACACATCGACCGCCTTGTTGAGATCGCGTGCCGCCTTCAGGGCATCCTCGTACATGGCCTGCGCGATGTTCGCATAGGTGGCAACCACCGCCTTGGGCTCGGGAGCGGCGGCATAAGCGGGCATGGCAACGAGCGCGCCGAGAAGCGCGGTTGCCGCCAGCAGGGATCGGGCAGACTTCATGGGAAGAGACCTCCAGCAGGATCAGCGAGACAAACGCAGTTTAGAAATCCTAAAAACTACCTTTGTTTTCAATCACTTAATATAGGAATGAGGGAGCATCCGCAACCATATCCCTTACCTCGGCGTCAGGAAGGCTGAGGAGGATAGGACAAGAACCGGCAATGCTCGGAAGGAAAAGGGCCGAGATGGACAAGCGGCGCAATCGTCATGCACCTCTTGTGTCTATCCGCTCGAGGCCGTGAAAAACGGCCACGGAATCGCGGCGGGCGATGCCGATGAGCGTGATGTCGAGAAGCCGCGCCCTCTCCAGGGCAAGCGCGGTTGGCGCCGAGATGGCGACGAGTGTCCTTGCACCGAAGGCCGCGACCTTTTCCACCAGCTCGAAGGAACAGCGGCTTGTGACGATGGCGAAACCGCTTTCCGGCCTCGTGCCCACACGGGCAACAGCGCCGATGAGCTTATCGAGCGCATTATGCCGACCCACATCCTCACGCACGAACCGGACCGTTCCGTCGAGGTCGGCCCATGCCGCCGCATGCACGGCATGCGTCAGCTCGTTAAGAGCCTGCTCGCGCTCAATGCCCAGCAGAGCTGCGCGAATAGCGGACAAGGCAATGTCCGGCGCGCGTCCTTTCGGCTGTCTGGCCTGCGGCAAGGACTTCAGATCATCGATGCCGCACAGGCCGCAACCTGTTCGCCCCATCATGGCGCGCTTTCGCGCGAGATGTTCGTGAAGCCTGTTCGATGTCAGCTCGATTGAGAGCCGAAGGCCTTTCTCCTCTGGTTCGATGCGAATCCCACGGATGTCATCCGGCTCCTGGATCACACCTTCGGTCAGGCTGAAGCCAACGGCGAAGTCTTCGAGATCCGACGGCGTCGTCATCATGACGGCAAACGGGACGCCGCCATAAATCAGATTGACCGGCACTTCCGAGGGAATGGCTCTCGTTCCATGAAACGGATCTGAATCCTCGAAGGAGATTACCGTCATTGAGGCTTCCACCGCAGTCGGGTTCCGCGGATCGTCATGTGGCACGCCCTGAAGAAGGTGGCCTTGATCGGCAGGAGAACTCAGCCCGCTGAATTGCGGCTTGACCGTGGAGTCTTCAGACTCGGTGTGATCACCCGGCATGACGGTTCCTCTCCGGTCGACCCGTTCGAATGCTGCCATGGAAATGCACCTGGCAGCTTCTGCATTAGGGCCATCCCGGGCATCAGAATGCAAGACCCGCAACCGGATGAGGCTGCGTGCGATGGAACGGGGAGTTTGCATAATCGGCGAAGGTCTGGGACCATGAAGAGAGGAACGGAGGATTCAGATGGACACGCAAGATGTTCGGCTCAGTCATTTGTCCCATGGCGGCGGTTGCGGATGCAAACTGGCGCCCGCTGTTCTCCAGCAACTCCTCTCTGAACAGCCAGTTGCCGGACCATTCAAGAACCTCCTCGTCGGCACAGAGACGGCGGACGATGCGGCCGTCTGGCAGCTCGACGAGAACACCTGCATCATCGCGACCACGGATTTCTTCATGCCGATGGTCGACGATCCGTTCGATTTCGGGCGCATCGCGGCGACCAATGCCATTTCCGACGTCTATGCGATGGGCGGCCGCCCGATCATGGCGCTTGCGATCCTCGGCATGCCTCTGGGCAAGATTGCACCGGCCACCGTCCGCGAAATCCTGAAGGGCGGCGCGGCGATTTGCGCCGAGGCCGGCATTCCGGTCGCGGGCGGCCATTCCATCGATTGTCCCGAGCCGGTCTATGGACTTGCCGTAATCGGAACGGCGAAGCCCAGCGACATTCGCCGCAACAGCGGCGCGAAGGCAGGCGATGCGCTGATCCTGACGAAGGCTCTCGGCGTCGGCATCTATTCGGCTGCATTCAAGAAGGATGCGCTCTCCGCTGACGCCTATGTGGAGATGATGCACTCGGTCACGCTTCTGAACAGGATCGGCGCCGAGCTTGCGCAGGATCCCGATATCCATGCCATCACGGACGTGACCGGTTTCGGCATCCTCGGCCACGGCCTTGAGATGGCGCGCGGATCGGAACTCACCTTGACCATTGATCACGCCCGCCTCCCCTTCCTGCAGGAAGCCCCATCCCTTGCACAAAAGGGCTACGTCACGGGTGCCTCGACCCGGAACTGGGACAGCTATGGAGACGGTGTCGTGCTGCCGGAAAGCATGGACCTCTGGCAGAGACATCTTCTCACCGATCCCCAGACCTCAGGCGGGCTCCTGATCGCCTGCGTTCCGGAGCGAGCGGAGCAGATTCTCGGTCGCATCGTCGAGGCCGGGTATCCATCTGCTCGGATCGTCGGCCAAGCGGAGGCCGGTCCCTCGCAGGTCAGGGTGATCTGACGGGTTTCGGAACCCGCCGCCCTCCGCAACGTTGCTCCGAGAGCTTAGCCAAGGAGCGGACGCTATGCGTGCCTCTATGATCCTTGCCGTCGCCGTCCTCGGCCTGTCGACGCCCTCTTGGGCTCAAACGGCAGCGCAGCCATGTCCGGAGGCGCCTGCAACCACTGCCGCGACGCCGCCCGATCCGAACAACCCTGCCTCTGGCACCTCGCCGGGAACGGCAGGATCCTCCGGCTGGACGGGCGGACTCGGTGGCTCCCATATCGGCACGTCTCCGCAAGGGCCAACTCCGCAATCGCCATCGCAACATCCCGCGACCGCGAGCGGGCTCGATCCGATGAAAAGCGCGGCTGCGTCTCCGGCCAGTTCGTCAAGCGGATGCACACCCTCTCGCTGAGAGCCTAACCGGCTGGCGGCTATCCATGTTTCTGCGCATGGCCAGCGGATGATGATGGCGGAAGAGAGTGGGAGTCGAACCCACCTAGGACCGGCTCGCGGCCCCACCCGGATTTGAAGTCCGGACGCCCCACCGGGGGCGCCTCTCCTCCAGAAGACTTTTCAAGCGGCTGGCTCACGCGGAAGAGATCCAGCCGATGCGGATTGATGCGACGAAGATCGCCGCGGCGCAAGGTGACGCCATGACGGTCGAAGAACTCAAGAATTTGGATTGCGACCTTGCGCCCGTTCAACACCCGGTCGCGGAACTGCGCTGCCGTGAACTGCCGGTCGGACGCATGCCGGCTCAGATCCTCGATGATCCCGACCATCTCGGCAACGGTCTCGCGCCGGAAAAAATGATCGTGCGCCACCTCATCGAGCTGCCCGAGGCGGCTCAAAAGCTTGCAGAGGGAGCGAACATCATTCTCCGAAACAGCCAAGAGATTGGAGATGTCACGCACGCGTGGCGGGCGGAACCGTTCCTCCCCTGAGAGAAGCGGCTGGATCGTCTGCCACAGATGCTCCTCGTGCTCATCGAGGCGTACTTCATGTTCCGCCAGCCGCACCCATGAGCCGTCGATCTTGATCCGGCCTTCCGCAATGAGAGACTGCAACGCGGCGCGAAAAGCCTGTGCCGGCAGGCGCGGCTCACATTGAAGACGCAGGCGTTCCAAACCCATGCCCTGAAGATCCGGGTTCTCCCCGTGAAATGCACCGAGAATGCCTGTCAGGCCGGTTTCAAAAGCGAGCCCGCGCTGTCTTTCGATAGCCAGAAGAGCTGGACCCGCGGCGAGACGCACGAAGCCTAGTCTGTCTGCTATGTCCGTCACAGCGCTGAGAGGCATGGCCCTGTCGCGGGCGAATAGCACGAGATCGAAAAAGAATGGCTGCGCTGAGGCGAGACCTTGCATGGCAAGAGCCGGATCGGTCTGCGACAGAGCGGCAATCTGCGCACGCCTCTCCTCGCTTCGCCTGTATCGGGCGGGAGCGCGCAGATCGATGAAGAACCCGCCACCGATCGTGCGTTTAGCGGATGTGTCCCGCACGACGAAGCGATCATGGGCGGCTGCGGCAATCGGCCGGTCGAGGACGAGTTGCACCGTGCGCTTCTCGCCCGGCTGAACGAGATCGTCTTCCAAGAGAACGATCCGTGCTCCGACCTCGGCGGCCGCATGATGCAGCCTGACGGGAAACCATTGACCCACGGGCTTCTTCTCGGTCGCAAGAATCCGTAAGTTCGCATCGATCCGGTCGGTCGGCGCGTGAAGCTCGGGAGCGAGCACCATGTCGCCTCGGACGACGGCATCCTTCGATATTCCCTCACCCGCCAGATTGAGGGCGCAGCGTTGCCCTGCAACGCCTCGCTCAGCCGCACGGTTCTGGGCATGGATCGAACGCACGCGCGCCGTGCGGCCAGAGGGGCTGACGGCAACCTGATCGCCAATAGAAACCGTGCCGGACAGAACGGTCCCCGTCACAACGGTGCCTGCACCGGAGAGAGTGAAGCTGCGGTCCACGGACAAGCGGAAGAGACCGGCAGCATCCCGTTCCCGCTGAGCGGAAGCTTCTGCCTGCAAATGCTGATTCAATGTCCCGATCCCTTCTCCCGTGACGGAAGAAACCGGAATGATCGGACAGCTTTCCAAGGTCGTTCCTGCGAGAGCATTCCGAATTTGAGCGGACGCCTCAGCACGGCGCCCCTCATCCGCGAGATCGGCTTTGCTCAGTACGATGACGCCACGGTCGATTCCCAGGATGTCGATGATCGCCAGATGCTCGAGGGTCTGGGGCTTTACCGCATCGTCGGCTGCGACCACGAGCATAACGAAATCGACGCCGCTCGCACCGGCCACCATGGTATGAACGAAGCGCTCATGCCCCGGAACGTCCACGAAGCCAATCACATCGCCATTCTCTTGTGGCCAATAAGCAAAGCCGAGATCGATGGTGATGCCGCGCGCCTTCTCTTCCTTGAGGCGATCCGTATCGATCCCGGTCAGCGCCTTGACGAGCGCGGTCTTGCCGTGATCGATGTGACCTGCCGTGCCGACGATCATGAAGCGGCCTCGAAGCGCAAGGACGAAAGATTGTCTCGAAACGCTCCTTCGTCTTCCAAGCACCTCAGATCGAAGTGAAGCGCGCCTTCTGTCACGCGCCCGATCACGGGCCATGGCAGGCCCCTGAAAGCAGCGCTCAGTGCCTCGACCGCGCGCCCTCCCCCTGTGGGTCTTAGAGAGAGTCCGAAGCTCGGAATCGTATCTAGCGGCAATGCGCCTGAACCGATCTGGCTTGCGCACGCAGCCGCTTCGACAGCCACGCCGCGTCCCAGGACCTCGTTCAGAACAGGCGCAAGACGAAGAGCCATCTGCCGAATGTCATCGACCTGTCGCGCCAGAAAACGCATCGTGGGAAGTCTTTGCGCGAGCCGATCAGGATCGCGATAGAGCTTCAAAGTTGCCTCGCAAGCCGCGAGCCGGATCTTGTCCACGCGCAGAGCACGCTTCATGGGGTTGTGGTTGATTGCGGCGATGAGATCCTTCCGGCCGACGATGAAGCCGGCCTGCGGTCCGCCGAGAAGCTTGTCACCGGAGAAGGTGATGAGATCCGCCCCCTCCTCCACCGCTTCGCGCACGGTCGGCTCTTTCCTCAGCCCGAACCGGGAGAGATCGATAAGCGTTCCCGAACCGAGATCGTTGACGAGAGGCACCTTGTGCTGATGTGCGATCTTCGCAAGCTCGCGGGCATCGACTTCCGCCGTAAATCCTTCGATGCGGTAATTCGAGGTGTGAACCTTGAGGATCAGTCCAGTCTCGGACCCCAGCGCATTCGCATAATCGCGCGCATGAGTACGATTCGTCGTGCCGATTTCGCGTAAGATCGCCCCTGCCCTTGCCATGATCTCCGGCATCCGGAACGCACCGCCGATCTCGATGAGTTCTCCGCGCGAGACGATGGCCTCCCTGCCTTGAGCAAGCGTGTTGAGGACGAGAAGCACCGCAGCCGCGTTGTTGTTAACGAGGGTCGCATCCTCCGCGCCCGTCAATTCGCAGATGAGGCTGCGGACATGATCGTCGCGCTCCCCTCTCTTGCCGCTTGCGAGATCGAATTCCAGGGAGACAGCCTGGCGCATGGCGGCACTTGCCGCCTCCACGGCTTCTTCCGCCAGGATCGCGCGGCCGAGATTGGTGTGCAGCACGGTGCCGGTGAGATTGTAGAGCGGTCTGAGCCGCTTGTCTGCACGCGCATCGAGGCGAGACAGGACGGATGCAACAATGACCGCGTCATCGACACCGGTTCCAGGTTGCATTTCCTCACGCAAAGCCGCAAGGGTTTCGCGAATGGCCAATGTGGTTTCCGAACGCCCGTGCTTTTCCACGAGAGCCATAATGTCGGGTTGGCGCAGAACCCGATCGACGGAAGGAAGATTGCGCAGGGACGACAGGGCTGCCTCCGCCATGCCTAGACCCCAAGCAGGAAAGGATTGAAACTGCCGCGCCGGTAATCCCCCTCCCGCAGAAGGAGATCGAGCCCGAGGCTGGCGATATCGTCCGCGACCGGATCCAGGGCGACATCCTTCTGCTGGTGGAAGATTTTGACGTAGCCCCGGCAATTGTCGCAGCACTCCGCCTTGATCGTCCCGGCCCCGCCTTCGACCTCCTGGTATCCGACCCCTTTTCCGGAGCCGCACAGCACGCATTTCACGCGCACTACATTCCATAACGTTCCGCACAAGGAGCAGGAACAGTAACGCGTGCCTTCCGCCCCCATCCAGCCGACGACGAGGGACGAGACCGGCGGTCCGCCGCAGCATGGGCATGCGCCGTCGCTGATCCGTGTGAGTTTGTCCTTGTCGAGTTTCGCCGCAAGCCGAGCGAAATGAACCTGCAATCCCGCCGCGACATAGACATGCTCGGCAATGGCATCGGCCGGGATCGCTTCCGAGAGAACGTCGCGTATCATGCCGTGCATCTGCTCCAGTGGAGCTGCTTTCACATGGTCAAGTGCGGCTGCCGCCTCGGCCGGCTTGGCAAGCGGCGCGACCGCATCGAAGAGGCGGTTTAATGTTTCGCTTAAGATATCGTCATGGGCGATCTGATTGCGATCGAGCGCCGGCATGCCGAATTCACGGGCGCGGTCGAGCGCATCCGGAGGCGGAAGATCCGGCTCGGGCAGACCGCTCTGAATGGCGTTCTGCGCCGCAGCGAGGCCTGCGATGAATCGGAGGTAAGGAGCAAGCTCGCTCGTCTGCGCCAGGAATTCGAGGCGCTCTCTGCGGGCTTCGAACAATCTTCCCGGATCGGGCAGCTTGACGAAAGGCGGAGCCGGGACACGGCCGATGGAGGCGGGATTGGGCTCAAAGGAGCTTGAATGTGTCATGCAACCTCACGAACCGCACGGGTCACGTGTCATGGATCGCCCTATTCCGCGGGCGATGCCGGCTTCCTGAATCTATGGCGCTCCGCCAGCTCCTTCAACCAGAGGCGATGATGCTTCCAGGCCCAGCCCCCCGTCACTGAGCCGTGAGTCATGGCGCGCAGCGTCCCCCGCGCCCAGATCACCGCATAGACATGGGCGATCCAGATGCAGATCAGCGCAACGGCAGCGAGCGAATGGATGAGCACCGCGACGCGCTTCTGCGGAATGGTGGTCCAGTCGTAGAAATACTGATCCCAGATCGCGAGCCCTGTCAGAATGAGGGCGATGATCAGAAGGGACATAGCCCAGAAATTGAATTTCTGGATCGGGTTGTATCGTCCGACCGGGGGCACCTTTTCCTCATCCCCCTTGATCATGTCTCCGGCATGCGCGAGCCATTCCTTGTCGGCTTTCTCCGGCAGGTTGGCGCGCCAGAAGCGGATGAAAAGACCAAAGAAGCTGAAGAACAGGACGACACCGATCCAGGGATGAAACGCGCGTGCTTCCTGCCCGCCCCCAAAGAGTCCCGTGAGGAAAAACAGGGACGGATGGAAGAACGCCAAGCCCGACAGCGCGAGAAGAATGAGCGATATGGCCGTGACCCAATGGTTGACCCGCGCCCCCAGATTGTAGCGGTCGACAACGACGGGCTTGCCGGGGTGGATGGCATCTTCCTTCTCGATTTGCGTTGCTGCCATCAGGTCTTCTCCTTCACGAGATCCTCGGCCTTCTCCTCATCCTCCCGCGAGACGCGGTTGGGGCTGACGAAGGCGGAGTGAAGAACCCCGGCGGCGGCCGCAATCCCGAGGGCCGCGAAACCGAGATACTTGGACACGCCCTTCCAGGCATTCACGACGGGACTGACTCTCGGATCCTTCGGCAATCCGGAATAGATCTCCGGCTGGTCGTTGTGATGCAGAACATACATCACATGCGTGCCGCCCACGCCCGGCGGATCGTAGAGACCAGCCTTATCGTAACCGCGAGACTTGAGGTCCTCGATCCTGCTCTCGGCCTGCTTCTTCATGTCCTCCTTCGTTCCGAAGGTGATCGCGTGGGTCGGGCAGGCCTTTGCGCAGGCAGGACCCTGTCCCACGGCGACGCGGTCGGAGCAGAGGGTGCACTTGTACGCCGTGTGATCGACCTTCGAGATGCGCGGAATGTTGAACGGGCATCCCTTGATGCAATAACCGCAGCCGATGCAGTTCTCGTGCACGAAATCCACGATGCCGTTGGAATACTGCACGATGGCACCGGGCGCCGGGCAGGCTTTCAGGCAGCCCGGGTCCTCGCAATGCATGCAGCCGTCCTTGCGGATCAGCCATTCGAGATTTCCTGTCTGCGGATTATCCCATTCGGTGAACCGCATCAGGGTGAACATATCGGGCGTCAGATCATGCGGGTTTTCATAGATTCCCGTATTGGTCTCGACCGCCGGATGAGTGTCGTTCCATTCGATGCAGGCCGATTGGCAGGCCTTGCAGCCGATGCATTTCGACACGTCGATGAGTTTCGCCACCGGCTCCAATTGACGGGCCGGCGGCGGAATGGTCGAGGCGGAGCGGCGAACGAGATCCCGCTCCGTCAGATTCGTGTTGGCCGGTGTGACCGGAGGATTGCTGGTTGCGGTGTGAGGACTCGGTTCCATTGCACTTCTCCTCAAACCGACACCGGCGCCGTCGTGGGCTCGATGTTGACCAGGAACGCCTTGTATTCGGGTGTCTCGATATTGGCGTCGCCCACGAATGGCGTGAGGGAGTTCGGCCCCCAGCCCTTCCGCGCCTTACCCGTGAAGCCCCAGTGCAGCGGAATGCCGATCACATGCACAGGCTTGCCATCGCACATGAGGGGCTTGATGCGCTTCGTCACCACGGCTTTCGCCTTCACCTCGCCGCGCTTCGACCACACCCGCACCCATGAGCCGGGCGCGATGCCCTTCTCCGCCGCGAGCTGTTCCGAGATCTCCACGAAGAATTCCGGCTGAAGCGCCGCGTTCACGGGATTGTGCTTCGTCCAGTAGTGGAAATGTTCGGTCAGCCGGTAGGAGGTCGCCGCATAGGGGAACTCCTCCGACGTGGCGAACTGCGCCACGTCGCTCTGGAAAATACGCGCAACGGGATTGCCCCGGATCTTCGGCGCGATCACGTTGGCGATGGGCGCCTCGAACGGCTCGTAATGCACTGGGAACGGCCCTTCGCGCATGAGGCCGCGAGCGAAGAGACGCGACACGCCTTCCTGGTTCATGATGAAAGGGCCGACCATGTCCGGCTTGGCGGTGGGCGCGATGTCGGGAACGTCGTAGCCCGACCATTTGGCTCCATCCCACGCGATCAGCTTTCGCGTCGGATCCCATGGATTGCCCTGCAGATCCGCCGAGGCGCGATTGTAGAGAATGCGCCGGTTGAGCGGCCAGGAGAACGACCAGTTGGGATAGGCGCCCGTGTCGTCTGGATCGGTGTTGTCGCGGCGCGCCATGTTGTTGCCGGCTTCGTTGAAGCAGCCGGAATAGATCCAGCAGGCGCACGCGGTCGTGCCGTCGTCGCGCAGGGCTGAGAAATTCACGACCTGCTTGCCCTTCTCCAACACCATCTTGGTCGGATCCGCCGGATCGTAGAGCGCCTCGACGGTATAGCCGTTGAGTTCCTTCGCAAGTTCCTCCGGCGTCGGCTCGTTCCGATCCTTGTAGTTCCAGGTGAGGTTGAGGATCGGATCGGGGAAAGGCCCGCCCTCCTTCTCGTAAAGCGCACGCAGACGAAGATGGATCTGCGCCATGATCCAAGTATCGGGCTTCGCTTCGCCGGGAGGGCTGCCGCCCGCCCAGTGCCATTGCAGCCAGCGGCCTGAATTGACGAGCGCGCCCTCATCTTCCGCGAAGCAGGTGGAAGGAAGTTGGAACACCTCCGTCTGGATCGAGGCGGAGTTCACATTGTTGTACTCGCCATGGTTCTCCCAGAAGCGCGACGTCTCCGTCTCCAATGGGTCCATGGTCACGAGCCATTTCAGCTTCGCGAGAGACTCCACGATCTTCTGGCGGTTCGGGAAGGCGAGCAGCGGATTGAAACCCTGGCAGAAATAGCCGTTCACCTTGCCCTGGTGCATCATCTCGAAATAGCGCAGCACGTCATAGGCCGGCACGTCGAGCTTGGGCAAATATTGATAGGCGAAGTCGTTCTGCGCAGTCGCCGCATCGCCCCACATGACCTTCTGGAAACTGACGAAGAACTTCTTGTAGTTCTGCCAGTAGCTGGTCTGGTTCGGCCGCAGCGGCTTGAACGCACGGCTCGACATGTAGGTCGTAAAATCGGCTTCCCGCTCCACCGGAATATTCAGGTAGCCCGGGATCAGGTTCGACATCAGGCCGATATCGGTGAGGCCCTGGATGTTCGAATGCCCACGCAGGGCATTCATGCCGCCGCCGCGCACGCCGATATTGCCGAGCAGAAGCTGCAGCATCGCCATGGCGCGGATGTTCTGCGATCCCTTGGAGTGCTGCGTCCACCCGAGCGCATACATCGACGTCATGGTCTTGGTCGGCGACGAGCATTCCGAGATCATCTCAGCCACCTTCAGGAACTTGTCCTTCGGCGTGCCGCAGATTCGCTCGACCATTTCCGGCGTATAGGTGGCCACATGAGCCTTGAGCAGGTTCCACACGCAGCGCGGATTCTGCAGCGTGTCGTCGACCACCGCGAAACCGTCCGGCCCGATCTCGTATTCCCAAGTCGAGCGATCGTAGTCGCGCTTGCTTTCGTCATAGCCCGTGAACAGGCCGTCGTTATAGGCGAAGCCCTCCTTCACGATATAGGCCACGTTGGTGAAGGCCTTCACATACTGCCACTGAATCTTGTCGTTCTGGATGCAGTAATTGATGACGCCGAGCAGGAACGCGATGTCGGTTCCCTGCCGAATGGGAGCATAGTAATCGGCAACGGATGCCGAGCGCGTGAAGCGCGGATCGACAACGATGAGCTTTGCGCCGCGATTGGCCTTCGCCTCCGTGACCCATTTGAATCCGCACGGATGCGCTTCAGCGGCGTTGCCGCCCATGATGACGACGAGATCCGTGTTACGGATATCCGTCCAAGAGTTGGTCATCGCGCCACGACCGAAAGTTGGGCCCAGACTGGACACCGTGGGGCCGTGTCAAACGCGCGCCTGATTATCGAATGCGACGATGCCTGTGCTGCGGACGACCTTGTAGGTCAGCCATGCGGTTTCATTGGTGGTTGCGGAGGCTGCGAGGAAGCCGACGGTTGTCCAGCGATTGACCGGAACGCCGGCTGTGTTCGCGGCGATGAAGTTCGCATCGCGATCGTCCTTCAAGAGCCGTGCAATGCGGTCGAGCGCCTGATCCCAGGACACCTGCTCGAATTTGTCGGAGCCGGGCTTGCGGATCATCGGATATTTCAGCCGGGTTTCCGCTTTCACGAAGTCCTTAAGCGCCGCGCCCTTCGGGCAGAGCGTTCCGCGGTTCGTCGGATGGTCCGCATCGCCCTCGATATGAACGATCTCGGCCGTCTCGCCTTTTCGAAGGTCACCCTTCGAATACATGATGATACCGCAGGCCACCGAGCAATATGGGCAGGTGTTGCGCGTCTCCATCGTGTTCGTCAGCTTGAAAGGCCTGATGGCCGCAGCCTGAGCCGCTTCAAGCTCCGGGAACCCGAAGGCTCCCAACGATGTCCCGGCAACGCCCACGCCGGCGGCTTTAAGGAAGCCGCGTCGTGAGAGTTCCATGTTCATGGTAACCCTCCCTATCGTTTTGCACTGCAGCAACTTCTCTTGATAAAACTAGAGTAGTTTCGAACATTTCTAGTGTCAAACGGGCCATGACGCAGAGGAATAGCCCCAAGGTTACTTGCCTTTGAACCAGCGACAGCTTGACGAAAGCCAGTTCAGGCTCATAATGGCAACGTGTCCGTCAAGCTGCTCCCGCGTTGCGGGGCCGTGCCAAGCGCCATCAGCTTTCTGCCGCTTCCGGCAGCACACAATCGCGTGATTGCGGACCGCCTTCCTCTACGCTGCTCCCATCCATTCAGGCTTCGAAATGGCGCGTGGTTTCTCTGCGTGCCGGTATCTGCCTTCACGCTGGAGTTTATGCCATGAAGACCCGTCGTGACATTCTGCTGACCGGCGCCGCATTCTCGGCCTCACTCGCCCTGCCCCGAAGCGGTTTTGCATCCCCTCACCCCACAGGCGCATGGCGGCGCTTCGATGTGGCGACCACCTTGGAGATCGCCTCACCGGCAGGACGCGCGCAGGCGTGGATCCCGCTCGCCGGTTTCTCCGCGGATGACTGGGCGCGAGTGGAAGGCAACACCTGGCAGACAAACGCGGCATCCGTACAGGTCGTGAAAGATGCCACCTATGGCGCGAAGATGCTGCATGCGGTTTGGGAAGACGGAACAGCTTCTCCGTCCATCACGGTAACAAGCCGCTTCGCCACGCGCGACCGGCACAACGATCTTTCCGGCAACGGCAAAGCCGCTCCCTTGAGCGACCAGGAGCGCAAGCTCTACCTGTCTCCCACGGCTCTCATGCCCATCGACGGCGCGGTCAAGACGCTCTCCGACAGGATCACCGCAGGAGCCACCGGCGAGATCGAGAAGGTGCGCGCGATCTATGAGTGGATGGTCGAGAACACTTTCCGGCGCGCCTCTACGCGTGGATGCGGCGAAGGCAATGTCGCGGCCATGCTGCAAGCGAATGATTTCGGCGGCAAATGCGCGGACCTGAACGGCCTGTTCGTCGCTCTCGTGCGCGCCAGCGGAATACCGGCCCGCGACATCTATGGTGTGCGGGTTGCGCCCTCGAAGCTCGGCTACAAGAGCCTCGGCGCCAATTCCAGCACCATCACGAAGTCGCAACATTGCCGGGCGGACGTTTATCTCACTGGCCACGGCTGGGTTGCGATGGATCCCGCCGACGTGCGCAAGGTCATGCTCGAGGAGCGTCCTGAAGGCTTACCGCTCGATGCTCCCGAAGTTGCTGTCGCGCGCAAGATGCTGCTCGGCTCATGGGAAGGCAACTGGCTTCCCTACAACACCGCGCACGATCTCATCCTTCCCGGCGTGAATGCTCCGGCTTTGGGTTTCTTTATGTACCCTCAGGTCGAAACCGCAGCGGGCAGACTCGACTGCCTTCAGCCGGAGATGGTGAAGTACGTCATGACGGCTGCCGAGATCACCACATAGCGTCGACATCGGCTGGGCGGACATGCCTTACGAAGAGGCCGCGCGGGCCATGATCAAATTCCGGTCCGCTTCATCTGCATTGAATCTCACGAAGCGAAGGCGTGATGCGAAGCTCGCAGGGCTGCGATGCTCAAAGATAAAGGAAGAAGAAGCGGACGAAGTCTGCAAACCGGATGTGAGATGGATCGATCATTTTCTCAGCAACCATCATCGGAGCCCTGCTAGGGCTTTCTTGGAGAATGACGGCCTAAGCCATCCCCTCGTCAATCGCGGGCCGAAGGCTTTGGTGTTGGTTGCGTACCCATGTGATCGTCTCAATAGGTTTTGCGCACGGAGTATCCCTGAAAGGCACCCTTAAATCTTCTGGTTGTAGAGGCTGGCAATTTCGGGATGTCGGGATTGACCCTCTTATGGAAGTTCTTTCTCATCTAGTTTGGGGCGAGCTCTGAGGGGAAAGATCATGACGACGATGCAATTTAAAGGCGAAGGTTTCCCTGGTGTCGCGCCTGTTCCAACAGGCGATTTTCCAGAACCCCCGCTTGATAGTCACGACATCACACCTTTAGCTGGATATACTGCAAGCGACCCTGCATGGGGCGATTTTGTGCCAGCGGACTCCTTTCCAAAAGTGGCTCAACTTGGAACGATCCGATTCTGGGAATCCGCAGACGATTTCTCCTTTTACCTCGCCGACGTAAAAGTGACTTTGTGGGCCGACGGCAAGATGAAGATTTCGTTTTGGGAATGTACCGATGGGGCGGATTCTCACAACGTGCCACCAATGGAGATCACACTTCATCGCAGAACAGGATCTCCGATACAAGTTTTGCCAGCCGTTCCTTGGGACATCTCCTGTCTGCCGAAAGAACGCTATCGATATAAGGAACACAATCGTAATGTTGGCGCTGCAGGTGCCCAGGCATGGCGGGCTTTCGTTCCGGGGATGCACTGTACTGCAAAAGCTTGTGGCAGGCTCAAAACCGGCGACAATTGAGCCTTTGGTGATACGCGATCAACGTAGGCAGGTGCAAGGCAGCCAATGCCTTGCAACTGCCTTGGCTACGAGACAAAGATGTTGACACTGCCATCCCGCACTCCACTCGTGATGTGCCCAAAGCTATCGCGGTAGACGCCAACCAGCGGCTCTTGCGTCAGCTTCTGAGCAGAACCACCGCTCACCCTTGGTCTCATTGATGGCAGTCTTTGCATATGCCTTCAATCCGGGCAGAAGATAGACATCGACGTATCCGCCTTCGTGTTTGAGGACGAACGAAAGCGCCCGCCCGAATGTCTGAGCGGTCATGGGTCGTCGTGATGTGGATATGAAAAAGCCGCCCCGAAGAGCGGCTTAGATGGGGAAGATAAACTGTGCCTTATGGCGCTTCCAACAGTGCCCCGTGCAGCACAGCCTGCTCAGAGTGCCCGCGATCTCGCCCGATCACAGTGACAGTTACTGGGCCGGATAGCCCCCTCACATCAACTGCACCGATAGTAGGGATGCGCGAATAGAGATCGATGATCTTCCCGGATGAGGCATCCTTACCAGCCGTCACTTGAACAATTCCGGACCACGCATGGCGTCGGAACAACAGCGCCTCAAGCTTGTCTGCAACTACCGTCACGCTGGTACCCTGCCCTTGAAGGATATGGTGATCGGACTTGCGCACGATGGGCCCCGCATAAGAAAAAATCGGGTCAGCAGGACGCGCGAGCACCTTCTGCATTTTGCTTTGCCGTTTTACTAAATTCTGCAGCCCCTCTTCGTTCGCCAACGCTGGAGCTCGTCGGGCTATGACGCAAAGATCCCAGCCTGACATGGGATAGACTTGGCCGACGTGGTAGTTGATGACCTCAAAGCCGGCCATCTCGGTCGCGTTCAGCCAGTCTTCAATGTCGAGATACAAAAGATGTTCGTCAGAGTCATCGAACCCGAAGGGTACCGCAAAGAATAACAGGCCTTCAGGGGTAAGCACCCGACTGATCTCATTGAAGGTCTGCGCGAGATCCGGCGAATGTTCCAGGCAGTGGGAGGAAAACACTACGTCGAAACCACCGGATGAGAACGGGAAGTGCGTGTTAGGGCCAACGGCCGCGTTGCTTGCTGGAAGACCATATCGCGGCAGCCATTCCTGAGCAGCTTCAACTAGTGCTGTCTCGATGTCGAGCAGATGATAGCGAACCTCACGCTCCTCTACGACGGCTCGCCAAATGCGCTCGATGGGCCAGCCCCCGCCGATGTCCAGCAGCCGAGCGCCACGTGGGATATAGACCAAAGCTTCCTGCCAGCGGGTCAAGTACGCTGTTTGGCGCTGCTCAACCAATGCACCACCGGAGATTGCCACCATTTTATCGAAGTCGGCCTTTTGGGCATCGTTCACGACATTAAGGGCGTCATGCGAGTTTACTGAGGAAAAGACTTTGTTAGAGGATGACATAACAGGGTGATCCTTGGGCTCGACAGTTTTTGTGTATCAGTATTCTATGCCTAAGGAAACCTGTCCCAATGCCTCAGATCTAAGCTGCTAGCCCGGACGCCTGCTCAATGAGCTCGTCCATCGTACGATCATCCACTCCCACGATCTGCATAGACATCGGCACAAGTATTTCGTTCCGATCAAAGATATCACCACGTTCGAGGACTTCTTCAGCAGCCGCCTTATGTAGTGGGTTCGATAGACCTGCAATAGCTGCTTGGACTGCACCGAACAGCGTCCCATCACGGTTGGCTCTACCCTTCACGATCATCTCACCGCGGCGAAGCGGAAAGCCATCACGTTCCTTACCAACACTGAGGGTAACCCGTGGACCTCAGACGGCTTCCGCGCATTATGGAGCAAGGCCTGCGAACAGGCTGGAATTGACGATGTGACCTTCCACGATATCCGCGGCTCTGCCGTCACGCGCTTGGCGCTGGCCGGCGCGAGCGTGCCTGAGATTGCATCACCCACGGCTACTCATTTGAAGGACGCAGAGGAAATTTTTGCAGACCCATTATTTGGGACGCGGTGTAAAGCTGGCAGAGGCCGCGATGCTCAAACATGAGAGGAAGGAAAACCGGACGAAGTCTGCAAACCGGATGTAGAATGGCATGGACCGCCATGCGGTGAAGCCGTTCTGGGTCAGACTAAGTTGTCGGCGGATTTAGCGGTAAATTTGGTGGGTGATGTAGGGCTCGAACCTACGACCCGCTGATTAAGAGTCAGCTGCTCTACCAACTGAGCTAATCACCCATCGCCGAAGCGAATTCAGCGGCTAAGATCTCCGCTGAAGAGGCCGTGCGTGTAACAAACCGTACGGCCCCTGTCTAGCCCATTTGGAGAGTTTTTCTCCTTAAGCGGCAGATTTCGATTTTGACCGGTGATAACTCCCGTCACCTTGTGTCAAAACCCGGTCCTCGGGCTGGATTTGGCCGGGCTCGATCTCCCCCTGCCCCTCCAGCTCTTTCCACAGCGGGATCAGCTTGTCGACATCGAGGCTCGGCCAGGCTTCGACCCCGTCGAGCACGAAATAGGTCTCCTGGTAGTCGTCGATCCGGTAGAGGGTGCGCATGACGCGGCCGAGGTCGAAAGCGACCCGGTTGGGCGACGGGCTCTCCAGGGCAAAAATCGTCTCGCCCGGCGAGGAGGCGATGCCTGCTCCGACGATGCGCATGCCGTCCGGCGTCTGGGCGAGGCCGAATTCCACCGTGTACCAGTAGAGCCGCGCCAGATATTTCAGCGCCCCGTGCTCGGCTGCGACAAGCCCGGCCTTGCCGTAGGATTCGAGATAATCCGCATAGATCGGCTGCATGATGAGCGGCACATGGCCGAACACGTCATGGAAGATGTCCGGCTCCTCGATATAGTCGAGCTGCTCGGGCTTGCGGATCCAAAAGCCTGCCGGGAACTGGCGGTTCGCCAGCATGCGGAAGAAGGCGAGATCGGGGATCAGTCCGGGCACCGCCACAACCTCCCAGCCCGTGGCCGCCTTAAGGCGTTGGTTCATCACCCGGAAGTCGGGAATGCCCTCCTCGCCGATGCCGAGCCGGTCGAGGCCTTCCAGGAACTGGTCGGCGATGCGGCCCTTGAGGATCTCCCGCTGGCGCTTGGCGAGGGTGCTCCACGTTGCGTGATCCGTCTCGGTGTAGCTGTCAAAACCCTGATCACGCATGTACTCACGCGGGTCGTCGCTGCCGGTGGCGATATTCATGGCGTTTCCCTCGAAAAGTTATTGTGACGCAAGGGTAGCACTCAGATCGGGTCATTTTCCGACGGATATGACCTGGATAAGCACAAAGGCAGTCATAAAATGACCTGAAGGCCGCAATCTGAGGTTTCCATGAAACGCCACCTATCCCCCTCCGACCGCCGAATCCTGCGTGCCATTCAGGGGGATGGGCGCATTCCAAACTCCGCATTGGCGGAGAAGGTCGGTCTCGCGGCCTCCCCCTGCCTGAGACGCCTGAAGGCCCTGGAGGAGGATGGCATCATCGAGGGCTATAGGGCTCTGGTGAACCGCAAGGCCCTCGGCTTCGAGGTGGAAGCCTTCGTGTTCATCAAGCTGGAGCAATCAGAGCCCGGCTGGCGCACGCGCCTCGTGGATCGGCTGAAAGGCTATGAGGAGGTCATCGCCTGCCATGCCCTTGCCGGAGAAGTGGACATCATCGTCCATGCGGTGGCGCGGGATATCGAGAGCTTCGGCGAGTTCACCATGAACCGCCTGCTCACCCTGCCCGGCGTCGCGGACGTGCGCTCGAGCTTCGTGCTTTCGACCATCAAGCCGCAGAGTCCCGTGCCGGTGTTGGATCCTTGAAGCGGACCTACAAAAGGGCGCCGAGATTATTGGCCCAATGAGCAGTTACAGCAGGCCAAAGGCTTCCACTGAAGTATCTGAGGCATCCGCAGACAAGGCCGATGAGAAAAACAGAGACAATGGTTGGAGCATTGAATGGGAGAGAGAGAATAAGCCAGCCGGGAAAATGGATTGTCAGGAACAGAGCGGCTGCCAATGGGATTGCATATCGAGCTTTCATCTGCTCGCTCAACCGCGTTTGAACGACACCTCGAAAGAGGAGTTCTTCAACGAACACACCAACGAGGCTCCACGCATAGCCTCCCAGCGAGAGTGCGGAGATACGGCCCAGAGGCACATCGACCATATTCACTCGCAAAAAATTCCAGCCGAGAACCGATACGAAGGCTAGAAGCGAGAGGGCTATTGCTTTCGTCGAAACGGGCGTCACCCCAAGCCATCGCAAGGGGTGCCGAAGCTTTACCCAAAATGCGAAGGCTGCTGCAGCCGCAATCCAAAAGAAGGTGCGAAACCAAGGCCGCGCCCATTGGGGGAGCAATTCAAGCTTCCAAATGAGAACGACACACAAGGTCCAGGTCAGGAAGAAAGTTATCGTGAAGAGGGCAAGCCCGCCTCTCAATCCCTTGGCCTCTTTGCTGCGCGGCATGTCGACAGGCTCAATCATGAACGAAACATAAGCCTCCATATGAAAAGAGCCCGCTGAGCGGGCCCTGATCGGATGCTTATTCCGCCGCGTGCTGCGCATGCAGGCGAGCGCCTCGGCTCATGAGCTTGTTGAGCGCGCCGAGATAGGCCTGCGCGGAGGCAACCAGCGTGTCGGGATCGGCTGCGCGCGACGTCACGCTGCGGCCATCGGCGGAGAGGCGCACCGACACTTCCGCCTGCGCGTCGGTTCCTTCCGTCACCGCATGCACTTGGTAGAGTTCCAGCACGGCCTCGTGCGGCACCAGCGCCTTGATGGCGTTGAATGTGGCGTCCACCGGGCCGTTGCCCTCCTGCTCCTCGATCACCGTGTTGCCGTCGACCTGCAGGCGCATGGTGGCGCGCTGCGGGCCGCGCGTGCCGGCGACGATGGAGAGCGAGACCAGCTTGATGCGGTCATGGGCAGTGGCGATGTTCTGATCGACCAGCGCCTCGATATCCTCGTCGTAGACGTGCTTCTTGCGGTCTGCGAGATCCTTGAAGCGTTCGAACGCGTCCTGGAACTGGTTGTCGGAGAGGCTGTAGCCCAGCTCTTCCAGCTTGTTGCGGAAGGCCGCACGGCCCGAATGCTTGCCCATGACCAGCGAGGTCTTCGACACGCCGACGCTTTCCGGCGTCATGATCTCGTAGGTCTGCGCGTTCTTCAGCATGCCGTCCTGGTGGATGCCGCTTTCATGCGCGAAGGCGTTCCGGCCCACGATGGCCTTGTTGTACTGCACCGGGAAAGACGTCGCGGCGGAAGCAAGCTTTGACGCGCGCGTCAACATGGTGGCTTCGATACCCGTCTCGTATGGCAGCACATCGCCGCGCGTCTTGATCGCCATCACGACTTCTTCCAAAGCCGCGTTGCCCGCGCGCTCGCCGATGCCGTTGAGCGTGCATTCGATCTGGCGCGCGCCGCCTTCCAACGCTGCAAGCGAGTTCGCGACCGCGAGGCCCAGATCGTTGTGGCAATGGGCGGAGAAGATCGCCTTGTCCGCGTTCGGCACGCGCTCGCGCACCGCGCGGAACATAGCGCGGTATTCATCGGGCGTCGCATAGCCCACCGTGTCGGGCAGGTTGATGGTGGTGGCGCCTGCCTTGATCGCGGCTTCCACGCAGCGGCACAGATAATCGATGGGCGTGCGCGTGGCGTCCATGGCCGACCACTCGATGTCCTCGATCAGGTTACGCGCCTGCGTCACCGTGGTGGTGATGATCTCCAGCACTTCCTCTTCCGACTTGCGCATCTGATGCTGCAGGTGGATCGGCGAGGTGGAGACGAACGTGTGAATGCGCGGCTTCTTGGCGTGGCGCACAGCCTCGCCTGCACGGGCGATGTCCGCCGAGATCGCGCGGGCGAGACCGGCGACGGTGGCGTTCTTCACCTGCTGCGCGATCAGCGACACGGCTTCGAAATCGCCGTTGGAGGCAATGGGGAAGCCCGCCTCGATCACATCGACGCCCATGGTGTCGAGCAGGGCCGCGACTTCGAGCTTTTCTTCCAGCGTCATGGTCGCGCCGGGGCATTGCTCGCCGTCGCGCAGGGTGGTGTCGAAAATCAATACGCGGTCTTTAGAGGCGGTCATCGTGTCAGTCCTTCTCGGGAGGAGCGCTATCCTGGTCTTTCAATGCCGGGCGCTCGGAGGTTGTTCTTGATTTTTAAGACCCCTGAGAGCCCAGGCAACAATGCCCAGACGACCCTCAGGGGCGGCTAAGGAGAAGGAGGCCAAGGAGAAGCGCGCGGCCGGCCGCGGAAGCGGTGCCGTTCTTGTCAGCGCTGTGGGAGCCGATTGCCATCGCTGCCCATTCCTCCAAAAGCCGCAGCTTAAGCCTGCGAACAACGGGCATGTTTGTAACGGGGGAGCTTTCGAATGGCAAGCGCTTGAAACAAACGAAAAGCCCAGGCGCGACGATCGTATAGGAAAGTTCCTTGACCCTCAGGCTCTGGCCGGATGCGAAAACGCACTAAATCAGAGCAAGCTTGGCTTTTATCCAGCCCCCAGCCCAACGTGAGGTGATTTGATGAAGAATGTGATCCGTGGCCTGTGCCTGACCGGCCTTGTGGCCCTGCCGCTTGCCGCCTGCAACCAGACGACGGCTTCCAACACGGCCTCCGCCAGCGCGAGCGCCACTCCTTCCGGCTTCCGCATGCCCGAGGGTTCCGGCTGCCAGGGCGAGATCGCCCGCTATCGGGCCGTGATGAGCAACGATCTCGCCATGGGCCATGTGGGCCAGTCGGTCTACAACCAGGTCGACCGGGAGATGGGACAGGCGGAGGCCGCCTGCGCCGCAGGGCGTGATGCGGAAGCCCAGCGCATGATCCGGGCGACGAAAGCCCGCCACGGTTATGTCTGAGTAAAGACCGTCTCGAAGAAGGATTGCAGGAAGAGAGGCATCGTCTCCGGATCGATGTCCCTCACGCTGCGGACGATCCGCACGTCCTGCAATTCAGGCTCTGCTTCCCTGGCGATGTTGGCGCGGATCAAGCTTGCGCCCTCCTCCGCCGTCATCGGCAGCGTTACCATGCGCAGCAGCGCAATCGTCGGCCAGCGCTGGACGATGATCCATTCGTCGTCGACATGGAACTGGCCTTCCTCGAGGCCGGTTTCCTCGATCAGCTCGCGGGTCAGGCTCGCAGCGAGATCGACGGTGCCGTCAGGCCTGAGATCGTCCAGATCGGGCGTTCCTGCCGCAAAGTAGACGCGCCCCGCATTCGCCGTATGCGCCGACATGACGCCGCAGATGAAAGCGCCGTCCGATCCGCGCAACGCTCCCATGGCGAAACCGTTGGCGATGCTTTTGTCTGGATAGCCGCTGTCGATCCAGGCGAGGAAATCCGCGTAGTCGGTTTCGAAATACGTGTTGCGGCAGAGATCCTGCTCGAACTCCAGATTGCTGAGCAGCAGCACCCGCCCATTGAACATCTTAGGCTTGTCCGCGATGCGGCGTGCCCAGTTCCCCTCGATGAGCGAGCGGTTTCGCTCGGCCCAAGGCCATTCCGCAGGCACGCATTTCGCTTCGACGCGCGACACGCGCTTAATGAGAATCTCCGACATCACGCGATGATCTCTCCGCGCGTGACCATGACGGCTCCGCCGCCGATCTCGGCGGAAACGAGCGCGCCGTTCTTGATCGTCATCTGCAAGCGGATCTCACTCGGACGGCCCATCTCGACGCCCTGCTCGATGACGATGTTGTGCTCGCCATCACCGAGCGGCTCGCATTGCATGAGAGCGCCTGCGAAAGCAGCGGCGGCGGAACCGGTTGCAGGATCCTCCATGATGCCCATGCCGAGCCCGAACATGCGGGCGCGGAAGCGCAAACCTTCCGCCTGCGGCATGCGCGTATAGACGTAGGCTGCCGGATGATCGCTGTCGGAGAAAGCCTTGTCGAAGGCCTCGCCCTTCGGATAGGCGCGCTCCAATGCATCGAGGGATGCCACGGGCACGAGATCGTAAGCAACACCTGCCGAATGGCGGCTCGGCACATGGCGTTCGAATCCGATTTCCTTCGGATCGAGACCGAGCGCCCAGGCGCAATCGGTGCTTTCCTTGCCCTCGCCCCAGGAGAACGGCAGACGCGGCAGGCGGAAGCGCGCTGTGCCACTCACCCCATCCTTCACCTCAGCCACGCAAGGCACGATGCCGACCTTCTCCTTCAGGCCGAAAGCGACGGCGCCTGGCTCGCCCTTTTGATCCAGTAGCGCGAGCAGCAATGCCGTTCCCACGGTCGGATGGCCTGCGAAAGGCAATTCCCGTTTGCTCGTGAAGATGCGGATGTCGGCGCGCTGATGCGGATCTTCCGGCGGGAACACGAAGACCGTTTCGGAAAGGTTGAATTCCTTCGCGATGGTCTGCATGCCCGCATCGTCGAGCCCTTCCGAATCCAGCACGACGGCGAGAGGATTTCCGGCAAAGCGCTCGGACGTGAAGACGTCGAGGGTGATGAAGCGGCGGTTCATGCGGATCAAACCTCTTCCGGAGTGAAACGGTACGTGGGCGAAACGAACTCGTCCTGCGCGGCGATGGTGAGGATCTCGCGGGAGCCTGCCTCCTCCGTGCGCTTCAGCAAGCCGTAGACAGAGGCGGCAGCTTCCGCAAGAGCCGTTGCCGCGGATCCCGAGCGTGCATAATGGACGAAGAACAGGGCCGCGATCGCATCCCCCGCGCCGTTGATGCTGAGCGAGAGCTTGGGCGTGCGCACGCGCCAGAATCGGCCGCCCTGGCCTGCAATCAGATCGACGGAATCGGCAGGCGTCTCCTTCGCTTCGACCGATGTCACCAGCACGGCCTTGGGGCCGAGCTGCTGCACGGTCGAGACTGCCTTCTTCACATCGCTCAAGGTTTCGGTCGTCAAGCCCGAGAGATAGTCCAGCTCGAACTGGTTCGGCGTGATGATGTCGGCGGCGGGCAGCGCCTGATCGCGCATGAATTCCGGAATGCCGGGGCGCACGAAGATTCCGCGCCCCACATCGCCGATCACCGGATCGCAGCAATAGAGCGCCTTTGGATTCAGCGCCCGCACCCGCGCCACGGCGGAAAGGATCGCATTGCCGATATCGGCAGAGCCCATATAGCCGGAGAGCACCCCGTCGCACCGGTAGAGCACGCCGCGCTCCGCGATCCCCTCGACCAGTTCTTCGATAGCGGGGCCGTCGAAGACCCGGCCCTTCCAGGAGCCGTAGCCCGTATGGTTGGAGAACTGCACCGTATGAATGGGCCAGACCTCGACGCCGAGACGCTGCATCGGAAAGACGGCGGATGCATTGCCCACATGACCGTAGGCAACGTGGGATTGGATCGAGAGAACATTCATGGCTATAGCCCCCTTCTCTCTCTTTCGGTTAGCGCATTGCTCATCCGGCTTCAAATGACGTGATGTGATAGCTTTCATCACGGATGCGCCGGATCGTGGCATAGGGGCCATTCATTCGCTACAAGAGGCCCGTTCAGGAGGCGCCGCGCGTGAATCTCGAGTCCATTACCAATACCGTCATCGAATTCATCCGGGCCCACCAGGCCTATGCGCCCTTGCTCGTGGGCCTGATGACCTTCGGGGAATCCTTTGCCTTCATCTCGCTCATCCTGCCGATGATCACGATCCTCGTGGCCGTCGGGATTGCGCTGGCGGCGGCGGATGTCTCGTTCTGGCAGGTCTGGCTCGGGGCCGCGACGGGCGCCTTTCTGAGCGCCTGGCTCTCTTACGAGATCGGCCGCAAGGTCAAGAAACGGGCCTATGGCATCTGGCCCCTTTCGCGCAGGCCCGACCTGATCGAGAAGGGCGAGCGGTTCTTCCTGCGCTTCGGCCCCTGGGCCGTCTTTCTCGGCCGCTTCTTCGGCCCCACCCGCGCGGTCCTACCCCTGGTCGCCGGCATTTTCCTGATGCCCCGCGTGCTCTTCCAGGCCGCCAACATGGCCTCGGCTTCCGTCTGGTCCTTCGCCCTGCTCGCGCCCGGCACCGTGCTGGCGCATTCCCTGCTCTGGTAAGTTTTTCTAGGGAACCGGCTTCCGGAGGGTTCATTAGTCTCCCGTACCCAAAAGGAGGTTTCCCATGGGCAAAGGCAAGATGAGCGGCGACAACTCCGGCGAGAGCAAGAAGCACCCTGGCGACCATACCCGCGGCTCGGGCGGCACGGTGAAGAATCGCACCGATCCCGGCAAGCAGGACAACAACAAGGCTCAGAACACGAAGAGCAACCAGCAGTAAAACTGCCATTTTTTCTGCTCTTCGGATAAAAATCCCCTTCGTTTCCGGAGGTGGCAAAGGCCTTCCGTAATGTTAATGCCAAGGTATAACATTACGGAAGCATTGCCATGGGACAGACCCATAAGCCTTCATACGCTTGGCACGTCGACGACGAGTCGCTGGAAGACCTCTCTCCCGCAGAACCCGGCATGGCCGGCCTGCCGAAAACCTGGCGCCATTACGAATGGAAAGTCGCGGCCTTTGTCCTCGCGGCCCTTTGGCTGATCGAGGCTTGGACGTCAGGAGACCTTCTGATCGGCATCGTGGGGTTGAACCGTGTCGCTCAGGGTGTGTGGCTGCTGCTCGTGGTGCTCACGGTCTGCGCCGGCCTTTTCCATCTCTGGCTTCGCCGCCGCCCGAGCCTCGGCTTTCACGTCTGCGCGCTGATCGCCGTGTCGGCACTGATCGTGCATTCGCTCTGACCATCCCGAACAGACAAAAAGAAGGGGCGGAATTTTCCGCCCCTTTTTCGTTGTCGCTGAATGCGAAATCAGTTCTTGGTCTTGTCGACCAGAGCCTTTTCCTTGATCCACGGCATCATGTCGCGCAGGCGGGCGCCGACGTCCTCGATGGGATGGGCGGCGTTGCGCGCGCGCACGGCCTTGAACGAGGTCTGGTTGACCTTGTTCTCGAGCATCCAGTCGCGGGTGAACTTGCCGGTCTGGATGTCCTCCAGAACGCGCTTCATCTCGGCCTTCGTCTCAGCCGTGATGATGCGCGGACCCGTCACGTACTCGCCGTACTCGGCGGTGTTCGAGATCGAGTAGTTCATGTTGGCGATGCCGCCTTCGTAGATCAGGTCGACGATCAGCTTCACTTCGTGCAAGCACTCGAAATAGGCCATCTCGGGAGCATAACCTCCCTCGACCAGCGTCTCGAAGCCGGCCTTGATCAGCTCGACGAGTCCGCCGCAGAGCACGACCTGCTCGCCGAAGAGATCGGTCTCGCACTCTTCCTTGAAGGAAGTCTCGATGATGCCGGCGCGGCCGCCGCCATTGGCGGAAGCGTAGGACAGCGCGATGTCATGGGCGTTGCCCGTGGCGTCCTGGTGGATTGCGATGAGCGTCGGCACGCCGCCGCCGCGCTGATACTCGGAGCGCACCGTGTGGCCGGGGCCCTTGGGGGCGACCATGAGCACGTCGAGATCCTTGCGGGGCTCGATGAGGTTGAAGTGCACGTTGAGGCCGTGTGCGAACAGGAGAGCAGCACCCTGCTTCATGTTGTCCTGCAGGTCGTTGCGGTAGATGTCCGCCTGCAGCTCGTCGGGGGTGAGCATCATGACGACGTCGGCCCATTTGGCGGCCTCGGCCACTTCCATGACCTTGATGCCGGCCTTCTCGGCCTTGGCTGCGGAGGGAGAGCCCTTGCGCAAAGCCACGACGATGTCCTTCACGCCGGAATCGCGCAGGTTCAGCGTATGGGCATGGCCCTGGCTGCCATAGCCGACGATGGCGACCTTCTTGCCCTTGATCAGATTGATATCGGCGTCGCGATCGTAATACACGCGCATGGTGCTCTAGTCCTTGTGTTTCAGGGGGCTCCCCGCCCCGGTCTTCGTTGTATTGCGGTTGGGCTCAAGCCTTCGCGCAACTATTGTTTTGTCCAGCGCCGCTTTTAGCGAACAAAACTGCGCTGACAAGTCGAAGTTTGTAGGAAAAGTGCCTCAACCGCCTGAAACGACGGCTTTGCCCTGCCTACAAACGGTCCGAGCTTCGAGAGTTCAAATAGATCTCCCATGCTCTAGATTGGGTATGAGCAATTCTTTCCTCAAAAGGACAAGCCGCATGCAGCGCCTCGCCACTCCCGATGAAGTCCTTGCCTTCTGGCGCGATGCCGGACCGGAGAAGTGGTTCTCGAAGGACGACGCCTTCGACCAAGCCTGCCGGGACCGTTTCATGCCCACCTATGAGGCTGCCGCGAGGGGCGACCTCAACGAGTGGGAGCTCACCCCCGAGGGTGCGCTCGCCGTTGTTCTTCTTCTCGATCAGTTCCCGCGAAACATGTTCCGGGGACAGCGCGAGACCTACAAGACCGATCCCGTCGCCCTGATGGTGGCTGACCGTGCCATCGAGCGTGGTTTCGACCACAAGGTGGAACCGGAGTTCCGCCGTTTCTTCTACCTGCCCTTCATGCATTCCGAGTCCTTGCGGCATCAGGAACGCTCGGTGACCCTGAACGAAACCCTCGGTGAGGATTCCGCCAAGTGGGCACGCCACCACCATGAGATCGTCGCTCGCTTCGGCCGCTTCCCCCACCGCAATGCCCTTCTCGGAAGAGCGACGACACCGGAGGAGGAAGCGTTTCTGAAAGAGAACGACTTCCGGGGCTAAACTCTTACATGATCCCTTCCGCACCGCGCGCCATGGCAGCGACACCGGTGCGGGAGACTTCCACGAGGCCCACCGCCGTCATGAGCTTGATGAAGCGCTCGACCTCGTCGGTCGCGCCGGTCAGCTCGTAGACGAAGGACGTGAGCGTGGCGTCCAGCGTGCGCGCACCGAAGGCGGATGCGAGGCGCATGGCCTCCACGCGGTGATCGCCCTTGCCCACCACCTTCACGAGGCACAACTCGCGCTCCACCGCTTCGCCGGTCATCGTGAGATCGACCACGCGATGCACCGGCACGAGGCGTTCGAGCTGGCTCTTGATCTGCTGGATGATGCTGTCCGTGCCCGTCGTCACGATGGTGATGCGCGAGATATGCGCCTCGTGCTCCGTCTCGGTAACGGTCAGGCTTTCGATGTTGTAGCCGCGGCCTGAGAAGAGGCCTGCGATGCGGGCGAGGACGCCCGGCTCGTTGTCGACGACGATGGCGAGCGTGTGCCGGTTGACGGGCTCGACGCGGTGCGCATCGGGATAATGTGTTTTCATCTGGAGCATGGTTCGTTGTCCGGCGTTACTGGGCTTCAGGCTGCGTTGCGATAATTTTCGATCGGCTCTTCATCGACCTCGTCGGCATCGACGATCCAGGCTTCCTTCAGCGCAGCGGAGCGCCAGTCCTGGAAGGCGGGAAGCGACAGGATTGCGTCGACATAGGCGCGCGTTTCTTTATCGAGAGCGATGGAATATGTGTCGAGGCGCGTGACGAGCGGCGCATACATGGCATCGGCGCCGGAGAACGCACCGAAGAGGAACGGCCCGCCTGCGCCGAAGCGTTCGCGCGCCTGACGCACGATCTCGGAAAAGCGCGCAACGTCACGTGCAACAGCTTCGCCACGATCCTTTTGCGCATATTTCTTGCCGAGATTCATCGGACAGTCATTGCGCAAGCCTGAGAAACCCGCATGCATTTCGGCCGCAATGGAGCGCGCCATAGCGCGAGCCTTGCGATCTTCCGGCCATACGGGCGCGCTGAGAGCGTCACCCACATATTCCATGATCGCGACGGTTTCCCACACGGTCACGTCGCCGTCGATGAGGATCGGCACCTTGCCGGCGGGAGAGTGCTTCAGCACCTTCTCCTTGGTATCCGGCAGATCGAGCGGAATCGTGATCTCGTCGAAGGCAACACCCAGCTGCTTCATCAGCAGCCAGGGCCGCATCGACCAGGACGAGTAGCATTTGTTGGCGATGACGAGGGTTGGCATTGCTTCACGCTTTCCGCATTAAACCAGCATCTTGCCCTTCTCGTCGATCACGGAGCCGATATCGGCGCCGGTCTCTCCGAGGTAGTCGTTGAGCAGCATCTCGTTATGCGCCTTGCCCGACGGGATCATCGGGAAGCAGTTTTCCATCTTGTCGACGATGCAGTCGAAGACCACCGGGCGCTTCACGTTGATCATTTCCATGATCTTCGCATCGAGTTCCGCCGGGTTGTCGCAGCGGATGCCGACGCCGCCATAGGCTTCCGCGAGCTTCACGAAATCAGGCAGCGATTCCGAATAGCTCTGCGAGTAGCGACCGCCGTGCAGCAATTCCTGCCACTGGCGCACCATGCCCATGTACTCGTTGTTCAGGATGAACACCTTGACCGGCAGGTTGTACTGCAGCGCGGTCGACATCTCCTGCAGCATCATCTGGATCGAGGCTTCGCCCGCGATGTCGATGACGAGCGCATCGGGATGCGCGAGCTGCGCGCCCACCGCCGCCGGCAGGCCGTAGCCCATCGTGCCGTGACCGCCGGAGGTCATCCAGTGGTTCGGGTCTTCGAACCTGAAGTACTGCGCCGCCCACATCTGGTGCTGGCCGACCTCGGTCGTGATGTAGGGCGAGCGGTCCTTCGTGAGTTCATAGAGACGCTGGATCGCGTATTGCGGCTTGATGGTTTCCTTCGAGTTCTTGTAGGCGAGGCAGTTGCGCGCGCGCCAGCCCTCGATCTTGTTCCACCACTCCTGAAGCTCCACCTTGTCGGCCTGCTTCGCGCCCTGGCGCCACAGGCGCACCATGTCTTCGAGCACATGCGCGCAATCGCCGACAATCGGGATGTCCACCTTCACCGTCTTGTTGATGGAGGACGGATCGATGTCCACGTGGATGCGCTTGGAGAACGGCGAGAAGGCATCGAGGCGGCCCGTGATACGGTCGTCGAAGCGCGCGCCGATGTTGATCATCACGTCGCATTCATGCATCGCGAGATTGGCCTCGTAGGTGCCGTGCATGCCGAGCATGCCGAGCCAATGCTTGCCCGAGGCCGGATAAGCGCCGAGACCCATCAGCGTCGAGGTGATCGGGAAGCCCGTGAGCTCCACCAGCTCGCGCAGCAGCGCGGAAGCATGCGTGCCGGAATTGATTACACCGCCGCCCGTGTAGAACACCGGACGCTTGGCGTTCGCCATCAGCTCGATGGCGGCGCGGATGTGATCCATGTCGCCCTTCACGGTCGGGCGATAGGTCTTGTGCTGGTTGCTCAAGGGGCGGGCGTATTGGCCGGCCTTGAACTGAATGTCCTTCGGCAGGTCCACCACCACAGGGCCGGGACGACCGTTCTGGGCCACATAGAAGGCCTCGTGCAGAACGCGCGGCAGATCCTCGATGGATTTGACGAGGTAGTTGTGCTTCGTGCAGTGGCGCGTGATGCCGACCGTGTCGCATTCCTGGAACGCGTCCGAGCCGATGAGGTGCGTGGGCACCTGACCCGTGATGCAGACCAGCGGGATCGAATCCATCATGGCATCGGCCAGGCCCGTGATGGCATTCGTTGCGCCGGGACCCGAGGTCACCAGCACCACGCCCGGCTTGCCTGAAGCGCGGGCATAACCTTCCGCAGCGTGAACCGCGCCCTGCTCATGGCGGACGAGAACGTGGCGCACCTGCTCCTGGTGAAAGAGCGCATCGTAGATGGGAAGCACCGCGCCGCCTGGATAGCCGAACACATGCTCGACTCCCTGGTCCTGCAGGGCTCGGATCACCATTTCGGCTCCGGTCATCGTCTCGCTCATGGTCTTGGCTCCGTCGGGTCTTTGGTGTTTGTCTGCGGTGTTTCTGGTGTTTTAGGCAATAAAAAAGGCCCCTGAGGGGGCCTGTGCGCCATCGCCGGACCTGCGGGGATCAATCCCGCTCCGTCGATGGCGCTCGTACTACGAGAATAAGCTTGCGCATTTGGGCAGCTCTCGGTTCAAAAGTTGCGCCGACGCTATATGATCCGTTTCATTCGGTCAAGCGGGGGCCGGTTGGCAGATTGCAGCTTAGCTTCTAAGCTGCGCACCCTATTTTAGTCGTATGACCATGACCGATACCATCTCCTCGACCGGCGTTCCGATGCAAAATCAGCGCCTGACCGCCCGCGCCCTTCTCCTCGGCGACCGCCTCGACGTGGCGGGGCTCGAACGCAGCGACGTTCTGTCCACCACCCCCCTCGCCTTCCGCGCCGGCCAGGACGGCTTTGTGGCCCTGTTCCGTTATGGCGTGGCTGTCCTGGTGGGACTGACGCCCATCGAGGAGGACGAGATCATCCGTGGCCTGCGCCAGCGCATCAGGGGTGAGTTCGCGCGGCACGAGGAAGAGACCGCGATCATCGAGATCTCGCCCGACAGGGACGACCAGATTCCTCCGGGCGGACCGATCTACGTGAAGCAGCTCTCCACCGAGCGGCTGATCGTCATCGCAGACGCTCTCTCCAAGAGCGCGACGCTCGCCCGTGACGAGCGCGAGGCCACCGCCGCCTTCGAGCTGGTGGAGCCCTCCGTCCAGCATCTCGCTCAAGAAGGCCGCCGCCCGCGCGACAGGCGCAGGATCATGAAGCAGGTGGGTCATGCCCTGCTCGTGCGCCAGCGCATGTCCGGCGGCGTCGCGGTGGAGGAAAAGCCCGACGTGCTCTGGGACCGGCCCGACCTGGAGCGCCTCTATGCGCGTCTGGAGGACGAGTACGAGCTGAAGGAGCGTGCCACAGCCCTTCACAACAAGCTGGAAGTGCTGGGCGATACCGCCCAGGCGCTCACCGACATCATCGACACGGAACGTTCGCTACGCCTCGAACTGATCATCGTGCTCCTGATCGTGTTCGAGATCTTCATCACCTTCTTCCAGATGGCCGTGGGCAATCTCACGGGCCATTGAGGCGATCCATTGCCGCGTCGTATCCCTGCTCCGGCGACACCCATTCCCAATCCCGCAATTGGTGGCGGAACCAGGTGAACTGGCGCTTAGCATAGCGGCGCGTATCGCCTTGGCCTTTGACAATCGCCTCATCGAGCGAAATCTCGCCGCGCATATGGCTGAGCAGTCCGGGAACGCCGTGAGCGCGCATGGCGGGCAGCATGGGGTCGAGGTTGCGCTCGCCCAGCGCCCTCACCTCCTCCAGCGCGCCCTGCTCCATCATGGCGAGGAAGCGGCTGTCGATGCGACGGCGCAGCTCGTCCCGCTCGGGCGCGAGAAACAGCTTGATGACGGGAACGTCGTTCAACGGCCCCGGCTGACGGGCACCGTGGAAGGAGATGAGGGGCTGGCCGGTGGCCGCGAAGATTTCGAGCGCGCGCTGCACCCGCAGGCGGTCGGAGGGGCGCAAGGTCCGCGCCGTTTCGGGATCGCGCTCAGTCAGCAGACGGTGAAGCTCGGGCGTTTCCAGCCCTTCGCTCTCCCGGCGCACCTCCTCGCGGATAGCATCGGGCACGGATGGCATGTCCGAGAGGCCCTCCGTGAGCGCCTTGAAATAGAGGCCAGTTCCGCCCACGAAGATCGGCACCTGGCCGCGGCCTTGAACCTCCCGCAGCTCTTGCACCGCGTCAGTCAGGTAGCGGCCCACGGAGAAGTTCACGGCGGCATCCACATGACCATAGAGGCGGTGGGGAGCCTCACCCTCCTCGTCGGGCGTCGGGCGCGCGGTGATGACCCGCAGGTCGCGATAGACCTGCATGGAATCGGCATTGATCACGACGCCGTCGAGGGCTTGCGCCAATTTGATGCCCAAAGCGGACTTGCCTGAAGCGGTCGGTCCTGCAATGAGAACCGCGCCGACCTTTCCGTCACTCACAGCCCGGTCTCCCCATGGCGTCCTCTCAAAACTCCCTCGTCGCGACCCTGGTCGCCAACCCGTCCCAGCCCGTCGTCACGGACGATCTCGTGGCCAAGGCGGCGGATGTTTTGGGACATGAGACGCAACGCACCATTCTGGCAAGGGGAATCGCAGCGGACCTGGTCCTGACCTCCCCTGCTGACGCCAAGGCAGTCGAGATCACTCTGCGGTCGGCCCTGGAGGGCCAGCCTGTCGACATCGTGGTGCAGCCTCTCGCCACCCGGCGCAAGCGCCTGTTCCTGGCGGATATGGATTCCACCATGATCGCCCAGGAATGCATCGACGAGCTGGCCGATTACGTGGGACTGAAAGCCGAGGTGTCGGAGATCACCGAGCGCGCCATGCGGGGCGAAATCGCCTTCGAGCCGGCTTTGCGCGAGCGCGTGGCGCTCTTGAAGAACTTGCCGGTGAATGTGGTCGACGAGATCATCGAAAAGCGCATTACCCTCACACCGGGCGGCAGCGCGCTGGTTCAAACCATCCGCAAGAACGGCGGCTATGCCTGCCTCGTCTCCGGCGGCTTCACGCTCTTCACCGGCCCCATCGGCGCGAAGATCGGTTTCGACGAGCATCGCTCGAACCATCTCATTCTCGACGGCGAGAAGCTTGCAGGCCTCGTCGAGGAGCCGATCCTCGGACGCGAGGCGAAGCTCGCGACGCTGATCGAACTACGTGAGCGTTTCAACCTCGCCCACCACGACACCATGGCCGTGGGCGACGGCGCGAACGATCTCGCCATGCTCGGAGAAGCAGGCCTTGGCGTCGCCTTCCGTGCGAAACCGGCGGTCGCCGCAGCAGCACACGCACGCATCGATCACGCCGACCTGACGGCGCTTCTCTATGCGCAAGGGTACCGCGAAGAGGAAATCGCTGCGGCGTAAGTGACGCCGCAGCAAACCGCATCAGTCGCGGATGAAGCTCAGAAGGTCGTTGTTGAAACGCTCGACCTCAAGCTGCGCCAATCCGTGCGCGCCGCCGGAATAGACCTTCAGCTTCGCATTGGGCACGATCTTGGATGAAAGCATCGCCGATGCGGCGATAGGCACGATCTGGTCGTCGTCCCCATGCAGGATCAGCGTCGGCACGTCGATCCGTTTCAGGTCTTCCGTGAGATCGGTCTCGGAAAATTGCTTGATGCAATCATAGGCCGATTTGATGCCGGCCTGCATGCCCTGCAACCAGAAGGCCAGGCGGATACCTTCGTGGATTGTCGCTCCCGCGCGATTGAAACCGTAAAACGGAATGCTGAGATCGTAGAAATATTGAGGGCGGTTGAGAGCGGTGTTCAGGCGAATGTCGTCGAAAACCTGAAGCGGCGTGCCCTGCGGGTTGATGTCCGTCTTCAGCATCAGCGGCGGAATGGCGCCTAACAGCACCACCTTGGCGATACGCCGCGTTCCATGGCGACCGAGATAGCGCGTGACTTCGCCTCCGCCTGTCGAGTGCCCAACGATGACGGCGTTCTCCAGGTTCAGATGATCGATCAAAGCGGCGAGATCGTCCGCATAGGTGTTCATGTCGTTGCCGGACCAGGTCTGGGTCGAGCGCCCGTGCCCACGCCGGTCATGGGCGATCACGCGAAAGCCGCGCTCTCCGAAGAAAAGCATCTGCGCATCCCACGCATCCGCGCTCAACGGCCATCCGTGAGAGAAAACGATGGGCTGACCCGAGCCCCAATCCTTGTAAAAGATCTCTGTGCCGTCGCTTGTCGTGATCGTGCTCATGGTTCTGTTCCTGACGCCCCATTGTTCGCCGGGCACTCATTCGCGCGCCTGTGCCGTCACGGTCAGCGGCTGTGCCTCATTGAGATCTCACTGAACTGACTGGAATACAAAAACCGGACGGCGAAGCGCCCGCATGCCGGAGGCACTATCCGTGCAGTCCATCCGGCATGCAACCTATCCTGATGAGCTAGGCCTTTCATGAGCGATTAGGGCTGCGGGCTTTGGATCCGCCTGATGATGTCCGCAACCACTGTGGGATCGGCCACTGTCGACGTATCGCCATGGTTCTCGAAATCGCCTGCGGCGATGCGCGTGAGAATGCGACGGAGAATCTTTCCCGAGCGGTTCTTGGGCAATTGCGGCGCCCACTCGACGCGGTCCGGCGTGGCGATGGGGCCGATGCGTGTGCGCACGATCTGAACGAGATCGCGTTGCAGGTCGTTACTCTCCGCAACACCCTCTTTCAGGGTCACGAACGCAAAGATGCCCTGCCCTTTGATCTCATGCGGGAAGCCTACGACGGCAGCCTCAGCCACGGACGGATGCGAGGCGAGGGCCGCCTCCACCTCCACCGTGCCGAGACGATGACCGGACACGTTGATCACATCGTCCAGGCGGCCCGTGATCCAGTAATAGCCATCCGCATCGCGGCGTGCGCCGTCGCCCGTGAAATAATAGCCGGGATAGGCGCTGAAATAGGTTTTCAGGAATCGCTCGCGATCACCGAGGATCGTGCGCGCCTGCCCCGGCCATGAATCCGCAAAGCACAGGCTGCCGCTTCCCTCGCCTTCGACAGGCGTGCCATCACTGCCGAGCAGGGCAGGCCGCACGCCGAAGAACGGCCTTGCCGCCGAGCCCGGCTTTAGCGCCATCGCACCGGGCAGCGGACACAAGAGCACAGCGCCGGTTTCGGTCTGCCAATAGGTATCGACGATGGGGCATCGCCCGCCGCCGATGACCGCGTGATACCAGAGCCAGGCTTCCGGATTGATCGGCTCGCCCACGGAGCCCAGCACCTTGAGCGACGAGAGATCGTGTTTGCGCACCGGCCCCTCGCCTTCGCGCATCAGCGAGCGGATGGCCGTGGGCGCGGTGTAGAAGATGCTGACCTTGTACTTCTCGATAACCTGCCACCAGCGCGATGCGTCGGGCCATGTGGGCACGCCTTCGAACAGAACGATGGTCGCGCCGTTCGCGAGTGGCCCGTAGATCAGGTAGGTATGTGCCGTCACCCAGCCCACATCCGCCGTGCAGAAATGAATGTCGCCGGGGTGATAATCGAACATTGCCTTGAAGCTTGCAGCCGCATGGGCGAGATAGCCGCCCGTCGTGTGCAGCATGCCCTTCGGCTTGCCCGTGGAGCCCGACGTGTAGAGCACGAAGAGAGGATCTTCCGCGCTCACATCCACCGGCTCGCAGACATCCGCTACTTCAGCGAGCGCCTCATCGTACCAGCGGTCGCGTCCCGCCGTCATCGGAACGTCGCGTCCCGTGCGGCGAACCACAAGCACATGCTCGACGAAGGGTAAATTTTCGAGCGCTGCATCCGCATTCTTCTTCAGCGGAACATATTTGCCGCTGCGCTTACCTTCATCGGCAGTGATCAGAACCCGCGAGCGGCAATCCTCGATGCGGCCGGCAAGCGCCTCCGACGAGAAGCCGCTGAACACCACGGAGTGCACGGCGCCGATGCGCGCGCAGGCCAGCATCGCCGCAATCGACTGATGAATGACGGGCAGATAGATGCTGACGAAATCGCCCTTCTTCACGCCGAGCTTTTTCAGCACATTCGCGAGGCGCGACACTTCCTTGTGCAGCTCACCCCACGTTATCCGCTTCGCCTCGCCAGGCGTATCGCCTTCCCACAGGATCGCGGCCTCATTCCCGCGCGCGGCGGCGTGACGGTCCAGGCAGTTATAGGACGCGTTCAATCGGCCATCGGCGAACCATTCGATGCCGACATCGCCGGGCGAGTAGCGCGTGTTCTTCACGACCGTGAAAGGCTTCGCCCAGTCGAGAATCTGCGCCTGCCCGCGCCAGAAACTGTCAGGATCGTCGATGGATTGCCGGTAGAGCGCTTCGTAGATATCAGCGTTCACATGCGCTGAGGCTATGAGGCTGGCCGGGACGGGAAAAACATTCTGGGTCATTGGAATTCATCATCGAATTCACGAGCCGTGCTTCAGAGCCCGTGGCATGGAGGCAAGGCCCCAGATGCCGCGATGAAGGACGCTATGTCAACCGAAACGTTCTTTATTTAGAACGAAACGTCAATAAAAAAGGCGGCCGAAGCCGCCTTTTCATAACCTTCAGAGGCACTTACTCGATGGACAGGGCCACGAAACGGACCTCGCCCTGAGCATTGGAGACCAGAAGCAGCGCGGACTTGCGCCCCTGGGTCTTCAGATCGTCGATCTTCTTGGTCACATCGGCCGGATTGGTCACCGGCTCCTGATTGACCTCGACGATCACCTCACCGGCCTGGATGCGCTTGTCCGAGGCATTGGAGTTGGGATCGACGCGGGTGATGACCACGCCCTTCAGGTCGTCCTTCAGGCTGTAGCGGCGGCGCAGATCGTCCGTCATGCCGGACATGCTGAGCCCAAGCGCCTGACGCGTGACCGTGGGAGCGTCCGCGGGCGGCTGCTGCAGGTTGGCCTGCTTTTCGCCGTCCTCGAGGCGGCCCAGGGTCACCTTCTTGTTCATCTCCTGGCCCTTGCGGACGATGGATACATCGACTTCCTTGCCCACCGGGGTCGAGGCGACGATGCGCGGCAGATCGCGGGAATCCTTCACGTCCTTGCCGTCGAACTTGACGATCACGTCGCCGACTTCGAGACCCGACGGCTTGGCGGGGCCCTTGTCGTCAATGCCTGCAATCAGGGCGCCGCGCGCGGTGCCGAGGCTGAGCGCCTCGGCGGTGGCGTCATCCACGTTCTGGATGCGCACGCCGAGCCAGCCGCGGCGGGTTTCGCCGAACTCGCGAAGCTGCTCGATGATCGGCACGGCCGTGGAAGCAGGAACGGCGAAGCCGATGCCCACCGAGCCGCCCGTGGGCGAAAGAATGGCCGTGTTGATGCCGATGACCTCGCCGTTCATGTTGAACAGCGGACCACCGGAATTACCCTTGTTGATAGCCGCATCCGTCTGGATGTAGTTGTCGTAAGGACCGGACTCGATGTTGCGGCCACGGGCCGACACGATGCCCGCCGTCACCGAGCCGCCGAGGCCGAACGGGTTGCCGATGGCCATGACCCAATCGCCAGGACGGAGGGCGTCCGAGTCACCGAACTTCACGGCCTTGAGGGGCTTGTCGGACTTCACGCGCAGGACCGCGAGATCGACCTTGGAATCCTTGCCCACGATCTCGGCCTTCAGGCGCGTGCCGTCGGAGAAGATCACGCTGATGTCGTTGGCCTCGCCGATCACGTGATTGTTGGTGACCACGATGCCCGACGGATCGATCACGAAGCCGGAGCCCAGCGAGTTGGAGCTGCGGGGACGCGAGGGTGCGTTCTCGCCACCGCCGCCGCCGCCTTGGCCGCGACGGTTGAAGAACTCCTCGAAGAGATCCTCGAACGGGGTGCCGGGCGGAAGCTGAGGCAGGGTGCGGTTGCGGGCTTCGACCGTGGTCGAGGCCGAGATGTTGACCACGGCGCCGGTCACGGAATCCGCCAGATCGGCGAAGGATTCCGGGGCCGCGCGGGCCAGGGCGGGAAGCGGCATGGCGGCTGCGACAAACGTCACGACCGCGAAGAAGGAAGCTGCCAGCCGGCGCATGGGGCGCTGGGGCAGCGGCGTTACGGAGAGCGCCAGCGCATTCGTGGCTTGAGTCATCGAGAACCCTCTCTTGGAGAATGAGATATAGATTGTCGTTCTTGCGCGCCATTCAAGCGGCGAATGCGGCGGAAGCTGGGCCGTGGCCGAGCCTCGGACCCAAAAGTGGCTCCCACTTTTGGGACTGATCCGATGCTCATTCTTTTTCAGCCAAACCAGCGCACCAGCCAGATGATGCCGAGGCCCACGAAGGCCGAGATGATGCCGACGAGGCGCATCTGGTCGCTCGGACTGTGCGCGGCCTCGTACATGGCGCGGCGCATTCCGTCAGGGAAAGCCGCAAACAAGATGCCCTCGACCGCTAGAGCGAGGCCGAGGGCTGCAATCAAGTCCAACATCAGATCTTACTGTGCAGGAGCCGGCCGGGGAGCCGGGGTTGTTGTGGAGGCTCCTCCATTGGGCCGGGAAGTGGACCCGTTGAAGTAGCGGAAGAACTCCGAGTCGGGGCTCAGAACGAGGCGGGTGCCGCTTCCCTTCAGGCCAGCTTCATAGGCCTGCATGGAGCGGTAGAACGCGAAGAACTCAGGATCCCGGCCGAAGGCCTCGGCGAGGATGCGGTTGCGGTCGGCATCGCCCTGACCGCGCAGCTCTTCCGCCTTCTGGTTCGCTTCGGCGCGAATGATCGTCGCCTCACGTTCGGCGCGGGCGCGGATGGTCTGCGCCTGCTGGTTGCCGTTTGCGCGAAGATCCGCCGCCTCGCGCTCACGCTCCGTGCGCATGCGCTGATAGACCGCCTGGCTGTTGGCGTTGGGCAGATCGACGCGGGTGAGACGCACGTCGATCATCTCGATGCCGAGGCTTGCAGCCTGGCGGTTCACATCCGCCTGGATGCGGTCCATCAATTGCGGACGCTCGGTGCGAACGATCGCATCGCGCGAGGCGCTGGCCAGGATATTGCGCATGGCCGAGTTGGTGAAGCTCTGCAGTCGCTGGTTGGCGAGCGAGATGGTGCCGACCGCCTGATAGAAGCGCAGAGGATCGATGATGCGATAACGCGTGAAGGCATCGACCTCCAGGTTCTGCCGGTCGGCGGACAGAAGCGTCTGCACCGGCAGATCGAGATCGAGAACGCGCTTCTCGAAATAGGTCACGTTGTCGATCAGCGGCATCTTGAACTTCAGCCCCGGCTCGGAGATCGCGGATTGCACCGCGCCGAAGCGCAGAACGAGCGCATATTGGGTCTGCTGAACGATGAAGGTCGCGCTGTATAGAACGATGGCCACCAGAACCAGGAGGATCAGAAGGCCCGTGCGAAGGACGGAGTTATTCATCGCGTGGTCCCCTGATTGTTGGTGTTGTTCTGGGATTGCGGCATCTGGTTGAGCGGCAGGAAAGGCACGACGCCCTGTCCGTTCTGATCCACGATGATCTTGTCCACGCTGCCGAACACACGCTCCATGGTCTCGAGGAAGATGCGCTCGCGGCTGACATCCGGAGCCTTGCGGTATTCCTCGTAAACCTGGCTGAAGCGGGCGGCCTGACCGGTGGCGTCGGCCACCGACTGCTCGCGATAGCCTTCCGCCTGCTGAACGGTGCGCGAAGCCTCGCCTCGCGCCTCGGGTACGATGCGGCTGGCATAGGCCGAAGCCTCGTTCTGCACGCGCACGGCATCCTGCTGCGCGGCGTTCACGTCGAAGAAGGCCTGCTGAACTTCGGACGGCGGACGGGCTGCCTGCAATTGCACCACGTTGATGAGCACGCCCGCGCCATAGACATCGAGCGCTTCCTGCATGATCTGGCGCACTTCGCCGGCGATGCTTGCCTGCTCGGTGGTGAGAATGGCCTGGATGTTGCGGCGGCCGATCACCTCGCGCATGGCGCTCTCAGCCACGGACTTGATGGTGCCGTCGGGGTTCTGCAGGTTGAACACGTAATCCTGCGGACGCGCGGGGTTGATCTGCCACACTGCATCGAAATCGATGTCGACGATGTTCTCGTCAGCCGTGAGCATGAGGCTTTCCTCGATCACGTCGCGAGGACGGCCCTGCCCCGTCGCCGTGGAGCGATAGCCCACTTCGACGCGCTGCTGCGCGGTCACGTTGGGCTTGAGCACCCGGCCGATCGGATAGGGATAGTTGTAGCGCAGGCCCTCGCCGCTGGTGCTGCTGTACTTCCCGAAGATCAAGTTGATGCCGACCTCGTTGGGACGAACCGTGTAGAAGCCGGTGAGCAACCAGATCGCGATGACGCCGAGAATGAGAATGATGAGGCCCTTGCTGCCCATGGAGCCGCCGGGGATGAAATCCTTCAGGCGATCCTGGCCACGGCGCAGAATATCCTCCAGGTCGGGCGGATTGCCGTTGCCCTGCGGGCCGCCGGAGCCGCCCCACGGGCTCTTGCCCCCACCTGATCCGCCGCGCTGCCCCCAGGGGCCGCCGCCGCCGCTTTGGTTACTCCAAGGCATAGGACGCCTTTCCTCACTCTGGTTATGTCCGGCTGGAAGCCGATGGGAATTTGGAGACGGTTGTTGGTTTTCCCTTTTCCGCCTGTCAAGCCTGCGAATTGGGGATTCGTAAGCCGATAGTCAACCTTGGCACCGGTCAGGGGCGCCTCACAAGATCGATAAAGGTAAACGGGTGCTCGTCATCCGGGCCCTTGGGATGGGCAATCCGCGCCGTTTCACGAAACCGTGTCCGGTCGACGGGCGGGAAGAAAGCATCCCCTTCCGGAGCGGCAGCGACTTCCGTGAGGTATATTGTCTGCACATGCGGCAGGGCGATTCTGTAGATCTCCGCGCCTCCGACAACGGCAACCGCGTCGGCCCCCATTGCCTGCGCAAGCTCTTCCCCCTTGGCCACGGCCTGGTCCCAGCTATGGACCACATGAGTGCCGGGAGCCGAGAAGCCGGCATCGTGCGTAAGCACGATGGTTTCACGGCCCGGCAGAGGCTTGCCGATGGACTCGAAGGTCTTGCGACCCATGATCATGGGCTTTGCCATGGTGAGCTCGCGAAAGCGCTTGAGGTCGGTCCTGAGCCGCCAGAGAAGCTGATTGTCGCGCCCGATCACGCCGTTCTCGGCAACCGCAACCACGAGAATGAGAGGTCTCGTCATCATGTCTCCGCCAATTTGATGGGTGCCTCTCCGATGGCGCGCCGCGTGGTCCGTTCATCCATCGGCGCGGCACTGATATGGGAGGCTGTAGAACCGGGATGCTGCACTTCTATTCCGCCTCGCCCTCGGCCTGGACGCGGCGGGGCGAGCCCCATTCCTTGAGAATGTCGTTCATGTCGTCAAGGACGAAGAAGCGCGCGCTTTCCACGTCGTAGCCTTCGTCGAGCAGATTGTCGTAATCGGTCAGGCGATGGCGGATGTAAGAAGTGATCGATAGCCACGCCGCATTCTCGGGCGAGGCCGTGTGCAGGCCACGGCTTCCGAGCGCATGATCCGTCACGGATTCGAATTCATGCTTCGGGATTCGCGGAGCCAGAACCCGGACGGCGCTCTCGATGACCTCGCGCCTGTTCATGTCCGTCAGACCGCGACAGGCGCCTTGATGGCGGGATGCGGATCGTAATCCTCGATGGCGATGTCGTCGAACGTGAAATCGAACAGCGAGCGCACCGCAGGATTCAAGCGCAGCTTCGGCAGCTCGCGCGGCTCGCGGGAGAGCTGCAGGCGCGCCTGCTCGAGATGGTTGAGGTAGAGATGCGCATCGCCGAAGGAATGCACGAAATCGCCCGGCTGCAATCCGGTCGCCTGCGCCATCATGTGCGTGAGAAGCGCATAGGATGCGATGTTGAACGGTACGCCGAGAAACACATCCGCCGAGCGCTGATAGAGCTGGCAGGAGAGTCGTCCTTCCGCCACGTAGAACTGGAACAGGCAGTGGCAGGGCGCGAGCGCCATCTTGTCGAGTTCCGCGGGATTCCATGCGGAGACGATCAGGCGGCGGGAATCGGGATTGCGCTTGATCTCGTCGAGCACCCATTTGATCTGGTCGACAGTGCCGCCGTCGGGCTTCGCCCAGGAACGCCATTGCTTGCCGTAGACGGGACCGAGATCGCCGTTCTCGTCAGCCCATTCGTCCCAGATCGAGACGCCGTTCTCCTTCAGGTAGCGGATATTGGTGTCGCCCTTCAGGAACCAGAGCAGTTCGTGGATGATCGAGCGCAGATGCAGCTTCTTCGTGGTGACGAGCGGGAAGCCCTCGCTCAGGTCGAAACGCATCTGATGACCGAAGACGGAAATGGTCCCAGTCCCGGTCCGGTCATCCTTGCGGACGCCCTCATCCATGATGCGGCGAAGAAGATCGTGATAGGCTTGCATGGGGTGCTCCTAGCCTGAATATAGGACACCACTTCCCGCGCTCCGAGTCTGAATTAACCCCACCTGAGGTTATCCCCGCTCTTTCAAATTCGGATTCTGCCTCCTATATTGGGGGTGCCGGTCGCAAGGCCGGCTATGGCGATAAACGGCTATCGGAATAAACCCATCGGACCCGGGGGCGGTACCCGGCGCCTCCACCAAAGCCCAAGCGAGCCTTGGGTTTCGGCGGGGGCGAAATAGGATCGACGAGGGCGTAAAGGGTAGACTTTCGCTCGGCATGGTTCCGCCGATATCGGGCCTTTTTATAGTTGCCAACGACAACTATGCTCCGGTTGCAGTGGCTGCGTAAGCGGTCCCTAACACCGACTCAAAGCCCTAGCGGGTAGCACCGTTAGGCGGGGTTCGGAGGCACCTGGCAACAGAAGCCTCCACTTCTATTTCTGAATAGGGATCGCCTAATGGCCGGCAAAGACCTGATCCGCTACGATCTTCTGGTGCAGGACGCCCTGAAAGGCGTCGTGCGCAAGGTGCTGATCGATTCCAAGGACGGGCTGCCGGGCGAGCACCATTTCTACATCTCCTTCCAGACGGATTTTCCCGGCGTTCGCCTCTCGAACCGCCTGCGCGAAAAATATCCTCAGGAGATGACCATCGTCCTTCAGCATCAGTTCTGGGACATGAACGTCACGGAGCACACCTTCGAGGTGGGCCTTTCCTTCTCCGGCGTTCCCGAGCGACTGCTCATTCCCTTCGATGCGCTCACCGGCTTCTTCGACCCCTCCGTCCAGTTCGGCCTCAAGTTCGATGGCCAGGATGACGAGGAGGATGAAGACATCGCCGAAGCCCCGCCCGCGCCTCAGCCGATCCGCGGCTCGGACCCCGTGGAGCTGAAGCAGCCCCGCAAGGCCGCGCCCGCCGAGAAGAAGTCCGCTCCCGAAAAGGCTCCGGCCGCCAAGGCCGAGGAAGCTCCGAGCGAAGCGGTTCCCACCCCCAAGCCGGAAGCAGCGGACGCCAACGCCTCCGGCACCGCCGAGGTCGTGAGCCTCGACGCCTTCCGCAAGAAGAACTGACGGCTCGTCCTTACCCGTTCTCCAGAGACTGACACGCTGTGAGCGTCCTCCCGGTCTTGTGCCGGTGATCCACGCCTGTGAGGCGCTGCGGGTCCATCACGTCATCCCGGGGCCGCGCAGCGGAACCCGGGATCGCAGGACGAGAGTGGCGCCTGATCCTGCCTGCGTACGATCCCGGCTCGGCTTCGCCGTCCGGGATGACGACAGGCGGACAGGAAGGACGCCTTGGCCGGATGCGCGTGTTCCGCTTTTGTTCTTGACTTTGGTCCTAACCTTGGCTATAGGTTGTGGGTCCCGGCTCAATGAGGGGCGCGCTCGCGAGGCGTCGTGATTGTCGGAGCCGGGAGCGGTCCTGTGTCAGGCTTCGCAAACCTGTCGGCGGGAGGCCCATCGTTGAAAGACACGGTGTACGCCTAAAAGAACCGTGCGCGAGGAGCCGTCGGGTTCTTCACACACTCACACAGCCGAGCCAGACGCCTCCTCGCGCCTCCCTCGACCCCAAAACCTCGGAGCCATCAGCTCGCGAGGTCATTCCCACATGTTCTTTGACAGCCTACAGCTCCCTGAGAAGCCACCCTCTCAACGTCTCAGCTCTCGATCTGAGAGCCTGTCATCTGCGATGACTCAACCGCATCGGCAGGCCCTCGCGAGGTCTCAGCGTGATACGATGGAGCGGGGTGACACTGTGCCCCTCCCTCAGGTCCAGCCGCACGGCCCGCACGATGGTGGCGAGCACGATCACGGCCTCCTGCAGGGCAAAGGTCGCTCCGATGCAGACACGGGGACCGGCGCCGAAGGGCAGATAGGCGAACCTGTCGATCTTCTCCTTCTCCCCCGGCAGGAAGCGCTCAGGCCTGAAAGCATCAGGCTCATCCCAGAGGGTGCGGTGGCGATGGAGCACGTAAGGCGCGATGGTCACCACCGTGCCAGCCTCGATGGCGAGATCCCCAATCCGGTCATCGGCGATGGCCGCGCGGCTCAAGAACGGCGCCGGCGGATAAAGCCTCATCGCCTCGTCGAGCACGGCGCGCGTATAGACGAGCCGGTCGAGATGATGCGGCTCGACGGATCCCTCTCCCAAAACCTCATCGACCTCCCGCTCGATCCGCGCCCTCGCCCGCTCATCCTGAGAGAGCAGGTAGATCGACCAGGACAGGGCATTGGCCGTGGTTTCGTGGCCCGCACCGATGAAGGTGATGATGTTGGCGCCCACTTCCGTGTCACTGAGGCCCTTGCCGGTTTCTGGGTCGGCGGCCTCCAGAAGCAGGGTCAGGAGATCGCGCGGCGCGGGCTCGCCCCGTTCGAGCATCGCCTTTCGGTCCCGAACCAGCTCGTTCACCAGCTCCTCGAAAAACCGGATCGCGGGCCGCGCCCGGAGCCGTCCGATCCTGGGAACCCAGTCCGGCAGGCCGAAGATGTCGACCGGATCGATCTTCCCCAAGCCTTCGAAATAGCGCGTGATGGCCCGCCCAAGCGCATCAGGGTCGCGGGCCACGCCTTTCGAGAAGATCGTCCGCTCCAGCACATCGAGGGTAACGCGGGTCATCTCGAGGGAGATATCGACCTCCCTGCCCTCCGGCCGTCTTTGCCAGCGGCGCACGAGGCGCTCGGCCGATTCGACCATGGCCGGGAAGAAGCCTGCCACCACCCGTGGCGGGAACAGGGGCGCAATGGTGCGGCGCTGGAGCTTCCACTCCTCGCCTTCCGCCGTCAGCAGGCCCCGCCCCAGTCCGGGCGCCAGAACCCTGAGCTGCAGGTCGTCCTTCCGGTAATTGGCGGCATTGTCGACCAGGATGTGGCGGATGACCTCCGGGTCGTTCACCACAGTGATCCGCCCCAAAGCTCCGCTGCCCGAGATGATCCGCTCGCTGAAATGCCGCTCGGTCCAGGTGGTCAGCGGGTTCCGGCGAACCGCCAGCAGGAACGCGAGGAGCCCCAGCGGCTCCTGAAGAGGCTTCGGGGCCGGAGGGCGGAAAAGCGGGTTATCGAGGGTGTCGGTCATCCGAATTTACAACGCTCTTATGCGGCCTTCGCTGTTGCGGGAGCCTGAGTTTGAGATAAGAACACGCAACTCCATTGAAAGAGGTGAGCATGTCCTCGACCCGTACCGAAACAGATACCTTCGGCCCCATCGAAGTTCCCGCCGACAAGCTCTGGGGCGCCCAGACGCAGCGTTCGCTCCAGAACTTCCGGATCGGCACGGACAAGATGCCGCTCCCCCTCGTCCACGCGCTCGCCATCGTGAAGCAGGCCGCAGCCCTCGTGAACAAGGACCTCGGCAAGCTGGATTCGAAGCTGGCCGAGGCCATTTCCGCCGCCGCCGCCGATGTGGTGCAGGGCAAGCACAACGACGAGTTCCCGCTGGTGGTCTACCAGACCGGCTCGGGCACCCAGTCGAACATGAACATCAACGAGGTGCTCTCGAACCTCGCCATCGAGCGCCTCGGCGGCGAGCGCGGCAGCAAGAAGCCGGTTCACCCGAACGACCACGTGAACATGGGCCAGTCGTCCAACGACGTGTTCCCGACCGCCATGCACATCGCCGTGGCGCGTGAGATCAACGCCCGCCTGGTTCCCGCCCTCAAGCACCTGCTGAAGGCGCTTGAAGCCAAGCAGGAAGAGTTCAGGGACATCGTGAAGATCGGCCGCACGCACCTGCAGGACGCGACGCCCGTGACGCTGGGCCAGGAGTTCTCCGGCTATGCGGCGCAGGTGAAGCTCGGCATCGCCCGCATCGAGCAGACGCTGCCCGGCATCTATGCGCTCGCTCAGGGCGGCACCGCCGTCGGCACGGGCCTCAACGCCCATCCGGAATTCGCCGACCGCTTCGCCGCGAAGGTGACAGAGCTGACAGCCCTTCCCTTCACCTCGGCCCCGAACAAGTTCGAGGCTCTGGCCTCCAACGACGCGCTCGTCTACACGCACGGCGCGCTGGCGGCTCTCTCCGCCGGCCTGTTCAAGATCGCCAACGATATCCGCCTCATGGGCTCTGGCCCGCGCTCGGGCATCGGCGAGATCTCGCTGCCCGAGAACGAGCCCGGCTCGTCGATCATGCCCGGCAAGGTGAACCCCACCCAGGCCGAAGCCATGACGATGCTCTGCTGCCAGGTCGCCGGCAACCAGACCACGGTGACCTTCGCAGGCTCCCAGGGCCATTTCGAACTCAACGTGTTCAAGCCGGTCATCGTGAACGCGGTGCTGCAATCGATCCGCCTGCTCGCGGACGGTGCGATCAGCTTCACGGACAATTGCGTCGTCGGCATCGAGCCGAACCGCGAGCGCCTGCAGGACCTGATGGGCCGCTCCCTCATGCTCGTGACGGCGCTCGCGCCCACCATCGGCTACGACAAGGCGGCCCACATCGCGAAGACCGCGCACAAGAACGGCACGACGCTGAAGGAAGAGGCCCTCAAGGCGGGCGTGTCGGAAGCGGACTTCGACGCCATCGTCCGCCCCGAGACGATGCTTCAGCCGGGCGAATAAGCGGCATTCGCGCCATGGCAGAGATCATCAATCTGCGCCAGGCGCGCAAGAACAAGGCGCGGGCCGACAAAGAGGCCCGCGCCGACCAGAACCGCATTTCCTTTGGCCGCACCAAGGCGGAGAAGGAACTGACGAAAGCCGAGCGTGAGCTGGAGCAGCGCCGCATCGACGCTCACAAGCGCGACGACAGCGAGAAGCCGTGAATGGGCTCCGACATCGTCAAACGCTCCGTCTCGATTGCCGGTCACCGCACCAGCATCTCGCTCGAAGAGCCATTCTGGCAGATCCTGCGCGAGATCGCAGAGCGCGATAAACTCTCCATTCAAGCCCTGATCGGACGCATCGACGCGGAACGCGGCGAGCAAAATCTCTCCTCCGCCATCCGCGTGTTCGTGCTGATGGATCTGCGCAACCGCTGATACGCGGATCGCAAGTCTTTGCTTACAACCTGAACAGGTTTCTCAGCGATCCGGGCTGCCGTGGATGCGCGGCGGCGCATTCAAATTCACGGGCGGATTCAACGGCGGCAAGCTGTTCATCTGAAACGGCGCGGGTGAAGATGCAGGCTGCTCTTCGTCCGGCTGTTGCTGCTGCTCCGATTGCAGACGCTCCGCTTCCAAACGTGCTTTCTCCGCATCGGCTTTTGCCTTCGCCTGACGTGCAGTCTCTTCCGCCGCAGCTCTCAAGCGCTGACGCTCGGCTTCTTGCTGTGCCTGGATCTGACGCTGGCGCTCGGCAGCGGCACGCTCGAAGGCTTCGATCTTTTCGAGTTCGCGCTTGAGCACGATGGCCGCAAGCCCGTTGCGGAACGGTCCTGCATCCAATTCTCGCGTGGGGGCGGCAAGCGTACCGCGCCAGTTCAAGCCGATGGAGGGCGGAGCACCGGTCCAGCCGGCGGGCGATGTCTTGGATACGAGCGAGCCGCGCGCATCGAGGGCGAGCGTATTGAGATCGAACGTTACCGCGCCCTGCCATGTGGAGGGCCCGGCTTCAATCACAAAAGGCGAGAGCCGCAGCGACCCGCCGACGAGGGCCGCCGATGTGGTGACTGTTTGCGCGGAAAGCGGAGCACGACCCAATTCCGCATTGATGATGGCTTCCGCTTTGCCTTCGATGAGCGGCTCGTTCTCGGCGAGAGCGCGCTTGAGAGCGCGGTCGAACACGGCAGGATCAGCGGATGGAACACGAAGCTTCGTGATCGTCCAATCGCCCGCGCCGCCAAGCGCGGATACGAGCTGCGACGTGCTCGTGCCAGCCGTTCCGAATTTGAGATTGCCTGAGAGAACCGCCTCGATGGGCGATGATCCGCCGAGGGCCCAGAGCGGCACGTTGTCGATGGCGCCCTCGCCCACGATGGTCGCCGTTGCATCCTGGCGCGTGATGGTCGTGGATCCCGTCAGGCGACCAGAGCCGATGCTGGCATCGAGATTGCGGATCGAGATGCCGTCCGACTGCGCTTCGACCGTGAAACTCGCGCGCGTGCCTTGAACGCCGCGTCCCAGATCGAGCGTGCCGACGCGGAACACGACCTGCCCGCCGCTCACAAGGCGGCCGCTCTGCCCGAATGTGGCATTGGACCAGATGGCGGTGGCGTTCGGATCGCCCGGCACATTGAGCGCAAGAGCGGCCGTCAGCCACGGCAGAGAAAGTCTGTCGAGCGAAATTTCGCCGCCGATTTCCGAGCGCGAGCGAATATTGAGATTGGCCTGAATAGGATCGCCCGCAACCTCGCCTGTCACATCGAGACGGCTTGCATCGCGCTCGCGTCCCAGGGACACACGCGCCTTCACGGGAACGGGCGACGTCACGCCCGCGCCATCGCCAAGGAGAAGCAGAAAGGGTGTGACATCCGGCGTGACGAACTCCGCTTCGCCGCTATCCACCACATCGTCGTTCGCGCTTAACGTGAAAGGCCTCAAGGTCGCAATCTGCGCGCCCGCGACATTGCCCGCGAAGGTGACATTGAACTGGCCCGAACCGACGCGGGTGCCGCGCAGATCGATCCTAGAGGGACGGTCGAGACCCGTCATGTTGGCACGGTTCACCCATCGGCCCGTATTCTCGGCGGCAAGCGCAAGGTTGAGATTCTGGGTCCGCCCGTCAACGGCATCCACGCTGCCTTCGATGGCGCCGCCCGCAGCGGTGCCTTTCATCATCGTCCGCAGCCGCACTTCGGTCGAACCTGGCGGAGGTGCGACACGCTCAGTTCCCACCTGCACGTTGAGCGCGCCTTCACGCAGGAAATACGGCACGAGCTTGGACACGCCGCCGATCCACACGCTGCCGATCAGATCAATGAGAGGGGCGGCGCGCTGCGCTGTGACCTTGCCGTTGATGCTGCCGGAACCATCGGGCGTGATACGTCCGCTCACGCGGGCATTCGCACCAGCGAGATCCACGATGTCGAGATTCTCGACGAGCAAAGCCTGTCCGTCGGAGAGAATGCGCGCCGTGATGCGGCCGCTCGCAGAACTCTTTCCAGCACTCACGCCGCGCGCTTCGAGAATGAAGCCGACATCCACATTCTGTGTGGCTTCGAACACGCTGGAAAGCTGCGGCAGCTGATCGAGGTTGAGGTTCTGGATCGCGACCTGAGCTTCCAGCTTGCCGCGCTCATCGGACTCGGGCACGGTGTAGCGCAGATTGCCGGTGGTAACCGCATCGCCGATTTTCAGGCGCATCCGGTTGAGCGACAGAACCGGGTTGTTGAAGACCACATCGGACGAGGCCTCGACGGGACGCCCGTCGAGAACAGCGAGAAGCGGCGAGCGGATCTTGATGCGGTCGAGATAGCGTGCGAGGCGATCGGAAGCGTTCGAGGCCAACGCCACCTTGCCTTCGATGCCACCTTGCGTCGTCAAGCCGAGCTGGCCTTCCATGGCCACGCGCGTCTCGCCGGGCGCATTGAACTCCACTCGTTCAAGACGTGCCTTTCCGCGCTCGAGCGACAAACGCAGAATGGCGCCCGTCAGATCCTCCTGTCCCAGACCGATGCTGTCGATCTTGAGATCGAGATCGATGGGAACGGTCGTCGGAGGCAGCGACCACGCCTGCAGGCGGGTCTTGAAGTCCTGCCCATTCGAGGAAAGGATGAAGCTGTCGGCGTCGAGACGGCGTCCTTCGAGCTTAAGCGCGATGCGAGGATCGGTGATGCCGATGCGGCCCTCGCCAGTCATGCGAAGGCTCGCACCGCCCTCGCCAGCCTCCATGCTGACGTTACTCAGCGCCACGGCACCATCTGCCGTCTTGAATTCGGTTTCGACGGCGATGGGAATAGGAATGCCTGCTGCCGCGATCTGCGCCGGAGGGCCGAACAGTACCTTGGCCTTGCCGAAGATGCTCGGAACGTTGGTTCCGGCGGCCGGATCGTCGAGAGCCAGGCGGGCATCGATGTCGAAACGCGGATAGATGTCGCCGCCGCCCGAGAGCTTGACCTGAACGCTTTTGTCTTCCGCAAGCTCTCCCGTGACGAGACGGAAAGGCACGCCCGCCGTGGTGCCCTCGACCCGCCAGGGGCCAATGAGCTTTTGCCCCTCGATCTGGACATTCTCAGCAAAGGCCTGGTTCGTATGGCCCGTGGTCGCTGACTGCGTGGTCACGAGCAAGTTGCCGACCGTGAGGCTGTCGATGGCCCATTCACGGCTGCGCCCGCTGCCGGATACGAGATCGGGAGGCAGGCGCCAGTCGCCCTTGCCGGAAACGGGAACGCGGATATCGGCTCGCCCGATCCGCGTCGCGGTAAAGCGCACTTCTCCGCGCAGGAGCGGCGTCAGCGCGATCTCGGCCAGCACGTTGTCGGCCGTCAGCATGGGGGAATCCGGCGTCTTGCCGCCGAGCTGCAAGCGATCCAGCACGATCCTCGGCTCGGGCAGCAGGCGGATGGAGATATTCCCCGCAGTCCGGGCTTCCGTGCCCGACGCGCGCGCGATCATCCCGTCGATGGTGTCGCGGTATCCCTCCCAGTTCATGAGAGGGGGTGCGGCGACGGCAACCGCCAGGATCAGGATCACAATGCCTGCGATGATCGTCAGGATATCGCGCAAGAGGCTTTTCTTCTCCGTTTCATTCTAGCTCTTTAACCCAAGGATCATGGGATCGGGAGCGCGTCGGGCGCTCCTTCCACCGTCAAAGTGCAACGATCTTACCCGGGTTCATGATGTTGTGCGGGTCCATGGCCCGTTTCAAGACGCGCATGAGGTCGAGCGCGGCCTCTCCGTGTTCAATTTCCAGGTACTTCATCTTCTTCTGGCCAACACCATGCTCGCCGGTGCAGGTGCCTTCCATGGCAACGGCCCGCTTCACGAGACGGTCCACGAAGGCTTCACAGGCAGCGACTTCCGCAGGGTCATCCACGTTCACGAGCGGCTGAACGTGGAAATTGCCGTCTCCCACATGGCCCACGATGGGGGCGATCATGCCGCTGTCGAGAATGTCCCGTTTCGTCTCGTCCACGCATTCGGCAAGGCGCGAAATCGGCACGCAGACGTCGGTTGCCACCGATTGAGCGCCGGGACGCAGGCCGCGAGCCGCCCAATAGGCATCGTGCCGGGCCTGCCAGAGGCGAGAGCGCTCCTCGGGCTTCGTCGCCCATACGAAAGGCTGGTCCGTATATTCCGCCGCGATTTCGCCGAAGCGCTCAGCCTGCTCCTGAACGCCCGCATCCGAGCCGTGAAATTCCAGCAGCAGCAAGGGGCTCTCAGGCAGGTCCAGCTTCGCGTGAAGGTTCACCGCCCTCACCTGCACCTCATCGAGCAGCTCGATGCGCGCCACCGGAATACCGGACTGGATGGTAAGGATCACTGCGTCGCAGGCAGCCTTGACCGAGGGGAACGGGCAGATACCGGCCGAGATGGCCTCAGGGATACCCTGCAGCTTGAGCGTGATCTCGGTCACGATGCCGAGCGTCCCCTCCGAGCCGATCATGAGGCGGGTAAGGTCGTAGCCTGCCGAACTTTTCTTGGCGCGGCTTGCGGTCTTCACGATCTCGCCGTTCGGCAGCACGACCGTCAGCGAGAGCACTACGTCTTTCATCGTGCCGTAACGGACAGCATTGGTACCGGAGGCGCGGGTAGCGACCATGCCGCCGATGGAGGCATCCGCTCCCGGATCGATGGGGAAGAATAGGCCCTTGTCGCGCAAGTGCTCGTTCAGCTCCTTGCGGGTCACGCCTGCCTCGACCACGCAGTCCAAGTCTTCCTCATGCACGGCGATGATGCGCTTCATGAGGCTCAAGTCGATGCACACGCCACCTTCGGGCGCGTTGATGTGACCTTCGAGCGAGGTGCCTGTGCCGAAGGGAACGATCGGAACCCCCTTCTCGGCGCAGAGCTTCACGATCTCGGACACTTCCTCCGTGGTGCGGGTATAAACAACGACATCCGGCGGCTGGTTCTTCACCCAGGTGAGTGTGTGGCCATGCTGCTCCCGCACGGCTGCGGAGGTCGTCATCCGGTCTCCGAAGCGAGTGGAGAGTTCTTTTGTCAAAGCCGAAATGACGGCTTCCGAAGGCTTGGAACGACTGGACGAGAGAATGGCGCTCATGGTGGCAATAGGTTCCGGTGACGATGCTCGTTATCCATACCTACCAAAATGGGCATTAACGCAATACTCTGAAGGTCAAATGGGCCAATATGCCCATGGATGGCGGACGGATATGTGCTAACATTCCTGCCTTGCTTCCAGGAGATTGACGGTCGTGAGCGGCATTGAGGGAGAGAAATGACCATGGAGAAGAAGACTCCTGTGTTCTTCTTCGCACCCTTCGTATCGTCCACGATGCGGGTCGAGCCCGCATGGATCGACTATAACGGCCATATGAACATGGCCTATTACCATGTGCTCTTCGACCGTGCCCTGGATGAGGGCTTCAGCCTCATCGGCCTCGGCCGGGAATATCTGGAAGAGCGCAAATCTTCTTCCTTCGCCGCTGAGATCCATACCCTCTACAAGCGTGAATTGAAGGTGCGCGATCAGGTACGTGTGACGCTTCAGCTCGTCGATTACGACGAGAAGCGCATCCACTACTACATGGAGATCCGCCATGCGACGGATGGCTGGGTCGCCGCGACCATGGAAGGGTTGTCTCTCCACGTGGACATGGAAACCCGCAAGGTCTCACCCTTCCCCGAGGATATTTTTGCCAATCTCGCCGTGATGAAGGCAGCCCATACGCGCCTTCAACGGCCACAGGCCTTGGGCCGGATCATCGGCGTTCCGGCAAGACTCGAGAAGCACGAGGCCCTGCTCGCCTTGGGCACTCGCCACTAGCACCCCGCCGAGCCCGCAGGGCAGTTGCGGAAGGGCGAAGGGGTGTTGGAGAACAGCCTCTGCCTGTCGATATCCTGCCTAAGCTGGTTCCGGTCCGTTTGGATCTGTCGCTGAACGTCGTTGAGGCGCTGGTCCTGCCGTATGTTGCGGTTGATGTCGTCGACCTGACGCTCGGACCGTGGCTGGCTCGGCAATAGCGAGGGTTGGGCCTGTGCCGCCAGGGGCAGGACAAGTCCAAGGCAGATCGCAGCCGTGACAAGCAAGCGCATGGGACATTCCTTTCGTGGCCTGTCATCACCATATGGCGACGAGAACCTCTTCCAACAACGATGACGAGCCTTGATCCACCGCCCTGTCCCAGGGCTATCGGCAATTCCGGGCTCGACGCCGTTCGCCTTTTGATCCATGGTCGCGCCGATGAATCAGCCTGATAACAGCCCCGATCCTCACGACGATCTGGCGCACCAGCCCTCCTCCGGTTCCTTGAGCGCCCGCGCCCGCGCGGCGGTTGCGCCCCAGCTTGCCTATCTCAACGGCCTGAACCCGGAGCAGCGCGCCGCCGTGGAGGCGACCGAAGGCCCCGTTCTGGTGCTCGCCGGCGCCGGCACCGGCAAGACCCGGGTACTCACCACCCGCATCGCCCATCTAATCGCCACAGGCAAAGCCTGGCCGTCGCAGATCCTGGCAGTGACCTTCACCAACAAGGCTGCCCGTGAGATGCGTGAGCGCATCGGCCGTGCCATCGGCGAGGTAGCCGAAGGGATGCAGTGGCTCGGCACCTTCCACTCCATCGGCACCAAAATCCTGCGCCGCCATGCAGAGCTCGTGGGCCTGCGCTCCGACTTCACCATTCTCGGCACGGATGACCAGCTGCGCCTGATGAAGCAGGTGATCGAGGCGGAAGGCATCGACGAGAAACGCTGGCCCGCGCGCCACCTCGCCGGTCTCATCGACGGTTGGAAGAACCGTGGCCTCGGGCCTGATCAGGTGGCTGCCGGTGAGGCCGGTGCTTTCGCCAACGGCAAGGGTGGTAAGCTCTACCGCGCCTATCAGGAGCGCCTGAAGGTTCTCAACGCCGTCGATTTCGGCGATCTGCTGCTCGAATGCCTTCGCCTGTGGCGCGAGCATCCGGACATTTTGGAGCAATACCAGGAACGTTTCCGCTACATGCTGGTGGACGAGTACCAGGACACCAACGTCGCGCAATATCTCTGGCTGCGCCTGCTCGCGCAGAAGCGAAAGAACCTGTGCTGCGTGGGCGATGACGATCAGTCGATCTATGGCTGGCGTGGCGCCGAGGTCGACAACATCCTGCGCTTCGACCACGATTTTCCGGGCGCGCCCGTGATCAGGTTGGAGCGCAATTACCGCTCCACCGGCCATATTCTCTCTGCAGCCTCCGTGCTGATCGCCAAGAACCAGGGCCGCCTTGGCAAGACGCTTCGCACGGAAGACGAGCCTGGCGAGAAGGTGTCGATCACCGGCGCATGGGATTCGGAGGAGGAAGCTCGCCTCATTGGCGAGGAGATCGAGGCGCTGCATTCCAAGAAGCATTCGCTGTCGGAGGTCGCCATCCTCGTGCGCATCTCGGCGCAAATGCGCGAGATCGAAGACCGGCTCGTGCAGCTCGGCGTGCCCTATCGGGTCATCGGCGGCCCGCGCTTCTACGAGCGCGCGGAAATCCGTGATGCGCTGGCATATTTGCGTGTCGTCAATCAGCCCGCCGACGACCTCGCCTTCGAGCGCATCGTCAACGTGCCCAAGCGCGGCCTTGGCGATGCGACGATTCAGGTGCTGCACAACCATGCCCGCGCGGCCCGCGTGCCGATGATGGAAGCCGCGCGCTTCATTGTCGAGACCGACGAGCTGAAGCCGAAACCGCGCGCGACGTTGCGCGATCTGCTCATTTCCTTCGGCCGTTGGGCGAAGCTCTCCGAGACCATGTCGCAGTCGGAAGTCGCGCAGACGGTGCTGGAGGAATCCGGCTATACGGATATGTGGCAGAAGGAAAAATCCGCCGATGCCGCAGGCCGCCTCGAAAACCTAAAGGAACTTGTGCGCTCCATGGAGGAGTTCCCGGATCTGCAAAGCTTCCTGGAGCATGTCTCGCTGGTGATGGAGGCGAACGAGAGCGATACGACCGAGCGCGTGAGCCTGATGACGCTGCACGCCGCAAAAGGCCTCGAATTCGACACCGTATTCCTGCCCGGCTGGGAGGAAGGTCTCTTCCCCAATCAGCGCGCGCTCGACGAGAGCGGCCGCGCAGGCCTAGAAGAAGAGCGCCGCCTCGCGCATGTGGGTATTACCCGCGCCAAGCGCCGCGCGAAGATCTACTTCGCCTCCAATCGACGCATCCACGGCTTGTGGAACTCGACTGTTCCCAGCCGCTTCATCGACGATCTGCCGGAAGGCGATGTCGAGATCGTGGAGGCGCCCGCGAACTTCTCTCATAGTGGCGGATACGGCGGCTCACGCTTCGACCGCATGCAGTCTTTCAGCGGCTCGTCCTATCAGACGCCCGGCTGGCAACGCGCGCAGGCCCATCGCGCCGGCGCCGAAGATGGCGGCTATTCCGCTCGCCGTTCGGGCGAACGCCGTGGCCCGATGATGATTGAGGGCGAGCTGGTGGCAAAATCCACCGGCACCTCGGGCTTTGCCATCGGCGGGCGCGTACTGCACTCGAAATTCGGCCCCGGCACCATCGAGGCGGTGGACGGCAACAAGCTCACCGTCGAGTTCGACAAAGCGGGGCGCAAGATGGTGCTCGATAGCTTCGTTGAGGCACTAGGCTAAAGGCTTTTCCCAAGAAGCAACTGAGCTCTAGCCACCTTCTCACAACTGTGGAACTATCCGTACCCGAACGGCACAACCGTGAGGCACAGATGTTTCCTCTCTCCCATATGTTAAAATCCTTCGTGCGCACTGGGACTTTGAAGGTCATCGATGCAGAGGGCAAAACTCACATCTTCGGAGGCGATAAGCCCGGCCTGAACGTCACGATGCGGCTGACGGACAAGTCGCTGTATCACAAGCTCTTCCTCAACCCGGAACTTCATGCAGGCGAGGCCTATATGGATGGCCGCATGAGCTTCGAGGAAGGCTCTACACTGCGGGACTTCCTGAATCTCTTCTCTCAGAACCGCTCTACACTGGCGAATTACCCCTTGCAGAACGTGCTGAAGCGCATCTCACGCACCGTGAAGCGGTTTCAGCAGGCGAACCCCGTCGGCAAGGCGCAACAGAACGTGGCACATCACTACGATCTCGGGAACGATTTCTACAGGCTCTTTCTCGACAAGGGGATGCAGTATTCCTGCGCCTATTTCATCAATGATGACGACACGCTGGAAGAAGCGCAGCAGAACAAGCTTCGCCTCATCGCGGCCAAACTGCAGCTCAAACCCGGCTTGAAGATCCTCGATATCGGCAGCGGCTGGGGCGACCTCGCGCTCTATCTCGCCGCGATGGAAGATGTGGATGTCACGGGCGTCACGCTTTCCAAGGAGCAATACGAGCTCTCAAACGAGAAGGCACGGCGCGCGGGCCTGTCGCACCGCGTGCGCTTCGAATTGCTCGATTACCGCAAGGTCGACAGACGCTTCGACCGCATCGTATCGGTGGGCATGTTCGAGCATGTGGGTGTGCATCATTACGGCGAGTTCTTCGCCAAGATCAACGCCCTGCTCGATGATGACGGCTTGATGGTTCTGCACTCCATCGGCAAGATGAGCCCGCCCGGCACTGCAAGCCCATGGCTGCGCAAGTACATCTTTCCGGGAGCCTACTCCCCTGCCCTGTCGGAAGTTTTCCCTGTCACAGAGCAGAACTCTCTCTGGGTGACGGATCTCGAATTCCTGCGCATCCACTACGCCAAGACATTGAACCATTGGCATAAGCGTTTCGAGGCGAGCCGCGAGAAGATCGCCGCCATGTATGACGAGCGCTTCTGCCGGATGTTCGAGTTCTATCTCATTTCCGCGGAGACGATGTTCACGACGGGCAGCCAGCTCGTGTTCCACATGCAGCTTGCCCGCAAGCGCGATGCCGCGCCCATCGTGCGCGATTACATCACCGATCTGCAACGTCACTACAAATCCATCGAACCTGAGCGCCTCAAGATTCTCGAACCGGCAAGAGAGCTGATGCCGGTGTGAGAACCGGCATCCTTGGCTTCAAGTGAGCGTCTCGTAATCCTTGTTCTTCAAGCCATCATGCGAATGGCGCGTGGGCAGCGTGCTCTTCGGCTGCTTTTTGAAGTGCGAGGACGCCATGGAGCCGACGCCGCCCTTGGCCGTCATGACACCGCCATCGACGGCATAAAGCGCCCCGGTCACATAGCTCGCTTCATCTGATGCCAAGAAGCAGAACACGTTCGCCACTTCCTCCGGCGTGCCGCGCCGCCCCATCGGCGTCGCCTCGATCATCATCGATTCCATCCATCGGGCCGGTCGACTTGTGCGTCCAGGCTGTATCGATGGGACCGGGACAGACGCAGTTGGCGCGAACGCCATAGGCGGCCTGCTCAACCGCAACACCACGCATGAAGGAATGGATGAAGGCCTTGGTGCCGCCATACATCGTATTCTGGGCAATTCCGATCATGCCGGCCTCCGAGCCGGTGGAGACGATGTTGCCATAGGTCTTCTGCAGATAAGGCAAAGTGAACCTGGTCATCAGGAAGACGGAACGTACGTTTGAGCGAAGCGTCTCGTCGAACTTCTCGATGGGGTAATCCTGCGTCTCCGCTGCGGCCAGGAACACACCGGCATTGTTCACGAGTACATCGATGCGCCCATAGGCGCTCACGCAGGCCTCCACCGCAGCTTGAGCGTGACGCTCTTCCGCAATATCGCCCAGGTAGACCTCGGCGAAGCCTCCCGCTCCGTTGATAAGCCGCGCCACATCCTCCACAGGGTCGTCAGGCAGGCCGACAAGGAGAAGGCGTGCGCCTTCACGGGCGAATTTGAGCGCAATGGCTTCGCCGATGCCGGTTCCGGCACCCGTTACGATGGCGACCTTATCGAAAAGACGTCCGGACATGGGGATCTCCTGCGGGCTCTCAGGCGCCGCCTCAAGCGTCATAGGAAAGGCTTAGCGCTTGAAGAACGGGCGCGAGTCCAGGCGGTTCCGGCCTCAAGACCTTTCGGATCGCTTGAGACGGAACACGGGGGATGCTAGAGCAGCCTCATGCTTGAAGGTCTGCACCCCAACCGCCCCACCCACGTCTTCCGCATCACCACGGATGAGCGCTCCGCGCGCGTCATGACCGATCTGATCGGAGAGATCTTCGATCCCGCCGAGACAGCCGTTGCCGCCTTCGAGACGGTGGAGGACGGCCCCTGGTTGCTCGAGGCCTATTTCGCCCATGAGCCGAACGAGACCGCCATCCGCGATCTCGTGCGCCCCATTGTCGGTGAGGAGGCGGACAAAGGCGTGTTTCTGCCGCTCGAACAGAAAGATTGGGTGAAGGCCTCATTGGAAGGTCTGAAGCCCGTCCGCGCTGGGCGCGTTCTGGTCCACGGCTCTCACGACCGGGAGCAGCGCCGCGACAACGACATCGCCATCGAGATCGAGGCAGGCCTCGCCTTCGGCACAGGCCATCACGGCACGACCCTCGGGTGCCTTCAAGCCTTCGTGGATGAACTGAAAATCCGCACACCTCGCCATGTGCTCGATGTCGGTACCGGCACGGGCATTCTGGCCTTCGCTGCGGCCAAGGTGCTGAAGCGGCCCGTGGTTGCGGGCGACATCGATCCGGAAGCGGTGCGGGTGGCGAAGGAGAATGCTCGCCTCAACGGCATCGGCCAGTGGATGAAGCTCTATGTCGGCCCCGGCACCCGCAACGCCGAGGCTGATCGTCCGGGCCATTTCGATCTGGTCTTCGCCAATATCCTGGCAAAGCCCCTGAGGATGCTGGCGCCCTCGCTGGTACGGGTGGCGAGTAATGACGGAACGCTCATTCTCTCAGGCCTGCTCGGCCATGATGTTCCGGGTGTGCTGTCGGCTTACGCGCAGCAAGGCTGGTATTTGCAACGGCGCTACGACCTAGAAGGCTGGGCAGCCCTCGTACTGAAGCGGGGCAGCGCACGTCCGCAGCCCCGCCAATAAGCGGATAAATTTGTCAGGCTTACTCGGCGATGACGCCAGGATAGCGCTTTGCCATCTCGCGACGGAGCTGGAAAGCATCGGCGATGACATCGCGAACGAACTTCATGGCAATAACGATCAACATGGTTTTACTCTTTTCTCTTCGAATGGAATTCGAGGGTTAGATCTTGAACGGCAGATCGGCGCTCTGGCTCAGGAAGTCAGCGGAGTGATCCTGCTTGCGGATCAGATCAGCTCTGAGGGCTTCATGACGGCGCAGCTCGCGAGCGGCGCTCCGGGCACGGCTCTCGGTAAGAGCATCCAAGACGCTCCGGACAATCAGAGAGAACGTGGACGGGGCCTTGGCCGGGGTAGCGTAGACGGAATTCAAAACAGCTGTGTTCATGGGCTCATCTCCAACAGATTGGCGTGAGACCCTTCGGTTCAGCGTTCCTCTGTTCTTGTTACGCTATACATAAGCCAGACACGACTTTAGTTGTAGGCGGGGCGATTGCATGTGAGCCATGCATCTATTGCACTGCACAATCAGAAAATATTAAAGCCTAGGCACCCGACGCATGATGATTGGGCAAGTTGCCTGCCGCTTATGCAGCCCCTTATGGCTTACAGCGGTTGCAGGGCCTGTTGCTCCGGCATAGCGTGCTGCCTTCCACATTCCTATTCCGGTGCTGTACGGATGGCTCAGTTCCAATTCTTCGACGATACGACCTCCCCTTCCCAGGGCCCCGCCCGCATTGCCAAGCTGCGCGCAGAGCTGAGCCGTCGCAGCTTCGATGGCTTCGTCGTGCCGCGCGCCGATGAGCACCAGGGAGAATACGTGCCAAAAAGCGCCGAGCGTCTTGCTTGGCTCACCGGTTTCACAGGCTCCGCAGGCACTGCCGTTATCTTTCTGAACAAGGCCGCTCTCGTGGTCGATGGGCGCTACACGGTCCAGGCTGCCGAGCAGGTGGACACCTCCGTGATCACACCTGTGCAGCTTGCCGACATGTCGGCTGAAGACTGGATTGCCGCAAACCTGCCGGAAAGCGGCACACTGGCCTACGATCCCTGGCTGCACACGAGCGACAGCCTGAAGCGCCTGGAGCAAGCCGCAGCGAAAGCGGGCGGCAAGCTCGCTCCCGTCGATATCAATCTGGTCGACGTAATCTGGATCGACCGGCCGGCCCCGCCACAGGAGCGTGTGCGCCCTCATCCGCTCGATTATGCCGGTGAGACTGCCGAAGCGAAACTGGAGCGCATCCGCAAGAAGATGGCGGAAGCCAAACTCGATGCGCTCGTCATTTCCGATCCGCACAACCTCGCCTGGGCCTTTAACCTGCGCGGCGGCGATGTGGGTCACACCCCGCTGCCGCTCGGCTATGCCGTGCTGCCGAAGGCAGGCCGCGCGAGCCTGTTCTTCGATCCAGCGAAAATCACCAACGAAGCCGGAGCCGCAGTTGGCGAACTCGCCGAGTTCGCGCCCATCGGCACCTTCCAGAGCGCACTCGATACGCTCGGCCAGAAAGGCGGCAAGGTGCGTGTGGATTCAGCCACCGGCGCCGTCGCCCTGATCCGCCGCATCGAAGCCGCAGGCGGCATGGTGGATGTGGGAGCCGATCCCATCGCGCTGATGAAGGCGGTGAAGAACAAGGCGGAGATCGCAGGCTCGCATGCCGCGCATCTGCGCGATGGCGTGGCGATGGCACGCTATCTCGCATGGCTCGACCGCGAGGCCCCGAAAGGACAGCTGACCGAGATCGATGCCGTCGAAGCGCTGGAGGCCTTCCGTGTCGAAACCGGCGCGCTGAAGAACATCTCGTTCCCCAGCATATCTGGCGCGGGCCCGAATGCCGCCCTGCCCCATTATCGCGTCACCGCTTCAAGCAATCGCAAGATCGAGAACAATCAGATCTTCCTCATCGATTCCGGCGCACAGTATGAGGATGGCACCACCGACATCACGCGCACGATCATCGTGGGAGAACCGACGGCAGAAATGAAGGATCGGTTCACCCGTGTGCTGCAGGGCCACATCGCCATCGCCCGCATCGTTTTTCCGAAGGGCACGACAGGCGCGCAGATCGATTCCTTTGCCCGCAAGCCTCTATGGGATGCGGGCCTCGACTTCGATCACGGCACAGGCCACGGCATCGGCAGCTATCTCTCCGTGCATGAAGGCCCGCAGCGCATCGCCAAGACCGGCACGACGCCGCTTGAGGTCGGCATGATGCTGTCCAACGAGCCGGGCTTCTACAAGCAGGGCGATTACGGCATCCGCATCGAGAACCTGATCCTCGTGGAGCCGCGCAAGATTGCTGGTGGTGATCGCGAGATGCTGGGCTTCGAGACTCTTACCTTCACACCCATCGACCTGCGCCTGGTGGAGCCTTCCATCATGACAAGAGACGAGATCGCATGGCTCAACGACTATCACGCGCAGGTACGCGAGAAGATCGGCCCGCATGTCGATGCGCAGACGCGCGCGTGGCTTGAGGATGCGACGCGCGCGATTGGCTAGATCAGGTTGCGCAGCAGCACAACCGAGGCAACGCCCACGGCGATGGTGGCGAGCAGCGGCAAACGGAAGGCAACGACGGCGGTGATGGCGGCTGCAATCGCCTCCGCCCACCCCGTCGTCAAAGCCGTCGGTGCTATGACGGAGACCAGCACGGCGGGTGGGATCGCATCGAAGGCCGCTTTTGCGCGGCCTGTGAGCACGAGACGATCCGCCACGAAGAGGCCAGCAATACGTGTGATATAAGTCACCACCGCCATGGCAATGATAGCGAGCAGCGTTGTCGTATCGAGGCTCATGCATGCGCCTCCTTAGGGGCGGCAAGATAAGCGGCGGCAATGCCCGCGAGCGCGCCGGATGCCACATGCCACGGCGCACCAATGAAGTAATGCACGAGTGCGGCAACGGCAGCGCTGACACCGACAGTCACAAGGGTCACGCGACTGCAACCAAAACCGGCCACAAGCCCGATGAACAGCGCCGTGAAGGCAAAGTCCGCGCCGATGCGCGAAGGATCACCCATGAGGGAACCGAGAACGGCGCCAAGCGTGCTGGATATCGCCCAGTTCAGCCACAATATGGCAGCCATGGCGGCCCAATAAGCTCCTGTGATCGGCCGCTCAAGCGCACGCCTTTCCGACAGTGCCCAGGATTCATCCGTAAGGAAGAACATCGCGACAAGTTGCTGAGATCGCGACATCTTCAGCTTCGGCATCAGCGAAGCTCCCATGAGCACGTGACGGGCATTGATGAGCAAGGTCGCGAAAGTAAGCGCCGCGATGGGAGCCGGATGAAGCCACGCCTCAGTCGCTGCGAATTGCGCGCCACCGGCAAAGACGAGGCTGGACATCAGCCCGATTTCCAGCGGTGACAATCCCTTAGCAGCAGCAAGTGCTCCGAACAGTAGGCCGATGGGGACGGCCGCGACGGCAACAGGGGCGATGTCGCGCAAGCCTGCGCGGATCTCGCGTTTATAGATTGTCATGGGCATTCCACTCACGAACCGTTACGCCCGACGAGGGCGAACCAGCCATCCTCGTCCATGACCTGAAGGCCAAGCTCGGCCGCTTTCGCGAGCTTCGAACCCGCGCCGGGACCGGCCACGACGATATCCGTTTTCTTGGAAACGGACCCCGCCACCTTAGCCCCGAGCCGCTCAGCCATGGCCTTCGCCTCCTCACGGGTCATCTGCTCGAGCGAGCCCGTAAAGACCACCGTCTTGCCGGCAACTGGAGATTCAGATGCCACCGTTTCATAGTCCTCTACATATACCGGCCGGCTATTAGGTTCATTTGAAAATGTCAGTGCATCAATCTCAGCCTTATTTCTTGGCTCCATAAAGAAATGAAGCACAGAATACAAAGCCTTCTCACCAAATCCATCTATCGAGATCACGTCCTCAAAATGTTTAGATTCCATAGACATCAAACGTGCGACGTCTGCAGATAAACTTGGCCAGCCATAATGTAACTTACGCGCATACTCAGATTGGGAAACATCGTAGTCTAATCGAGTAGCGAGATCGCTTAGCAGGCTGCCCCATAAACGATCTAACTGCTCTTCGATTTCAGAAATTGCATCATATGCTTTTTTGGATGAGGAGAAGTGTTCGAAAAACTTCTCTCGATTCTTTTCAGAAAATCTCTCTATCCTTGCCAGGCCTATCTCCCAATCATGCATGTTAGGAAGCTGGGAATTCTCACGTTTGAAGCGATGCATGTGCTCAATCAAGCGTCTGGCAATAATTGGCCCCACACCTTCTATGTAACGCAGCTTAGCTAGATTAACGCTTTCATAGTTGCTCTTCTCATGGAAAATATCGAAGAGCTCCTTAAGTTTTTCAGGGTCAGTGAGATCAAGTTTGCCCCCGAAGGCTGAACGAGCTTCATTTCCCCACAATTGAAGAACGAACGATACGCCCTCATTCATATAGTCATAGAAATTACTATAAGTATGAAAGTGTCTAGCTAGAAGCTTTGCGCTTGCCTCTCCAACATCAGGTATGCCCAGAGCATAGATAAAGCGATTAAGCGATATCGAGCGCTTTGCATTGATAGCGGCAAATAAATTACCGACACTTAGGCTTCCCCAGCCTTCTCGATTCTCTAGACGAGAAAGCCCCTGACGATTGCGGTGTTCAAGAGTGAAGATATCATGGGGAAGCCTGACTAAACCGATTTCGAATAGCTCATCAATGCGCTGTTCACCCATGCCTTCGATATCGAAGGCGTTGCGCGAGACGAAATGCTTCAGGCGTTCGCGCGCCTGCGCCGGGCAGATGAGGCCGCCGGTGCAGCGGCGTACCGCATCCTCCTTGCCCGTGCGCGGATTGACCTCGCGCACCGCATGGCTGCCGCAGGCCGGGCATTGCGTGGGAAATTCATAAGGCTTTGCATCAGAGGGGCGCTTGTCCAGCACTACATCGAGCACCTTCGGAATCACATCGCCTGCGCGGTTGATGATGACCGTATCGCCGATGCGGATATCGACGCCCTCGCGGATCTTTTCTCCGTTGCCGCCAATACCCTTGATGTAATCCTCGTTGTGCAACGTCGCATTCGACACGACGACGCCGCCGACGGTGACAGGGCGCAGTCGCGCAATGGGATTGAGCGAGCCCGTGCGGCCCACATTGATCTCGATGCCTTCCAACACCGTCACCGCTTTCTGCGCGGGGAATTTGTGCGCCAACGCCCAACGGGGCGAACGCGACACGAAGCCGAGGCGCTGTTGCAGGTTCAAATCATCGATTTTGTAGACGACACCGTCGATGTCGTAGCCTAGATTGGCGCGATCCGTCTCGATGGCATGATAATGCTCGAGCATCTCCGCAACGCTGGAGCAACGGCGCGTGAGCTTATTGACCTTGAAGCCGAAGGCGCGCAGGGCATCCATCATGCCGTGTTGCGTATCGGCGGGCATGGCGCTCACCTCGCCCCACGCATAGGCGAAGAAACAGAGCGGACGCGATTTCGTAATGTTTGGATCGAGCTGGCGCAGGCTGCCGGCAGCAGCATTGCGCGGATTGGCGAAGAGCGGCTTGCCTGCCGCCTCCTGCCGCTCATTGATGGCTGCGAAATCCTTGTGCGAGAGATAAACCTCGCCGCGCACCTCGAACACCTCGGGAATGTTCGATCCTTTCAGCACATGCGGAATGTCTTCGACCGTGCGCGCATTCGCCGTCACGTCCTCGCCTTCCGCGCCATCGCCGCGCGTGGCCGCCGAGACGAGCTTGCCCTTCTCATAGCGGATACTGAGCGAGAGGCCGTCGATCTTGGGCTCAGCCGTGAAAATCAACTGCGCATCCGCCTTCCATTGTAGGAAGCGGCGGATGCGCTCGACGAACTCTTCGACCTCCTCGTCTGCGAACCCGTTCGAGAGGGACAGCATCGGTATGCGGTGCTTGATCTTGGCAAACTTTTCCGATGCTCTGGAGCCGACCTTCTGCGTCAGGCTTTCCGAGGTCTTGAGCTCGGGAAACATCCCCTCCAGCGCCTCGTAGCGCTTGCGCAGGGTGTCGTATTCCGCGTCCGAGACCGTGGGCGCATCTTCCTCGTAATAGCGCCGGTCATGCTCCGCGATTTCAGCCCCCAGAGCCTCGTGCTCGGCACGCGCTTCGGAGAGGTTCAATTGGTCGACAGGCTTCAGGGAAGGTGCGTTTTGTGCGGACATGGTCGAATCGAGGTTGGTGTCGATTGAACCATAGCGTCTTGGCCGCGACTCTCCAGGGTTAAGGCCCTAGATAATTCCTGCTCAAGCCTCGTCAGCGTCCTCGTTCCGCAAGGCGCCCACAAATGCGGCTTGGCTGATGATACCCGAGGCTGCCAACACGCAGGCCGCCGCAAGCGCCGGATCATGACCCAGCCCGGACAAGGAAGTGCAGACGGCGCCGACAGCCATTTGCGCGAACCCGTAAAGCCCCGCTGCCGAACCGATCAGCCTGGGATTGACGCTCACGGCCTTGGTCAGGGCTGCCGGGCTCGACAGGCCCGCTCCCATCGTGAACAGGATCATGAGGCCAACGGCTGAGAATACATCGACCATTCCCAACAGAACGAGGCTGAGAAGTACCAAGGCGGAAACAGTGCTCAGGGCGTTGGCTCCCACCATCAGGCGCTCCATCTTTACCCTGCCGATGAAGCGGCTCGCCAAGGCGCTGCCGATGGAGGCACCCACTGCCATCAATCCGAGAGCAATACCCACTTCATAGGCCGGCCGGCCAAATTCCTCGAAGATGAAGGGAGAAGCCGCAATGAAGGCATATCCCGACGTCGTCGCGAAACTTCCGCCAATCGTGTAGCCGAGGAACGCACGCGATTTGAGAAGCCCCTTATAGTCGCGCCCTAAAGAGAGAACGCTGATCGCGCCGGAGGGCTGTCCCGTTTCCGGCAGGAGGCGCCATGCGAAGAGAAGGTTCGACGCACCAAGCGCGATGAGCAGCAGGAAGATGGAGCGCCAGCCGAAGGTGGAGGCGAGCAGCCCGCCGAAGAGCGGCGCAAGAGCCGGCCCGATCACCACAATGAGGTTCATTACGGCAAGCTGTCGGGCCGCCGTTTCGGGACCGGACATATCCCGCACCATGGCGCGTCCCAGAACCAGTCCGGCACAGCCGCCCAAGGCCTGAAAGAGCCGCGCGGCCACCAGTGCATAGACACCCGGCGCGACGGCAGCGGCAATCCCGGCTGCGGTGTAGAGAACAAGTCCGACCATCAGGATAGGTCTGCGCCCGAAACAGTCGGAAAGCGGCCCGTAGATGAGCTGCCCGAACGCCAGCCCGAGAATGTAGAGGCTGATGGTCATCTGCATGGAGGCGATGCTGGCGCCGAGATCCTGCGCGGCGATCGGGAGCGCCGGCACGAACATATGCATCGCCAGAGTGCCACTGAAGGTAATGAGCACCAGAAGCCAGAGAGCTGGCTTGCGCTTCAGACCCACAGTTGGGAGAGGTTCGTGCCTCACAAGGATGAAGCCCTGGGTTGGACAAGGAACGGCTCGGAAGCGGCATTGCACCGCTCAGGGTCGAAGACACTTGTTGACGCCTCGATACCTTATCAACTTGTTAGCCGGCTTCGATGAACTTCGGTAGAGGCTTAAACAGCATGCCTCCTGCGCGCCCTGTTAATGAGCAGCAGCTTCCAAAAGCCGCGCAGCCGCAGCGCGGGCTTCCTCGGTGATCGTCGCGCCTGCGAGCATCCGGGCAATTTCCTCGCGGCGCGGCGTTGCTTCCAGGGGCACGACCCGTGTCGCGACGCGATCTTCGGCCCCGTTGACGCCTTCCTTGGCAATCAGGAAATGGCTTTCGGCGCGGGCAGCCACCTGCGGGGCGTGAGTAACGGCCATGACTTGGACTCGCTTGGCCAGACGTCCGAGGCGTTGGCCGATGGCATCCGCCACCGCGCCGCCGACGCCGGTGTCGATTTCGTCGAACACGAGGGTCGGGGCGGAGCCCTTGTCCGCCAGCACAACCTTGAGGGCCAGCATGAAGCGCGACAGCTCACCGCCCGAGGCCACCTTCATGAGGGGGCCAGGACGGGTGCCTGGATTGGTCTGGGCCCAGAACTCCACCCGCTCGAAGCCTGCCGGGTCGCGGCTGTCCTCGTCGGTCTGGATTTCGGTGATGAACTTGGCGCGCTCCAGCTTCAAGGGCGGCAGTTCCGCCTGCACGGCGGTATCCAACGCTTGGGCCGCCTTCTTGCGGCCAGCGGAGAGCTTCCGGGCGGCAGCTAGATAAGCCTGATCGGCTTCCTTCAGTGCGGCCTCGAAGCCGGCAAGACGCTCCTCGCCGGCGTCGATTGCGGATACGTCACCCTCGAAGCGCTGCCGGAGAGCCGCTAGCTCATCGGCGGGCACGTCGTACTTGCGGGCGGCAGCGCGAAGGGCGAAGAGACGCTCCTCGGTCTGTTCCAGCTCACGGGGGTCATATTCCGTGGCGCGGATCGCCTCTTCCAGGGCCGCCCGGGCCTCGTCGATGGCGACGAGCGCCGCATCGAGGGCTTTCACGCTCGGGTCCACGAGAGCAGGCGCCTGGGCACTGCGGCGCTCCAGCTTGCGCACGGCCGCCGAAAGCTCCGGAATGGGAGATGAGTTGCCCGCGACAGCCTCGAAGGCTTCGTTCAGATCCTGCGCGACCTTTTCGGATTGCATCATGACAACCCGGCGCTCAGCCAGGGCCTCCTCCTCACCCGCTTGCGGGTTGAGCTTGGACAGCTCCTCAACGGCATGACGCAGGAAATCGGCCTCCTTGCGGGCCTTGTCGATGCGGCTGCGATGTTCCTGCAGGGCCGCCCTCGCCTCCCGCACGCGGCGTGCGGCCTCGGACACGGATTGCAGCTCATCGGAAAGGCCGCCGAAGGCATCGAGAATGGCGCGATGGCTGACGGGATCGACGAGGGCGCGGTCGTCGTGCTGGCCATGGATCTCGACTAGGGTCGCACCGATGGCCTTGAGAACCTGGACGCTCACGGGCTGATCGTTGACGAAGGCGCGGGTGCGCCCGTCCGCCACCTGGACGCGTCGCAGAATCAGGTCCCCATCCACATCGATCTCCGCCTCAGCCGCAATGCGGCGGGCCGGATGATCCATCGGGCAATCGAAGACAGCCGTCACCTGCCCCTGAGACTCGCCGTGGCGAACGAGGCTTCCATCACCGCGCCCGCCAAGAGCCAGGGCAAAGGCGTCGAGCAGGATAGACTTGCCCGCGCCCGTTTCACCCGTGAGGACGGAAAGGCCCTCACGGAAATGAAGCTCAAGCCTGTCGATGAGGACGATGTCGCGTATCGCCAGCTGGATCAGCATGGGAGGGAGGCTTACTTACCCCGCCCGCTGACCGACCTGGGGAACGCCGCGGAAGGCCTTGCTGATCCAGGACTGGGAGTCCTCGCGCGGCTCGACGCCGCCCTTGGTCAGCAATGCATGCGCGTCCTTGTACCAGGAGCTGTCAGGGAAATTGTGGCCGAGAACGGCGGCGGCCGTCTGCGCCTCGCTGACGATGCCCATGGCCATGTAGGCTTCGGCGAGGCGCTGAAGGGCCTCCTCCGTATGGCGGGTCGTCTGATAGCGCGAAACTACGGTGCGGAACCGGTTGATGGCGCCGGAATAGTTGCGCTTCTGCAGGTAGAAGCGGCCAACCTCCATCTCCTTGCCGGCGAGCTGGTCGCTGGCCACTTGGATCTTCTTCTTCGCGTCAGCCACGTATTCCGACTGCGGGTAACGCTGCACCAGATCCTGGAGAGAGGAAATGGCACGCTCGGAAGTGGCCTGATCGCGGGTGATGTCCGGAATTTGATCGTAATAGGACGATGCCATCAGGTACTGGGCATAGGCTGCGTCCGAGGTGTTCGGGTGCTGTTGGAGATAGCGCTTGGAGGCGGTGATGGCCTCCTCGTACATGCCGCCTTCATAGCTGGCATAGGCCTCCATGATCAGCCCTTTGCGCGCCCACTCGGAATAGGGGTACTGGCGGTCGAGGCTGCTGAACTTCTTGGCCGCGCCTTCGAAGTCCTGCTTCTGGACCCGGGCGAGACCGTCGTTGTAGATCTCTTCAGCCGGTGTATCGGCGACGATCTCCGGCTTATAGGTTTCGCTCTTGTCGAAGGGATTGATCGACGACAGGGTATCGCAGCCCGCGAGCGCCAGACCGCAGGCGCCAACCAGCAGCGCGCGTCCAGCAACAGCTCTCAAGCTCAAGTAAACCTTCGCGAAAGACATGCCTCGCGGTCCTCCAAAAACGGTGCCCGGTGATTTTTAACGATGCACCGAGGTTCTTTAACCTATGCGGGGGTCAAGAGCCAACCCCATCCGGGAGGCTTTACCCAATTGGATGGAGCAAAGCCGCACGAAATCGTGCGGCCAAAGGGCGCTCGCGTGAGCTTTCTCTTCGAAAAAGGCTCAGTGGACCTCGGGAGCGAAAGCCGTCATGGCCGCGCTGCTCACGTCCACATAGCCCGTCTCGCGGCGCGGAACGGCGTCCACGATGGCGTAGTTCGAGCGGCTCGAGAACAGGGCCTCAAGCACGGAGAAGTTCAAGCGATGGCCACCGCAATAGGAGCGGTAGGTGCCGAGCAGCGGCAGGCCGGCGAGCGAGAGATCGCCCACGGCGTCGAGCAGCTTGTGGCGCACGAACTCGTCCGCATAGCGCAGGCCTTCCGGGTTCATGATGCCGTCATCGCCGATGGCGACCGTGTTTTCGAGGGAAGCGCCAAGGGCGAAACCGGCGCTCCAGAGCTTCTCCACATCGCGCATGAAGCCGAAGGTGCGGGCGCGAGAGATTTCGCGGCGGAACACGGAAGGCGACAGGTCGACGGCCTTGCGCTGACGGCCGATCACCGGGGTCGGGAAATCGATTTCCACATCGAGGCGGAAGGCGCGCTCATTCGGGAGAAGCTCAGCAAAGGCCTTGCCCTGGCTCACGCGAACCGGCTTGAGAACCTTGAGGTAACGGCGGGTCGCGCCCTGAGCCACGATGCCGACCTGATCGATGGCGTCAATATAGGGGGCCGAGCTGCCGTCGAGAATCGGAACTTCCGCACCATCAACCTCGACCAGGACGTTGTCGATGCCGAGGCCTGTCAGAGCGGCCATGAGGTGCTCGATGGTCGCCACAGCCCCGCTCTCGCGATCACCGATCACGGTGCAGAGCTCGGTGGCGGTCACCGCCAGATGGCGGGCGTCGATGAGGCGGTCCAGGCCGCCCGGCAGGCCGGTGCGCAGGAAAGCAATGCCATGGTTCACCTCCGCGGGGTGGAGGATCATCTTCACCTCGTCCCCGGAATGGACGCCGATGCCTACGAGCGTAACGGCGGCGCGGAGCGTGGTTTGATGGCTTTGCTTCATTATCTCTGAACCTCGAACAAGATCGCCGCTTGGATTGAAGAACCGCTGCGCGATACGTTCGTGTAATTTCTTTGATGGGCGGGATCGAACTGGACCCTGCCCTTTCGACAAGGGCAACATAGTCTCCGCCTTAGGCTAGGCCAAATCACGCTTTTTTACGTTCTGTTACAAGCTCGGTGAAAATTAACCCCTTGTTAACAAACGGATTTATGCAAAAAGGCCCCGGCTGCCTGAGCAACCGAAGCCTTTGTCTGTAACAATCCGGTCAGGCTTAGTTGGCCTGGCGACGGAGGAAGGCGGGAATCTCCAGCTGATCGTCCTCCATACCGCGCTGAGCAGGAGCCTGGGCGGGGCGCTGGGCCTGGGGAGCCGGACGGCGGGCGTACTCGGCATGAACCGGGGACATCTGCTGACGCGGGGCCTCCTGACGGGGAGCCTGCTCGGCCGGAGCGTGGTGCTGAGCCTCCTCGCGGCGACCGAAGCCCATGGTGGCCAGACGCTGGATCAGGGACGGCTTATGCTCCTGAACCGGGTCGATCTCGCCACGGCTGGCGCGGATCTGATTCTGAGCCGGGATCGGCAGCTCGTCGATTCGCGGCATCCGGGCCGGACGCATGGCGCGCTCGGCCTGCGGCGGGATGAACGAGTCTTCCATCGCCGGCTCGTCATAGACGGGCGCTTGAGGAGCCGGGGCCTCATAGGCCATGGCGGGCTTCGGCTGGGCCGGTGTCAGAACCACGTCGTCGCGCACCACCGGCTGGGGAGCCGGTTCCATGGCCTGAGGAGCCACGGGAGCGGGAGCGAGGACGGGAGTGCCCTCGGTCAGGATGTGCTGGGCAGCCTTCACCGGCTCGGCAAGCTGGGGGTTGGCGCGAAAGGTGGGGGTAGCCTGGGTGACTGCCTGGGTATGCGTGGCGCGGGCGCGAGCCTCGGCGCGCAGGCGCTCGGCCACCTCGGAGATCCGCTGCTCGGTGGCGGAGATATCGCCACCGTTTTCCAGGATCGCGTGGTCGATGCCGGTGGCCACCACGGACACGCGGATGATGCCTTCCAGGCTCTCGTCGAAGGTGGCGCCGAGGATGATGTTGGCATCCTGATCCACTTCCTCGCGGATGCGAGTGGCGGCTTCGTCGAGTTCGTAGAGGGTGAGGTCGTTGCCGCCCGTGATCGAGATCAGCAGGCCGCGGGCGCCCTTCATCGACACGTCGTCGAGGAGCGGGTTGGCAATGGCAGCCTCGGCGGCACGGATCGCGCGCTTCTCGCCGGAAGCCTCGCCGGTGCCCATCATCGCCTTGCCCATGCCGCGCATGACGGAGCGGACGTCGGCGAAGTCGAGGTTGATGAGACCTTCCTTGACCATGAGATCAGTGATGCAGGCCACGCCCGAATAGAGCACCTGATCGGCCATCGCGAAAGCGTCTGCGAAGGTGGTCTTCTCGGTGGCGACGCGGAAGAGGTTCTGGTTCGGGATGACGATGAGGGTATCGACAGCTTGCTGCAGCTCGGCAATGCCGGCTTCGGCAAGCTTCATGCGGCGCACGCCCTCGAACTGGAACGGCTTCGTGACGACGCCGACCGTGAGGATGCCGAGTTCGCGTGCAGCGCGAGCCACGACCGGAGCAGCGCCCGTGCCGGTGCCGCCGCCCATACCGGCGGTGATGAACACCATGTGGGAGCCGGCGAGCTGATCGCGGATCTCATCGATCACCTCTTCGGCTGCAGCGCGGCCGACTTCCGGCTGCGAGCCTGCGCCGAGGCCTTCAGTCACCTGAATGCCCATCTGGATCACGCGCGGAGCCTTGGAGGAGGCAAGTGCTTGTGCGTCGGTGTTCGACACCACGAACTCGACGCCCTCCAGACCCGACTCGATCATGTTGTTCACGGCGTTGCCGCCAGCGCCGCCGACACCGAAGACAGTGATGTGCGGCTTGAGTTCCCGGATGTCCGGAGATTGCGAATTGATTGCCATGACCTGTGCCTCTTTGGCCTTTTGACTGACAGCGTTTGGCCGACGCTTACCCTGGTTGACTTGAACTCCCGCGATGACCCGCCGCGTCATCACGTTACGCATTTAAAAACTGTCGCGAATCCACCGGCCCACCCGCGAGAAGTAGCCGTCGGTTCCCGTACTCTGAAACAAGCCGCTCGAGCGCGGCTCGAAATACTCGATATGCGCCACCTGGGGATAGACCAGGAGGCCGACCACCGCCGAAAAAGCGGGGCCCTTCGCCGCTTCCGGCAGACCCTTGATGCCGAGCGGACGCCCGACACGAACCTGGCCCTGCAGAATGCGGCGCGCCGTTTCAGGCAAGCCCACGAGCTGGCTCGCGCCACCCGTTAGCACGACGCGCCGTCCGGCCTGGGCCGCAAAGCCCGCGCCTTTGAGGCGATCGCGCACGAGTTCGAGAATTTCCTCGACCCGCGGCTTGATGATGCGAACGAGATGCGACTTCGGCAGATGGTTCGGAACATCCCGTTCGTCCTCATCGACCTGCGGCACCGCGATCATGTCCCGGTCATCCGCGCTCGAAGTGATCGCGGAGCCGTAGAGAGTCTTGAGCCGCTCGGCAGCGGAGACGCGTGTCGTGAGACCGCGCGCGATATCCATGGTCACGTGATGACCGCCGACGGCGATGGCATCCGTATGTACGAGATGCCCGTTGGAGAAGATGCCCACGCTCGTGGTGCCCGCACCCATGTCGACGACGGCGCAGCCCATATCGGCCTCGTCATCGACCAGAGCCGAAAGACCCGCGGCATAAGGAGATGCGATCACCGCCTCGATACCGAGGTGGCAGCGCTCGACCGCGAGCATGAGATTACGCGCAGCTGCAGCTTCCGTGGTGACCACGTGAAGATCGACGCCGAGCTGCTCGCCGATCATGCCTGCGGGATCCACGATGTGGTTCTGCTGATCGAGCGAGAAGCCCGTCGGCAGAGCGTGAAGAACCGCCCTGCCCCGGCGCAGATCGTAATCGGAGGCCACATCGAGAACACGATGAACGTCGCCTGCATTCACGGCGCCGCGCACCGGAATATGCGCATCGAAGTGCTCGGAGGCGAGACGGCCGCCGGTGAGGTTCACGATCACCGACTGAATTTCGACCTTCGCCATCCGCTCGGCCGCGTGGACGGCCTGGCGAATGCAAGTTTCCGCTGCTTCCAGATCGACAACGACGCCGCCCTTCAAGCCAGCGGAGCGCTGATGGCCGATGCCGAGGATGCGCGCCACATGGGTGCGACTGCGCAGGGACTCAACCTCATCGGCAGGCTTCAGCTCCGCCACGACGCAGACCACCTTGCTCGTTCCGATGTCGAGGACCGAGAGAATGGCGCTCTTGCGCGCAGACAAAGGCTTGAGACGCGGCGTTAGCCCGTGACCCGAGAGACTCATGTATCGACCCCCTTGCCGCGCATCGGTTTTTTCTTGAGGGACTCGGCGCGGGCCAGAGCCGCCTCTTCTGTCAGACGCACCACGACGCGATCTGCCATGCGCAGATCGATCGCGAGCACGTCCTTTTCCAAAATCTTTTGTTCGTTCTCGAGCTTCACGAGACGGGCCAGCGCATCGGCTGCGCCCTTCTCCGGCAGGCGCACATCCATGCCGTTGTCCATCTTCAGCGTCCAGCGACGTCCGGAGACGAGCGTGCCGGCACGGATGCGCCCTTTCAGCGGACCAGCCGCGTCGAGAAGCGCGAAATATTCCTTGCTGCGGACATTGGCGCTCTCGCCCACCACGAAGGGCAGATCGGTGAAGCGCTCGTCCTGCATGAGATCGATGACGGTGCCGTCGGAAGCGATGATGAAAAGCTCGCCGTTATGCTGCCACAGCGCATACGGCTTGCGCTCGGTGAGCGTGATCACGAGCTCGTTCGGATAGAGCTTGCGCACGGCAGCGCTCTCGACCAACGGCACGCGCTCGAGGCGCTCGCGTAGGTCATTCACATCGAGGAACACCAGCGACTGCTTGGCGTTGAGGCCGCCGGCCGCGAGAACCTCGCTCTCGCGCATCTGCGAGATGCCGGAGATCGTGATGCTCTCCAGGCCCAGTCCGAGCGTGCGGGCCAGGGCGTGATGCGGCTGGCCGTTCTCACGGATGAAGGCATCGAGGTGTCCGCCCTGCCAGAGGCCGAGCGTCACGACGCCGGCATAGAAACCGAGGGTGAGCCAGGTGCCCAGGAAACGGGGAATGCGCTTCTCGAGCGAAACGCCGGCGGAACGACGCCGGACACTCCGCGAGGAGCCGAAGACCTTTTTGATTCGGGGGGGCTGCCTGTGGGAGGCAGCGCGCGCAGCAACAACGCCAGCCGGGTAGGCTGTCATCGATTGCAGGTAGCGTCCTCCACCATCCATTGCACAAGCTCGCCAAAGGTATAGCCCGCGTGGGCTGCCAGTTCTGGCACCAAGCTCGTCTCGGTCATGCCGGGTTGCGTGTTGACCTCCAGGACCACGAGTTCCCCGGTTCCCCCGGGTGTGTCGTCATACCGTAAGTCGGCGCGGCTGATTCCCCTGCAGCCGAGCGCTTGATGCGCCGTTAACGCCAACTCTTGGACCTTTTGGTAAATATTCGGTTTAATTTCTGCCGGCAGGACGTGAATGGACCCGCCCTTCACATACTTTGCGTCATAATCGTAGAAGACCCCGGTCGCCGGGCGGATATCGATGACCCCCAGCGCCTTGTCACCCATGACCGCGCAGGTAAGCTCACGGCCCGCAACATATGATTCTACAAGGACTTTCTCGCCGAAAGCCCAGTCCTCACGCAGCAGCTCCTGGGGCGGATGGGAGCGGTCTTCGCGGACGATGATAACCCCCACGGAGGAGCCCTCGCTCACGGGTTTCACTACATAGGGAGCCGGAAGCACGTGGCTTTTGGCCGCTTCCATTCTGTTAACAACCACACCTTTCGGCACGGGAACCCCGGCAGCGGCCATGATGACCTTCGCCTTGTCCTTCTGCATGGCCAGGGCCGAGGCGAGCACGCCGGAATGGGTGTAAGGAATTCTCAGGACCTCCAGGAGGCCCTGGATGGTGCCGTCCTCGCCGACGCGGCCGTGAAGGGCGTTGAACACCACATCCGGCGCCGTCGCCTGGAGAACGGTTGCAATATCGGGCTGCACATCGATGGGAGTGACCTTGTATCCCTGCCCTTCCAAGGCATTGCAGCAGGCCCGGCCCGTCGCGAGGCTCACCTCGCGCTCCGCGGACCAGCCGCCATAGAGAACCGCAACGTGCTTGGCCATGACATGCTCCTTGAACTGCACCGGCCCTAATCAAGCAGGCTGGCGTTAACAAAGTGATTCGCACCGTATTCTCAGGCGAAGCGGGTCCGATTCGCCTTTAAGCAATTGCGGCAGGCTAAAAGGCTACGCCAGATTGCGACCGACGCGTTTGATTTCCCATTCGAGCTCAACGCCCGACATCTCGTGGACCCGGCGGCGCACTTCCTCACCGAGGTTCTCGATATCGGCAGCCGAGGCAGAGCCGTGGTTGATCAGGAAGTTGCAGTGCATCTCAGAGACCTGAGCATCCCCAATGCGAAGCCCGCGGCACCCGGCGGCATCCACCAGCTCCCACGCCTTCTTGCCTGGAGGGTTCTTGAAGGTGGAGCCCCCCGTGCGGGTATTGACCGGCTGCGTGGAGGAGCGCGCCTCGGTGATGGCGTTCATCTCGGCGAGAATCTCTTCCGGGTTACCGGGGCGGCCTTCGAAGAGAGCTTCGATGAAGATCACATCATCCGGCACGCTCGAATGGCGATAGGTGAAGCCCATCTGCGCATTGGTAAAGGACACGAACTCGCCGGTGCGGGCCACGCCCCTTGCTTCGATGAGCACATCCTTCGTCTCGCCGCCATAGGCGCCGCCATTCATGCGAAGCGCTCCGCCGATGGCACCGGGAATGCCGCGCAGGAACGAGAGTCCCGCGATCCCCGCTTCCGCCGCCGCGCGCGCCACCTTCACGTCGGGAGCGCCTGCACCCGCGCGAACGCGCAGGCCCGGCTCGATGGAGACTTCGGCAAACCCTTTTCCGAGCCGGACGATCACGCCTTCCCATCCACCGTCTCGGATGAGCAAATTGGAGCCCAAGCCCACAACAAGCACCGGCATCTGCTGATCGAGGTGCTGCAGGAAATAGGCGAGATCGTCGGCATCGGCCGGCGTGAACAGCACCTGAGCCGGGCCGCCCGTGCGAAACCAGGAGAGCGGCGCCGTCGGCGCATTCGCCTCCAGCTTGCCGCGCAACTCCGGCATTCCAGCCCTCAGCTCAGGAGTGATGTCCTTGAACATCAAGCAGCCTTTTCGCCCAGGGCCTCAAGCTCGCCTGGGAGCGCATAAGCCCATTGCGTGATGTTGCCTGCCCCGAGGCAGATCACATAATCGCCCGGCTTCGCCACGCCCTTGATGAGGCCAGCGAGATCTTCCGACTTTTCGAGCGCCATCACATTGCGATGACCGCGCGCCTTCAAACCCGACACGAGACCATCGCGGTCGGCACCGGGGATAGGCTGTTCGCCTGCGGCGTAAACCGGCGCGACGATAACCGCATCCGCATCGTTGAAGCAGGTGCAGAATTGATCGAAGAGCGAGTTCAGGCGCGAATAGCGATGCGGCTGCACGACGGCAATGACTTGCCCTTCCGTCGAAGCACGCGCGGCTTTCAGCACAGCGGCAATCTCAATGGGATGGTGGCCGTAATCGTCGAACACGGTAACGCCGTTCCATTCGCCGGTGCGGGTGAAGCGGCGCTTCACGCCGCCAAAGCCGGAAAGCGCCTTGCGGATCGCATCGGGCGAGACGCCGAGTTCATGTGCGACGGCAATCGCCGCCGTGGCGTTGAGCGCATTGTGCGCGCCCGGCATCGGCAGAACGAGGTCTTCGAGCTCGAGGCGGAAGCCGGGACGGCGGTCGCGGATCATCACGCGGAACTTGGTCTGCCCGCCGCGCGGATCGATATCCATGATGCGCACATCGGCCTGCGGATTCTCGCCATAGGTGATGATGCGGCGATCCTCGATGCGGCCAACGAGATCCTGCACCGTAGGATGATCGATGCACATGACCGCGAAGCCATAGAACGGAATCGAATTGATGAAGGAATGGAAGGCTTCCTTGATCGCATCGAAGGTACCGAAGTGATCGAGGTGCTCGGCGTCGATATTGGTGACGATGGCGACGTCCGCCGGAAGCTTCAGGAAAGTGCCGTCGGATTCGTCCGCCTCCACCACCATCCACTGGCCGTCGCCCATGCGGGCATTGGTGCCATAGGCATTGATGATGCCGCCGTTGATGACGGTCGGGTCGAGGCCGCCCGCATCGAGCAGCGTTGCGACGAGCGAGGTCGTGGTGGTCTTGCCGTGCGTACCGGCGACAGCCACGCAGGACTTGAAACGCATGAGCTCGGCGAGCATCTCCGCGCGGCGCACGACGGGCAGGCGCTTCTCCCGCGCCACGATCAGCTCCGGATTGTCGCGCTTGATCGCGGTGGAGACCACGACGATCTCTGCATTCTCTACGTTCTCGGCCTTGTGGCCGATGAAGGTCTTGATGCCCTTCTCCTCGAGACGCTTGACGTTGTAATTGTCAGCCGCGTCAGAGCCCTGAACGGTGTAGCCCAGATTGTGCATGACCTCGGCGATGCCCGACATGCCAATGCCGCCGATACCGATGAAGTGAATGGGACCTAGCTTCGGCGGCAGTTTCATGAAGGCATTCCGTTCTTGTTAGAAGGTATCAGGTTGAGGACAGCGTGAGCGAGACGCTCGGCCGCATCCGTGATGCTGGCGCTATGTGCAGCGGCAGCGGCTTTGGTCAAGCTCTCAGGCTCTTGAAAAGCTGAACGAATCTCGTTCGCCAAGCGCTCAGGGGTGAATTCCGTTTGTGGGCAAACGATGGCAGCGCTAAGATCTCCAAGGGTTTTGGCGTTGGCAGCCTGGTCCTGATCGAGCGAACCCGGCAGGGGCACGAGGATCGAGGGGCGCCCGATCACCGCAAGCTCCGCGACCGTCGAGGCACCGGAGCGGGCGATGACGAGATGAGCTTCACCCAAGCGCTTCGGCAGGTCCTTGAAGAAGGGTTCGGCCTCGAATTCCACGCCGAGACGTTGATAATGGGCGCGGACCCGTTCCAGATCCTCTCCCCTCGCCTGCTGGGTGATGATGAGGCGAGCACGCAGCTCCGGCGGCAGAAGCTCGATGGCGGGTGGCACCACATCGCTCATTACCCGCGCACCCTGGCTGCCGCCGACGACGAGAAGGCGCAGCTTTCCATTGGGATCGAGTGGAGCATAGGCCTTCTTCGCCGCTTCCAGAACCGCAGGGCGGATGGGATTGCCGGTCTGGATCACCTGCCCGGACACTCCTGCCGGAATGCTTTTCGTATTCGCAAAGCCTGTCGCGATCACCGAGGCGCGACGGGCGAGCAGCTTGTTGGCACGGCCCATCACGCCATTGGCTTCATGGATCACCGTCGGCACTTTCAGGAGCGACGCGGCGATCACCGGCGGCACGGTGGGGTAGCCACCGAAACCGACGACGGCATCGGGCTTCAGCCGGCGAACGACGCCGGCGGCTTTCAGCGTTCCTTGCGCGAGGAGAAGCGCAGCTTTCGCCATCTTCGGGATCGAGCGGCCTGAGGGCGTGGCGGAGGGAATTTCGACGATCTCATCCGCCGGGAACGAGCCTGCATAAGCATTGGCGCGTTTGTCGGTGGCAAGCACCACGCGGCAGCCGGAAGCCTTCAGCACATTGGCAAGAGCTTCTGCCGGGAAGAGATGGCCGCCGGTCCCGCCTGCGGTGAGAAGAACGAGAGGCATCGTCATTACCGCTGCCAATCCTGATTGAAATTCTCCATCATCTCCGCGCGCGGGCGGCGGCGCGTGAGCGCGATGAGGAAGCCCATGCCGAGCGCCAGCGACAAAAGCGAGGAACCGCCATAGGAGATAAACGGCAGCGTCATGCCCTTGGCGGGCATGAGATGCACGTTCACCATCATGTTGATGGAAGCCTGGAGGCCGAACATGAGAATGAGGCCCGTTGCGGCCAGGCGGCAGAAGGTGTCCTCGTTGCGCTTGGCGAGCATCAGGCCGCGCAGCACGATGAACGCGAAGAGCACCAGCAAGGCAAGGCACACGACGATGCCGAACTCTTCCGCCGTCACCGCGAAGATGAAGTCCGTATGAGCGTCCGGCAGGATGCGCTTTACAGTGCCCTCCCCCGGACCGCGCCCCAGCCAGCCGCCGCGCGAAAAAGATTCCATGGCCGTATCGACCTGGAAGGTATCGCCGGAATCCTTGTCGAGGAAGCGCTCGAAGCGGGCGCGGACGTGCGGCAGGAATTCATAGGCCGCAACGATGCCGACAAGTCCCGCGCCACCAAGGCCCATCACCCAGAACCAGTGCAGTCCGGCGACGAAGAAGAGGCCGCACCACACGATGGTGACGAGCATGGTCTGGCCGAAATCGGGCTGAAGGATGAGCGGGATGATGGTGGCGGGCAGAAGCATCAACGCCATCAGCGCGCCCGGCATGTCCTTGCGCCGAGCGCCTTCAGAAAACGCCCAGGCAGCGAGAACGACGAAGGCGGGCTTCACGAATTCGGAAGGCTGAATGCCAAGCGGGCCGATGACGATCCAGCGATGCGCGCCCTTGATCTCGGGCCCGAACTGAAAGGCGAGCATGATGAGAACCATGCCGCCGATATAAACCAGCAAGGCCAGGCGCCGGATGTGACGCAGGGACAGAAACGACACCGGCAGCATGATGAGAAGCGCTGGAATGAGGAACAGCACCTGACGGTTCACGAAGTGAAAGGTCGAAAGCCCCAGACGCTCCGCGACCGGCGGGCCGCCTGCCATGAGAAAGACGAGACCGGCGAGCATCAGGATCGCGAGCGCCGCCAGCAGCAGCCGGTCGACGGTCCACCACCAATCGCTGAAAGCCGAGCGTTCCGCGCGCGATACCATCTTCAAGCCCCCTTGGCTTCAAGGCCCGGCAATGCCCGGACCAGATCGCGGAAATGATTTCCGCGCACCTCGTAATTCGGAAATTGATCGTAGGACGCACAGGCCGGCGAGAGCAGCACGACCGATGGTCCGTCCATCGACGCAGCATCCGCTGCCGCCTGCTCGACGGCTTTGTCGAGCGTTCCGCAAAGAACATAAGGAACGTCGTTGTCGAGCGTCTTGGCAAAATCTTCGGAAGCTGCGCCGATCAGGTAGGCCTTGCGAACCTTCGGAAAGTACTCGCGCAACGGCTCGATGCCGCCCTCCTTCGCCTTGCCGCCGAGAATCCAGAGAATGTTATCGAAGGACTTGAGCGCCTTCTCGGTGGAATCGGCGTTGGTGGCCTTGGAATCGTTGATGAAGAGTGTCGAGCCGCGACTGGCGACCTCTTCCATCCGATGAGGGAGACCGGGAAAGGTATGTAGAGCCTTCGCAAAGTCTTCCCATTCAACATTGAAGTTCGTTTGAGCAACAGTTGCGAATGCAGCAAGGGCATTTTGCAGGTTATGCTCACCGCGAAGACTCGTAATGCCGTCTATATCTGCAATCTCGCCATCGTCATCAGCTGGATGGAAGTAGAGCTTTGTTCCATGACCATGAAAACCGATTGTCAAAGACTGCTTAGTCGAAACCTTGTCGAGAAGATTATTATGCCGCTCCGCGATGGAACGGGAATAGGGGTCATCTATTCCAACGACCTTCCATTGAGCTTGCGCGATGAGGCGCTCCTTGATCGCGGCGTAATTCTCCATCGTTCCATGCCGATCAATGTGATCTGGAGAGATATTCAGAAGAACACCAATCGAGGGATTAAGTGACGGCGCCAGATCGATTTGGAACGAGGAGCATTCAACCACATGAATGCGATTTTCAGATGGCGGCTCCAGTGAAAGGATTGCTGTTCCAATATTGCCGCCCATCTGGACGTCACAGCCTGTCTCGCGCAGCATATGCGCAATGAGGGCCGTCGTCGTGGACTTGCCGTTGGTGCCGGTGATGGCGACTAACCACGCGTTCGGCGCGATCTTCGCACGCTCGCGGCAGAACAACTCGATATCACCGATGATCTCGACACCGGCCTCTTTCGCAAGCTTCGCCGACCAATGCGGCTCGGGATGGGTGAGCGGCACGCCGGGGGAGAGAACGAGCGCCGATACCTTCGACCAGTCGAGCTGACGCAAATCGCCTGTCTCGATACCCTTGGCTTCAGCCTCCGCCATCTTCGCCGGATTATCGTCACAGGCAATGACACGCGCTCCACCTTCCTTCAGGGCGAGCGCCGTCACGAGCCCCGATCCGCCAAGACCGAAGAGAGCGACTGTTTTGCCGGAGAAGGTCGTGACGGGCGTCATCGGATGTTACCGGAGCTTGAGGGTCGCGAGACCGACGAGGGCGAGAACCACGGCAATGATCCAGAAGCGGATCACCACCTGAGGCTCGGTCCAGCCGAGCTGCTCGAAATGGTGGTGGATCGGCGCCATCTTGAACACGCGCTTGCCCGTGAGCTTGAACGAGGCGACCTGGATGATCACCGACATGATCTCCAGCACGAAGAGGCCGCCGACGATGGCAAGCACGACCTCGTGCTTCGTCGCCACCGCGATGGTGCCGAGAAGGCCTCCGAGAGCGAGGGAGCCCGTATCGCCCATGAAGATCTGGGCCGGAGGCGCGTTGAACCAGAGAAAGCCGATGCCTGCGCCGATCAATGCGCCGCAGATCACGGCGAGTTCGCCGGTGCCGGGCACGAAATGGATCTGCAGGTAGTTCGCGAACACCGCGTTACCAGCGAGATAGGCGATGAAGCCGAAGGTACCGGCAGCGATCATCACCGGCACGATTGCGAGGCCATCGAGACCGTCCGTGATGTTCACTGCATTGCCGGCGCCGACGATCACGAAGCCTGCAAAGACGATGTAGAACCAGCCGAGATTGAAGATCAGGTCCTTCGAGAAGGGCAACGCCAGCTTGTTGGCAAGGCCGGGCGCTTCCACATATGAAATCGCAATGCAGGCCACCGCCGCGATAAGCGCCTCGATGGCAAGTCGCGACTTGCCCGAGAAACCCTTATGAGACTGCTTCGTGACTTTCAGATAATCGTCGTAGAAGCCGATGGCGCCGAAGCCCACGGTGACGAAGAGCACAATCCAGACATACTGGTTCTCGAGATTTGCCCAGAGCAATGTCGAGACCAGTACACCCGCCATGATCATGAGGCCACCCATGGTCGGCGTGCCGCGCTTGGTCAGCAGGTGCGATTGCGGCCCGTCCTCGCGGATCGGCTGGCCCTTGCCCTGCTTCAGGCGCAGAAGCGAGATGATAGCCGGTCCGAACAGGAACACGAAGAGCATGGCGGTCGCCGTCGCGCCCCCGGTACGGAACGTGATGTAGCGGAAGATATTGAGGGGGCTGAAGTAAGGGCTGAGTTCAGCCAACCAGGTCAACATTGTACTCTTATCCTTTCAGCGCGTGGGCTGTTGCGCTCGCGCCGTAACGTTCTTTCAGGGCTTTGACAACCAAAGCCATCTTCATGCTGAGCGACCCCTTGACCATCACGGCATAGCCGGGCCGGATCGCGGCGCAAACCTCATCGACGAGCTCAGCGGAGGTTTGCGCATGCAGCACCACCTTCGCCTTCGGCAAACGGTCCACCAGATTCTGCATCAGAGGGCCAGCAGCAAAAACGAGATCGATCTTGTTGGACTCAATTGCCTCGGCAAGCTCCTCGTGGAGGCCAGGCCCTTTCTCGCCCAATTCCTTCATGTCGCCCAGCACGGCAATGCGCCGAGCCTGGCGGCTCAATTCCACCGCACCGAGATTGGCAAGCGCCGCCCGCATTGAGGCCGGGTTTGCGTTGTAGCTTTCGTCGATAAGAAGCGCTTCGTCTGCGCCCATCCTCAGCATCGTCCGCTCGCCGCGACCCACGGGCGGCTTCAAATCGGCGAAGGAGAGAGCCACCAACGCAAGATCCGCGCCGAGTGCATGACAGGTTGCAAGCACGCTCAAGGAGTTGAGCGCGATGTGACGGCCTGCCGTACCGATCCGATAGGTGATGGGCTGACCGAAGACACGCGCCTCAACGATGGATTGATCGGGCTTAACGATGATCCGCTCAGCACGGATGTCAGCGGCTTCGTTCTCGCCAAAGGAGATGACACGACCTGCGGCGGAAGCAAGCGCGTGAGCCTTCATGCGCTCGAAATAAGGAGAGTCGCGGTTGATCACTGCCGTACCGCCAGGCTCGATTCCGGAAAAAATCTCGCCTTTTGCATCAGCGATCCCCCAGAGCGAAGGAAAGAATTCGATATGCACCGGCTCGATCGTGGTGATGACCGCCACATGCGGGCGCACCATCGCGGTCAGCGGCAGGATCTCGTGGGCATGGTTCATGCCGATCTCGAACACGCCGAACGTGGTTTCGCGCGGCATGCGCGAGAGGGTAAGCGGCACGCCCCAATGATTGTTGTAGGATGCGACCGATGCATGCGTCGCACCCTGGCGCGAAAGCGCAAGGCGCATGGCCTCCTTCGTGCCGGTCTTGCCGACGGACCCGGTGATGGCGACGATCTTCGCATCCGTGCGCTTGCGCGCGGCGCGACCCAGCTGGCGCATGGCGTCTAGCACATCGGGCACGATGATGAGCTTGTCGGAACTAAAAGCAGCAGCCTTTTCCTCGGACACCACGGCGCCCGATGCGCCTTTCTCCAGGGCAGCGGGAACGAAGTCGTGACCATCATGCACATCGCCCTTGATGGCGAAGTAGAGATCGCCGGGCTCGAGCGTCCGCGTGTCGATGGACGCGCCGGTTGCCTGCTTAAAGCCGCTGCCGACGCGCGCGCCGGTGGCGGCAACGATCTCATCCAATGTCCACAAAGGCGAATTCATCCCTGCCTCTCCGCAATCGCCGCCCGGACCTCTTCATGATCCGAGAACGGCAGGGTCCGGTCGCCGATGATTTGGCCCGTTTCATGGCCTTTACCGGCCACGATCAGAATATCTCCGGGCTGAAGCTCTTTTACGGCCGTCCGGATCGCAAGCGAACGGTCGCCGATCTCGCGGGCACGGGGCGCGCCTTCGAGCACCTCTGCGCGGATCGCGGCAGGGTCTTCCGAGCGAGGATTATCGTCCGTGACGATGACAATATCCGCCTTGTCGTTGGCAATGCGGCCCATCAATGGGCGCTTGCCCTTGTCACGGTCACCGCCACAACCGACGATGCAGACGAGACGTCCCTTGACGAAAGGACGCAGCGCATCAAGGACATGAGCCAGCGCATCGGGCTTGTGCGCGTAATCGACGATGCAGATTGCGCCATCGATCTCGCCTACCTGCTCCAGGCGACCGGAGACGCCTTTAAGCGTCCTGAAGCCCTCGAACACTTCGGCTGCCCTGCTCTCGCCTTCGACAGAGAGCACCAGACCGGCGGCGACGAGAGTGTTCTCGATCTGGAATGCTCCGAGAAGCGGAAGAGTCGTTTCGAACCTCTTGCCAAAAGCCTCAATGCTCAAAAACTGCCTGAAGCCCTCGGGACGAGCCTCGACGAGACGGAGCGCCTCACCCTGGCTTCCGGTGGTCATGATGGGTAATCCGCGCTCGCCCACGCCGTGCAGGAACACATCCGAGAACGGACCGTCAGCATTGATGATGGCTGGGGCATCCTGCGGCAGCAGGGTATCGAATAGACGCAGCTTCGCCTTAGCATAGGCTTCCGTCGTGCCGTGATAATCAAGGTGATCGCGACCGAGATTGGTGAAGCCTGCCGCTTTCAAACGAACGCCGTCGAGACGACGCTGATCGATGCCGTGAGAGGAAGCCTCCATCGCAAGGCGTGTGACACCATCCTTCGCCAAATTGTCGAGGGTTTGGTGCAGCGAAATCGGATCGGGCGTCGTGAGCGAACCATAGGCTGCGCCGTCCGACGTGATCACCCCGAGGGTGCCGAGGCTTGCGGATTTGTAGCCGAGAACCGCGAAGAGCTGACGCGTGAAATCCGCGACGGAACTCTTCCCGCTCGTTCCCGTGACGGCAACAACCTTCTCCGGCTGCAACGGATAAAAGCGGGATGCGGCTTGAGAGAGAGCCTCTCGCACATCGCTCACGCGGACATAGGCCACGTTGGCAGGCAGACCGGCAGGACGCTCGGCTTCTCCGACAATTGCAGCCGCGCCGGCTGCAACGGCTTGAGGCACGAAATTCATGCCATCCACCTTCGTTCCCGGCACGGCGAAGAAGGCACCATCCTGACCGACTTTGCGGCTGTCGGAGGCAATGCCTGTTACGGACAAAGATGCTTCCGGCAGTCCCTGGGCCTCCGGAAGCAGATCGCTCAATCGAATTGTTTGTGTCATCGGTTGGAGCCCCATGCATTGAGGCGTGACATGAGAGGGAAAGGCTGTACCGGCGGCTCGAACCGCGGAGGAATGCCGAGGAGCGGCGCGACCCGCTCGATCACGTTGCCCGTCACCGGGCCCGCATTCCAGCCTGCCGTCGAGAAGCCGTAAGTGCCCTCGACCGCCTGCGGTTCGTCCATGATGGTCAGGAACACATATTTCGGCTTGTCGGCCGGAACGACGGCGGTGAAAGTGGTGAAATTTTTGTTCTTCGCGTAACGGCCGTTGATGACCTTCTCCGCGGTACCGGTCTTGCCGCCCACGAAGAAGCCCGCGATGGAGGCAGAGCTTGCCGAACCTTCCGGAACCGAAGCGTTGAGGCGCAATACATAGCGCATTGCCTCGCTCGTCTCGGGCTTGAGCACCTGCAGTGCATGCTGGCGGGCCTCCGCCTCATTGCGCTTCAGGAAAGTCGGCTTGACCAGCACGCCACCATTGACCAGCGCGCCGACCGCCGAGAGAGCCTGGAGCGGTGCAACAGCAAGGCCGTGACCGAAGGCGATGGTCATGGTGTTGAGTTCACCCCAGCGCGGCGGAATGATCGGCAAGGCGTTCTCCGGCAGCTCCGTCTCGAGGCGGGTCAACTGTCCCATCTTGCGCAGGAAGGCCTTGTGCCCTTCCACGCCGATGCCCAGCGCCATGCGCGCTGTGCCGATGTTGGACGAGTGCACGAAGACTTCCGGCGTGGTGAGAATACGACGCGTCGGGTGATAGTCGCCGATGGTGAACTTGCCATAACGCAAGCCGGATCGCGCATCGAAGGTCGAGTTGATGTTGTACTTGCCGGAGTCGAGCGCCATCGCGACCGTCAAGGCCTTGAAGGTAGAACCCATCTCGAACACGCCGACATTGATGCGGTTGATCCGGTCCTTGTCGAGCGCATCGACCGGGTTGTTGGGATCGTAATCCGGCAACGACACGAGCGCGATGATCTCACCCGTATTCACGTCAAGAACCGCACCGGCTGTTGCCTTGGCCTTGAATTTCGCCATGCCCTTGGCGAGTTCGTCGCGCAGGGCATGCTGCACGCGCAGATCCAGGGAAAGTTGAATGGGCTTCAGATCGGCAGCGGAGATGTTGAAGCCCGCGCCATTGAGATCCTGCAGGCCCATGCTGTCGATATATTTCTCGATGCCTGCAATGCCCACATTGTCCACGTTGGCGAAGCCCAGCACGTGCGCGGCCGCTTCGGCATTGGGATAGACACGCTTGTTCTCAGGAAGGAAGCCGACTCCCGGGATCCCGAGACGATGCACCTCGGCCTGCTGGCGCGGCGTGATCTCGCGCTTGACCCAGACGAAGCCCTTCTTGGTGCCGAGCTTGTTGCGCAAATCCGTGGCGTCGAGATCAGGCAAGACAGCCGTGAGCAGTTCGACGGCCTCATCCTTGTCGATGATGTTGCGCGGCTCCGCGAAGACCGACACCATCTTCACGTCGGTGGCGAGGATCTCGCCATTGCGATCTACGATGTCGGGACGCGCCGCGGAAATCTCGGAGGATGCCGCACGGCGGACTTCGCTCGTGTTCTCGCTCGTCACGGCAAGCTGCACGAGGCGTCCGCCGATGACGCCGAAAAGGCCCACGAAGCAGATGGCGGCGAGACCCACACGCGATGTGCTCTTGTCCAGGCGCAACCGGAACAGCTCGCGCGCATGGGAGAGGACGCCTCTCTTGGGCGATTGGCTCTTAACCTTCAGTTCGGGTTGAGGCGCATGCAACACGGGAATTACCGTCTCGGAGTTTGAGTCGATGGGGTGCGGGCTTCGTTGCTTCTGTCTTTCGGCGTCGCTGTCGGCTCGAGCAGGCCGAGCGCCTGGAGCTTGAGCCCGATCTCATCCCCGCGGTCAGGGCGGTTCGGTAGATCGGACAGGCGGGCCAATTGCTGGATCTTCAAGGCCTGCAGATCGAGATGTTGATCGGCGGCAGCCTGCAGGCGGTCGGGGCGGTCGAGATATTGCCACTCGGCCTGAAGCACGGCGATGGCTTCGCGCTCGCGCTGCGCCTTCGACTTCAGCTTCGCCACCTGCTCGGAGTAATAGAGCGTGTCGTACTTGATCGAATAGGCATAGCCCGCCGACGAGATGAGGGCGGAGATCGCAACGATGTGGAGCAGCTTGCTCATCGCCGCCCTCCCCTTTTTTCCGCTGTCTGAGGCAGCTCTGCCAACATGGTGATGGCGCTGAGCGGCTCCTGTGGAGGTTCGCTCGTGCGTGCCCCGGCGCGCAGCTTCGCCGAACGGGCGCGCGCGTTGCGCGCCATTTCCTGCTCGCTCGGGCCAACAGGTCCTTTCGTGACCGCATCGAAGGTCGGCTCGGGAGCCGCCATCGTCGGCATATGACGGGAGCCGCTCGGCGTACGTCCCGTGCGGGCCGCGAAGAACTGCTTCACGATGCGGTCTTCGAGGGAATGGAAGGTCACGACCACAAGACGCCCGCCGGGTTTCAGGATGCGCTCGGCCGCATGCAGCGCACGCACCAGTTCTCCCAGCTCGTCGTTTACGGCAATGCGCAAACCTTGGAACACGCGCGTGGCCGGATGGATGCCGCCCGGCTCCTGCCGGATCAGGGAGGCAACGAGATCCGCAAGCTGGCGCGTCGTTTGAAACGGCTCACGGCGGCGCGCTTCGATGACGGCGCGCGCCACTGCCCGGGCACGACGCTCCTCACCGTAGTGATAGAAAATATCCGCGAGTTCGGCCTCGGAGGATTCATTGATGAGGTCGGCAGCACTCGGCCCGTCCTGTTCCATACGCATGTCGAGAGGGCCATCATTGCGGAACGAGAATCCGCGCTCAGCCTGATCGAGCTGCATGGACGAAACACCGATATCGAGCACCACTCCGTCGACGCTTTCTAAACCCTGATCGCGCGCAAGCGTATCGAGATCGCCGAAGCGTCCCGGCACGAGCATAAGGCGCTTCTTGAATTTCGCCGTTAGCGCGGTGCCGCCCGCAATCGCATCGGGATCGCGATCAATGGCAATCACTTTGTTCTGAGGATGAGCATCGAGAATGGCGCGCGTATATCCGCCTGCGCCGAATGTGCCATCGATGAAGAGGCCACCGCTCTTCACATCGAGCGCATCGCACACCTCCGCCAGGAGCACAGGAACGTGACGGGTCGGTCCGCCAGCGGCTCCGGCTCCTGGGCCGTCGCCGCGTCCCATCATTGCTCCTGCACTCCTGGTGAGGTGTTCTGTACCATACGCGGCTCCACAATCCGGGCTCCGAGAGATTTCTTCAGGTCTCTGACCTTCGTGCGCGCCTCCTCCAAGTGCGCACGGAAACGCTCCGGTTCCCATATCTGGAACTTGTGACCGAGTCCGACGAACGTCACCGTATCGCCAATCCCGGCATGCACTTTCACTGAGTCCGTCAGGATGACACGCCCCTCCGGATCGACTTTCAGAATTTCGCTGGTCCCGAACAACGCGGTCGACAGCTGATCCCGTTCGTCCGAATAAGGCGACAGCGTCGACAAGAACGCATCGATCTCGTTCAGAAGCGTGTTGCCACCTGCGTCCAAGGCCTGCGCGTCGAGCGCGGGATGAACGTAGAGACCCTCGAATCCGTCCCTGGCCAAGACGGCCCGGAAGGATGCGGGGATCGAGACGCGACCCTTCGAATCCAACTTGTTGGTGAAATTGGACACGAAGCGGTTCATTGGCCGCAGCTCGCAAGCTCCCGATTGTCAGCCCCCCGACAGGCCTTACTGGCCTGCCACCCGTTCTCGGCGAAAACGCCTCTTTCCGAAGTCTAATGTCGGCACATCTGGTGCGCCTGACATTCCCTTCGGAAGACACCGTCGACGGGATGATTTGGGATAACATGGGATAATATGGGCGTCAACGGAACGGGGTTGGGGTGCAAGCCTTGCAGCATGCAATCCCCATGAGACGCATTTGTGGTTAATGAATCGTAAGCAGACCAACGCTTTGGTCCGCTTTGTCGCAGTTTTCGGCCTGTGGAAAAGAGGGGTCAGCCGGCCTGTAAGCCGGGTTCTGTATGGCCCAAGGTTTAACCCTCGAACGTGGCGGCCATTCCTCTGGGACGGTCATTGCTGACCGCCTCAAGCAACCAACCCGGACGACCAGCCTGGAAGCAGGCCTGGCGCGAACGCCTGTCGTCCCTATTCGGTTTTGCTCCTGGTGGGGTTTACCGTGCCGTCCGCATTACTGCGTCCGCGGTGCGCTCTTACCGCACCCTTTCACCCTTACCCTGCTGAACAGGGCGGTCTGCTTTCTGTGGCACTATCCCTAGGGTCGCCCCCGCCGGACGTTATCCGGCACCTTACTTCCATGGAGCCCGGACTTTCCTCCTCGAGCAAGCTCGAAGCGGCCGCCCGGCCAGCTGACGGTTGGGATGTGGTGCGAAAGATGGTCTGACGTCAAGGCCGAAGGTTAATCGGCAGCAGCCGTAATCACTTTCACTCGAGCGCAATAGGCACGTGAGGCGCTCGTCATCGTCGTCGTGCGGTGACCGAATTGATAACGCAGGATCGTGCCGCAGGTGTCGCCACCAGCGAGCTTATGGGCCTGCGCGAGATATTTCAGGCCGTAACGGAGATTGGTTTCAGCATCCATCAGACCGGCAACGTCGCCCTTGTAGCCAAGCGACTGAGCCGTCCGATAATTGATCTGCGTCAGCCCGATATTGGGACCATTGCGCGCGCCGGGATTGTAGCGGCTCTCAATGCGAACAACCGCATCGGCCAGTTCATACGATAGGCCGTTCTCGGCGGCATAGCGGGCGATCAGAGGCTTGAGAGCGCTAGCCTTGACAGCATCAGCCCGCTCCGAGCGGGACCGGCCCTGAGGCTCAATGACGAGCGAAGCCGTCTCATCGGCGGCATCCTCTCCCGTCGTCTCTTTGGCAGCAGTGGCGGCGGCCTTCGCAGTGGCAGGAGACGGGGTTGCCGCGGCGGCTTCCTTGATCTTCTTCTTTCCGGACTTGGCGGCTTTTGCAGCCTCTGCGGCTTCCTCTGCTTGAATAGCGCTCTCTTCTTCCTTCTGTGCGGCAGCCGCAGCCTTAGTTTCCTCGATCTGAGCCCTCATGAGCGCCTCGGCCTCGTCAGGAGAAATAACGTTGTCCGCACGAGCCTGTGACGCAAGGGCAAGTGCAGCCACACCGAGAATCGCAACCGCCAAGGTTCTTGAGAAATGCTGCCAAGTCATACTGAAACTCCAAATGGCATCGGTCGCGGGGAAGCGGTGGGTGGGGAGCAAATAAGGCAAAGTTGTGACTTAGCAAGTCGAAATCGTGACGAGACAATGCTCAAGCTAGACAATGATTCTTCATCAAACCGAAGCGCAGAAAGGCAAGAAATAGCCTGCACAACTTAACGAAAAATTTTTCTACAGCTCATTGATGACCAAGGAACTTTGTCCCTTGGTCGGGAGTTGGCGTCTGCGTAAGGTCAAGCTAAGGATTAAGCTGGGCAGCCTACAGCCCGCTAGATACAGGGAAGCCTCCATGAAGAAGATCATTACCGCCATTGCCGCTGGTGCTCTCACCCTCTCGATGGCCGCCTGCAACACTCCAGGTGAGCGTGCAGTTGGCGGTGCCGCTATCGGCGGCCTGGCTGGTGCAGCTATCGGCGGCGCAGCTACGGGTACTGCAGGCGGCGCCCTGGCTGGCGCAGCCATCGGCGGCGCCGGCGGCGCAATTGTCGGCGCTAGCACGGCTCCGCGCGGCCCCGCATGCCCTTACGGCACCTATCAGGACATGTACGGCAACATCTACTGCCGCTAAGTCAGTCCCGAACTTGAATTTAAGGGGCCGGGATCATCTCGGCCCCTTTTCTTTTGCCCGAACTTGAGCGACCACTGCTCTCAAGATGATTCAGTCGATTTGGGGTAAGTTGAGTGGTGCCGGCATCGGCCTCGCTCTGGGAGGGCCGATTGGCGCTCTCCTGGGCGGCGTGGCTGGGCACGTGCTCATTGATCGTGAGGGCGCTCCTTTTGGAAAGCCGCCGCGCGATGTGCTGTTCACCATGGGCCTCGTCGCACTTGCCGCCAAGATGGCGAAGGCCGACGGCGTGGTAGTGGATGTGGAGGTGAAGGCCTTCGAGCAGATCGTCGAGGTGCCGGAAAACGAGCATCCGCGCGTGCAGCGCCTGTTCGAACTCGCCATGCAGACATCAGACGGCTTCGAATCTTACGCCCGCCAGATCGGTGAGGCATTCAAGGAGGAGCCCGCTCTCCTGGAAGACGTGCTCGATGGCCTCTTCCATATCGCCAAGGCGGACGAGGCCGTGCACGAGGCCGAGTACATTTACCTCAAGAATGTGGCGACGATCTTCTCGTTCTCGGAAACCGACTTCGAGCGCATCGCCGCGCGCCATGTGACGCGTGCGGATGATCCTTATCTCATTCTCAAAGCCGACAGGTCCATGAGCGATGACGAACTGAAGCGGCACTATCGGAGGACGGTTGCCGAGAACCACCCCGACCGGGAGATCGCACGAGGTCTACCGCCGGAAGCCGTGAAGATCGCGACCGAGCGCTTGGCTACCATCAATGCCGCCTGGGAGCGGATTGCCGCCGAGCGGAACCTCAGGTGACATAATGAGCCCGTCCCTTTCCACTGAGAGCCCTGTTGCCACGAAGGTGTTTCCTTCGCCCAATCACGGGGAGCGAAAGGACGGACAGCGCCCGACTATGGTGATCCTGCACTACACAGGTATACCGGACGAAGGCGAGGCCCTGCAGTGGCTGTGCAATCCGATCTCGCAGGTCTCGGCTCATTACTTCGTGTTCGGTGACGGGCGTGTGCTGCAACTGGTGCCGGAAGCGCGCCGCGCCTGGCACGCGGGCGTCTCCTTCTGGGACGGCGAGACGGACATCAACTCCGCCTCCATCGGCATCGAGATCGCCAATCCCGGGCATCCAGGCGGCATGCCCGCCTATCCCGATGCCCAGATCGAAAGCGTGATCGCGCTCACGAAAGACATTGTCACCCGCTGGCGCATTCCGGCAACGCGCGTACTCGGCCATTCCGATGTGGCGCCTGGGCGGAAGGTCGATCCTGGCGAGAACTTTCCATGGAGGCGCCTGCACGAAGCAGGCATCGGCCATTGGGTAGCGCCCGCGAATTTGAGCGACGGTCGCTTCTTCTCGCGCGGCGACCAAGGCATGCCTATCGAGGCATTGCAGGCGATGCTCGCCATGTACGGCTACGGCGTGAAGATCAACGGGGTGTTCGACGAGAACACGGAAAAAGTTGTTTCCACCTTCCAACGCCATTTCCGCCCAGAACGTGTGGATGGCGTGGCGGATGCCTCCACCATTACTACCTTGCGCGATCTGATCGCGAAAAGGCCGTCGTCACCGACGGCCTGATCAACCTTACTCAGCCGCCATGGGCCTGTAATTCGCCGGATCGTAGTTCAGGATCGGGCTGAGCCAACGCTCGGCCTCCTGCACGCTCATGCCTTTGCGCATGGCGTAATCCTCCACCTGATCGCGCTCCACCTTCGCCACGCCGAAGTAATAAGCCTCCGGATGCGCGAGATAGAGACCGGACACGGAAGAGCCCGGCCACATGGCGTAGGATTCCGTCAGCGTCACGCCAATGCTTTTCTCAGCGCCGAGAAGGCTGAAGATGGTCGCCTTTTCGGTATGATCGGGCTGAGCGGGATAGCCGGGAGCGGGGCGGATGCCTTTGTACTCCTCGCGGATCAGATCCTCATTGGTGAAATTCTCATCCGACGCGTAGGCCCAGAACTCCTTGCGCACGCGCTCGTGCATGCGCTCGGCGAAGGCTTCCGCGAGACGGTCGGCAAGAGCTTTCACAAGGATCGAGCGGTAATCGTCGTTCGCACGCTCGAACTTTTCGGCGATGCGCACTTCCTCAATGCCAGATGTGACCACGAAGGCGCCAATCCAGTCGGGCTTGCCGCTCTCGGCAGGCGCGACGAAGTCGGAGATGCAGACATTCGGCTTACCGTCGCGCTTGGAGAGCTGCTGACGCAGGCCGTGGAAGGTGGCAAGCGCTTCGCTGCGGCTGTCGCCAGTGTAGAGGCGGATGTCGTCGCCCACCGCATTTGCCGGCCAGAAGCCGATGACTGCCTTCGGATTGAACCAGCGCTCCTCGACCAGCTGTTTGAGCATGGCTTGAGCATCTTCCCACAATTGGCGCGCGGCAGGACCCTGCTTCTCGTCATCAAGGATCGCGGGGAAGCGTCCCTTCAGCTCCCAGGTCTGGAAGAAAGGCGTCCAGTCGATATAGGGGACAAGTTCACCCACATCGTAGCTGCGGAACACGCGCGCGCCGGTGAAGGTGGGCTTGGTTGCAGAATAGGCATCCCAATCGAGCTTCATACGGTTGGCGCGGGCCTTCTCGATGGCCAGGCGCTGCTTGTCAGCCTCCGAGCGTGCGTGAGCATCCGCCACCTTGCGGTATTCGCTGCGCAGGGTCTCCACGTAATTGTCGCGCATGTCAGGCGACAGGAGCGACGAGACGACGCCGACCGCACGGCTCGCATCCGTCACATAGACGGCCTGGCCCTGGTTGTAGTTCGGATGGATCTTGACCGCCGTGTGCACACGGCTCGTGGTGGCGCCGCCGATGAGAAGAGGAATATTGAAGCCCTCGCGCTCCATTTCGCTTGCCACATGCACCATCTCGTCAAGCGAAGGCGTGATGAGGCCGGAGAGGCCGATCACGTCGACATTTTCATTGCGTGCGGTTTCTAGGATCTTCTGGGCCGACACCATGACGCCGAGATCGATGACCTCGTAGTTGTTGCAGGCGAGAACCACACCGACGATGTTCTTACCGATATCGTGCACATCGCCTTTCACGGTCGCCATCAGCACCTTGCCGGCGGCGGAGCGTGATTCGACTCCGGAAGCCTTCTTTTCCTCTTCCATGAAGGGCATGAGATAGGCGACCGCCTGCTTCATGACGCGGGCGGACTTCACCACCTGCGGCAGGAACATTTTTCCTGCGCCGAAGAGATCGCCCACCACGTTCATGCCGGCCATGAGTGGGCCTTCGATGACGTGCAGCGGGCGTTCAGCGGCTTGCCGCGCCTCTTCCGTATCCTGCTCGATATACTCCGTAATGCCGTTGACGAGCGCATGTTCGATGCGCTTCTCGACCGGCCAAGAGCGCCATTCGAGATCGGCGGCCTTCACCGCGCCTGCGCCATCGCCCTTGAAGCGAGGCGCAGCTTCCAGAAGGCGCTCCGTCGCATCAGGGCGTCGGTTGAGCACCACATCCTCGCACAGCTCGCGCAACTCGGGATCGATCTGCTCATAGACCGCGAGCTGGCCTGCATTCACGATGCCCATATCCATGCCGACCTTGATGGCATGGAAGAGGAAGACGGAGTGCATGGCCTCACGAACAGGCTCGTTGCCGCGGAACGAGAACGAGAGGTTCGACACGCCACCCGAGATATGGGCGTGAGGCAGCGTCTCGCGGATGATGCGGGTCGCCTCGATGAAGTCGACACCGTAGCCGTTATGCTCTTCAATGCCGGTGGCGACCGCAAAGACGTTAGGATCGAAGATGATGTCTTCCGGCGGAAAGCCGACCTGCTCGGTGAGGATCTTGTAGGCGCGCGTACAGATCTCGACCTTGCGATCCTGCGTGTCGGCCTGCCCGGTTTCGTCGAAGGCCATGACCACGACTGCGGCGCCATAGGAGCGGCAGATCTTGGCATGCTCGATGAACGCCTCCACGCCCTCCTTCATGGAGATCGAGTTGACGATGGCCTTGCCCTGAATGCACTTGAGGCCGGCCTCAATCACATGGAACTTCGATGAATCCACCATCACCGGAACGCGCGCGATGTCGGGCTCTGCAGCAATGAGGTTGAGGAACTCTACCATCGCCTTCTCGGAATCGAGTAGGCCCTCGTCCATGTTGATATCGATGATCTGAGCGCCGTTCGCGACCTGATCGCGCGCGACATCAAGCGCAGCCGCATAATCGCCGTTGGTGACAAGCTTACGGAACTTGGCCGAACCGGTGACATTCGTGCGCTCGCCCACATTCACGAACGGAATCTCCGAGGTGAGTGTGAAGGGCTCGAGTCCCGACAGGTGCATGAGCGGCGCTAGCTTCGGCACCTTGCGCGGAGCCTTGCCAGTGACGGCTTCCGCGATGGCGCGAATATGCGCCGGCGTGGTGCCGCAACAGCCGCCAACCACATTGACGAGGCCTGCATCAGCGAATTCGGCGATCATGTGCGCCGTTGCTTCGGGGCTTTCGTCATACATGCCGAATTCATTGGGCAGACCGGCATTGGGATAGGCGCAGACGAAGGTGTCCGCGACCTTGCCGATTTCCTGAATATGAGCGCGCATCTCGCGCGCGCCGAGCGCGCAGTTGAGGCCAATGGAGAACGGCTCGGCGTGGCGGACTGAATACCAGAAGGCGGAAGGCGTCTGGCCTGAGAGCGTGCGGCCGGACAGATCCGTGATCGTGCCCGAGATCATCACAGGCAGCTTGACGCCCTTCTCGGCGAAGACCTGCTGGGTCGCAACGATGGCAGCCTTGGCGTTGAGCGTGTCAAAGATCGTCTCGATGAGAATGATCTCGGAGCCGCCGTCGATAAGCCCCCTCACCTGCTCCGCATAGGCATCGCGAACCTGATCGAAGGTCACGGCGCGGAAGCCCGGATTGTTCACGTCCGGCGAGATGGAGAGCGTGCGGTTCGTCGGGCCGATGGCGCCCGCCACGAAGCGGCGGCGGCCATCTTCCTTCTGCGCGATCAGCGCAGCCTCGCGAGCAAGGCGAGAGCCATGGAAATTGAGATCGTAGACGATCTCCTCCATGCCGTAATCTGCCTGGGCAATGGAAGTGCCGGAGAAGGTGTTTGTCTCGACAATATCGGCGCCTGCACGAAAGTAGTCGAGGTGGACGTTGCGCACAGCATCGGGCTGCGTGAGGATGAGAAGATCGTTGTTGCCCTTGACGTCGTGCCCCCAGTCCTTGAAGCGCTCGCCACGGAAATCCTCTTCCGAGAAGCGCGAGCGCTGGAGTTCCGTTCCCATCGCGCCGTCGAGCACGAGGATGCGCTTGGAGGCTGCTTCGCGGAGTGCCTTCAGGACTTCAGCGCCATTGGCGGGAGCGGGAGTAAACGCGGTCATTGTTCTGTTCTCTTCTCATCCAGCCGAATCCGCTTCGGCCATTCGTGTCTCTTTCGACACGGCAGTCAGGCAGATGCCAGGCTCAGCCGGGCACTAAATTTAGGCAGCCGCCTTCACGCTCTGATCACGAAGTCCGAGCAAGTGGCAGATCGCATAAACAAGATCGGCGCGGTTCATGGTGTAAAAATGAAACTCACTCACGCCACGGTCGACGAGGTCGATGACCTGCTCGGCGGCAACGGCTGCGGCGACGAGCTTGCGCGTCTCAACATCGTTTTCAAGACCGTCGAAACGAGCCGCAAGCCAATCGGGGATGCTCGCCCCGGTCTTGGCCGCGAAATTCGCCGTCTGCTTGAAGTTCTGCACCGGCACGATTCCGGGCACGATTGGGATATCGATGCCGCGCGCACGAACGCGATCGAGATAGCGGAAGTAATGGTCGTTATCGAAGAAGAACTGCGTAATGGCGCGATCCGCGCCGCAATCGACCTTTGCCTTCAGCGCATCGATGTCGGCATCGAGCGATGCGGCTTCAGGATGCTTTTCTGGATAGGCCGAAACGGACACCTCGAAATCTCCGATGGCCTTGATGCCAGCCACGAGATCGCAGGTCTGCTGATATCCGCCAGGATGAGGCTCATAGGCCGTGCCGATGCCGGCAACCGGATCGCCGCGCAGGGCTACGATGTGGCGCACGCCGGCATCCCAGTAAGAGCGGATCACGTCGTCCACTTCATGCTTCGTCGCCGCGACGCAGGTCAGGTGTGCGGCGGGTTTGAGGGCCGTTTCCTGCACGATGCGCGAGACCGTGGCGTGCGTGCGCTCCCGCGTGGAGCCACCGGCGCCGTAAGTCACGGAAACGAATTGTGGGCTCAGCGGCGCAAGACGCTGAATGGAGGCCCAAAGCGTCGTTTCCATCTCCGGAGTCTTCGGCGGGAAGAACTCGAAAGACACCTTGATCGGACAAGAAGCCTGCCTGCTGGGGCGAAGGGTCAGGGGCGACATCAGGCAACCTCTTTATTGGGCTCGGACAAAGGCCAATCCGTCATGGTGCGGCGGTCTTGTCCAAGCCAAAGTGAAACGGTGAGTTGGTCATCGCCCTTTCTGGGCGGCGCTAATTCTTTCGTCAGCGTGCAATCGAGGCCCGCCTCGTCAAGCCAGCCGGCAACCTGCGTAGGCGCGAAGCCGAGGCGACGATGGGCCTGCCCCTCGCGCAGGAACTCCAGCTTATGCGGCGCGAAATCGACAACGAGGATGCGCCCGCCCGGCGCCACCAGGCGCGCGGCCTCGCGGATCGCGCGGGCCGGATCGTCCAGGTAATGCAGGACCTGATGAATGATCACGAGATCGAAGGTGTCGCGCGGGAACGGCGGCGCATAGATGTCGCCCTGACGAAGCTCGATCCCGCGCAGGCCTGCCTTCTCGAGATTTGCGCGAGCGACGGAAAGCATGGCGTGGCTCGCATCGAGTCCAACCGTGCGGCTGGCGCGCGGCGCGAGGAGCTGCAGCATGCGGCCGGTGCCAGTGCCGAGATCGACGAGATTGCGGATCTCTTTCGATCCCAGTGCTTCGAGCACCGCTGCCTCGACCACCGCCTCAGGCGCATGGAGTGAGCGCAAGTGGTCCCATTCCGGAGCGAGGCGGGAAAAGTAAGCCTGGGCGGCATGCGAGCGCTGGGCCCGTACCGCCTCGAGGCGCGTACGGTCCTCCAGCAATTGCGGATCGGACCGGTCGAGGCTCTCAAGGGTCGGGCGGATGATCTTCAGGGCTGTGCCGCGATCAGTCAGCCGAAAGAAGGCCCAGGCCCCTTCCCGATGCCGCTCCACGAGACCAGCCTCCACGAGCAGCTTCAAATGACGAGAGATCCGCGGCTGGGACTGCCCAAGGATGTCGGTGAGGTCGGAAACCGACAACTCTCCTTCGGCCAGCAAAGCCAGGATACGCAGGCGCGTTTCCTCGGCGGCTGCCCTTAGGACATCCAGCGTCAAATCCAGCGATGGAGCTTCTCTCTCGGCCATGAGCCCAACTCGATCATACATATAAAGATATATTTATATGTATTTTGAGGAAAGCGCAAGCAGAGCATCACTGTTTGAGGCGTCCAACCTTGGCCCTGTTGGCTGCAATCACGAGCAAGAGGACGACCCCGGCCACAAGCCAGGCCGATGGGGCGACGGATTCGCCATTGAGGATGGCAGCGATCAGCAGCGTCACGAATGTCTGAAGCAGCTGAACCTGGCTCACATGAGCGATGCCGCCCAGGGCCAAGCTGGCATTCCAGGCGAAGAAGCCGAGATACTGGCTCATGAGAGCCACATAGACGAAGCCGATCCAACTCCAGGGCGGGACCGCAGCGAGCTCGCCCGGCACGGACCAGAGCGCCAAGGGAATGGTGACAGGAAGAGCAATCACCAGAACCCAGGAGATCACCTCCCAGCCGGCCATGCCCTTGAGCACGAGCTTGCCGGAGAGCACATAGCCCAGCGCGGAGGATAGGGCAGCCGCCAGAAGAAACAGGTCTCCCCGTCCCAACGACCCGCCGCCCTCATACAGGGTGAAGCCGATGACGAGAGCAGCGCCGGTCAGTGCCGCCAGCGAGAAAGCCGGGCTCGGCCGCTCGCCTGCGATCAGCGTGCTGATGGCAGAGGTGGCGAGCGGCATGATGCCGAGCACAACCCCGCCATGAGAGGCTGGGACGCTTTTCATGGCGAGCGCCGTGAAGCCTGGGAAGCCTCCGACGATGCACAGAGCCGTGAGCGCTATGGTGCCTATCTGCCGAGAGGCAGGCCATGGCTTGCGCAGCAGGAGGAGAGTTGCGAGGGCGAGGAGCCCAGCGACAGCCGCTCGGCCTGCGGTGACGAAGAGCGGGCTCAGATGCTCGACGGCGATATGCGTGAAGGGCAGCGTGCCGTCGAAAATGCACACGCCAACAAAGCCCAGAAGCAGGCCAAGACTCGCACGGGACATGAGAGATGCCGCTATCGGAACGGAGGTTCGTCGAAGCTGCGCAGTTTCCGCGAGTGCAGGGACGAGCGCTGCCCACGCAGGATATCGAGCGCCGCGAGGCCGATCATGAGGTGCTCGCTCACAGCGCGCTCATAAAACGCGTTGGCGGCTCCCGGCAGCTTAATCTCGCCATGCAGCGGCTTGTCGGAAACGCAGAGCAGCGTGCCGTAGGGCACGCGCAGTCGATAACCCTGCGCGGCGATGGTGCCGCTTTCCATGTCCACCGCGATGGCGCGGGACAGATTGATCTGCCGCCGTTCCTGGCTCCAGCGGAGTTCCCAGTTGCGGTCGTCATAAGTCACGACCGTGCCCGTGCGCAGACGACGCTTCAGCTCCTCGCCGCGCTCGCCCGTGACTTGCACTGCGGCGTCCTGCATCGCGACCTGAATTTCCGCGAGCGCCGGAAGAGGAATCTCGGGCGGCAATGCGCCGTCGAGGATGCTGTCGCGCCGGAGATAAGCATGAGCGAGAACGTAATCGCCGATCGATTGTGACTGACGCAAGCCGCCGCAATGGCCTACCATGAGCCAGCAATGCGGGCGCAGGACTGCGAGATGATCCGTGATGTTCTTCGCGTTCGAGGGGCCGACGCCGATATTGACGAGCGTGACGCCCTGCCCGTCCTTGCGCATCAGGTGATAGGCCGGCATCTGGAAACGGTGCCAGGGCGAGGAAGCGATGAGCTCCTCGACGGCTGCCTCGCTCAACCCGCGCTCGATGGCAACGCCGCCGGGCAGAACGAGCTTGTTGTAAGGCCCCTCCTCGTTCGCCAGTTCCTTCACGGCCCAGCGAATGAACTGGTCCACATAGCGGTGATAGTTGGTTAGCAGAATCCAGGGCTGCACCGAGCGCCAGTCACTGCCGGTGTAATGCACCAAGCGGCGCAGGGAGTAATCGACGCGCGCGGCATCGAAGAGCGAGAGCGGGCGCGCTTCGGCTTCATGGAAGATCCATGTGCCGTCGGCGATCTCATCGCCGACTTTTGCCAGCAGCGGTGTCGGAAAATGCTGCGCGAGTTCGGAAGCCGAATGCGCGCCGCGACCGAGCTCGTCGCCGCGCTCGAAAATGTACGGGTAAGGAATTTCCTGATCGCTGACGCCAACTTCGAGCGTCGCGCCGTAGTCGCGCACGAGATGGTTCAGCTGTTCAAGGAGGTAGTTCTTGAAGAAGGCAGGCTGCGTGATCGTAGTCGCATAGACGCCGGGGCCCTGGAACTTGGCATAAGCCCGCTGCTTCACAGGCGGTACGGAATTTGCCCGGTAATCGACGCGAAGCTCAGGATAGCGGAAGCGGGAGCGCTCTAGCGGTGTGGGGGGCGTGCCGGTGGCGAAGAAATGCTCCAGAGCGTGGCGCTGCGCCTCAGTGGCGCTGTCATGGAGCTGGATGAGCCGCTCGACGGCTTCTTCGGGAGTGGCGACGGATTGGAAGGCTGAGATCTGGTCGGCAGGCACGTGATATTTCTCTTTTTCTGTCTCGTGCCTCAAGGGTCATACACCTTTTTGACCAAGAACCCAAGCACCTAGGATTCTCAGAAGGAAAGCCTATCCCCGTTCCAGTCGAAAAAGCCGCCCGTTTCCTTGAGAGTGAGCCCATCGATAAGCCGGATAAGCCCTGCCGCGCTCTCCTCGACGGAAATGTCGGCGTCCGAACCGCCCATGTCGGTGCGCACCCAGCCGGGATGCACGGAAATCGCAATGATGCCCTCGGGCTGCAAATCGGTGGCGAGGCCCTGCATCACCTTGTTCACCGCAGCCTTGGACGCACGATAGGCGATACGGTCCGACTTCGCGTGAGAGAGCGAGCCCATGCGGCTTGATATCGTGACGATCTTGGCCGCTTTCGACTGCCGCAGATGGGACAGAAAGGCTTGCGTGATGCGCAAGGGGCCAAGTGTGTTGACCCGCAACACTTCAAGAAAACCCTCGAAATCCATGTCCAAGGTCGATTGCCGCTTCGGGCCGATGAGGCCTGCATTGTTGATGAGAACGTCAATCGGCTCATCCAATTGGCTCGCAGCCTCAACGATGGAAGCCTCGTCGCGCACATCGAGGGCGATCAGCTTGAGCCGTCCATCGGCCGTAAATTTTTTCCACTCCGGCGACGCCCAACCGAGATCGCGCAGCGTGCCAATCACGCGTTCGCCGCGCATGAGAAGGGCGCGGGCGAGTTCCTGCCCGATTCCGCGCCCGATACCTGTGATGAGGTAAGTGCTCACGCAAAAACCTTATCGCGTGAACTTCTTGTACTTGATGCGATGCGGGATCGTGGAATCCGTGCCGAGGCGGCGCTTCTTGTCTTCCTCGTAATCCGCGAAGTTGCCTTCGAACCATTCCACGTGGCTGTCGCCTTCGAAGGCGAGGATGTGCGTCGCGATACGGTCGAGGAACCAGCGATCGTGCGAGATGATGACGGCGCAGCCCGCGTAATCTTCCAGCGCCTCTTCAAGCGCGCGGAGCGTATCGACGTCGAGATCGTTGGTCGGCTCGTCGAGGAGCAGCACGTTCGCGCCCGACTTCAGGATCTTGGCGAGGTGCACGCGGTTGCGCTCACCGCCCGAGAGCACGCCCACCTTCTTCTGCTGGTCCGAGCCCTTGAAGTTGAACGCGCCGCAATAGGCGCGGGCATTGATCTCGCGCTTGCCGAGATAGAGGATCTCGTTGCCGCCGGAGATTTCCTCGTAGAGCGTCTTGTTGGCATCGAGCGAGTCGCGGCTCTGGTCCACATAGCCGAGCTTCACGCTCTCGCCGATGGAGATCGAGCCTTCATCCGGCTGCTCCTGTCCCGTGATCATGCGGAACAGGGTCGTCTTGCCGGCGCCGTTCGGACCGATGATGCCGACGATGCCGCCCGGCGGAAGCTTGAACGACAGATCGTCGATGAGGAGCTTGTCGCCGAAGGCTTTCTTCAGGCCGTTGAATTCGATGACGTTGTTGCCGAGACGCTCTGCAATCGGGATGATGATCTGAGCGGTCGTCGGACCCTTCTCGTTGGCCTTGGCCACGAGTTCCTCATAGCGCTGGATACGCGCCTTCGACTTGGCCTGACGGGCCTTCGGCGAAGCGGACACCCATTCGCGTTCGCGCTCGATGGTGCGCTGGTGAGCCGCGTCCTCACGGCCCTCCTGCTCGAGGCGCTTCTGCTTCTGCTCGAGCCAGGACGAGTAATTGCCCTCGTAGGGGATGCCGCGTCCGCGGTCGAGCTCGAGAATCCAGCCCGTCACGTTGTCGAGGAAGTAGCGGTCGTGGGTGACGATCAGGATCGCGCCCGGATAGTTGCGCAGGTGGCCTTCGAGCCAGGCGGTCGTCTCGGCGTCGAGATGGTTGGTCGGCTCGTCGAGGAGCAGCAGTTCCGGCTGTTCAAGCAACAGCTTGCACATGGCCACGCGGCGGCGCTCACCGCCCGAGAGCTTGTCCACCGGCCAGTCGTCCGGCGGGCAGCGCAGGGCGTCCATGGCCTGATCGACCTGGGAATCGAGATCCCAGAGGCCTTTGGCCTCGATCTCGTCCTGAAGGCGGGTCATTTCGTCCGCCGTCTCGTCCGAGTAGTTCATGGCGATCTCGTTGTAGCGGTCGAGCAGCGCCTTCTTGGCGGCCACGCCCTCCATCACGTTCTCGCGGACGTTCTTCGACGGATCGAGCTGGGGCTCCTGCGGCAGGTAGCCGACGCGGGCGCCCTCGGCCACCCAGCCCTCGCCGGTCCAGTCGGTATCGGTGCCGGCCATGATGCGCAGCAGGGTCGACTTACCCGCGCCGTTGACGCCGAGCACGCCGATCTTGGCATCCGGGTAGAAGGAAAGATGGATGTTGTCCAAAACCTTCTTGCCGCCCGAATAGGTCTTGGTGAGGCCACGCATGTGGTAGATGAACTGACGGGACACGGAAAAAGCCCTGCTTGATGAGATCGGTTGAATGGAGTTGGCCGTCAGTTAGCAGGGGCGGCCTGCCGGGGCAAGGCGGGGAAGTGACGCCCACGCGGGCGGACGGACAAGCTGAAGCGCTCTCGCGGCAATGGTTTGCCCGAGGTTTTGGGGTCGAGGGAGGCGCGAGGAGGCGTCTGGCTCGGCTGTGTGAGTGTGTGAAGAACCCGACGGCTCCTCGCGCACGGTTCTTTTAGGCGTACATCGTGTCTTTCAACGATGGGCCTCCCGCCGACAGGCTTGCGAGGCCTGACACAGGACCGCTCCCGGCTCCGACAATCACGACGCCTCGCGAGCGCGCCCCTCATTGAGCCGGGACCCACAACCTATAGCCAAGGTTAGGACCAAAGTCAAGAACAAAAGCGGAACATAATGTTCGCACTTCCGCATCCTCCCAGTCATCACCGGCCTTGTGCCGGTGATCCCGATTAATGAGAGCGCAACGCCTTTCCAGTCGGGATGGCCGGGACAAGCCCGGCCATGACGGAAGAAGTGAGTGAACTGCTTGCGCCCTCTCAGGAGAGGGATCACTCTCGCCTTATGAAACTCTACTACATCTACATCCTCGCCAGCAGATCTGGTGGCGCTCTGTATATTGGCGTCACCAATGATCTACCCCGACGTGTCTGGGAGCATAAAACCGGGCGCGGTGGCGATCACACGCGGCGTTATCGAATTGACCGTCTTGTTTATTATGAAAGCTATCCGAGCATCATCGACGCCATTCAGCGGGAGACATCGATCAAGCGGTGGCCGCGGGCATGGAAGACAAATCTTATTCTCGGTATAAACCCGACGTGGCGCGATCTTTATAACGACTTGAACGCGTGATCCCGCCTTACCCACGTCTTTACCGACTGTGCATGACAGTAAGCGGTTGAGCAAATGCTCACCTCAAAGCCCGAACGGATACGTCTCCGGCATGCCCTTGCCATGGGCGTGGCTCAGCGGCGTGACCGCTTTCGTTTCCTCGAACCACACGAAGTCGTCGAACTGCTCGGCCAGGATGGCCTCGAAGTAATGGCTGTAGAGTTCGGTGTCCGGCCGATAGATGACTCCGATGGCCCGCTCCAGACGCGGACGCGACAGAACTTCCTTCAGGTCGTTCTGAAGGTTCTCCCGCCAATCGGTCAGGAAGCGTTTGTGCCCCGTATCCCGGAAGATGCGCTCATGGCTGTCGGGCCTTGCAGGCAGCACGTTCTTCACCTGCATGGGCTCGTCCCAATCGTCGGCGGCGGCAACCGTGCCTCGATCAGTCCCGAAGCCGACGAGCACGGCCTCCTCGCGATAAGCCTTGCGGCAGAGCTCGCCGATATTGAACTCGCCCTGCCAGCCCATGGCGGTGGCGGCGGCGTTGCCGATGTGGGAATTATGCGCCCAGACCACCGCCTTGGCGTTGTCGCGGCGTGCCAGCAGACTCTGGAGCGTATCGAACATGTGTCGGTCGCGCAGGTTCCAGGACTCCGTCGCGCCCTCATACATGATGCGGTAATAATGCTCCGCCGCATGAACGATCTTGGCGTTCTGCACCGCATCGAAAAACGGCTCACCGCCGTTCGTCTCCAGATATTCCATGCGCTTGCCGAGAATGTCCTGCAACTGACGCAGCAGCGCTTCATCGCAGGGTTTTTTCTGACCCGTGATGACAGCGCGACCGTAACGCGCCGGGTCTGATTGCCAGGGGCTCAGGCAGCCGTAACGTCCCCTCGCCTCTTTTGCTGCTTTCGGATCGACCTTGTCGAGATAGTCGAGCACCGCGCGGATGGACGCATTGAGGCTGTAGACATCGAGCCCACGAAACTCGGCGCGCTCGCCCTCGGGGCGATCCTTGTTGATGGTGCGCATCCAGTTGACGAAATCCGCCACCTCCTCGTTGCGCCACATCCAGGTGGGAAAGCGCTCGAAGGCAACGTCATCTCCATCGGGCACAGGGCGGTGTCGCACATAAGCATCGATCCGCGCCGCATCCGGCCAATCGGCCTCGACCGCAACGATGTTGAATCCGTGATGCTCGATAAGCCGCCGCGTGATGGCCGCCCGCGCCCGGTAGAACTCCGACGTTCCGTGGGTCGCCTCGCCGAGCAGCACGACCTTGGCGTCACCGAACCGGTCGAACATGGCGCCGAAAGCCGCGTCATCCTCAAGAGGCGGAAGCGGTTCGCCATGTTTGCGGACAATATCGACTGCCTCCTTGATGGAGGATTCGTTCTCGTTCTGCTTCCAGGAAAAGCGGGCCATCGTCGCCTCTCGAAAGTGGAGAAACTTTCTCCACTAACGGCAAGCCGGAAGCGCTGTTCCCCGACTGAAAGCTATCGCAACGAGGCTATGCAACATTCTCCATGATCGAAGCGTAGGCTTCTTCCGCCGCGATAACCGTGGCCATTTGAACCGTATGGGCGAACCGGTACGCATCACCGTAGATGGTCTCGTCGGGAAACTCGGTGACGATGGTGAGCGGCGACGGATGGCGTTCCTCGGCGGTGATCAGGCACGGCACGCCGTTGATGATCTCATACGGCTTGCCGCCGGAGTGTATGGCGCAGATCTCGATCTGGCGCCGGTTGAACTCGACAAGGCCCGGCACCGCCGACAATCCCTTGGTGACCGCCTCGATCAGGGTTCTTGCCGTCTCTCCCCAGGATGGGTGATGGCGCATGATGAGGAAGAAGCCCTTCGGGATGGACCACAGCTCGAACCCGCGCGGCAGATAGCCCGTGAACGGACGTGTCCATTCATGCGCGGGATAGCCGTGCAGATTGATGTGCAGCTGCGCGCCGGACATCGCCAAGGCGTGGTTGCGAGCGCCGATTTCGAAAGCGGGTTCGCTTTTGCCGAATTCAAGATCGTTACCGCGCGAGGTGTAGCGCGCCGCATGATGCATGTGGCGCGGATTGGCCTCGCACAGGCGTCCGTGCAGCGCATAGCCGTCCGGGTTCTCGACCGGAATGAAGGCGATGTTCGCTTCAGGATTGGCAAGAAGACGGCGCACCGCCCTGAAGGCTCCGACCGGAGCCGAAGTCTCGTTGGCGTGCTGTCCGCTGGTGACGAGAACGGCAGGCCGCGATCCCGAACGGTAGAGTCCGCGCACGGGCCGCCCTTCGACGGACATGCCCTCGAACGTCTCGCCGGGAAGCGCTGCGAGTTCGCGCTGAAGCTGCATCAGGCTCGGGGCCGCATCCGCAATCTCGAGATCCTGCTCGGGCCGCGCGGGATTTTGCGAAGCGTCGAAGCCGCGGAGCGCTACGCGCACATGGGCATCGCCGTCATTCGCGCGGATGTCCGGCACGATCTGTCCGGGCTGTAGGCCGCGATCTTCCGGCGGGCGGTTCGAGCGGCGCTTGAAGAATTCGAGGATCGAGAAATAGAAATCCTCGTGCAACGCCTCGCGGGTGCTCATCACCTCGTCGCCATAGGACAGAGGCCGCTCGATGCCGGGAATCGCCACGTCGATGGCGAGCGTTTCCACATAGGGCTCCTCAGGGGGCCATTCATGAGCAGCGACGGCAGCCATGACCTTGTGAAAAACAATCTCCGCTTCCGTCTCCACAGGCTCGTCGATATCGGGCTCGCCGTCGGCGCGATCCGACACGATCAGCCAGCCCGTCGGCACAAGATCGATCTGGTCGAGATGATTGGTACGCGTGCGGTTGGGCGCGAACACCTTATGCTCAACAACACGCCCGTCCTGGTATGTGGCCTGCACGCGATAATTCAGATCGGCATCGTCGGGCTCGAAGCTCATTGCAACATGGTCGTAGAGCGCGGCGAGCGGATAGGCCTCGGAGAGGAAGCGTATGGGCGACGCTTCCGGATGGACCGGATAGCGAACGACAACGCTTGCCAGCCCATTGGTGTCAATCTCTTCCAGGAAGGCATGCACGAGAGGCTTGTAGGCGCTGCGCAGGCGCGCGGTGACGCCTGCCTGCGCCAACCGCGCTTCGCCCGCGCGCCGCGCCGCCTCGTCCTCGAACAGCCACGCCTCCAGGCGGGTTCCGCGATGCTTGTCCGAGGCCCAATCGCGCAGAAGGATATCGAGCGTGCGCGGAACGCGTTCATCGAGCAGGATCGTCATTTCGAAGTCTGTCCCGTTGGATCGAGGTAATCGCGCAGCCAATCGCCTAAGAGGTTCAGGCCGAGCACGGTGAACATGATGGCAAGCCCCGGAAAGACGCTGACCCACCAGGCCGTCTGGAGATAGGTGCGCCCATCGGCCAGCATGCCGCCCCAGCTCGGAATGAGAGGATCGACGCCGAGCCCAAGGAAGGTCAGGCTGCTTTCGAGCAGGATGTTGTTGGCCACATTCAGCGTCATGAGGATAACGATGGGGCCCAGCACGTTCGGCAGCACATGGGTGAAGATGATACGCCCGTTGCCGACGCCGATGGCTCGCGCGGAGAGGATGAACTCCCTCTCGCGCAGGGCCAGCACGGAGCCGCGCACGACGCGGGCATAATGCACCCATTGCGTCGCGATCATCACCAGGATGACCTTGTCGAGGCCCGCGCCGAAAATGGCGAGGAACATGATCGCGACGAGGATGAAGGGAAGTGCCAGCTGAATGTCGACGAAGCGCATCAGCAGCATCTCAGTGATGCCCCGATAATAGCCGGCGATCAGCCCGACGAGCGTCCCCAAAAGGACGGCGCCAAGCACGGAGAGGATTCCGACCACGAGCGAAATCCGGCCGCCCACGACGACGCGGGCGAGCACGTCGCGGCCGAGCGGATCGGTGCCGAGAAGATGGTTCAAGTCCTGGAAGGGCGGGATGAGGCGGGCCATGAGATCCATGCCCTCGCCGCCATCAGGAAAGAGGATGGGCGAGAGCAGCACCGCCAGCGAGATGCCGCCCGCGAACAGAATGCCGAGCAAGAGCTCCAGCGACCTGAAGCGCGAGCGCGATGTGGAGACAGCCTGAGCCGCAGCCATGGGCCTTACTCCGTGCGGATGCGCGGATCGACCAGCCCATAGGCGATGTCGATCACGAGATTGATGAGGACGATGAACAGGGCGAGCACCGCAATCGTGCCCTGCAGCACGGGGTAATCCCGGTTCGAGACGGCGTCGAAAGCGAGCGTGCCCATGCCGGGCCAGTTGAACACCCGCTCCACGATGACGATGCTGCCGATCAGGTTACCGAACTGAATACCGATATAGCTGATGAGCGGTATGGCCGAGTTGCGCAGGGCATGCTTGTAGAGCACGATCCGGTCGCGCAGACCTTTGGAGCGCGCGACCATGATGTATTGCTGCGAGAGCGTCTCCAGCATCGCCGTGCGCACGAGTCGGACATTGGTGGCGGTGAGAATGATCGCCATGGTGAGCGCCGGCATGATGAAGCTCTCGGGCCCTTCCATTCCGCTCGGCGGCAAAAGGCCGAGGAAGATGGAGAACAGGAGCACCAGCATGATGGCGAGCCAGAAATTCGGGAAGGACAGGCCCACCAGCGACAGGATGCGGATGAGCTGATCGGGCCAGCGCCCGCGATTGACCGCGGCGGTGATGCCGAGCGGCACGGACAGAATGATGGAGATCAGAAGGGACGTGAAGGCGAGCAGGAGCGTGGCGGGCAAGGCTTGAGCGATCAACCCGGAAACCGGCGCATTGCCGAAGAAGCTGCGCCCCAAATCCCCCACGAAGATACCCTGGAGAAAGCTGAGATACTGAACATAGAACGGGCGTTCGAGGCCGAGCGCCTGCCGGATGTTCTGCAGATCCTGCTCGGTGAAGTTGCCGCCGCTCATCATCATGATGGCGGGATCGCCGGAAAGCCGGATCGTGAAGGAAACGAGCAGCGTTACGGCGAGAATGACGAATATCGCCTGCAGCAATCGTTTGATGATGAAACCTGCCATATCGTGGTCCTGCGTCGTGGTCCTGTCCGTCCCGACCTTTTTCTTGATCTTGGAAGAGGCCCCGCTCGCGCGGGGCCTGCTCGATGTCATGAGGTTAAAGCGTTCCGCTTATTCCACCGATGTGGCGGTGTAACGGAAGCGGCGGTCGGCGGGAGCGTCGAAATCCTTCACGCGCTTGTTCACGCCGAAGAGGGTGTTCTGGTTGTAGAGCGGAAGCTCCAGCGCCTGATCGGCTACGTAGCGCGCGATCTCCTGGAGGATCTTCTCACGCTCCTTAGTATCGTAGACAAGACGCTGCTTCTCGAGCATCTCGTTCAGCTTCGCGTCGTTGTAGTACGGGTTCCACTTTTCGCCCGAGTGATACATCAGGTAGGCGTTGTTGTCGTAGTCGAAGGTCCAGCCACCCCAGGCCTGGTGCCAGGCTTCGCCGGTCTTGCCGTTCGGGATGATGTCGTTGAGCAGAACCGGCGGCTCATGCGGCTGAAGCGCCGGCTTCAGGCCGAGCGCCTGGAGATAGCCTGCCGTCGCCTGGGCCACTTCGCGGAAGGTGGCGTCGTTGCCGCGGAAGTCGATCCGCACCGGCGCTCCTGCCGGAACCTTCGCCGCTTGAAGCATCTGCTTCGCCTTGGCGAGGTCGAAAGGCAGCGGCTTCAATGCCGGATCGTTGCCGAAAGACAGCTCCGACTGGAAGCTCGCGATGGGCTTGGCGTGGCCGAGAAGCACGGCCTTGATGATAGCGTCGCGGTCGACGCCCATGATGAGCGCCTTGCGGACATTCGCATCCTTCGTGATGCCGTCCTTGGTGTTGAAGCGCAGCGACACCACCGTCGGGCCGGTGACGCTCATGAGGGTCAGGTTCTGGCTCTTCTCGATGGTCGGCGCGAGGCCGAACGGGATGAGCGTCGCCACGTCGATGCGGCCTGCCTGAAGCTCAGCCACCTGCGTATTCGCTTCTGAGATGAAGCGGAACACGAGCTTGTCGAGCTTGGGCGCGCCGCCCCAATGGTCGGGATTGGCTTCGAGAACCAGGTTCACCTTCGGATTGTATTCGACGAACTTGAACGGTCCGGTGCCGACCGGATGCGTGTTGAAGTAGTCGTCGCCCTTCTCCTGGACGTATTTCGGCGGCACGATCATCGCGCCGTAGCCTGCGAGCTTCGTCAGCAGCACGGGGTCCGGCTGCTTCATGATGAAGTCCACCGTGTTCGCGTCAACCACTTCGACACGCTCGATGGAATTGTAGTTCGATTGCTGCGGGCCTTTCTTGCCTTCCTCGCCGAGCAGGCGGTCGAAGGTGAACTTCACGGCCTGCGCGTTGAAGGGCTCGCCGTTGTGGAACTTCACGTTCTCACGCAGCTTGAAGCGGATGCGCTTGCCGTCGTCCTGGAACTCCCATGAAGTCGCAAGGGCGGGCTTCAGCTTCATGTCCGCGCCACGGGCGGTGAGTCCGTCATAGATGTTGTTGGCGGCGGACGACCAGTCGACCAGGAAGGTATCGATCGGGTCCCAGCTGGCCGGATCGATGGCAACCGCGGTCGTCAGCGTGCCGGCAGCCTGCGCGCCGGACGCCATGAGCGGCGCCAAGGCCACTGCGGCAGTCAAGCCGAGCGCCTTCATCGTTTTCGAGAACTTCATCATCGTCTCCCTCTTTCTTGAAGTTTCATGCCACACCGCGAAGAGGATCGGCCTCAACGGCAACCCAATGCCCCGGCTCCACTTCGCGCATGCGGTGAATGGCGGGCTCCTGCCCAACTGAACGGACGGGACTCGGGATTTCTCCCTCGATCCTCGTCTTCGCGCGCTCCCGCTGCGGGTCCGCAATCGGTACGGCGGACAAGAGCTTGCGCGTATAGGAATGCTGCGGATTCTCGAAGATCGCCTGACGCGACCCGATCTCCACGATCTGGCCGAGATACATCACGGCCACGCGGTGACTGATCTTCTCCACTACCGCCATGTCATGGGTGATGAAGAGATAGGACAGCCCCCTCTTCTCCTGCAATTCCATGAGCAGATTGACGATCTGCGCCTGGATCGACACGTCGAGCGCGGAGACGGATTCATCGGCAATCACGAGCTTTGGGTCGCTGGCGAGTGCACGCGCGATGCAGACGCGCTGACGCTGTCCGCCGGAGAACTCGTGCGGATAGCGCTTGGCATGCTGCGGCAGCAACCCCACCTGCTCCAGCAATTCATGCACACGCTTCTCGATGGCCTTGCGGTCTTTCAGCAGCCCGTGAACGATGATCGGCTCGGCGATGCTGTAGCCCACCGTGTGACGCGGATCGAGAGACGCGAAGGGATCCTGGAAGATATACTGGATTTCCTGCCGCAGGCGGCGGCGTTCGCCCTGGCTCATGCCCGCCATGTCGCGCCCATTGAAGCGCACCGTGCCGCCTGTCGGCTCCACGAGCTGCTGCAACGTGCGGCCGATGGTGGACTTTCCGCTGCCGGATTCACCCACCAGCGCCAACGTCTCGCCGGGATAGAGATCGAAGCTCACTTCCTCGACCGCATGAACGCGATGCGTAACGCGGCCGAAGAAGGTCTTGCCCACATCGAAGCGCGTGGTCAGTTTCTCCACCTGGAGAACGGGCTTCGCATAATCGGCGGTGTTCTGCACATGCGTGTCGCCGACAAGCTTCGGCGCGCCGCCGTCCATGACCATGACCGGCGTGCGTTTCGGCAACGGCTCGCCCTTGAGGCTTCCCAAACGCGGCACGGCGGAAAGCAGCGCTCGCGTATAGGGATGCTGCGGCGCCGTGAAGATGTCGCGCACGGGCGCCTGTTCCACCTTCTCGCCTTTCCACATCACCACCACGTCGTCCGCCATTTCGGCAACGACGCCCATGTCGTGCGTGATGAAGATGACGGCGGTGCCCATCTCCTGCTGAAGATCGCGGATGATGTTGAGGATCTGCGCCTGGATCGTCACGTCGAGAGCGGTCGTCGGCTCGTCGGCGATGAGAAGCTTGGGATTGCAGGCGAGCGCCATGGCGATCATCACGCGCTGGCGCATGCCGCCGGAAAGCTGGTGCGGATAACGGTCGAGAAGCCTGTCCGCATCCGGCAGGCGCACTTTCTGCAACAGTTCCTTCGCGCGGAGCTGCGCGTCACGCGCGTTCAGGTTTTCATGCAGGATCAACGTTTCGGCAATCTGATTGCCGATGGTGAAGACCGGGTTGAGCGATGTCATCGGCTCCTGGAAGATCATCGCGATGTCTTTGCCACGTATCTCCCGCAGCTTGTCGTCGGACGCCTTGGTCAGGTCGATCGGCTCACCATGGGAGGGACGGAACAGAACCTCGCCGCCGACGATCCGGCCGCCCGTGTAATCGGTAAGGCGCATGATCGCCAGGGAGGTGACGGATTTGCCCGATCCGGATTCGCCCACCACGGCCAGGGTCTTTCCCGGGCTCACATCGAAACTGACGTCCTTGACGGCTCTGAAAGGGCCACGTTCGGTTCCGAACTCGACTGATAGAGAGCGCACCGAAAGAAGAGATCCGCCCTGCGGCTTGGAATTGGCTGTTATATCAGACATCCATCCATACTCGTGGTAGGTGCCGGCCTCATCAAGGTCAGCACCTCATCAATACTTGCCTTCCCAGTCACAGCCGCATCTCCCTAGGTCAAGCCCTAATCGCGAGAGAACAGGCATGTGAGAGGATCATAAGCCCCATATGATGCATGGGGCCAGAGTTTTGTTACGGGGTTACCCACTCGCCGCCGCGCATCAGGGGCTCGGACGTGCCGTCCTGATGGATGCCGTCCACGTCCACCTTGTCGGAACCGATCATCCAGTCGATGTGAATGAGGCTCTTGTTGGCGCCGCGCGAAGCCAGTTCCTCCTCGCTCATGCCGCCGCCGTCGCGGATGCATTTGCTGTAGGCTTGGCCGAGCGCGATATGGCTCGAGGCATTCTCGTCGAACAGCGTGTTGAGGAACAATAGGCCGCTCTGCGAGATGGGCGAAGAGAACGGCACGAGCGCAACCTCGCCGAGACGGCGCGCGCCCTCATCCGTATCGAGTACCTTGTTGAGCACCGCCTCGCCCGTGCGCGCCTTGGCCTCCACGATGCGCCCACTCTCGAACTTGACCTGAATGTCCTGGATCAGCGTGCCGTTGTAGGACAGCGGCTTGGTGCTGGTGACGTGACCGTCCACGCGGTCCTTGTGAGGCGTGGTGAAGACTTCCTCGGTGGGGATATTCGCGTTGCAGACGATGCCGGTCTTGGTCTTGCCGGAACCGCCCGCCCATTTATGCCCTTCTGCCAGCCCCACACGCAGATCGGTGCCGGGGCCTTTGAAATGCAGCGCGGCATAGTTCTTCTCATTCAGCATGTCCCTGCGCGCGTGAAGGGTCTTATTATGCTGTTCCCACACAGCAATCGGATCGGGCGTATCGGCGCGCGACGCGGCGAAGATCGCCTTCCAGAGCTTGGCGACAGCCACATCCTCGGGATCGTTTGGAAAGACTGCTTTGGCCCAGGCGGGCGTTGCAGCGGCAACGAGCGTCCAGTTGGTTGCGGAATCCGCAATCAGGCTGAGCGCGGGCATATAGGCCTTGGAACGCGCGCGGTTGGCGCGAGAAACCTTTTCCGGATCTTCCTTGGCGAGCAGCGACGGATCGTCACCGACAATGGCCAAGCGCGCTGCGCCATTCTTGTAGGCTGCGGCCATGCCGTCATAGAGCCAGGAAGCAGCCGTATCGAAGCCTTCGTCGCGTCCGAGACGGTAACGCATGAGCGTCGCCTGATCGTCGGAGAAGAACGTGGTCACAAGCGAAGCGCCCGCCTTGTAGGCATGCTCCGTGATGCGGCGTGCCAGGGGCACCGCATCGAGCGGAGCGGTGACGACAAGCTCCTGGCCCGGCTGCAGCCCCAGGCCCACCCGAATGGCCACCTCGGCCAGACGATCGAGAAGCTGGTCGCGGGATACGGCATCGGAGGGCTGACGGAATTGTTCGTTCATGATGGCATCTCTCGAAGGATCAAGGTGAGCGGCAGGCTACACGCCTAACCGGCAGGTGCAAGTTTCAGGATTTCAATCTCACATATTTCCCGCCTGCCCTGAGCCAAGGGCCTGCCGGTCTAATGCGATGCTTTTGATGATGGCCTGAACGGACAAGCCAGGCTTCAAGCCAAGCCGTTCAACGGATTTGCGCGTCAGGCTGGCGACAATGCTGTCGCCGCCGCAATCGAGCGTCACGTCGATGCTGGCTCCTTCGCCTTCTTCAATCGCCGTGACATAGCCTGGAAGCACATTGAGAGCGCTGAGCCCTTCAGGCGCGCCGAGGGACAGGATGATGTCGCGAGCGCGAAGGCGAACCTTTACCGGAGCGCCGACCGGAAGATCGAGGCGTGCGACGGTGAGCGTGCCGGAGGCCGCTTGCAGAATTGTCAGGCCGTATTCCTCCTCGTGCCGCAGAACGCGCGTCTCCACCAGCGCACCGGCCTCGATGGGGCCAGCTTGAGGAAAAAATTTCGTGTGCCGTAGAATCTCGGAGGCAGGGTTGGAAGCGGTCACTTGCCCTTCATTCAAAACCACGATGGATGTCGCAAGCCGCGCGATCTCCGGCACGGAATGGCTGACCAGAACCATGGGCACATTGCCCCCGTCTCGCAGGCGCTCGATGTAGGGATAGATCTCGGCCTTCCTCTCCTCGTCGAGAGAGGCGAGCGGCTCGTCCATGAGGAGAAGCTGCGGATCGGCAAGAAGAGCGCGGCCGATGGCGACGCGCTGTTTCTCCCCGCCCGACAGGCTCGAAGGCCAGCGGCCGAGCAGATGCCCGATCCCAAGCAGATCGACAATCGCGTCGAAATCCGCAACGCGCTCGCGCCGTGGCGAGAACCAGCGCCCGAAGAGAAGGTTCTGCCGCACGTTCAGATGCGGGAAGAGTCGCGCCTCCTGAAAGACGTAACCGATCCTGCGCCTGTGCTTCGGCACGAAGAGGCCTTGCTGCGTATCGACAAGCACGCGCTCTCGCACACGCACGCGGCCCTTATCCGGGCGGATGAGGCCACCGATGATGTTGACGAGAGTCGTCTTGCCGGAGCCGGAAGGACCGAACAAAGCCGTCAGCCGTCCGTCCGACTGGAAGCGCGTTTGAAGCGTGAAATCGCCTTGCTGGTGATGGAGATCGACGTCGAGGATCATCAGGCGAGGAACCTCCGCCTGACGCGACGCGCCATCCATTCGGAAATCCAGAGCGCTGCGATGGAGATTAGGACGGAGACAAGTGTGAGGCGCAACGCGCCGCCCTCTCCGCCGGGCACCTGCGTGTAGGTGTAAATCGCGGTCGGAACGGTCTGCGTCTCGCCGGGAATGTTGGAGACGAAGGTGATGGTGGCGCCGAACTCCCCCATCGCCTTCGCGAAGGACAACACCATGCCTGCGATGATGCCGGGCAGGATGAGCGGCAGCGTCACGCCAAGGAAAACCCAGATCGGATGCGCACCTAATGTGCCCGCTGCATCTTCGAGCTTGCGGTCCACCATTTCAAGCGACAGGCGGATGGCGCGCACGAGCAAGGGAAAGCCCATGATGGCGCAGGCCAGTGCCGCGCCTGTCCAGCGGAAGGAGAACACGATGCCGAAATGCTCATCGAGAAAAGAGCCGATGGGACCGCGCCGTCCGAAGCCCAGAAGAAGCGCGTAGCCCACGACGACAGGCGGCAGCACCAGCGGCAGATGCACCAGAACGTCAAGCGCCTGCCGTCCCCAGAAGCGCCCACGCTCCAGCGCGTAGGCGATGGCGATGCCTGGGATCAGGCTTGCCGCCATCGCAACCGCCGCAACCTTGAGACTGAGGCGGATGGCGGTCCATTCCTCGGGAGAAAGCCAATCCGTCACGAGCTGGAGCCGGGTTTGTTCACAAACGTGAAGCCCTGTTTCTCGAAGAAAGGCTTCGCCCGATCGGAGCGCAGGAAGTTCAGCAAGGATGACGCATCGGGATTGGCGGATTCTTTGGTAAGCGCGACGGGATAGACGATGGGTGGGTGCGTGCCTTCCGGAAAAGCCGCAACGATCTTCACGTTCGGATCGGACACGGCATCCGTCTTGTAGACGATGCCGAGAGGCGCTTCGCCGCGCGACACGAGAAGAAGCGCCGCACGCACGTTATCGGCCTGCGCGACTTTATCCTTCACGCCATCCCAGGCACCGAGCCTTTCAAGGGCGGCCTTGCCGTATTTTCCTGCAGGCACCGCCTCCACCTGTCCTATGGCGAGACGGCCATTACCAAGCGCGGATGCAAGATCGAGACCGGGCTGGAGAGAAACCTGCACGCTTGAGTCTTTCGGCGCGATGAGGACGATGCTGTTGCCGAGAAGGTTGGTTCGCGTCTCCGGTTTGATCAGGCTCTTGGAGGCGGCGTAATCCATCCAATCGAGATCGGCGGAGAAAAAGATGTCCGCAGGAGCCCCTGCCTCGATCTGCTTGGCCAGTGCATTGCTGGCGGCATAGGAAATCACGGCATTCTTGCCGGTCTCCTGCTTCCAGGCGGCAGCCACATCCTCGAGGGCGTTCTTGAGGCTCGCTGCGGCAAAGACCACGACGTCCTTGGCCTGCGCGGGCAAGGTGATCAGAGAAAGCGCCAGCCCGAAAGCCAGCGCCCGGAATGCGCCGTGCCTGAATCGTATAGGTCGCATAGCCTGTTCCTCTCGCACGCCTCGTGGAGCATCCTATCGCAGACGGTTCCGGGTTCAAGCAGGGCGACGGCGAGGTTCGGCTTTTCTTCCCAAGCGGCGAACGAGGCGATAACCAAGGAGAACGGCCACGATAGCGGCGTAAATCAAGGGTTCCAGGGGCCAGGACTTGACCACGAGGATGAAGTGCAACGCCGCGCCGATGGCAGCCAGATAAACGAACTTGTGCAGCTTTGCCCAAGCCTGCCCGCCCATGCGCCGGATGGCGGCGTTGTTGGAGGTGATGGCGAGTGGCAGAAGAATGAGGAAGGTCGCCATGCCGATGGTGATGTAGGGCCGCTTCACGATATCGGCACCAATCGCCGCGAAATCGAGCCCCTGGTCGAGCACCAGATAGGTCGTGAGATGCAGGAGCGCGTAATAGAACGCGAGCAATCCGATGGCGCGGCGATAGCGCAGGAGGTTGATGGAAAAGAGCTGGCGCAGGGGCGTGATGGTGAGCGTCGCGATGAGGAAGCGGAACGCCCATTCACCGAGTTCCTGCTCCAGCGTGCGCATGGGATCTGCGCCGAGCTGATCGGTGATGCCCGCATAGAACAGCCACACGGCAGGAATGAAGCCGACGATGTAGACGAGGATCTTCGGCACCTGCGGCAGCGCAAAGCCCTTCTTGGCGGCCTGAACGGAAGCGCGGTCCTGCATCAATAATATTTCCGCAGATCCATGCCGTTATAGAGGCTCGCCACCTGCTCCGCATAACCGTTGAACATGAGCGTCTGGCGCCGCTTCGCGAACAGGCCGCCCTCCCCGATCCGCCGCTCGGTGGCCTGACTCCAGCGCGGATGGTCCACGTTCGGATTCACGTTGGCGTAGAAGCCATATTCGCTCGGAGCCTGCTTGTTCCAGGCCGTCTGCGGCTGCTTCTCCACGAAGCTGATGCGCGTGATCGACTTGATGCCCTTGAAGCCGTATTTCCATGGCACCACGAGACGGATCGGCGCGCCGTTCTGGTTCGGCAGCGTCTCGCCGTAGAGGCCGACCGCGAGGATCGCGAGCGGGTGCATGGCTTCATCAAGCCGCAGGCCTTCCGTGTAAGGCCAGTCGAGCACGGGCAAGACCGAGCGCAGGCCCGACATCTCATTCGGCCGGTTGACGGTTTCAAACGCCACGTATTTGGCGCTGCCCAGCGGTTCCGCGCGCTTGATGAGATCCGCCAGCGGGAAGCCCACCCACGGGATCACCATGGACCAGCCTTCGACGCAACGCATGCGGTAGATGCGTTCTTCGAGAGTGGACGACTTGATGAGGTCCTCGATGCCGATCTCCTGCGGCTTCGACACCAGTCCGTCGATCTTCACTCTCCACGGCGACGTCTTGAGCGTTCCCGCGTTCTTTGCCGGATCGTCCTTGTCGACGCCGAACTCGTAATAATTGTTGTAGCTCGTCACATCCTCGCGGCTCGTGAGCTTCTCGTCCGTGGAGAAGGCGCTCTTGGCCGCCGACAACGGCGCCGCTTCCGTCCATCCCGGAAAGGCGGCTGCGAGGCCGAGCCCGGCGGCCCCGGCCATCCATTGTCTTCGGTTGAGATAGACCTCTCGAGGGGTGATCTCGGAAGGAAGGATGTCGGACGGGCGGCGGATCAACACGGCGAAACCTCGTTTCAAACCCCTGATAGAGGTACACCCGGGAACGCCGATGGTGCCTTCACGTTTCCGTGTGTCCTTCAGGCTGCGGCAATGCGCTTTCCTTGCCCGTCGAAAAGATGAGCCTGATGTGCGACCGGCTTCAGAGCCACCGCCTCGCCGGGCTTCAGGGCGCAGCGTTCCCGCAGCACGACAGTCAGATTGCCGCCTTCCGCCTTCACGATCAAGGTGGTGTCCGAACCCGTCGGCTCGATGACCGAGACGATCGCCGGGATGGAGCCGGGCGTTCCGGCAGGCGCGATCTGAAGATGCTCGGGGCGGATGCCATAGGTGATGTCCGCGCCGTTGCTCACCTGCGGTTTCACGTCCAGCGGCAGCACAGCGCCGCTCGGAAGCACGATCCCCTCAGGTACGAGGCGGCCCTCGATGAAGTTCATGGCGGGCGAGCCGATGAAGCCCGCGACGAAGCGGTTCGCCGGGCGGTCATAGAGCTCGAGCGGCGCGCCGACCTGCTCCACGATGCCGTCATGCATCACCACGATCTTGTCGGCCATGGTCATGGCCTCGATCTGGTCGTGCGTCACGTAGATCGTCGTGGTCTTGAGGCGCTGGTGCAGTTCCTTGATCTCGGCGCGCATCTGCACGCGCAGCTTGGCATCGAGGTTGGAGAGCGGCTCGTCGAACAGGAACACCTGCGGATCGCGCACGATGGCGCGGCCCATGGCGACGCGCTGACGCTGGCCGCCGGAGAGCTGGCGCGGATAGCGGTCGAGCAGCGGCGTGAGGCCGAGCGAGCTTGCGGCTTCCGCCACGCGCTTCTTCTGCTCAGCCGCAGGCACGCCTTTCAGCTTGAGCGAGAAAGCCATGTTCTCCGCCACCGTCATATGCGGATAAAGCGCATAGGACTGGAACACCATGGCGATGTCGCGGTCCTTCGGCGGCACGTCGTTGACCACGCGCGAACCGATACTGATGTCGCCGCCTGTGATGTCCTCAAGCCCCGCGATCATGCGCAGCAACGTCGATTTTCCGCAGCCCGAGGGGCCGACGAGAATGACGAATTCGCCATCCTGAATGTCGACATCGACACCCTTGATGATCGAGACGGTGCCGAAGGCCTTTCGGACATCGCGGATCGATACATTGGCCATTCTAGTCTCCCTTAAGGGTTCCGTGCTTCTGCGGCACGGACGAATTTCTTGGTGATTTCGCGTGGATTGGTGATGGCGGTTCCCACCACCACCGCATGGGCGCCGCGCTTGAGGGCTTCCGCCACGAGATCGGGCGTATCGAAACGGCCTTCGGCGACGACAGGAACCTGGAGCGCGGCGACAAGCGCCTCCAGCAATTCCAAGTCCGGCCCCTCGCCTTTGCGGGAAGCCGTCTCGTCCGTATAGCCGGAGAGCGTCGTCGCCACATAGGTTGCGCCGTAGGCGTGCGCCGCCTTGCCTTCTTCGAGCGTGGAAATATCGGCAAATACCTCTTTGCCGAGTTCGCTGCGAATGCGCGCGATCAGGCGCTCCACCGGCTCGCCGTTTCGCGGGCGTGCGGTCGCATCGATACCGACAATGTCGGCACCGGCCTTCGCAATGCGCGCCGCATCCTCGAAACCGGGCGTGATGTAGACCGCGAAGCGATCATCAAACACTTTCGAAATGCCGATGATGGGCAGCGCCGTCACCGCGCGGATCGCCGCAATGTCCTCAGCCCCGTTGGCACGAATGCCCTTCGCGCCGCCCGCCTCGGCGGCGAGCGCCATGGCGGACATGTAGACGGGGCCGTGCAGCGGATTGTCCGCACGGGCCTGACAGGACACGACGAGAGCGCCTTTCGGGATCGGCATCTTACTTCACCGCTCCCGCCGTCATGCCTTGAATAAACTGGCGCGACAGGGCGATGTAGAGAAGCGTGATCGGTGCTGCAGCAATCGTGAGGCCCGCGAACAGCATGCCCCAATCGGTGGTGTACTCACCCATGAAGGTGGTGAGGCCCTGCGGCAGCGTCTTGTAGGCATCGGTCTGGATGAACACGAGCGGGAAGAAGAAGTCGTTCCAGATCGGCACCGCATTCTGGATCGCGGCAATCGCCATGGGCGGACGCGCGAGCGGCAGCATGACGGACCACATGATGCGCGGCTCCGATGCGCCGTCGATGCGTGCGGCATCCTCCAGCTCGGAGGGCAGCGAGCGCAGGAAGCCCGCCATGATGAACACGGCCGACGGCAAGCCGATGGCCGTATAGGTGACGATCAAGCTCCACCGGCTATCAAGCAATCCCAAGTCGCGCAGCAGGATGAAGAGCGGAATGACCGCGAGCTTCAACGGCAGCATTAGGCCCGCGAGGAAGAACAGCAGGATGAAGGTGTTGGTGCGCGATTCATAACGCGCCACCGCATAGCCCGCCATGGTGCCGAGAATGAGGATCAGGATGATCGATGCGCCCGTCACGAAGATCGAGTTCAGGAAGTAGGTCGGCATCGAGGTTTCGCCGAGCACCTTGGCGAAGTTCCCCACTTGCGTGAAATCAGGCAGCGCGAAGGGATGCTCGAAGATCTCGCCCGTGGACTTGAAGGCGGAGAGCACCATCACCACGACCGGGTAGAGCATGATGAAGGAATTCGCGATCAGGATCACCTGCGCGAGAAACGCGAAGGAAATGGGATTGCGCGATGCGGAGGACTTGGCCAGGGCGGTCAAAACTGAATCTCCCGACGGCGCAGCCACAGAGTCAGCGTGGACGCGAAGACGACGATGAAGAGGAAGATGAGAGTGGCGAGCGCGGAGCCCAGCCCGAAATTCTGGATGCTGGCGCTCTGGTTGCCGAAGGCCGTGCGATAGAACACGAGACCGAGCACGTCGGTGGTGCCGAAGGGCGACCCGTCGAGGCCGACCATCACATACGGAATTTCGAACCAGTTGAATGCGCCGATGAAGAGCAGCGTGAACAGAATGGTGGTGCTGGGCGCCACCAGGGGCCACACGATGTTCTTGAGGAGCTGCCACTCGGATGTGCCGTCAAGGCGCGCCGCCTCGATGATCTCGGACGGAATGCGCTGCATGCCCGCGAGATAGACAAGAGTCGGAAAGCCGACGAAGTGCCAGGCATTGGCGAGAATGAGCGCGCCGAGCGCGGTGGATGAATCGCCGAGCCAGGGCTTGGCCCATGAATCGAGGCCGACCGTATAGAGCGCCTGATTGATGATGCCGAAATTCGGATTGAGGAAGAGCTTCCAGAGAAAGCCCACGATGATCGTCGACAGAACCACCGGCACGAACACAGCCACGCGATGGAAGCGGAAGCCGAAGGGCTCCTTGTAGAGCAGCCACGCGAGCAGGAACCCGCCGCCGTTCTGGATGATCATGAGCGCAATGAGCGCATAGACGTTGTGCAGGAAGGCGTTCCACACGGTAGGCGCCATGGTGGCGCCGAACAGCACTTCCTTAAAATTCGCCAACCCCACGAACTCGCCGCGCGCGAGCCCGCGCCATTCATAGAAGGCGTAAGCGAAGGCGGACAGGATCGGATAGACCACGAACAGCGACATGAAGACGATGGGCGGGACGACGAGAAACGCCACCCAGCTGCGATGCTTCAGCGTGCGGGCCTGTTTGGGCGAGACGGGCATGGGACGAGCTTTCAGAAAAAGGCGGCGGATGACACATCCGCCGCCCTCGTTTCAGAGATGCTTACTTCTGGAACGGCTTGTAGTAGGTCGCGATGCCCTTGTTGATTTCGGCAGCGGCCTGCTCAGGCGTCTGCTGACCGGCGAGCATCTTCTGCACGTTCGACTGCAGCAGCACCGAGCCGCTCGGCTCGTTGTAGCGGAAGCGAACGAGCATCAGGTAGGACATGGCGTTCTCGGTGAGCTTCGCCACATCCTGCGTGATCGCGTCTTCGATCTTGATGCCCTTGATCGGCGACAGGTTCTTCAGGGTGTTGGTGAAGGCCGTGCCGTACTCAGGGGTCGCGAGGAAGCGCACGAACTTCAGGGCGGCGTCCTTCTTCTCCGACTTCGCGTTCACCGCATAGCCACCGTCATAATAGGTAGCCACGAGCGCCTTATCGCCAGCCTTGAGGACAGGCGCAGGGAACACGCCGAGGTCGAGCGTGGGGTTCTGGTTCTTGAAGTTCGCGACCTCATAGGAGCCGCCAGCGAACATGGCCGCGCGGCCTGCCACGAAGAGCTGCTGCGAGGACGGATAATCGACGCCGGTGAAGTTCGGCGAGAAGTACTGGCTCACGTCCTTCAGCTTGGTGAGGGCGTTCACGAAACGCGCATCGGTGAAGTTCGCCTTGCCGGACACGATGTCGGCCTCGAACTGCTGGCCGAGCATGGACGACAGCAGGCCGCCGACGATGGTCTCGTTCTGCCAGGCGGTCGCGGTGCCGTTGCCGAACGGCGTGATGTTCTTGGCCTTCAGGGCCTGTGCGAGCGTCATCAGCTCGTCCCAGGTCTTCGGCGGGTTCAGGCCGTTATCCTTGAAGATCTTCTTGTTGTAGACCACGAGCTGGGTCTGCATGGCGAACGGCACGGCATAGACCTTGCCGTCGGAGCGCAGCGTCTCGGCGGCGAGAGCAGCCTCGGGGAAGTTCGCCAGCTCCGGCACGTTGGTCTTGTCGAGCGCGAGCAGATAGCCCGGGGTCGCGATGGTCTCGAGGTTGCCGTAGGCGCGAACCTGGATCACGTCCGGGCCGCGGCCTGCTGCGAGCGCGGTCGAGAGAATGGTCTGGTAGTTCTCAGGGGCGTAGGTCTCGAACTTGATCGAGATGTTCGGCTCCTTGGCCTGGAACTTCTTGATCGCGTCCTGGTAGAACGCCTTGTCTTCCTGGCGCCAGCTCCAGAAAGTCAGCTCGGTCTGCTGCGCCATGGCGGCGCCGCTCGATAGGATGAAGCTGCCGGCGGCAGCGCCCATCAGAATGCGTCGGGTGAGTTTCATGTTGAGTTCCCTCATTGTTAAGTCCTTAGTCCTCCCACCGATCGGCAGCTCGTAGGCTGCCTTTCGGAATTCCTGTCAGCCGCTTGTTTCGGCTGCGATCACGAGCACCGTCGCATCATCGTGCATTTTGACACGCGGGTAAGCTCCCGACAGGGAGTCGCCACGCTCGAGCGCCCGTAATTCCTCGATCAGATCGTCTCCCCTGCCCTCAGTCAGCGCGGCATGAAGAGAGTGATCCGTATAAGCTCCAAAAACATCCACTAGCCGCATGAAGCCGTCGGTGGCGAGCGCGATCACGCTGCCTGCCGCAACCTGCGCCTCGAAGCGCAACTCACGCCCGGCGAAGGGCTGGCTGGGGCTTACGACCCAATAGCCGTCCGGCTGGTTGAGGCTGGCGCGGTTCTCCAGGATTTGGCGTCTCACCGCCTCGGGCATCCGTCCCGGCTCGTGCCCTCCGGCCTCGAGCGCGGCGAGCGTCTTCCTCTCGAAGGGCTTCGACCGCTCATCGGTCCAGCGCACGATGCCCTGCCCGGTCGGCACCAGAGCCACGACATCTCCGAGGAAGAAACCCTGGAGCCGGATCGCCCCGCCGCTTGCCCGCGCCTCGACGAGCCCGAGACATGCCGATGGGGCATGGTGGATGTGGCGGCCGGGCAGATGAGCGGTTGCGGCCTCGAAAACCCGATGGACCTCGCCTTCCAAGGCCGGCAGGAGGTCAGCCCCTTGGCGCCCTCCATCCACCAGCTTTTCCAAGGTCTTATCGATGGCCTCAGTGAGCCAGGCGGCATCGCTGCCGCCCTTCGTCAACTGCTCGGTCGAGAGCCCGGTGGCTCCATCGACGATCCATGCGCAATGGCCAAGCAGCCCCAGCCCGTCCTCATTGATGCGGGAGCCGGGTATGGATTGCCGGTACAAAGACCGGAAGTGGGGTGCAGGGCCAGTCAGGGTCACCCCTAACTGGTCTCATATTGGTCGCCTTCTGTCCATACTGGTCTTAAGCGCTGTTCACACCCTGTAAGCCTAGAGCCGCTTCCACTTTCCTGGAAACGCCTCTCTTTTTGGTTTGGCGCATTTTTGACGGCGAACCGGGACCACTTCGCTGAAAATGCTCTATATCGGCAGCCCCGTATAGTTCTCGGCCAGGGACTTTGAAGCCGCCTCGGAACTGACCAGATAGTCGAACTCCGTCCGCTGCATCCGGCGCCCGAAAGCGTCCGTTTCCGGGAAGGTGTGGAGAATCGAGGTCATCCACCAGGAGAACCGCTCCGCCTTCCAGACCCGGGCGAGCACCCGGGCCGAATAGCCGTCGATCCCTGCCGGAGAACGCTCTTGGTAATATTCGGTCAGGGCTTCCGCCAAGACACCCACATCGCTGGCGGCCAGATTGAGCCCCTTAGCACCCGTGGGCGGCACGATGTGGGCGGCGTCGCCCGCCAGGAACAGGCGTCCGAAGCGGAGAGGCTCGGCCACGAAGCTGCGCAGCGGCGCGATGGATTTCTCGATGGACGGACCGGTGAGCAGCTTCTCCGCCGTCTCCTCGTCCACGCGGCGGCGCAGCTCGTCCCAGAACCTGTCATCGGACCAATCCTCGGCTTTCTCGCCGGATGGCACCTGCACGTAATAGCGGCTGCGGGTCGGCGAGCGCATGGAGCACAAAGCAAAGCCCCGCGCGTGATGCGCATAGATCAGCTCATCCGCGACAGGCGGACGATCCACCAGCACGCCAAGCCACCCGAAGGGATAGACCCGCTCGAAGGTCGTGAGCGCGCCCGCCGGTACGCTCGCGCGGCAGACACCGTGGTATCCATCGCATCCGGCGATGAAATCGCAGGCGATCTCCTGCGAGACGCCATCCTTCACGAAGCGCACCTTCGGCTTGTCGCCGTCGAAATCATGGATCGTGACATCGTCCGCCTCGTAGATCGACATCGCGCCGGAAGCATCGCGCGCCTCCATCAAGTCGCGCGTCACCTCCGTCTGTCCATAGACGGTGACCGTGCGCCCGATCAGCTCACGGAAATTGAAGCGATGCTTGTCGCCGTCGAAGCAGAACTCAACACCGTCATGCACCAATCCCTTTGCATGCACATGCTCGCCGACGCCTGCTTTCTCCAGAAGCTCGACGCTTCCCTGCTCCAGCACGCCGGCGCGGATGCGGCCGAGCACGTATTCGCGGCTGCGCCGCTCGACGATGATCGTCTCAACGCCCGCCTTGTGCAGAAGCTGCCCGAGCAGGAGTCCCGCAGGGCCCGAGCCGATGATCGCAACCTTGGTGCGCATTGTTTCGTCTCCTGCCTGATATCGCGGGCGTCTAATGATTGAGTTTGGGCGACGGTGAAAAGCTCATACCTGTGATGAGCGCCTGCGCCTTGCTTAATCCCGCCGCCGTCGCCACTACCATCTGAGGCAGCACCATCCATTCCAGGGTCCATGCGGCACCGGAGCGCTCGTTCTCATGCACAAGCGCCTGATGGAGCGTGCCGAGTAGGCCGGCATTGAGGCGAGCAAGCGCGACGAGCACCTCGGCCTGAACCGGATTCGACTTGTGCGGCATGGCGGATGACCCGCCGCCGGAGGCAAGCCGCACTTCGCTCACCTCGTTCTGCGCCATCAGCGCCACATCCTGTCCGATCTTGCCGAGCGTGCCTGACAGAAGCGAAAGAAACGATGCGAACTCGCCGATGCGGTCGCGCTGCGAATGCCAGGATGGCCCATAGCCGAGCCCCAGAATATCAGCCATGGCGTCGGCGACCGCATCGCCGTGATCCTTCATCTCGCCCCGGGTGCCGATGGGGCCGCCCAATTGCACCATCAGCAGACGCGGCGCGAGATTCGCAAGGTTCTCGGCATGACGCTCCAGCGGCTGCAACCACGTGTCGATCTTGTCGGCTGCCGTAAATGGCAGCGCCTGCTGCATGCGGGTATGTGCCATCAGTTTCGTCGCGCCATCCCGCTTGCGCAGATCGCGCAAATTAGAGATTACGTCAGCCAAGCGGCTTTCGAAAATGGCGACGATGCTCTTCAGGCGAAGTACGAGGGCCGTGTCGATGATGTCTTGGCTCGTTGCACCGAAATGGACGGCTTTATTGTGCGGCTCGCCGATTGCTGAGCGAAGCTGCTTCACGAGTTCGGGAATGATGACGCCGTCCTGCATGAGGCCTTGCGCCAGCTTTTGCCAATCCGGGCGGAACGATCCGCAGGCTTGCGAGATTTTCTCTGCCGCTTCCCTGTCGATCAATCCGGCCTGGGATTGCGCTCGGGCCAATGCCGCTTCGACCTGCAACAGGGCCAAGAGTTCGGCGTCATGAGAGAAGAAAGCCTCTACAGCCTCGTCACCGACGAGAGCCTGGAGCAAGGGGTGGGACAGCGCCTGCATGAAAATGCTCCCGGACGATCAGACGGCTTCGAGGGCAACGGCGATGCCTTGACCGACACCGACGCACATGGTGGCCAGCGCCCGCTTCTTGCCCGTGAGCTTCAGCTCCAAAGCCGCTGTGCCCGCAATCCGCGCCCCCGACATGCCGAGCGGATGGCCGAGCGCAATCGCCCCGCCATTCGGGTTCACATGCGCCGCGTCCTCCGCGATGCCCAGCCCCCGCAGCACCGCGATGCCCTGGCTGGCAAACGCCTCGTTCAGCTCCACCACATCGAAAGCGCTCGGCGTCAGCCCAAGACGCGCGCACAGCTTCTGTGTGGCCGGTACCGGCCCGATCCCCATGATACGCGGCGGCACGCCTGCGGCGGCTCCGCCGACGATGCGTGCAATGGGTTCGAGCCCGTATTTCCGCACCGCGTCCTCGGAGGCGATGATGAGCGCCGCCGCGCCATCGTTCACGCCCGACGCATTGCCCGCCGTCACCGTGCCGTCCTTGCGGAAAGGCGTCGACAGCTTGGCCAGCTGCTCCAGCGTGGTGTCGCCGCGCGGATGCTCGTCCTTGTCCACGATCACCGGATCGCCCTTGCGGCGCGGGATCGTCACCGGGACGATCTCCCGTGCCAAGCGCCCGTTCTCCTGCGCCGCAGCAGCCTTCTGTTGCGAGCGCATGGCAAAGGCATCCTGGTCCTGGCGCGAGACACGATAGTCCTCGGCCACGTTCTCGCCGGTCTCCGGCATGGAATCGACGCCGTATTGTTGCTTCATCAGCGGGTTGATGAAGCGCCAGCCGATGGTGGTGTCGTGAATCTCGGCCGCACGTGAGAAAGCGGCTTCCGCTTTCGGCATGACGAAGGGCGCGCGTGACATGGACTCGACACCGCCTGCGATCATCAGCTCGGCCTCGCCTGCCTTGATGGCGCGAGCGGCCGTGATCACCGCATCCATGCCGGAGCCGCAGAGACGATTGATGGTGGTGCCAGGCACGGAGCCCGGCAGGCCCGCGAGCAGCGTTGCCATGCGGGCGACATTGCGGTTGTCCTCTCCCGCCTGGTTGGCGCAGCCGAAGATCACGTCATCGACGGCCTCGAAGTCGATTGTCCCGTGGCGCTCCATGAGAGCCTTGAGCGGAACGGCGGCGAGATCGTCCGCGCGCACGCTCGACAAAGCTCCGCCATAGCGGCCGATGGGCGTGCGCACATAGGCGCAGATATAAGCCTCACGCATATCACAACTCCGGAACGTTCAGGTCGGTCACTGGACCCTTGGTAAACAACTCGGCGCCGGTCTGAGCTTGCAGCGCCTCAAACGACAACGCGGGCAGCTTCTCGCGCAAGACAAATTGGCCGTCCTCGATGTCAATCACCGCGAGGCTTGTATAGATACGCGTCACGCAGCCAACACCGGTCAATGGGAGCGTGCAGCGCGTCACCAGCTTGGGTTTGCCGTCCTTCGTGACGTGATCGGTGATCACCGCCACTCGCTTGGCGCCGTGGACGAGGTCCATCGCCCCACCGACGGCCGGAACCCCTTTAGGTCCGGTGCTCCAGTTCGCCAGATCGCCGTTCTCGGCCACCTGATAGGCACCTAGGATCGCAACATCCAAATGCCCGCCCCGCACCATGGCGAAGCTGTCGGCATGATGGAAGAAGGCGGCGCCCGGATTGAGCGTAACGGCCTTTTTTCCGGCGTTGATCAGATCCCAATCCTCGCTCCCATCCGCGGGAGCTTCGCCGAAATTCAAAATGCCGTTCTCGGTATGGAAGATCGCCTGTCGTCCGGGAGGTTGATACTGGGCCACCATTTCCGGAAAACCGATGCCAAGGTTGACGTAGGCGCCATCCTGAATGTCCTGCGCGGCACGCCAGGCGATCTGTGCGTTGGAAAGCTTGAGAGTCATGGATGATGCGCTCCAGCGCGGTTCAGAACTTCTTCCTGTTGAGGATCGGACACCTCGACGAGGCTCTGCACGAAGATTCCGGGTGTCACCACATGCTCGGGGTCGATACTGCCCGGCTCCACGATTCGAGCAACCTGCACAATCGTGGTCGTAGCCGCCATGCACATCAGCGGATTGAAATTCCGTGCGGCCTTGTTGTAGGTCAGGTTACCCTGCCGATCCCCCAGATGCGCCTTCACCAGTGCAAAATCAGCCTTGAGCCAGCGCTCCTGCACGTAGGGCCGTCCCTCGAATTCTGCGATCACCTTACCCTCAGCGAGATCGGTGCCATAAGCCGTAGGCGTGTAGAAGGCGGGAATGCCCGCCCCGCCCGCGCGGATGCGTTCGGCTAAGGTGCCTTGCGGGACCAACTCCAGCTCGATCTCTCTGGCCAGATATTTCTCGGTGAAGACACGGGGATCGGCCGAGCGCGGAAAAGAGCAGATCAGTTTCCGCACCATTCCGTGTTCGATCAATGCGGCAAGCCCGACATGACCGTTACCTGCGTTGTTGTTCACCACAGTCAGGTTTTTTGGGCTGCCGGTCTCGCAGAACCGGTCGATCAGCGCATGGATCAGCTCGATTGGGGAGCCCGAACCACCGAAGCCGCCGATCATCACCGTTGCGCCATCACTGATTTCCGCAACGGCCTCGGCCAGAGAGCTGATTGTCTTATCCATTCGAAGGCTCCTCCCGCTTCTGGAGACGACTCTTCCTCTCGAAAGCTCGTCCGCCTGCGGGGTTCAAATATCGAAAAAAACGGTTTCCTTCTCACCCTGCAAATGGATGTCGAAGGTATAGGTGGGCATGCCATTCTCCTCGCTGCGCGCGGCAATGAGGGTCGGCACCCTCACCTTGTGTTCGATGCGCGCGAGCACGGGACATTCCGCATTGGCGGCCTCTTCGTCGCCGAAATACATGCGAGTATGAAGACCGATATTGATGCCCCGCGCCACGATCCAGAATGTGATGTGCGGCGCCATGAGGCGGCCATCCTTGAAAGGAACGCCGCCCGGCTTGATGGTCTCGAACTTGAACTCGCCCGTCATGCCGTCCGTCGGCTGACGTCCCCAACCGGTAAAATGCGGATCGGCCTTGCCGCGCTTCTCCTGCGGGCTGTTGTAGAGACCTTGCCCATCCGCCTGCCAGATCTCGACAAGCGCATCCTTCACCGGCGTTCCGCTGCCGTCGAAGATGCGACCTTTGACGATAATGCGCTCGCCCTTGGTCTCGGGGCTAACGAGAACGAGGCCGAGATCCTCGTTCCAGACACCTGTGATCTCGACCCAGTTCGGCGTCGCGCCGATATGGACGTAAGGGCCCGCCGTCTGGGAGGGCGATTCTTTCAACCTGTCGAGTTTCTGAACCATCAGTTCCCCTCCATGCGGTTCTCGAACATGGTCGAGCGACGGCCGCGCAGAACAATGTCGAACTTGTAGGCGAGCGCATCCATGGGCAGCGTGTTCTCGCGGTCGAGCGCCGCGATCAGTTGCTCCACGGCTCGCCTATCGGGGATCGTCGAGACGATGGGGCATTGCCAGATCATCGGATCGCCTTCGAAATACATCTGCGTGATCAGGCGTTGCGCGAAGGCGTGTCCGAAGACAGAGAAATGGATATGCGCGGGCCGCCAATCGTTGACGCCGTTCGGCCAAGGATAAGCGCCCGGCTTGATGGTGCGGAACCAGTAACGCCCCTCTTCGTCCGTGATCGCGCGTCCGCAGCCGCCGAAATTGGGGTCGATGGCGGCAAGATAGGTTTCCTTCTTGTGCCGGTAGCGACCGCCCGCATTGGCCTGCCAGAACTCCACGAGAACGCCGGGAACCGGTCGCGCGTTCTCATCCAGCACGCGGCCATAGACGACGATGCGCTGGCCGATGGGATCACCGGTCTTGGCGAAGTTTCGGATGAGGTCGTTGTCGAGCGGGCCGAGCTTGTTGTGCCCGAAGGTCGGCCCCGTCAGCTCGGAAATCGTGTTGTCGAGGGAAAGGAGCGGGTACTGCGGAGAGCGCAGGATGGACGTCTTGTAGGTAGGCGTGAAAGCAGGCGGATGCCAGTTCCTGTCCCGTTGGTAGAATGATCCCTGATCCGACATGGCTGCCCTCCCTGCAGAGCCGCTGTTTTTACTTTTCCATTTCCTCAAAGGCTCTCTTCACGATCTTGAAGGCATGGTTGGCGGCGGGCACGCCCGCATAGACCGCCACATGCATAAGAGCCTCGCGAATATCGTCCTTGGTCGCGCCGGTATTGCGCGTGGCGCGCACATGCATGGCGACTTCCTCGTCGTGACCCAGCGCAGCGAGAAGCGCGATGGTCACGATGGAGCGCTCGCGCTTGGTGAAGTGCGGGCGCGCCCACACCGAACCCCAGGCACCTTCGGTAATGAAGGTCTGGAAATCCGCATCGAACTCGGTCATCTGCGCGCTGGCGCGATCCACATGCGCATCGCCGAGAACTTGGCGGCGCACCTTCATGCCGGCTTTGTAGCGTTCGCTGCCCTGATCGTCAGACAAGACCGGCCTCCTGAAGATGGTTTTGGATGAGCTGCGTGAGCACCTTCGACTTCTCGACGCAGGGGATGTGCCCGCATCCTTCGATCAACGCGAAGCGTGCCTTGGGAATGAGGTTTGCGGTGCCCTGCACCACATCGGCAGGCGTGGAACCGTCCTGATCGCCTGCGACGCAAAGTGTCGGCACCGCGATCTTTCCCGCATCCGCCGTGAGATCCGCGTCGCGAATGGCGGCGCAAGTTCCGGCATAGCCGTGAGCAGGCATGCGCACCAGCATGTTGCGCCATCCGGCCAGCTCATCCTTGCGCGTTTCGTGGAAATCGGGCGTGAACCAGCGTTGCAGAACGCTCTCCACGATGGGCTCGATACCGCCCTGCTCCACGGCAGCGATCCGCTGAGCCCAGAGCTCCGGCGCGCCGATCTTCGCCGCCGTGCAGCACAACACCACAGCTTTCACGCGCTGAGGCGCCCGCACGGCAGCGCGCTGCGCGATCATGCCGCCGACGGAGAGGCCGACGAGGGAAGCGCTTTCGACCTTCAGGTGATCGAGAAGCGCCAGGAGATCGTCCGTGTGATCGTCAATCGTGTAGGGCGCAGGCGGCGCATCGGAAAGGCCGTGTCCGCGCTTGTCGTAGAGCACCACGCGGAAACGATCCGTGAAGGCAGGCGCGATCTCCTGCCAGATGCGGAAGTCGCTGCCGAGGGAGTTGTTGAACACGAGCGCAGGCCCATCAGGCCGCCCGACGACCTGATGGTGAAGAACGATGCCGTTTGAGCGAATGAATGCCATGTTCTCCCTCAATGCAGCGAGCCGACGCCGATATAATGCTCGACAAGGCCGTGATCGGCCCTGAGAGCCTCGCTCGTTCCCTGCCAGACGATGCGCCCGCGTTCGAGGATCAGCACGGACTCGGCGAAATCGAGGGCGCTTTCTAGTCGCTGCTCCACGAGCAGGATCGTCATCTCGCCGCTTGACGCTAAGCGCGTGAGAGCGGCCATCAGCTCCTCGCAGATCACGGGCGCCAGGCCTTCGAGCGGCTCGTCGAGGAGAAGCACGGAAGGCTTGCCCAGGATGGTGCGGGCAGTGGAGAGCATCTGCTGCTCGCCCCCGGACAATTGCCAGCCGAGATTGCTGCGGCGCTCGAAGAGACGCGGGAACATATCGTAGGCTTCCTGAATGACGCCGCGCGGGCGATCCTTGATGCCGACGATCAGGTTTTCTTCCACCGTGAGCGAGCGGAAAATGTCGCGCGTCTGCGGCACGAGGCCGATGCCCTGGCGCGCACGCTCGGAACTTCTCAAGGATGCGAGGTCGTTTCCACCGACCATGATCTCGCCGCCATAGCGCCGGTTCATGCCCATGAGGGTCGAGAGCAGCGTGGTCTTGCCCATGCCGTTGCGTCCGAGGATGGACAGGCGCGCGCCGGCGGGCACCGAGAAGGATACATCCTCCAGCACCATTGTCGGGCCATAACCCGCACTCAAGTGTTTGACCTCAAGCGACGCTGCGGGCATTGGCATAATTCCCCAGATAGGCTTCACGAACCTTCGGATCGGCAGCGACTTCCGACGGCAATCCCTCGAAGATGATCCCGCCCGCCGCCAGCACCACCACGCGCTTGGCGAAGCGGAACACGAGGTCCATGTCATGCTCGATCATGAGCACCGCGAGGCTCGGCGGAAGACGCTCCAGCGCCTGCTCGATGCGCGGCGTATCGGCGGAAGGCACGCCCGCCGCAGGCTCGTCGAGCAGCAGCACCTTCGGCTTGAGGGCAAGCGCGATGGCGATTTCCAGCAAGCGCTGCTGGCCATAGGCGATCTGCCCGACCTTGCGGCGAGCGACCTCCAAAAGACCAAGCGTGGCGAGAATATCGTGCACCTCGTCCGCGACAGCGGAATTACCACGGAAACGGCTGAGAATCCGCGACGCCTTTCCTTCCCGCTGCAGAACGGTGAGGGTGACGTGCTCCTCGGGCGTCAGCTCCGAGAAGAGCCGCGTGACCTGGAAGGTGCGCACCAATCCTTTGCGCACGCGACGCACGGCGCCGAGCTGCGTGACATCCTCGCCGTTGAGAACGACACGTCCGGCGCTGGGCTTGATCTGGCCCGTGACCAGATTGACGAAGGTGGTCTTGCCAGCACCGTTCGGGCCGATCAGCGCGAGGCGCTCACCCTCCGCCATCGACAGGGAGATGTTGCGGCTCACCGCCAGACCGCCGAAGGATTTGGACAGGTTCTCGACGCGGAAGAGATCGCTCATGCCTTCCCTCCCCTCAGCTTCTCAGCCAGACTCGTCAAGCCGCCGGGCGCCGCCAAGACGACGGCGATCAGCAGCGCGCCGACCATCGTCATCCAGTGGAATGGGTTGATGGCGGAGACCATGTGCTCGAAACCCATGAAGATGATGGTTCCGATCAGTGCGCCATAAAGTGTTCCCAATCCGCCGAGCACGAGCATGACGAGCGCATTGGCAGACAACTCGAAGCTCACGCTGTCGAGGCCGACCACCTGCGTGGAGATGGCAGCGAGCGCGCCGCCCATGCCAGCCACCGCGCCTGAGATGACGAACATCTTTAGGAGAACGGGAAACACGAAGGCTCCCATGGCTCGGATGCGCACCGGATCCTGCTTGATGCCCCGGCACAACATGCCGAAGGGCGAAGCCACGATAAATTTCAGCAGGATGAAGACAAGGAGCAGAAGCGCAAAGCCCATGAGGTAGGCGGTCTTGCCCCAGAGATCGAACTCGAAGATCCCGAAAAGCGGGCTCACCATCAAGCCCGCCAAACCATCGCTGCCGCCGGTATAGGCGGAGGCCTTGTTGGCGGCTTCATGGAAGAGCTGCACGATGGCGATGGAGAGGACGAGCTGCGCCAGCCCATGCGCGCGCAACATGATCGCGCCCATGACAAGGCCCGCGGTTGCACCGGCGAGAGCGCCGATGGCGATCAGCGTCATCGGCTCCGTCACGCCGTTCACGCAGGCGATGCCCGCCGCATAGGCGCCCGCGCCGAACAAGGCCGCCTGGCCTAAAGTGGCCACGCCGCAATAGCCGACGATGAGATCGATAGACAGGACCAGAAGAGCGACCGCAACAATGCGCGTGAGCAACGCGAGGTTGTCGGGGAACAGCCAGTAACCGGCCGCTCCGCAAATGACGATCAACATGATGCCGATCACATCGCGCCACCAGAGACCTTTCGCCCTGGGCGCTGCCGATACTGTTTGTGCCTGAGCCATCACCTGCATGTTACTGCGCCCTTCCCAGGAAGCCGCGCGGGAACAGGCAAACGATCAGGATCACCGCAGCATAGAAGAAGAAGTTGCCGAACTCAGGCATGAGATAACGCCCGGTCGTATCGATGAAGCCCAGCAGAAGGCACGCGATGACGGCGCCTGGAATGGAACCCGCGCCGCCGACCGACACGACGACGAGGAAAGTCACCATGTAGCGCAGGGCGTAATAGGGCTCGATGGGTAAAAACTCGGCGCCGACCACGCCGCCCAGTGCCGCGAGTCCGATGGCGATGGCAAAGCTGATGGCATAGACGACCTGCGTGCGCACGCCGAGCGCATCGCTCATGGCTGCATTATCAACGGTCGCGCGCAGCTTGATGCCGAAGCTCGTGCGCTCGATGAGATACCACAAGCCGCCGGCCACGACCGCGCCGCAGGCGATCACGAAAAGCCGGTGCGCCGCAATGGTGCGAAAGCCCACATCGATCGGCTGGCTGAGGGCCTGCGGCAGCGGAATGGTCTTGAGCGTTGGGCCGAAGAAATAGTTCGTGATGCCGATGACGCAGAAAGTGATGCCGATGGTCATCAAGACCTGGGTCAGTTCAGGACTGCCGTAGATCCGGCGATAGAGAAAGCGTTCGAGAGGAATCGAGATGATGATCGTGCCGATGATGGCGAGGAAGATCGCGACTGCATAGCCCAAGCCCAGATCGCGCGCGGCATAGGATGCGATGTAGCCCGCGATCATCGCGAAAGCGCCATGGGCCAGATTCACGACGCGCATCAAGCCCATCGTGAGCGACAGGCCGATGCAGATGATGAACAGCACCATGCCGAACGCCAGGGCGTCGATGGCTATGCTGAGAATGGTCTGCATGAGATCTTCCGCTCGTTCTCGAATGAAGAAAGCGGGCGGACGCAACCGCTTCAGGATCGCGCCCGCCCTAAAGGCACACCTTATTGGGTGGGCATGCCGGGATCCTTCTGGTTTGCGAAGGTCTGGACTTCCTTGTTGATGTACTTGCCGTCGGCACCCTTCGCGACTTCGCGCAGATAGATGTTCTGCGTGATGTGGCGATTGTCCGATTCGATGCGCACCGGGCCGCGCGGGCTCGTCCAGGACAGGCCCTTCACCGCATCGACCGCCTTTTGCGCATCCTGCTTGCCGTCGGTGGCCTCGATCATCTTGTAGATGACATGCATGCCGTCATAGGCGCCGACCGACGGGAAGGAGAGCTGGTCCGCTCCGCCGATGGCCTTGGTGGCTGCTTCCACGAACTTCTTGTTCTCCGGGCTGTCATGCGACACGGCGTAATGGAAGCTGGTCTTCAGGCCCTCTGCTGCCGCGCCAAGCGCAGGCAGGTCGGATTCCTGCGTCAGATCGCCCGGTGCGTAGAACTTGATGCCAGCTTGCTTCAAGCCTGTCTCGTTGAACGCCTTCACGAAGCCCAAGGTCGGCGGGCCGGAAGGCAGAAAGGTGAAGAGGCCAGCAGCGCCGGAATCGCGCACGCGCTGCATGATCGGGCTGAAATCGGTGGTGTTCATCGGCATGCGGATGGATTCGACCACCTGGCCGCCCGCTGCCTCGAAGGCTTTCTTGAAAGCATTCTCCGCATCGACGCCCGGACCGTAATCGCTGACCACGGTGATGGCTTTCTTCACGCCCTCGTCGAAGGCGATCTTGCCGAGCGGGCTTGTCGTCTGCGCGGTCGTGAACGACGTACGCACCACGAGCGGCGACGTGTTCATGATCGCGGAGGTTGCCGCGTTGAAGATGACGAGCGGCGTGTTGGCCTGCGCGAGCAGCGGCGTGATCGCCATGGCGTCCGGCGTGAAATAGACGCCGCCGAGATACTGCACCTTGTCCTTCACAACCAGTTCCTGCGCGAGCGCGCGGGACTGAGCGGGATTGGCGGCGGGAAGATCGCGGTAGATGACTTCGATGGTGTGGCCCTTCACGGTCTTGCCGTTCAGCGCCATGTAGGCTTCCACACCGGCCTGGAAGTTCTTGCCCTGCAGGGCGAACGGTCCCGAGAACGGGCCAATGATGCCAACCTTGATGGTGTCGGCGTATGCGGAGACGGAGCCCATCAGCAACGCGCCGACGGCCGCACCCAGAATTCTCTTGCCTGCTGTCATCCTCGTTTCCTTCCCTGCGAGCCGGCGGATCTCTTTGGACGTATCCCGGTCTCTGGTTCGATGGCAATCATCTTGTGCGCATTGCGAACATTGATTACCATATCGAACATGAAGGACGATTCAGAGGGGTGGTGTCAAGACCACTTGAGTCGAACATACCGCTCTTTGGAGACGAGCATGCACCCTCAGGACACCGATAAACAGGACGGCGAAGACCGCGATTTCGTGGCAAGTCTCGAAAAGGGGCTGCTGGTGATCGAGGCCTTCGATGCCAACCGTCCCCGACTGACCCTGTCGGACGTCGCCAAGATCACGGGCATCACCCGCGCGGCGGCGCGGCGCTATCTGCGCACGCTCACCAAGCTCCATTATGCGGATTTCGACGGGCGCTATTTCTCCTTGAGCCCGCGCATCCTCCGGCTCGGCTATGCTTATCTTTCCTCCACGGCGCTTGCCACAAGGCTCCAGCCCTTCCTGGAGCGGATTTCGGAGGAGACGGGCGAATCCAGCTCGGCCGCCGTGCTGGACGGGGACGACATCGTCTATATCGCCCGCTCGGCCACGCGCCGCATCATGTCCATCGGCCTGGGCGTCGGAAGCCGCCTGCCCGCCTATTGCACGTCTCTCGGACGGGTGATCCTGGCCCATCAGCCGATGGAAGCCTTCGAGGCCTATCTCGGGCGAGTCCGCCTGGAGCCCCGCACGCCGAAGACCATCACGAACAAGGACGAATTCCGACGCATTTTGGAGATCACGCGCCAGCAGGGCTATGCCATCGTCAACGAGGAGCTGGAATTCGGCCTACGCTCCATCGCCGTGCCCCTGGCGCAGAACGGCCAGGTGACAATCGCCCTCAACGTCAGCGCCCAGGCGGCCCGCGTTCCGGCTTCCGAAATGGAAGAGCGTTTCCTGCCGGCGCTGCGTGCCGCGAGCGAGGCTCTGCGCTATACGTTGTAGGCCTCAGTGCGGTGCAATTGATCGAAATCCCGCGATGCGCGTTAGCAAAGAGGCCAGCTTGAGCAATGAAGGACGTCCCATGGTTACCCTGGAGATTGCGGGCAAGGCGGTTGCCGTGACCAATGCCGATGAGGAACAGGCCCATGAACTCTTTTTGAGCGAGAGCTTTAAAGATGACCTCAAGTCGTTTAAGAGCGAGGGCCGCTTCCTGTGGGACGGCTCAGCTGCCTTAACAACAAGACCCGCATCCGAAGACGAAATCGATGCGTTTTATGAGGTCTTGGACGAAGAGGACGAGGACGAGGTCGGAGACGGCGAAGACACGGGCGACATCAATATCGATGTGGTTTTCCTGGTGTCGATCGACGAGATAGACGACAGTGCTGCCTCTGGCTGATCATCCTTATCAGAGCTTTTGAAGCTCCCTCCAACTGGTTCAGCCCTGTTTCATGCCCTTCCCCAAGACCAATCCAAGCCTCGAGCGCGCTCTCGCCGACAAAGGCTATAACGATCCAACTCCGGTCCAGGCCGCCGTGCTCGACACGGACGCCATCGACCGCGACCTTCTTGTGTCCGCCCAGACCGGCTCCGGCAAGACGGTGGCCTATGGCCTGGCCATGGCCTCGACTCTCTTGGGCGGCGCCGAGCGCTTCGGCAGCCCGCGCGAGCCGCTCGCTCTCATCATCGCCCCGACCCGCGAGCTGGCGCTTCAGGTCAACCGCGAGCTGATTTGGCTCTATGGCCCCGCAGGCGCGCGCGTCGTCTCCTGCGTCGGCGGCATGGACGTGCGCCGCGAGCAGCGCGCCCTGGAAGACGGTTGCCACATCGTCGTCGGCACGCCCGGACGCCTGCGCGACCATCTTGAGCGCGGACGCCTCGACACCTCGAAGATGAAGGTCGTGGTGCTCGACGAAGCGGACGAGATGCTCGATCTCGGCTTCCGCGAGGACCTCGAATTCATCCTCGACGCCACGCCGGAAGAACGCCGCACGCTTCTGTTCTCGGCAACCCTGCCGAAGAACATCGTGGCGCTTGCACGCCGCTATCAGCGCGATGCGCACCGCATCGATACGCTGGTCGAGAACCAGTCGCATGGCGACATCGAATATCGCGCCATCCGCTGCGCGCCGAACGAGGTAGAACTCGCAACGGTGAACCTGCTTCGCTTCTATGAAAGCCGCGGCACGATGGTGTTCTGCCATACCCGCGAGGCGGTGCGGCATCTGCATGCGAGCCTCGTGGAACGCGGCTTCGCGGCCGTCGCCCTCTCGGGCGAACTCAGCCAGAGCGAGCGCAGCCATGCGCTACAGGCCCTGCGCGATGGACGCGCACGCGTGTGCGTTGCCACCGACGTTGCCGCACGCGGCATCGACCTACCCGATCTCGGCCTCGTCATTCACTTCGATCTGTCGAACGATCACGAGACGCTTCTTCACCGCAGCGGCCGCACGGGACGCGCGGGACGCAAAGGCGTCTGCGTGATGCTCGTGCCCTATACGCGCCGCCGCAAGGCCGAGCGTCTGATCGATCAGGCAGGCATCGACGTCACGTGGGGCGGACCGCCCTCCGCCGATGACATCCGCAAGCTCGACCGCGAACGCTTCATGCAGGACCCGATCTTCTCCGAGGAAAGCACGGAAGAAGATATCGCCGCGGCGCGCCTGCTGATGGAACAGAAATCCGCCGAGGAGATCGCCAACGCCCTGGCGCGCTTCCATCGTTCGCGCCTGCCCGCACCGGAAGAGGTTTTCGATCCCGGCGAGGATCGCGGACCGCGCCAGCGCAAGGACAAGCGTGAGCGCGAGGACGATCGCGCAGGCGGCGGCAAGAGCTGGGGTCGCGGCTCGTCGGAAGACGGCGCTTACGGCTCATCGGAAGACATGGTGTGGTTCCGCATGAGCGTGGGACGGCGCAACAACGCCGATCCGCGCTGGCTTCTGCCGATCATCTGCCGTCTCGGCCATGTGACGAAAAAGGAAATCGGTTCGATCAAGATTTTCGACAGCGAGTCGAAGTTCCAGATCGCCAAATCCCACGCGCCGAAATTCGCCGCGTCCGTCCGCAAGACCAACGACGAAGACATCCGCATCGAGCCCGCCGACGCACCGCATGGCGGCAAAGACTTTGGCGGCAAGGGCCCCGGCGGCAAGGGTCCTGGTGGAAAGGGTCCTGGCGGAAAGCCCTGGGGCGCGAAATCCTGGGATGGCCCCAAGCCGAAAGGCCCGAGGGGCAAGTCCGAATTCTCGGACCGCAGGGACACGAAGGAACGGGGAGACTTCTCCGAACGCAAGGGCCCTCGCGAGGACAGAGGGCCGCGTGAGGGAAAGCCTGCTTACGAGGGCAAGAAGCCCGGCGCCCACAAGGGCTCGAAAGACCATAAGGGCCCCAAGGATTTCAAAGGCCCCAAAGATTTCAAGGGCCCCAAAGATTTCAAGGGCCCGAAGGACAAGAAGCGTCCTTCCGACAAGCGCCGCTGAGAACAAAAATCGAGCCGGGATGTTTCGCATCCCGGCTCGATCTTTATGGCGTAGGGGAACCCTTAATAACAGCCAAGCTGAAGGCTGTACGAATACCATCCCAGGCGTAGTAATATTATCCACTCTCTAGGTGGAGAGCAGACAAGGTTTGCTGGAATCGGTAAGTTCTTCTCAACAACGTAGGGGCAGAACAATGAAACCTGACATGGACCTGATCGGCGCACTCACTTCCTTCTCGGTTGGCACGCTCGATGGCCGCGACGCGATGATGGTGATCGAGATGGCGTCGACGCCGGAGGAGTACGAGAGCGGGGTGCGCCGGCAGCTGCCGGTGGCGATGACGCCGGAGCATGCGCGCGAGCTGGGCGAGGCGCTGCTGCTGGCCGCCAAGGCGGCGCTCATGGGCGACACCCCCTCATACGCCGTGAACTGAGACGATCGTCCTGCGCAATTGGGCGCGGGACGATAGGATTCTCATAAATTATTGCACTGCACCATAAAATTTTTTGCATTGCAACGTAGGCCGGCTTCGGGTGTTATCCATCTTTCAATGACTGAAGGATAGCCCGATGCAGCGCCTAGGCACCATGATCCGCCAATTGGCTCGTCACCGCCGCCAATGGGAAGGATTGATGAAGGCTGCGGCCGTGAATGCAGCCTCGTCCGCGCCCTCGCGGCCAACGTCCGACCGCTTGAACGAGGTCCGCGATTTCGGCCCCAATCCGGGCAATCTGCGCATGTTCACTTATGCGCCCCCGGAACTTGCTCCCTACCCGGCCTTGGTCGTGGTTCTCCATGGCTGCACGCAAACCGCGGCAGGTTACGATGACGGATCCGGGTGGTCCGTCGTGGCCGAGCGCTACGGCTTCGTCGTGCTTTTTCCTGAGCAGCAGGAAGCCAACAACCCGAAGCGGTGCTTCAACTGGTTTCAGGCAGGCGATACCGAGCGGGACCAAGGTGAGGTCGCATCGATCCGCCAGATGGTCGAGCGCGCCGTCCGCGACCACGGCATCGACCGCAGGCGCATCTTCGTCACCGGCCTGTCGGCCGGCGGCGCCATGACCGCCGCCATGCTGGCCACCTATCCGGATGTGTTCGCAGGCGGCGCCATCATCGCAGGCCTGCCTCATCGCAGCGCCACCAGCGTCCCACAGGCTTTCGAGGCCATGTTCCAGGGACAGGAGAAACCAGCGGAAGCCTGGGGCGATCTGGTGCGCGACGCCTCCAGCCATCGGGGCCCATGGCCGAAGGTCTCGGTCTGGCACGGCAGCGCGGACGCCACGGTGAAGCCGATGAATGCGGGCGAGATCGTCAAACAATGGACGAATGTCCACGGCCTTTCGATGCGCCCGAGCCGGGATGAGATCGTCGACGGTTATCCGCGCCGCGTATGGACGAACGATGTCGGTGAAGAGGTGATCGAGGAATACGTCATCACCGGCATGGCGCATGGCACGCCGCTTGCAACGGGCGAGAGCGAGAACCAATATGGCGCAGCAGGCCCGTTCCTGCTCGAAGTCGGCATCTCGTCGAGCTATCATGCGGCGAAGTTCTGGGGCCTGACGGAGCGCGTCGTCTCGAAGCGGACGGAAGCCTCACCCAAAGTCGCCCCCATCCGGCAAGAACCCGTGCCGCAGCAGAACGCGCAGCCGCGCCCGAAGCAAGCCGAGTCACCAGTTCCCGATGTGACTGCCGTCATCACCAAAGCCCTTAAGGCCGCGGGTCTCATGCGCTGAAGGCTTAGAGCATCGTTCGGGCGCAGAACCGGGACTACTTCTGCACAATGCTCTAGGGCTGCTTCTGAACGTTCAGGTCGTCGTCCTTCCTCTTCTCGCCAGTCACGCAATTCATGCGTGACTGGGCTGGAATGAGCAGCGATTCACGATCCTCAATCCCGGCAACCTCCCGCATGATCTTGGTTCGGATCACCATGGCGAATTGCTCCGGATCATGCAGCGGGATCACGAATGAGCCAGAGCCGCCGATGACGCATTCACGATAATAGGCATCGAGCCCGTCCATCTCGGGACTGTTCTGGGATCGTCCGAACATGATCGGCAATCCGTTGATGGTGATGCCTTCGGCTACCGCTTCGTCCCGCGCGAGCGCAACCTTTCTTCCATCATTGTTCGGTCCATCGCCCGAAATATCGATGACGCGCCGCGCCGTGTCTCTGCCGAGATCGTTGAGCAGATCACGGCTGAAGTCGATGACACCGGAAATCGAGGTCATGCCCGCCTGACGGACCGACCTGCTGGCGAGGCTTGCAGCGAAAGCCTTCGCTTTCTCCGGACCATCGATCAAAGTCCAGGGCACAAGCACGGCCTGGTCCTTCGCACCGGACCATTCGACGTAAGTAACGGCGATCCGTCCTGTCGTCCCGCTCCGGATGGCCTCATGCACGAGGGAGGAGCGGAAGGCCTCCACGAAACCGGCACGCTGCAATCCCTGTTCCTCCGCTTCCATGGAAGAGGAGACATCGACCGCGAGAACCAGAGCCAGATCGAGCTGAGGCTCGGCTGAGACCGGCGTTCCGACGAAGAAGCCGACGCCAAGGACGAGACACGTGAACATACACCTGAAACGACGCAGCATGACGACCTCCGCCCCTGCCTTCAGCCGATGCGGCGATGAAGCCGCTTTCTCTCTCAACGCTCCAAGCTGGACTTTGATACGCCAACCCGCCGAAGAAAGGCCGGCCCGCATTTGCGGGCCTCGCAGCTTTGCCTTTAGGCGGCAAAGGCGGATTTTTTGAGGAGACCGCCGTGGAGGGGCAGATCCCCTTCTTCCATGGGCGCATCGATGGTGCAGACGACACCGCTGGGTGCGAAATCAATCTGGACATTGCCCTGCAGGTCGGAGGCCAGGCTCCGCTCGATGAGTCGCGTTCCGAAACCGCGGCGCTGCGGCGGCTGAACGGGTGCGCCTCCCTTCTCTTCCCAACGCAGGTGGAGACGGGCAGGCTCGACGGAATCGTCCAGTGACCAGGCGATATCGACTCTTCCCGATGCATTGGCGAGCGCGCCGTGCTTCACCGCATTGGTGGCAAGCTCCTGCAGTGCCATGGAGAGCGCGAGCGCCATGCGCGGCGACAGGCGCACCTCCGGCCCATGGCTGTTGAGGCGGTTCTCGCCGATGCCGCGATAGGGATCGATGGATTGCGCAACGATCTCCCGCAGCGATGCGCCTTCCCAGTTCTCGCGGGTAAGAACATCATGAGCCCTGGAGAGGGCAAAGAGGCGCGCCTCGAGAGCCATACGCGGTTCCTGCGTGACACCGGCATTGCGCAGGGTCTGCGCCGCGATGGATTGAACAGTCGCCAATGTGTTCTTGACCCGGTGGTTCAACTCATGGATCAGCAGTTCGCGATGCTCTTCGGCATTCTTGCGATGAGAGACATCCCGGAAATAGATTGAGAGCCCGCCATCCGCCGTTGGGAAAATACTGATTTCCAACCATTGTCGATTATTTGACGACAGAGTCTCCAGGCGCATGGGAACACGCCCTTCCATCGCCATCATGTGAGCCCTGTAGGGATCGCTTCCGACGATATCGGGAAACTCATCCCAATAGACCTTGCCCATCAGGTCTTCACGTTTGCGGCCCCACAGCTCTTCCGTCTTGCGGTTGACATAAGTAAAGCGCCATTCGCGATCGACCGCATAGAAAGCATCGTTGATGCTCTCCAGAATATCGCGCATCCGCTCCTCGCTCCCCCGCAGGGCGGTCTCCATGCGTGCGCGTTCGACGGCCTCCCAGGTTCGCTCGGCGACTTGCCGAACCAGAACCTCTTCATCCTCGCGCCAGTGACGCGGGTCTACCTGATGCACGAGCAGCGCCGCTTCGATTTTCCTGTTCTTGATCAGCGGCACCGTGATTCCTGAACGCGCGCCGATGGCGACATAAGTTGCAGCGATTCCTTCACCCGCCGTCAACTGATCGTCGAAGGCATCATGGAGGCAAACCGTGTGGCCTGCCCTCAGCACTTCGATCAGGGGTTCGCCGAATGCCATGACAGGATATCGCCCGACGAGGCTCGGCGCCTTTCCATCGGTCCAGTCGCGCTCGACGACGAAGATCTCTCCATCCGGCGTGTCTTCCACATAACCGTAATTCGCACGCGATGCATTGAGATGCTTACCCAGCATCTCTGCGGCGATGGCCATCACCTTGCGCGGATCGTTGATGTGGCGAAGCCGCTTGTCGAGCTCGACCCGGAATCTCAGGTGCTGTTCCGCGCGTTCCTGCATCACAGTCGCGCCATAAACCCAAAGCGTGCCGACGACACGCTCCGCTTCATCATGGACGGGGGTGCAGGAGAAGCTGTACCGCACCTCGCCCGAATAACCCGTCCGGCGCGCGACGAATGTGAGATCGTCGAGATGCGCCGCTTCGCCGGCGCTAATCTTATCGATGATCGCGTCTGCTTCCTGCGCCAGAAAAGGCCAGATCTCAGCGAAGGGACGGCCTAGGGCCGCCGGATGGCGTTTTCCGAGTATGGATGCGTAGCCCTCGTTGTAGAGCATGGTGCGATCCGCACCCCACAAGAGGAACATGGGCTGGCGCGAACCGAGCATGACGGTGACGAGAGTGCGCAGATATTGCGGCCAAGCCTCCTTCGCACCAAGGGATGTCACCTCCCAGTAGCAAGCCTCGATCGCGGCCCGAACGTGCTCGCTCGTCACGGGGTTTTGCCGGCCGGAGAAGGAGTCGATTTCCGTTCTCATGCCCCGATCCCGCACGCAACAGAGGGGGCTACAGCTAGACCGTTCTCAACCAGAAGCCGCACTGCCTGCCCTCTTCAATCCCATTCTCAATCAGCAAAACAACCAGCAGCATATGATACCGAGCACCCGAGGAACACCGGAACTCAACACTTGCTGACTCAATATAACATAGTGATTTCTAGGGAACCTGTCACCACGATACAATATATCATAAATTTTACTGCTCGTAACACGTGAGCACCGCTGCGGTATGAGTAGGACAAAAGCGCGCAGTTGCTTTAATGTTATTTAATTGCAAAACCAAAAAGGGATGAAAGCAAAAACCCAGAAATAAAATACCTCACAAGCTTAGCTTTTTTTAGCACATCTCACCACCGTCAAAGATGTTGGATGACAGATAACAGCCAAGCTCTTGCCGTTCCTCCTTGAAAACTGAAACTCCATTTTATAACCGAAGTCTCATGATATAGCGGAGCACCCAACGAGCTTCGCCATATTGCGCGTAATTGTTGCCCTTTACTTGCAAGATGAGGCTTTCATGGCGACTACTTTGTCGAATACCACCGCCGCGCAGAGCACGGTTCAACTCTCCGCTTGGGCCGATACGGCCAATGGAGTCGGCGCTCTCGTTTATCTCGTGGTGAACGGCGTCCGCGTCGGCGAGCCGCAATACATCACAGCCGGGCGCTGGAGCGGACAGGCCGCGCAGAACCTCACCTTCACCTTCGATACTCCCGCGAAAGTGGATTCCATTGCCATTGAGTTCGCCAACGACATGGTCGATGGCGGCAATCGCTCGCTTTACATCAACAGCATGAACGTCAACGGCGTCGCCCTGACGGCGGCCGAGTCGAAGTTTTACAACCAGTGGGGAGGCGTCGAAAGCGGCACCTGGAATCTCTGGAACAACGGCAAGCTCACCTACGACACATCCAACCGCACGGACATCTTCAAGCCCGCTGCAGGCATCGACAGGACCGGGACTGATGCCGCCGAGACTCTCACCGGCACGGACCTCGCCGATACGCTCAACGGCGGCGGCGGCAGCGACACGCTGATCGGCGGCCTCGGCAACGACCGTCTCACCGGCGGCTTGGGCGCCGATACATTCCGCGTCACAAAGGGCAGCGGTCAGGACATCCTCACCGACTTCACCTCGGCCCAGGGCGACCTCATCGACCTGACGGGCACGGGCATCACCGGCCTCGACAAGCTGCAGATCACCACTTCGGGCAGCACGCATGTGATCGGCCTCGGCGACGGCACGACGGTCACGGTGACTGGCAGCACAGCGCCGCAGGCGAACTGGTTCAAGTTCGATCCGGTCCCGGGCGGTGGCGGCACCAGCACGAAGAGCAGTGTTACTCTCTCGGCTTGGGCCGATGTCGCGAACGGCGTCGGCGCGATGGTCTATCTCGTGGTGAACGGCGTCCGCGTGGGCGAGCCGCAATACGTCACGGCCGGACGCTGGAGCGGACAGGCCGCCCAGAACCTCACCTTTACCTTCGATACTCCCGCGAAAGTGGATTCCATTGCCCTCGAATTCGCCAATGACATGATCGATGGCGGCAATCGCTCGCTTTACATCAATGCATTGAAAGTCAACGGCGTCAGCCTGACAGCAGCGGAAGCCACTCTCGTCACGCCCTGGGGCAATACCTCGACCGATTGGAATGTCTGGTACAACGCCAAGGTCAGCTACGACATGACCAACCGCCAGGACATCTTCAAGCCTGTGCCGGGCATCGTGAAGAACGGCACGGAAGGCGCGGATTCCCTATCCGGTGCGGGCGGTGCTGACACGCTCAACGGCGCGGGCGGCAACGACGCTCTCATCGGCGGCGATGGAACCGACAGCCTCACGGGCGGCGCGGGCGATGACGTTCTCAATGGCGGCGCAGGCGCCGACAAGATGTTCGGAGGTGCAGGCAACGATCGCTATGTCGTGGACAATGCAGGCGACGCAGTGACCGAACTTGCGAATGAAGGAACCGACACGGTCGAAGCCTCCATTGCCTACGCGCTTGGCGCCAATGTCGAGCACCTGATCCTCACTGGAAGCGCCGATCTGAACGGAACCGGCAACGGCCTCAACAACCAGATCACCGGTAATGCAGGCAGCAACCTATTGTCGGGCGGTGCGGGCAACGACACGCTTGACGGCGGCGCGAATGCCACCGGCAAGATCGACACCCTGACGGGCGGCACGGGCGACGACACCTATGTCGTGCGCAGCGTCTCCGACGTCGTGACCGAGAACGCGGGCGAAGGCACCGACACGGTGCAGGCGGCCGTGACGCATACATTGGCGACCAATGTGGAGCACCTCGTTCTGACAGGCACGAGCGGCAACAGCGGCACGGGCAACGACCTCGCCAACCGCATCACGGGCAATGCAGGCGCAAACACCCTCGATGGCCGCGGCGGCAACGACACGATCATCGGCGGCGACGGCGCAGATATTCTGATCGGCGGAGCGGGCAACGACCAGCTCACCGGCGGAGCGGGCGCGGACACGTTCCGCTTCGCCAAGGCTGGCGGGCAGGACACGATCACCGACTTCAACGCAAGCCAGGGCGATCTCATCGACCTGACGGGCACTGGCGTCACCGGCCTCGACAAGCTGCAGATCAGCAGCAGCGGCGGCATCTACACCCTCGGTCTCGGCGATGGTTCTACCATCGCGCTGACGTCGAGCACGCCGCCGCAGGCGAGCTGGTTTAAGTTCGACACCGGCGGTGGCGGCACGCCTCCCGGCGGCGGCAATGCCAATGAGATCTTCGAGTGGGAATCCATCAGCCTCCCCTCCTATTGGGGCGGCCGCTATCAGCAGGCGGATTACGGTCTCGCGGGCTTTGACCGCGTCGTGACGACGGGCGCGAATTCGGTCACCATCATTCCGAATTTCTTCCAGTCCAACGGCACCAGCAACGACATGCATCTGAACATCCACCCTGAATATCCTCAGTGGGGTTCGGAAAGCGACACCTTCGCCCAGGTGACGCAGGCCGTAAAAGATGCGGTCGCCAAGGGCTTGAAGGTAACGGTGAAGCCGCATATCGAGCGCGATGATCGCACGACCGTGGGCGATGCCGCCTGGCGCGCCCTGATTACGCCGAGCAATCCGGTAGAGTGGTTCAAGAACTACAAGGCCTTCATGGTGGAATACGCCAAGGCCGCGCAGGCGGGCGGCGCCTCGCTCTTCGTCGTCGGCACCGAGATGAAGAGCATGACGGACCCCACCAAGGTCTGCAGCGACGGCATGACCTATACGCAGAAGTGGCAGGACATCATCTCCGCAGTGCGTCAGGTCTTCACCGGCAAGGTGAGCTATGCCGCGACCGATGAGGAGGCGATGAAGGTCGGCTTCTGGGGCGATGTGGATTACATCGGCGTCGATGCCTATTTCAGTCACACCAACAGCAACACTCCCACCGTCGACGAACTGGTGGACAGCTGGATAACGACCGAGCACAGACACCCCTATGCCGAGATGATCTACGGCGACAAGTCGGTGATCGATACCTGGAAGAGCTTGTCGGAGACCTACGGTAAGCAGGTGATCTTCACCGAGATCGGCTATGGCAGCTATGACGGGGTGAACAAGAGCCCCGGCTGGATCGCCGGCAGCACGGTGGATTACCAGGAGCAGAAGGACGCGTACGAGGCGCTCTTCCAGGTCATGAAGAACTATGGCGGAAAGTGGCTTGCCGGTGCGATGCTCTGGAGCGACACGACCTCGAAGCCAACAGACTTCGCCGACAATTACTACGTGACTTACGGCAAGCCTGCCCATGAGGTGATTACCGCCGGCTACACCGACCCAGCGCACGTGGCCGGTCTCGTTCACAATGGAACCGCCGCGAACGACAAGCTCGATGGCGGCTACAACAACGACACCATCAACGGTGCCGGCGGCAATGACACCATTTGGGGCGGCAAAGGTAGCGACATCCTCAGCGGCGGTGCCGGCGCCGATCGGTTCGAGTTCGGATCGGGCAGTGGCAACGACACGATCTCGGACTTCGATGTCGCGGCTACCAACGAGATGATTGCCATCGCCAAGAACCTGAACGGCCTCAGCCTTTCGACCTTCGAGCAGCTGATGGCCCGTACCACCACGGTCGGAGCCGACACGGTGATCGACCTCGGCGGTGGCAATACGCTGAAGCTCAGCGGCGTCACCAAGGCTCAGCTCTCGGCGAACGACTTCCTCTTCTTCTAAAGACAGCGTTCTTCCGTAACACATGGCGGCCCGGAGCTTCTCCGGGCCGTTTTCTTTTGCCTTTTCAAACCTGTAACAAAATCCACTCTCTAGGTGGAGAGCAGACAAGGTTTGCTGGAATCGGTAAGTTCTTCTCAACAACGTAGGGGCAGAACAATGAAACCTGACATGGACCTGATCGGCGCACTCACTTCCTTCTCGGTCGGCACGCTCGATGGCCGCGACGCGATGATGGTGATCGAGATGGCGTCGACGCCGGAGGAGTACGAGAGCGGGGTGCGCCGGCAGCTGCCGGTGGCGATGACGCCGGAGCATGCGCGCGAGCTGGGCGAAGCGCTGTTGTTGGCCGCCAAAGCCGCGCTCATGGGCGACACCCCCTCTCACGTCTTGAACTGAGAGCGTCAGGTTTCCTCTCATCGGCATGCGCGATATGAGCCCATGTCGAAATGAAAATGATCGTGATGCGCCTCGTTGTAATCGGGGCTCAGCACGACATCGAAGAAGGTGCAGGCGCCATCGCGCACGGCCCGCAGGAAAGCCGCGTGGCGCTGATCGCCTCCCTCCCAGTCGCGCCGCACCGTGACCTGCCGGCCATCTGCGAGAACGAAAGCGGCAATGTCGATGGCGTTGGCCGTCGCATGCTCGCTGCGCCGTCCCTGATCGCGATGATTGATATTCCGGCACGCATAGGTGCCGACATGGACGATGCGCACCACGTCCTGCCCGAGATGCTCACGCGCGGCAGGCCCCACCACATGCTCGTCGAACAGCGCCCAGGCCACGGCCAGCGGGCATGTCGCCGTGGCGTTGCGGCTCAGGGCACGGGACGCATTCCCGATCTCGACTGCATCGGAAAGCCCGCAGCCGTCGCCGCTCACGCGGTCCGCGACAGGCTTGTACGAAACATCCGAATTCGCCAGCACCGCCAGACATTGTGGAGTGTCTCCATCCAGGCGGGAGAGCTTGATCCGCGTCAGCCAGTTCACGTCATCCGCAATGCGCAGCGGCACGAACGGATTGAGATGGCGGGGAATGTCGATCACTCCGCCCCAGACAAGCCCTGAAAGGACCACGCCCCCGATCAGGGCGGTAAGGGCCAAACGGCCAAGAAGCACCGGAAGAATGCGTGTTCGGTGGTGGGGCGTAGAAAGAGGCTGCATGAGAAGGTTTTAGGGCCGCTTGCCAAAGGAGCCACCGGCCCAACCATTCCTTGCGCTCTGCGATGCTCAGCTCGCCTGTGCGATGCCTCGGCAATGGAATCCGAGAACGCGGGGAGCCCCGCCGAGATAGTATTCCTCCATATCCTGAATGGAGAACCCGCTTCTCCTGAGAAGCTCCGCCACCGGCCTCGTCAGGTTGCAACCTACAGCGAGAGAGCGCCAGATCGGGTTGAGGCGGCGCTGCCACCGCGCCACATCCTCCTCAGGCGACAGGCCATGCTCCAGAAAGAGCACCCTGCCCTCAGGCTTGAGAACCCGCCTGATCTCCTTGAGCGCCATCTCGGGATCGTCGACGGAGCACAAGGTATAGGTGATCACCGCCGTGTCGATGGTGTCGTCGCCCAGGGGAAGCGCCTCGGCCGGAGCGCGCACGATTTCCACCGGGACGTGGCTGCTGCGGTGGCGCGCCTCACCGAGATGAAGGAAGTCGTCGTTTGGATCGACTCCTATGACCCTCGTCACGTTGAGCGGGTTGTAGAACCGCAAGTTCAGGCCAGGTCCCATTCCAATCTCGAGAACCACGCCGCGCGCGAGGGGAATGACCCGCTCACGCTCTGCGGTAATGTCGTCCATTGAGCAAAGGCAGCTGACGAATTTCGGGCCGATATAGCGAGAATAAAGGTTCATCGTCGTCCTCGTGGGAAAAAGTTGTTCGGGGTCTATCGTTTCGAACCGCGCCAGCCGTAATAGACGTCGAGGGGCTCCAGCCCGATGTCATGCAGCATGTGCTCGTCGAGCTGCGCCAGCTGCTGACGGGTCTGCTCCCGCGCTGCGGCTTTTCTCATCAGCGCAAGGAAGTAGCGGGACGATTTGACGGCGCTCTCTGCGGCGGCTCGCACAAGCCGGCCATAATGGGAGAGTTCGGAACTGTGCATCGAAGCAGTGCTGTGCATCATGACATGCCTCCCAGCATTTTTGATGCTAGACTGGGCCTCACCAGACCCGGCTGTTGTCGATCATGCGTCGTCCGCGCCTGGTCTTCTGTGATCCGGGTCACATTGCAGCCGCGCTGTCATGGCTGAGGAAACGCTCCTATGGCTGGACCGCACAACCTTGCGCTTCTGCTCAAGGCCAATCCCTTCTTCGCCGGTCTGGGCGACGAGGCCATCGAGGCGATCGCGGTGCTGTGCGTCACCCGGCGCCTCGAACCGGGCGAAACGCTCTTCCTCAAAGGCGATCCGGGAGATGCGCTTTACGCCGTCCGGCGCGGGCAGGTTCGGATCGCGACGGGCAGTTCATCCGGCAAGCGGCTGACCCTCAACCTGCTGGGGCCCGGCGATGTGTTCGGCGAGGTCGCGCTGCTCGATGGGCGCCCGCGGACTGCCGATGCGGTGGCTGTGGAGCCGACTGAACTCTACACGGTTTTCCGCCGCGACTTCTTCAACCTTCTCGAACGTCGCCCCTCCGTCGCCATCCGCCTGATCGAGCTGCTCTGCGAGCGCATTCGCTGGATGAGCTCGCAGATCGAGGAGCGTGCTTTGCTGCCGCTCGGAACAAGACTCGCCCACCGTCTCGTCGCGCTCAGCGAAGATTATGGCCGCGATCTGCATGTCAGCCAGGAGGAACTGGCCATCTTCGTGGGCGCCAGCAGAGAGAGCGTGAACCGGCAGCTTCAGAGCTGGCGGCGCATGGGCTGGGTGGAACTGAGCCGCAACTGCATCCGCGTTCTTCATCCATCGCACCTGTACCGATCTTCCGACGGCGCCGAGCGGGATTCCGTGTGATCCGCATCACAGAACGAAATGATCTCTGCTCTCAGTATGCAGGCCTTCTTCAAGGGGAGATGAGCCATGGCCCTTTATCGACAAAAGTTGCCGCAGCTCTCCGGCGGCGACTTCCTGACCGACGGCGGATTGGAAACAGCCCTCATCTTCCACCACGGGATAGACCTGCCCTGCTTTGCCGCCTTCCCGCTTGTGATGAGCGAGGACGGGCGCGAGACATTGAGGCGCTATTTCAAACCCTACCTTGAAACAGCCATGCAACAGCATGTCGGCTTCATTCTCGACACGGTCACATGGCGAACCAACAAGGATTGGGGCGAGAAGCTCGGCTATTCGGCGCAGGATCTCACCGAGGTTCAGCGCCAATCGGTCTCTTTCGCCAGTGAACTGCGCGACGCTTACGCGACGAACGGCACACCCATCGTCATCAACGGCATCCTCGGGCCGCGCGGCGACGGCTACAAGGCAGATGACCGGATGAGTTCCGACGAAGCGGAGCAATACCATGCGCCGCTGATTGAAGTGTTCTGCGACACCGCGGCGGACATGGTGAGTGCGATGACGATGACCTATCCCGAAGAGGCCATCGGAATCGCGCGCGCAGCGCAGAGTCGCGGCATGCCGATCGTGATTTCTTTCACCGTCGAAACCGATGGCCGCCTGCCCTCCGGGGACAGCCTGCGAGAGGCAATCGAGAAGGTGGACGCCGCCACCGGCTCGGGGCCGATCTATTACATGATCAACTGCGCACATCCGAAGCATTTCGAGGAAGCCTTGAATGCCAAAGAAGCCTGGCTCGATCGGATCAAGGGGATCAGGGCCAATGCCTCCACCTTGAGCCACGCCGAACTCGATGCGGCGACAGAACTCGACGACGGCGATCCTGCTGCGCTCGGGCTTCACTACCGTATGCTGCGCAACACATTGAAGCAGCTGCGTGTGCTGGGAGGATGCTGCGGGACGGACCACCGTCACATCGCTGCGATTTGCGAAGCTTGCAGCCCGGCTGACACTGAAAACGCTCCACCGCGTGTATGAGAAAAGCCGTGCAAAGCCTTATTGGAAAACATGCCCCCGCCGCCTCTCAGGCCTTGATGGGAAGCGCTATATCGGAACTAACTCTTAAGGGGTGTGCGGACGCAAAAGAGTTGGGAGCGACGCTTTCGCGACATAGTATGTTTTAGGAAGCGAAACTCACAAGCAAGGCATAGGCCCGCGGCACAATGTGAGAAGGACAAGCGTCCGCCAAAGGCAATCGAACGTTCACTCGATCGGATTATGCCATGTCACGACGTTTCGACCATGCACGATCTGGAATGCGGAAGGCAGCGCTTATCCGCTTTGTTCTTTGTGCTCTCTTCATTCTTCCATCCCTCGGAGAGGCCTTGGCGCAGGACGTCGCCAGGAAGGTTCTCCATATCGATTCCTATCATGCGGGCAATCAGTGGAACGATCGGATCGTCGCCGCGCTGCGGGAAACGCTGAGCGGCAAAGGCGTCGATTTCCGCGTGTTCCACATGGACACGAAGCGGCGCCCGTCGCCAAGCGACATCCACGCCTCCGCCGAAGAGGCTGCGCGGGTGATCGATGAGTTCAAGCCCGACGTGATCACTACCAACGACGATCCCGCCACGCAGTATTTCATCATGCCCTACCTTCGCGATGCCTCCATTCCGGTTGTTTTCTGCGGGCTGAACTGGGACGCTTCAACCTACGGGCTTCCCTATCGCAACACCACGGGCATGGTGGAGGTCTCGCCGATCCCACAGATCGTAAAACTGATGCGCCGGCACGCACGCGGCCCGAGGCTTGGTTTTCTCGCCGAGGATACGCCGGTCAAGCACAAGGAGATTTCCTATCACGAACGCCTTTTCGGCATCACTTATGAGAAGACCTATTTCGTGAACTCTCTTGCGGAGTGGAAGGAATCCTTCCTGCGTGCGCAGAAGGAAGTCGACATGCTCATGGTTCTGGGTGTCGGCGCATTGCCGGACTGGAACCTTGCCGAAGCAACCCGCTTCGTGGAAGAGCGCAGCGAGATTCCGAGCGGAACGGATTTCGAGTGGCTGACGGCTGTGAGCCTCATCGGCGTAGTGAAAAGCCCGCAGGAGCAGGGACGCTGGGTGGGACAGGCGACGCTTCGCATTCTCGAAGGCGTTCAGCCCCGCGACATCCCCCTCTCGTACAACCGTGAAGGTGAGTTGTTCTTCAACGACAGGATCGCCCGCAGGCTCGGCATCAAGGATCTCCCACCCCTTGCCAGGGCCGTCCCATGATGCGTCCCGGGCGTACTGCTTCTTCCGGGGTTACAAGTCCCAAGCGCTCTCTCACGCTACAGACGCTCCGCAAAATCGCAATCCGCATCAGCCTCGTGGTCGCGGCCGCCACCATCCTGAGCTACTGGCATGTCAAGACCGGCTTCGAGCAGCAGGCCACCGAAAACCTCGAGCGCTATGTCGAGCAAAGGCGCGAGCGCGAAAGCGCCATCTTCGATCTCGCCAGCAGCAACATCCAGACCTTCTCGGAGAGCTATCTGCGCGAGATCCGCCAGATGGATCTCTTGGGAGCGGAGCAACGCTTCGCAACCCTCTTCGAGCAGCATTCCGACGGCACCACCCGCCTGACGGAGAACGTCTTCAAGACCTATGGCGTCACGGGCTTCATCGGCAAGCATGTGATGATCGAGCGCGATCTCAAGCGGCGCCTCGTGGTCGCGTTCGACCTGATCACGCAGTTCGGCCCTGCCTGGAAGAGTCAATTCGCCAATCTCTATGTGATGACGCCGGAAGGCGCCGTGATCATGTATTGGCCCGACCAGCCGTGGGCTCTGCGCGCAAGCGACTGGGAAATCGCCGGCAAGCTGAACCTGCTCTCCGAGAAAAAGGACGACGTGCTCATTGCCAGCACCGGAGCCGTTGGCAGCTCCGTCAAGGAACGATGGTCCGAGCTTTACTTCGATTACGGCATCAACGACTGGCTCGTCTCGGTCACGCGCCCGGCCCTCATGGACGGGCGACCGGCCATCAAGATCGGGCAGGACATTCTCGTCCACGACCTGATTGGGCGTGCCGTCAGCACGGGCCTGGATGGAACCTACAACATCCTATTTTCAGAAGAAGGCCGGATCATCGCTCATCCCCGCTTCATGGATGCCATTCAGGCGCGCAGCGGCTCGTTGCCCGTCTCCGAGACTGGCGATCAGAACCTTGAGAGAATTCATCGGCTGACCCTTGATCGCTCGCCGCAGCAGACCGTCATTCGCGATCAGACGGACAATCAGGTGATCGCCGTCACGAAGCTTAGCGGGCCGGGATGGACGCTCGCCACTGTCTATCCGCTGGATGTTGCCGCGGAAAGCGCCTGGAAGACCGCTCGCCTCATTCTCCTCATGGGTGTGTTGGCGCTTCTTCTCGAAATCGCCATCATGAGTTCCACTCTCAGGAGCCAGATCGCTATTCCCCTGCGGTTGCTCGTCCGCGCCACGAGTTCCGTGGGCAAGGGAGAGTTCAAGACGCATCTCAACCTGAACCGGCAGGATGAGATCGGAGAGCTGGCGGAAGCCTTCACCACGATGGCCCGGCAGATCGACGCCCGCGAGACGGCGCTCAGCGAGCGCAGCGCGAGTCTCGCTAAGCTGAACGAAGAACTCGCCCATGAACTGAGCGAACGTGAGAAGGCCGAGCGTGAGTTGGCACGCCATCGCGAGCTCAACGCCCTTCTCGACACCATCGATTACGGCATTCTTTTCCTGAGCCCGGACCTCAAGATCCGCCTCGCCAACAGGGCTTACAAGGACATGTGGGCCGTGCCGCAAGCACAGATCGCCAAGGGCACGCCCATTCGCGATGTGATCGCGCACCATAGCCGCGCACTCGGCATCGAGCATGAGTACAATGACGCCTTCATTGAGCGCAGCATGCAGGACATCCGGCATTGCGATGAAGCGCCGATCGAGATCCAGTCACCCAACAATCGCGTCCTCCGCTATCATTGCGTAGCCCTGCCTGATGGCGGGCGGATGCTCACTTATGTGGACATTACCGAGCAGAAGCGTGCCCTCGACGCCATTGCTTTGGCCGAGCAACGTCAACGGCGGCTTTTGGAAATGGCCCCCTATCCGCTGGTGGTGACGCGAATGTCCGACGGGCGGATTCTCTATGCCAATGCCCGAACCGCCGAAGCCATCGGCCTGAGCCAGGAAGAGGTGCGCGGCACGCTCGCGCCGAATTACTACGCAAACCCAGCCGACCGTGAGCGCATTATCAAGGTTCTGACGCAGGAAGGCCGTGTCCAGGACGTGGAAGTTCGCCTGCGGCGTTATGACGGCAGCGAGTTCTGGGCCTTGGTGAATGCGAGCTTCGCCGACTACGAATCCACGCCGGCTCTTCTCTTCGCTTTCAACGACATCACGGAACTGAAACAGAGGGAAACGCAGCTCAAGCAGGCGAAGAAAGAAACCGAGGCGGCGCTGCGCGACCTCAACGCCGTGTTGGAGACCATTCAATACGGCATCCTGTTCCTCGACCCCGATTTCCATATCCGCCTTGCCAACCGCGCTTATCGTGAGATCTGGCAGATGCCGGAGGGGTTCTACGAGAACTCCCGCTCGCTCGAAGACGACATGGAGAAAAGTCGCCAGATCGGCAGCTACGACGTATCCGACGAGGAATGGCAAACCTACAAGGCGAGACGGATTGAGGAAATTAAGAGCGGCATTGCTGCGACAACGGAAATGCGCCTGAAGAGCGGGCAAGTTCTTCAATACCACATCATTGCATTGCCGGATGGCGGGCGAATGCTCACCTATTTCGACATCACGGACTTGAAACTGTTCGAGGATGTCCTGCGGCAAGCTAAGGAACAAGCCGAGGAAGCGAGCCAAGCGAAATCCCGCTTCCTAGCAAATGTAAGTCACGAGCTTCGCACGCCGCTCAACGCGGTGCTCGGCTATACGGAGCTGCTGATCGACGGCCTCTACGGCGACTTGCCCGAGAAGGCTCATGGCATTCTCACCCGCGTGCAGGTAAACGGCAGGCATTTGCTCGCTCTCATCAACGACATTCTCGACCTCTCGAAGATCGAGGCCGGTGAACTCCTGATCGCCTCGGAAACCTATTCGGTTTTCGATCTCATCTATGCAGCCGTGACAACAGCGGAACCCCTTGCGAAGGCCAAGGGGCTTGCGCTTCGCGTCTCCATCCCTGATGGCCTGCCCTATGGCAGCGGCGATGAGCGTAGACTGACCCAGGTACTCGTCAATCTCGTCGGCAACGCCATAAAATTCACGGAAAAAGGATCCGTCGATGTCGAGGCCAACGTAGAAGGCGGTCGCCTGAAGATTTCCATCAAGGATACCGGCGTCGGCATTCCTCTGAACGACCAGAAGGTCATCTTCGAGGCCTTCCAGCAAGGCTCCAACGCCATGAATGGAGGCACCGGGACAGGTCTCGGCCTCGCCATCTCGAAGCGTATCGTGCACATGCACGGCGGCACGATTCAGGTGTGCTCGGCTGTGGGGGAAGGCTCCACTTTCACCATCGATCTTCCGCTCGAGGTGCGGCCTGCCACGGAGGCCGCCTGATGAGCAAGCGGATCCTGATCGTGGAGGATACGGAGGATAACCGGCGGATCCTGCGCGACCTCTTGAGCAATGCGGGATTCGACATATGCGAGGCGCATGACGGCCAAGCCGCCGTGACCGCGGCGACCGAGTTCCGGCCCGATCTGATTCTGATGGACATTCAGCTTCCCATCCTCGACGGATACGAAGCCATCCGGCACATCAAGGCCAACAAGGCCATCCAGCCGCCCCCCATCATCGCCGTCACGTCCTATGCTCTGTCAGGGGACGAAGAAAAGGCCTGGGCCGCCGGATGCGACGGATACATCGCGAAGCCTTTCAGCCCGCGCCAAATTCTCGCGAAGATTCGCGAGCTTCTGGAGTGACGTCCATGCGCGAGCGTCCTCTCATCCTGGTGGTCGATGATATCGAAGAGAACATCGAGATCGTCCGGGTGCGCCTGGAAGCGCAAGGATATGAGATCGCAACCGCAACGAACGGACGCGAAGCGCTGGAGCAGACCGGCAGGCTTCGCCCGGACCTGATCCTTCTCGATATCATGATGCCGGAAATGGATGGGATCGAGGTGACCAGGCGGCTCAAGGGCGACAATGTCCTTCGCGCGATCCCCATCATCCTGCTGACGGCGAAATCCAGCATCAAGGACGTGGTGGCGGGCCTCGATGCCGGAGGCGACGATTACCTCACCAAACCGTTCGAGCCCGCGACCCTTGTCGCGAGGGTGCGCTCGCTGCTGCGGATCAAGACCCTTTACGACACGGTTCAATCGCAGGCCGCCGAGTTGTCCTTTCTCAACAGAGATCTGGAAGCGCGGGTGGAGCAGCAGGTGCAGGAACTCGACCGGTTACGTGATCTGCGGCGTTTTCTGCCGCCTCAGGTCGCCGACATGATCGCCTCGAAAGGCGGCGATGCCGAAATTCTCAAGCATCATCGCCGTGAGATCGTCGTCCTTTTCTGCGATCTGCGTGGATTTACCAGCTTTGCCGAAATCGCCGCGCCGGAAGAAGTGATGGATCTGTTGAATGCCTATCATTCGACTCTCGGCCCCTTGATCCATGCAGCGGAAGGAACGCTCGAACGGTTCGCAGGCGACGGCATGATGATCTTCTTCAACGATCCCATCCCCTGCCCCGATCCTGCCGCACGGGCGGTGCGGCTCGCCATCGGCATGCAAGAAACCACGCAGGCGCTTGCACGCGATTGGCAGCTTCGCGGCTATTCCATCGGCTTCGGGATCGGCATTGCACAAGGCTATGCGACGCTGGGGCGGATCGGTTTCGAAGGCCGGTTCGATTACGCGGCCATCGGCACCGTGACGAATGTAGCGGCCCGCCTCTGCTCCGAAGCGCGCGACGGACAGATCCTTGTCACGCAGCGGGTTGCGGCGGAGGCTGAGGACATAACCACAGCCGCTGCACTCGGCGACTTTCAATTGAAGGGCCTGAGCCGGCCTATCCCGATCTACAATATCGAAGGCCTGAAGGATTAGACCCAATTGGCGACCGTCCGCTTCGCCCCTTGCGCATAAAGCTGCCCAAGCGCAGCCTTCACGGGGCCGGTAAAGCGTGCATCGTGCGGAAGATCGTCTCCGAAAATCTCCCGCACCGCGAGCAGTTCTCCAGCCAATCTCTCAGGCGACACCCCTGCCCGGTCCGCCGTCTCCCGCAGGCGTGCAGCCATGGGGTCGCGCACATCGATGGGAGCGCCCTGCTCGTCGATGCCGGTCACGTAACGCATCCAGGCCGCGACGCCGAGCGCGAGGCGTTGGATTGGCGCATCGTCACGAAGCCTGTCCCGCACGGTCCCAAGCAGGCGCTGCGGCAATTTCTGCGATCCATCCATGGCGATCTGCCATGTGCGATGCCGAAGGGCAGGATTCTTGAAGCGCTCGATGAGCGCACGCTTGTAGGCAGCAAGATCGGCGCCGGCAGGCATGTGGAGCGTCGACGTCACTTCCTCATTCATGAGCCCTGCAATCAGGCGCTCGAAAGCAGGATCCGCCATCGTGTCGGCCACGGTTTCATAACCCGCGAGATAGCCGAGATAGGCCAGTGTCGAGTGGCTCCCGTTGAGAAGCCGCAGCTTCATATGCTCATAGGGCTCCACATCCGACACGAACTCCGCGCCGACTGTTTCCCAAGTTGGGCGGCCTTGAGGAAAGCTGTCCTCGATCACCCATTGCGTGAAAGGCTCGGTCACGACGGGCCATGCGTCGGTGACGCCAAGCTCCTCACGGATACGCCTGCGATCCTCATCGCTCGTTGCGGGAACGATCCGGTCGACCATGGTGCATGGACAAGCGACTTCATTCGCCACGAAGCGTCCAAAGGCAGGATCGCTCAGTTCGGCGAACCGCGTCAGAACACGCTTCACCGTGCGGCCGTTGGAGGGAAGGTTATCACAGGTCAGAACCGTGAAAGGCGGAACACCCGCGATCCTACGGCGGCGCAAGGCCTCGATGATAAAGCCTGGAGCGGATCGGGGCAGATGCGGATTGCGCAGATCATGCACGACATCCGGATGCGACTCGTTCAGCGTTCCCGTTGCCGGATCGTGGCAATAGCCCTTCTCCGTCACCGTCAACGAGACGATCCGCGTTTTCGGGTCCGCCATGACCTTCAAGAGATCCTCGATGGCCTGCGGGGCGACGATCACTCGTTGAATCGCGCCTATAACCCGCAGCTTCTCGCCCTCTCCCGAGCGGATAGAGAGAGTGTAGAGCCCGTCCTGCGGCTCAAGCGCGTCATAGGTATCGGGGCTGCGCAGGCTCGCCGCCACGATGCCCCAGTGCGGTTCCTGCGCCAGGATGTCCTCCACATAGACGGCCTGATGGGCGCGGTGAAAGGCTCCGACGCCGAGATGCACGATCCCCGTCGTGACCGCACTGCGGTCGTAAGGCGGGCGCATGACAGCGCGCGGCAGATCGTTGAGACTTGCTTCGCTCAAACGCTTCGACATGGCATCCTCAATGCGCGGGTTGCTGCTTGGCGCGAGTGACGATCTGCGTCGGGTTGACGAACCGCAGCGCGATCACGAGCCACACCAGCGTGGTCGCCATATAGACCACCGCCATGGCGTCAATGGATTGCACGGCACGCACGCCTGCCGCGAAGACGGCATAATAGAGCGCCACGACCAGAGTCTGGCTCGTCGGCCCCGCCACCAGGAAGGTCAGTTCGAACATCGCAATGGTGCGCACCAGCACGAGCAGCAACGCCGCCAGAATGCCCGGCAGAAGCAGCGGCAGGAGCACATGGATGAAGAGCTTGAAGGTATTGGCGCCGAACACCCGCGCCGCCGCCTCGATCTTCGGATCGATCTGCTCGATGAATGGGATCATGACGAGGATCACGAAGGGAACCGTCGGCACGAGATTGGCAACGACCACACCCCAGAACGTGCCTGCAAGTCCTGTCCGGTAGAGCACGGTTGCGAGCGGAATGCCGAAGGTGATCGGTGGGATCAGGAGCGGCAGCAGGAAGAGCAGAACCAGAAGACGCTTTCCCGGAAAGTCGCGGCGCGCAAGCGCATAGGCCGCCGTGACGCCGAGCACGCCAGAAATCAGCACCACCAGCCCGACGACCTGGAAGGTGACGATCAGGACGTCCCAGAGCTGGAATTCGTTCCAGGCAGAGGAATACCACCGCGTGGTCCAGCCGACCGGCAGCCAAGTGCCGAGCCAGCGCGTGGCGAATGAGCTCGTGACCACCGTCGCGATCATGGCCAGCAGATTGACGATGAAGAAGCCGACGACGCTCCAGACGGCCACGGCCCATAGTTTCGAGCCAATCGTCGTATCGCGGATCATCATGATGTCACCCTTTCGCGCCGGAGGCGGGGCCGCGGTAGAACAGCCCGCGAGACGCGAGCACCAGCACGACAATGCCGAGCTGAACGAAGCCCATGATCATTGCGACGGCAGAGGCCATGGAATAATCGTATTCCTCGAATGCCGCCTGATAGGCCGCAATGGAGATCACGCGCGTCGTGCCCGCAGGCTCGCCGAGCAGCACCGCCGAGGGAAAGACAGAGAATGCCTGCACGAAGGACAGGCAGAACGTGATGGCGAATCCCGGCATCAGCAGCGGCAGATAGATATGCAGGAAACGCTGCCATGCACTTGCCCCGAGCGTCGCCGCCGCCTGCTCCAGCGCCGGATCGATACCCGTGACATAGGAGAGTGTCAGCAGGAACGTGAACGGGAATCCTGTGATCACGAGGGACGCGAACACGCCCCAATAATTGTGCACGAGCCGCAAGGGCTGATCGATGATGCCGAGGGTCACGAGGGTGCGGTTGAACCACCCTTGAGGGCCCAGATAATTCAGAAGCCCTTCCGCCACCAGAACCGTGCCGAGAGTGATCGGCAGAACGAGGATCGTCGTCAGCAGGCGTTGATGCCGCATGAGACGGACGCGGAATGAGATCGGAACCGCAAGCAGCAGATTGAGAAGCGTGACGGGGATGGACAGCAGGAGCGTGTTGCCGATGGTGGCGTAAAAGTAAGAGTCAGAGAAGAAGCGCTGGTAATTGGCAAGCCAGCCGCCATTCTTCGGCTCGAACGACAACACGAAGCCGAAGGCGAACGGATAGACGAAGAGCAGCAAGCTGAAGATGGCGGCGGGAACAACCAGAAGCGTGACGGCATCGAAACCCTTCGCAGCCAAGCGCTGCCTCAGGCTGGGGCCGTGATCGATAGGCGTCGTGGGCGCGACAGCTTCCATCATTGCCTCCCCTTGATCGGCTCGGCAAAGACGAGGACGCGCTCATTGTCCGCCCGCAGGTGCACGACCGATCCCAGTTCGACCGGCTGATGCGAGCGGAAGACGAAATCGAGCCCGCCTTCGGAATGCGCCGTTCCCACGAACTCGCGGCCACGATACTCGATAGTGTCGACCTTGACCTTCAGCGCGTTCTCACCGGGATCGCCGAGAACGAGATCATCCGGTCGGATCGCAGCATACGCGGTCGATCCCACCGACAGACTTTCGCGCGCGATGCCACCGATCCGTGCGCCTTCCACATCGAGAAGCACGCGGCCGTTGTCGACTGAAACAACCTTGCCCTTCAGCTTGTTGCGGAAGCCCATGAAGTCGGCGACATCGAGATGGGCGGGCGCGTCATAAAGCTCCTTCGGCGTTCCGACTTGGCGGATCACGCCGTCTCGCAGCACCACGATCCGGTCGGCGAGCGACAAGGCTTCATCCTGATCGTGCGTGACATAGATGGTCGTCGCGCCAAGCTCGTTGTGAATGCGCCGGATTTCCGCGCGCATTTCGAGGCGTAGTTTTGCATCGAGGTTCGAGAGCGGCTCGTCCATGAGAACCAGCGGCGGCTCGATGACGATGGCGCGAGCAATAGCCACGCGCTGCTGCTGGCCGCCCGAGAGCTGCCCCGGCAGCTTGTTCTCCTGACCTTCGAGGCGCACGAGGCTCAGTGCCTCGTTCACCTTGCGGTCGATCTCCGCTTTCGGCGTGCCGCGCATTTTGAGGCCGAAGCCGATATTCTGGCGGACATTGAGATGGGGGAAGAGCGCATAGTTCTGGAACACCATCCCGAACCCGCGCTCCTCCGGACGCAGCGTGTCGATCCGGTTCTTGTCGAGCCAGATCGCGCCGCCCGTGACGGGGAGAAGACCCGCGATGCAGTTCAATGTTGTCGACTTGCCGCAGCCCGATGGTCCGAGCAGCGCGATGAACTCGCGCCGTTGGATCGTGAGGGACACATCGCGCAGAGCGTTGAGCGCGCCGAATTCGCGCTTGACGCGATCAAGCCGGACTTCGTTGAACTGTGAGAGAGCTATGGTCATCGCGGGTCCTTTAAGTTACTTGCGCTTCGCTCCGCCGACCTGTTCGTCCCACATGCGGAACGCAACCACCATTTGCTCCGGCTGGAGCGGCAGTTCGATCGGGTTTTCAGCGATCCACTTCTCGTATTCGGGGCGTCCGTATTCCTTGATCGCGGCCTGGCTTTCCGGAGGCGCCATGTCGAGCGTGACGCCCTTCACTGCGGGGCCGGGATAGAAGTAGCCCTCGTCATAGGTGTAGGCCTGCTGCTCCTTGGTGAGCAGGAAGTTCATCAGGTCGATGAGAACGGCGGTCTTCTCGTTCGACAGGCCTTTCGGGATGCACATGTAATGCGCGTCGGCCACCCAGTGGAAACCTTTGAGCGCCGCAACCTTCGCCTCTTTCGGCACAACGCCGAGCACGCGCGGGTTGATGTCCCATCCTGTGGTGGACACCGTCATGTCGCGCGAGCCTTCGCCCAGCTCCTTCATGACCGCGCCGGTGCCGGACGGATAATACTCGATGTTCTGACCGAGTTCCTTGAGATAGGCCCAGGTCTTGTCCCAGCCCTTCGCCGGATCCTGCGGATTGCTGTCGCCGAGGATGTAAGGAAGGCCCATGATGAAGGTGCGGCCGGGGCCTGAATTGGCGGGACGCGCATAGATCAGGCGGTTCGGGTTTTCCTTGGTCCAGGCGAGAAGCTCCTCCGCCGTGGTCGGCACTTTCTTCACGCGGTCGGGCATGTATTCGAGGAGCGGCCCCGACGGATAATAGGTGACGACGACGCCCTGCCCTTTTGCCAGCGTCTGCATCTTCGCCGCAGCCGGAAGATAAATATCGTCGAGCTTCGGCAGAGCGCTCGCGTATTGCGACATCACTTCTACCCAGAGCTTCTGTTCGACGCCTGCGGACAGCGCGTCCGTTCCGGTGAGCACGAGGTCGATATCGACGCGGCCCGCATCCTGCTGTGCCTTGAGCTTGCCCGCGAGTTCAGGCGCGGGAGCCTTGGTGAAGGTGATGCGGGAAACGAGATTGGGCTTTGCCTTGCGATAATTCTCGATGGCCTTCTGGGTCAGCGCCAGGTTTCCTGCGACGTCGATGATGTTGAGCGTCACAGGGCTTGTGGGCAGCGTCAGCTGCTGAGCGAAGGCTCGTCCGCCAAAGGCGGCGAGCCCTGCGCCGGCGGCGACAGTGCCGACAAAGTTGCGTCTGGTGATCAGGTTCGTCATGGTCTTCCTCCCGTTCTGTGCAGCAGCAGGGCCGTCGAGGGCCGTGCCCGTTCTCACAGCTTGTAGGCCTCTTTCGCGAGGCGATATGCGAGGTCGTAGGCCACTTCGTGCGCCTCATCCTCATCGAGGCGGTGGGTCGTCACGAGGTTGGCGAGATAAGCGCAGTCGACACGCCGCGCCACGTCGTGGCGCGCAGGGATTGAGAGATACGCACGCGTGTCGTCGTTGAAGCCGACCGTGTTGTAGAAGCCCGCCGTTTCCGTGGTGAGTTCGCGGAAGCGGCGCATGCCTTCTGGCGCATCGAAGAACCACCAGGCCGGACCGAGCTTCAGGACCGGATAGTGACCGGCAAGCGGGGCAAGCTCCCGCGAATAGCTCGTCTCGTCCAGCGTGAAGAGAATGACGGAGAGGTTCGGCTCATTGCCGAAGCGGTCGAGCAGCGGCTTCAACGCGCTCACATAATCGGTCTGCGAGGGAATGTCGGCACCCATGTCGCGGCCGAAGCGGTTGTAGATCTGGCTGTTGTGATTGCGGAAGGAGCCGGGATGGATCTGCATGACCATGCCGTCCTCCACGCTCATGGCCGCCATCTCGGTCAGCATCTGCGCGCGGAACAGCTCCGCATCGCCTGGATGCGCATCGCCCGTCGAGACTCGGCGGAACAGAGCTTCAGCATCGGCGCGCGATAGATCGGCTGTCCGCGCCGTCGGGTGCCCGTGATCGGTCGAGGTCGCACCGTATTGCCGGAAGAAGGCGCGCCGCTTGCGATGCGCCTCCAGATAGCCGCTCCAGGTGGCAGTGTCGCAACCGGTGATCTCGCCGAAGCGCACAAGGTTCCGACGAAACCCGTCGAAATCCGGATCGACGACAGGATCGGGGCGATAGGCCGTGACAACGCGCCCTCCCCAGCCCGACCGGCGAATGATCTCGTGATATTTCAGAGGATCGAGCGGGCTCTCCGTCGTGGCGATGGCCTCGATGCGGAAACGCTCGAACAGCGCCCGCGGGCGAAACTCCGGCGTACGAAGCGCCTCATCGATACGGTCGTAATAGGCATCGGCATTCTTGGGCGTAAGACGCTCCGTGAAACCGAAGAGCGTTGCGAAGGTGTGATCGAGCCATGTGCGCGTGGGCGTGCCGCGGAAGAGATGATAATGCGCCGCGAAACGACGCCAGATCGCGCGCGGGTCTTTCTCGACCGCAGCGCCATCCTTGGTGGGGATACCGAGATCCTCGAGCCGCACACCCTGGCTGTAGAGCATGCGGAAAATGTAATGGTCAGGAATGACGAAGAGCTTAGCCGGGTCGGGGAACGCCTCGTTCTCCGCATACCAGCGCGGGTCCGTGTGGCCATGAGGCGAGACGATGGGCAGATCCTTGATCCCCTCATAGAGCCGGCGCGCCACGTCACGCGCGGCGGGCTCAGTCGGGAACAGCCGGTCCGGATGGATCAGCATGGCGTTCTCCCTAAGACTTCGTCTCGACCTTCGATGGCCGTTTTCCAAATTCCGTTAGGAGAGTAGATCGGTCTGATCGGGTTTGCAATGGTCTACTAGTATGGTAGTGTGCCACTTATGACTAATAAACGCCCCCTCGCAAAACTCGATGACGGCCGCGAACCCATGGCCCGGCAGGTCACGCGCGCGTTGCGCCAAGCCATCGTCACCATGCAGATCCCGCCGGGAGAAATGCTGTCGGAACAGGACCTTGCGGAGAAATTTGGGGTCAGCCGCTCGCCGGTTCGTGAGGCTTTGATCAAGCTTAGCGAGGCCGGTCTGGTACGGGTTCTGCCCCAGCGCGGCACGCAGGTGGTCAAGATCTCGCGAGCGGGCGTGGAGGATGCGCGCTTCATCCGCGAGGCGGTGGAATGCGCCGTCGTGCGCGAGGCGGCCTTGAAGGCAAGTCCCGTCATGCTGGCTGAGCTGAATGCCAGCCTCACGCGGCAACGCCGCGCTCAGCGCTCCGCTTCGACGGAAGAGTTCTTGTCTCTCGATGAAGAGTTTCACCGGCTGCTCGCAGAAACGGCAGGGCGACCCAAAGCGTGGCGGATGATCGAAGACGTCAAGCCGCAGATGGACCGCGTGCGCTTTCTCGACATGGCGAAAGCCGTGCCGCGCCATGTGGTTCTCGCCCAGCACGTACTCATCGTGGATGCCATCAAGGAGAAGGATCCGCTCGCTGCAGAGACCGCAATGCACCAGCACCTGAGCGAAATCCTGCGCTCATTGCCGGAACTCGCAGAGCAGCATCCGCATCTTTTCGAAACCGAGGCCGAAGCCTCGCCGGAAGTGCTCAGCGCATAAGGACTGACCATGCTGGACAAGCCGATACCGGCACCACGGATCGTACGCCTCCATGAGCGAGACAATCTCGTCGTGGCGGTCGATCCCATCGTGCCGGGCGCGGTTGTGAATGGTGTGACAGCCAAGGAGCGTGTGCCGAAAGGCCACAAGATCGCTATCGCTACGATTGCTCAAGGCGAGCCGGTCTTCAAGTTCGGTCAGATCATCGGTTTCGCATCGAAGCCTGTCGAGCCCGGCGAATGGCTTCACGAGCATAATATTGAAATGCATGCCTTCGCGCGCGACTGGCATTTTGCTGAAGGCGCGAAGCCCACTCCCCTTCTCCCGCCCGAACAGCAGGCGACGTTTCAAGGCTATCGTCGCGCGAACGGCAAGGTCGGCACGCGCAATTATCTGGCGATCCTCACCAGCGTGAACTGCTCGGCCTCGGTCGCGCGCTTCATCGCACGGGAGGTCGAGCGCTCCGGCATGCTCGACGATTATCCCAACATCGACGGCGTCATTCCGCTCGTGCACGGCACCGGCTGCGGCATGGATCAGAAGGGCGAAGGCGCCGACATCCTGAAGCGCACGCAATGGGGCTATGCCTCCAACCCCAACATGGCAGGCGTGCTCATGGTGGGCTTGGGCTGCGAAGTTTTTCAGATCGGCCGCTGGAAGGAAGTCTACAACATCGAGGAGAGCGATACCTTCCGGTCTCTCACCATTCAGGAGACCGGCGGCACGCGCAAATCCGTCGAGGCGGGCGTTGCCGCGATCCGTGACATGCTTCCGCTCGCCAATCGCTTCCGGCGCGAGACGGTGCCCGCGTCCGAACTGATGCTCGCCCTGCAATGCGGCGGATCGGACGGTTATTCCGGCATCACGGCCAATCCGGCGCTGGGCGCTGCCGTCGACATTCTCGTGCGCAATGGCGGTACCGCAATCCTGTCGGAGACGCCGGAGATCTACGGTGCGGAGCATCTCCTCACCCGCCGCGCGGCGACGCGCGAGATTGGTGAAAAGCTCGTCGATCTCATCGGCTGGTGGGAGGAATATACCGCGCGCAACAAGGGCGAGATGAACAACAATCCTTCGCCCGGCAACAAGGCGGGCGGCCTCACCACGATCCTTGAGAAGTCGCTGGGCGCTGCGGCCAAGGGCGGCACGACGACGCTCACCGATGTCTATCGCTATGCCGAACCGGTGACGTCAAAAGGCTTCGTGTTCATGGATACACCCGGCTACGATCCCGTCTCCGCAACGGGACAGGTGGCAGGCGGCGCGAATATCCTGTGCTTCACCACCGGACGCGGCTCAGCCTATGGCTGCAAGCCGACGCCGTCGATCAAGCTTGCGACCAACAGCGATGTGTATCGCCGCATGATCGACGACATGGACATCAATTGCGGCGACATTCTCGACGGCGTTTCGATTGCAGAAAAGGGCCGGGAAATCTTCGAGACGATCCTCAAGGTCGCCTCGGGCGAGCGTTCGAAATCGGAGCTTCTCGGATATGGCGATGCCGAGTTCCTGCCCTGGCAGATCGGCGCGGTGATGTGAGCGGGTAAAAAGAATTCAATTGCAAAGCCGATCCGCGAGGTCGGCTCCTTTACAAGGTGATCTCATGGAACAGACCTGGCGCTGGTTCGGCCCCGACGATGCCGTTCAGCTTCCCCACATCCGCCAGACCGGCGCGACGGGAATCGTCACCGCCCTACACCACATTCCCTACGGCGTTGTCTGGAGCGTGGAGGAGATCGAGAAGCGCAAAGCCGAGATCGCCGCCGATTCATCGCTCGGCCTGCGCTGGAGCGTCGTCGAGAGCCTGCCGATTCATGAGAACATCAAGATCGGCGAGGGCGATCTTTCCCCGCTCTTCGACAATTACCGCCAATCGCTGCGCAATCTCGCGCAATGCGGCGTCACGACGGTGTGCTACAACTTCATGCCGGTCGTCGACTGGACCCGCACCGAACTCGCCTACCCCCTCCCGGGAGGCGGAACGGCCTTGCGCTTCAACATGCATGAATATGCAGCCTTCGACTGCTTCATGCTGCAGCGCCCTGGCGCCGAAGACGAGCAATCTCCCGAGGTCCTGGCACGCGCGAAGGAATGGTACGGCCGCTCGTCGGAAGCCGACCGCAACAAGCTTCTCGCCAACATCATGGCGGGCCTGCCGGGCGCTTACGACCGCTATGACATCCCCGGCCTGCGCGCGATCCTCGCACGCTATGAAGGCATCAATGCATCTTCCTTGCGCGAAAACCTGGCGTGCTTCCTGCGCGAGGTGATTCCGACCGCCGAGGAAGTCGGCATCCGCATGTGCATTCATCCCGACGATCCGCCGCGTTCCCTGATGGGATTGCCGCGCATCGTGTCGAATGCGGACGATCTCGCCTTCATCCTCGGCGCGGTCGATTCGCCCGCGAACGGCATTACGCTTTGCAGCGGCTCTCTTGGAGCGGGGCCATCCAACGATGTGCCGGCCATCGCGAAGCGCTTTGCCGACCGCATCTGGTTCGCGCATCTGCGCAACGTCGCTAAGGATCCAGACGGTTCCTTCATGGAAGCGGACCATCTCGGCGGCGACACCGACATGGTGGCCGTTGTCTCCGCTCTTCTGGAAGAGCAGAAGCGCCGCAAGGACTCGGGCGATCCGCGCTGGCGTATCCCCATGCGGCCGGACCACGGGCACGAACTGCTCGACGATGTGGGCAAGCCGACCCATCCCGGCTATCCGGCCATCGGCCGCCTCAAAGGCCTCGCCGAGCTGCGCGGTGTCATGACGGCGGTTTCGTCTCTCAAGGGCCTGCCGCTCTGATCGGATCGGTGGCGAGCAGCCCCATCCGGAACACGGAAGGGCACCTGCCCAACCCACCCCCACGCTTAAATTTCGTTCTTTATTACGTACAAAATCTCAGTCAGACCGTTAGATAGGCAACTTCATAACGACTTTTTTCCTTATCTCATGAGAGTAGGAAGATCGAACTACCATCCTGTTTTGTTCGTTAAACAGAACTTTTCCGTTGACAAGGACAAGCTGAACGCTTTTCCTCCCGCAGGCACTTCACCTGAGGGAGATAGAGAACGATGCTTCATAAGAACCGGATTGCGCTCGCGGCAGGCATAAGCGCCCTGTCCCTGACTGCCCTGCCCGCCTTCGCGCAGACGATCTCTGACGGCATCGTCAAGATCGGCGTGCTGAACGACCAATCCGGCATCTATGCGGACATGGCAGGTTCGGGCTCGACCATCGCCGCCCAGATGGCCGTCGAGGATTTCGGCGGCAAGGTACTTGGAAAGCCCATCGAGATCGTGGCGGGCGACCACCAGAACAAGCCGGATGTGGGCTCCTCCGTCGCCAACCGCTGGATCGACGTGGAGAAGGTGGACACCATCGTCGATCTGCCGACCTCCTCGGTGATGCTCGCCATTCAGGAAATCGGACGCCAGAAGAACCGCCTCGTCATCGCCTCCACGGGCGGCTCGTCGGACTTCACGGGCAAGTTCTGCTCACCAGTCGGCATTCACTGGACCTATGACACCTACGGCCTCGCGGTCGGCACCGGCCAGCCTCTGGCGAGCCGTGGCCCGTGGTACTTCCTGACGGCGGATTACGCTTTCGGTCATGCGCTAGAGCGCGACACCGCACAGGCCGTCGCCAAGGCAGGCGGCAAGGTCGTCGGCGGCGTAAAGCATCCTCAGGGCAATCACGACTTCTCCTCGTTCCTTCTGCAGGCGCAGAGCTCAGGCGCCAAGATCGTCGGCATCGCCAATTCCGGGGCCGACACGGTGAACGCGATCAAGCAGGCGCATGAGTTCGGCCTCACGAGTTCGGGCGTGCAGCTCGCGGGTCTCTACATGCACATCACGGACGTTCACGCCATCGGCCTCGAGCAGGCGCAGGGCCTTCTGATGACGCAGGCCTTCTACTGGGATCTCAACGACGAGACGCGCGCCTGGTCGAAGCGTTTCTACGAGCGCCACAAGGCCATGCCGACCATGGGCCAGGCGGGTGTCTATTCCTCGCTCATTCACTACTTCAAGGCCATCGAGGCCGCAGGCACCGACGAGGCGCAGGCTGTCGCGAAGAAGATGAAGGAGCTGCCGGTCAACGACTTCTTCGCCAAGAACGGCAAGGTGCGCGAGGACGGCCGCATGGTGCATGATCTCTACGTGTTCGAGGTGAAGAAGCCGGAAGAATCCCGCGAGCCGTGGGACTACCTGAAGCTCGTGCGCACCATTCCCGGCGATCAGGCTTTCCGTCCTCAAGCGGAAGGTGAGTGCCCGCTCGTGAAGGCCAGCCAGTAATCGCCTTATTGCTAAGCCTGAATATCGAGACGGATGTTCACGCATTTGCTAGAATCCGGCCCGGTCAGGACAATCCTGCCGGGCCATGCCCTTAAAGAAACTTCATCGGCAGATTTCAGGGAAACGCTCGTGACTTCGACGGCTTACGACACGAACCTCGACAAGAACCCGGCGAATTATCAACCTCTGACGCCCCTCACCTTTCTGGAGCGTGCAGCAGGCGTCCATCCTGAGCAGGTTGCCATCATCCATGGTGCTTTGAAGCGTAATTACCGCGATTTCTACGCTCGTTCCCGGCGTCTCGCGTCGGCATTGAAACAGCGCGGCATTGGGCGCGGCGACACGGTGTCAGTGATACTACCCAATACGCCGGCCATGCTCGAATGCCATTACGGCGTGCCCATGGCGGGTGCGGTGCTCAACACGCTCAACACGCGCCTGGATGCAAAGATCATCGCCTTCTCGCTCGAACACAGCGAGGCGAAGGTTCTCATCACGGATCGCGAATTCTCGGGTGTCGTGAAAGCCGCGCTCGAGTTCGTCCCCAATAAGCCCCTCATCATCGACTATGACGATCCGGAATTCACAGGCGCGGGCGAACGCCTGGGCGAGATCGAATACGAAGAGTTTCTCGCAGCAGGCGATCCGGATTTCGCCTGGAGCCCTCCCGGCGACGAATGGGACGCCATCACCCTCAACTACACCTCTGGTACGACCGGCGACCCGAAAGGCGTCGTCTATCACCATCGCGGCGCTTACCTGCTCGCCATGGGCAACATCGTGACAGGTGCCATGAGCCAGCATCCGGTCTATCTGTGGACGCTGCCCATGTTCCATTGCAACGGCTGGTGCTTCCCCTGGTCGTTATCCATCGTTGCCGGAACACATGTGTGCCTGCGTGCTGTGCGCGCGAAACCCATGTACGATGCGCTTGCCGACCACAAGGTCACGCATCTGTGCGGCGCGCCGATTGTCATGTCGACACTGCTCAATGCCCCCGACAATGAAAAGCGCGATCTGCCGCATAAGGTCCGCTTCATGACGGCAGCAGCCCCGCCGCCGGAAGCCGTGCTCGCAGCCATGAAGGCTGCCGGGTTCGACGTCACCCATCTCTATGGTTTGACGGAAGTCTATGGCCCTGCGGTTGTGAATGAATGGCACGAGGACTGGGACAAGCTGTCATCGGAGGAATATGCGGCGAAGAAGGCGCGGCAGGGCGTGCGCTATCCGGTTCTGGAAGAGCTCGATGTGCTCGATCCGGACACGATGCAGCCCGTACCGGCGGACGGAAAGACGCTCGGCGAAGTCATGTTCCGCGGCAATGTGGTGATGAAGGGGTATCTCAAGAATCCGTCCGCAACCGAGAAGGCCTTCGCGGGCGGCTGGTTCCATTCCGGCGATCTCGGGGTCAAATATCCCGACGGCTATGTTCAGCTGAAAGACCGCTCGAAGGACATCATCATTTCAGGCGGCGAGAACATCTCCTCCATCGAGGTGGAAGATACGCTCTACAAGCATCCCTCGGTGCAGACAGTTGCGGTCGTCGCCATGCCCGACGAGAAATGGGGCGAGACGCCCTGCGCTTTCGTGGAGCTGAAGCCCGGTCAGTCAGCCTCTCCCGAGGATCTCATCGCCTGGTGCAAGCAGCACCTCGCATCCTTCAAATGCCCGCGCCATGTGATCTTCACCGAACTGCCGAAAACATCCACCGGCAAGATCCAGAAATTCCAACTGCGCGAGATGGCGCGCGCCAGCGCGGGAGCGGCTTGAAGAGAGGTTCAGCGCCCCTTCCACTTGGGCTTGCGCTTGCCGATAAAGGCATCGATGCCCTCTGCGGCATCCTCGGCCATCATGTTGCAGGCCATCACCTGCCCTGCATAGGCATAAGCCTCTTCCAGGCTCATACTGCGCTGGCGGCCGAACATGGCCTTCCCGGTGCGGATCGCAACGGGACTCTTGGCGCAGATATCCGACGTGAGAGAAGCGACAGCCGCATCGAGTTCGGCATCGGGCGCCACGCGGTTGACCAAGCCGTAGGAGAGAGCATCAGCCGCCGAAATGAAGCGGCCCGTGACCAGCATCTCGAAGGCCTGCTTGGGCGCGACATTGCGGGAAAGCGCCACCGCCGGCGTGGAGCAGAAGAGGCCCACATTGATGCCCGACACCGCGAATGTCGCGCTCTCGGCGGCAACGGCGAGATCGCAGGATGCGACGAGCTGGCATCCCGCAGCCGTCGCCATGCCGTGCACCCGGGCGATGACCGGAACGGGAAAGGTCACGATGCTCTGCATCACACGCCCGCAGCGTTGGAACAGATCCTCGTAATATTCCTGGCGCGGGTTCGCGCGCATCTGCTTCAGATCGTGCCCCGCGCAGAAGGCCTTGCCTGCCGCTGCGATCACGAGGCAGCGCACGCTCTCGTCCGTGGAGAGTTCATCCAGGCTCTGCTGCAGCGCCTGCAGCATGTGTTCCGACAGGGCATTGTACTGGCCGGGCCGGTTCAGCGTCAGGGTGACGACGCCTTCGCGCTCCTCCCGGATCAGAATGGGCTCATCGGAAACAATCTGCTGCACGCTCATCGGTCTTCTCTCCTGCCTCGTCATAATTAGGCACGTTGTCCACGGGTGCCAAGCCGAATAAGCTCACACGGAAATAAGCCTCAAGCCAACGACAGGAAGGAAGCCCCCATGAATGACGCCAAGATCAGCCGCTTCCCGACTCCACAGATCTCCGATTTGCCGGATGATATCCGTGCTCGCATCCTCGCGGTACAGGAGAAGTCGGGCTTCGTTCCGAATGTCTTCCTGGTGCTTGCCCGGCGCCCGGACGAGTTCCGTGCCTTTTTCGCCTATCACGATGCTCTGATGGACAAGCCGGGCAACCTCACCAAGGCCGAGCGCGAGATGATCGTGGTGGCGACGAGCAACGCCAACCAGTGCCAATATTGCGTCGTCGCCCATGGAGCGATCCTGCGCATCAGGGCCAAGAACCCGCTGATCGCCGATCAGGTCGCCATCAACTACCGGAAGGCTGACATCACGGACCGGCAAAAGGCGATGCTCGACTTTGCCATGAAAGTCGCCCTCAAAGCCTACGCCATCGGCGAGGACGATTTGGCGGCGTTGAGCGCCCACGGCTTCAGCGAGGAGGATGCCTGGGACATCACGGCGATCGCAGCTTTCTTCGGCATGTCGAACCGCCTCGCCAACGTCACCAGCATGCGGCCCAACGACGAGTTCTACATGTTGGGCCGGACGTGAGCCTGACGCCGATCTTCGGCTGCGTTGTCAAAGCGTGGAGAATACAAGTCTGAACCTGTCATAGGGCCCGGTGCAGCCGGACCGATCATCGTCAGTCGCTGAACCCAGCCGAGCGACAGACTCCACCGACCGGACATTGTGCGGAATCAGCCGTCCTCACCCAGGCGGGACGTGCCGTTTCCTGAAGCGCGCAGAAGCTCCCATCGCGCACATAACGGTCGTAGGTTGTTGGTCCCGTCCGCAGAACAACCGCACCCTGCGAGGCCACGATCCCTCTGGCCTGGGCACAGGTCATTGCGAGAGTCGATGACTGGGCAAAAGCGCCCGTAGCGAAACCTGCAACGGCGACGAACACGACGAATACCAGAACCTTCATGGTCTCCCTGCCTTTCGAGACCATCCTAGCTCGGCCGCAGCATCGTGCTTGATCGGAGAGGACAGTTTCTTGACAATTTGGGACATCGCGGCCTCGCCCACGCGAAGGTTCATGCGTCCAAGTTCAAGGCAATGGCCAAAACTGCACAGGGATTGTCCTCATCTGTCAAGCGAAGCGTCGCGGTTCGTCTAATGTTTCGCGGAATGGGCAACAGCTGGAGAATGTCACATGGAAGTTGGTCGCTTCATGGCTGCTGCTGGGTTCGGCTTGGTGATATCGGTTGCAGCATCGGATGCGAAAGCGCAGGGAGCGCCGCCCGGCTTCCAGGGTGCCTGGCTGTCGGGCGACAAGGATTGTGCGGAGGTTTACGCGTCGACCGGCAAGGGAGCATCCTTCAAGCGGCCGGTCGACATCTTCGCGCCTGCCTTCATCATCGCCGGTAACCGGCTACGAACACCTCAGGCGACGTGCCGCATCAAATCGGCCAAGCCCGCCGGAGACCGTCGGCTTCTCATCCTCTCCTGCGCCAATGCCGTTTCGGACGACGAGGTGAGGGTTCTCGTGGCCGCGCAACCGGACGGCTCGCTCAAGCGCTTCTTCAACGAACAAGACGAAATCGGCACCGCGTATAGACAATGCTCGCGATGAGGCATGAAGGCGGGATCGCCCGGGACTTTTTTTCATTCGCGCGAGAACACCAGAGCCTTGTCCCAAATAGTCAAAACTCTGTCTCAAGCAATCAAGCACCGATGCCTGGCGGAGTTAGTTTGAGTTCAATGGAGAAGTTCTGGATTTCAGCATGGCAACGCGGGCGGCTCGTCGATCAGACCATAGAGATCCCAAACTCGATTGATTGTCGAACACATGATGTCATCCGCGCAATCGGCGGGGAGAGCGATGATGACCGAATTGAATGCGTTCCGGAAACGATTGGCCGTCTCGTTGGCGGCGATCGCATTGAGCCTGTTCCCTTACCTCTCTTCCGCACGAGCGGACAACCCGGCGCGTGAACAAGCGCAGACGATCGGCTCGAAGCCGCCCAAGCCATCGCCCAAGCGGCCGGCGCCGCCGCAACCGCCGGCGAAGGAGGCTGCGAGCAGGCCCGATGGCGCCGGCAATTTTGTCTATGGCATCATCAACACTATCCGGGCCGAGAGCGAGGAACTCTGCGCGCGCTATGGCAATCCGTCGGATTGCCTCGAAGAGGCGGAAGTCTGCCTGACCATGCGCGATGACGAGGATAATCAAGTCAAGATGTGCCTCAATACCATTCCCGGCGAAAGCAGCGGCCAAGGGCCGATGCAAAGATCGCGGCTCAGACGTTGAGGGCGGCTGTCCGGCCTATGAAGCCGCTTTCATCAGCGGCGTGGAGCAGCCTTATCGCTTCCCATCACCGACGGCGACGGCGCCCGCAACCACGGGCTCCTGGCGTCCGCACTTCACACGGCGCAAATCCGCCGCCGGTGAGGGAGCGCTGGCTCTCAATGTGAGAATGTCGCCGACGGGAGTGGTGTTTCCGGCAAGACCCGCGTCGAGAAGATCCTTCGTGATCCGTGTCCGCGTCGCGGCATTGGGAGCGCCGAGCACCACGCCGACGACTCGCCTGCCGCCACGGACAGCGGAGACCGCCACGTTGAAACCGGATGCGCATACATAACCGGTCTTTGTCGCCTCGAGGCCGGTATAATTCTCGATCAGCTTGTTGGTGTTCTTGAGCGTCCGGCCGTTGACCGCGATGGCCGACATTCTGAAGAGATCGGTGTGGTCCGCATGATAGCTCAGGATGACCAGCATAAGGACAGCCATATCCCTCGCGTTGGTCACTTGGCGATCGTCGTGCAGGCCGCTGCCATTGACGAACCGCGTGCCGCTCATGCCAAGACGGGCGGCCTCCGCGTTCATTGCCGCGGCGAACGATGCTTCGCTGCCGCCGACGGTTTCCGCGACCGCCACCGCCACGTCGTTTGCGCTCTTGACCATCATCACGCGGAGCGCATCTTCCAGGCGCAGAGAGGTTCCCGGCGGCACACCCAGTTTCGATGGCGCCTGAGCGGCGGCGCGTGCGCTCATGACGACGGAGCTGTCGAGCGTCAGTTTGCCGGAACGGACGGCCATGAGAGCAAGATGCGCCGTCATCATCTTGGTCAGCGAGGCCGGATGCCAGGAGCGGGTCGCCTCCTGGGCGACCAGGACATCGCCGGAGGATGCATCCACCAGCAGCAAGGGCGAGGCGTTGGCGGACGCGGTCATTGCGACGAGGCCGGCAGCCAGCAGGAGCGAGGGCGACTTCATGCCCTGACGATTAACTGAACCATTCTCCTGAGCAACCAAAGGATGCCCCAACAGCCCGGTATGATCCGCATTGGTCATGCCATTTCACCCGTGGCTACCTCGAATTGTCCAAGTCCGCCGCCTGCCCCGCCACGAGCTGAAACAGGATCCGCGGCGCTTCGAAGCACAGCCAAGGTTGTTGACATTGCTCTCAAGCAAGTTGCTCACTCAAGGAACAATCGTATCTTCTCCTTGCTGATCCGCAGGGGCGTTGGGGAGCTTCATTTGGCAGGAACGAACGACAACAATCTGCTCGCCACCTTGTGCCCGGAGGATCGCGCATGGCTGGAGCCTCATCTTGAACAGGTCGAGGTGGCGCGGGGCGAGGTTCTGGCTCACGAAGGCGAATTACTGCAGCATATCTATTTTCCGCTAACGGCCATCATCTCCCTGGTTTGCGATATGGAGGATGGGCGGGTTGCCGAAATGGCAAATTTTGGACGCGAGGCCATGGTTGGACTGCCCTTCAGCGGCGTCCATCTCGGGACGATCGGCCGCTACGTTGTCCAGGTTCCGGGCACGATGCTCCGCATCGATCCGAAGCTGCTCCGCGCGGCAATAGCCTCCCGTCCCGGACTTCAGGAGATGACCTCGCGCTACACGGAAATCCTGATGGTTCTGACGTTGCAATCGGCTGCCTGCAATGCGGCTCATAGCGTCGAATCCCGCTGTTGCCGCTGGATCATCGCGACAAGCGACAGAACAGGCCGAACAGAGATCCCCCTCACCCACGAGTTTCTGGCCGAGATGCTGGGTGTCCAGCGCTCGACCGTCACCGAGACGGCCCGTGCGCTCCAGCAGAAGGGCCTGATCAGCCAAGGGCGGGGAACCTTCACCATTCTTGACCGGCAGCGCCTCGAACAGAACGCATGCGAGTGTTACGGCAAGCTGCGGAAAAAATACCTCCAGCTCCTCCCCCGCTGGACCCAAGCGTCCGACCAGGGGGTCACGGAAGCGCAGCAGGGCGAACTCCTGAAGCCGTGAACGCTTATCGCCTTTGAATCTCGGGAGGAAACCGCTAAAGAGAAGGGCAACTCAGTATCACTCTTCGCCGGATGGACGTTCCTGTGTTTGCCGTACCTCAGCCGCCCTTGAACGAAGCCGAGCGGCTCGACTTTCTGTTCTCCTGCGGCATCCTCGACACGCCTCCCGATGAACGGTTCGATCGCATCACCCGTCTGGCCACTCAGTTCTACGAGGCCGACGTCGCGTTTCTGGGCTTCATCGATGACCGCTATCAATGGATGAAGTCCATCCGTGGAGACGGGGTCGCTCCCTGGATCGAACGGGACCAATCCGTTTGCCAGATCGTGATCTCATCCGGTGAGCCTCTTGTCGTAGGCGACATGCAGACCGACCCACGGCTCGCCGGGCACCCGGTCATCCCGCATCTCCCCTTCCGCTTCTACGCTGGTGTACCGCTGCTCACCGAGAACGGAGCCGCCGTGGCCTCCTTGTGCATCATGAAGCGGGAGTCTCAATCCAAGGACGGATTCAATCTCTCTCCTTTGAAGGATCTTGGCGCAATCGCGATGGATGAGCTCGAGCTGTGGCGCATCAATCAGCAGCTCAAGCGCGCAGCCGAAACGGATCGGTTGACCGATCTGGCCAATCGCCACGTCTTCGATGCAACTCTCGAGCGGGCTTGGGGGCGGCTTCAGCGCACAAGCCGGCCTCTGTCACTCCTGATGTTGGACATCGATCACTTCAAGGCCCTGAACGATGCCTCCGGCCATCAGGCCGGCGACGAGGCCCTTCGCCAGTTCGCCCGAGTGCTGTCGACAGCGGTGCGCTGCTCCGATGATCTGGCAGCACGCTATGGCGGCGAGGAATTCTCGCTCATTCTTCCGGATACGGATCGCGCAGGCGCCTTGAAGGTTGCCGATATGCTTCAGGCATCGCTGGCGAGGGCGGAAATTCCGCACCCGACCAGCACCCACGGGCGCGTGACCGCGAGCATCGGTTTAGCCACCACCGGTCCCGATGACGTCGACAACTTGCAGACCCTTGTCGCCCATGCGGACGCCGCGCTCTACCAAGCCAAACGGGACGGCCGCAATCGCACCGTCGCTTGGGCCGGGGCATGACCGATTTCCACGACGCCAGTGACACGCAGGCACTATTTTCAGCAATTAGTTCTGCTCTACCAGAACCCCATTCAGATGAGGATAGCCATGACCGCTAAGAACCTTCTTGAGGGCTTCGATAAGATCACCCCGCGCGAATGGGATCAGCGAATTGCAGGGGCGGCGATTGCTGCCATTCCCTTTGTCGGAGGATCCCTATCTGTCCTATTGGCTCCGCCCGGACAAACCGGCGCAGAAAAAAGTATCATCTGCATCGGCTCGTATGACTGCACAACCATGAAGGGGAATGGTAAAGGCGTATCGTCCTTCATAGATATTGGTGTCGGTGAAGTTGAAGTGTGCTTTACCCAACCTGTTGCTGAAGACTACTACGTGTTTGTCTCGCCAAATGGGTTACTGGCCGACTGTTATTCCAGGTCTCCCAAGGGTTTCCGCATTAAGCTCCTCTCGCCATATGAGCAGCTGATGGATGGAGCGATTTGCTTCGCAGCTGTGAGAGTGTAGGTAGTAAGGTTAGATGAATGTTTCGAGCATCATGAGAACCTGCCGCCTCATGATCTCTGAGCGGTGAAGGTCATTCATGTTCTCTCCTAGGGCCTGGGCTTGGAAACTACCAAAGGATATTCATTGGTAGTTTCCTTTAGTATTAGGCACAGCTCTCTCAAGAAATATGTGCGTACATGCCGAGGTTAAGCGGTGCACGGAGGTCGAGCAGGTGCATTTGGCCAGCAGATCATACCCTCGTGAGTACAAGGAAGAAACGCCCAGTGTCAAACCGAGCGCCAGCTCGGACAATAAAAACAAAACATTTTCAATTGCTTATGAGGAAATTGGTGGGCCCGGCAGGACTCGAACCTGCAACCAGACCGTTATGAGCGGCCGGCTCTAACCATTGAGCTACAGGCCCTTCCAGGGAAGGCCGGACATCATCTAGCCGAGGCAGAGGCGTTCGTCACCCCCTTTTGACACAGAGTACCTCCCTGCCCTGCCCCCTTTCAAGGCCGGTAGACTTCGACCTCTTCCTCGAAGCCTTCGACGGCGTGCGCGCCCAGCGTATGGGGATTGCCCCACAGATGCTCCACGAAAGGCTTGGACATGAGCAGCGGCTCGCCGAGTCGCTTGTTGAGATCGGCGATGCGGCTTGCGAGATTCACGTCGCGCCCGATCACCGTGAAGTCGAGGCGCTGGCCGGAGCCCACATTGCCGTAGGCCGCATCGCCGTGATGCAGGGCGAAGCCCACATTGATCGGCACGGGAAACCGGCCTTCGTTGTTCGCGGCCTCGATGCGCCGCAGGGCGTTGGTGGCTGCGGTCAAAGCGGATTGCGCGGCGCCGCCCGTGTCGTCGCCGCGATCGCGCATGATGGCGAGCAATCCATCGCCCAGATATTTCAGCACCTCGCCGCCTTCGTCCTCGATGGGCGGCACGAGGCAGTCGAAATAGTTGTTCAACAATTCCACCGCGCTCTCCGGGCTCAACGAGGAGGAAATGCGCGTGTACTCGCGCATGTCCGCGAAGAGAATGGCGGAACGGATGCGCGTGACCTGCCCGCGCTGAATGGCGCCTGAGAGAATGGCCTTGTGCGGATCGTCGCCAACATAGATGCGCAGCACCTCGTCAAGACGGTTGCTGGTGGCGCGCAGTTCCGTGATGAGCGCGAAGGAAGGCATGACGAGGCGCAGGATCGTCAATCCATGCTTGCCGAAACCTTCAGGCGAACGCGTCGCGAGGGAGATTGCATTCTCCGCGCCGTTGGTGAAGTGGATCGGGATCGTGAGATAATAGCGGTAGCCCGCCTCTTTCAGTTCCGGAATGACCGGGAATAGATCGTCCGGCGTCTCGGCAAGATCGAGGAAGAGCCACTCGCCGGTGCGGTTCACATGAGCGAAGGGGCTTTTCTGATAGATCGCTTCGCGCCGGTCGCCGTGCGGCAGATAGCGGACGATCGTCCCCTCCTCCCGGGTCCAGAAGCGTCCGATCCCGGCATATTCGGAATGAAGCGCCTCGATGGCCGAGACGGCCCGGTCGATGGGCAGGCCGAGATCGATGAGCTGGGCAAGGAAGCCGCTCAGGACTTCGTTCGAATCCTCCATGCGGGCGGCCACGGTCACGAGCCAATCCCTGAGGGCGATGACGCGCGGCAGCGTTTCCGCATCGAGAGAGCGGGCGAGCGACAGGAGATCGTCCGGAAGGGCTGCCAGGGGAGAAACCGTCATCATAAGGCCAAGGTGTGTTGTCCCCACGGTTCCTTCAAGGCGCGGGGGCGCATGACTTGAGAAAAGATGCTATGCGCCCCAAAAGGGCAATCATTTTGACAGAGCCCCCGTCTTTGGAGAGCCGGACCATGCCAAGCATCGATACGCTTTTCGTCACCAAGGTCTACCGGGCGGAACTCGCCGGCACGAAGGCCGAGCGCCGCAACGATGAGCTCGAAGCCGCCTGCCTGTCCATCGCGGAAGACGACGAGGCCGGCCAGCGCTGGTGCGAGAAGAACGGCTATCCGGGCTACACCTCCTATGCCTCGCTCAACGACCTGCCCTGGCGCGTGCCGGTGTTCGGCGACCTTTTGAAGGATCTCGACAAGCATGTGGCGGCTTTCGCCAAGGAGTTGGAATTCGACCTCCAAGGCCGCAAGCTCGTCATGGACAGCTTGTGGATCAACATCCTCCCGCCCGGCGGCATTCATACGTCCCACATCCACCCGCATTCGGTGATCAGCGGCACCTATTACGTGACGATTCCGGAAGGCGCGAGCGCGCTCAAGCTCGAAGATCCGCGCCTCGGCTTCATGATGGCGGCCCCGCCCCGCAAGGCCAAGGCCAAGCAGGAGAACCGGCAGTTCGCCTATATGAAGCCCGCGCCCGGGACGGTGCTGCTGTGGGAAAGCTGGTTGCGCCACGAAGTGCCGCTCAACGAAGCGGAATCTGAGCGCATCAGCATCAGCTTCAACTATTCCTGGCAGTAAAAAATCGACGCCTCGTTTCCGGCGGCAGGGCTTCGCGGTTTAGGCTAAAACATTGGCATGACCCGCGATGACGACACACTCTACGCCGCCCTGATCGCCCGCGATCCTTCCTATGAAGGCTTCGCCTATGTGGGCGTGAAGACCACCGGCATCTTCTGCCGCCTGACCTGTGCGGCCCGCAAGCCGAAGCGCGGCAACGTCGTGTTCTTCGGCGCTTGCGAGGACGCGCAAGCGGCGGGCTTTCGGCCCTGCCTGCGCTGCAAGCCCCTCGACCGGCAGCGGCCGACGAGTGGAGCGTTCGAGACGCTGCGCGAAAAGCTGAAGGCCGAGCCCGAACGGCGTTGGAGCACCGAGGATCTGAAGGCCTTAGGCTACGACCCCTCCACCGTCCGCCGCGCCTTTCAGCGCGAATACGGCGTTACCTTCGCGCAATATGCGCGCTCTCAGCGATTGGGGATCGCCGTCAATCGTTTGCAGCAGGGAGGCTCCGTGATGGATGCGCAATTGGATTCCGGATACGAATCCGGCAGCGGCTTTCGCGAGGCGATCACCAAGCTCGTGGGCGATGCGCCGGTGCGCGCGACGGAGCGGCCCATCCTGACCGCGCAATGGCTCGACACTCCCATCGGCGCGATGCTCGCCATCGTGGACGATACGGGCGTGCATCTTCTCGAATTCGCGGAGCGCGCCGCTCTTCCGACCGAAATCAATCGCCTGAGAACCCGTGTCGGGCCGATCTGCTTCGGAACGCATCCAATGCTCGATGAGTTGGCCCGCCAGATTGAGCGCTACTTCTCAGGCCGGTCGCTTGCCTTCGACGTGCCCATCGTTCAGCGAGGCAGCGCTTTCGAAGCAACGGTGTGGGACGCCCTGCGGCAGATCCCCGTCGGCGACACGCGCAGCTATGGCGAGATCGCCCGCTTCATCGGACGCCCCGAAGCGCCGCGTGCCGCTGCGCGGGCCAACGGCGCCAATCAGGTCGCCATCATTATTCCCTGCCATCGCGTGATCGGCGCGGATGGATCGCTGACCGGTTACGGCGGAAAGATCTGGCGCAAGAAATGGCTGCTCGAACACGAGCGGCGTGTTGCGGTGTCCTCAGCGAAGAGAGAGCAAGCGGAGCCTGCTCTCTGATCTCGCTTCAGAAACGAGCCTTCTCGATCTTCGGCAGGAAGTATGTGAGCAAGCCGATGGCCGGTAGGAACGACACGATCTTGTAGACCGTCTCGATGCTCGTCAGGTCGGCGAGATGCCCGAGCACCGCCGCGCCCAATCCGCCCATGCCGAAGGAAAGGCCGAAGAACAGGCCTGCGATCATGCCGACGCGTCCGGGCACCAGCTCCGTTGCGTAGACGAGGATCGCTGAAAAGGCGGAAGCCAGCACGAGGCCGATGATGACGCTGAGCACAGCCGTCCAGAACAGGTTGGCGTAAGGCAGCATCAGCGTGAATGGCAGCACGCCGAGGATCGAAATCCAGATCACGTAGCGCCGCCCGATCCGGTCGCCGATGGGCCCGCCGATCACCGTGCCTGCGGCGACCGCGCCAAGAAACACGAAGAGATAGAGCTGCGAATCCTGCACCGACACCTGGAACTTGGACATGAGGTAGAAGGTGAAGTAGCTGGAGATGCTCGCCGTATAGAAGTTCTTCGAGAACACGAGCAGCATCAGGATCGTGATCGAAATGGCGACACGCTTTCTCGACAGGCTCGACAGCGAAGCGGAAGCTTTCGGCTTCGCCTTCAGTTCCGCGAGCTTTGCCCCATACCAGCGCCCGACATTGAACAGGATGATCATTGCGAGCAGGGCGACGACCGAGAACCAGGCGATGCTGGGCTGGCCGAAAGGCACGACGATGAAGGCGGCAAGCAGCGGCCCAAGCGCGGTACCCGCATTGCCGCCCACCTGAAACACGGATTGCGCCAGACCGTGCCGCCCGCCGGAGGCCATGCGCGCCACGCGGGAGGATTCAGGATGGAACACGGATGAGCCCATGCCGACCAAAGCGGCGCCCAAAAGCAGCAGCGGATAGGAGCTCGCGCGTGAGAGGGTGAGCAGGCCGATGAGCGTGAAGCCCATGCCGATGACGAGGGAATAGGGCTGCGGCTTCTTGTCCGTATAGGTGCCGACCAGCGGCTGCAGCAGGGAAGCCGTGAGCTGGAAGGTGAGCGTCAGGAAGCCGATCTGGCCGAAATCGAGATGGAAGTTCTCTTTCAGGATCGGATAGATCGCCGGCAGCAGGGACTGGATCAGATCATTCAGCAGATGGGAGACGCTGATCGCGGCGAGGATCGGAACGGTCACCCGCTCGATGGAGGCACGTGCAGGAGCGGCGGCAAAAGCGGGAGACTTGCTGTCCATTTGGCGTTCTTATGATTTAAGGCCAAGCTCCGCCGGGCCTGAAAAGGCACATTCGAGCTGGCTCTATACCATATTACGGCCTCAGAGCCTCACCTGCTCCTGCAAGGCAGGGTTGTTGCGTGGGCAAGGGGCTGCCCTACTTCTCATCCCATTCATAGACCCGCTCAGGCCCGTCCGCGTATTCCTCGACCTCTTCCTCCACCTCGTGGAAGGTGATCTTGATGAGGGGAATGACGCTCTCGTCGCCCTGGCTGCTCCGCTCGAAGCGCAGCACGTCGTAATAGGCGCAGCGCGAGCGGCCTGGATAGGAACGGCAGACCGCCGGGCGTCCGTGATAGATCGAGCAGCCACGGGTCTTCTGGTCGAGGAACATGCAGGTCTTCTCGAAGATCTTGTCCTTCACCCTCTTCAGCACGCGCTCGCCTTCGAAATCCGCCGTGTAGCGTTCGCGGGCCTCCTCGAAGGAAACGTTGAAATACTTCGCCAGCCGGGTGATGTCGCGCTTCGTCACCACCACGCGTTCATAAATCGAACAGCAGAAGGCCGGGCACTTGTTGCAGTCGAAATAAGTACGCGGCTGATCGTCCTTGATGACGCGTTCGGACATGACGGCTCCTCTACACCAGCGCTCATATCTATAGGAGCCGCCACGGCAATCCAGCACCCTTTCATAGATGCACACACTCATTCGCCTCCTCGGTGACAGGATGAAGGGCATCCTTACAGTCAAGGTTGAGAACGAATGCCTTGAAGTCCAACGGTTGCCACAAGTTCTTCCCAATTGAGAATTAACACCTGCGTCAAAGGGAGCGCGGATTCACCGGCCCCGAAAAGAACACGACAAGGGGCATTTCCTCATGGCACAAGCGACAGCTTACGAGCAGCTCATGCTCGAACTGGTGAATGCGGCGCGCGCTAAGGTCGGCGCACAGCCGCTCGCCTTCAACGGCAATCTCAACGCATCCACCGATTCCCACACGGACTGGATGATCGGAACCGATGCCTTCTCCCATACGGGCGTGAACGGCTCGACGCCGACGGAGCGCATGAAGAGCGCGGGTTATGTGTTCAGCGGTTCCTGGTCCTCGGCCGAGAACGTCGCCTGGGCGAGCCTTCGCGGCCCCGCAGGCTATCAGGACGAAGTGCAATTGCTGCACACCAACCTGATGAACAGCCCCGGCCACAAGGCCAACATCCTCAACGGCACGTTCCGCGAGATCGGCATCGGGTTCAACACGGGTTCCTATCAGGGCTGGGATGGTGCTTTCGTGACCGAGAACTTCGCGCGCTCAGGCTCGAAAGTGTTCCTGACCGGCGTCACCATGGACGATAAGGACGGCGACCGCTTCTACGATGTGGGCGAGGCGTTGAAGGGCGTGACGATCACTGCGGTGAGTTCCACAGGCGCGCGCTTCACCACCACGTCGGGAGCAGCCGGCGGATACAGCCTCGCGCTTCCGAGCGGCACCTACAAGGTCACCTATTCCGGCAGCGTCGTTCCGGTGGCAAAGCAGGTAACGATCGGCGAGAGCAACGTGAAGCTCGATCTCATCGATCCCGCTCTGGTGAAGGTGATCACCGGCACCACGGGTGCCAACACCCTCATCGGCACGTCGCGCGTCGACCTGATCAAGGGCAACGCGGGCAACGACAAGCTCTATGGCCGCACCGGAAACGACACGCTGCGCGGCGACAGCGGGAACGACAGGCTCTACGGAGAAGCCGGTCGTGACACGCTCGACGGCGGAACCGGCAACGACACCCTCAGCGGTGGCGCGGATGCGGATGTTTTCCGCTTCAGCGGCAACTGGGGCAAGGACAAGATCTCGGGCTTCCAGAACGGTCTCGACCGCATCGACCTGCGCGGCAATTCGCTGAATTTCAGCAAGCTGTCCATCAAGCAGGGCCATGGCGACGGTGACGGCATTGCCGATGACGTGATCATCACCGCCAACGGGCAGTCGATCACGCTGCTGAACGTGCAGAAGGCCCTGATCGGCGCCTCAGACTTCCTGTTCTGATCTCAATAAAAAAGGCGGGCATCAAGCCCGCCTTTTCGTTTTTACTCGGCAGCGACAAGAACCTGCTCGCCGCGCGGCGCAGCCGGGCTGGGCGCGCCGTCATAGACGGCCTGATCCAGAACGCGCTCTTCCTTCGCGACGATCACGGGCACGAGGATCTGGCCGGTGACGTTGGTCATGGTGCGCATCATGTCGACCACGCGGTCGATGGCGACGATGTAGCCGATGCCTTCGAGCGGCAGGCCCGCCGTGCTTAAGGTGAGCGTGAGCATCACGATGGACGTGCCGGGGACGCCCGCCGTGCCGAGCGAGCCCAGAACCGCAGTAAGGCCGATGAGCACATATTGCGTCAGCGACAGGTCGAGGCCGAAATACTGCGCGATGAAGATCGAGGCGATGGCGGGATAGATCGCGCCGCAGCCATCCATCTTCACATTCGCGCCGAGCGGCACGGCAAAGCTGGCATAGCTCTGCGGCACGCCGAGCTTCTCGACAGCAACGCGCAAGCTCATCGGCAGGGTGGCGAGGCTCGACGAGGTAGCGAACGCCATCTGCATCGCCGGAGCCGCGCCCTTGAAGAAGCGTCCCACTTTCAGGCCGTGGACCTTCAGCAAGCCGCCATAGACCACGACGATGTGGAACAGGCAGGCCAGATACATGGCCGCGATGAACTTGCCGAGCGGCAGCAGCGAGGCCAGACCATAGCGCCCGACGACCCAGGCGATCAGGCCGAAGGTGCCGATGGGCGTGAGCTGCAAAACCCAGCGCGTGATGCGGAACACGAGCGTCGCACCCTGATCGACAAGAGTGCGGATGCCCGCCGTCTTCTCGCCCAGCGACACGAGGGCAGCGCCCACGATGCCGGAGAAGAACAGAACCTGCAGCACATTGGTATCGGCCATGGCCTTGATCGGGTTCGTGGGCACGATGCCGATCAGCACTTCGAGCGGCGTCGGGATCGTGCGCGGCTTCACCTCGCCGAGCGGCAGGTTCGACAGCCCAATTCCCGGATCGATGAGATGGCCGAACGCGATGCCCACAAGGACCGCGATGGTTGAGGTCGCGATGAACCAGAACAGCGTGCGCAGGCCCAAGCGCGCCACGTTGCCGGCTTCCGCCAGCTTCGCCACGCTGGACGTGATGGTGAAGAACACGAGCGGAATCACGATCATCCGCACGAGGTTCAGGTAGATGTCGCCGAGAGGCTTGAACCAGGCCGTTGCCTGCTCCCCTGCCCAGAGACCGGCCAGGATGCCGAGCGCGAAGCCCACTGCGACCCGCTGCCAGAGGGGCCGAGAAAACCACGATTTAATCATGTGGATATTGCCTTATTTACAAGATTTCTTGCAGATAAGGCACAAAAACCCATAGCACAATTGCCACAGACGCAGGGCCGGACTGGCGACCTTGCATGGGTTGAACAGGTGCATTTTTCGGTGAAGTGGCTCCGGTTCACCGTCAGAAAATGCGGAAAACCAAAACAGAGGTGCTTCCACAGAAGAGGAAGCACCTCTCAAAACCTTCCTCACAATTCTGTGCGAAGACCAGCCTTGCCGGAACGTGTCATGTTCTCTGCCGCTTATCGGCAAGCATGAGGGAACATGACTGCCAAGCCTTCGCCCCTGATCTCAAGCGCTCTGAAATTGTGCCTGATCCTTGCGATGCTGGCAGCGCCGTCCTTTAAGGTTTCGGCGCAGACCTTCCCTGCCCCAATGGGCGCGCCGTCTCTCGACCAATCCGTTGAACGCGCCAAGGAGCTGGAGAATCTTCGTTCGCTCATCATTTCCCGCGATGGAAAGATTGTCGTTGAGCAAGCCTTCAAGGGCTCGAGCCTGGAGCGGCCCACCAACATCAAATCAGCGTCCAAGACCATTCTGTCCGCGCTCGTCGGCATCGCCATCGAACGCGGCGTTCTGAAAGGCGTCGATCAGCCGGTTGCGGAAATCCTCGCTGCCAACATTCCGCCCGATGCGGACGAGCGCGTGAAGCACATCACCATCGGCCATCTTCTTTCCATGCGCGCAGGCTTGGAGCGCACGTCGGGCCGCAATTACGGCGCGTGGGTGAGCAGCGGGAATTGGGTGCGCCATGTGCTCACGCGCCCCTTCGTGGACGAGCCCGGCGGACGCATGCTCTACTCAACGGGCAGCACGCATCTGCTCTCGGCCGCACTCACGCGCGCATCGAAGCGCAGCACGCTGGAGCTTGCGCGCGAATGGCTCGGCGAGCCGCTTGAAGTGCAAGTGCCGCCATGGACGCGCGATCCACAGGGCATCTTTCTCGGCGGCAACGAGATGGCGATGTCACCGCGCGCGCTCCTGCGCTTCGGCGAGATGTATCGCCAAGGCGGCATGATCGACGGCAAGCGCGTCGTGTCGGAGACCTGGGTGAAGCAATCCTGGGAGCCACGCACCTCTTCACCCTTCACCGGCGATGCTTACGGCTATGGCTGGTACATGCGCGACATGCGCGGGCATAGGGTTTACTACGCCTGGGGTTTCGGCGGACAGATGATCTATGTGGCGCCGAGTCTTAACATGACAATCGTCATGACATCCGATCCGACGGAACCTTCGCGCGAGGACAATTACATCGGCCAGCTTCACGCATTGGTCGCGGACAGCGTCATCCCCGCCCTGCGGTCGGATGAGGCAACCGGAAGCCTTTGATTACATGCGCTCGCCGGGCAATTGGCTGGCCTGCTTGACCCATTCAGAGAACTGTTTCTCGTCGAGAGCATCGTTCTCATGAATGTCGAGGTAGCGCACGTCCTTCTGCTTGGACTGGCCAGGAGGAACGGGCGTCAGCGACGTGCCGCGGAAGAACGCCACCTTCACGTATTTCGCGAAGCAGTGGAAGCTGATGAACCAGTTTCCTTCCTCTACGCCGTAGAACGGCGAGTTCCATTTCACCGCCTTACTCACATCAGGAACAGCGCTCACGATGATCGCATCGAGACGTCGCCCAAGATTACTCTTCCACCCCGGCATGGCGGCGATATAGGCCTGCACGGGCTCATCACCGTAGCCCTTCGCGATTTGCGGATTGCCGCCCGACAGCAGCACCGGCTGTGCGTGCGCAGGTTTACTTTTGGGTTTGGTCTCGGTCATGGGATCATCCTGCCGGTCAGCTTCGGACATGCAACGAGCCTAATCGAGCAGCAGCTTCAACACCAGCGGCAGCAGCAAGGCGGTGACGAGCGCGTTGAGCCCCATGGCGATGCCGGCGAACGTGCCGGCAAGCGAGTGCACCTGAAAGGCGCGCGCCGTGCCGATGCCGTGCGACGCAAGGCCCACGGCGAACCCGCGTGCGCGCCAATCCTTCATGCGAAGCGCGTTCATGAGCGGCGTCACCATGACAGAGCCGATGACGCCGGTGAGCATGATGAGAATGGCGGTGAGCGCCGGATCGCCGCCGAGTGTTTCCGTGATGCCCATGCCGACCGGCGCGGTGACGGATTTCGGCGCAAGCGAAATGAGGATGGATTTCGGCATGCCGAACACCTGCGCGACAATGACTGCCGAGGCGATGGCCGTGACGGAACCCACGATCAGCGCCGCCGCCATCGGCACGATGGCGCGCAGAACGATGCGGCGGTTTTCATAGAGCGGAATGGCGAGCGCGACGGTGGCGGGGCCGAGCAGGAAATGCACGAACTTCGCGCCTTCGAAATAGACGGGATACGACGTGCCCGTCACCCAGAGCACGAGCGCCACCGTGACGACGGACATCAAGACCGGATTGCACAGAGGATGCCGCCCGAACGCTTGCGAAATGCGGTCGGCGATCACGTAAGCACCGAGCGTCACCACGAGCCAGAGCAGCGGCGTCTGCGAAAGATAAACCCAGAGAGAGAAAGCCTGATCGCTCACCGCTTTTCTCCCCCTCTATCATCGTCCGATGTTTCCATGGACGATCCGCTGAGGCGCGACACCACGACGAACGTGACCACCGTCACCACGAGCGTGATGAAAGTCGAGACGATCAATGTCACCACAAGCCCAACGCCATACTCCTTGAGCACGTCGATCCGCTGCACCACGCCGACACTCGCCGGAATGAAGAGCAGCGACAGATGCGCAAGCAATCCCTTACCGGTTGAATCGAGCGCGCGCCCGAATTCCGGAATTGCCTTCCGCACCTTGTCCCGCACGCTCAGGAAAGCGAGCAGGAACAACATGCCGAGCACCGGCCCCGGCACAGGCCAACCGAACCCGCGCGCAACGACCTCGCCGAGCAATTGGCAAAGAAGAATGATGGTGAGGCTGATGATCATGACATCTTGCTTGAACGAAAAAGGCGGGCCTGAGAGCCCGCCTTTTGAATTCGCTTAGTTGTCCAGGAAGCTCCGCAGCTTCCGGCTCCGTGACGGATGCTTCAGCTTGCGCAGGGCCTTCGCTTCGATCTGGCGGATACGCTCGCGGGTCACCGAGAACTGCTGGCCGACCTCTTCGAGGGTGTGGTCGGTGTTCATGCCGATGCCGAAGCGCATGCGCAGCACGCGCTCTTCACGCGGCGTGAGCGAGGCGAGAACGCGGGTGGTGGTCTCGCGCAGGTTCGACTGGATCGCCGCGTCGATGGGCAGGATCGCGTTCTTGTCCTCGATGAAGTCGCCGAGGTGTGAATCCTCCTCGTCGCCGATAGGCGTTTCGAGAGAGATCGGCTCCTTCGCGATCTTCAGAACCTTGCGCACCTTTTCCAGTGGCATGGCAAGCTTCTCGGCCAGCTCTTCCGGGGTCGGCTCGCGGCCGATCTCGTGCAGCATCTGGCGCGAGGTGCGGACGATCTTGTTGATCGTCTCGATCATGTGCACCGGAATACGGATCGTGCGGGCCTGATCCGCAATGGAACGCGTGATCGCCTGCCTGATCCACCACGTGGCGTAGGTCGAGAACTTGTAGCCGCGGCGGTACTCGAACTTATCGACCGCCTTCATGAGGCCGATATTGCCCTCCTGGATCAGGTCCAGGAACTGAAGGCCGCGGTTCGTGTACTTCTTGGCAATCGAGATCACGAGGCGCAGGTTCGCCTCGATCATTTCCTTCTTCGCCTGGCGTGCTTCGCGCTCGCCCTTCTGCACCATCATGACGATGCGGCGGAATTCCTGGATCTCCAGGCCCGTCTCGCTCGCCAGATTGTGGATGTTCTCGCGCAGGTCGTGGATGCCGTCCTTCGCCTTGGCGACGAAGTCTTTCCAGCCCTTGCCGCCGAGCTTGGAGACGCGCAGCACCCATTTCGGGTCAAGCTCCCAGCCCTGGTAATGCTTGAGGAATTCCTCGCGCGCGACGCCGTGGCTTTCGGCCAGGCGCATCAGGCGGCCCTCATGCGAGATGAGGCGCTTGTTGATGTCGTAGAGCTGCTCGACGAGCGCTTCGATGCGGTTGTTGTTGAGCGACAGCGACTTCACGGAAGCCACGATGTCCGACTTCAGCTCGCGGTACTTGCGCTCCTGGGCCGGGGTCAGCTGCTTGTTCTGCATGCGCTGTTCCACATGCTCGACCTGCAGGCGGCGCAGCTTCTTGTAGTTGTCGGCGATGGAGTCGAAGGTCTCGAGAACGCGCGGCTTCAGCTCGGCTTCCATAGCCGAGAGCGACACGTTGTTCTCAAGGTCGTCGTCGTCCATCTCGCCTTCCGGCGGGGTCATTCCCTCTTCGCCCTCGGCGGCAGGCTCTTCCTCGGCTTCACCCTCGCCGAGCGCATCGACCTTGGGCGCGCCCTTGCCGTCGGGGCCGGCGTAAGTCGCCTCGAGATCGATGATGTCGCGCAGCAGCACCCGGGCGTCGACGAGCTCGTCGCGCCAGATGATGATGGCCTGGAAGGTCAGCGGGCTTTCGCAGAGGCCCGCGATCATGGCCTCGCGGCCGGCCTCGATGCGCTTGGCGATGGCGATTTCGCCCTCGCGCGACAGAAGCTCGACCGAGCCCATCTCGCGCAGATACATGCGTACCGGGTCGTCCGTGCGATCGGTCGGCTCCTTGGTCGTCGTCTCACGGACCGCGACGGCGCGGGTCTGCGAGGCCTCGACGAGATCGCCACCCTCGGCCTCATCTTCCTCGGCCTCGGCCTTCTCGCCCTCTTCCGTCTCTTCCGACTCGACGACGTTGATGCCCATTTCCGAGAGCTGGCCGAGCACGTCCTCGATCTGCTCCGAGGAGAACTCCTCCGGAGGCAGAACCTCGTTCAGCTCGTCATAGGTCACATACCCGCGCTTCTTCGCGAGCTTGATCATCCGTTTAACGGCGGCATCGCTCAGGTCGAGCAGGGGCCCGTCGCTCGTTTGCTCCGGAGCCGTCGTCTCGCCTTCGTCCCGTTCGGTCGCCTTCGTCGCCATGCTTTGCCTTACTCCGGCGCCCCATGTGTCCCCCCAGCGGAACCCACGATGCGCGAATGGGCAGCAAGGCTTGTGAGCCTGGCCACCCGAAAATCCCTGACCAATAAACAGCAAGTCAATTGACTAACCGTTAACCATCTCCTGCCCTGCAGTGGGCTAAATCCCTAGAAACCGGCTCCCCCAGCGGACCCGTTCTTGTCCATGTCGGCCTCGGCACCCTCAACGGAGGACAGTTGGTTTTGGACCTCTCGCAGCCAGGCGAGATTGGCCTCGTTGTCCTCTTCGGCAAGTGCGCGCTCCGCGGCTCGAAGTTCGCTATGTAACGTGCGCGCACGGCGATGCAAGGTGATGGCTTGCCTCAATGCGTCCTCTAGCCGCAACGGATCCGCATGCGGATCGAGCATCCAACGGTCGCCGGGGCGCACCATGGCGGTGAGCCTGTCGGCTGCCTGGGCCAGCCCGGCCCGCTCTAAGCGGGCCTGCATTACGGTAGGATCGGCGGGTTCGCCGCTGGCGGCGCCATCCAGCAGGAGACTGCGCATCATCTGGGCGCTGCGTCCCTCAAGTTCAAGATCCGCAAGGGTTTCTGCGTGATTTTGAATGAGCTCCGGATGGATCAGGAAGGTGCAGAGGATCATCGCCTCGCGGGGGCTTTCCGCCGTGCCGCCCGTGAAGAGTGGGCTCCTCGCCAAGAGCGGCGACACGCTGAGACGGGCGCTCGGTGTCGTTGGGGCAGGCCCTCTGAAATCGCGCCGCCCTCCCCCGCCCTGGCGGTTGAAACGGTTCGCACGGGAATTCGGATTGAGGGCCGCAATCCGGCTTTCGACCTCCTCCCGGTAGTACCGTTTGAGGGTTTCGTCGCGAATCAGTGCAAGTGATTCGCGCAAGCGCCGCTCCAGTGACGCTCTCTGCTCAGGCGTATCGAGGGGACCGGCCTCGGTCTCCCGCGCCCAGAGAATGTCCACCAGGGGCTTGGCCGTGGCGAGAACCCGCTCGATGGCGCTCCGCCCGCCCGAGCGGGCCAAGTCGTCCGGATCCTGCCCCTCGGGCAGAAGGGCGAAGCGCAAGGATTTGCCGGGGCTCAGGTTCGGCAAGGCCGTGTCGAGGGCGCGATAAGCAGCGCGCTGGCCCGCCTTGTCGCCGTCGAAGCACAGGATCGGGTCTTCGGAGAGACGCCAGAGAAGCGTAAGCTGGTCCTCGGTCAGCGCCGTTCCGAGCGGGGCGACCGCATTGGGAAAGCCCGCGACGGAGAGCGAGATCACGTCCACATAGCCTTCGACCGCGATCACCGTGCCCTTGTCGTGCGCGGGCTGGCGGGCGAGGTGGTAGTTGTAGAGAAGCCGTCCCTTGTTGAAGAGCGGCGTATCCGGCGAGTTCAGGTATTTCGCAGGCACATCGGCGGCCATGGCGCGTCCGCCGAAGGCGATCACGCGGCCACGCACATCGCAGATCGGGAACATCACCCGGTCGCGGAAGCGGTCGTAAGGAACCTTCACGTCCTCGGCTGAGATCAGCAGGCCCGCCTCCACCATCATCTCGATGGAGATGCCCTTCTCGGCCAGATGATCGCGCAACGCGAACCGCTCCGGCGGCGCATAGCCGATGCGAAAGCGCTTCTGCGTGTCGGGGCTCAACGAGCGCCCGGCGAGATAATCGCGCGCCTTCATGCCGTGGCGGCCCTGAAGCGAAGCCTCGAAGAACGCTGCGGCCAGTTCCATGGCGTCATAAAGCGTCTTGCGCTTGACCTCCTCGGCCCGATCCTCCGGCGTGAGCTTGGGCAGCGGCACTCCCGCCTCCGCCGCCAGCCGCTCGACCGCTTCGGGGAACGAAAGCCCTTCCGTCTCCATGACGAAGGTGAAGATGTCGCCGTGCTTGCCGGAGGAGAAGCAATGGTAGAACTGCTTCTGGTCGTTCACATAGAAGCTCGGCGTCTTCTCCGCATTGAACGGCGACAGTCCCTTCCACTCCCGCCCTGCCTTCTTCAGGCGAACGCGCTTTCCCACGACAGCCGAAACCGGCAGCCGGGCGCGGATCTCTTCGAGGATCTGGGGCGGGTAGCGCAAGGTTAAGCGAACTCCAAACCTGCTCCATAAACTAGGGCGGCGGAGATGAGGTTAAAAACGCCGAAGCCAAGCTATTCTTTGCCCATTATTCACAGGGACAGTTCCCGCGCTCCCCTTATGGCACTGTTACGACGATGGCTGAGCAGGAGTCGGGTTCGTCGCACCGGTAGCTGTGCGGTGCGCCGGAATCGAAATAGATCGCATCGCCCTCGTCGAGGACGAAGTCGCTGCCGGCGATGCTGAGAGCAAGCCGTCCCTTGATGACGTAAACCAGCTCCGCGCCATCGTGCTGATGCGGCTGCGACTCGTTCGATGAAGCGGGAAACTCCGCATAATAGGCCTGCATCTTGCGGTCGGTGACGGGGAAGTCGAGGCTCTCGAAGAAGTAGGACGGCATGTCGTTCCGCTGCCTGTCCGGCAGGCGCAACCGCTCAGCCTTGCGCACCACCGCGACCTTGGGCCGGTCAGGCGCCTCCGCAAAGAAATGGTCGAGCCCGACCCCGAAGACCATGGCGATGCGCAGCAGGGTCGGCAGGGTCGGAATGAGCTGCCCGCGCTCGATCTTGGACAGCATGGCCGGAGAGAGACCCGTATGGCCCCCGAGCTGCACGAGGCCGAGCTTCTTCGCCTGGCGCAGCACGCGAATCTTGGTGCCGATCTCGTATTGCCCCAACCCGTCAGCCAGCGTCTCCGACAGCATCCAGCGCCTCCGTTTTCACCTGAATGAATTTAGGTCATGTCTTTTTTACTCTAAAGAAAATCAATGTTCATGTCACGATAATTTGAGTATTGAGAAAATCAATTTGCACCATAAGAAATAGTCAGAGGCCAGCAAAAATGGCTCTCCCCGGTCGCCGAGGAGCGACCGAGCCACCTGTGCAAGGAGCATGAACGATGAAATTCGAAATCAGGAATCTGGCGATCGCAACGGTTGCGGCTCTTGGAATCGTCGCCGGGGGCTCAAGCGCCCGTGCAGCCGATATCGTCGATACGGCCGTGTCCGCCGGCCAGTTCAAGACCCTTGCGGCCGCGCTGACACAAGCGGGTCTCGTCTCCACCCTCAAAGGCTCCGGACCCTTTACGGTCTTCGCCCCCACGGATGCCGCCTTCGCCAAGCTGCCCGCCGGAACGGTCGAGAACCTTCTGAAGCCGGAAAACAAGGACAAGCTCACCGCCATCCTCACCTACCACGTCGTCCCGGGAAAGGTGACGGCGGCCGACGTCGTCAAGCTCCAGCAGGCAAAGACGGTGAACGGCAAGGCGCTGAAGGTCAGCGCGAAAGGCTCGGGCGTCATGATCAACGACGCCAATGTGACGAAGACAGACATCGCGGCGTCGAACGGCGTTATCCACGTCGTCGATACCGTGATCCTGCCGCCGAACAACTGACGCCTCTGCCTGGAGCGTCCCCAACGGCGCTCCAGGCTCCTTCTCGACTCTCCGATACCGTTCAGGGGCCGTTTGTCGGAGGCTGGCATTCGGAGCGCGTGAATGCACGAGAACCTCGGCTTTTCCGTGCCGCGATCGAGAGCCTCAGGAGCCTGCATCATTTCAAGCGCCCTCACGGGCGCTTTTTCTTTTTGTCAGCCCTGCTTTGTCGGTGACGTGAGGTCTCTAAGCGGGGCTGAAGTCAAAGCTCGGAAAGATGCTTGTTCTTCGTTTGTGCTTGACAATAAAACTATACGTTGTTTCATTACAACCTATAGGCGCACTGAAGGATATGATCCAGCTCCGGTTGTAAAAGAGCGCCTATGAAAACCGGTGCCGCGATAAAGGAAAATGCATGCCGAACGAGATCACGCCGGCCATCACCGACGCTCTGTCAGCCAATGTCCTGGATGACGTTTCTGTCATTGAATCGAGAGCACAAACCCGATTCTACAACTGGAATGCTCTCTCCCCGTCCTGGCAGTCTCCCGCTCCATGGCTGACAACGCATTTCTCCTTCGCGGGCTCGGTCGTCGTCGGGACCGCAGATGGCGAATGGCTCGTCGGCGGCGATGGCGATGATACCATCGACGGCGCAGGCGGTGCCGACACGATGGTCGGCTCCAAAGGGAATGACACCTACATCGTGGATAATGTCGGTGACGTCGTGGGCGAAAATCCTGGTCAGGGAATCGATCACGTCATTGCATCAGTGAGCTACACTCTGGGCAACAATGTCGAGAACCTCACGCTGACAGGCGGCTCCGCCTTTATCGGACGCGGCAATACGCTCGACAACCAAATCATCGGCAACGCTCTCGACAACACCCTGCTCGGCGATGCCGGTGACGACACCCTCGACGGTGGAATCGGCATCGATACGATGGTCGGCGGCATAGGGAACGATGTTTACTACGTCGATGACATCAACGACTTCGTCCTGGAGAATGCAGGCGGGGGTATCGATACGGTTTTCTCTTCTGGCGAGGAGTATAATCTCGCCGACAATATCGAAAACCTTACCCTGACAGGTTCCGCCATCATCGGACGCGGCAACGACCTCGACAACCTGATCATCGGCAATGCGGAGTGGAACTGGTTGAACGGCGGTGCAGGGGCCGATACGCTGATCGGAGGCGCGGGCAATGATACTTATTACTTCGTCAACCTCGACGATGTGGTGATCGAGAACGCCGACGAGGGCTATGACACCATCGTCACAACGATAAGCTACACGTTAGGCGATCATATCGAGAGTCTTGTGTTAAGAGGGCCTGGCTTAGCGGGCACCGGCAACGATCTTGATAACCATCTGCTCAATGCAATGTCCACGGATGGCGATTACACGACGCTCGATGGCGGCGCAGGCAATGATCTCATTGAGGGCAATGGTTCCTACTCGGTCTATATCGGCGGCTCAGGCAACGATACGATCAGGGGCGGCAGCGGTCACTCGCTCTACGTCGGCGGCTCAGGCGATGATAGCATCATCCTGTTCAGCTCAGATAATACGCTGGTCGGCGGCAGCGGCGATGACTTTTATTACGTCAGCGACTTGGACCATATCATTATCGAGAATGCGGGCGAAGGCATCGATACCGTCCAGGCTTACGGCAGAAGCATCACGTTGAGTGATCATGTCGAAAATCTCGAATTGTACTCTCCACCCTCGGGCTTCGTCGCCAAAGGCAATGACGAGAACAATATAATCCAGGTATATCACCCGGACGGCTCCGGCACGTTGGATGGAGCTGCCGGCGACGATTATCTGGTAGCGGTCGTATACGCATATGTGGACCACGTCCTGATTGGCGGTTCAGGCGTGGACACGATGTCCGGGGGCATGGGCAACGACACTTACTATGTCGACAATGAACTCGACGAGGCGTATGAGGATTCGTGGTTCAGTGGCGGGTACGACACCGTCATTTCTCATGCGAATTATACCCTGTTGACCGCAATCGAAGAGCTTCAACTCCAAGGCTCCGCAATCTCGGGCACCGGCAACGCGCTCGACAACAAGATTGTCGGCAATGCCTTGGCAAATAACCTTCGGGGAGAAGCCGGCAACGACACGCTCGATGGCGGCGCAGGCAACGACACGATGGCGGGCGGCAGCGGTGACGACACTTACTATGTCAACAGCACCGCGGATCGCGTCACCGAGCTGGCATCGGAAGGAACCGATACGATCCATGCCTCAGTCAGCTGGACGCTCGGCGCCAATATGGAAAATCTCGTGCTCACGGGCAGTGCCACGAGAGGCGTCGGCAACGCGCTCAACAATGTCATCCAGGGCACCAGCGCCAACAACAATCTGAATGGCGGCAGCGGCTCCGACACGCTGACGGGAGGCGCGGGCGAAGATCAGTTCGTGCTGACCCGTGGGCATGCCGGCGTCGACACCATCACCGACTTCGTGCATGGCACGGACCAGATCGTGCTGAGCGGTTTCGATTTCTCTTCTCTCGAGGATGAATACACGCTGGTGATCGACGGCGGCCCGGTCGATGAAGTCGCCACGCTGCTCTACAACAGCACGACAGGCGTTCTCTCCTTCGATGAGGATGGAACCGGCGGGGCCGCAGCCATCCAGTTGGCGCTGCTTTCGACCAAGCCAGTCCTGACCGCCTCGGACTTCATCCTGATCTAAAGGCTGCGTCACAGCTTTCAGCTTGCCGCCCAAGGGCGGCAAGCATCGTCACAAGACCTATCTCCCAGCCAAGTCACGGCTGCCGAGAGGCACGATCTCGCCAGGAATGCCCACGACGGGATCGACCAAATGAACGCTGCTCACTCAAATCCTTGTCGACGGATCACGGATAGGGACAAGCCGTAGCTTTCATACGATGCAAGCGCGCCAGCGAGAACCGACTCCAGGGAAAGATAGAAACGGCTTAACCATATCATCCCCGGAAACCCTGGGGATGATTGTCGCCATTCGGCATGCCACTTCGCACACCCTGAAGGGAACCAGGTCTTCGGCCTGATGTTCTCCCGGCAAAAGCCCCCAGAGGCGCAGCATCCATGGGAGCGACATCGCATTCATGCTCTCGCCTGGGGCTTCGTGCCGAGGTGATTGATCATGATCGACCATCGAGAGAACTTGCTCCTTGCCGGGTTGGAACCCGACGATTTCGCGGCCCTCGAACCCAAACTCGAGCTTGTCGAATTACCCCCCGGGCAATCCCTTTATGAGACCGGCCAGAGCGTGAACCATGCGTATTTTCCGCATGACGCGATGATTTCCCTGGTGACGATCCTGAACGACGGCGGCACGGTCGAGATGGCCGTTTTCGGACGCGAAGGCGTTGTCGGATTTGCCAGCGCGTTGACCACGCGGGCGGCGCTGGGCCGTTATCTCGTTCAATTGCCCGGAACCGCCTCGCGGCTGCCGGTGGAAATTCTCATCGAAGCCTTCGACACCCGCCCGAACCTTCGCCTCCTGTTTCTCCGCTACATCGAGGGATTGCTGTCGCAAACCTTCAGGCTCACGGCCTGCAATGCGGTTCACGGCGTCGAAGCGCGCTGCTGCCGCTGGCTGTTGACGGCCCATGACCGCGTCGGACGCGACGAGCTGCCGCTGACGCACGAATTCCTGGCCGAGATGCTCGGCGTGCAGCGCCCCACCGTGAGCATCATTCTGCGCACGCTTCAGACCGCCGGTCTCATCACGCAGCGGCGTGGCATCATCGTGATCGCCGACCGTCAGGGAATCGAAGAAGCAGCCTGCGAGTGCTACGGAAGTATTCAGGAGCGTTTCAGCGATTTGGGATTCCACTTTACCAAGCGAAGCGGAGCAGTACCATCCACAATGGCTTAAATTAAAGCTGAGCTTTTGCTCTACCTAGAGAGAAATAGAGCAAATACTACTTTTGGATAGACAGAATTGTCATCACTCTGACAGACGCGGCGCTCTACAGGCTTTATCGCATCATTCAACACAGCAGAGGATGCGAATGTCTGTTTTCGAGATCGACACATCGCGCACGGAGCTGGCGGACACGCGCTCTCAAGCTCCGGCGCTCAAGCCCCTTTATCACTCTCTCCTCACGACGCTCACGAACCTGGATTTCGCCTATGAGCGTGAACGCGAGCAGCTGAACTTATCCGCGTTGAATGCAAAGGATCATGCGCGCGCCCTGATGAAATTGCAGGAGAACCACCGTGAGCGGCGCCTCCCATATCTTCAGCAGCTCGCAATCCTCCAAGAGCGCCTGGAGCGCTCAGACGAATTAACGTCCGACGCATAAGCAATCAGCGGACATCGAATTTCCAGTACCGGCCGCCCGTTTTTGCCCCCACGGATACGACCGGAACTCAAGCGCCCTCACGGGCGCTTCTTTTTTGGCGCTATCCTCCGTTGCAACAACCTTCAACAGATGCTCGTGTATGCGTCGCAGCGCACGCTGGTCCCGTCTGTGTAGCCGGGTACGCGGTGTGGACTGAAGGATTTGGACAGTGTCTCGCAGCCCGACGCTCACAGCCATGGGTTGGATCCTGAATGGTGGAAACGGAACGGCGGCGGGGCCGTTCCGTGACGATGCGAAGAAGCGGATCAGGCTCTGGCCTTGACCGGGAGCCGAAAGGGCGCGCCCAGCCGGTTGAACGCGTTCATGGCCGCAATCGTGATCGTGAGGTCCACGAGATCCTTGGGCGCGAAAGCCGCGCTTGCGGCCGCATAGGCCTCGTCGGAGGCGTGCGTCTCGCTAACGAGCGTGACTTCCTCCGTCCACGCGAGCGCGGCGCGGTACTTGTCGGGAAACAGGTGGGGCACCTCGGCCCAGACCGGAACGAGAGCGACCTTCTCGATCGGCATCGTTTCCAGGAGGTCCCGGGTATGCAGGTCGATGCAGTGCGCGCAGCCATTGATCTGCGAAACACGCAGGAAGACAAGGTGGATCAATTCGTGGGGCAGGTCGGTGCCCGTGGTGATGTAGTGGTGGATGCCGAAAAGGGCCTTCGCACCCTGCGGCGCCACCTCGTTCCAGACCAGCCGTTTGTTCTCGCTCATGACACATCCCTATGTTCGGAACGCCGGAGATTGACGTTCGAAGACATGACGGGCCAAGCGGCCGGGGTGTGACATGCCACTCTGCATTTCCACTCGAAGCGGCCGATGTCACATCCGGGCACGTCCGATCGTCTTATCCTCGAGTTCAGGATGCTCAAGCGACGGGAGAGCGGATATGATCGGCGAGGAAACTGGACGGATGGAAGCAATGGACGATCGGCGGAGCACCGAATTCGAGGCGGAGCGCAGGCGCCTGACACGCTTGGCCTACCGGATGACGGGCTCGCTCACCGAGGCGGAAGATGTCGTGCAGGACGCATGGCTGCGGTGGGTTGGGGTGGAGGGCGGCATCGATTCCCCTCCCGCCTATCTAACCCGCATCGTCACACGCCTGTGCCTCGACCGACGCCGCTCCGCACGGGCGCGGCGGGAAACATACGTCGGACCCTGGCTGCCGGATCCTCTCGTGGGTTCCGTGGAGCCGAACGAGACGGTCGCCGACGACGTCACGGTCACGTTGATGCTAGCCCTTGAGCGTCTGTCGCCTCTGGAGCGGGCTGCTTTCCTTCTCCATGACATCTTCGACGTGCCGCTGACCGAAGTGGCCATCACCCTCGACCGAGAGCCGGCTGCGGTTCGTCAGCTCGCAGCGCGCGCCCGCAAGCACGTGCAGGCCGCACGTCCCCGCTTTGACGTCGAACCTGCGGATGCAGACCGGATAACCCATGCCTTCTTCGCCGCGGCCCGCGACGGGGACGTCGCGGCACTTTCGGCGCTGCTGGCCAGGAATGTCGAGATCCATACCGATGGCGGCGGCAAGGTCCATGCCTTCCGCAATGTCATCCGGGGCGTCGAGCGAGCCCTGCGCCTTTTTGCCGGGCAGCGGCGCAAGGATGCCGTGCCGCCGACGCTGCTTCGTGTCGTCACCATCGACGGCCTGCCAGGCTACGTCAGCCTCGATGGAGGCGGCGTGCTTCAGACAACCGCGCTCGACATCCGCGAGGACGGGATCGCCGCGATCTACATCGTCAAGAACCCGGACAAGCTGTCTCACTTGGCGGCAGAAGTGGACTTTCCAAAACGCATCTCGCCGATACCACCAGCCTGATGAGCCGTCTGAGTGACTGCTTTAATGCGGATAACCGTTCGATAGGCGGCACACGTGGCTCGTTCACGCTTGAACGTCCGCTTCGGGTCAGAAGCAGAAACAAAAGCAAGGACCGCGGAACTGAGCCAGGGAAGGTTACAAAGAGTACGAAATGTTCATGTTTTGTTCTTGACAATGATCCTAACCTTGGCTATATCTGGAGTTGTCCCGACCCAATGAGGGGCGCGCTCGCGAGGCGTCGCATGTGTGGGGTTGGGGGCGGTCCTGTGTCAGGCCTCGCAAGCCTGTCGGCGGGAGGCCCATCGCTGAAAGACGCGGTGTACGCCTAAAAGAACCGTGCGCGAGATGCAGTCCTGCTCTCACACACAAACATCATCGAGCCGGGCTGCACGTCGCGCCACCCTCGATCAGCTTTTCAGGCTTCGGACTGTTTCAGTCCGGAGCCCGAAGGCGCACGTCATTTCCCAAGACAGTTCCAAGCCATTCATTTCAAGGCGAACATTTGCCGGAGCTTTTCATGAGCCGAGCCGAACTCCCACCCCCTGGATTTCCCGATTGCGACGACACTCTGCGCCGCCTGTCCGACGTGCTGCAGATTCCCCTCACCTGCCGCAAGCACCGCTGCCGTCGCGAGGGCCTCTGCCAGGGCGGCTTTGGGCCTCCCTGCTATTTCGAGAACCACGGGAATTTCGTGGAGGGCGTGCGCAAGCAGATGCAGGAATACCGGGAGTACTGGGGCACGAAGCGGCGAACTGCGAAGGCGATGCTACGGCGGTGAGAGACCTACCGGCGGCTCCCGCGGTCATCCCGGACGAAGCGCAGCGCAGGTCCGGGATCGCTGGCAGGGTAAAGCACTATTCTTGGGGGCGATCCCGGGTTCCGCTTCGCGGCCCCGGGATGGCGAGTTGGGCGATAGGGGAGCGTGTGACCGCCTCAGCCCTTCGGCAGCATGTCCTTCACGAGGCCGCTGGCCTTGGCGAAGTCCATCTGGCCCACATACTTGGCGCGAAGCGCGGCCACGACCTTGCCCATGTCCTTCATGGAGGCCGCACCCGTCTCGGCGATGGCGGCTTCAATCGCGGCCTTGGTCGCGGCCTCGTCCATCTGCTGGGGCAGGTAGGAGGAAATGACGGCGACCTCGTTCTTTTCCTGGTCGGCCAGCTCCTGGCGTCCGCCCTGCTCGTACATGGCGATCGATTCCTGGCGCTGCTTCAGCATTTTCTGGAGGAGAGCCAGGATCTCCTCGTCGGAGAGCGGCTCCTTGCCGTTGCCCCGGGCCTCGATGTCCTTGTCCTTGAGGGCGGCCTGAATCAGGCGGATCGCGCCAAGCTTGCCCTTGTCGCCGGCCTTCATGGCCTCTTTCATCTCGGCGGTGAATCGTTCGCGCAGCATCGGATTTCCTTTCAATTTAAGGCGCTTCAAGCGTTGACGGGACGCGAGCGGCCCCTTAAGTCGTGCAGGACAGTTCACGGTCGGCCCGGAACGGGCCTGCTCAAGCACGGCCTGTTGGCCCCGGACTTAAAGAGATCATGACGATGCTGCAAGACAAAGACACCACCGGGCCTCTCTCGGGTGGCTGGGAAGAGCCGCGCGCGACGGCCGTTCTCGTGCTCCAGGACGGCACGGTGCTGGAAGGCTTCGGCATCGGCGCCGAGGGCGAGGCCACCGGCGAAGTCTGCTTCAACACCGCGATGACGGGCTATCAGGAGATCCTGACGGACCCTTCCTATGCCGGGCAGATCATCACCTTCACCTTCCCGCATATCGGCAATGTGGGCACCAACGACGAGGACATCGAGAGCGTGAACGCCGCCTCGTCCTCCGGCGTGCGCGGCGTGGTTCTGGCCGCAACCATCACAGAGCCCTCCAACTGGCGCGCCTCCCGCGATCTCGACGCCTGGCTGAAAGCCCGCCAGATCGTGGGCCTGACCGGCATCGACACCCGCGCGCTCACCGCGCTGATCCGCGACAAGGGAATGCCCAACGCGGTCATCGCCCATAGCCCGAAGGGCGAGTTCGACCTCGCGGCGCTGAAGGCGAAGGCTGCCGCCCTCCCCTCCATGGACGGCCTCGACCTCGTGCCCCTCGTCACCAGCACCCAGCGCTTCGACTGGAACGAGACCACCTGGGAGCGCGGCGAAGGTTACGGCCAGCAAGACGGCGCCTCGAAGCATCACGTGGTCGCCATCGATTACGGCGTGAAGCGCAACATCCTGCGCCTGCTCGCTCGCGCCGGCTGCAAGGTCACGGTCGTTCCCGCCACCGCCACGGCGGACGAGGTTCTGGCGCTGAAGCCCGACGGCGTGTTCCTGTCCAACGGCCCCGGCGATCCGGCGGCGACCGGCGAGTATGCCGTTCCGGTGATCCAAAAGGTGCTGGAGCAGAAGATCCCGACCTTCGGCATCTGCCTCGGCCACCAGATGCTGAGCCTGGCCGTCGGCGCCAAGACGCAGAAGATGCACCAGGGCCACCACGGCGCGAACCATCCGGTGAAGGACAAGACTACCGGCAAGGTGGAAATCACCTCCATGAACCACGGCTTCGCGGTGGATCCGGCCACGCTTCCGAAGAACGCGGTGGAGACCCACGTCTCCCTCTTCGACGGCTCGAATTGCGGCATCGCGCTCACCGACCGCCCGGCCTTCTCGGTGCAGTACCACCCGGAAGCCTCCCCGGGCCCGCAGGACAGCCATTACCTCTTCGACCGTTTCGTGAAGCTGATGGATGAGGGCAAGGCGAAGGCTTAAGCGCACGTCCTTCAAACACTCTCGAACAGCGTCGTCGTTCTTGTGGAGCGGCGACGTTTTCTTTTGGCCAAGGTGCGTTTGCTCACACGCCGAACAGCCGCGACAAACGCGGGCATTGCCTCATTCCCCCAAATCACGGTAACGATTGATTAACCATAAAAATCAATGATTCCAGGCCAATATTTGGGGGCTTTCTCCGATGAATTTCGATCACGATACCGGCGAATTCAGCCGCTTGCACAACCTCTTCACCTTCCACCTCGGCATCGCGGTCACGCTCTCCTGGCTGACCTCGCTTTATGCGGCGTTCTACGCACCATGGGTGCGCAACATCCGCCCGCTTCTCGACCCCGCCAATGTGGGCACCGTCGAGAGCACCTGGTCCTATCTCTTCATTTTCCCCGTCGTTCTCACGACCGCGTGGCTGATTTCCATCTTCGGCCAGAGCCTGTTCGCCAAGTTCCGCCTGTTGAAGAACCAAGCCATCGAGTTCGGCATTGCAGCGGCTGTTGCCTTCGCCATGTTCTATCTCTCCATCGACCGCGCCGTCGCGGCGATGCTGCTGGGCATGTAAGAAAAGCCCAAACGAGATGACGAATGCTCAAGCTTGAGCTATGACTGATGCCCATGATGAACTGGCGCGAATACTGGAACCAAGATACGCCGATCTACTCGGGCGAGCGGCACAAGCTGTTGCATTACAAGCTCGTGGCGAATGACATCATCGGTCACATTCCCTCGCGCGATGCAATCGTGCTCGATTACGGGTGTGGTGAAGCGCTGTTTGCCGATCAGGTCGCGGCCAAATGCGCGAAGCTCTATTTGAGCGATGCTGCGCCTCTGGTCTGCGAACGATTGCAAGCAAAGTTCAGCGGCAACGAACGCATCGCGATTCTGAGCCCCGGTGAAGTGTCCGGGCTTGCAGATGCATCGCTCGATCTCATCGTGGTGAACTCACTCCTGCAATATCTCTCGCTCGATGAATTGCGTGGCCTTCTGAAGCTCTGGCGTTCCAAGTTGAAGAGCGGAGGCAAGCTCGTCATTGCCGACGTTATCCCGCCGGATGTGAGCCCGGTCACGGATGCGAAGGCGCTCCTGTCCTTCGCTTGGCATGGCGGCTTCCTGAAGTCGGCTGCCGTGGGGCTCGCGCGAACAGCATTCTCCGATTATCGCAAGATCCGTGAGGAGATCGGCCTTGCGCAATACAGCGAGGACGAGATGGCCGACATTCTTCAGGATGCCGGCTTCACGCCAACGCGCGCGCCTCGCAATTTCGGGCACAACCAGGCGCGCATGACCTTTATCGGGCAGGTCGCTTAAGCCGTTGCAAGAGAGCGTTTCTCGCTCGCAATCGACCATGCCAGCACGCCAAGACCCGCAACGGCGAGAACAGCCCCGACCCATCCCGTCGACTCGAAGCCATAGCCTGCGGAAATCGCAAGACCGCCGAGCCACGCACCCAGCGCATTCGCAATGTTGAAGGCGGAGTGATTGGAGGCTGCGGCAAGTGTCTGCGCATCGGCAGCCACGTCCATCAAACGTATCTGAAGCGCCGGTCCAAGCGCGACGCTGCAGCCGACAAGAAAAACGAGGAGCGACAACAGATAAGGATTGCTGGCAGTGAGCCAGAGCAGCGTCATCACCACGGCGCTGCCGGCCAAGGTGCCTGCAATGGTGCCGATCAGGTTCTTGTCGGCGAACCATGCACCGACGAGATTGCCGACGATCATGCCGGAGCCGAAGAGCGCCATCATTAGCGGCACGGCGCTTTCTGGCATGCCCGCGACCTGTGTCGCCGTCGAAGCGATGTAGGAAAACACCGAGAACAGACCGCCGAAACCGACTGCGCCGATGGCAAGCGTGAACCACACTTGCTTGCGCTTGAACGCGCCGAGCTCGCGCATGGGGCTCGCACCCTCCTCTACCTTGTCTTTCGGCAGGAACAGCCAGATCAGAGCAACCGTCAGCGCGCCCATGACCCCGACAGAGGCGAAGAGGATGCGCCAGTTCAGAATTTGACCGAAGAACGTCATGATGGGCGTGCCGATGAGCGTCGCCACCGTCAGGCCCAGCATGACACGAGCCACAGCCTGCGTACGCTTGTTAGGTTCAACGAGCGATGCCGCCACCAGCGCCGCCACGCCGAAATAAGCACCGTGGGGAAGGCCGGTCAAAAAGCGCACGAGCACGAAGGATTCGAAGGTCGGCGCAATCGCGCTCACCGCGTTGCCGATGGCGAAGATCGCCATGAGCATCAAAAGCAGCGTCTGGCGCGAGAGCTTTGCCGCGAGTACGGCGATGATGGGAGCGCCCACCACAACGCCGAGCGCATAGGCGCTGATGGCATAGCCTGCCTGCGGGGTCGTGATGGCGAATTCCTGTGCGAGATTGGGCAGCAGTCCCATGATGGCGAACTCGCCTGTGCCGATGCCGAAACTGCCGACGGCAAGCGCCAGCTCGATGAGCGTCACGGCAAGGCGCGACTTGGGAGCAGCCTGCTCCTGGTCGGCCGCAGCCGAGCGCGCTTCTTCTGCAATCGCCAGATCGGACATCGAGAACCTCGGAATTCGGGAAGCTGTGAATGCGCTTATTGCATTGCACAAAGATTCTGGCGACCCACAGGGATGCAAGTCAGGCTTGCAGTGAAATTCTGGAACGCTCTGCAGACGGCACCCAGCGCCGCTTCCTTATGCAAATGTCCAGATCTTATGCGCCATGAAGCTCCACAGCATGACAACCCCTGTCGCCACGACCTGTGACGGCAGATAAGGTCCGCCGAGCCAGACCGTGAAGGCGTGCATGAGAAACCAGGTCAGCAGAAACCCGATGAAGGCCACCACCGCGAAACGCCAGGTCGCTTCCCGGTGCGGACGGTTGCTCCGGTAAGTATGCCTGCGGTTGAGCCCATAGGACACCAATCCGCCCGCCACATAGCCCGCAAGCGTGGCGGGAACAGGATGGAGTCCTCCACCTTCGACGAGAAGGATGAGCAGGCCGTAATGCACCACGGCCGCCGCGAGCCCTACACCGAAGAAGGCGGAGAATTGGCGGGTCAAATGCTGGAAAGGCGAAAGCGTGGTCACGCCCTCTCGTTAGCCTCTTCTCGGGGGCCCGTCACCTCGCCCCTCTGAAGCCGACCGGCAAGTCTGCGAACTATCACCCGCGGCAGGAACTTGGACCCGAGGGTTCCGAGCCAGTTGCCGCCCCCCGGGATCACAATGGCCTTGCCGGCCTCGTAGCCCTCGACACCGATCCGCGCCACCTCTGCGGCCGTCATGAGGGTGGGCCTGAGGGTTCTGGAATATTCCACGTCGGCCGTCGCCGAGAATTCGCTCTCGGTCGAGCCCGGACAGAGAGCCGTCACCGTCACGCCCCGGGATTTCGCTTCCTCGTGCAGGGCTTCCGACAGAGAGAGCACGTAAGCCTTGGTGGCGTAATAGACCGCCATGTAGGGCCCGGCCTGAAAGGCGGCCGTGGAAGCGACATTCAGGATGCCGCCCCGCCCCCGCTCCAGCATGCCGGGGAGCATGAGGCGGGAAAGGGCAGTAAGCGCCCTCACATTGAGGTCGATCATGGCCATCTGCCGCTCGACAGGCAGCGTTGCGAAGTTTCCTCTCAGGCCGAAGCCGGCGTTGTTCACAAGAGTATGGACCCGAATGCCCCGGTCGCGGAGCATCTCGACCAGATCCTGAGGAGCCTCCCTGTCCTCCAGGTCCAGGGCCATTGTTTCCACCTCGATCTTGTGAACCGACTGGATTTCCCCAGCCAGGGCCTCCAGACGCTCATGCCGCCGGGCCACCAGGACGAGAAAATAGCCCTTTGAAGCGAGAACTCGGGCCAATTCTGCCCCGATTCCACTCGATGCCCCGGTAATCACGGCCCAGCGCGGGTCGTCTGCCATCCTCACACTCCTCAGTCCCTCTCGACTCGGCGATCATGCCCTATGGGAGACTTGCCACCAAATCATGGCTTCAGGCCTTTGAATTTGTGACAGCACCGTGTAAGAGCCTCTCTCAACCTTCAATCTGACACATCCCGGCTGCGCGAGAAGCGCCGCAATGAGCGGCCGCGCGGCTGGACACGCCTGGGTGGCCCTATGCCGAAGCGGACAGACATTTCCTCCATTCTCATCATCGGTGCAGGACCGATCATCATCGGTCAGGCCTGTGAGTTCGATTATTCGGGCACGCAAGCCGTCAAAGCCCTGAAGGAGGAAGGCTACCGAGTCGTCCTGGTGAATTCGAACCCCGCGACGATCATGACCGATCCCGATCTCGCGGACGCCACCTATGTGGAACCGATCACGCCTGAGATCGTCGCCAAGATCATCGAGAAGGAGCGCCCGGACGCCATCCTGCCCACCATGGGTGGCCAGACTGCTCTGAACTGCGCCCTCTCGCTTAAGAAAATGGGCGTGCTCGAGAAATTCAACGTCGAGATGATCGGCGCGACGGCGGATGCCATCGACAAGGCGGAAGACCGCCATCTCTTCCGCGAGGCAATGACCAAGATTGGCCTCGACACGCCGAAGTCGCGCCTCGCCAATGCCTCCGCCCTCAAGAAGGCCGACCGCGACGCCTACCTCGCCGAACTTGTCCGGATGGAAGCTCTCGATATCCATCCCGGCGACAAGAAGCGAATGATCGCCGCCTACAAGCTGAAGTGGGATGCAGGCGAGAACGACCGCCGCAAGCGCTACCAGGAGCACGCCATGGGCGAGGCTCTGCTCGCGCTCGCCGAAGTCGGCCTGCCCGCCATTCTTCGTCCGTCCTTCACCATGGGCGGCACCGGCGGCGGCATCGCCTATAACCGCGAGGAGTTCCTCGACATCGTGGAGCGCGGTCTCGACGCGTCGCCCACCAACGAGGTGCTGATCGAGGAGAGCGTGCTCGGCTGGAAGGAGTACGAGATGGAAGTCGTCCGCGACAAGGCGGACAATTGCATCATCATCTGCTCCATCGAGAACTTCGATCCGATGGGCGTACATACAGGCGACTCGATCACCGTCGCGCCGGCGCTCACGCTCACCGACAAGGAATACCAGATCATGCGCGACGCCTCGCTGGCGGTGCTGCGCGAGATCGGCGTCGAGACCGGCGGCTCGAACGTGCAGTTCGCGATCAACCCGGAGAACGGACGCATGATCGTGATCGAGATGAATCCGCGCGTGTCGCGTTCCTCCGCGCTCGCATCCAAAGCCACGGGCTTCCCGATTGCGAAGGTCGCGGCGAAGCTCGCCGTCGGCTATACGCTCGACGAGATCGCCAACGACATCACCGGCGGCGCGACACCTGCTTCGTTCGAGCCCACCATCGACTACGTCGTCACGAAGATTCCACGCTTCGCCTTCGAAAAATTCCCCGGCGCCGAGCCGACGCTCACCACGGCGATGAAGTCCGTGGGCGAGGCGATGGCGATTGGCCGTTCCTTCCCGGAATCGCTGCAGAAGGCGCTTCGCTCGTTGGAGACGGGATTGACCGGCCTCGACGAGATCGAGATCGAAGGTCTCGGCAAAGGCGACGACCGCAACGCCATCAAGGCCGCCATCGGCACGCCGACTCCGGACCGCATCCTGAAGGTCGCACAGGCACTGCGCCTCGGCATCAGCCATGACGAAGTCCATGCATCCTGCAAGATCGATCCGTGGTTCCTGGAGCAGCTCCAGGACATCGTCGACATGGAAGCCAAGGTGAAAGCGAACGGCCTACCGAAGACGCCGGGCGCATTCCGCCAGATCAAGGCGCTCGGTTTCTCCGATGCGCGCCTTGCTGTGCTTACTCACAAGACGGAAGCGGAAGTGCGCGAGGCGCGCCGCGCTCTCGACGTGCGCCCCGTGTTCAAGCGCATCGATACCTGCGCGGCGGAGTTCGCCTCGCCTACCGCCTACATGTATTCGACCTACACCGCGCCGTTCGCAGGCAAGCCCGCGGATGAAGCCAATCCGTCGGACGCCAAGAAGGTCATCATTCTCGGCGGCGGCCCGAACCGGATCGGCCAAGGCATCGAGTTCGATTATTGCTGCTGTCATGCCTGCTTCGCGCTCAAAGACGCGGGCTATGAGACCATCATGATCAACTGCAACCCGGAGACGGTCTCGACCGATTACGACACCTCCGACCGGCTCTATTTCGAGCCGCTGACGCAGGAAGACGTGCTGGAGATCATCGAGACCGAACGCTCCAAGGGCACGCTCCATGGCGTGATCGTACAGTTCGGCGGCCAGACGCCGCTGAAGCTCGCCCGCGCCCTGGAAGAAGCCAACGTGCAGATCCTTGGCACCTCGCCGGATGCCATCGACCTCGCGGAGGATCGCGACCGGTTCAAGCGCCTCCTCGACAAGCTGCACCTGAAGCAGCCGAAGAACGGCATCGCCTATTCGGTGGAGCAGGCGCGCCTGATCGCCGCCGATCTCGGCCTGCCCTTCGTGGTGCGTCCGAGCTACGTTCTCGGCGGCCGTGCCATGGCGATTATCCGCGACGAGACGCAGTTCGAGGATTACCTGCTCGGCACCCTACCGAGCCTGATCCCGTCCGACATCAAAGCCCGCTACCCCAACGACAAGACTGGCCAGATCAACACTGTTCTTGGCAAGAACCCGCTGCTTTTCGACCGCTATCTCTCGGACGCCATCGAAGTGGACGTGGACTGCCTCTGCGACGGCAAGGATACCTTCATCGCGGGTATCATGGAGCATATCGAGGAAGCGGGCATCCACTCGGGCGATTCCGCCTGCTCGCTCCCGCCGCGTTCACTCTCGGAAGAGATCCTCGCAGAGCTGGAGCGCCAGACGAAGGCGATGGCGCTCGCTCTCGACGTGGGCGGCCTGATGAACGTGCAATACGCCATTAAGGACGGCACGATCTATGTTCTCGAAGTGAACCCGCGCGCCTCGCGCACGGTGCCCTTCGTGGCCAAGGTCATCGGCGAGCCTATCGCCAAGATTGCGGCCCGCATCATGGCAGGCGAATCTCTCGCGAAATTCGGCCTCACTCCGAAGGAGCTGCCGCATATCGGCGTCAAGGAAGCGGTGTTCCCCTTCGCCCGCTTTCCGGGCGTGGACGTGCTGCTTGGGCCCGAAATGCGCTCCACGGGCGAGGTCATCGGCCTCGACCGGGGCTTCGGCGTGGCCTTCGCCAAGAGCCAGCTCGGCGCGGGCAGCCAGGTTCCGAGAACCGGCACCCTCTTCGTCTCAGTGCGCGACTCGGACAAGGAGCGCATCCTGCCGACCGTGAAAATGCTGGAGGAACTGGGCTTCAACATCGTCGCCACGGCAGGCACCCAGAAATTCCTGGTGGAGAAAGGTGTGAAGGCGGCTCGGATCAACAAGGTGCTGGAAGGCCGCCCGCACGTGGTGGACGCCATCAAGAACGGGGACATCCAGCTGGTCTTCAATACCACCGAAGGGGCGGGTGCTTTGTCAGATTCTCGCAGCCTTCGGCAGGCTGCCCTCTTGCATAAGATACCTTACTACACCACTCTTGCAGGAGCGATTGCTGCAGCCGAGGGCATCAAGGCCTATCTAGGCGGCGATCTCGAGGTCAGGGCGCTTCAGGACTATTTTGCCTGAGGCATTCTGCCTCCACATTGGAACTGCGAAGCTTTTGATAAGTTTTCGCTGACATGCGAGGGCGCTGGAAACAGCGGCCTCGTACCTCTTTTTGGACGAGACAAACGATGGACAAGGTCCCTCTGACGATCAAGGGTTTTGCGGCGCTCGAGGAAGAACTCAAGCACCGTCAACAGGTTGAACGCCCCCGGATCATCCAGGCCATTGCCGAAGCGCGTGCGCTTGGCGACTTGTCGGAAAACGCCGAATACCATGCCGCCAAGGAAGCTCAGTCCCTCAACGAGGGCCGCGTCCTTGAGCTGGAAAGCCTGATTTCCCGTGCGGAAGTCATCGATATCGCCAAGCTCTCGGGCGAACGGATCAAGTTCGGCGCGACCGTGAAGCTGGTGGACGAGGACACCGAGGAAGAGAAAACCTACCAGATCGTAGGTGAGCCCGAGGCCGATGTCCGCTCCGGACGGGTCTCCGTCGCCTCCCCCATCGCCCGCGCCCTTATGGGCAAGACCATCGGCGACACGGTCGAAGTCTCGACCCCCGGCGGCGGTAAATCCTACGAAGTCGTCGGCGTCCAGTTCCGGGCTTAAAACGGCAAGGGGGCAGATGATGAGAGATCACACCATGCTCCCCTTGTCCCGCCGATCCTTTATCATGGGTCTCGCCTGCTCCGGCTTTGCCGGTGCGGGTTTGCTGGCGCATGCTCCAGCTTGGGCGCAAACCTTTCCTCAGGCCTTCTCTTCATTTTCCGTCGATATAAGGCCTCTCAAGGCCAAGGGCCTGGGACCTTTCGCTGATCTCGTCGGACAGGCGGCCCTCGACGAGCTTTACCGTTCCTTTGCCGATCGGATCGACCGGCGCGGCCCGCGTTTCATGCTTGTGATCACGGACATCTACATGACGCCTTTCACTGATGGTGGCTCATGGCGTGATCTTGGAGGCGGTGGCAGCGGGTCCGACGGCATGGATGGAGAAGCCTTGGCGCTCGGTCCCAAGGGCGAAATCCTCGCCCGCCATCCGCAGCATGCGGTGCTCGACGTGGCGCGGAGAAGCACCGAGCCGGACGAGCCGGGCCGCGCGGTCGCCCTCGCCCAGCATTACGTGCGCTGGCTGCGGCGCCGGCTCTGATCGCGACTTATTCCGCTACTTCCGCCACATCCTCGATCGGCACCAGCGGCTCGTCCTTGATCAGGTCGAGAGTCAGGGCGGTGCGGACGTTGCGGACGTTGGGCAGCGACGTGAGCTCGGAGACGAGCCCCTGGAAAGAGGCAAGATTCGGGGCTACGCATTTCAGGATGAAGTCGATATCGCCCGACAGGGTCCAGCATTCGCGGACCATGGACCAGTCCGTAACCCGCTGCTGGAACTCCTGAAGCTCCTTTTTGCCCTGAATGTCGAGCTGCACCATGGCGAAGCACACGATCTCGAAGCCCAAGCCCTTGGGGTCGAGAATGGCGCGATAGGCCTTGATGATGCCAGCGCTCTCGAGGGCACGCACCCGGCGCAGACAGGGTGGGGCCGACAGGCCGACACGGCGGGCCAGCTCCACGTTGGTGATGCTGCCGTCGGCTTGCAGTTCTTTCAGAATGGCCCAGTCAATAGAATCGAGGCGTCCGCGCACGGTCACTCCAGTAATGCGCATGCCCAACTCTTCGTGGCGCGGGTCATGCTGCACTTCAGTCAAAAAACTCGTCTTGGCTGAGTAGACCGTGTAAAGGGTCAGCACAAGCGGGACGGGCGATTAAGTCGCAACGAACCATATGAACTCCACAAGCTCATTGATCGAATGTTGCGCGACACTGCCGACCTTATCACCTGGGTTCTGAGCGATGGCAAAGCCGGGGACGAGCTTCAGGCCTTAAGCGTGGCCGAAGCATTGGGAGTTGCGCCCCAGATCCGCCGGGTCGAACCGCGCGCGCCCTTTACCTGGGTCATGCCCTGGGGGCCCATCGATCCGCGAGAGAGGTCTGGCGCACCGAGTAGCCCCATCACCCCGCCCTATCCCGACCTGCTCATCGCCTCCGGCCGCAGAGCCGTGCCGTATCTGCGCTTCGTCAAGCGTGCCTCGGGCGGGCGGACCTTTACGGTTTTCCTCAAGGATCCACGCACTGGCCCGAACACCGCCGATTTCATCTGGTCGCCGGACTATGACCGCTTACGCGGCCCGAATGTACTGACGACGCTCACCCCGCCGCACCGGGTTTCGGCTAATCGGATCGAGGCGGCGCGTAACCATCCCGATCCCCGCCTCGCCTCCCTGCCCCATCCCCGGGTAGCGGTACTAGTCGGAGGAGACAGCCGCCATCATCGATTCACCGATCACGACATCGCGCGGCTCGTCACACACCTGACGGTGCTTGCGGAAACGGGAGCCGGGTTGATGATGACGGCCTCCCGCCGCACGCCTCAGGCCTTGCGGGACGCCCTGATCGATCTGTCTGCCCGGCATCGCGCCTTCTTTTGGGACGGCACGGGCGAGAACCCTTATGTGGCCCTGCTCGCTCTTGCCGATTTCATCGTCGCCACCGCCGATTCCTTTAACATGATCGGCGAAGCTGCGGTGACCGGGCGACCTGTCCTGGTCTTCGAGCCTTCCGGGGGCCACCCCAAGCTCGATGTTTACATGGCGAGCCTGAAAGCGCATGGAATTGTGCATCCGTTCGAGGGGCGTCTTGTAGGACAGGCCTACGAACCATTAAATTCCACTCTCAAGATTGCTGCTGCCATCGTCCGGGGCTTCAGCCTTCACCGCCGCTCGCTCGGCCTTCCGGATGTGGCTTTTTCTCTGGAGTTTCCCTGATGGCCCAATCTCACGCCAAGCTCATCATCATCGGCTCGGGCCCTGCAGGTTACACGGCGGCGATCTATGCGGCACGCGCGCTGCTTGAGCCCGTTATGATCTCGGGCTTCCAGCCCGGCGGGCAGCTCATGATCACTACCGATGTGGAGAACTATCCCGGCTTCGCCGATGTCATCCAGGGGCCCTGGCTCATGGAGCAGATGCGCCTCCAGGCCGAGCATGTGGGCACCAAGATGATTGCAGACCACATCACCAAGGTCGACCTGAAGCAGCGCCCCTTCCGCCTGGAGGGCGATTCCGGCGATGTCTATACCTGTGACTCGCTCATTGTCGCGACCGGCGCCCAGGCCAAGTGGCTGGGCCTGCCTTCAGAAGGTCTGTTCCAGGGCTTCGGCGTCTCGGCCTGCGCCACCTGCGACGGCTTCTTCTACCGCAACAAAGAGGTCGTGGTGGTGGGCGGCGGCAACACCGCCGTCGAGGAGGCGCTCTATCTCGCCAACCTCGCCTCCAAGGTCACTCTGGTTCACCGCCGCGACTCGCTTCGCGCAGAGCGCATCCTGCAGGACCGCCTGTTCAAGCACCCCAAGATCGAGGTGCTGTGGAACAACGCCGTCGAGGAGATCTGCGGCACGGAGAACCCCTCCTCCGTCACTCACCTGAAGCTGAAGAACCTCGTCTCCGGTGAGGTCTCGGACTTCAAGACCGACGGCATCTTCATCGCCATCGGCCATAAGCCCTCCACCGAGCTGTTCGTCGGTCAGCTCGACATGAAATCGGGCGGCTATCTGCAGGTGCAGCCGGGTACGACCAGCACCAACATCCCCGGCGTCTTCGCTGCCGGCGACGTCACGGACGACGTTTACCGTCAGGCCGTCACATCGGCAGGCATGGGCTGCATGGCTGCTTTGGACGCGGAGCGCTATCTGGCGGCCCTGGAGGCTACCCAAGAGGCTGCCGAATAGGTTTTATTAACAACTGGTTATCCCTTGGGCAGGATTCCTATTGCATCCTGCGTCCAGCTCATAAGAGATAAGGATGCCTTGCATCAGGAGAATGCAGGCAGCAGGGGAACGCCGTGGACTGGGATAAAATCCGGATTTTCTACACCGTTGCGGAAGCGGGCAGCTTCACCCGCGCCGGTGACGATCTGGGCCTCAGCCAATCCGCCGTCAGCCGCCAGATCAGCGCCCTTGAGCGCGAGCTGAAGGCCCCCCTCTTCCACCGCCATGCCCGCGGCTTGATCCTGACAGAGCAAGGCGACCTGCTGTTCCGCGCCGCGCGCGACATGCGCATGCGCCTGGAAACCACCAAGGCCCGCCTTGTGGAAACCAGCGAGCGCCCTTCCGGCGAGCTGAAGGTGACGACCACTGTAGGCCTCGGCTCCATCTGGCTTGCCCAGCGCATCGCCGAATTCATGGATCTCTACCCGGAAGTGCGTGTCGAACTGATCCTTTCCAACGAGGAGCTGGATCTTGCCATGCGCGAGGCGGATGTCGCCATCCGCCTGCGCCGTCCGGCCCAGCCGGATCTGATCCAGCGCCGCCTCTTCACCGTGCATTTCCACGTCTACGCTTCGACCGACTACCTGAAGCGTTTCAACGAGCCCAAGACGCTGGAGGAGCTCGACGAGCACCGCATCGTCTCCTTCGGCGGCGACCAGCCCTCCTACCTGATGTCGGTGCATTGGCTCTCGACCGCTGGGCGTGAGGGCCGCGAACCGCGGCAGTATCACTACATCGTGAACAATATCACAGCCCTGAAAATCGCCGTTGAAACGGGAGCCGGCATCGCCGTACTGCCGGATTATGCCGCCGTGGGCAATCCGAACCTGGTCCAGATCCTGCGCGACGTCGAAATGCCCTCCCTCGACAGCTATCTGGTCTATGCTGAGGAAATGCGCTCCGTTGCCCGCGTCCAGGCCTTCCGCGACTTCCTGATCTCCAAGGCTCAGCGCTGGACCTACTAAGTCACCGATAAGTGTTGATTCCTAACTGCCACGCCCAAGCGTGGCAGTTTTATGTCATAGCCGAACAAAAGGCATGCATGCAGCGCAGCCCTTTCATGAGGCATATTGCATTGCAAATAAGTCGAATGCAGCCGATATGGGCATTGGCTGATTTCAACGCGGCATCGCTTTTCTTCCTCCCGGCGATGTCGTGTCGGCCGTTCCCTCTGGAAGGTTTTGACGAATTTTGTCGGACCTCACTTTATGCCGGGCCTTTGGCCCGGCTTTTTTCTTTTCAGTCCTGTTTTATCTGTCAGTCCTGCCGAGCGTGGGGCCTGACGACTTCTTCCTTGAGCACGCGGCGCAGCACCTTGCCTACATTCGTTTTCGGCAGAAGCTCTCTAAACTCAATGCGGCGCGGCACCTTGTAGCCCGTCAGGTTCTCGCGGCAGAAGGTGCGCAGCTCGTCCGCGGTGAGCGCGGGATCCTTTCGCACCACATAGGCCACGACCGCCTCGCCCGATTGGTCGTCGGGCAGTCCGATGACGGCAGCCTCCATGACGCCCGGATGCTTCACGATCACGTCCTCGACCTCGTTCGGATAGACGTTGAAGCCGGAGACAAGGATCATGTCCTTCATCCGGTCCACGATCTTCACCTGCCCGTCGGGAAGGATCATGGCGACGTCGCCGGTGCGGAAGTAACCATCCTCCGTCATGACTTTCGCCGTCTCCGCCGGCTGCTGCCAGTAACCCGCCATCACCTGAGGGCCATTCACGCACAATTCGCCACGCTCGCCCGGCGGCAGAATGGAGCCGTCGCTCGCGCGCACCGTCACATCGGTAGAGGGAAGCGGATAACCGATGGTGCCGGTGAATTCCGCGATGTCGAGACGGTTTGCGCAGACCACCGGCGAGGTTTCCGATAGGCCGTAACCTTCGACGATGGGCTGGCCGGAGATTTCCTTCCATTTCTTCGCGACGGCTTCCTGCGTGGCCATGCCGCCTGCAACCGCGAACACGAGCTGCGAGAAGTCGACCTCGCGGATGCCCGGCGCATGGGCGAGCGCGTTGTAGAGCGTGTTCACGCCGGACATGAGCGTGATCTTGCTCTTCTTCAGGATCTTCACGAAGCCTGGAATATCGCGCGGATTGGCGATGAGCAGCTGGCAGCCGCCGATCTTCGTCATGAAGAGCGCGCACACGGTGAGTGCAAAGATGTGATAGAGCGGCAGCGCCGTGACCATCACATGGTCTTCACGCTCGCCGAAGAACGGTCGCATCCACGCTTCGCATTGCAGGACGTTCGCCACCACGTTGCGGTGGAGCAGCACGGCTCCTTTCGACACGCCCGTCGTGCCACCCGTATATTGCAGGAAGGCGATGTCGTCGCGCGTTACTGCGACGGGCTGCGGCTTCTTTCGTCCGCCCTCGCCCAGCACCGACTTGAACGGCACGGATTGCGGCAGGTTAAACGGCTTAACTGCCTTCTTCACATGCCGCGACACGAGATTCACGATCGAACCCTTGAGGCCCAAGAGATCGCCAGGCGATACGACGACCACGCGATCGAGCTTGAGATCGACCGAGGCCTCTTCCACCGTCGCGCCGAAGTTCTCGAGCACGAAGAGGAAGCGCGCTCCGGAATCCTGCACCTGATAGGTCAACTCGCGGGGCGTATAGAGCGGATTGACGTTCACAACCGTTCCGCCCGCCATGAGCACGCCGAAGAGGATCGCCGGATAGGCCATCACGTTCGGCAGCATGATCGCGACCCGGTCGCCCTTCCTCAGTCCCTGCTGCTGGAGCCATGACGCTACGGCATCGGCAGCCCGGCCAAGCTCCGCATAAGTCATGCGTTTGCCGAAACTCTCGGCGGCGGGCCGGTTTGGATAATCCGCTAACGCTTTAAGAAAAATGTCGTTGAGGGTGCCGATGCTCGCATCGTCGATGGTCTGAGGCACCTTCGCCGGATAGGACTTGAGCCAAGGCCTGTCCGAAGGGGTTCCAGCCGGGCCCGTGATCGAGGCCGGTTGCGTCGTGGCGTTCATTTTTCCTCCCGCTTCAAGGCGAGTTCTTTCAGAGGAGATGGCGTCTCCGGTGAAGGTTAGATTGGCGCGGAAGGAGGGATTTGTCGATGGGCGCCCTCTTTGAGAGGAGGAAACGCCCATCGATGAGGTGTCAGTGAGCCTTCTGCACGATCATATCGGCGGTTTTTCCGCTCAGCTCGGCCATATGGTCGAAGCGGGTCGAGAAGGTGCCGACACCGGCTGTGACCGAGCGCAGCTCAATGATCAGGTCCCCAATCTCCGATTCCGGAATGGTGGCGCTCAACACCTCCCATCCCGCCCATCCCGGCCGCCCGTCATAGCCGAGGATCTGCCCGCGTCTTGCGGTCACGAGGCCTGTGGCCTTGGACAGGGCCTCTGTGGGTATGGTGATCTCGACCGAGAGAATAGGCTCCAGCAGCACCGGCTTGGCTTTCGGAAGAGCCTCCGCCAAGGCGAGCTTCGCCGCTGCCTGGAAGGCCGCATCGGAGGAATCCACCGTGTGGTATGACCCGTCTGTGAGGCTCACGGCCAGATCGACCACGGGGAAACCCAACGGCCCGTTCTTCAGCGCATCCCGCACACCGGTTTCTACGGACGGAATGTATTGGCGTGGCACGACGCCACCGGTGATGCGATCCTCGAAGGCAAAGCCCTCTCCGCGCGGCAGCGGCTTGATCTCGATCATCACGTCGCCGTACTGGCCGTGACCGCCGGTCTGCTTGCGATGACGGCCGCGAGCGGACGCATGCAGGCGGATCGTTTCGCAATAGGCCACACGCGGCTTGGAAATGTCGACGCCGACCTGGAAGCGGGAGGCGAGTTTTTCCACCGTGACACGCAAGTGCATCTCGCCCTGTCCGAGCAAACGGATCTCGCCCATCTCGGGCCGCGTCTCCACCACGAGAGACGGATCTTCCTCGGTGATCTTCGTGAGTGCGCTCGAGAGGCGCACGTCGTCCTTGCGATCCTTGACCTTGAGCGCTACCGCATAGACGGGCTCAGGCGGCGCGGAGGAGACGATGGTGTCCGGGCGCATCTTGCCGGATGCGAAACTGTCACCCGTCGCGATGCCTTCGAGACGACCGAAGCCGACTGCATCGCCCGCATTGGCCTCATTGCGGCGCGTCGTATTGCTGCCAACCATCGTAAGCAGAGAACCGATCCGGCTTTCCGCACCCTGGGAGCCCAATGCAGTGTCGCCTTCATGGAATGTGCCGCGCATCACGCGCGCGACGGAGAGCTTACCGCCCTGCCCCATGTGAAGGGTTTTCATCACATGCGCGAGAGGCGCGCCTTCTTCCGGGATCCCAAGTCTGGCGCGGGTTTCATTGAGCGTCGGCGCTTCATGGCGTAGCGCTTTCAGAAGTCGCGTGACGCCGTTGCCGCGCTCGGCGGAGCCGATGAGGGCAGGCACCACATGCCGCTCACGCAGTTCTTTGGAGAGATCGTCGAAGATGCGGTCGCGCGGAGGCTCGATCTCGGAGATCAGCTCCTCCATCAGTTCGTCATCGTAATCGGCGAGCTTTTCGAGCATGGCGAAACGCGCCTCGCGCTCGCGCAAACCTTCGCCATCGGGCATCTCGACGACTTCGCTAGGCGCATGCTCGCGATAGATGAAAGCGCGCTCCAGGGCTAGATCGATGAAGCCGACCGCGATGCCGTCCTTCCACAATGGGATCTGGCGCAGCAACAAGGGCGTGCGCGATGCCTGCTGCAGAAGGCTCAATGTTTCGCGGACACGCTGCGTGGCCGTGTCGATCTTGTTGATGAAGAGGAAGCGCGGAATGTCCGCCTCTTCAAGCTCCCGCAGAATGATTTCAAGTGCCGGAATTTTACGTTCGTCGGATTCGCATACGACGATCGCCGCGTCACAGACCGGCGTGATGTTGCGCATCTCGTGCAGGAATTCCGTGGATCCTGGGCAATCGACGAAGGTCATCGTCTCGCCTAGAAACTCGACGGTGGCCACATTGGGCTCGATGCTCATGCCGTGAGCGCGCGCCTCGGCGCTCGCATCGCCGACGCTGTCGCCATTGACCACGCGGCCTGCGCGCGAGATCGCGCCGGTGCGTTCCAGGATCGCTTCCAGGAGAGTGGTCTTGCCGCTCTGGAATGGGCCAACGATGGCAATGCATCGCGGGCCCGCGGGTCCTCTGCCGTTGGGTGCCATGAAAGTCTCCTCCCTGCCCCCGTCAGCGCGCTCTTCACGGCCGCTTTAATGGATGCTCTGCTTGTCGGGAGAAGTTGGCAAGGGACATTTTGCGCACAGAGAACGGCCAAGCTTGAACTTGGCCGCTATCTCAGATGGGCGGGAGTAGCGTCCTGATGCTCGCCGCGGCGCACGGTCTTCATGGCGAAGATCGTCACCGGCCCTGCGCGAAGGAGGTTCATGGAGGAGACGATCATCTCCGCCAGGCGCTCAGGGCTGACGCTGTCGCCCTCGATGTCGAGGATGAAGTCTTTTGCCTCGACATAGCCGCCATTGGTGAAGTCGACGCGAAAATCCGACTTCACCCGATAGACGGATTGCTGATTGACCCGATAGGGCTCTGCCTCGGGATCCGGATGGAATGTCCGAGGCAGATTACTCATCAGCGAAGCGATCCGCAGAAGCGCTGGATGCGGTTACAGGCATCTTCCAGCAACGCGTTCGACGTGGCGTAGGAGATGCGGAAGTTCGGGCCCAGACCGAAGGACGAGCCGTGCACGGCGGCGACACCTTCAACTTCCAGAAGTTCGGCGACGAAATCCTCATCCGTCTCAATGACCTTGCCCGACGGCGCGGTCTTGCCGATGGCCTCGGCGCAGGATGGATAGACGTAGAACGCGCCTTCCGGCATCGGGCACTTCAGGTACTTCGACTGGTTGAGCATGGAAACCACGAGGTCGCGGCGCTCCTCGAAAGCCTTCTTGAAGCGCGGCAGGTGATCCTGCGGGCCGTCGAGAGCCTCGACGGCTGCCCACTGGGAAATCGCGCTCGTGCCGGAGGTCTGCTGGCCCTGCACGAAGTCCATCGCCTTGATGAGATGCTCAGGGCCACCTGCGTAACCGATGCGCCAGCCGGTCATGGCATAGGACTTGGACACGCCGTTCATGGTGAGCGTGCGCTCGTAGAGGTTCGGCTCGACCTGCGCGGGCGTCACGAACTCGAAATCGCCGTAGGTGAGGTGCTCATACATGTCGTCGGTGAGCACCCACACATGCGGATGGCGCATCAGCACGTCGGTGATCGCCTTCATCTCAGCGCGGGAATAGGCCGCGCCCGTCGGGTTCGATGGCGAGTTGAGGATAATCCACTTTGTCTTCGGGGTAATCGCGCGCTCGAGGTCGCCCGGCTGGAGCTTGAAATTGTGTTCCATCGTGCAATCCACGAACACCGGCTTTCCGCCGCAGATCACAACCATCTCAGGATAGGACACCCAGTACGGCGCCGGAATGATGACCTCGTCACCCGGGTTCAGGGTTGCGAGCAGCGCGTTGTAGATCACGTGCTTGCCGCCCGTGGAGACGATGGTCTGCGAAGGCTTGTAGTCGAGGCCGTTCTCGCGCTTGAACTTGCGGGAGATCGCCTCGCGAAGCGGCACAATGCCGGAGACGGGGGTGTACTTGGTCTCGCCGCGACGGATGGCCGCGATGGCCGCTTCCTTGATGTTGTCGGGCGTGTCGAAATCCGGCTCGCCGACGGAAAGGCTGATCACGTCCCGCCCCTGGGCTTTCAAATCGCGCGCTTTCTGCGTGATGACGATCGTGGCAGACGGCTTAACGCGAGAAAGGGCATCAGACAAAAAGCCCATGGGAAACCTCCGATAGGGGCGTTAGGAAGGGAATGTGACGGGGGCGGACCCTAATCCGCTCAAGCTGTCCAAGCAAGCAAAACAGCCCTGCTCGACAGGCTTTTTCAGGAGACGCCATTTCATGACCTTTTCCCTTACCCGCCGCATGGCCCTCGGCCTTCTCGCAGGCGCCGCCCTGTTCTCGCAGGCCGCCCTCGCCCAGCCTTATCCCAACCGCGTCATCAAGATGGTGGTGCCCTACCCGGCCGGTGGCCCGACCGACGTGATCGCCCGCATTGTGGCGGAGGAGATGGGCAAGGAACTCGGCCAGAACGTGATCGTCGAGAACATGGCGGGCGCATCCGGCGCCGTCGGCACGCGCGCCGTCGCCCGCGCCACGCCCGACGGTTACACCCTCGTCTTCGGCAACAACCAGACGCACGGGAACAACATGTTCCTGCTGAAAGATCCGGGCTACGACGCGGTGAAGGATTTTGCTCCCCTCGCAGGTGCCGGCGCGTTCGAGCATGTCTTCGTGGTCAAGAACGACTTGCCTGTGAAGACCATTTCCGAATTGGTCGAACTCGCCAAGAAGGATCCGGGCAAGCTCAATTACGGCTCCACCGGCGTCGGCTCCGGCTCGCATCTGGCGACCGAGCTTTTCATGACGCGCACGGGGATCAAGATGACCCATGTGCCCTTCCGGGGCGCTGCTCCTCTGGTGACGGAACTTATGGGTGGCCGCATCGATGTGTCGAACTCCACCCTGCCGAGCGTGCTCGCGCAGTTCCAGGCAGGCCAGATGCGGGCCATCGGCCTCGCCAGCCCGCAGCGCAACCCGCTGGCCCCCGACGTGCCGACCTTGCGTGAACAGGGCGTCGCCAACGCGGATGCGGAATCCTGGGCCGCCTTCTTCGCGCCCGTGAACACGCCCAAGCCTGTCCTCGACAAGCTCTCGGGCACGATCATCGCGATCCTCAACAAGCCGGATGTGAAGGAACGTATCACGAAGCTTGGCTTTACTTTGAACGTGCGCGATCCCGAGACCTTCAAACCTTATCTGGACAAGGAGATCCAGACCTGGGCGGAGATCATCAAAGCGGCCAATATCGGCGCGGAATAAGTCTCGCCGAACAATCGCTTCCATCCAATGGCCGGGGCCTTGCTCCGGCCATTTTCATTGCGATGATTACTGTCCTAGTAAAACATCAGCAGCGTTAATATTGGTTAATGAATAGTTAACGTCGTCACTTACCAAGATCTCCAAAAGTATGACTTCAACACAGGGCGGAACTTTCCTGTATTGAATGGGTTTTTTCTCCGTAGCCGCCTTGGCATCAAGGGGAAAAACCATGAAAACCTTGCGTCCCAGGAACCACGTCGCGTCCCGCGTTCACCGGCTGGATCTTCGTCAGCAGAGCCGTTGCTCGCTGGCGCTGATCATGCTGATGGGACTGGCCACCCTCTCCGTTCTCGCCACCACGCAGACCCTGTCGGCGCGGGACACGAAGCCTGTCCACCTCTATTCCATCCGGTAACACGTGAGTGAACGGCCGCGAGGTTGACGCCTCGTACCAGGAGGTTAGCTCTTCGACCTCAAGATTGACGGAGAGCCTCCATGCCGAAACTTCGCCTTGCCCTCGCCTGCGCCCTGGTTCTTGCCGCCGCCCCGGCCGCGCTGGCTCAGGACACGCAGCGCCTTCGCACCGACAAGGCGGAAGTGATCGTCGAGACGATCGCCCGCAATCTCCAGAACCCCTGGAGCCTCGCTTTTCTCCCTGACAGCCGCATGCTGGTGACCGAGAGGCCCGGGCGCCTGCGCATCGTGGATGCGGACGGCAATGTCTCCGAACCGATCAAGGGGCTTCCGCGCATATCGGCCCGCGGCCAGGGCGGACTTCTCGATGTGGCGCTCGATCCCAATTTCGCGCAGAACCGCCTCGTCTATTTGAGCTTCGCCGAGGATCGCGGTGAAGGCCGCAACGGCACGAGCGTTGCACGGGCGCGTCTCAGTCAGGACGGGACGGCTCTCGAAGAGACGCAAGTGATCTTCCGCCAGGAGCCGTCCTATGCGGGAACGCATCATTTTGGATCGCGCCTGGTCTTCGCCCGTGACGGCAATCTCTTCGTGACGCTCGGCGAACGCAACGACCTGCGCAATCAGGCACAGAGCCTCAATAATCATCTCGGCAAGATCGTCCGCATCAAGTCCGCAGGCGGTGCCGCCTCCGATAACCCGTTCTTCAATCGTGAAGACGCACGCCCTGAGATCTGGTCATCGGGTCATCGCAACGTCCAGTCGGCGGCTCTCAATCCAGCGACAGGCGAACTCTGGATCGTTGAGCACGGCGCGCGCGGAGGCGACGAGGTGAACATTCCGCAGAAGGGCAAGAATTACGGCTGGCCCGTGATTTCCTACGGCGTGCATTACTCGGGCCAGAAAATCGGCGAAGGCACGAAAAAGACCGGCATGGAGCAGCCAGCCTATTTTTGGGACCCGTCCATCGCGCCCTCCGGCATGGCCTTCTATACGGGCGACAAATTCCCCGCGTGGCGCGGCAGTGTTCTCGTCGGCGCTCTTGCCGGAAAGCTCGTCTCGCGTCTTGAGACCAACGGCAACAAGGTGACCGGCGAAGAGCGCATGCTGCAGAATCTCGGCGAGCGCATTCGCGATGTGCGCCAGGGTCCCGACGGCCTGGTCTATCTCCTCACGGATTCTCCGCAGGGCCGCATTCTGCGCATGAAGCCTGCAACCTGAGCGGCATCAGGCGCGCGGCCCGAAGAGAATGAGGGCCGCGCCTGCAAGGCAGATCGCGCCGCCTGTAAAATCCCAACGGTCGGGCCGCGCGCCTTCGACGATCCAAAGCCACAGGATCGAGGCGATGATGTAGATGCCGCCATAAGCCGCATAAGCGCGTCCGGCGGCATCGCTCGGGGCAAGGGTCAGAAGATACGCAAAAAGCGCCAAGGCACTTAAGCCCGGCATAAGCCATAGCGGCGACTTACCCAGGCGCAGCCATGCCCAGAACGAGAAGCATCCCGCGATCTCGGCGAGCGCTGCGAGGGCGTAGACGAAGATCGCCATGGTCACGCTCAGCGGCCTTGGAAGATGAAGGCAGCACCTGCGGCGATCAGCACGAAGCCGATGAGATGGTTCCAGCCTAAGGACTCTTTCAGATAGAGCACCGAGAAGCCTGCGAAGACCACCAGCGTGATGACCTCCTGCATAGTCTTCAGTTCGGCGGCCGAATAGACGGCCGAGCCGATACGGTTCGCAGGCACCGCGAACCAATACTCGACGAAAGCAATGCCCCATGAGGCCATGACCGCCAGCCAGAGCGGCGATGTCTTGAACTTCAGGTGGCCGTACCAGGCGAATGTCATGAAGACATTCGAAGCGATGAGCATGAGAATAGGCGCGGTATGAGGGTTCATGAGGTTTGCATCGAAGGGCGATTGAGGGGCATTGCCCCCTGCCCTATTCCTTTCATGCATGGTGTCAAGCAATGGCCTTCGCCCATGCGGTAGAAAGCCGTTGCGGCAAAAAGGCCGGTTTTAAAGGATATTCCTTCAGGGCACGCGTTACCTTTGCCGAGCGACCAGCTGAATGAACATCAACATACGGAACGGGTGCCGCCTCGCTGTGTGCGGCAGGCCTGCTGGGAGGAGGCTTGATCGCGCTCGCCGAGGCGCGCAATCACCTCTGAGCCTCCGGCGATCTGCGGATTGGACGGATCGAAGCCTTCGCGCTCCTCGCGCTGTGTCACAAGGGCACGCGCCTTCTGAAAAGCCACATCGAGGCGGCTTTCTCCACGCATGGCCTTGTTGAAGAACGCATCACCGAAATAGGTCCATGTCGCGCCATCACGGCAGCCGAAGGAAGATCTGTCGGCAGAGGCAGCCGTGATCACCAGCGTACGTTCATCCGCGAGCTTCGCGAAAACGCCCGAATAGCAGGCCGATACGATCACGACGCGGTAGCGCGCCCCGCTCTCCTGCAGGAGTTGCCGCACGTTGCCGGGCGTGATCATCGTGTGATCGTCCTTAGTGACGATGGCGGCCCCATCGGTGCTGCCGTGCGAGGTCAGGAAGAACACCAGCACATCGTCAGCATCGACCACTTCGCTGACGGATTGAACCGCCTTGCGGATGGTCTGCGGCGTAGCGCCCGCGCTTCGCTTGGTATTGAAGCCGACGATGGTGCGGTTCTTCGTATTCAGGCTTGTGCCGAGCACGCGGGCCGCACCCTTCGCCTCGCTCTCGAACACGCTCTGCGGACCCCAGAGGCCGAAGGAGAGAATATAGACATCCGTTCCCGGCCCCGAAGGAGCAAGACGTCCGGACTGAGCCAGGGCCGCGCCCGACAATCCAACGGTGAACGCCATGGAGGCGAGAAACATCTTCAGGCCATTTGCTCTGTAGCGCACATCTCTCTCCTTTGAGGCGCACTTCTTCTCAACCATGAAATAATATTCGTCACGCCATGACAAGGCCGCGTGATGGAAACCTTGACGCTTGCCGAACCGAAAGCCGTCTTAGGGGTTTTCCTGTCACAGAATTCAGAAAGAGCTTTCTAAGAGGATTTCGATGGATATCGCGCTCGACAAGGTCTGCGAACTCATTCTCCGGGTCAGGGCCATTGACGTGAAGGAGGGCGTCACCGATCCAGCCTCGGGCTCGAACCCTATCGACGACGGCGCCATCGACGCTCTTACCACCTCGCCGGACGATGCCACCGAGGACGAGCTGCGGGATGTGATTGCCGGCCTCAACGATGACGAGCGCGCCGATCTGATCGCTCTCGTCTATATAGGGCGCGGCGACATGGAGCCCGAGGAATGGGGCGATGCGGTGCGCCTCGCCCGCGAGCGCGAGGAGGCAAACTCCGTCTCGACCGCGGATTGGCTCATCGGCATTCCCAACCTCGCCGATCTGCTGGACGAAGGCCTCAATGCCATGGGCCGCAGCTGCGCCTGAGGGGCATTCAGCGCGGCTCGACGCAAGATCACAGAGAATTTTTCAGAACATCGCCGACATGGTGACGGTGCCCTATTTGCGACACGGAGTGAGAGAACACTCCGCCGTGCCTGCTGAAGGAGGACGCCATGTGTGCGCGCAGTCCTGAAGAAAGCTCTGAAGAGAAGGTGCAGACCAAGATTCTGCAGGCCATCCACGATGCCCTTGACGACACTCAAAGTCCAGCCGAGCCTCAGCACAAGGACGTGCCAGTCTCTCAGACTCCACAGGAGAAGCTGCTCGACACCAAGGTCGAACTCGACCGTGTCGAACTCTATCTGAAAGGGCCAACGGTCTTCACCGCCTGAGCTCCTCCTAAGCTCTTCGGACGCCTCTGCGCATTCCGGCACCCCGCTCCGAGCGCATCTTCAACGGCCTCCGGCACGAAGGCTTGAGCCTGGCATCGTGCAGGTCGTTTTCTCATGGATAGGTTTTACACGCTGCTACGATTGCCTTAAGCACGGAGCCCCAAGGAATAAAGTTACCCTGGAGACGACCCATGGTGGAATCCTGGCAGCAGGCCAACCTGTCGAATTGGAACAATCGGGCAGCATTGCATATCCGCGATGCCACGGGTTTCTATAATGTTGAGGGCTTTCTGGCCGGCGAAGACAAGCTCCATTCCATCGAGACTTCCGAGATCGGCGATGTGAAAGGCAAGCGACTTTTGCACCTGCAATGCCATTTCGGCCTGGACACGCTCTCCCTCGCCCGCCGTGGAGCCACCGTCACCGGTCTGGATTTCTCGCCTGTTGCCATCGAGGGCGCACGCGGTCTCGCGAAGAAAGCCGGTCTGCCCGCCACCTTCGTAGAGGCCGATGTCTACGACGCGCGGAAAGTGATCGACGGTCATTTCGACATGGTGTTCTCGACCTGGGGCACGATCTGCTGGCTCCCCGACGTCAAGTGCTGGGCGAAGGCCGTCGCGGACATGCTGACGCCGGGCGGCACTTTCTATTTTCTCGACTCGCACCCATCCGCCCAGGTTCTTGAACAACGCGACGGACGCCTGGAGCCGACCTATGGCTGGCGCACGCCGATGGACAAGCCTGCGGCCTTCGAAGAAGCGCAGTCCTACACGGGCGATGCTCACAAGGAAGCGATCAAGGATTACAACTGGATCCACCCCTTGTCCGATGTGATCGGCGGGCTTCTCGATGCAGGACTTCGCCTGGAATTCCTGCATGAGCATGAAGTCCTGCCCTACAAGCTCTTTCCCATGATGGTGCCGGCAGGCCAGGGCCTTTTCCGGCTTCCCGACGGATCGGTGCCGATCCCGTTGTCCTTCTCGCTCAAGGCGGTGAAGGCCTGATACTTTCAGCGTCCCTTACACTTGCCCTTGCACCTGCCTTGTACCGAAACTGCCCCTCGGGCGTTGTTGCTCCTGTGAGGAGCAGCTTGGCTCTTCCCCTATCCGGTTCCGCTCCCGGGACGTATCTTAAACAGGAGACCCCATGAGCATCGGCCTGATCGCCCTGCTGGACGATATCGCAGGTTTGGCCAAGGTAGCGGCCGCCTCCCTCGACGATGTGGGAGCGCAAGCCGCAAAGGCGGGCGCGAAGGCTGCGGGCGTGGTGATCGACGACGCGGCCGTCACGCCGCGCTATGTCGTCGGCTTCGCCGCTTCCCGCGAACTGCCCATCGTCGGAAAGATTGCCCTAGGATCGCTGAAGAACAAGCTGATTTATCTTCTGCCAGCCGCATTGCTCCTGAGTTTTTCCGCGCCCTGGGCCATCACTCCGCTGCTCATGATCGGCGGCGCTTATCTCTGCTACGAAGGTTCGGAGAAGGTGTTCGAAGCCCTCTTTCCCCATGGCGCGCATGAGCACGAAGCCCAGCTTAACAAAGCGGTGCAGAGCGCGCAAAGCCTTGAGGACGAAAAGATCAGCAGCGCCATCAAGACCGATTTCATTCTCTCCGCTGAGATCATGGCGATCACCCTCGGCACGGTTTCCGAGGCTTCGACCTCTATGCAGGCCTTCGTCCTCGGGTTGGTCGGCATCGGCATCACAGCGCTCGTCTATGGCGGCGTGGCGCTGATCGTAAAGGCGGACGATGCGGGCGTAGCGCTGGCCACCAATGAGCATCCGATCTCCAGCCTCTTGCGCCGGGATGCACAGAGCGGCGCCTCTTCGTTGGATAAAACGATTGCTCCGCTCACACGCGGCTTCGGACGCGGCCTTGTGCGCGCGATGCCTGCTCTTCTGCGCCTGCTTGGCATCGTCGGCACAGCCGCCATGATCTGGGTCGGCGGCGGCATCATCGTTCACGGGTTGGAAGGCTACGGCTTTGCATGGCTCGGCCATGCAATCCACGCCGTCGCCGTTGCAGCTGGCCATGCCGTTCCTGTCTTGAGCGGTGCCGTGGAATGGCTCATCACGGCGGTAGGCTCAGGCCTCTTCGGCCTCGCGCTGGGAGCGGTGCTGATCGCGCTCATCCATTATGTGGCCTTGCCGCTGGTGAAGGCCGTACGCGGCAGCCGGAAGGCGGAGAAGCACACGGCTTAACGATCAAGGGCTGCTCGAATGAGCAGCCCTTTCTTATTTGACCGTGGCGAGCGAACCTCTCAGAGCTTGCCGAGCTTGAGGAACTGCGTCTCGCCGGAAGAGTCGTTCACGCCGTCGTTGTCGGTGATGATGTAGGCCTCCCCCGCCGCATCGATGGCGAAGCTCTCGACCTTGTCGAGAACATAGCCCTTAGCCGCCTTCAGGTCCGGCAGCAGATCGCGCAGCTCCGTCTTCTTCACGGTCGGCAATTCACCGCCAAGCACAACAGGCTTCATGTCGGCCAGGGAGACGGAATAGAGCTTCTTCAGCTTCGCCTTCTCGGCGATCTGATTATCGCGCTCGATGATGATGACGCGATCGCCCGCAGCCGTAATCTCGGACAGGCCGACCCAGCCTTCCTCCGTCTTGTCGAGAGGATAGCGCACGCCGCCCCAACTCTTGTCCGAGGGCTTGTAGGCGAGGAGCTTCACGCTGTTCTTGGCATCGTCCGCCCATTCGCGCTGTACGGCAAGCCAGACGATTTCATTCGCGCCGGAGCCGGTCACCGTCACACCCTCGAAACCATAGTTCTTCGCGCCCTCTTCGAGGCTTGCGGGCAGAGAGACTTCCTCCTGGATCTCGCCCTTCGCATCGACCTTCACGAGAAGATTCTTCACGCCTTTTGGCACATTGCCTTCGGATGCGAGCCAGAAACCGCCATCGCTTGCAAGCGCCACGCCTTCGAGATCGAGTTTCTCGGCGGCCTGTCCCTTGCGCGTCACGAGCGTTTCCGCCGTGATCATTGCAGGCTTCCGCGTTGCATCGATGGTGAGAATGCGCGGTGCACCGCCATAGGCACTGTCCGTAATCGCGTAGAGCTTACCAGCCTGCGATTTGTCGGCGGCGATTCCGGAGAGAGCACCCCAAGCGATAGGCAGGCCCTGAGCGTTCTTGGCCGAGCGTATCATGGGATAAGCAGGTGCTGTGCGCTCGGCACGCTGGTAGATCATCACATGCGGAGCGACGCCGCCATCCACATGCAGGGGCGTCTCGCTGGTCGCAATGAAGAGGTTGCGCGAGGGAATGGCAATCAGGCCTTCCGGACCGATGCCCGTGGGCAGAACCTGCACGAGTTCAGGCGTGGCGCCCGTATCGCGGTATATGCCGACGACTGAGCCGCGCTCGGAGCCCACAAAGATCAGGTTGTCCTGGCCGAAGCGGGCAGCCTCGATGCCTTCGATCTCAATGCCCTTCTTATTGCGGCTTTCGGGATAGTGGCCGAGAGACACGATCTCATGCTCCAGGCTGGCGCCGGATTCGTAAGAAACGCTGCCGTCCTTGTTGAAGATGGTGAAGCCGCGCGATCCGCCCTTCCAATCGCCTTCATTGGCGGTGGCGAAGCGGTTGTTGTCGATCCAGTGCACGCCATCGGGCTCACGCGGCACGCCGTTCATGGAGCCGCTGAGATCGATCCTGCCGTCCTTCTTCGTGTCGATGTTTTTCAGATCGGCTTGGCCTGCGGAGAAATGGGATTCGACCTTTCCGGTCTTTCCGTCCACCACGACGATATAGTTGTTTTCCTGCAGGGTGACGACGATCTTGCCCTCGTCGTTCACGTCCACATATTCCGGTTCCGGATCATCGCCCGCAACATCCGCGAGGCCCGTCATGGCGACGGTCTTGAGGCCTGAGCAGTCGATGGCGTTGCCATTGAGACTACCGATCACCAGCGCGCCGGCGGGAAGCTGCGGCAGGGCACCGTCATTCACCTTCTCGTCGCGCTCGTTCTCGATGGCGATGGCGAGCACGCCCGCATTGGCGGCAACCGAGTCGGGCTGGCCGGGAAGCTGGCATTCGGAAGACACTTTGCGGCCCGCCAGATCCACCAGCACCAGCTTGCCGCTCGGACTCTTGTAGCTTTCCGAGGTGTTGACGGCGACGAAAGCGGTGCCGCCCACGATCTTCACCGAAGTAGGCTCGCCGCCCACAGCCAGCGTACCGGCAGGCTTGGGCGCAGCCGGATCGGTGATGTCAATGAAGCCAATGCTCTTGCGCGGGCTGTCGGTATAGACGAGCAGGTTGCCGTCCTCGCTCGCGGAGATGATCTCCGCCACCGTCTCGCTCTTCTTGTCGGCATCGGCGAGGTTGGCGATAATCGGAAAACTGGCGATGCGGTCGAAATATTCGGCCGCTGATGCGTTAAGAGCAGAGCCTGCCAAAAGGACGCCGGCTACCGAGCCGGCGACGAGAGAACGGTGCATGATATATCCCCGCGATATGGTTGAGCTTGGCGGGAGTTGTCATGCGCCAGTCTCATGACGGGTGGATGACGGCAGGGAGAGGCATCCCCCACCCTTTCAATCTTCGCTCTTTTGTACCATATTCGTTCCCATGGCCAAGACACCCAAGAAGCCCAAGCTTTCCACCGGGAAAGCCTCCAAGCCTGAGCTGAAGCCTCTCGCTCCTCATCTCGCCGACCTGCTCAATCCCGCCGTCAATCGGGAGCGCGAGGCGGCTGAAGGATTCGCCGAGCGGGCGCAGGAAACCTTCATCCATGGCGACATCACGGATGTCGACCCGGCTCTCGCCAAGAAGCTTGGCCTGAAGGGTCCCGATGATGGGCCGGACGTGGCAAACGAATTGGGGGATCTAGCAACGGAATCCGGCTTCTCGGCCACCGTCGATGCGCTCTCGAGGCTGCTCACGGAAGGCGATCCGCGCTTCAAGAACGGCAAGGCCTGGGTGCCGCACCGCCCGCCCCGTCCCGAGAAATCGGAAGGCGGCATTCCGTTCAAGATCAAATCCGAGTTCACGCCTTCAGGCGACCAGCCCAACGCGATCCGCGAATTGGTGGACGGCGTACGGCGGCAGGAGCGCGATCAGGTGCTGCTCGGCGTCACCGGTTCGGGCAAGACCTTCACCATGGCCAAGGTGATCGAGGAGACGCAGCGCCCCGCCCTCATCCTCGCGCCGAACAAAACGCTTGCCGCGCAGCTTTACGGCGAGTTCAAGTCGTTCTTCCCCGACAACGCGGTGGAATACTTCGTCTCGTATTACGACTATTACCAGCCTGAAGCCTATGTGCCGCGCTCGGACACCTTCATCGAGAAGGAAAGCTCTATCAACGAGCAGATCGACCGCATGCGCCACTCGGCGACCCGTGCGCTGATCGAGCGTGACGACGTGATCATCGTTGCCTCCGTGTCGTGCATCTACGGTATCGGCTCGGTGGAGACCTATACGGCCATGACCTTCTCCGTGAAGGTGGGCGAAAAGATCGAGCAGCGCCAGCTCATCGCGGATCTCGTGGCCTTGCAATACAAGCGCATCCAGAGCGATTTCGCCCGCGGCACTTTTCGCGTGCGCGGTGACGTCATTGAACTCTTCCCCGCCCACTTGGAGGATCGCGCCTGGCGCATCGGTCTCTTCGGCGACGAGATCGAGAGTATCGTCGAGTTCGATCCGCTCACCGGCAAGAAGACCAACGATCTGTCCTTCGTGAAGGTCTACGCGAACTCGCACTATGTGACGCCGCGTCCGACCTTGCAGCAGGCCGTGAAGGGTATTCAGGACGAGTTGCAACACCGTCTTCAGGAACTCGCCCGCATGGGCCGCCTGCTGGAAGCGCAGCGCCTGGAGCAGCGTACGCAATTCGACCTTGAGATGATCGAGGCCACCGGCGTGTGCAACGGCATCGAGAACTATTCGCGCTATCTCACCGGCCGCAAGCCCGGCGAGCCGCCGCCGACCCTGTTCGAGTATCTTCCCGACAACGCCCTCGTCTTCACGGACGAGAGTCACGTCACCGTGCCGCAGATCGGCGGCATGTATCGCGGCGACTTCCGCCGCAAGGCGACGCTTGCCGAATACGGCTTCCGCCTGCCCTCCTGTCTAGACAACCGCCCCTTGCGCTTCGAGGAATGGGACGCCATGCGTCCGCAGTCGATCCATGTCTCGGCGACGCCGCAGAAATGGGAGATGGAGCAGACCGGCGGCGTGTTCGTGGAACAGGTCATCCGCCCGACCGGTCTCGTCGATCCAATTGTGGAGATCCGCCCCGCCCGTTCCCAGGTCGACGATCTCGTGCACGAGGTGAAGGAGCTGTCCGCGCAAGGCTATCGCACGCTCGTCACTACGCTCACCAAGCGCATGGCCGAGGACCTCACGGAATACATGCACGAAAACGGAATCCGCGTGCGCTACATGCACTCTGACATCGACACGCTAGAGCGCATCGAGATCATCCGCGACCTACGCCTCGGCGCCTTCGACGTTCTGATCGGCATCAACCTGCTGCGCGAGGGTCTCGACATTCCGGAATGCGCGCTCGTCGCCATTCTCGACGCGGACAAGGAAGGGTTTCTGCGTTCCGAGACGTCGCTGGTGCAGACCATTGGCCGCGCGGCGCGTAACGTGGAGGGCAAGGCGATCCTCTATGCCGACAAGATCACCGGCTCCATGGAACGCGCCATCGCGGAAACTAACCGCCGCCGCGAGAAGCAGCTCGCCTATAACGCCGAGCACGGCATCACGCCGCAAAGCGTGAAGAAGAACATCACGGACATTCTGGAGAGCGTCTACGAGCGCGATCACGTCTCCGTCGATACGGGCCTTGCCGACAAGACCGTCGGCCACAACCTCAAGGCCGTCATCGCGGATATGGAAAAGCGTATGCGCGAAGCCGCCGCGAATTTGGAGTTTGAAGAAGCAGCAAGACTGCGCGACGAACTCAAGCGATTGCAGGCGACGGAACTTGCCATCAGCGACGATCCCATGGCGCGCCAGAGCGATGTGGAGCGCGATGCGGGCAAGTATGGCGGTTCGCGCAAATACGGCCGCAACGCCAATCTGCCGCCGAAGGGGCTCCCTCCTTCAGCGGACGGCGCCAGCGAGGGCGATGAGGATTCAGGCTCCTACGGCCCACTCGGCAAAGGGCGTTCCGACGAAGGCACGCGCATTCGCAAGCCCGGCCTCGACGAAATGGGCCCAGGCACGGACCGCGAAGTCCCGCTGAATTTCCGCGAGCGTCCGGCTGGCCGCTCGACGCAAGGCTTCGCGGGACAAAAGCCGAAATATAAGGGCGGGCGCAAGGGGCGCTAGGCCAAGGCCCGCCTGCTTAAGATCAGCAGGAATCCACAACTACAAGATGACGCCGCTTCATGAATGCAACTTTATAATATATAACCCTCCGTGGCTATGCCCATCCTACGGAGGAGTTTCGGATGCTTACCTCTCGCTTCACGTTTGACACCGATCTGTCGGAATATACCGACCTTTATTATGTGGGGGATGTTACCCATCTCGGTGTCGTTTATCGGCAGCATCTCGCCTTTGGCACCAACGACCACACTATCGTCGGTTCCGCAGCCCAGGACTCGATTTACGGCTCAGACGGGCAAGACGTGATCGTCGGCAACGGCGGCAATGATATCCTCAGAGGCAACAAAGGCGATGATCTGATCTTTGGCGATCATTTCTATTTTCAGCTAGGGAACGACTATCTGGACGGTGGCGCAGGAAACGACACTCTGCAGGGCGGCATTGGTGACGACGTATTGCTAGGTTGGTTCGGAGACGACGTCCTTTATGGAGGAACCGGCAACGATACCTTTGCAACGTGTTACCGAGATGGCACGGACACGATCAAGGATTTCAGCTTTGGCGATAAGCTCGTCATGACGGATGTGACCACATCGCATGACGGTGTTTTCGGCATCGGAAGCTACAACAAGCCGGCTCCGATCTATGACTGGTTCACTGTCGTCGGCACCAAGATCACGACGGATTACGGCACAGTCATTATCGAAGGGATCAAACCCGAGCAGCTGAAAGGAGGCATCGGCGCCTCAGGCTGGTGGGAGTGGCACCTGTAAGATTTTCATCGCTCAACAAAGCATTCTAATCTTAGGATGGTCGGGCTCCGGCCATCCGTTTCTGATTAGCCCAGCAGAGGCCGTGGCATCACTAAAGCCGCAAGGCTTGCCTGCTCTAGACACTGAAACGGCCTAAGGCTCAGTGCCACGTCACCTCAAAGGCCCCAACCGGCCGGGCAAAGCCTTTCAAAGTTCGCTGCCCGAGATTCACGCAAGTGATCCGACCCGACAAAAATGCGGACACTGCTTCGGACACAACAATGGTCTTCGGCTCTGCGCTCTGGCATAGGCGAGCGGCCATCTGCACGGTCGCGCCGAAAAGATCGTTGTGATCGGCGACAGGCTCGCCGGCATCCAATCCGATACGGACTTGCAGCTTCTCCTGGCTGGCAAGATTGAACGCATCGAATGCCTGCTGGATGGCGCAGGCGCATTCCACGCCAGCCTCGGCATCTTCGAAAACCGCCATGATTCCATCGCCCGTATGCTTGATCTCGCGCCCGCCTTTGCGATGCAATGCACGACGGACCAACGCATCATGAGCACGCACCATCTCGACGGCGCGCACATCGCCCAAGCGTGCGGTCATCCCGGTGGAGTCGACAATGTCCGTGAACATGATCGTGCGCATGGCGGGATCGATCGGAGCTTTAGTATCTGCACCAGCTGGCGTGAGGGGATCCGAAACACGACCCAAGAAAGCCTCGACGGCGGACAGATCGACTTCGATGACATCTCTGGCGATATTGCCGTGAGCCTCATCATGAACCCGCATGGCCGTCTGAATGTCGGGAGCATCGATAAGGCAGAACGCCGTTCCGCGCGTGTCGTCGAACCAATAGGTCAGGAACCGCACGCCGTAACGCCCCTGGACTTCCAGGTCGCTCCGATGGGCCTCGGCGATATCGACAGCCGTCAAGCCCTTCAAGTCATGCCGATCCAGGAATATGGGCATCGCTCTCTCCGAGCCCCCGAACTCAATCTACACCGTTTGGTAAAAGCCCGGAATGTCTTTGCCAGATCTCGAAGGTATGCCCCCGGTTCGCTAAGGGGATGACAGATGGCGGGGTTCTTACCCGTACAAGCTGGGCCTTAAGGCACAGGAAATGAAAAAGGCGGCCTTCCGGCCGCCTTTTTATCTCATCTCGAGACCGTCAAAGCCGTCCCATCAGCAGCAGGACGATCAGGATCAGCAGCACGACGCCGAGCAGGCCGCTCGGGCCATAACCCCAGCCTCGGCTGTGAGGCCAGGCAGGTACGGCGCCAATCAGCAGGAGAATGACGAGGATGAGAAGGATGGTGCTTACAGCCATGTATTGCCTCCAATAACGATACTACGGCAGGCCGCCTCTTCACGCATGACAACCCAAGAGGGACCTGAAAACCCAGCCGAAACTGAGCTGTTACAAGAAAACTTGGCCGTTCAAATTTGGTTCCCGCAGCCCTTCCGCAATGCACAGGAAGGAATCGCTGCCGTAACGGAACGATCGAATTGGCTTGGCGTTACATCCACGGCGATTGGGTGCCGCCGTGAGCGCGACCCTGCGGGAGGTCGCCGCTTCCTAAGGATCAGGATGCCCAATGCAAAAGAAGATTCAAAAGCCCATGTCTCAGTTCGATCCAGAGCCTATTCCAGGCCTCAGAAAGTCCTCATCACCGGCGCTCAGCCGTTCTGTCCAGACCCAGCTCGGTCAGCGTCTTCGTCAGTTCTACGAAGCCTTGGCGCTCGGCGAACAACCGGTTCCGGATCGCTTCATCGAAATCATCAATCGCCTGGATGAGCGGAAGCCGGAGAAGCAGCAATCATGAGCATCGATACCGATCTTCGCGATTCCATGCTCAAGGCGACGCCGAACCTGCGCGCCTTCGCCATTTCTCTGACGAATAACGTGGACCGTGCAGACGATCTCGTTCAGGAAACACTGATGCGGGCGATTGCCAACATCAACCGTTTTCAGCCCGGCACCAACATGCAGGCGTGGCTCTTCACGATCCTGCGCAATCTCTTTCATTCAGAATACCGGAAGCGGCGTCGTGAAGTGGAGGATGCAGACGGCAAATATGCAGCCGCCCTCTCCGTCCAGCCTGACCAGATGCCTCATCTCGATTTCGAGGATCTGCAGAAGGCGCTCGCGCGCCTGCCGCACGACCAGCGCGAGGCGTTGCTTCTGGTGGGTGCGTCAGGCTTCTCCTATGAGCAGGCCGCCGAGATCTGCGGCTGCGCCGTAGGCACCATCAAGAGCCGAGTCAACCGCGCGCGCAACCGCCTCGCCGAACTCATGCATCTTGAAGACATGGATGAGGATATTGGCCCCGACCGTATGACGCTCTCGGTGATGCACGCCGCTGTTGCCTGATCGGAGCCCATCTCAAACACCAAAGCCCGGCGAAGCGGAGAACCGCTCCCGGGCTTTCATTCATCGAATGATGCAGATGTGAATTGCGCGGCCTGAAGAAGCGCGCAATCGGTTTACCGGCGCCGGAACTGCTGGTTGCCGCGCTGCGGCGGACGGGGGCCGGAGGATGCACCCGAGTCCTTGTGGCGGAAGATGAGCCGGCCCTTTTCGAGATCGTAGGGCGACATCTCGACAGTCACGCGGTCGCCCGCCAGCGTCTTGATGCGGTTCTTCTTCATTTTGCCGGCCGTGTAGGCAATGACTTCATGGCCATTGTCGAGCTGCACGCGATAGCGCGCATCCGGCAGAATCTCGGTCACAAGTCCTTCGAAGGTGATCAGTTCTTCCTTTGCCATGCAAAGACTTCCTCGTAACAAAAAAGCCGCCCCTCTGCGGAACGGCCGATAGGCAAGAGGGCGCGCCGGGCACGCCCTCCAGATATCAAACCTTAGGCGTTCTGCAGGTTCACTGCAGAAGCGCGGCCGGTGCGCTGGTCGGTCTGAAGCTCGTAGGAGATCTTCTGACCTTCGCGCAGGCCACGCATGCCGGCGCGCTCAAGCGCCGTTGCATGGACGAACACGTCCTTGCCGCCGTTGTCGGGCTGGATGAAACCATAACCCTTGGTTTCATTGTACCACTTCACGGTTCCCGTTTCCATGGGAAATCCTTTCGCTGTCGTTTGCACGTGGGCGGGAGCCGAAGCCAATACGCCCGTTAGTCGATATTGGTAGAGAGAGGAACGTGCGCCCGGCAGTGCCAAAGCGGTGTAGCCCAGTCGTCCGGCCAAATGTCGATGCGTGAATAAGTAGGGGAAGGATAGGGCAATTGCAAGGCAGAACGGCTAAGCCTTCTTAGGTAGAAGGCTTAGCCCTTAGGCTTGAAATAAAGCCCTGCAGGGCTTTCTCACCCTGCTCCGTGAACCTGATCTCGTCCCCATCGGCCTCGATGAGGCCCCTCTCCGTGAGCTCGGAGACGGCCTTTTCGCTCGCCTTATGCCCCACTCCATCGCGCTGGACCACGCTTCGAACCCTCTGCCCGCTGGACAACTGGTGATAGATCGCAAAGGCAAAAACGGCCAATGCCTCGTCGCTCAAGCCCGATAGTTTAGCCATGGTGACCTCGTGTTTCGGATGCGTTTCGCCTCCGTCAATGCGGCCCCGGCGAACCCGTTCAACCCTGTCCTTTGAAAAGCGTTCAGAGGAACGGCTCTCGCGGCCTCACGTTGAAGAGGCAAGGCCCTGCCCTAGCGGCAGACCCCGTTTCCAGAAACACCGAAAGGAGCGCTCCCATGGCCAATGATCGCTATCGCGATGACGACGGCTATATCGCCCGCCGAGGCTTCGGCAATGAGCGCGCGGGCTACGACCGCAACCGTGATTCCGCCTCAGAGAGAACGCCCCGACGCGATTATGGCGATTCTGCCGGCTACGGCACAGGCGGCTCCGCCCGCGACTGGCGCGATGTCGTCGGCGAGGACCGTGACTACGATACCTCGTCCATTTTCCGCTCTAGCCGCAGCTTGGATCGCGACAGGGACTACCCCCGTTATGGACGCAACCAGGATCGCTACAGCTCTGACACGTTCGGCCGTGGCTCCCGCGATGCCTATGAGGAAAGAGGCTTCCTCGACCGCGCCGGAGACGAGGTCCGCTCCTGGTTCGGCGACGAAGATGCCGAGCGCCGACGCGACCGGGACATGCGCGAGGCAGGCTATCATCGCGGGCGCGGCCCGAAAGGCTATCAGCGCTCCGATGAGCGGATCCTGGACGATGTGAACGACCGCCTCACGGACGATCCTCATATCGACGCATCCGAGATCGAGGTGTCGGTTTCCAGCCGCGAGGTCACCTTGAGCGGCACGGTCAACAGCCGCTTCGAGAAACGGCATGCGGAGGACATCGCGGAAGCCGTTTCCGGCGTCACCCATGTGCAGAACAATCTGCGCGTCCAGCAATATGCCGATATGGGCATGGGCGGCAGCATGCTCTCGGGCGCCAGCGCGGCGGGCGCGGGAACGGTCGGACGGCCCGAAATGAGCGGCGCGACGGATAGGGACGAGACCACGTCCCGCAAAAACCGCTCCTGAGCAATATTGCCTTCGGGGGGCCATCCTCTGTCCCCTGCAAAGCTCTTAAGGACCGACATGGATGCGCCTTTCGTCTCTTGGGAGCGGGGCGCATCTGTCGTATCAGGATCTTGCATTTTCCCGCAGGCGCACGACCTCCTATGTGACGGGAAGGATGAGGACAATAATGGCAGGTATTTCCGTCACGCTTGAAGGCGACAACATCCAGCTCGCCTTTCAGAAAGGCGAGCAATCGACTGCAGTGGTCATGGACCCCCATGCCGCCCGCTCGCTGGTCAAGGCCGTCAGTCAGCTTCTCACAGCCATCGGCGAAGGCGGCGAGAACGGGGACGAGACTCCCGAGGAACTGGTGGAAGTCACCTCTTCAACCATTGATGTCGGCACCGACGAGCATGGCCTGGCCGTGGTGGGCCTGCAGGCCGGGCTGATGCCTCCTTTCCTGCTGCGCCTCAAGGACGACGAAGCCAGACACATCGCTACCAGCCTTCTGGAAATCCTGAACAGCCCGAGGGACGTGCGGACGTCTCACGGGGATCATTAACCTCGTGCGGCTTTCTGCTTTCTAGGAATATTGATCTGCTCGGCCCAATATGAGATATTATTACAATAATGTAATGATTGGCCTGACGAGTTGCTAGCTTTCAGGCGAAGCGGGTTGCCATGGAAAGCTGGAACGCAGGCTACGTCACTGCCGTCGACTATACTCACGGCTTCTACAAGGAGCTGACTCCTAATCTCCTCAGCTTCTTCACCCTTCTCCAAGGCTACGATGCTCCTGGAAGCGATCTGGAACCGCGCAATTACTGTGAGCTCGGTTGCGGACAGGGCTTCACCACCAATGTCCTTGCCGCGAGCAATCCGCATATTCAGTTCTATGCCACGGACTTCAATCCGCGTCATATTTCGGGAGCACGCGAACTCGCACGCGCGGCCAAGCTGACGAATGTTCATTTCTCCGACGACAGCTTCGGTGACTATCTGGAGCGCAGCGATCTGCCTGACTTCGATTTCATAGCCCTTCATGGAATCTACAGCTGGGTTCCGGCACAGGTGCGCCAGGACATCGTGCGCTTCATTCGCAAGAAACTGAAACCCGGCGGCATCGTCTATATCTCCTACAATGCCATGCCCGGGTGGGCTGCTCTTCAGCCGCTTGGGCGGCTTCTCATGGAGCATGCGAATTCTCAAGGCGCCAACCGCCCGCTGCTGCCGCGCGTCGGGACAGCCATCGAGTTCGTCGAGAGCTTACAGAAAGCCGAGGCCGACTACTTCACGCGCAATCCCTTGCTGGAGGGATACGTCAGCCGCATGAAGGGCAAGCACATCAATTACATCGCTCACGAATATTTCAATCGTGAGATGACCCCGTTCTACTTCATGGACTTGGCGCGTGAATTGTCCGAGGCCAAGCTCTCATGGGTGGGGCAGGCCCACGGCACGGCAGGGATCGATCATCTTCATTTAACCCCTGAACAGCGGGACCTGCTTGCGACGATCGAAGACGCATCATTCCGCGAAACGATTCGCGATCACATCCTCAATCAGCAGTTCCGCCGCGATGTTTTCATCAAAGGCCCGATCAAGCTCAGTGAGAAGGCTTCTCGTGATAAATGGCTTGGGAGACGTTTTGTCCTCAGAGGCAGCAAGAACCTCTCTCCCAAGATGGACGGCAGACGCTACGGTGCAGAGATGAACCCCGCGCTCTTCAACAGCGTGGTCGCAGCTTTTGCGGATGGGCCTCGCACCCTCGGGGAGATCGTCGGCCTGCCTGAGCTCTCGACATTCAAGCTGGAAAGCATCACGCGGATGCTGAGCTTCTTCGTCGATCAGAATGCCGCCTTCCCATGCCTGCCTTCCGATGGACAGGCGGAACGCATCCTTCGCGCCAATATCTTCAATCGCGCCGTCACCGAACGAATTCGGGAAGGGCAGGACTTGTCGGCCTTTGCCTGCGGTGTCACCGGCGGCGGACTGCCTCATGACAAGATCAGTCAGCTGGTCTGGCTTGCCATGCATGACAAAGAGCAAGATCTGGAACAGGCGGTGCTGAGAGACATGGAACGCCTGCGTATCCGCGTGACCAGGAACGATACCTCTCTCGACCTCCGGACAGCGCTGGGCGGCATCATCTCCAACTTGGAGGAGAAGGAAGTGACATCCTTCTGGCGAGCCATGGGGCTACTTGAAGCATCGAAAGCTGCTCCCAAGGCGGAACACGGACGCTTAAGCGCCTGATGTCTCCCCGTCCGACGGCAAACTGAGCCGCTGCGGAACTTCATTACTGCCATAGGGTTGTCGAACGCGGGACATCATCGGCCCCGCTTTGGATAAGGCCTATGGTAGTTCACGATCCTGACCTGACGTCCAACCCTCCCTACAGCGTCCCCGTGATGGATGCCAAGGCGGAGCCGACGCTGAAGTACCCTGAATCCGAGGCCTTCTATGCCGAGGCTCTTCGGGAGTTGAATCAGCTCGGACTGCCTTTCCTGCTGGCGGGCACCTATGCTCTCTCGGCCTATACCGGCATCACGCGTCCGACGAAGGATCTCGATATCTTCTGCAAGGCGGGCGACTACACACGGGTCCTGTCTCACTTCAAGAATCTGGGATACTCGGTCGAGATCGAGGATGACCGCTGGCTCGGCAAGGTTTTCAAGGGACAGTATTTCTTCGACGTCATTTTCGCATCCTCGAACGGGACGATGCCGATCGGTGATCCGTGGTTCGAGCATGCCCGGCAGATCGAGGTGTTCGGCTCGCCCGTGCGCATCGTTGGCCCCACCGAGCTTATCTGGTCGAAATGCTTCATCCAGCTGCGCCACCGTTATGACGGCGCGGATGTGGCGCACACGATCTTGAAAGCCCACGACCAGATCGACTGGCATCGCCTGCTCGCCTACATGGAAGTCCATTGGGAGGTGCTGCTCATGCACTTGCTCAACTTCCGCTGGATTTACCCATCCGAGCGCGACAAGGTTCCGCGCTGGGTCATGGATGAGCTGCTCGACCGGTTGGCCAAGCAGCTCGATCTGCCCGCGCCGCAGATGAAGGTCTGCCGCGGACGGATGTTCTCCCGCATCGATTACGAGATTGACGTGAAGCAATGGGGCTTCGCCGATGTCGGTGGTGAAGGTGAATGGCGGAATGAGTGACGTTGAGAAGACCTTGAAGGTCGCAGCCATGGGCGACCTTCACGTGCGTGAAGACAATGCGGAAGCTTTCCGCGAATTGTTCGGTGAAATCTCGCGAGAGGCGGATGTCCTCGTTCTTGCCGGCGACCTCACTGATCTCGGCAAACCGAAGGAAGCGGAGCTTCTTGCGCAGGATCTCAAGGCTTGCTCCATCCCGGTCGTCGGCGTGCTCGGCAATCACGATTACGAGTGCGGCGCCCACGAGGAAGTGGCGCATATCCTGCGCGATGCAGGCATGAAGGTTCTCGATGGGCAATCGGTCGAGATCGATGGCGTCGGCTTCGTCGGCGTGAAGGGATTTGCAGGCGGCTTCGGACGCCGCATGCTGGGCTATTTCGGCGAGCCTGCCATGAAGCAGTTCGTCAACGAGACCATGAACGAGACGCTGCGCCTCGAGAATGCGATGCGGCAGGTGAAGGCCAAACGTTCCGTAGTCATTCTGCACTACGCGCCGGTCGTCGACACCATCGAAAGCGAGCCGCTGGAAATCTATCCTTTCCTCGGCTCCTCACGTCTGGCCGAGACAATCGACCGCTTCAAGGTGAACGCCATCGTGCACGGCCACGCCCATCGTGGTCGCTATGAAGGGCGCACACCTGGTGGGCAGCCGGTCTTCAACGTCGCGAAATACATCGAGAAGCCAACCGGCAAGCCCTACGCCATCTTGGAGATCTGACCGCTTCTTAGAAGCGTGTTCCTGGAGAAGTCGGATTGCCCGGGAGATAATCGGGCTCTGAGCCCGGTCCTGTTGGGTCTGTAATACCGGGGTCGTTCACGGGATAAGGCGTTCGTGGGCCGGTCGGCCCCGTGTCCGGCATCTCGTCCGGTTCAGAACCAGGCGGCACTTCGGTCGGAATATTTCCGCCTGGGATTGGGTCGTTCGTGGGATTGCCTGGATTCACCATTCTGATCGTCCTCATTGGATGGGCCGTGAATTGGGTCAACAGGCCCGCGCAAATCGGGTTCCGCACGCCAGATTTTCCGGAACCCCTGCTCTCCTGGTCCGTTCCATCGCCATCCCCTGTAAAACAATGGAGAGCGTCATGCCTGACATTCAACAGGCCAAGATCCTCATTATGGCGACAGACGGTTTCGAGCAGTCGGAACTCATGGTGCCGCAGAAGAAGCTTTCGGAAGCAGGCGCGACGGTCGAAGTCGCAGCACCTAAGTCGCGCATGAATCCCGGCGAAATTCGCGGCTGGGACAAGAAGGATTGGGGCCAGAGCGTGAAGGTCGACAAGGATATCGAGAATATCGATCCGTCGGCCTACGACGCGCTCGTGCTTCCCGGCGGCCAGATCAATCCCGACAAGCTGCGCGTCGAGCAGAAAGCCATCGAGATCATCCGCGCATTCTATTCATCCGGCAAAGTCGTCGCCGCCATCTGCCACGCGCCCTGGCTGCTGATCGAGGCAGGCATCATCAAGGATAAGAAGTGCACATCCTATCATTCGATCAAGACGGATGTGGCTAATGCAGGCGGTCAGTGGCGCGACGAGACGGTGGTGACCGATCAAGGCCTGATCACCAGCCGCAATCCCGGCGATCTCGATGCGTTCGTCACCAAGATCATCGAGGAAGTTCGCGAAGGTTCGCATAAAGACCGCCGTCACGCTGCTGAGTAGCTTCTTAATCCTCTCAGCAAAAGAAAAAGCGGCCGGTGAAAACCGGCCGCTTTCTTCCGATGTCTCTCGAAGCCCTTAAGCGAGCTGGATCGCGGAGATCTTCCAGGGACCATTCTGATCTCTGCGGAACGTCCACAGCTCGGTGGCTTCCTGCGGCGTGGAGGGATCCCCCTCCAGCACGCGCCCGGTCGCCTTATCGGTCAGCACATCGACAACCGAGAAGCGCATGGCGACGGTCGCGTAATCGGTTGCGCCTTCACGCCACGCCTCGGAGAGATCGCCCTGAAGCAGTCGCGTGTCCGAGACCTTGTTCACGACGCCGCGCGCGGCGTAGTCGTTGAGCTCTTCCTGGATGTAGCCCGCCATTTCAGGCGTGGCCATCGACCAGATCTTCTCGATGTCCTGACGCGAATAGGCATCCTGCAACTCGACGAGCGAATGCTCGAAGGAAGCGAAATCCTGCTCACCGATGCTGACCTCATCGCGCACATCCGTGCGGCGACGGGACGGGTTCAGGCCACCGAGCGCTCCACCGAGACCACCGCCAAGACCGCTCAGGCCGCCTCTTGCAGAGCGATTACCAGCCGGAGGCACACTGCCGCCTGTCGCCGTGCGATCGTAGCTCTGCGGACCCGCATAAGCCGGCTCCTGGCGACGGCGGAACCACTTCATAGCGAACGAGACCACAAGCACGATCAGGCCGATCTGGAGCAGCAGACCCATGACGGAAGCAAGGCCGGCGAGACCGCCGAAGAAGCCGTTGCCCATGAGCATGCCGAGCAGACCTGCGCCGAACAGACCGGCCATCAAGCCCGTGCCGAAGCCGAAGCGGCGGGGCTGCGCCACGTTCGGAGCCGGAGTGCCGGGGCGGTTGAGGTTCGGCCCCTGGTTCGGAATCTGCGAGCGCTGAATGGGAGCAGCCGCATCAGGCGCCGTCCGGGTTGCCGGCGGCGGAGAATAGGTGCGCGCGCCGCGCGAGCCGAAGCCGCCTCGTCCCCCGCCGACGCGTGCCTCGGCAGCGCTGCCGGCCAGAACCAAAGCGGCAGCCAGAGCGACCATGACGCGGCTTCGGCGAGAAGCAAATTTCATCATCTTTTCGTTTCATCCCTCAGGAGCACGACGCTCCGAACCTTAATGTGGTGATGGCCTGCCCCTTGCAAAAGGGCCAAGCCAACCGAAAAACCCCGCCGGACAGCACGACATATCCTGTGCAGATTCAATGATACTAGGTTCCGTCGATCTGCTGGAAGCTCCAGGCTTTAGCCAGGACTCCTATTGTTCGCTCTCCGTTCTAGGATGAGAACATCGGATTCAGCGCCTTGGTTCCGCAACGGAAAGAGGAGCTACCTCCAGCGGCTCTTCCCCGCTATCCACAGGTTCGTCTCTCGACTCACGCCTGAGCCTATGTTCTCTTTTTGTTCGATCAAACGAGATGGATGAGAGATCATGCGCAAGCCGACGGGACTGGAGCGGCTCTATGTGGATTTCGATTCCTTCTTCGCCAGCGCCGAGCAGCACCTGCAGCCCCATCTGCGCGGCAAGCCTATGGGGGTCATTCCCGTCGATTCGGAGCATACGGGTCTGATCGCCGTCAGCCGTGAGGCGAAAGCCCTCGGGATCAAACGCGGCGCGGTCGTGCGCGACGTGCGCCGGGAGTTTCCGGGCTTCATCTTCGTGAATGCGCGGCATGAACGTTATGTCGATCTCCATCGCGAAATCGTGCGGATCATCGGGGACATCGTGCCAATCAAGGCTGTCTGCTCCATCGACGAGGTGGTCTGCGCTCTTCTACCCTCCGAACAGGCGGAGGGGCTGGCGCTGGGCCAGCGTGTGAAGGACGCCATCACGACCCGGATCGGCCCGACGCTCACCTGCTCCGTGGGTCTTGGGCCAAACGATCTGCTGGCTAAGATCGCAGCCGAGGCCAACAAGCCGGACGGGCTTGCAGCCATTCACCCGGAGGACCTTCCAGGCCCCCTGCTCTCTCTCGAACTCACTGATATTCCCGGCATCGCGCGCGGCAACGCGGCGCGCCTCGCCCGCGCTGGCGTCACCGACATGGAAGGCCTCCTGCGGCTGCAGCCCAAGGAGTTGCGCCGCCTCTGGGGCAGCGTGGAGGGCGAGCGAATGTGGATGGGCCTTCACGGTTACACCGTCGAGCGGCCGGAAACGCAACGCCGCATGTTCGGCCACGGCCGCGTGCTGCCGGCAGACTGGCGGCATCTGGGAGGGGCATACGCTGCCGCCCGTGTTCTGCTGATAAAGGCTTCGCGCCGCATGCGCCGCGCAGGCTTTTCCGCCCGTGCGCTCGCCCTCTGGCTCACCGACAAGAGCAGCGCCGGCTGGTACGGCGAGCAGCACTTCTCGCCGACCTGGGACGACCCTTCCCTGCTCGCCTCGTTAAGTCGCCTTTTCCTGCATGCGGAGCGCGAAGACATGCGCCGCAGCCGCAGCGTTCATGTAGCACTCTACGATCTTGTGCCCATGCAGGATGTCGAGGAGGACCTGTTCGGATATACGGCAGAAGCACAGCTCAAACGCCGAATGGAATACCTGTCTGTGATCGCCGACCGGCTCAACACCCGCCATGGGCAGAATCTTCTGCATTTCGGGCCCTGGGTGGACATTCCCGGCGGCTATGCGGGCGCGAAGATCGCCTTCAACCGCATTCCCGACGCGGAGGATTTCTGAGTTCTCCGCGTCGAGTTTATTCAATTAAAGCAGCTTAAGCCGCAGCAGCCTTCGGCTGCACCTCGGCCATATAATCCTCCATCAGCGTCTTGGAGATATTGCCGGGGGTGAAGGTATAGGGGCCGACCTCTGCGACAGGCGTGACTTCCGCCGCCGAGCCGGTGATGAAGCACTCGTTGAAGCTCGAGAGTTCCTCCGGCATGATCCGGCGCTCGGTCACTTCGAGGCCGCGGCGCTTGGCGAGATCGATCACCGTGCGGCGCGTGATGCCGTCGAGGAAGCAATCGGCCAGCGGCGTGTGGATCACGCCATCGCGGGTGAAGAAGATGTTGGCGCCGGTGCATTCGGCGACGCGGCCCTGCCAGTCGAGCATGAGCGCGTCAGCATAGCCCTTCCGCTCCGCCTTATGCTTCGAGATCGTGCAGATCATGTAGAGGCCTGCAGCCTTCGCGGCCGACGGCGCGGTCGCCGGATCGGGACGGCGGTATTCCGCCATATCGATGCGGATGCCCTTCATCTTCTGGGCCGGATCGAAATAGCTCGGCCATTCCCAGGCGGCGATGGCGAGGTGGATTTTGTTGGTCTGAGCGGCAACGCCCATCATCTCCGAGCCGCGCCAGGCGACGGGGCGAAGGTAAGCGTCCTTCAGCCCGCTCTTTTCCAAAACCAGACGCTTGGCGGCGTCGATCTCGGCGACCGTATAGGGGATCTCGAAATCGAGGATCTGTGCGGACTTCTTCAAGCGCTCGGAATGCTCGGTCGACTTGAAGATCTGCCCCCCATAGGCGCGCTCACCCTCGAATACGCTCGATCCGTAATGGAGGCCGTGCGAGAGGACATGGAGCTGCGCATCCTTCCAGGGTACGAGCTGCCCGTCGTACCAAATCCATCCATCACGTTGATCGAAGGGGGTCGCGGACATCGTTTTCTCCTTAACTGCCGACCTTTGTGGCAAACCGGGGCCGTGTAATTTCCGGTCGCTTCCATGGCATTTGGGTTTCATTCATTTCACGAAAGCGGCTTGACGAGTAACAATCGTCCTGAGATATGTCAACAAGGCTGACATAAAATTGGATGAGGACGTTGCCAGACGCGATCCCGGCTTTCAAACGGCAGAGCCTCGACAGGGACATCCTGATCGAGACGCCCGCCTATGATCTGATCGAGCTGTTTTTCTTCGCCTATCGCGACTTCGTCAGCGATCCGGACAGGATCCTGGACGAATACGGCTTTGGCCGGGCACATCACCGGGTGCTGCACTTCGTCAGCCGCCAGCCGGGGCTGACGATTGCCGAGCTGCTCGACATTCTGAGGATCACGAAGCAGAGCCTCAACCGGGTGCTCAAGGAGCTGATCGAGAAGGATTTCATCGAAAGCCGGATGGGCACCGCCGACCGGCGTCAGCGGCTTCTCCATGCCACGCCGCAAGGGCATGATCTCGCCCTGAAGCTCGCCAAGCTCCAGACCAGGCGGATCATGCGGGCGCTGGCGGACGCGGAGCCCGAGGCCAAGGAGGCGATCACCCGCTACCTTCTATGCCTCATCGATCCGGATGACCGCGAGCATGTGAAGCAGCTCGTATTCGGGCCGGACAAAACCTGATAAAGCAGAGGGCCTTTTACAATCTAAGTGCCCCGGAGCCCATGGAAGCGACCCGCATCGATATCCCCGATCACGCCCCCCACATTCTCGTGGTGGATGACGACCGGCGTCTGCGCGATCTTCTCACGCGCTTCCTGTCCGAAAACGGCTATCGCGTGACGGCGGCCTCCAGCGCGGCGGAGGCGCGCTCCATCGCCGGGAGTTTCGTGTTCGACGCGCTCGTGCTCGATGTGATGATGCCGGGCGAGACCGGCTTCGAATATGCGCGCAGCATCCGCACCACCTCGCAGGTACCGATCCTGATGCTCACCGCCCGGTCCGATACATCCGACCGCGTCACAGGGCTCGAGATCGGCGCGGACGATTATCTTTCGAAGCCCTTTGAACCGCGCGAACTTCTGCTGCGCCTCGGCAACATCCTCAAGCGTGCAGTCCCGGTCGTGGGTGCATCGAACGGCGATGTTCCCGAGACAGTGCATTTCGGCCCCTTCTCCTTCCGCTTCGACCGTGGTGAGTTGCGGCGCGGCGACGAGGTCGTGCGCATCACGGAACGCGAGCGTGAGATCCTGACGATCTTAGGTTCGGCAACCGGCGACAACGTCCCGCGCGACGCGCTTGCCGGCAACGGCGCCGCCGCGAACGAGCGCACGGTCGACGTGCAAATCAACCGCCTGCGGCGCAAGATCGAAGTGGATCCCGCCAATCCGCTTCTCCTGCAGACCGTGCGCGGGATCGGCTACCGACTCGTGATCGACCGATGAAGATTGGCGCAGCCCTCAACTATGCACCACTCGATCAAGGGGTGCGCTGGCTCGGCAAGTTCCTGCCGAAGGGGCTTTATGCGCGTGCGCTCATCATCATCATCGCGCCGGTGATCCTGCTGCAATCCGTCGTCGCTTACGTGTTCATGGAACGGCACTACGAATTGGTGACGCGGCGCCTCTCCTCCGCCGTTACTGCCGATATTGCGGCGCTCATCCAGATCTACGAGAGCTATCCGCAGGACCGGGAGGCGACTACGCTCACACGGATTGCCTCCGAGAGCCTCCAGCTCGACGTGGACATTCTGCACAACACGGATCTGCCGCCGCCAGGGCCAAAGCCATTCTTCTCGGTTCTCGACGAGACGCTCTCCAACGAACTGCGTCGCCAGATCGACCGGCCCTACTGGCTCGATACGGTCGGGCGCTCGAACTATGTGGAAGTCCGCATCAAGCTCAACCAGGACACCGTGATGCGCGTGCTGGCGCGGCGCAGCCAAGCCTATGCGTCGAACTCACACATCTTCCTCGTCTGGATGGGCGGCTCGTCATTCGTGCTGCTCGGCATCGCGATCCTGTTCCTGCGCAACCAGATCAGGCCGATCCTGCGTCTTGCGGAAGCGGCAGAAGCCCTCGGCAAGGGACGCGAGATCGAGTTCCGTCCGCGCGGCGCGCGCGAGGTGCGCCTAGCCGGTCATTCCTTCCTCGAGATGAAGCGGCGCATCGAGCGCAACATGGAACAGCGCACGACGATGCTCAACGGCGTCAGTCACGATCTGCGCACCATTCTCACGCGCTTCAAGCTGTCGCTCGCGCTCATGCGTCAGACGCCCGAGGTCGAAGACCTCAAGCGCGACGTGGACGAGATGAGCCGCATGCTGGAAGGCTATCTCGCCTTCGCGCGCGGCGAAGGCGGTGATGCGGGCGAGATCGCCTGCGAAACGGATTTGCGCCAGCTTCTGGAAGAAGCGCAATCGGATGCGGAGCGCCAAGGCCATGTGACGGAGCTGGAAATCAAAGGCGACCCGATCATCATCGTGCGCCCTGATGCTTTCCGCCGCCTTCTCTTCAACCTCGTCGCCAATGCCGCACGCCATGGCGACCGGATCGAAATTTCCGCCAATCACGAAACGCGCTGGCTCACCCTGCATGTGGACGATGACGGCCCAGGCGTCCCGGCCGACATGCGTGAGGAAGTGTTCAAGCCCTTCGTGCGCCTCGACGAAGCGCGCAACCAGGACGAAGGTGGCTCGGGTTTAGGCCTCGCGATTGCCCGCGACATTGCGCGCTCGCATGGCGGCGACATCACTCTGGGCGAGAGCCCGCTTGGGGGCTTGCGCGCAACGGTGCGGCTGCCTGCCTAGCATTCTTCAAAGAATGTCATCCCGGATCGGCTTCGCCGTCCGGGATGACACTTATCAATAGAGCCGCCCGCCCACCGGCACATTCTTGTCAGGGCGAATAAGCATTACGTCGCCGTTCGCGTCCGGCACACCGAGCGTCAGAACCTCGGACATGAATGGGCCGATCTGACGCGGCGGGAAATTCACCACAGCGAGCACCAGCGAACCGACGAGTTTTTCCATCGCGTGGTTCACCGTGATCTGCGCGGAGGAGCGCTTGGTGCCGATCTCAGGGCCGAAATCGATGGTAAGCTTGTATGCGGGCTTGCGCGCCTGCGGGAAGGGCTCCGCGGCGGTGATGCGCCCGACGCGGACGTCAACTTTCATAAAATCGTCGAATGAAATCGTCGGCGATTGTACCTGATCCATAATGCCCCTCTTGATCGTCAAATCGCGGCTGCGGGATTGTCCGCATCGCCCTCATCCGCTTGGCGGCGCTCGCGCCGCGCGGCACGGCGCCCTTCCCTCAGCGCACGTCCGACAGCGCGCAGGGGCGCAGTGAGGCGGCGCAGGTCTTCCGCGCCCTCGATCACACGCTCGCCACGCCGCAATTCGCGGTCGAGACGCGCCATGGTCTTGGCGAGAGCTGGATCGTCATCGTCGAGCCAGGTGCGCATGGTATTGGAATAGACGAGCACCGCACCTTGCAATTTAAGCACGCCAAGCGAGCCCTCCGTGCCGATGCCCGCAGCCGCCAGCATGAAGCGCATGGAATTGACGGCCACCTGATGAAGAGCACTTAGCGAGAGCGGATCGAACTGCATGTCGCGCGAGATCCGCCGGAGCGCTTCCTTGTAGGGCTCTAGCGCATCGAAGCGGCGCATGATTACGTCGAAGATGCGCTCGCGGGCAGGCTCTCCGGCGAGATCGTCCGTGGTCTCCTCCAGCACCTTGCGGTCGATCTGGCGAGAAAGACCGCCGAGCACCGCGCCTTTGGAGGGAAAGAGATCGCGGAACTCCGCCAGCGTCACGCCTGCCTCCTGCGCGACATCGGTGATTTCGATCTCGTTCCAGGCGCGCGTGGCGGCAAGCCTCATGAGGGCGTCGATGATGGCCTTGCGCTTGTCGAACGGGGCTTCCACCGTCATGGCATTCTCCTGAACATGCAATCCGCCCGATTGATCTAGGCGCGCGAAGCGTTCTGTCAGCCCGCAAGCTCTTCCGCACGGCGCTTGGCCGCAGCGACAGCCTCGCGCATGAGGCTCTTGAGACCGTCCGGATCCCGCATGAGCACTTCGAGCGCTGCCGCCGTGGTGCCACCGGGCGAGGTCACGTTCTGGCGCAGCGTAGAGGGCGGCAGATCGCTCTGGAACAGAAGTTCGCCCGCTCCCGTCACCGTGGCGCGCGCAAGACGCTGCGCGAGTTCGGCAGGTAAGCCTGCGGCTGCGCCCGCTTCCGCGAGGCACTCGACGAGATGGAATACGTAAGCCGGGCCGGAGCCGGACACAGCCGTCACGGCGTCGATAAGATCCTCGGACGGCAACCATTCGACGATGCCGTTGCTCGACAGAAGCGCATCGGCCATGAGGCGCTGCTTCTCGCTCACCTCTGCGTTGGTTGCGGCACCCGTTGCGCCGCGTCCGATGCTGGCGGGCAGGTTGGGCATGGCGCGCACGACGGCGGAGGCCGCAGGAAGCCTGCCTTTCAGATCGCCGATGGTCTTGCCGGCGAGAATCGAGATGATGAGCGTCTGCGGGCCGAGATAGGCGTTCAGCGAAGACGCAGCATCGTCCAGCATCTGCGGCTTGACGGCGAGCACGAGCACATCGGCAGGCGATGGATTAGGGGGATTGAGCGCAATCCCCTTCTCCGAGCAGAAGCGTGTCATTTCGTCGGAGGGGCGCGGATCGATGACCGTCACGCCGGAAGGCTTCATGCCGACCTTGAGCCAGCCCTCCAGCATGGAACCGCCCATCTTGCCGGCGCCGACGAGAATGAGGGAGGAAGGCAGGTGCTGAGCATCGGTGGGCATGAAAAGGATTCCGGCATGTGAATGAAGCGAAGGCCGCTACTATTCACAAGCCCCCCTGCCCTGTCGAGGCTCGGATATTGTTAAAAGGCTTAGGCTTAGGCTTCGCCCTCGGTCTCGAACAGCACGCTGTCGAGCGCTTCGCGGGCCGACTTGCCGGCCCAGATCACGAACTGGAACGCCTGGAAGTATCGCTCGCAAGCCTCAACTGCCACGCGCAGCATGGTCTCGCACTGGCCTTGCGTCGGATCCGCGCCGCCCGCCAACAGCAGGGAATGGCGGAACATCACCACGTTCTCCGAGCTCCACAGGTCGAAATGGCCGACCCAGAGCTGCTCGTTGATGTAGGAAATGAGCTGCAGCACGTCCTGACGGCGGCGCTCCGGAACCTTCAGGTCGAAGGCGCAAGCCACGTGGAGCGCCTCCACATCCTCGATCCAGGTGAAGGCGATATCGTAATCGGCCCAGCGCCCAGCCACGGAGATCGACATTTCGTCAGCTTCCGCACGGTCGAAAATCCAATGACGCAGGGAAGCGAGCCGCTCGACAACGTCGAGAGGATGTTCCAGGCGGTCGATTTCGAAGTGATGCTGAGACATGGCGATCCAAAAAACTTATTGGCCTGAATTATGGTAAACATAGTCAGACAATAACATTTATTAATTCAGGCAATAACTGAAAAGAACTTCCCGAATACATCGAGGCATTCAGGATTCTTATCACGTCAGACCCGAATCAGCTCATGAATCACAGTCTTAGATTTTGACTCTCGCCACAATGCGCCTTCCGAACCTGTCCACAACAGGAGGGATGCATTGGAAGCAGAGCGGCCTACCCCAAACGGTTAGGTGGCAGAGGGTTTAGCCTTGCCGGACTGGGCGAGCTTTTCTTCCAGGGCCTTCAAGCGGGCTTCCAGGCGCTCGTTCTCAGCGCGGGCGGCCAGCACCATCTCGCGCAGCACCTCCACCTCCTCGCGGGTCGCCACGTCCATGTCCTTGACCAGGCGCTCGAATTGGCTGCGGACGACGGTCTCCACCTCTCGCCGGACGCCCTGCGCGGCGCCAGCGGCATCGGTGGCAAGACGGGCGAGTTCATCGAAGATCCGGTTGGAGGATTGAGTCATGTCTGGAAATCCACAGCATCGGGAGGCTTAAAGCCCAGGAAAGGCAGATGTGGGCGCATTTGGCCGAAACTGCAACAGGGTTGACGATCTCCAGCCGCCGGGTCCAATGGCAAAATGTTCAACGAAGGGCCGCCATGCCTCTCTCATTTCCCATTCTCGACCCCATCGCCTTCTCCATCGGTCCCTTCGCGATCCGCTGGTATGCGCTTGCCTATGTGACAGGCCTTCTGGGCGGCTGGTTTTATGCCAAGCGCCTGGCTGCCAGGGTGGAACTCTGGGGGCCCTTACGCCAGCCGAAGCCGACCGACATCGACGATCTGATCGTCTGGGTGGCGCTCGGCGTCGTTCTCGGCGGCCGGCTCGGTTACGTGCTGTTCTACAATCTCGGCGCCTATCTCCAGAACCCGCTCGAAGCGCTCGCCGTCTGGCACGGCGGCATGTCATTCCATGGCGGCTTCCTCGGTGCGGCGCTCGCCCTCGTGCTCTTCGCCCGATCGCGCTCGCTCAACCCGCTCGCGATGCTCGACATGGCAGCCGTGGTCACGCCCATCGGCCTGTTCTTCGGGCGCATCGCCAATTTCATCAATGGGGAACTCTGGGGACGCCCCGCTCCCGACTTCCCCTATGCCATCGTGTTCCCGCATGCAGGCCCCGTGCCGCGCCATCCGAGTCAGCTCTATGAAGCTTTCGGCGAAGGCCTCGTGCTGTTCATCGTGATGGCGATTGCGGCACGGGTGTTCGGTTTCCGCCGCCCGGGCCTTCTCGGCGGCATCTTCGTGCTGGGTTACGCCATTGCCCGCATCGTCTGCGAGTTCTTTCGAGAGCCCGATGCGCAGCTCGGCTTCCTCTTCGGCTCGTCCGTGAACGCTTTGAGCGGCGGCATCACCATGGGCATGCTGCTCTCGGTGCCGATGGCGATTGTCGGCATTGTCTTCATCGTGTTGGCAGCGCGCGGCTACACACGGCCCGCACAGACAGTCGAGGCCGCATGAAGTCTCTCGGCGAGCATGTGCGCGAACTGATCGCCCTCGAGGGGCCGATCACGGTCGAGCGTTACATGGATCTCTGCCTCCGGCATTACTACGCCACGCGCGACCCTTTGGGCGTGGAAGGCGACTTTACGACCTCGCCCGAGATCAGCCAGATGTTCGGAGAACTGATCGGCCTCTGGATGCTGGAAGTCTGGAATGCCATGGGCCGTCCCGATCCCGTGCATCTCGTGGAGTTGGGGCCGGGGCGCGGCACACTCATGGCCGACCTGCTTCGCGCCACGAAGCTGCTGCCGGATTTTGCAAGCGCCGCACAGGTGCATCTGGTGGAGACGAGCCCTGCCCTGCGGCAGAAACAGCAGGATACGCTGGCATCAACAGGACTACCCGTCCATTGGCATGAGCGGTTGGACGATGTGCCTGAGGGACCGATGCTTCTCGTCGCGAACGAGTTCTTCGATGCGCTCCCCCTTCGCCAGTTCATCGCCACGGAACGCGGATGGTGCGAGCGCCTTGTCGGCATCGAAAACGAAAACCTGATCTTCGGTCTTCGCGCTGAGGCTGCGCAGGCTCTGGGCCAGCCGCTCAAGATCGGCGACGTGCTCGAATGGCCCGCCATGTCCGTCGACATTATGCAGCACCTCGCGCGCAGGATCGCACGCGATACGGGCGCTGTGCTCATCATCGATTATGGCTATTGGGGGCCCGCCTTCGGCGACACACTGCAGGCGCTGAAAGCGCATGCCTATGTCGATCCGCTTGAGCTGCCGGGCGAGGCCGATCTTACGACCCATGTGGATTTTCACCATCTGGCAAAAACCGCATCGGCACATGATTTACAGGTGCACGGACCCGGCACGCAGGGCGATTTCCTCACCGCCCTTGGCATCGAAGCGCGCGCATCCTCTCTCAAGAAGCGCGCCACGCCTGCACAAAGCGCCGAGATCGATACCGCACTGACACGTCTCACCGAACGCGGCGAGATAGGCATGGGAAAGCTCTTTAAGGTTTTGGCCGTTACCCATAAGAGTCTTGAAGCCGTTCCCGGATTGCCGCCTCTTTCTTCCTCCTGAAGTTTCCGCACCATGCTCATCCAAGCCCCCTCTCTTTCCGCTCTTCCAAAAATTCGCCACGCCTTCTTCACGCGCCAAGGGGGCGTGTCGGAGGGCATCTATGCGTCTCTCAATGGAGGCATCGGCTCGTCGGATGAGCAGGAGCGGGTGAAGGAAAATCGCCGCCGCATGGCGGAGACTTTGCATGTCACGCCCGATGCGCTCATCAGCGTGTACCAGGTGCACTCGCCTGACGCGGTTCTCGTGGAAGGTCCGTGGGGAGCGGAACGTCCGAAGGCCGATGCCATGGTGACGAAAGTGCCTGATCTTGCCCTTGCCATCACCACGGCGGATTGCGGCCCGGTGCTGTTCGCCGATGCCAAGAGCGGTGTGATCGGCGCGGCCCATGCGGGCTGGCGCGGTGCGGTAACGGGCGTTCTCGAATCCACTATCACCGCGATGGAACGGCTCGGCGCGGAGCGTCAGCAGATCGTTGCGGTGCTCGGCCCCACCATCAGCCAGAAGGCTTATGAAGTGGGCCCCGAATTCGTGCGGCGCTTTGCCGAGGAAGCGCCGGGGCACGAGCATTTTTTCAAGCCGAGCGAGAAGGCGGATCACGCCATGTTCGACCTGCCCGGCTTCATCGGCGCACGCTTGAACGCGGCGGGCATCAGCGGCTTCACCAATCTGGGCCTCTGCACTTATTCAGATGAGGAGCGGTTCTTCAGCTATCGCCGCACCACCCATCGCAAAGAGCCCGATTACGGCCGTCTGATCTCAGCGATCACACTCACTCCTTGATGCCGGCGACGTCCGGAGTTTCCCAGGCCAGATGCTGACCGCCATCGACAGCGATCATCTGGCCCGTGACGCTGCGCGCATTCGCGAGATAGACCACCGCCTCCGCGATCTCCTCCGGCGTCCCTCCATGCCCGAGCAGCACGGCGCGCGCCTGTTTGTCGAAATCCTCATTGCCCTGCCGTTCGTTCGCCAAGGTGGGACCGGGACCGACGGCATTCACACGGATGCGCGGGGCCAGCGCCTGCGCCATGGTCTGCGTTGCAGTGAACAAGGCCGCTTTCGTCAACGTGTAGGAAAAGAATTGCGGCGTGAGCTTCCACACCCGTTGATCGACGATGTTGACGATGGAGCCTTGCCTATCCGGTGGCAGCTGGCGCGCGAAGTCACGGGCCAGGAACATCGGTGCGCGCAGGTTTACGGCGAAGTGCCGGTCCCAGCGATCCTGCGTGAGAGTTTCGACCTCGTCGGGCTCGAACTCGGAGGCGTTGTTGACGAGTAGCGTCAACGGAGTGCCGAGGCCTTTGACGGCATCGTCCACCAGTCGGTCCACCGCGGACGCATCGGCGAGGTCACCTTTCACCACGACGGCATGGCCACCGTTTGTCTTGATATTCCTTGCCATCTCCTCCGCTACATCCGTCGACCGGCGGCAGTGTATCGCGACGCCGTACCCCTCCCGGACGAGGTGCTCAACAATGCTCCGGCCGATTCTTTTCGCCCCCCCGGTCACGAGTGCAATCTTGTTCATTTTTGGCCTCTTGAAATGTTACGACGCAGCGTTAATTGAGCACTTTGCCAAGAAATTGACATTTTTTACCTCCCGTCGCGAACTAACTGCCTAGTTATGCGTTGTGGAGTCCAGCGAGACCACAAGGGGAATGCTGAAGCTCGTCGCCACATTACTGCCACAGTACCTTTTGGGTCCTGTGGTTGTCATGTCACAGCCCTCGGCAGGTTGTCGCTCTATAAATGGGTAGTACCCCGTCGGTGCCAGGCGCGTCCTGGCACGGCGGCGTATGACATCGATCAAGGAAAGAGAAACCATGAAGAAGATTCTTCTCGCTAGCGTTGCCCTGTTCGGCTTCGCCGGGGCTGCTACGGCTGCGGACCTTCCCGCCCGTGCCGCTCCTCCGGCTCCGATCGTGGCGGCTGTCCCGCTCTTCACCTGGACCGGCTTCTACGTCGGTGTGAACGCCGGTTACGGCTGGCACAACAACGGCGACAACACCTCCGTGCTCGTTCCGGGCGGTGCAGTCGGCGTGGGTTCGGTGCCCGGCACCATCACCTTCAACGACGATGATGGCGAAGGCTTCGTCGGCGGCGGACAGATCGGCTACAACTATCAGATGGGCTCCTTCGTGATCGGTCTCGAAGCCGACCTGCAGTGGGCTGACCTCGGTGGTGCAAACGGCACGGCCATCTATCCGGCACAGTGGGGCGCTTACGCCTTCCAGCCGGCCGGTGTTGCCGGTGGCGTTGACTGGTTCGGCACCGTTCGCGCTCGCGCCGGTGTGGCCTTCGACCGCGCTCTCGTTTACGCCACGGGCGGTTTCGCTTACGGCGGTGCTGACGACAACAACGACTTCTTCAGCAACAACGACGACGTCCGTACGGGCTGGGTGCTCGGTGCTGGCTTCGAGTACGCCTTCACCAACAACCTGACCGCCGGCATCGAAGGCCTGTGGGTCAACCTCGACAACGACAACCGCACCTATGTCGGCAGCTCCATTCCGGCTGTCGGCGCCGGTCGTACCGCTGTCGACGTGGCTGGGTTCGACCGCGACAGCGACAACGACTTCTTCGTCGCCCGCGCGAAGCTGAACTACAAGTTCAGCTCCTACTAAGATCCGTCGCTTCGGCGATAGAGAGGGGCCCGGGGAAACCCGGGCCTTTTTCGTTTACGCCGTCACCCTTGTTTTTCCATAGGCAGGAACGCGCGCTTCGAAATCGGCAAGCCACGCCACGAGCTTCGGATGCGTCTCGCGCCAACGGCCCGCGAAGCGCAGATCGAGGTAGCCGAGCGCGCAGGCGAGCGCGATATGGCCGATATGAAGCGCAATTGCGGGCGTCGAGAGATGCGCCTCCGCGAAGGCCAGTCCCCGCTCCACCTTGCCGGCCTGATGGTCGACCCATTTGGGCTCGTGCTTCTCCTGCGCGCGGAAGCGGCCTTCATAGACCTGAAGCAACGCCGCATCCGCGATGCCGTCGGCAAGTGCTAGGTCGCGCAAGGCTGTGAAGCGCGCCTCCCCTGCCGGATAGATGCGGTTTCCACCCGCCAGGAAGTCGAGATATTCCACGATCACGCGGGAATCGTAGAGCACCTCGCCGTTCTCCAGGATCAAGGCGGGGATTTTCCCGAGCGGATTCTGCTGCCGCAGGCTGTCCTCTGGGTTCAAAGTTTCCGCATCGACGATCTGGATGCGCTCGGAGAGACCAAGGAGAGAGGCTGCGATCTTGACCTTTCGGCCGAAGGGCGAGGCGGGAGACGAGCGAAGAACGAGCATGGACGCTTCCTATCAAGGAGAGAGGCCGCATTCATGAACCCTCTCAGTGGAAGCGGCAATGCATCTTAAGCCGGAGGGCCGAAGGCTTCACAGCGATAAGCGCCGAAACCGCTGCGAGAGAGGCGCTCGGCGAGCGCGGGCAGGAGAATTTCCGCCTCATCCTTCAGCGACCAGGGCGGATTGATGACGAAGAGCCCGCTGCCGTTGAGCCGCGACGGATCGCGCGGATCGTCCACATAGAGTTCGAGGCGAAGGCCCGGACGCGAACTCTCCTCATTAAGTCGCGCAGCCACGGCATCGACGGATGCCACGTCCTTGATGGGATACCAGCCTGCATAAACGCCGGTCGGCCACTTCTTCAGAGCCGTCAAAAGCTCCGTTCCGAGCCGTTCCAGTTCTCCGGTTTTCTCATAAGGCGGATCAATCAGCACGAGCCCACGCTTTTCCTTCGGGGGAATAAGCGAGTGAAGCGCTGTCCAGCCGTTGAGGTGCATCACCTTCAGGTTCGACACCTCGTTGAAGGCCTCGTTCAGTACCTCGTAGTCGGCGGGATGCAGCTCGACGAACACGCCGCGATCCTGCCGCCGCAACAGCTCGCGCACGATGCCGGGCGAGCCGGGATAGATGGTCTTGCCATGCCGGGCCTGCACCTCCGCGATCGCTTGGCGATAGGGCGCGAGAATTTCCTCGACCTGAGGAGAAAAGAGCTCTTGGAGACGCCCGACACCCTCCACCCATTCTCCCGTCCGCTCGGCCTCGTCGGCGGTCAGGTCGTAGAGCCCGATCCCTGCATGGGTGTCGATGACGCGCAGGGGCGTCTCCTTGCGCTGCAGATAGATGAGGATGCGCGCGAGAAGCGCGTGCTTCATGACGTCGGCAAAGTTTCCGGCGTGAAAGGCGTGTCGGTAATTCATTCTGCAAGTCTTATCGCATCACGCGGACCCTAAGAAGGGCCATGTCAGCGCTCCATAAGGGCCGCGTAGTGAAAAGGGATCCGGTTTTTCCGAAGTGACGATGCCCTATCGCACCGCCGGAACCGCGATCTCGCCCGCGCGGCATCCGTCGCGGTCGACCTCGGGGCATTGGCGGAAATTGCGCAGGTCCTTGTCGAGGCAGATCCGAACTTCCTGGAAGATCCGACGTCCGCAGGAGACTGCGATCATATCCCGACGAAGACCTGGATTCACGCTCATGAAAGCCTGCTCGATCTCGCTCGGCAGAACCTTCGAGCGGTCGCCCATGGCCTTGAAGCTGTCAGGAACGCGCACCCGCTCCTTGGCGCGCTGAACGGCATTGAAATAGCCGCTGGGGCTCTCGCCCGTGCAGGTGCCGTGCTTGCGCCACTGATAACGGGCGAGATTGTCTTCAGGGAAAAGGCCCTTGGCCTCGGTCAGCACGCTCGAGGGAACGAAGCGTCCGTTCGGCTCGCAGAAACTCGGATAGCCCTGCTCCTTCTGAGGCCAGAGGCCATGCACGACGAAGGAGAGGCCGCTGCCGCTATCGCACTGGCGGCTCTTGCGGCCGCTGGCCTCGCAATAGCCGGGGGACCAGGAAAGAGCGAGTACATAGAAATCGAATTGCCCCATGGGGGCTCCCCTCGCCTCACGCGGCGTCTGCGCCGCGCCAGGGAGAGAAAACAGAAGGCACGCGCCCGCGAGGGCGAGAGACCATTTCAGGATCAAGGGGCAGCCTGCTTGCAATGAGGGGCGTAGGCATAGCTGCGGTCGAAGCCGTCCACGCAGGAATCTGTGCTCCAGCCAACGCCGATGAAGCCAAGATCTTCACGGATCGAGAAGTTCACCTTGTGCCGGTAGCCATCGGAGACGATGACCGTGCCCGTGCAGAAGCGGCGGGGGATATAGTCGAGGCCCCAGGGACGCCACGCGACCTGACGAACCTGTTCGAAGCCAAGGATCTGGGCGGTGGAGTTCCAGAACCGGCGCTCCTTGTTCTCGAAATTCACGGCAACGTTGTTGAGAACGGCCGGGTCCTCGCAGGCGGGAAGACCGGCATCGTACTGCCTCAGAGACAGCTCGTGCGGCTTCTCCCGACGCTCGGCGGGAGTTATCTCACGCGAGAACGCGGGTGCGCTCAACACCATGCAAGAGATAAGAGCCGCCAGCCACTTCATTCTACTGCTCCAAGGAATAGAGACCGATTTATGTAACATCGACCATGTGGGCGATGGGTGAGAAGGTCAAGGCTCCGCTCACGGTTTAATAGGCAGCGTGGCGGTTCAGCACCAGGGGCTGCCCCGCCGATGAGCGCATGGGTGCCGCAGGGGGCCTCGGCGGCGCGTAGGTCTGCTGGGGCACATAGGTTTGCTGAGGCGCTTGGCTGACATAGCCCGGAGGCGGCGGAGGCGTATAGAGCTCGGGAGCCGCGTTGCCGGAATACCCGGAATTGCCGGAATAGCGCGGCATAGCTGGAGGCGGCACGGGCGCGGCGACCACGGGCGGCGCCATGGGCGCTCCCATAGGCGCTCCCCTGGGGATATCCGCAGAATAGCCGGCATCCGCGCTCTCCGCAGGCACGTCCTGCTCCATCTCGGCGGAAGGCAGCTCGCTCTGGGCGCTCACGCTCTGGAGGATCTCGCGGCTCCGCTCGGGGTCGATTCGCGGCTCGAACTTGAGGATCGGTTTGCAGATGCGGCGGTCGCCGCGCGCATCGTGCCGCGCCAGATCGATATGGAAATGATCGTAATGGAAGGCATCGGCGCCGGGGCCCAGCACCGTGTTGAAATAGCGGCAGGCTCCGACGAAAGCCTCGCGCAGGAAGTCCTGCTCGACGGGGCTTGCCTTCCAGCCTTTCACGACCGTGATCTCGCGCCCGTCGGCCAGGACGAACGCCATTACGTCGAGCGCATTGCCGAAGGAATGCTCGGAGAGCTTGGCGCCGCGCTGGTTGTTGCGCGGGCGGCAGGAATAGGAGCCCGCTTTGATGTCTACCAGCGGAACGCCGAAATACATCAGGGCAGCGGGCTTCACGATCTCGTCGAGCCAAGTATCGATGCGCGGAATGATCGGGCAGGCCAGGGTCACCTTGGATTTCAGGCCCACTTCGCCGTTGTTGAACGCGGCCACTTTGAAGGGATATTCCATGCCACAGACGCCGGGGCCGTCGATCTTGGACGACATGGACATATAGGCGGAGGGTTGCACGAGGCGCTGTGCCAGGCAGGCTTCCTCAGCCTGCGCGCGCCAGGGTTCGCGCTGTTCGAAACGAAACAACCCGCAACCGGTCAAACCGAGCCCAACAAGCGATAGGGCAACAAACGCAACTAACCCACGACGCATGGCTCGACCTTAGCCGGCCTCCGGTAAACATCCCGTCAACGCTCACCCCGCCCTTCGAATCGCCCCCTGGGTCGAGAGTGAGAAGCAAAACACCATGCTGGCGACGGGCGAACATGCAGGTCTTCAAAAATTTTCTGCTTTGATGGGCGCGTATCTTCCCTTGGCATGGCAAGGGGTTAACCATCTGTTAACCATGTTGGCGGCTTAATAGTAGTATTTATAAGGCTTTGCCCGGACTTTTCAGGCCGCCGCGCTTCTGGTACGTTCCCTATCTATTCAGACAGGGGACCTTTTGCATGTACCTGACGTCGAATTCCGATTGGACCGCCAAGCTCAACATTGCAGCGGCCTGCATTTCCTTCTCCTTCATTTGCGCGATCGTTGTCGGGATCGTCTAAGACGGCCCGTTCAAAGCAACCGAATTCCATTGTTCTCAACGCCGCCTCATTCGGGCGGCGTTTTTCATGTCACCGGGCACGGTTTGGGCGAGATGATCCAGGACATCACGTTGATCGCCATGTCGCATTGGGCGAGGCGCGGCCCGTCCGCCGTCTTCAGGCAGATCGTTTCGCCTTCCGCATAAAACCGGCCTTCGGCGCGGCAATAGCAATCGAGAGGATTGTGCCCGGGCGCCTGCGCCAGTTGGACGTTGGCGGGATCACCGGACATAAGAGCGAGAAAGACCAGGATGCCGGGCATGGATGCCTCCGCTTGCGATCTTCAACGCTATGATCCTCCCGGCGGCAGACCGGGTCAAGAATGGCAAGCCGCCGATCAGCTCCACCGCTCCATGGCGGCATCGTCCGCAGCTCTCGTCTCGACCCAGGCCCCGACCGTCCCGTCCGTCAGATGCTCGCGCTTCCAGAACGGGGCGCGGGTCTTCAGGTAATCCATCATGAAGGAAGCGGCCTCGAAGGCGGCGGCACGGTGAGCACTTGCCGCCAGCACGAGGACGATAGGCTCGCCGGGCCGGATCTGGCCGAAGCGGTGGATGATGGTGAGCCCCAACAGAGGCCAGCGCTCTTCTGCCTCTCGGGCGATGCGGGCCATCTCGGCCTCGGCCATGCCTGGATAATGCTCGAGCTCTAGGGCAGAGAGACGCCCCCCCTCGTCACGGCAGAAGCCGGTAAAGGCGATCGTGGCTCCAATGTCGCCGCGGCCTGAGATGAGAGCAGCCGTCTCGGCGGCGGTGTCGAAGGGCTCGGCCTGGATGCGGATGTCGGCCATGGCGGCCTACCCGCCGGTCATGGGCGGGAAGAAGGCGATTTCCCGCGCGCCGGCAATCGAGGCCTCGGGCTTTACATGCACATGGTCGATGGCAGCACGGACGATTGCCTCGTTCTCAAAGGCGTACTCGTATTCCTCGCCCTGTGTCTTCAGCCAGCGCACGAGATCGGCGATTGTCGCAATCGTCTCGGGCAGCTCGATAGTCTCGTCCGTTTTGCCGATCCGCTCGCGCACCCAGGCGAAATAGACGAGCTTCATGAGATCTAATCCTCGTCCACGAGGTGATGGATGCCGGTCCTGAGATAGTCCCATCCGGTATAGAGGGTCAGGATCGCGGAAACCCAGAGGAGCGTGAGACCGATCATGGTGTTCCCCGGCAGCACCGTGTCCCCTGCCGGTCCCGCGACCAGGAAACCGAGAGATAGAAGCTGGAATGTGGTCTTCCACTTGGCGACGCGGCTCACCGGCACGCCCACCTTCAACTCCGCCAGGAACTCGCGCAAGCCCGAAACCAGAATCTCACGGCAGAGAATGACGAGAGCGGCCCAGATGTGCCAGCCCTGGATCGTCTTGTCGGCGACCAGCATGAGCAGGCAGGCGGCGACCAACAGCTTGTCGGCAATGGGATCGAGCATGCGGCCGAGAGCCGATTGCTGCGCGAAGGCGCGTGCAATGTAGCCGTCGAAATAATCGGTGATGGCGGCGAGTGCGAAGACGGCGAGCGCGAACCAGCGCGACCAGTGATCCTCGGGCCAGAACATCAGGCCGACCAGGACCGGCACGGCCACCAGCCGGCCATAGGTCAGCATGTTGGCGAGGTTGAAGGCCTTGGACCGGCGCATGGGACGTACAGTGCTCATGAGTCAGGCAGGAAGCATGTCTCGACGATGTCCGTCAACCATGGGGAGGCCCACATTGCCGTTATCGCCGAGCCTTACCCCCGTTCGTGGAAGAAATCGTACACGGCCCGCGCCGTGGCGGCGTTCACCCCGGGAGCCTTCATGAGGTCCTCCAGGGCCGCGCGCTGGATTGCCTTCACGGTTCCGAAATGGTGCAGGAGCGCCCGTTTGCGAGTGGGTCCAATGCCGGCGATCTCGTCTAGCGGGTTCTTGACCATCTCGCGCTTGCGCTTGGCCCGATGCGTGCCGATGGCGAAGCGGTGCGCCTCGTCGCGCAGGCGCTGCACGAAATAAAGAGCCGGATCCCGCGGGGGCATCTTGAACGGGGGCTGGCCGACCTTGAAGAAGGTCTCGCGCCCCGCATCGCGGTCCCGTCCCTTGGCGATGCCAACGAGGGTCACGTCGTTCTCGCTCACGCCCACATCCGCAAGCGCCTGACGGGCCGCTTCGAGCTGCCCCTTGCCGCCGTCGATGAGAACTAGATCGGGCCATACGGGAAAACCATCGTCGGAGCCTGACTGCGCACCGGCCTCCTGATCGGACGTTCGCGGCTCCTCCTTCACGAGCCGCGCGAAACGTCGCTGCAGCATCTCACGCATCATGCCGTAATCGTCGCCGGGCTTCAGGTCTTCCGACTTCATGTTGAAGGTGCGGTAATGCTGCTTCATGAAGCCGTTCGCGCCCGCCACCACCATGGCGCCCACCGCGTTGGTACCCATGATGTGCGAGTTGTCGTAGACCTCCACGCGCTTCGGCGCTTTGTCCATGCCGAAAGCCTGGCCGAGCGAGATGAGCAGCTTCTGCTGCGAAGCCGTGTCCGCCAGACGGCGGCCGAGCGCTTCCTTCGCATTACGCAGAACATAATCGATGAGCTGCCGCCGCTCACCACGCTGCGGTGCATGTATCTCTACGCGCGTATCGCCCTTCGTCGAGAGCGCCGCCGCCATCAGCTCCGCATCTTCGATCTCATGAGAGAGAAGGATGAGACGCGGCGCGGGCTTGTCGTCATAGAATTGCGCGAGGAAAGAACTCAGCACCTCGTCCGGCGTCATGGACTTGTCCGCCTTCGGGAAATAGGCGCGGTTGCCCCAGTTCTGCCAGTTGCGGAAGAAAAACACCTCCACGCAGAACTGCCCCGCCTGCTCGTCGATGGCGAATACGTCGGCCTCTTCCACCGATTGCGTGTTGATGCCCTGCACGCCCTGAATGGCGGAGAGCGCGGCGAGCCTGTCGCGGCAACGCGCGGCGCGCTCGAATTCAAGCTCTTCCGCGGCCGTTTGCATCTCTTCCGTGATGCGCTGCTTCACGGCATTGGACTTGCCGGACAGGAAGCCTCGCGCTTCGTTCACGAGGCCTGCATATTCCTCGGACGAAATCTCGTTGGTGCACGGACCGGAGCAGCGCTTGATTTGAAACAGCAGGCAAGGCCGCGTGCGGTTTTCGAAATAACTGTCGTTGCACGAGCGCAGAAGGAACGCGCGCTGCAGCGCGTTGATCGTGCGGTTCACCGCCCACACGCTCGCAAACGGTCCGTAGTAATCGCCCTTGCGCTTGCGCGCACCGCGATGCTTCACGAGCTGGGGCGCGGCGTGATCGGCGGTGAGCAGGATATAGGGCAGAGACTTGTCGTCCCGCAGAAGCACGTTGTAGCGGGGCTTGAGCTGCTTGATGAGATTGGCCTCGAGCAGCAGCGCCTCGGTCTCCGTCGCCGTGGTGACGAACTCCATCGAGGTGGTTTCGCCGATCATGCGGGCGATGCGGTTCGAATGTGCTTGGCCGCGCGCATAGGAGCCCACGCGGTTCTTCAGACTCTTGGCCTTGCCCACATAAAGCACGTCGCCCTTCGCATCGAACATGCGATAGACGCCCGGCGAGTTGGGCAGCGTCGTCCAGAACCGGCGGATGACCTCCGTGCCGCGCTGGACGGAATTGGGGTTCGCCTCAAGGTCGAACTCGACATCCGAGCCGCTCTCGACGGCTACGTTGTCATCGTCCTCCTCATTGTCCAGGATATCCGGCGGAACGTCGTTATAGGTATTGCGACTCATGAAGAAGATTTAAGCATTCACGAGTCGACAGGAAAGGGCCTTCTGCATAGGTCCCCCTTCCTGGTCTTTTGCCCCATGCCCCTAGATCACCTGGAAGTCTAGGTAGCTCATGGTCTTGAGCTTGGGCTGAAGCTTGGCAATGATCTCGGAAGCCCCCTTTCCGGAGCCATCTGCATCATAGCGCAGGTAGCCGGTCTTGGTGTCGTACAGGATATAGTCTTTGGCATCCTTGGCTACAGAGCCGAAGGTGAAGAATGCCTTCTTCAGCGTGCCGGCCTTGGAGCCCAGTCTCCGGAAAATGGCATTCTCGAGCTGGATCGTGTCGTCCTTCATATTGAAGTCGGTGATTCGGTCCAGATCGTTTTTCCGATGCGGCTTCGTACTGAACACGAAGACATCTCGCCCGGTGCCACCCGTCAGCACATCATTGCCGGTGCCTCCTGAGAGCTTGTCTTTACCGCCTCCACCATTGAGAGTGTCGTTGCCGCCTCTGCCCTGGAACGTATCATTGCCCGATCCTCCAACGAACTTCTCATGAGCGGCAGCACCCAGGACATTCTCTGTATGGACATTCCCGATACCGATCATCAGATCCATCTCGACAGAAAGAGTATGCTGTTCAATGACGCTGCCGCTGTCGGTGACCCTGACTTTAATCGTATGGGAACTTGCCTGCTCGTAATCCAGCAATCCTCCGTTCACGACGACAATTTTCCAAACGTTCCCTTCCTTGACGGCTTTGAAGCGCCCGCCCGCGCCTCCATTGAGAACCTCATACGTGAACTGCCCCGTCCGGTCGGGATCCATCGCCGATAGAGTGCCTACCGTCGATCCCGTCGCGCTCGCTTCAAGAACAGATACTGTGCTCAACCGTATGCCGAACGGAGCTTCGTTGACATCGTTGATATAGACCTTGATGCTCTCTTCGATGGACGAAGCTCCACCTTGAACTGTCTCGCGAGCCTGCACTTTGACGAGGAAGTATTTTCTTCCATCGGCTTCGGAAAGCAGATTGGGCTCGTTCTCGAAATCGACGGCGCCTGACATGGTGATCTTGCCGCTCGCATCGACCGAGAACCGATTGCCCGGGTTGGCCGTCAGAACATAGGAAAGGGGATTGGTTCCTGCCGATTTGACAATTGCCACAAGGGACTGTGTGCCCTCGTTCTCATCGACGGAAGCAACCGCGCCCTGGACCTCAGGCTTGGTTGGAGGAGAGGACGGAAGGTCGAGCGTGTAGCGTTGCTGATGAATGTCTTGACGAGAAATGCCTGCATCGAAATCGAGGAAAGAGCTTTTCCAGCTGATCACCCAGCTCCCATCCGCCAAGGCGGCAACGCTCGGATCCATGACGATATCCGGCGAAAAGCTGACTTGCTGATCCGTGGTATAAAGAGCATTTCCATCCCGATCGTAGACCTGCTGATAGATCGCATCGCCCACAGGATTGTCCCATGTCCCATGGATGCTGCTGCCCTTCCATGTCACGACCCAACCTCCATTGGCCAGAGCTGCGATGCTGGGGGCTAAATCCTGATAATCCACAGTACGGCTGACGAGCAGATCGGCTTCATAAAGCGCCTTCCCTTCCCGATCATACCTTTGCAAGAAGACATCCCCGTCACTGGATGAAACCCAGGCAACAACCCAACCTCCATCGTCGAGCGCTGCCGTGGTCTGCATAACCTGGTCGTTGTGGGCCGCTGCGCCGACTTTGATTTCGGAGCCGATCGACCGACCACTCGCATCATATCGCTGCTGATAGATGTCAGATGCTGACGTGCTTGCGTCGAGCGATCTCCAAGTGACGACCCATCCCTTGTCGGATAGAGCAGTCGTGATGGGCTCGTCCTGAGTATCGTATGTTTGTGTATTGACGAGGCGCTCAACCTCGTACAGGGCCTGGCCGCTCCGACTGTAGCGCTGCTGATAGACATCGCCACGCCATTGATCGATTCCGATATCCTTCATGCATGTCCATGTCACGAGCCAGCCGCCATCCTCCATGGCGACGACGTTAGGCTGATATTGCGTTTTGAGGACGATTTGATTGACGCGAACCTCACCGCCGATGGGTTGGCCGCGAGCATCAAAGCGCTGCTGATAGATGTTCCCGTGCAGGCCCTCATCGGCATACGATGTCCATGTGACAAGCCAGCCGCCATCGGCCAAGGCAATGGCACTGGCGTCATGCTGCTGGCTTGCTCTTTGAGTGTTGACGATTTGCTCGACCTCATAAACGGCTAGACCGCTCCGATCGTAGCGCTGCTGGTAAACATCCGTGCCGGAGCCATCGTAGCGATCGCTCGACCAGATCAACAGCCAGCCCCCGTCGGCCAAGGCTGTGATCTCAGCATCATCGCGCGAGCCTTGGGCAATGAGGTTCACCTCTTGGTCGACGCCTATTTTTTTGATCGGCTTCGCCATCGGTTTGTCCTTATATTACTCTAAAAATATGGAATCGTGATAACGTTACTTTAATATGGCTCTATTCTTCCCTGCTCAACATTTTCAGGGAGTGTATTTTGTCGCAGGCTCCACTAACCGGCCATCTGTTCCAGAACTTCCGTTCGGGGCTAAACGCATGAACATGCGCTTGTAGCGTCCCTGCATAAACCGGTTTAAACAGCAGAGCTTCTTTCTGGGATTCAGCCATGCGCCTGTCGATCATCACATCAGCCGTCGTCGCGGCCCTTGTGGGCTTCGGCAGCACGATTGCCATCATCATCGCGGCGGCTCAGGCCGTGGGTGCGGATGCAGCGCAGACCACGTCCTGGGTCGCGGCGCTTTGCCTGGCGACGGGTGCCACGAGCGGCTTTTTGAGCGTTCGTTACAAAATGCCCGTGGTCGCAGCCTGGTCGACGCCCGGTGCCGCGCTGATCGCATCCTCCAGCGGCATATCCATTCATGCGGCCGTGGGCTGCTTTCTGCTGGCCGGTTTCCTCATCGTGCTGGCGGCTTTCGTGAAGCCGTTCGGCCGCTTGATCGAGAAGATTCCGGCCTCGATTGCCGCCGCGATGCTCGCGGGGATCCTGATCCAATTCGTGATTGCGGTTTTCGTGAGCGCGCAGGTAGCGCCGGGCCTCGTGCTGCCCTTGGTCGGGATTTTCCTCGTGGTCCGGCTGTTCAATCCGGCGCTTGCCGTGCTGGCGGTCCTCTTCGTGGGCTTGGGAATCGCCTTCGGCGGCGGCCTCGCCCGTCCCCTCTCCTCCGATTTCAGCATCTCGTCGCTGACCTTCATCGCTCCATCCTGGGAGCCCATAGCCCTCATCGGCCTCGGCCTGCCGCTCTTTCTGGTGACCATGGCGTCCCAGAACCTCCCGGGCTTCGCGGTGCTGCGGGCCTCCGGCTACACCCCTCCGACTCGTCCGATTCTCGCGGTGACGGGATTGGCCTCCATGCTGACCGCGATTTTCGGGGCCCATACCAGCAATCTCGCGGCCATTTCCGCCGCTATCTGCACGGGGCCCGATACCCATCCCGATCCGGGCAAGCGTTGGATGGTCGGGCCTTTCTACATGCTGAGCTATGTAGTCATCGCTGCTTTCAGCGCCGCCCTCATCGGCTTGATGGCGGCCCTGCCGCCGGAACTCATCAAGACCGTTGCGGGGCTCGCCCTCATGGGAGCTTTCGCGGGAGCCCTAGGCTCAGCCCTGTCGGATGAGCCCAAGCGCTTCCCCGCCGTGCTGACCCTGGCCGTCACGGCCTCCGGCATCACTCTTTATGGAATCGGCTCCGCCTTCTGGGGATTGGCCGCAGGCCTCATTGCACTAGCCCTCGACGCCCTGATCGTCCAGCTCCGCAAGCGTGGCTGATCTGGACGGCGGCTCCCGCTACGGTTAATGTTTCATTACCGATAAGAAGAACGGGAGCCTTCATGGCCGGGACGAAACACTGGGGGCGGCTTGCCGCAATCGCGATGACGATGACTTTGGGCGCCTGCCAGGGCTCCCTCGTGAGCGGCTCACCCGAAGGCGTACCGGTGGCGGTCGAGAGCATCGATGGAGCCCCTGCCCCGGTCCAGACGGCCCTGCTGGGCGAGCTGACGAATGCGGCCTCCGACCGCAAGGTCGAGCTCGTCGGCACCGGCGCCCAGGCCCGGTACCGGGTCCGCGGCTACCTCTCCACGACCACCGAAGAGGGGGAAACCAAGGTTTCCTACGTCTGGGACGTATTCGACGCTCAGAAGCGCCGCGCGAAGCGGCTCGAGAGTTCGCGTGCCGTCACCCTCGCCTCCGGCTCGATCTCGGCCATCGACAAGGGAACCTTGGCCAAGCTCGCCCAGTCCAGCATGGACGAGATCGCCGAGTTCCTGAGCAATTCGAAATCCGTCCAGACCGCTGAAGTCACGGACGACGACAGCTCAGTGGCCCTGCAGTGACCGCATGGCCGCACTTCCAGATTGCGGCACTTCTTCAACACGACTCGTATTGTGACGGTTTGATATCGCTGCTAAGAGCCTTGCGCCTGACCGCGCAAAGGTCGAAAGATGCGCAGTGGGCTCGACCAGTCACTCAAAGCTAGAGTTGCTTGCATGAAGCTCGTTGCGGGAAATTCCAACCGTCCGCTGGCCGAGGCCATCGCCGCCTATCTCAACGTGCCGCTGGCCAAGGCCCAGGTGAAGCGTTTCGCGGACATGGAAGTGTTCGTCGAGATCCAGGAGAACGTGCGCGGCGAGGATGTGTTCATCATCCAGTCGACCTCGTTCCCCACGAACGATCACCTGATGGAACTCCTGATCATCACCGATGCGCTCCGCCGTTCATCGGCTAGACGCATTACGGCGGTGATCCCCTATTTCGGCTATGCGCGGCAGGACCGGCGCATGTCGGGCCGCACGCCGGTCTCGGCCAAGCTGGTCGCCAACCTGATCACCCATGCGGGCGTCGACCGCGTGCTGACGCTGGATCTTCATGCCGGCCAGATCCAGGGCTTCTTCGACATCCCAACCGACAACCTGTTCTCCGCCCCCATTCTTGCCCGCGACATCAAGGAACACCTTGATGGCGGCAACCGCATGGTGGTCTCGCCGGACGTGGGCGGCGTGGTGCGCGCCCGCGCGCTCGCCAAGCGCATCGATGCCCAGCTCGCCATTGTGGACAAGCGCCGCGAGCGCCCGGGCGAGTCCGAGGTCATGAACATCATCGGCGACGTCTCCGGCCGCTCCTGCATCCTGGTCGATGACATCGTGGATTCCGGCGGCACTCTGGTGAACGCTGCCGACGCCCTCCTCGCCCAGGGTGCGAAAGAGGTCTATGCCTACATCACCCACGGCGTGCTCTCCGGCGGCGCGGTGGCCCGCATCGCAGGCTCGCGTCTGAAGGAACTGGTCATCACCGATTCCATCATGCCGACCGAGGCCGTGAAGGTGGCGCACAACATCCGCGTCATCTCGATCGCCCCCCTCATGGGCGAAGCCATCGGCCGCACGGCGACGGAAAGCTCGGTATCGAGCCTGTTCGATTAAGCAAAAAAGCAAGTCGCGTCTCTTCAAAAAACACTTCGGTCACCACCGAAGTGTTTTTTGTTTTCCGGCACAGTAGCATCGGCGAAGCCTCTTGCCGTCACGCTCGAAGAGGCTTCCCATGGATCACACGCCTGCACCGAACATTCCGGTCCACCGGATCATCGACCCACCCGTGCTGTATTTCGGCACACCTGTCGTCCTGCTCACCACTCTCAACTTGGACGGGTCGCCTAATATCTCGCCCATGTCCTCCGCCTGGGCTTTGAATGACAGGATCGTTCTGGGCCTGGCCACCAATGGCCAGGGCAGCGAGAATGCCGTCCGAGAAGGCGAATGTGTCATCAACTACGCCCCGGCGAGCCTTTGGGAGAAGGTGGAGCGGTTGGCCCGCACCACCGGACGCAATCCGGTGCCGGAATACAAGGCTGCGGGAGGTTACTATTACGAGCCCCACAAGTTCGATGCCGCCGGGCTGACGCCTCTTCCCTCCGACATCGTAGGTCCTCCGCGCATCGCTGAATGCCCGTTCCAGATCGAAGCCCGGATCGTCGCGGCCCACGCAAGCGACGGGCATCCCTGGACCATCGGCTGTGAGCACGCCTTCGCGATCATCGAGGCTCAAGCCCTGCGCGTTCATGCCCATGAGGAGGCCACTTTGGCGGGCACGGACCACGTAGATGTCAGTCGCTGGAAGCCCCTTCTCTACGTTTTTCGCCACTATCTCGAGGTCGGGCGGGACTTGGGCCGGACCTTCAAGGCTACAGCCTGAGAACCCCTGTCAAAGAGTTGCATTTCAAGGCCCTTTCCCCTATAAGCCGCCTCGCGCCCGCTCGACACCCTTGGAGGCACGGGCGCGGACCTCATGGCCGCCGGTAGATTTCCTTGATGGAAGCCTGGGCGGCCATCGGTTTTCTAATCACCCTTTTAAGGACCACGACCATGAGCGAAATTAAGCAAATCAAGGCCGTGGCGCGCGACCGGAGCGGCAAGGGGGCCGCCCGGGCCGTTCGTCGCCAAGGCCAAGTTCCTGCCGTTATCTACGGCGCCGGTCAGCCCGCCCAGGCGATTGCTCTCGACTTCAACCAGACGAAGCAGCTGATCTTCGCTGGCCACTTCCTGACCACGATCTTCGACATCGACGTCGGCGGCAAGACGGTCCGCGCCATTCCGCGCGACTACCAGCTCGACCCGGTGCGCGACTTCCCCGTGCACATCGACTTCCTGCGTGTCGCCAAGGGCCAGACCATCAAGGTCGTGGTTCCGGTCCACGTTGTCGGCCAGGAGAAGAGCCCCGGCGTGAAGCGCGGCGGCACGATCCAGATCGTCGAGCACTCGGTTGAGCTCGCGGTTTCGCCCGACGCGATCCCCGACTTCATCGAGGCTTCGGTCGAAGGCCTCGACATCGGCTCCTCGGTTCACCTGAACGACATCAAGCTGCCGAAGGGCGCGAAGGCCACCTCCTCGGAGAACGCCACCCTCGTCACCGTCGTGGCCCCGACCGGCCTGAAGGAAGAAGAGGCTGCTCCGGCTGCTGAAGGCACCGCTGCCTAATCAGCTTTGATCGGGCGTTCTAGCCCATCGATCGGCTTCAACGCTCCGACCGCAAGGCCGGAGCGTTTCATTATGAGAAGACCTTGCGATGCGCCTTTTCGTCGGCCTTGGTAATCCCGGTTCGCGCTACGCCAGAAACCGCCACAATATCGGTTTCATGGCTGTGGACGAGATTGCGCGCGTTCATAACGCGGGTCCTTGGCGCAAGCGTTTTCAGGGCGAGACGGCGGATGCGGTGATCGGCGGCGAGAAGGTGATGCTGTTGAAGCCTCAGACCTTCATGAACCTATCAGGCCAATCGGTGGGAGAAGCGCAGAACTTCTTCAAGATCCCGCTGAACGACGTGACGGTTTTCTACGACGAACTCGATCTTCCGCCCGCGAAATTGCGCGTGAAGATCGGCGGCGGCAATGCAGGCCATAACGGCCTGCGCTCGATTTCCGCCCATTGCGGCAACGATTATCGTCGCGTGCGGCTCGGCATCGGCCATCCCGGCCACAAGCCGCTCGTGCAGCACCATGTGCTGGGCGACTTCGGAAAAAGCGAAGAGGCATGGGTCGAAGACCTATGCCGCATCATCGCGGACAATTCTGCTCTCCTCGCCAAGGGTGAGGACGGAAGTTTTCAGAACAAGGTCCACCTCGCCATGGAGGCGAGAGGCTGGACGGACGTGAAACGGCCTGGAGAACAGGCCGCCTCAAAAAAGGAGTGAGGCCATGGGCTTCAAGATGGGCATCGTCGGCCTGCCGAACGTGGGCAAGTCCACCCTCTTCAACGCGCTGACGCAGACCGCTGCGGCGCAGGCTGCGAACTATCCGTTCTGCACCATCGAGCCGAATGTGGGCGACGTGGCCGTGCCGGACGACCGGCTCGATCAGTTGGCCGGCATCGCGGGCTCGGCGCAGATCATTCCGACGCGCCTCACCTTCGTGGACATCGCCGGCCTCGTGCGCGGCGCGTCGCGCGGTGAAGGCCTCGGCAACCAGTTCCTCGCCAACATCCGCGAAGTCGACGCCATCGCTCACGTGGTGCGCTGCTTCGAGGACACGGACATCACGCACGTCGAAGGCAAGATCGACCCCATTGCCGACATCGAGACCATCGAGACCGAGCTGATGCTCGCCGATCTCGACAGCCTCGAGAAGCGCGTCACCGCGCTCGAGAAGAAGGCCAAGGGCAACGACAAGGAAGCGAAGGAAACGCTCGACCTCGTGAACCGCTGCCTACCGCTTCTGCGCGACGGCAAGCCTGCCCGTATCGTGGAGCGCAAGCCCGAGGAAGAGCGCCTGTTCCAGATGCTCGGCCTTCTCTCCTCCAAGCCAGTTCTTTACGTCTGCAACGTGGAAGAATCCTCCGCCGATAAGGGCAACGGCTTCTCCGCCAAGGTGTTCGAGCGCGCGAAGGAAGAGGGCGCGAAGGCCGTCGTGGTTTCCGCCAAGATCGAAAGCGAGATCGCCGTTCTGCCGCCCGAGGAGCAGAAGGAATATCTCGAAGCCGTCGGCCTTGAGGAACCCGGCCTCAACCGCGTGATCCGCGCGGGCTACGAGCTGCTCGGCCTCATCACCTACTTCACCGTGGGCCCGAAGGAAGCACGTGCCTGGACGATCACCAAGAGCACCAAGGCTCCCGGTGCCGCCGGCGTGATCCATACGGATTTCGAGAAGGGCTTCATCCGCGCCGAGACCATCGCCTACGCCGATTACGTGTCGCTGAAAGGCGAAGCGGGCGCACGCGATGCGGGCAAGCTGCGGCTCGAAGGCAAGGAATACGTCGTCCAGGACGGCGACGTGATGCACTTCCGCTTCAACACTTAAAAATCTGTCGGAATCCTGAACGCGCTCTTTTCAGTGCGTTCAGGCACATCCTGCTTTGATGACTGTATGGAGAATATGTCCCATGCAGAATGTTTTTGAAAACGCCATGGCAACGTTTGTTTTACCCGGTCTCGGAACCGCCGAGTTTTTTGTCGCGATCCTCGTGGCCTGCGGCCTCGCCATGATCGCCATTTCGTCCCTGCTGCCGAAGAGCACTGCCGACGAATTGGAATGGTGGGAGCGCTAAGCTCTTCGCTGAGTTCTTAAGGTAGCCGCAAAGCTTTTGGGCCGATGCCGAGCCCGATTTGTAGGCTCTCCGCGATGCGCTGCGCGCGGACGATGAAGAACTCCGCTGCATCGGGCTCGAAGATCTCCCGCGCCGTCTTCTCGAACAGATCGAGCCAGCGCGTGAACAGCTCAGGTGTCAGCGCCAAACCGAAATGCGCCGCCTGCGGCTTGCCGCTGTAGCGCGCCGTCCTCAAGGCAATCGAGGACCAGAAATCCACCATGATCGCCAGATGCTCGCTCCATCGGCTCGACAGGGCATTGTGAAAGATGGGACCGAGTTCAGGGTCTTTCAGCACACGGTCGTAGAACGTGACGACAAGCTCACGGATCATCTCTTCCGTCACGCCCTCGGCGGGCGCGATGAGGGGAATGCTGCGGCCTGTCGGAATGTGCTGAGTCAAAGAAACCTCTCCTCTTCGCAGAACGGGATGGAAAGCAGATGCTCCCATCCCGGTCAAATGTCTTTGCTGAAGATCAAACCAGATCGCTCATAGCGGCCTGGCTTGAGGTTGGTCAGTGATGGCTGTGAGGAGCAACTTGGACAGCCTGAGATCCGTGCGGGTGCTCCTTGTTGGGAGTGTGGGTACTCAGCTCCGTGGGCTGATAGTCCGCTCCCTCCAAACCATAGAACACGCCGTGCAATCCCCAATAGCCGGTGACGAACACCACGAGAGCAACCGCGAGACCGGCGGGAACCGAAGCCATGTTGCCGAAGCGGGGCAGCGTGCGCGGCATCTTCACGGCAACGACCTTAGCCTCGCGGCAGGGATCGGCGGCGACAAGGAAGAGCGACGCCATGATCATGGCGTGACCGACAAGGTCGATGCGGCCAAACGGATAAACCGCGGTGAAGAAGATCAGCAGCAGCGACACGGCCGAGAGACGACGCACCATGGGCGTCCAGAGCAGGCCGAAGCCGAGGGTGAACTCAGACACGCCGGCCATGGGGATGAACACATCGCGCGGCATGCCGAAGGTCAGGAAGGGCTTCTCCTCGACGAGCGGATAGAACCAGTCCGGATAGGCGAATTTCTCCAGGCTCGACCACATGAGAGCAATCGCAATGCCCCAGCGCAGAGCCATGAACCGGCGCGCATGCCACTTCGGGTTATCCGTCGAGGCCATCACAAGATAAGCAGCAACGCCAACGCCGAGCGCGAGATAGTCGAGCAGGTGGAAGAGATCGTACTCACGCAGGGCCACAACCCAGAGAGCGATGATGCCAGCCGCCGCAATCGGCATGGTCCGGCGCGAGAACACGCAGATCGCAATCAGCAGCTGCGCCCAGGAGATGAGTTCCGAATTCGTCTTCAGGTCGGGTGTGAGATAGATGCCGCCCACCGCGAAGATGGCGACGAAGAAACCGCCGATGGCGACGCGCATGAAATCGTCGCCACGGTTCCAGAGCGGCGCACTGATACGGTCAAGCCCGGACAGGACACCGCGACCGATGAAGGTGCGCTCGACCGCGAGCGTGGCCAGGAAGAAAGCGAGCACGAGGCCGATGCCTGTCCAGAACCAAGTGTTTGTCAGGGTCGCGCTGATCGGCTGCGGGGTCGCATCGACAATGTAGGGAGCAAACCACTTCACATGCGCTTCGGCGGGAAGCGCCCAGATTGCCGCTCCGAGAGCGGCAAGAACTCCGCCAACTCGCTTCGTATTCGTCATGATATCCTCGTGACTCGGGTACAAATCTTTTCAGGTCGCGAGGGAAATACTCCTGCATCGGAATAACGGAAATTCAGATCAAGTGCCTAAGGGATTCCCCTATAAGGCCAGAGGCTTGGCCATTGGCGTGGCATTTTGCCCTTCCCTCTCTAACATCTTCTGAGGATCGTTCGCCTACCTTGAGCGTTGAGCTTTGAAGGCATTCTTCATTCCCATGCATCTTATTCGCCGCCATTCCTGGGATCTCACCCCTTCCGAAGCCATCACCCTTCAGCAGGAGCTGAGGCGAGAAGTCGTGGCCGACCGGCCCATCGATCTCGATGCAGTCAAGCTCGTGGCGGGGGTCGATGTGAGCGTGAAGAACGAACAGTCGCAGGCCGCCATCGTCGTCGTGACCTATCCTGGCTTTCTGCACGTCGAGACGGTGCTGGCGCAGCGCCCGACGCCGTTTCCTTATGTGCCCGGCCTGCTGAGCTTTCGCGAAGGGCCGGTGCTTGAGGAGGCGTTCGAGAAACTGAAGTCAGAGCCGGACGTGTTCCTTTTCGACGGCATGGGTATTGCACACCCGCGCCGCATCGGCATCGCGAGCCATATGGGCCTGTGGCTGCAGCGCCCCACCATCGGCTGCGGCAAGACCCTGCTCTGCGGTCGCTACAAGGATCTCGGCGAGGAAAAGGGGTCGGCCGCACCCCTCATCGACCGGAAGGAAACCATCGGCGTGGCGCTCCGCACCCGCACGGCCAAGAATCCGATGTTCATCTCGCCCGGGCATTTGGCGGATATTCCCACCGCGGCTGAACTCGTGCTGCGTTGCTCTCCAAAGTATCGCTTGCCCGAACCGATCCGCCTGGCGCACAACGCAGCTGGACAGTTCAGTCCCCTACTGGTCTGAGTCCAAGCGCAGAAACCCGCATAGAGCGAGCCATGCCCCGTTACGCTTTCGAAGACCTCACGCCCGGCACCACGCAGATGCTTGGCCCCGTCACCATCACGAAGGAAGCGCTCCTTGCCTTCGCGCAGGAATACGACGCGCAGCCTTTCCATGTGGACGAGGTGGCGGCCAAGGACAGCTTCATTGGCACGCTCATCGCCTCGGGCTGGCACACCTGCTCCATCAACATGCGGCTGATCGCGGATGATGTGATCCTCGATTCCACGTCCCTCGGTTCGCCCGGCATTGAGGAAGTGAAGTGGCTCAAGCCCGTGCGGCCCGGCGACAGCTTACGCTCGCGCATGACGATCCTGGAAAGCCGACCCTCAAAGAGCCGACCCTCCCTTGGCCTCGTGCGCTTCCAGTTCGAGATGCTCAATCAAGCGGATGAACCCGTTTTCACGCAGAAGAACTGGATCATGTTCGGACGCCGCGATGCGGAGCCGGTCAAGGGGTCGGGGCCCAGTGTTCTGGCCGCCGCCGCATCCGACATGCCGGACAACACGCCGAAACGCGAGCTACCGCACATTTCATCCAATCCGTATTTCGAGGATCTGGTGATCGGCGAGACGGAGGTGCTTGGCTCTTACAAATTCGAGCCTGACGACATCATCGCATTTGCCAGGCAATTCGATCCGCAGCGTTTCCATGTGGATGCGGAGGCTGCGAAGGACAGCCTGTTCGGCGCACTCTGCGCTTCCGGTTGGCATACGGCGAGCGTCTGGATGAAGCAGATGGTCGGCTATCGCCACCGCATCCGCGAGACTGCGCTCGCGCAGGGCGCGCGGCCCGCACGGCTTGGCCCCTCCCCCGGCTTTACCAATCTGAAGTGGCTCAAGCCCGTCTATGCGGGCGACACCATCACCTACCGTTCCACAGTGACAGGAAAGCGCGCGTCTAACTCGCGCCCCGGCTGGGGCCTCGTGTTCCACCACAACAGCGGCATCAACCAGCATGGAGATGAGGTGTTCTCCTTCGAGGGCATGGTGTTCTGGGAGCGGCGCTCTTGACTGCATAAAAGCGTCATCCCGGACGAAGCGCAGCGGAGATCCGGGATCATTTGCAGGATGGGGCGCTTATATCGTCACGCGATCCCGGCTTCCGCTTCGCGGCCCCGGGATGACGCGCTTGTTAAAGGCGCTTCTGTTCAGCCCTCGCACGCGTCTCCTCATCGAGTCTCGCGCGCGTCTCCTCATCGAGAATAGCGCGGATCTGCGTGAGCAGCGGATGTGCGGATGTCTGCTTCTGCCCGTAGCCGAGATTGAAGGCGTAGTCGAAATCCGCGGGGTTCTTGCCTTGAACGTGCTGGAGAATGGTCTCCAGCTTGTCGAGCCCCTTAGCGAGAACGGCCTCGGGCGTTTGAGCGGCCTCGTACTCTTCCCACAGCGCCAAAATCTCTACACACTTTTCAGCATGAAGCGACTTCGTGAGCAGCTCAAGATCCGCTCTTTCCTGAGCAGATTTGCTACTGCCTTCCGTCTGCATGATGGCGGGAATATCGCCGCTCAATGCCTCGCCGAGATCGTGCACGATGCAGAGCTTGATGAGGTGAAGAAGGTCGATGCCTTCGAATTCATCCGCGAAGACGAGCGCCATCAGGCAGAGACGCCATGTATGCTCCGCTGTGCTCTCGGGCCGCCCATCGGATGTGAAACCACTGCGCAGGGTGCATTTCAGCTTTTCCGCTTCGCGCAGGAATTCAAGCGTTCCCAGGATACGATCAGCCGACGCCACGAGCGCTGCTCCTCAGTGCCCCTCGAAGCTCACGAGGCTGCGCACCTCGACGCCGAGATCGCGCAGCTTCTTCGCACCGCCGAGGTCCGGCAGGTCGATGATGAAGCAGGCGGCGACGATGTTCGCGCCCATCTGGCGGAGCAACTGCGTGGCCGCCACCGCCGTGCCGCCCGTGGCGATGAGATCGTCCACCAGGATGACGCGCTCGCCCTGGCCGATGGCATCCGTGTGAATCTCCATCTCGTCCACGCCGTATTCCAGCGAATAGGCGATGCGCACCGTCTCGTGCGGCAGCTTGCCCTTTTTACGGATCGGCACGAAGCCCGATGAGAGTTGGTGCGCGATAGCACCGCCCAGAATGAAACCGCGTGCTTCGATTCCGGCGACCTTGTCCACGCGTCCACCCGCGAAAGGATGCACAAGCTCATCCACCGAGCGTCGGAAGGCGCGAGCATCGCCGAGCAGGGTCGTGATGTCGCGAAACACAATGCCAGGCTTCGGATAATCTGGGATCGAGCGGATTGCTGCTTTCAGGTCGGTGAGGAGACGCTGGTCCATGTTTGAGCCTGCCATAAGTGAAAAGCGGTAAGGTTATCCGAGGAGCTTAGCCATGGCCGAACACCCCTCTCGAACCGTCGTGACCGATATCGATATTCCCTTTGGAAGCCTAGTTCTGTTCTTCGTCAAGGCCTCCCTCGCCGCAATCCCGGCCGCGATCATCGTCATGTTCATTCTTGCTTTCATCAGCTGGATCTTCGGTGCGATCTTCGGCTTAGGTCATATGGGCTGGATGATGAGCTAGATCTCCGACGCCTTCAAAACCCGCGCAGCAACCGCTTCGAGCTTTTTCAGAAGCTCAGGGTCGCGTGCCGATGGGGCCGTCATGATGGCGCCGTCGAGCGCCCGGTCGGACTTTGCAGGGCAAAGCTCGTGCTCGGCGGGAAAATCGCGCGCGATACGGGCGACGAGGCGAGCTACCTTCGTGGCGTTCTGCTGGGCCACGGCCACGACGGAAGCCACGTCCACATCGTCATGCTCGGGATGCCAGCAGTCGTAATCAGTCACCATGGCGATAGTGGCGTAAGTGATCTCGGCCTCGCGGGCGAGCTTGGCCTCGGGCATCGCCGTCATGCCGATCACGTCATAGCCCAACTCCTTATAGGTGATGGATTCGGCATAGGTTGAGAATTGCGGGCCCTCGATGCACACGAGCGTGCCGCCCACCGCAAACGGGATGCCCTCCGCTCCGGCGGCGCCCGCGATCCTCTGCTGCAGCAACGGGCCGACAGGATGAGCCATGGGCACATGCGCCACACAGCCCTTTCCGAAGAACGAGTTCTCGCGCTTGTGCGTGCGGTCCACATACTGATCCACCAGCACGAAGAAGCCGGGATAGTACTCCTGCTTGAAGGAACCGCAGGCGGAGACCGAAATGAGATCGGTTACCCCTGCTCGCTTCATCGCGTCGATATTGGCGCGATAGTTAATGTCGGACGGCGAAAGGCGATGGCCTCGGCCATGGCGGGGAAGAAAGACAATCTGCGTTTCGCCGATGCGACCCGTGCGCAGCACGTCGGAGGGCTCACCCCAGGGTGAATCGATACGCAATTCGCGCATATCCTCGATGCCCGGCAGGTCGTAAACGCCCGATCCGCCGATGATCCCCAGAACTGCCTTCGTCATCTTCGTCCTCGCCTGCTTGGGCTCTCTCGTCCCTGTCATAGCCGAAGGCGAAGCCTGCCCCAAGCCTGAGCTCACATTCATGGACCTTCGGGGCGTCAGCCCTCGGCCTAATCATCAGCGTAAGGGAAATGCCGCCATCTCGTCCGTTTCGAGGCAAGGGAAGAGCGTTTCGCGAACGAGCCGGATCTGCTTCACGGGCGCCGTAATCGCGACGGGCAACGCCTCGACGCGCTCGACCACATCCTTCGGGATCGCGGCATCCGTCCGGTAGCGCGCCAGGGTCGAATGGATCAGATCATAGATGATCGGCTTCTGGCCGGGAGGCGACGGAACCTCGCGAACGATCCTCTCCCGGATGGCTTCAATCAAGCCGGTTTCCTCGGTCGCGGTCGCGATGATGGCCGTATCGGTGACCTTGAGGCGGGAGAAGCGCAGCTCCAAGGCACGATGGCCGACGCATAGGTCATTCAGGATGCCGCGGCACTGCGGCTCGATGCTCTGCCAATAGACCTCCTTGTCGTAGCCTTCCTTCACGGTCGCCAGCGGGTAGATAGTGACATGCAATCCGTGCCCCGGCCCGAGATGCAAGGGTTCCGGCCAAAGCTTGTCGAAAGCCTCCTGCACCTTCGCAAAGGCGCTTCGGGTTTCGGGCTCCAGGCTGGGTTGTACGTGGTAGGCGAGGCACGGCTGGGCCCAAATGGCGTCGGCGATGGTCTGTAACATGAAAACCGCCTTAAGGTCGCCTGCCGGCAAAGTCATCCGAAAAGAAAGGGCTCCGATGGAGCCCTCTGAACTTATGCGGATTCCTTGAGAGCCAGCCAGTCTTCCCAGCAATGCTCAGGATCCACATCGTCATAACCGCGCTCCTCAGCCAGCTTCTCAGCGGCTTTGGGGGAAACACGCATGGCTTGGGGCAAGAAATGATCGCGGATCTTCTCGACCTCTTCCTGGTTCAGGGGCGATCCCTTGCGCTCTTCCATTTGCGTGAGAATGGCAACGAGAGCAGGAACGAAGACAAGGACCTCCTCATTAGAAGTATTTTTCTGCTTCTTTCCAAAAAAATTCCAGATCATCTACAAAACCTATTCTTATGTTCCTCTGGGCCACCAAAAGAAAAAGGCCCCGGAAACCGGGGCCTTTTCGATTTTAAGGATTGTGGGTCATCGGAGGCGTTGCGTGGCCTTCGACCTCGCCGCCCACTCGGGCCCAGACCTTTTTCTTCGTGAAGTAGAGCAGACCCGAAAGCACCAGCAGGAACAGCATGACCTGGAAGCCGAGGCGCTTGCGGGCCTCGAGGTGCGGCTCGGCCGACCACATGAGGAAGGCCGTCACGTCCTTGGCGTATTGCTCGATGGTCTCCGGAGCCTGAGACTGGCCGGCCTCATTCTTCGGATACTCCACCTGACCGTCGCTCAGCGGCTTCGGCATGGCGATGATGTGGCCGGGGAAGTAGTGGTTGTAATGACCGCCTGTCGGAACCTGGAAACCTGCAGGGGCCTCCTCGTAGCCGCGGAGCAGCGCCACGAGGTAATCGGCGCCGTTCTCGGAATACTGGCTGAACACGTCGGTGATGAACCAGGGGAAGCCGCGCTCGTAGGTGCGAGCCTTCGCCATCAGGGACAGGTCCGGCGGAGCCTTGCCGCCGTTGGCCGCAGCCGCCGCGTTCTCGTTCGGGAACGGAGACGGGAAGCGGTCAGCCGGACGGCCGGGACGCTGGAACATGTCGCCCGAGTCGTTCGGGCCGTCCGTGATCTGATACTCGGCGGCGAGAGCCTTGACCTGCGCCTCGGAGAATTCCGGGCCGCCTTCTTCAGCGAGGTTGCGGAAGGCAACGTAGCTCAGGCCGTGGCAGGAGGCGCAGACCTCGCGGTAGACCTTGAAGCCGCGCTGCAGCTGAGCACGATCGAACTTGCCGAAGGGGCCTTGGAAGGTCCACTTCTGCTGCGGCGGGACCGGGGTCTCGCCGGCAGCGAAGGCCGGAGCAGAGAAGCCGAGGATGGCTGCTGCGATGAGAAGAGTACGCTTCATCATTGTTCTGTTTCCTCTACTCTCGCATTAGCCCTTGGAGTGCGGCTCGGGATTGGCACCGGCCGGCACGCCAGCTCCACCCTTCTGCACGCCCATCACGGATTCGAGGATCGAATTCGGCAGCGGCAGCGGACGCTCGACGAAGCCGAGCACCGGCAGGACGATGAGGAAGTGGGCGAAATAGTACACGGTGCAGATCTGCGACGCGATCACGTACCAGCCTTCAGCCGGACGGGAGCCAAGCCAGCCGAGGATGAAGCAGACCACCACGAACAGCCAGAAGAACTGCTTATAGAGCGGGCGGTAGGCAGTGGAGCGCACCTTCGAGGTGTCGAGCCAGGGCATGAAGCACCAGATCACGATGGCAGCGCCCATGGCGATGACGCCGCCGAGCTTGTCGGGAATGGCGCGCAGGATCGCGTAGAAGGGCAGGAAGTACCACTCGGGCACGATGTGCGCGGGCGTGACTGCCGGATTCGCAGGGATGTAGTTGTCCGCATGGCCGAGATAGTTCGGCATGTAGAACACCCAGTAGGCGAAGAAGAGCATGAACACGACGACGGCGAAGATATCCTTGATCGTCGCATAAGGCGTGAACGGAACCGCGTCCTTGCCCGACTTGATCGGAATGCCGGTCGGGTTGTTCTGGCCCGGCACGTGCAGAGCCCAGATATGCAGGCCGACGACGCCGGCGATCATGAAGGGCAGCAGGTAGTGCAGGGAGAAGAAGCGGTTGAGCGTCGGGTTGCCCACCGAGTAGCCGCCCCAGAGGTAGCTGACGATGGTGTCGCCGACGACCGGGATCGCCGAGAACAGGTTGGTGATCACGGTGGCGCCCCAGAAGCTCATCTGGCCCCAGGGAAGCACGTAACCCATGAAGGCGGTGGCCATCATGAGAAGGAAGATGATCACGCCCAGAATGTAGAGCACTTCACGCGGCGCCTTGTAGGAGCCGTAGTAGAAGTTGCGGAAGATGTGGACATAGACGGCGACGAAGAACATCGACGCGCCGTTGGCGTGCAGATAGCGGATGAGCCAGCCGTAGTTCACGTCGCGCATGATGTGCTCGACGGACTGGAAGGCGAGATTGGCATTCGGCGTGTAGTACATCGCCAGGAACACGCCCGTCACGATCTGCGAGACGAGCATGAACGCCAGAATGGCACCGAAGGTCCAGAAATAGGTCAGGTTCCGCGGCACCGGGAAAGCGATGAACGAGGAATGGACGAGGCCTGCGATGGGCAAGCGGCTCTCGAACCACTTACCGAAGGCGCTCTTGGGAACGTAAGTCGTGGAATGCTGGCTCATGGATATGCCTGATCGTCGCTGTCAGTTACGCCGTGGCTTCTTGGCCGATGATGATCTTCGTGTCGGACGCGAAGGAATAAGGCGGGATCGGCAGATTGATCGGCGCCGGGCCGCCGCGGACGCGGCCGGAGGTGTCGAAGACCGAACCGTGGCAGGGGCAGAACCAGCCATGATACTCACCCTGCTGGCCGAGAGGCACGCAGCCCAGATGGGTGCAGTTGCCGTAAACGATGAGCCACTGGGCCTTGCCTTCCTTCACGCGGGCCGAGTCGGCCTGCGGATCGCGGAGCGAAGCCACGTTCACGTCCTCGGCGGCCTTGATTTCCTCAGCCGTACGGTGACGGATGAAGATCAGTTTGCCGCGCCAGAAGACCTTCACGATCTGCCCTTCGGCGATCGGGGACAGGTCCACTTCGACGGGGGCGCCGGCAGCCACCGTCGCCGCGTCGGGCGCCAGGGACTGGACGAAGGGCCATACCAGGGTAGCTCCGCCGACAACGGCGGCTGCGCCCGTGGCGATGTAAAGGAAATCGCGCCGTGTCGGCTCAGCGACATGAGTGGTGGTCTCGGCCACGTGGCTCTCCAGCATTGATCAAAAACGAGAACCGCGCATCTTCAATGCCTTGCGAGACAAGGCATTTCGGCATGCCAGTTCCTACAATAAGGAACAAGCATACGCGTCAACGCGCACGCAATGCGACTGGGAGTCGCCGCGCGGTGGCTCTTTGGCACGGCCAAGCCCCGCTGTCCATAGCCGGATTGGAGTTGTTCCAACCTGATGCCTTATAAAGACACCGCTTCCGGGGAGGTATTTCCCTCCCCCGCTCCTAGGAAGCCGCCCGACTGCCGGCGCCAGAGTCGGGCATAAAGACCGCCTGCTCGAAGCAGCTCCGCATGGCTCCCCTCCTCCAGGATGCGCCCTTCCTCGAGCACGATGAGCCGGTCGAGGGCCGCGATGGTGGAGAGGCGATGGGCGATGGCGAGCACGGTCTTGCCCTCCATGAGGGTGGAGAGCGATTCCTGGATTGCCGCCTCGACCTCCGAATCCAGGGCGGAGGTCGCCTCGTCGAGCACCAGGATCGGGGCGTCCTTCAGGATCACCCGGGCGATAGCGATGCGCTGGCGCTGTCCGCCGGAGAGCTTCACGCCCCGCTCGCCGACATGGGCGTCATAGCCCCTCCGGCCCCGGTGGTCCTCCAGACCCATGATGAAATCGTGGGCATGGGCGAGCTTTGCCGCCTCGATGATCTCCCGCTCCGTGGCTCCGGGCCGCCCATAAGCGATGTTGTCCCGGATCGAGCGGTGAAGGAGCGAGGTGTCCTGGGTCACCACGGCGATGGCGGAGCGCAGGGAATCCTGCGAAACCCTGGCGATGTCCTGCCCGTCGATGAGGATGTGCCCGCCCTCCACGTCGTGAAGGCGAAGCAGCAGCGAGGTGATGGTGGTTTTGCCCGCGCCGCTGGTGCCCACGAGCCCCACCTTCTCGCCGGCTCGGATCGTGAGATCGAGCCCTTCGATCACTCCCTCTTCCTTACCGTAATGGAAGGACACACTCTCAAAGCGGATCTCGCCGCGGGCCACCTTCAGGCGCGGAGCCTCGGACACATCCACCAGCCCGTGCGGACGGGCGATGGTCTGCATGCTCTCCTGCACCGTGCCGATATTCTCGAAGACGTCGCGGACCGTGTGCATGACCCAGCCGGACATGGCGAGGATGCGCATGACGAGGGCCAATCCCGCCGCTGCCTCGCCACTGGTCATGGCGCCCCGGCTCCAGAGCATGACGGATAGGGCTCCGGTGGAGGCCAGGAGCAGGCTGTTCATGAAGGAAAGGATGCCCGCGACGGTGGTGTTCAGCCTCAAGGACCGGAGGAAGGCATCCGTATTGGCCCCTACGGCTTCCCTGACGGCCGAGCGCTCCTCGTCGGACCGGGCGAAGAGCTTGACCGTGAGAATGTTGGTGTAGCTGTCCACCACCCGGCCCACGAGGGCCGAGCGGGTATCGGCCACTTTCAGGGACCGCTCCTTGGCCCGCGGCACGAAGAACCACAGCAATAAGGCATAGGCCGCGACCCAGATTCCCATGGGCATAGCGAGCCAGGGGCTGATGCTGGTAAAGACGCCGAGCGCCGTAATCGCATAGATCACCACATAGAGCAGCGTATCGATCAGGGTGACGGCAATGCTGCGGATCGCGCCGCCGCCCTGCATGACGCGGTTGGCGAGGCGGCCGGCGAAATCGGCCTGAAAATAGCTCACCGCATGGCCCAGCGTGTAAACATGGGTCCGCCAGCGGATCATGTTGGTGCTCTGCGGGATGATGACCTGGTTAGAGATCAGCTCATGCGCGAAGTTCAGGATAGGCCTGACAAGGACGACAAGGGCCGCCATTCCGAGAAGCGTGGTGCCGTGATCGACCCAGATCCGGTCCGGCGTGGACTTGGTCAGGATGTCCACCAGCCAGCCCAGCAGGATGTAGAGGGACGATTCGAACAGGCCGACGACCAGCGCCACGATGAAGAGGATGACGAGCCAGAAGCGGACCGGCTTGAGATAATGCCAGGTAAAGCCGCTTACCGTATTGGGCGGGGTCTCGCTCTCATTGAACGGAGCAAAGGGATCGACCCTCTTTTCAAACCACCGGAACATGCCTTTTCCCGAATCTTGTCCTGAAGTCCCCCTCGTTAACACAAGGAGGATCGGAAGCGTTCACTTGACGAGAGCCCATCCTGCGCCGATGACGGAACCATGCCTCGTCTCGCCATCTTCCAGCCGGATATCCCGCAGAACACCGGCACCATGCTGCGCCTCGCCGCCTGCCTCGGCGTGCCCGTGGACATCATCGAGCCCGCGGCCTTCGACGTCTCGGACCGGAACTTGCGCCGCTCGGGCATGGATTACCTCAACAGCGTGACGATCACACGTCACATTTCCTGGAGGGCCTTCGAGGAATGGCGCCGCGATAGCAAGAGCCGGCTGGTGCTCGCCACCACCAAGGGCGCGATGCCCTATACGGATTTCCAGTATCAGCCCGACGACATCATCCTCGTCGGGCGTGAATCGGCGGGCGTACCGGATGATGTGCATGTGGCGGCCGACGCTCGGATCATTATCCCCATGCAGACCGGCATGCGTTCGCTCAACGTGGCCGTAACAGCCGCCATGATTCTCGGCGAAGTCTTGCGACAGACAGGTTCCTTCCCTATTCCCTCCAGCACCGAAGCCTGAGGCGACAGCCATGACCGACAAAGCCGATATCGAGCGCCTGCAGATCGAAGCGCCGCTCTGGTTCGCCTCTCTCCGCGACCGGATCTGCGCCGCCTTCGAGCATTTGGAGGACGAGGTCACAGCTCCCCTCCCCTCCGAGGCTTTGCAAGCTGGCCGTTTCGAGCGCACGCCCTGGGAACGCAAGGATCACAGCGACGCGCCGGGCGGCGGCGGCGTGATGTCGATGATGCGCGGGCGCGTATTCGAGAAGGTCGGCGTCCATGTCTCGACGGTTCACGGAGAATTCGCGCCGGAATTTCGCGGCCAGATTCCAGGCTCCGATCAGGATCCGCGATTCTGGGCCGGCGGCATTTCGCTGATCGCTCATCCGTGGAACCCGAACGTGCCCACGGTTCACATGAACACGCGGTTCGTGGTGACGACGAAAGCGTGGTTCGGAGGCGGAGCCGATCTCACGCCCGTGCTCGACCGCAGACGCACGCAGGATGATCCCGACACCATCGCCTTTCATGCGATCATGGAAGAAGCCTGCAGCCGCCATGCGCCGGAAGGTTCTTACGAGAAGTACAAGAAGTGGTGTGACGAGTATTTCTATCTCAAACACCGCCACGAACCGCGCGGCATCGGCGGCATTTTCTACGATTACCATTGGACCGGAAATCCGGACGAGGATCTCGCCTTTACCAAGGACGTAGGAGAGGCATTTCTGAAGGTCTATCCCGAAATCGTGCGCCGCAACGTGTTCGACAAATGGACCGAGGCAGACCGCATCGAGCAGCAGGTGCGGCGTGGACGCTATGTGGAGTTCAACCTGCTCTACGATCGCGGGACGATCTTCGGCCTCAAGACCGGCGGCAACATCGCATCGATCCTGTCATCCATGCCGCCAACGGTGCGGTGGCCCTGAGCGAGTGGCGTCATCCCGGGGCTGCGGAGCAGAACCCGGGATCGCATGACGAGTATGGCGCGAGAGCAACCCCTATCCCGAATGGGAGAGGTATTCCCGTGCCTTATCCTGCTTGCGATCCCGGATCTGCGCTGCGCTTCGTCCGGGATGGCATGCTGGTGTCAGTCCTGCGCGGAGACACGCTCCAGCAAATCCTTCGCGTAAGCCTCGTCCGTGCGGCACCCCTCCGCAAGCCAAGCCTGACGTGCTTGCGCAAGAATCTCACCCACTCTCGGTCCTTTCGGGATTCCCCGTGCGATGAGATCGGCTCCGCGCAACGGAAAAACCGGCACCGCCTCCGCACCGCTCCGATAAAGGGCGAGAACCTCGATAGCCTGCTTCTCGACGACAGGCGAAGGCTCGCCTTCGATGGCAGCGAGAGCGACGCTCAGCGTTTCCACGCCATGATCCGCCACGAGGCGACGTATAGCGATCGCATCGAGCGGCAAGGGCCAGGTTTTCAGGATCACGAGCAGCCGCGCATAAGTCGTGAGCTTCTTGTGCTCGTCGTTGGACAATCGCAGATGCTCGCGCAAGCGGTCCGCATCCTGCTCGACCATCATGGCAAGGGCCGCAAGCCTCCATGTGGCACCTGGATCATCCTTGTCGAACGCAGCAATCCGGCTGAAGCGTCCAAACTCGGCAGCGCCTGCGAGAAGCCATGTGAGAAAGCCGTGATCACCTAAAATTCGAAGCGTCTCTTCCGCGCGGCGCGCGACGAGGAGCCTGAGCAATTCGTGCCGGATTCTCTCCTTCGAGAGAATGGCCATTCCCTGTCGCTCGGCGCCCGATGCGGCAAGTCCCTCTGCATCTGGATCCCCTTGCGCGTATTCCGCGTGGAAGCGGAAGAAGCGCATGATGCGTAAGAAATCCTCGCGAATGCGCGTACGCGCATCGCCGATGAAGCGCACACGCCGCGCGCTCAAATCGGCAATGCCATCGGTATAGTCGTAGAGCTGCCCGTCGAGGCCGAGCGAGAGAGCATTGATCGTAAAATCGCGCCGCTTGGCATCAAGCACGAAGTCGCGCCCGAAATGTACGACCGCATAGCGTCCGTCCGTCTCTACATCCTCGCGCAGCGTCGTGACCTCGAAGGGCTCGCCATCGACGATCACGGTGATGGTGCCGTGGTCGATGCCTGTCGGAACGGATTTGAACCCCGCCGCATTCGCCCGCTTCACCATGGAATCCGGCAGCATGGTGGTGGCGCAATCGACTTCCGTGACGGGGCGCCCGAGCAATGCGTTGCGCACCGCGCCACCCACGATGCGCATCTCTTCGCCATCGCCATTGAAGACGTCCAGCAGGCGGCGCAGCTGCGGGCGTTCGAGCAAGGCTTTCAGCGCCGTATGATCGAGAGTGTCACTCACTGAAATTGTCCCGGGACGACTCGCCCATTTTCGATATGCGTCGGCACGAAGGCACCGGTGTGATGATCCGTCATGAAACCCGTGACGACGAGCGAGGCGATGACCATAACAAGACCCGCGATCGTGAGCCAGAGAGATTGGTCGCTCCACGAGGACCAGGCCAAGGCATTGCGCCGACGGATGACGAGATACACCCCAAACAGAACGAAAGGCAGGAGAAACAGCACCAATCCCTGCAGGAACGCACGCGTCATACCGTATAGAGCCTCTCATAAAGGTTGCGGATGATTCCCGCTGTTACGCCCCAGATATAGCGCCCTTCATAGGGCATCGCATAATAACGCCTGAGCTTCCCCTTCCATTCACGGGAATGAAGCTCGTGTCGCTCCGGGTCCATCAGAAAGCTCAGCGGCACCTCGAAAACATCGGCCACCTCATTCGGATTGATGGCGAGCGTGTAGGATGGCGAAACCTGCGCCACAACGGGAATCACAAGGTAGTTAGTGGTCGAGAGATAGGCATCGAGATAGCCGATCAGATCAATGAAACGGCTGTCGAGCCCGATCTCCTCTTGGGCTTCGCGACAGGCCGCGGCCAGGATCGAGTCGTCCTCCGGATCGACCCGCCCACCAGGAAAGGCGATCTGCCCTGAATGCTGGCGCAGATGGGCGGAGCGCTCGGTGAGCAGCAAAGCAGGCTCCTCGCGCATCACGACAGGTACCAGCACGGCGGCCGGCTTCGGCTGGAGGGGATAGACCAGTGGCACGTTGTCGAGGGTGTGGTCCCCGCGCGGATTGGCCAGCGCGTCTTCCAGATGCGGCGGCTCGTGACGCAGGCGCTTCGCGGCAAGGGCCAGAAAATCCAGCACGTCCAGAGGGGCCGCCCTCATAAGAGATCCCCCAGCTCCGCGACATCAGCAATGGCAAAGAAGACCTGGCCCGCCGCGATCCCGAACACGGCCTTGCCCTCGACCTCCCGCTCCTCGACGAGCGCCATCAGATCCATGGTGAGCGCACGGGTGAGGAGCGCCCACAGCTCGCCGCGAACCTTCACATAGGGCTTCACGCCCCCATGCCCGTCCCGTTCAAAGCGCAGGGGATGACCCGGACCCACCTGCACGAGATCGTCCACATTGGTCCGCAACGCGATCTGGCGGCTGTCCCCCTCCCCCTCGACGGCCATCTCGACGGCAAGGAACGGGGCATCATCAACGGTGATTCCCACCCGCTCCACCGGGGTCACCAGCACGTAGCGCTCAGGATCCTTGCGAAGAACCGTGGAGAACAGCTTCACGAGGGCAGGCCGGTTGATGGGCGAGCCCATGTAATGCCAGGAGCCGTCGGCGGCGATGCGCATGTCGATCTCGCCGCAATAAGGGGGGTTCCAGCGCTCCACCGGAGGCGGACCCTTGCGCTTGGCATCGGAGCCCAGCGCCTCCGTGAGGCGGGACAGGGCGCTGCCGGGGTTGGGGGCGTTGGAATCCGTCATGACGCAGGTGTGAACAGGAATGTGAAGTTGGGGGATCGACGTAAGGCAATCATCGGCTACTTCCTAAGCATAGAGTCCTCCGCTGCCACGTCCAATCTTTCGATCCCACCCGCTGCGGCGCATCGACCCTTGCCACTCGATAGGCATCGAAGGCAGACTAGGTGTTTGGGGGCGTATGCAACGGAGAGGGAGAGTGACCTCATGACGGCCAGCATTTCTCAAGCGCCCACCGCCTTGGACGACGCGATCATCCGCAATGCGGAGGCAACGCTTGAGACTGTCGGACGTGCCCGCGACGCCATCCACACGGTCATCTTCGGCCAGGAGGACGTGGTCGATCAGACCTTGATCACCCTGCTCGCGGGCGGCCACGGCCTGCTCGTGGGCGTTCCGGGCCTCGCCAAGACCAAGCTGGTCGAAACCCTCGGCACGGTGCTGGGCCTGGATGCCCGCCGCATCCAGTTCACACCCGACCTGATGCCCTCCGACATCCTGGGCTCCGAAATCCTCGACGAGGGCGCCGACCGCCGCCGCTCCTTCCGCTTCGTGAAAGGCCCGGTCTTCGCCCAGCTTCTCATGGCGGACGAGATCAACCGCGCCAGCCCGCGCACCCAGTCCGCCCTGCTTCAGGCCATGCAGGAGCATCATGTGTCGGTCGGCGGCGAGCGGCACGACCTGCCCCAGCCCTTCCATGTGCTGGCGACCCAGAATCCCATCGAGCAGGAAGGCACCTACCCCCTGCCCGAGGCACAGCTCGACCGTTTCCTCCTGCAGATCGATGTCGATTATCCAACCCGAGAGGCCGAGCGGCGTATTCTCATCGAGACCACGGGCGCGGAGGATCGCAAGCCCGTCACCGTGATGAATGCGGAAGCACTCATGAACGCCCAGCGCCTCGTGCGCCGTTTGCCCGTCGGCGAGAGCGTGGTCGAGGCGATCCTCGATCTCGTGCGCTCCGCCCGCCCTGAAGGCGAGAACGTGGACGGCGTAACCGATAAGATCCTCTGGGGTCCCGGCCCCCGCGCCAGCCAGGCGCTCATGCTCGCCGTGCGTGCCCGTGCGCTCATCGAGGGCCGCGTCGCGCCCTCCATCGCCGACGTGGTGGCGCTGGCCGAGCCTGTTCTCAAGCACCGCATGGCGCTCACCTTCTCGGCACGGGCCGATGGAGACACGCTCTCAAGCGTGATCGCCCGCCTGACCGCACGGCTGGCAGGGTAAGGATCGCTGTCATGACCCGCGTCCGGGTCCTTCCCGAAAGTGCCCGCTCGCCGGGACGCCAGGAAACCGAGAACGCCCTCTCGCTCGCCCATCGCATGCCGCGCCTCGTGCTCGAAGCGCGGCGCGTGGCGGCGAACCTTGCGCACGGCATCCATGGGCGCAGGCGCGCGGGTATCGGCGAAAGCTTCTGGCAATTCCGCCCCTTCGTGGCAGGCGAGTCTGCGCAGCGCATCGACTGGCGACGTTCCGGCCGCGACGACCGGCTCTACGTGCGCGAGCGGGAATGGGAGACGGCGCAGAATCTGTGGATCTGGATCGACCGTTCCGCTTCCATGGGCTATGCCTCGGAACTCGCGCAGGCTCCCAAGATCGAGCGAGCCATCGTGCTGGGCTTCGCCCTTGCCGATTGCTTCGTGGAATCGGGCGAGCGTGTCGGCATGCTTGGCCTCATGGCTCCGCGCGCGACGCGGCGCATCGCCGAGACCATGGCGCAGACCCTGGTGACGGATCGCGCGTCGCTCGAAGAGGACATGCCTCCCGCCGCCCCTATCGCTCCGCAGCACGAGGCCATCCTGATCGGCGATTTCCTCTCTCCCGTGCGTGACATCGCCGCCACCGTGGAAGGCATATCCGCGCGCGGCGCACGCGGCCACCTCGTCATGATCGTCGATCCGGTCGAGGAGACATTCCCGTTCCAGGGCCAGGCGGTTTTGCACGATCTTGAGGATGGCCTGTCGCTTCGCATCGGCGATGCCGAAGCCTGGGGACGCGCCTATCGTGAACGCATCGGGGCGCATCGCGCCGAGTTGCAGGAACTCACGCACCGTCGCGGCTGGACCTTCACGATTCACCGCACCGACCGTCCAGCAAGCGAAGCGGCTTTGCGCCTCCTGACGCTGGTCTCCGCCGCGCGCGGCGCTAAGCTGGGAGGGCGCTGATCGTGTTCGGTCTTCCCCTCACCTTCACCGTTCCACTGGTGCTGACCGCGCTCGCGGCCCTGCCCGCGATCTGGCTCTTGTTGCGCATCACGCCGCCGCAGCCGAAACGCGTGGATTTTCCGCCGCTCAAGATCCTCGCCGACTTACGCCCCGAACAGGAGACACCCGCGCGCACGCCCTGGTGGCTTCTGCTGATGCGTCTTCTGCTTGCGGCCTTCCTCATTCTCGCGGCGTCGGGACCGATCTGGAATCCGCTGGCGGAGGACAACAGCCGCGCGCCACTGCTTCTCGTCGTGGATAATGGCCTTGCCGCCGCCCACAACTGGCGTGACAGAATGAACCTCGCTTCCGAACGCATCGAGGCGGCAGGCCGCGATGGACGCACCGTTGCCATTCTCGGCACGGCGGAAGCGCCCGCCGGGCTCGAACTGAGCAATCCGGCGGCCGCCCTGGAGCGCCTGCGTTCTTTGAAGCCGCAACCTCATCTGCAGGATCGCAGAGCTCACCTGGAGAACATCCAGCGCCTTCTGGAAAGCACACCCGATGCGCATATCATCTGGATCAGCGATGGGGTGGCCGGCGTTGATGGGCAAGATTTCGTCAGCGGCTTGGCGCAGATGACGGATGATCAGCGTGTCACGGTTCTCAAATCCGACCGCGCCTCCGCGCTTGCGCTGGCAGGCGTCGAGAATGCGGGCGGCCGCCTGAATGCACGCGTCGTGCGCGCCGAACCCAATGGCCGCGATTCAGGAACGCTCCGTGCGCTCGACCTGAGGAACCTGCCCCTTGCGGACATGCGCTTCAGCTTCGATACGAACGCGACCGAGACGAGTGTCGCCTTCGACCTTCCCACCGAGATCAGGAATGCGATCACACGCATCGAGATCCTCGGCGAGAGTTCTGCCGGCGCGGTGAATTTGGTCGACGAGCGCGGCAAGCGGCGGCGTGTCGGCCTCGTCTTCGGCGGCACCGCCGACCAGACGCAGCCGCTTCTATCGCCGCTCTATTACATCGAGCGCGCGCTCTCGCCGTATTCGGAAATTCGCATGGGACGCGGCGGCGTGGCGGATTCCGTGAACCAGCTGATCGATGAGCAGGTTTCGATTCTGGTGCTCGCCGATGTGGGCGGCCTCGACCGCGAGACCCTCGGCAGGGTCACGTCCTTCGTCGAGCAGGGCGGATTGCTTTTGCGCTTCGCTGGCTCGCGCCTTGCCGCCGGCAATGACGAACTCGTACCGGTGCGGTTGCGCCGTGGTGGCAGAAGCCTCGGCGGATCGCTCTCGTGGGATACGCCTAAGACCTTCGCACCCTTCACGCGCGAAAGTCCCTTCTTCGGGCTCGCCATTCCCGAAGAAATCGGCATCCGCCGTCAGATCCTCGCGGAACCCGACGGCGACCTTTCCTCGCGCACCTGGGCATCCCTTGCGGATGGGACGCCCATCGTGACTGCGGACAGGCGCGGAGACGGCCTCATCGTACTCTTTCACGTGACAGCGGATGCCACTTGGTCGAACCTGCCGCTCTCTGGCCTCTTCGTCGACATGCTGCGCCGGATCACATCTCTGGCCGGCGCTGCCAGCGATTTAACGAGCGAGGCGCGCAACGCAGAGATCGAGACGGTCGCGCCCCGCATGACGCTCGACGGCTATGGCATGTCCACGACACCGCCAGCCAATGCACGCGCTATTCCTCGCACTTATGTCAGCCGTGCCACCGGGGACCATCCGCCCGGTTTCTACGGTCCAGTGGATTCCAGCCTCGCCGTGAATGCGCTCGTGCCGGGAGACACATTGGTGCCGCTCAATTTCGCTCCGCTCAATGCTCGCGTCGAACCTTTGGCGGGCGCTCAAACCGTCGATCTGCGCATGCCACTCTTCATGCTCGCCCTTCTCCTGCTTCTCGCAGACACCCTCGCTTCGCTGTGGCTCGGGGGCCATCTCTCCAATCTGTCGGGACGAGTGCGCAAGGCGGGCGCCGCGGCTTCCATCGTACTTGCATCGATGATGCTCTTCTCGTCGGGGTTCGATGCGAGGGCGCAGGATCTGATGTCTCGTCCGATCGACGAGAATGCCAGCCCCGCGCTCATCACGCGCCTGGCTTATGTGATCACCGGCGACGCCAATGTGGACGAGACGAGCCGTGCCGGGCTCTTGGGCTTGACGCAGATCCTGTCGCAGCGCACGGCGCTCACCCCCGGCGATCCCATCGGCATCGATCCGTCGCGAGACGAAGTCGCCTTCTATCCACTGATCTACTGGCCCATTGTGGCGACGCAACCCATTCCATCCGAAGTGACGATCCGCAAGCTCGACGCCTTCATGAAAGGCGGCGGCACCGTGATCTTCGACACGCGCGATGCCTTTAACAACCGTCCTGATGGAGCCGTCAGCGCGGAGGGGCAATACTTACGCCGCATGCTCGCAACCCTCGACATTCCCGAATTGGAGTCGGTGCCCAACGATCACGTCCTGACGAAGACGTTCTACATTCTCGACACCTTCCCAGGGCGATACGCCACCGGCCAGACTTGGATCGAAGCTCTGCCGCCGCGGGCGGAGGGCGAGGAGAATCGTCCCGCCCGCTCCGGCGATGGCGTATCGCCGATCATCATCACCTCGAACGATCTGGCTGCGGCCTGGGCCGTCGGTCCACGCGGGGAATATCTCTTCCCCGTCGTCGGAAGCAATCAGCGCCAGCGTGAGATGGCGTATCGAAGTGGCATCAATATCGTGATGTATTCGCTCACTGGAAACTACAAGGCCGATCAGGTTCACGTGCGTGACCTGCTCGAGCGGCTGGGGCAGTGATCATGTCGGTGCTTTCCGTCAGCTTCTCGCCTCTCATTCCAACTTACGCGCTATGGGTCATCGGCGCTGTTGCCGCGCTGCTCGCGCTTCTGGCCATCGTCTCCCGTGGCCCCATCGCCATCCTCCGAGCCATCGCCCTGGCGCTCTTGCTTCTCGCGCTCGCCAATCCCGCTCTCGTGCAGGAAGAACGCGAGAAGGTGAAGGACATCGTGGCCGTCGTCATCGACCGTTCCACGTCGCAGACGCTGGGCGACCGCGCCGCCATGACGGATCAGGTGCGAGCCGAGCTGGAGCGGCGCTTCGGCTCGCTGACGGATGTAGAGCCGCGCTACATCGCGGCGGACGATCATGGCAACGATGAGGGAACGCGCCTGTTCACGGCGCTGTCCAACGGCCTTGCCGATGTTCCGCCCGACAGGCTGGCGGGCGTGATCTTCATCACCGACGGCGTGGTGCACGACATTCCGCCTTCTTTCGATGCGCTCGGTTTCCGCGCGCCGCTTCATGCGCTCATCACTGGCCGTCCGGACGAGCGCGACCGGCAGATCAAACTCATCGAGGCGCCCCGCTTCGGCATCGTCGGCAGGGAGCAGACCATCCGCGCGCAGGTGATGGAGCGCGGCGGCACAGGCTCCGCGCTTGTCACGCTTCGTCGCGACGGTCAGGTTCTGTCGCGCCAGCAGGTGCGTGCCGACACGCCCTTCTCCCTGCAGGTGGAGATCGAGCACGGCGGCACCAACGTGGTCGAACTCGAAGTGGAAAGTCTGCCCAACGAGCTGACACTGGCCAACAACCGCGCTGTCATTCCCATCGAGGGGATTCGCGAGAAGCTGCGCGTGCTGCTCGTTTCCGGGGAGCCCCATGCGGGCGAACGGACATGGCGCAACCTTCTGAAGTCCGATGCCAATGTGGATCTCGTGCACTTCACCATTCTTCGACCGCCGGAGAAGCAAGACGGCACGCCGATCAACGAATTGTCGCTCATCGCATTCCCGACGCGAGAACTGTTCCAGCAGAAGATCAAGGATTTCGATCTCATCATCTTCGACCGCTACACGAACCAAAGCATTCTGCCATCGAGTTATTTCGAGAACATCGTGCGCTATGTGCGCGAGGGCGGCGCGATCCTCGTGGCGGCGGGACCGGAATTCGCAAGCTACGGCAGCCTCGCGCAGACGCGACTTGCACCCGTCATCCCCGGCATTCCCAACGGGCGCATCGTCGAGCAACCCTACAAGGCCAGCATCACCGAGACCGGCAATCGCCATCCAGTCACGCGCGAGCTTCCGGGCTCGGAGACATCGCCGCCGTCCTGGGGCGAGTGGCTGCGCATCATCGGCTCGGACGTGCAATCGGGCTCCACGCTGATGTCGGGCGCGGACAACCTGCCGCTGCTCGTTCTGCGCCGCGAGGAGAAGGGCCGCGTCGCACTGCTTCTCTCCGATCATGCATGGCTCTGGGCGCGCGGCTATCAGGACGGTGGCCCGCATCTCGACCTGCTGCGCCGCCTCGCCCATTGGCTCATGAAAGAGCCGGCGCTCGAGGAAGAAGCCCTGCGCGCGTCCGCCAATGGCCGCACCATCCGCATCGAGCGACAGACGATGGCGGATACGGCGGAACCTGTAACCCTCGTGGCACCGAGCGGTGTCGAGCGAAGCCTTCTGCTGAAAGAGAGCCGCCCGGGCCTCTTCACTGCCGATGTTGAAGGCAGGGAACTCGGTCTTCACATGGTGCGCTCGGACGATCTGATCGCTTTCGTGAGCATCGGCCCGGCCAATCCGCGCGAGTTGATGGACGTGTTCAGCAATACGGAGGCGCTCACGCCCATCGCGGAAGCGACGGGCGGCTCCGTGCGGCGCGTGGCCATGGCGGGTGACCGCAGCACCGTGGTGCCGCGCATCCTTGCCGTGCATTCCGGCTCGCGCTTTTCCGGCGGCGACTGGATCGGCATCAAGCCCAGTGAGAGCGCCGTCGTACGCGGCGTCTCCGTCTTTCCGCTGGCTCTCGGCTTCATCGGCCTCGCCCTGCTGATCGGCGCAACCCTCGCCGCGTGGCTGACGGAAGGCCGCCGCAGGACGTGATGTGTGAAGAGCGCGATCCCAGGGTTCCGCTGCAAAAAGCCGGAACTGCGCGCAGGATGGAGTGCCGCCGCCGTTTCTATGCAGGCAGCACGACCACCTTCGTCTTGACCGGCGTGTGGTCGTACAGGTGCATCATATCCTGGGTGAGGAGGCCGACGCAGCCGCTGGTGATGCCGTTGCCAATCGATTCCGCGTCGAGGCTGGCGTAGATCGTGTAGAGGGTGTAGGCGCCATTCTGATAGAGATAAAGCGTGCGTGCGCCGAGTGGATTATCGAGACCGCCCGGCATGCCGCCAGCGTATTTGGCCGCCTCAGGCTGGCGCTTGATCATCTCCTTAGGCGGGGTCCAAGTCGCCCATTCACCCTTGCGCCCGACATAAGCGTCACCGCTCCACCGGAACCCGTCGCGGCCAACATTGGCACCATAGCGGGTGGCCATTCCGTCTTCCTCGATGCGGTAGACGTAGTAATTGCCGGGATCGACGATGATCGTACCAGGCGCTTCCTTGGTCTCGTAGCGAACGGTCCGGCGATAATATTTCGGATCGACCTTGCTGACATCGATTGCCGGGATCGGGAACTTCTCTTCAGGCACCGGCCCGTAGAGCTTCGCCGCATCGGCAGCGCTCATGCCGTCGGATACGCAACCGGCCAGTCCCAGAGCACCGACACCAGCGGCCGATCCGACCAGAAACGACCGGCGGGTGAGAAGCCCCGTCTGACGCTCAAGCAAAGTCGCCTCGTCCGTCACGCCGGCATCGGCATTTCTACCGTTCATGATCGTCATTTGACAGTTCCCTTATTCGAATGCCCGACGAGACAATGCTCCGGCATCCACCCGCTGAATGTCTTGTTGAGCTTGAGATTGCCGCCACACGGCTCGATTGGCAAGCTCAGGCCTTTGGCGCACGGAGTTTGATAATGCTTGAAGCACATGCACCGCGTGTGTCGACGGCATGAACTGCCTAATAAGGAACCCGTTCACTCTGCCTTAGGGAGAGGCGTGACGATCCCCTTGGCGCGGGCCAAGGCCCCCTCCTCCAGCTCCAGGGCGAGGAAGCGGATGGGATTGACGGGTCCCGGCAGTTGCAGAGGCTGGGGCGGAACGCGCTTAAAGCCGAAGCGGCTATAATAAGGCTCGTCGCCCACGAGAAGCACCAGCTTATGCCCCTTCGCCTTCGCCGCCTCCAGCGACCGGCGCATGAGAGCGGCCCCTATGCCGCGATTCTCGAAAGCGGGCTCGACCGTCAGCGGCCCCAGCATCAGGGCAGGCACCTCGCCCGCCATCACGGGCGTCAGGCGAACGGAGCCCACCAACAGGGTGCCGACCATCGCAGTGAAGGAAACGTCGATGAGGTATCCGGCCCCTTCCCTTAAGCGGGAAGCGGTGCGGGCATAGCGGCCGGGGCCGAAGGCGCGCTCATGAAGGCGCTCGATGGCCTCGGAATCGATGGGCTGCTCGGAACGAATGAGAAGGGAAAGCTCGGTCATGGACGGACTCAAGGGCAGGACGACGGTGAAGGCGGCTGGACGGTAACGTCAGCCCTGTCGTCGTCGCTGAATCCGGATGATGGTCATGGCCGCTGTGTTTCCTCGAATATCCTGGCCATAGCAGCCTGAGGGGCTTGGCGCAAACCCTACTCTTCTACCAGGTTACTGAAAGCGGCTGTCCATCAAGGATCTCGGCCAGGCGGCGGCGGGTCGCCATCGTCGTGTCCTCGGGCAGTCGATCGAGGGGGAAGAAACCGGCCTCCGCGATTTCGCGGTCGGGCTGCTTTTCCCCCAGCACCGTGAAGCGGCGGATGACGTAGACCAGCACGTGATCGCGCCGGGAAGCCCGCTGGTTGAAGAACACGCCGGTCAGGGCAGGCTGCTCGTCGATGGCGATGCAGGCCTCCTCGCGCAGCTCACGCGTCAGGGCATCGAGCGCCGTCTCGCCCGTCTCGACTCCGCCTCCGGGCAGATGCCAGCCGGGCACGTAGGTATGGCGGATGAGAAAGACGCGGCCCTGCCCGTCGAGGACGACGGCCCGCACGCCCAGGGTCATGCCCCTGGAAAAACGCCAGAACGTATGCAGCCCCCAATTCATGAAACGGGCGGCTTTGCTCGATGGCGGTAAGGCGGGCATCATTCGAATAGATCACAACAAGATTACGGGAAGATGAACGGAGACATTCGTCCCATGCATAGCTGATCCATGGGAATAGCGCGTGACCTGCGTCCGACTAAGGTCTAATACGACGCCAACCAAAGGTGTTCCAATGTTTCTCTCGCTGATCCTCTCCCGCATCAACCGCTCGGCTCGCTTCAGCTGGTCCCCGGCCCTCAACCTCGAGGACCGCACGATCTACTCGACCCTGATCCCGGGCGCCCAGTACTAAACCTGCATCCGCAGCTTATTAAGCCAAGCCTTACCCGCTTGGCTTTGTCTCGTCTTTCTCATCGAGACCCACTTGAATGGACGGAGCGCGAGGCTATCGCGCTCACCGTTCCCGGCGAAGAGGATTCCAGCGGCTAGCGCTTCGCAGCCCGCCTTCGCCTCTGATTTCCCCATCGGCCATGCTTGACGGCGCACGCGTGCCGGGCGAACTCTCGCCTGCTCATCTCAGTTAGGCCGTTATGTTTCGCATTGCTCACCTCACCGATCCTCATGTAGGGCCCCTTCCCCGGCCCCGCCTGAAGCAGCTTCTGAGCAAGCGCCTGACCGGCTGGTACAACTGGCACCGCAGCCGGCAGGACCTGCACGACATGGAGCTGCTCGCGGAACTCGTTGCCGACATTCACGCGCAGAAGCCTGATCACATCACCTGCACGGGCGACACCTGCAATATCGGCCTTCCCGATGAATGGGAAACCTCCCGCATCTTCATGGAAAGCCTCGGTGATCCATCGCGCGTGACTTTCGTACCCGGCAACCACGACGCCTATGTGCGCGGTTCGCTCGAAGGGCTGCTCAAGAAGATTTCCCCTTGGACGCGCGGCGATGACGGACGCGAAGGCGTGTTCCCCTACCTCCGCCGCTATGGAGACATCGCCATCATCGGCCTGTCCTCCGCCATTCCCACTCTTCCGTTTGTGGCGAGTGGCCGTATTGGCTCGCAACAGACGAAGAATGCGGAGGAGATGCTGAGCGAATTGGGACGCGATCCGTCCTGCTTCCGCATCATCCTCATCCATCATCCGCCGCATATCGGCGGAGCAGACCCGGGACGCAATCTCACCGATGCCAAACGCTTCGAGGGCATGATCAAACGTGTCGGCGCGGAGCTCATTCTGCACGGACACAACCACGTCGGTTCGCTCGCGCATCTCGACGGGCCGCGCGGCCCCGTCCCCGTCATCGGCGCGCCCTCTGCTTCGGCACGAGAAGGCACGCTCACGCATAAGGCAGGCTATCATCTCTTCACCATCGATCGCGATGAAACCGGTTTTCTGCTGAAAGCCGAACTGCGAGGCTTGAAGCCTGACGGTACGGTGGGCGGAATGGGAATGCTGTCGCTGGCGCGTATCCGCCAATCTCAAGAACAATCCTGAAACGATATCTTTTCCTTTTCTGGAACTGCTGAGACGCCTCTTCGTTGAAGGGGTGCAGCAGCCACACCCATGAGTTTTGCAAGCCTCGCGGGCTTTGCACGGTGTTCTGCGCTCCCAGAAACAGGAGTTTACCGATGAAGAAACACGTTGTTCTCGCGGCCTTGCTTGCATCGATTTCCGCACCGGCCTTCGCCCAGACGGTGATGGACAGCCAAACCTATCGCATGATGGCAGCCCAGTCCGATGCTTTCGAGATTGCATCAAGCCAGCTTGCCCTGCAGCGCTCCCGCAATCCCAATGTACGCCGCTTCGCTGAAGACATGATCAAGGATCATGGCATGACCAGCCAAGCTCTGAATGGCGGTCGTGCAGTTTATTCCGCGACGGGTGAGTTCATTCCCGGTTCCGTCGGCGGCACTCTCGCAGGCGCCGGCATCGGCGCACTGATCGGTGGTCCTGTCGGCGCAGCGGTTGGTGCAGGCGTCGGCGCGACGGCCGGAGCGACGGCAGGCGCAGCAGCGACATCTCCGAATGCGGCAGGCGGCACGGCAGCCGGTGCCCTGACGGGTGCGGGTGTCGGCGCCCTGGTTGGTGGCCCTGTCGGCGCGGCAGTCGGCGCAGGCGTTGGCGCGACCACTGGCGCCGCGGCGGGTGCTGCGGAAGTGCAGTCCACCGGCTCGGTGACGCCGGTTCGCGTCGGCGTTACGCTCAGCCCTGAAAAGACCGCGATGCTGAACCAGCTCGCCTCCACATCCGGGCCGCAATTCGACCGCCTCTACGGTCAGTATCAGCGCGCAGCTCACCAGGAAGCGCTGAACCTGCATGCGACTTATGCTCAGGCCGGCGGCGACCCGTCGCTTCGCCAGTTCGCGGCTTCCGTGGTGCCGCATATTGAACATCACGCCGCAGAAGCGCGTCGCCTTCCCGGCGGCACGGCGAGCCGCCGCCGCTAAGCGACGTTAGCATGTCTTCAATGATTGCGGCGGGTCATTCGGCCCGCCGTTCTTATGCGTCCTGGAGAAAAGTTTCGACCTTTGCGCGCTGAGGAATCGGCGCGACGGCCCCATAACCCAAAGTCGACAAAGCCGCAGCCGCATTGGCATAATTTGCAGCGCGGAACGGATCGCGGTGCACAAGCCATTCGGCAAGGAACGCACCGTCGAACGTATCGCCCGCGCCCGTCGCGTCGACGGCCTCAACAGGCTTTGCCGCAATCACCTCGAGCCGCTCCTTCGTCGCGACCATAGTGCCGTTCTTGCCCATGGTCAGCGCCACCACATCGCTGCCGAGATTGAGATAGAAAGCGCAGATCTCCTCCGGGCGATCCAGGCCGGTCAGCTGACGGGCATCGTCGAGGCCGGGCAACAAAATGTCCGATAGCGCGGATGCTCCATGGATGATCGCGCGGGCGCGTTCCAGAGGCCAGAGCTTCAGGCGCAGGTTCGTGTCATAGCTGACGACGGTGTCGTTTGCTTTCGCGTGATGGATCGCGGCGAATACCGCATCGGCGCAGCTTTCCGAGATCGCTTGCGTGATGCCCGACGCATGCAGGATGCGCGCCGAGGCGATCTGGATCAGCGGCAATTCCTCGGTCGTGATCAGGCTCGCAGCCGATCCCGCACGGGCATAGGAGAAGACATGCCCTTCCGCACCGTAGCTGATGAAATATGCACCCGTCCTTCCATCCTTGCGCAGGATGACGGAGGAACAATCGATGCCTTCCCGATGCCAGAGATCGAGAAAATCCTGCCCGAAGAAGTCACGCCCCAGCGCCGTAAAGATCCCAACCTTCGCACCCTGGCGCGCAGCGGCGACGGCGGTGTTGGAGACGTCGCCGCCGAAGCCCGGGAGATAGAGGCGTTCGCCATTGCGCTGCACCTCCGCAAATTCCATCATCGGCTCGCCGAAGGTGAGAAGATCGATGTTTTTCATGACGCACCTTGTTTGGGAAACACTACTTGAGGCAGATGCTACTCGAGCCAAATGCTACTTGGGCAAGGCCGCAGGCACATTGTCTCCGATGGAGACAACTTTTCCCGGATTGAGGATGTTTTGGGGATCGAGCGCGCGCTTGAGGCTATGCATGAGGTCGATCGCCACCGCATCCTTGTAGAGTAGCAGTTCATCGCGTTTGATAAGCCCGACGCCATGCTCGGCGGAAATCGAACCATTCATGCCGTGAACGATGTCGTGCACGATGCGGTTGAAGCGCTCCCACTGACCGAGATACTCGGCCTTGTCCATGCCGACGGGCTGTGTGAGATTGAAATGAATGTTGCCGTCGCCGAAATGACCGAAGGCGCAGACGCGCACGCCCGGCATCTCAGCCTCGCAGGCCTTTGTTGCCACATCGATGAATTCGGCGACGCGTGAGACGGGCACGGCTACGTCGTGTTTGATCGAGCCGCCCTCCATGCGCTGAACCTCGGAGAGATTTTCGCGCAATGCCCACAGTGCCATGCTCTGTGCTTCACTCGCGCCTAGCACCGCATCCTGCACCAAGCCTTCCTCGAAGGCCTCTCCGAGCACGGCCTCCAGCTGGCTCTGCAAATCCGCATCCTTCTGCGGCGATGAAAGTTCGATCAGCGCATAGGAATTGTGCTTCTCGGCCAGCGGGCGCACGGAGCCGGGCATGTGCTTGAGGACGATCTCAACCCCGAACTCGGGGACATACTCGAATGCGGTGAGCTGATCGCCCGTTGCCTCGCGCAATCGCTGGAAAACCTTCAAAGCATCGTAGGGCGACTCGCACCCGATGAAAGCGGTCACTCGCGAATAAGGCTTGGGAAAGAGCTTCAGCACGGCAGCCGTGATGATGCCGAGCGTGCCTTCAGATCCAATGAAGAGATCCTTCAGGTCGTAGCCCGTATTGTCTTTGCGCAGGCCTTTCAAGCCATCCCAGATTCGCCCGTCGGCCAGCACAACTTCGAGACCGAGGGTCAGATCGCGCATGTTGCCGTAGCGCAGAACAGCGGTGCCGCCTGCATTGGTGGCGAGGTTGCCGCCGATACGGCACGAGCCTTCCGAGGCCAGCGAGAGAGGAAAGAGATAACCGGCATCGCTCGCCGTATCCTGCACCGTCTTCAGAATGCAGCCCGCCTCGACGGTGATCGTTGCATTCACGGGGTCGATCTCGCGGATGGCATCGAGACGCGTGAGCGACAGCACCACGCCGCCATAAGGAACACCACCGCCGACGAGACCCGTATTACCGCCCTGCGGCACGACCGGCACGCCCGCTTTTGCGCATTCCTGCAGAACGAACGCAACTTCGTCACGATCTTTTGGTCGCACCACCGCCAGGGCCTCGCCCCGGTACAGACCGCGCGCCTCGGTCAGATGCCCGTCGATGTCGCCCGCGGCTGTCAGCACATAGGGTTCACCGAGCCGCAACTTCAGGGTGTCAATGAGAGCCGTGCCAGAGCTGCCGAGTGCCGCCATCGTCATTCCTCATGTAGAGCCATCGTTCATGACGTCTTGTGGTGAGAACCGCAAGGTGTAGGAAGGGAGAAGACGACCCTGCCCTTTCATCAGAAGGCTCTCGCGAACCATCATGGCCTACGTCATCCCCACTCCCCCGATCCATGCTCTTCCGGTCGCCGGAACCGGCGATCTCTTTCCCGTGCGCCGCGTCTATTGCGTCGGCCGCAATTATGCCGCCCATGCGCGGGAAATGGGCGGAGACCCGACCCGGGAGCCGCCGTTCTTCTTCATGAAACCGGCCGATGCTCTCCAAGTCGTGCCGGAAGGCCAGATTGTCGATCATCCCTATCCGCCGAAGACCCAGAACTACCATTTCGAGATCGAGCTGGTGGTCACCCTCGCCAAGGGCGGCAAGGACATCCCCGTCTCCGAAGCACTCGGCCATGTGTTCGGTTATGCCATCGGTCTCGACATGACCCGCCGCGACCTCCAGGACGAGGCCAAGCAGTTGCGCCGCTCCTGGGAACTCGGCAAGGCGGCGGATTTTTCAGGCCCGGTCGGGCCGATCCATACGGCCTCCAAGGTCGGCCACCCGGCCAAGGGCGCCATCTCGCTCTCCGTCGATGGCACGGCAAAGCAGAAGGCAGACCTCTCGGACATGATCTGGTCGGTCGCCGAGCAGATCGCCTATCTCTCGTCCTATTTCGAACTTGCCCCAGGCGACGTGATTTTTGCCGGAACGCCGGAAGGCGTGGGGGCGGTCGCGCGGGGACAGACCATGGTCGGAGCCATTGAGGGCCTCGGCGAGATCCACCTGCGGGTCGTATAGCGCTTCGTTACACCCTTGCCTTTTTCCCGAGGCTGCTAGCTACTGTGTTGCATGCGGCTACCGCCGCTTGCAACAAGGCTCGGCATCAGCACGAGCCGGTAACCAAGGGAATGGCTATGAATCTCACGAAGACCCTCGGCTTGGCTCTCCTCGGCTCAGCCCTCGTCACCGGCGGCGCCTCCGCGCAGCAGAAGACTATCAAGATTGCTACGGAAGGCGCCTACGCCCCCTATAACTTCACCACCCCGGACGGAAAGCTCGACGGCTTCGAGATCGAGCTGGCCAAGGATCTGTGCGCGCGCATGAAGGTGAAGTGCGAGATCGTGGCTCAGGACTGGGACGGCATCATCCCGGCGCTCAATGCCAAGAAGTACGACGCCATCATGGCCGGGATGAGCATTACCGACGAGCGCAAGAAAGCCATCGACTTCGCCGGTCCTTACGGCGATTCCCCGAACGGCTTCCTCGTGGCCAAGTCGTCGCCCCTCGCCAAGATCCCGGGCACGGGAGAGTCCTACAATCTCGGCACCCAGCAGGCCGCCGCCGAGAAGGCCATCGAGTCGACCAAGTCCCTTCTGAAGGGCAAGACCCTCGCCGTTCAGGGTTCGACCATTCACTCGAATTATGCCGACAAGTACCTGAAGGGCACGGTCGACATCCGCGAGTACAAAACCACTGAAGCCCACGACCTCGACCTTGCCGCCGGCCGCGTCGACGTGGTTCTGGGCGATGCCACCAGCATCATCGGTACCCTCGAGAAGCCCGAGTTCAAGGATTACGTCCTCGTCGGCCCCTCCATCACCGGCGGCATGCTGGGCCTCGGCGTCGGCGTCGGCCTGCGCAAGGAAGACCAAGAGCTGAAGAAGGCCTTCAACGAAGCCATCCAAGGCGCCATCAAGGACGGCACTCTCAAGACCCTGGCCGTCAAGTGGTTCAAGGTCGATATCACCCCCAGAAGCTGATGGATCAAGGCGCGGCCCCGCCGCGCCTTTTTCAACGGCTCTCCTCCGGCACGATTTAGCAAGCCCTGCCTTGGACTTAAGTCCCGTGCAGGCACCTGTGCAAGGTCATCCGGGCGGCTCTTGCCTTTTTCCGGAGATTGGCCGTTACTGCGTCCCGGCGCGGCCTCAAGAAGGCCGCGAGCAAAACAGGCTCGCGTGCATCCGAGCCGATAAGTTTAAGGGAACGATGATGAAATTCGTGAAGACTGTCAGCCTCGCCATTCTCGGCACCGCCCTTACGATGGGTGCGGCTTCGGCACAGGAAAAGACCATCAAGATCGCCACGGAAGGCGCTTACGCTCCGTGGAACTTCACGGGCGCCGGCGGCAAGCTGGAAGGCTTCGAGATCGATCTCGCCAAGGATCTGTGCGCGCGCATGAAGGTGAAGTGCGAGATCGTCGCCCAGGACTGGGACGGCATTATTCCCGCTCTCAATGCCAAGAAGTACGACGCCATCATGGCCGGCATGAGCATCACCGAAGAGCGCAAGAAAGCCATCGACTTCGCCGGCCCTTATGCCGCCGGCCCGAACGGCTTCCTCGTCGAGAAGAACTCGCCGCTCGCCAAGATCCCGGGTACGGGCCAGGCTTATAACCTCGCCACCCAGAAGGAAGCCGCCGAGAAGGCTATCGATGCCGTGAAGCCGATGCTGAAGGGCAAGACCGTCGGCGTTCAGGGTTCGACCATCCACTCGAACTTCGCCGACAAGTACTACAAGGGCACGGCCGAGATCCGCGAGTACAAGACCACCGAGGCGCATGACCTCGACCTCGCCGCCGGCCGCATCGATATCGTGCTCGCCGACTCTACCGCCATCATCGGCACCCTCGAGAAGCCTGAGTTCAAGGACTATGTTCTCGTCGGCCCGTCCATCACCGGCGGCCTGCTCGGCGAAGGCGTGGGCGTGGGTCTGCGCAAGGACGATGCCGCACTGAAGAAGTCCTTCAACGAGGCCATCCAGGCTGCCGTCAAGGACGGCACCGTGAAGAAGCTCTCCGAGAAGTGGTTCAAGATCGACATCTCGCCGAAGGGCTGATTTCAGTCTCTCGACAATTCAAGGCGCGGCTATTGCCGCGCCTTTTTGTATCAGAACAGGCAAGATGCGACGCAAAACATCATTCTGAACACCTTATTCGCCATGAAATGGGCTTGCACTGGCTCGGCTTTTGAATGTTAGTTTTGAGCGGCGGGCGGAAGGCTCCGTCCGGACAAGATTCAGCTCAAAGCTGACCAAGGGAACGACGATGAAGCTATTGAAAACATTGGGATTGGGCCTGCTGGCCTCCGCTCTCGCCTTAGGCGGTGCTTCCGCGCAGGAGAAGACGGTCAAGATCGCCACGGAAGGCGCTTACGCTCCGTGGAACTTCACGGGCGCCGGCGGCAAGCTGGAAGGCTTCGAGATCGATCTCGCCAATGACCTCTGCGCGCGCATGAAGGTAAAGTGCGAGATCGTCTCTCAGGATTGGGACGGCATTATTCCCGCTCTCAATGCCAAGAAATACGATGCCATCATGGCCGGCATGAACATCACGCCGAAGCGCCTCGAAGCGATCAACTTCTCCCGCCCCTACGCCACCGGCTCCCATGGCTGGGGGGTCCTGAAGGATTCGCCGCTCGCCAAGCTCGCAGGAGCAGGCAAGCGCATCAACCTCGACAAGGATCCTGAGGCCGCCAAGGCGATGATCGAGGAATGGAAGCCGCTTCTGAAGGGCAAGACCATCGGCACGCAGAGCTCGACCGTGAACGGCGCGTTCCTCGAGAAGTACCTGAAGGACACGATCACCATCCGTGAGTACAAGACCACGGAGCAGCACGACCTCGACCTCGCGGCAGGCCGCATCGACGCGATCTTCGCGGCCCATTCCTCGCTGAAGGCCTCGACCGAAAAGCCGGAATTCAAGGACATGCTGATCGCCGGCGGCGCAGTGGACGGCGACGTGCTCGGACGCGGCGTAGCGGTCGGCCTGCGCAAGGACGATGCCGAGTTGAAGGGCATGTTCGACAAGGCGATCCAGGCCGCCATCGACGACGGCACCGTGAAGAAGCTCACGGAGAAGTGGTTCAAGATCGACATGGCCCCTCAGACCTGATGAGGGTGATTTAAGACCGGTCGTGCAGCTTTGAACCGGGTGTGACATATGACGCCTCGCCCCGCACCGTGCGTGGGGCGAGCACATTCAGGAAAGTAGAAACGCGTGCAGCAACTGAGCTATTTCGAGCTCGTCGGATTCGGCCCCAATGGATGGGGATGGCTCCTCTTTGTGGCGACGGGAATGACGATCGCGGTCGCGACATGCGGCTTCATTGCGGGCGCCGTCGTCGGCACCTTCGTGGCCTGGGGTAAGATCGGCGGCAATGCGCCGGTCCGTTGGGTCGCCGACGGTTACACGACCGTTCTTCGCGGCATCCCGGACCTGTTGGTCATCTATCTCTTCTATTTTGGCGGCAGCGCGGCGTTGGGCGCCATCGGCAGCCTGTTCGGCGCTGACGGTTTCATCGGCGTGCCCGCTTTCGTCACCGGCGCGCTAGCGATCGGCATCGTATCCGGCGCCTATCAGGCCGAAGTGTTCCGCGGAGCCTATCAGGTGGTGAGCCGGGGCGAGCTGGAAGCCGCGCGCTCTGTCGGCATGCATCGCTGGCTCATGTTCCGCCGCATCATCGCGCCGCAGGTGCTGCGCTATGCGATTCCTGGCCTCGGCAATACATGGCAGCTGGTGTTGAAGGAATCCGCGCTGATCTCGGTAACGGGTCTCGTCGAGCTTCTGCGCCAATCGCAAGTGGCTGCAGGCTCCACGCGCCGCCCCTTCGATTTCTACATCACGGCCGCGATCCTCTACCTGCTCATCACCTGGGTTTCGACCTATCTGTTCCAGCGTGCGGAGACTTATTCGTTGCGCGGCATGCGGAGGGCTTCCTGATGGATTTCGCCTTCATGCAGGAAGCCTTCCTGCGTCTCATCACCGGCATTCCGCTCACGCTGAATCTCGCCTTCACGTCGATTGCCTTCGGCGCGATCTTCGCCATGCTGCTTGCACTCATGCGCATGTCGAACATCAAGCTGATCGACTGGCCTGCGCAGGCTTATGTCTTTGTGTTTCGTGGCACGCCGCTGCTCGTGCAGATCTTCTTGATCTATTACGGCCTCGGACAATTCAGGCCCACCTTACAGGAATGGGGCCTCTGGGGCTTCTTCCGCGAGCCCTATTGGTGTGCAGTGCTGGCGCTCACGATGAACACAGCCGCCTACGGCAGCGAGATCATTCGCGGCGGCCTTCAATCGGTTCCGCATAACCAAGTGGAAGCGGCACGTGCCTGCGGCATGTCGGGCTTCCTGCTCTTCCGCCGCATCGTCTTCCCGATTGCCGTGCGCCAAGCCCTACCGGCCTATGGCAGCGAGATCATTCTGATGGTGAAGGCGACGTCGCTTGCCTCCGTCATCACCATGATGGAAGTGACCGGGCTTGCGGCAAAGATGATTTCGCAGACCTTCCGGGCCATCGAAGTGTTCGTCGTGGCTGGTGCGATCTATCTCATCCTGAACTTCATCATCACGCGCATCATCATGGCCATCGAATGGTGGCTCTCGCCTCATCTGCGCCGTCCGCCGGCCATCAAGACGCGCCTGGAGGCAGTACATGTCTAACGGAGTTGCATCCTTGTCTTCCAAGACTGTTCCCGCGGTTTCGATCTCGAACCTGCGCAAAAGCTTCGGCCCCCTCGAAGTGCTCAAAGGCGTATCCCTGAAGGCCAATGAGGGCGACGTGATCTCGATTCTCGGCGCGTCCGGATCCGGCAAGTCGACGATGCTTCGCTGCATCAACATGCTCGAAGTGCCCGATGGCGGCGATGTCACCATTGGCGGCGAGACGATCAAGCTGAAGCAGAGCCGCAAGGGCATGCTGCCTGCCGATCAGCGCCAGGTGGACCGCATCCGCTCGCGCGTGGCCATGGTGTTCCAGAGCTTCAATCTCTGGTCCCACATGACGATCCTGGAGAACGTGATCGAAGCGCCCGTGCATGTGCAGAAGCGCCCGAAGGCGGAGTGCATCGCGGAAGCCGAGGAGTTGCTCGCGAAGGTCGGCATCGCCGACAAGCGCAACCAATATCCCTCTCACCTCTCTGGCGGTCAGCAGCAGCGCGCTGCCATTGCACGCGCGCTTGCCATGCGCCCGGATGTGATGCTCTTCGACGAGCCGACCTCCGCGCTCGATCCCGAACTCGTCGGCGAGGTGCTGCGCGTCATGCGCTCTCTGGCTGAAGAAGGCCGCACCATGCTGGTAGTTACGCACGAAATGGGCTTTGCCCGTGACGTGTCGAACCGCGTGGTCTTCCTTCATAAAGGCGTCGTTGAAGAAGAAGGTCCGCCGGCTGAGGTGTTCGGCGCTCCGAAGTCCGAGCGCTTCAAGCAATTCATCTCAAGCCATCGGTAAAACAAAAGCGCGGCACGAGCCGCGCTTTTGTTTTATGCTGTCAGCGCCGTTCGATCCGGCGTGGCGGCGCTCCGGGAACAGGCGGATATTGCCCCGAAGCGTACGTCCCTCCGGAAGAGCCTTGCCACTGAGGATGCTGCTCGACAGGGTGTGCGCGCGGAAGGATGAACCCAATCACCGCTGGGACAGCAAGGATCAGCAGCGACACAGCGCCCCAGACGAACACGATGGCCCCTAACCCCAGGCTTCTCAGAACCGCAAGGCCCCATGAAAGCCATTCGACGGTCTCGGGATGATCGCTCACGATATCAGCGTTGCGGACGGCAACATCGCCGAAGAGATCGAGAAGGCCATAAGCTCCCCATGCGAAAAGGGACCAGAGCGCAACGCCGATCCAGGCGAGAACCCAAAGCAAGCGCCTCATCGTCATCGCTCCCCAACACGCACGGCTGTGCCCTCGATCTCCTTCGGTCCGCGCTTGGGCGTGCCGAGATGATCGTGGATGATGCGCATATTGCGCGCATTAGCCTTGAAGAAGACGTCGAACACATCACCGGCCAGCGGAATGGCGCCGATGGCCGTATCCACGGCCACATTGCCGACCATGCGGGCGATCTTCCAACGCGGAAGACCGAGTCGGCGCGCTTCCCAGATAATGTAGCTCGCGAGAGCCGCCGACAGAACATCGCCAACGCCCGGCACCAAGCCCAGGACGGCATCGAAGCCGATCCTGCGGTTCAGACCGGGAATGAGGAAGGCGTTGTCCATCAGCCTCGCCAAGAGCGTGATGCGCGCAAGGGAATCCTCCCGGCTCGGGCCGGCGGCCTTGATGGCTTCGAACAGGTCGCTACGGACAGCGGTCATTCCAGTCTCCAGATGCCGATGTTACGGCTCGCAACATGATATGTGTATCGCTGCAGGAGGCTGCAAGGCCCGAAGAACTGTTACATATAACATTCAAACATGAAAAATTTTTCAGGCTAGAATGATTGCAGAATAAGGATTTCCGAAGAGATAACCCTTTTGATAACCCGCTTTCTCCTTGCACCGCGCTTGCCACAACTAAGCCGCAGCTTAGGTACCTGAACCTAAGCAGCAAATGCGACCGCCGGTTTACTGGCCAATAATCATCATTGCCGTTGGGAGGACTATCGACGCGGCGAGATCTTGTGTGGGGGCTCAGGACGGGAAGAAACCGATGAGCACCGAATTGAAAGCGGGGCGCACGCCTTGGCTTGTCTTCATCGCCGGCGTTTGTCTTGCGGGCATGTCGCCCAATCTGGCCAATGCTCAAAGCCTGCCTTCCGCTCCGACTGGAATCGTGATTCCAATCCCCATCTCCAACACGAGCGCTTCGCCTCCGATCGCCCCCTCTCCGAGAGCCCGGGCCAGAGCCAATGTCCTTCCCAGAGCGCATTCGAGAGACATTCCCAAAAGCGAGTACACCAGCCTTCCCACCAACGACCGCATTACCGATCCTGCCACGACCGGGAGCCTGCCCGACGCCGGCACGCTCGGAACGCGCACCCTTTCAGGTTTCGCGTCCCTGGTTGCAAAAGGCGCCATCACAGTACGCGACAGCGCTCCGAGCAATTGCCTGCCGGGTAATCTACGTGAGGTGGTTGCCGATGTTGCCAGTAAGTTCGGTCCTGTCAGCGTCGAATCCACACATCGGAGCACAGGCCGCAACTGGCGTGCGGGCGGTGCTCGCCATTCCCTGCACTTGTCCTGCCGCGCCATTGATTTCAGGGTTAGAACCCGTACAAGCGGCGTGATGGCCTATCTCCGCGGACGCCCAGAAGTCGGCGGCCTCAAGATCTATCGAAACGGCATCATTCATATCGACAATGGCAGCCGCCGATCCTGGTAACTTCCCTTCAAGCAGGCGCGTCGGAATACTGAGGCATTCATGCCTCACAGGCAGCTCTCGTCTGCTTTCGTAGGGCTGGAGGCGCCGGTGGAAGTGTAAGACACTCCTGTCCATGTTCGAAAACTTCACGCATCGCCTCGTCGAAACGTCAGGGGCTAACATCAATCTCCGTTACGGCGGAGAAGGCCCGCCTGTCCTGCTGCTGCACGGACATCCCCAAACCCATGTCATGTGGCATCGGGTGGCTCCGCGCCTGGCAGAAGACTACACGATCGTCTGCGCTGACCTGCGCGGCTACGGCGACAGCTCAAAGCCGCCTACGACATCCGATCACGAGCCTTACTCCAAGCGCGCCATGGCACGGGATATGGTCGAAGCAATGCAGGCTCTCGGCTTCGACCGCTTTGCCGTCGTGGGACATGATCGCGGCGGACGCTGTGCCTACCGCATGGCGCTCGATCACCCGGATCGCATCGTTGCCCTTTCCGTTCTCGACATCCTGCCGACCTACGAACATTTCGCTCGCACCGACATGGCATTCGCCATAGGCTACTGGCACTGGTTCTTCCTCGCGCAGCCGCATCCAATTCCTGAGACTTTGATTTCAGCTGATCCCGACACGTTTTATCTGCGGCGCGGGCGAGCGATGTTCGATCCGCAGGCATTGGCGGAATATCGGCGTTGCTACACCGATCCCGCGACGATCAATGCCATGTGCGAGGATTACAGAGCGGGCGCGACGATCGATATGCATTTGGACGAAGCCGACAAGCGGGCTGGACGGCGCATCGAATGCCCCATGCAAGCGCTATGGGGTTTGAGGAACGGCCTGGAACGCTGGTATGATGTTCTGGCGGTCTGGCGCGAGTGGGCAGATCACGTTGAAGGCCATGGCATCGCGTGCGGTCATTATCTTGCCGAGGAAGCGCCCGATGAGACGCTCGCCGCACTCAAGCCTTTCCTCGCGAAAGCCTTCAAGGCCAGCGCTTAGAGACGCCCTATCCGCAGAGATAATGGAAAGCGAATGGCACGCCGGAGCTGCGGATCGCCCCAAAGGGCCAGCAGATCGCGATGGAAGTGTTCAATGGGCTGGCGTCCTTGCGCTTTCTCAAGGCCGCGCACCGCCGACCATGTATCGGCATAGCCGATAAGGTCGGATGCCTGCCATTGAACCTCGATGGCAAGCGGCGGCGCTGTCCATTCCTCAAAGGGGAAGGCGAAGGAGCGATAACCGTCCTCTACATGGCGACGTTCAGGCGGCCAATAAGGCCCCACAACATCCTTATAGAAGCGCTGAATAAGCGGATGGATGTCGGTATCCGCCTCGATCACGCCATAGGTGATGAGCGCCAACACCGCGCCTGGTTTTCCAATACGGCGCACTTCCGCGTAAAACGCATCGAGATCGAACCAATGAGCGGCCTGCGCCACCGTGATCATATCGACGGAGGCATCGGCAAGACCGCTCTTCTCCGCAGGCGCAATGCGATATTCCACGCGCTCATGAGGTTCTGCATTGTGGATCTGCTGCGCACTCGCATCGGTGGCGATCACATGCCTGAACCGCTCTGCCAGTAGCATCGAGAGCTGTCCCGTGCCGCAACCGACATCTAGCGCCAGCTCAGTCTGGCGGCAAACGCTCGCGAGATAATCAACGAGTTCTCGCGGATAAGTCGGGCGATAGGCTGCGTAATTGCCAGACTTTTCCGAGAAGTGATCCTTGAACGACATATCTATGCGCCGGAGAACGGAGCGATCGTGATGCCGTTGGCTTCGAGCTTCGCCCGCACCGTCCGCGCCATGGCAACCGCGCTCGGCTCGTCACCATGAACGCAGATCGTGTCGATCTCGATGGGAATGCGCTTTCCCGACGTGGTGATGACGGCTTTGTCCTGGATAGTGCGCAGAACCCGCTCGGCGGCAGCATCTGCATCATGCAGAACGGAGCCGGGCTTCTTGCGGGAGGTAAGCGTGCCGTCATCCTCATAGGTGCGGTCGGCGAAGAACTCACGCGCAACCGGGACACCGATCTGCTGCGATGCCTTCTCCATCAAGAGACCCGGCATGCACACATTGATGAGGCTTTGATCGACACCCTTAATGGCGCGCGCGATGGCAAGCGCCAGGCTCTCATCCTCGTTCGCCATGTTGTTGAGCGAACCATGGGCCTTAACATAAGTAACCTTATGGCCTGCAAGCGCCGCTACCGCCTGCATGGCGCCGATCTGGTAGGCTACCATGCGCTCGATCTCAGCGGGAGAATCGCCTCGGATCACGCGTCTTCCGAAACCGTGCAGATCGTTGAAGCTGGGATGCGCACCGACCGCTACGCCCTTGCGCTTCGCCGTCTCGGCAGTCCGGAACATGATCGACGGATCGCCGGCATGGAAACCGCATGCTACGTTTGCGGACGAGACGATATCGAGCATTGCCTCATCATCTCCCATTCGCCATGGCCCATAGCCTTCGCCCATATCGCAGTTGAGATCGATTCTCATGATACCCTCACACCAATACGGGTTGAGCGGTTTGCGAGCCCACATGGAACACGCGCTTATAGCGCTCGATCTGATCTTCCGGTCCCAAGGCTTTCGTCGGATTGTCGGAGAGCTTCACGGTCGGATGCCCGTCCGCCGAGATGACCTTGCAGACGATGGAGATGGGATCGAGCCCGCCATCGGGAACAAGTCCACGGAAATCGTTCGTCAACAGCGTACCCCAACCATAGCCCATGCGCATGCGCCCACGGAAATGGCGGTGAATGCGTTCGATCACATCCACATCGAGGCCATCAGAAAAGATCGCGAGCTTCTCGCTCGGATCCTGTCCGCGCCTCTGCCACCACGCAATCGCTTCCTCGCCGCCTTCGATGGGGTCCTTGGAGTCGATGCGGATGCCTGTCCAGGACGGGACCCATTCGGGAGCATTCTGCAGGAAATTCGTCGTGCCATAGGTATCGGGCAGGATGACGCGCAAGTTGCCCTCGTAATCCTGCTGCCAATCGGCCAGCACGCGATAAGGCGACTTCGCCAGCTCTTCATCGCTTTCGGTCAACGCGGCATAAACCATGGGAAGCTCATGGGCGTTCGTGCCGACAGCCTCCACCTCGCGCCGCATGGCGATGAGGCAGTTGGACGTGCCGAGGAAGGATGGACCAAGCCCTTCGATCATCGCCTGCACGCACCAATCCTGCCATAGGAAGCCATGGCGGCGGCGCGTGCCGAAATCCGAAATGGAGAGATCGGGCAATGTCTTTAGACGCTCGATCTTTTCCCACACCCGCGTCATGGCGCGTGCATAGAGCACCTGCAGCTCGAACTTGCCCATGCCCCTCAGCACGCCGCGCGAGCGCAGCTCGTTGAGAATAGCGAGCGCCGGGATCTCCCACATGGTGGTCTCGATCCACGGCCCGTGGAAGGTCAGTACGTACTGGCCGTCCTCCTTCTCCAGCAGGTATTCCGGGAAGCGGAAGGTCTCGAGCCAGTCCATGAATTCCGGCGAGAACATCTGCCGCTTGCCATAGAAGGTGTTGCCGCGAAGCCAGGTGGATTCGCCGCGCGTCAGCGACAGGCTGCGCACATGGTCGAGCTGCTCGCGCAATTCGCCTACATCGATGATGTCGGCGAGGCGGATGCGTGTGGTGCGGTTATGGATGCCGAATGTGACCTGGACATCCCGGTGGCGACGAAAGATCGTCTGCGCCATCAGGAGCTTGTAGAAGTCCGTATCCAGGACCGACCTTACGATCGGGTCGATTTTCCAGGTGTGGTTATAGACCCTGGTCGCGATGTCCACCATCGCCTGCTCCTAGCCGTTTCAGGAGGCAGGACAATAGCGAAGGCCGGAAGCCGGCGAAAGAGCGTGCGGCTCATACCCCCTCTGCCCTCCCTCAAGGAGGCAGTACATCCACTTGAATCGACGCATAATAGGCCGCCACATCGGCCATATCTTGGTCCGAGAGCTCTTTTGCGACAATGTTCATGGTCTCGTTCTGGCGGGCGCCTGACTTGTATTCTCCCAGAGACTTGATGAGATAACCCTCGATCTGCCCCGCCAGGTTCGGGGCCTCCGGGTTCTTCGACAGGCCGTCCAGCCCGTGGCAGGCCTGGCAGGTCGTGATCTTCTGCCGCCCCGCCTTGGCATCGCCCGCATGCCCGGAGACAGGCGCAAGACAGCCCAGAAAAGCCCCGAGAAGAGCCAAGGCATCGATCTCCTTCATGATTTCGCCTCTCAAGAAAACAGGCGCGCCGCGATTGGCGCGCCTGCAGCAACGGGCTTATTGGCCTTCATAAGAGATACGGTAGATCGCCCCTGCCGTGTCGTCGGACACGAGAAGCGAGCCGTCGAGCAGCACGGCTACATCCACCGGGCGTCCGAGATACTCACCGTTCTCGTTGAGCCAGCCTTCGGCAAAGACCTGCGGCTTGTCCGCAGTCCCATCCGGCTTGAGGGGCGTGAACATCACCCGCGCGCCCACAGGCTTGGTACGGTTCCAGGAGCCGTGCTGCGCCGAGAAGATGCCACCCTGATAAGCCGCGGGGAACATCTTGCCCGTGTAGAAGGAAAGCCCAAGATCGGCGGCATGAGGAGCCATCTCTGATTGCGGCTCGACGGTTCCGGCCGGAACCTGGTCGTCCTTGTATTCGACGGTGCGAACCGTGCCGCCGCCGTAATAGGGGAAGCCGAAGTTCTGGCCCATTTGAACGGCGCGGTTGAGTTCGCCAGGAGGCTGGTCGTCGCCCATGCCGTCGACTTGGTTATCGGTGAACCACAGAGACTTGTCGGCCGGGTTGAAGTCGATGCCTACCGAGTTACGGATGCCGGTCGCATAAACCTCGCGGTTCTTGCCGTCCTGGTCCATGCGAATGACGCCGCCGATACCGTTCTTTCGATAGAGCTCCATCTTGTCCTTCGGGGGCACATTGAACGGCTGCCCTAGGGCGATATAGAGCTTGTTGTCGGGCCCGACGCGGCATACGCGCGCGGTGTGATTGAAGCTCTCCTCCGTTGGCGGGATCATCTCGCCCTGTTTCACGACGACACCGGCCGCCACATCGGGGCCCTCATAGAAGAATTCCGCCGCCGGAAACTGCAGCACTCGATTCTGCTCTACGACATAGAGCATGCCATCGCGTGAGAAGCAGACCCCGTTGGGAATCTTGAACTCGACTGATGGCGCGAACTGCTTCACCTCGTCCGCCACGCGATCCTTGTCACGATCCGTGATCACATAAACATTGTTCTTGCGCGTTCCGACAAAAACAACACCGGCGTTAGGGCCTACCGCCATGTGGCGCGCATCGGGAACGATGGCATAAAGATCGATCTTGAAGCCCGCAGGAAGCTTGATCTTCTCGAGATTCCTGCGGATGGCGTCGGCGCGACGGCCCTCCTGCGGAATCTGTTTGGGTTCAACGGTGCCCGTATTCTGAAACGTCTGGAGCTTCTCGAGATTGCTGCTCGGTTGATTGCTGGGCTGAGCAAGACTGGAAGATGCGAACACTACAGTGGAGACGGCGGCAAGCCAGATGGATTTCATCCTTCCCTCCCTGGGAGCGCCCCCTGTTCTATCATTCTTCGGCCTGCAAATTGATCGCAGGCTTCTTTGCCTTATGGGCGCTCATCATACTCAAGCTGGCGTTCGAGAGAAAGAAACTAAAGAGGTATCACGAAAAAGGGCCGCGAAGCGGCCCTGATTGCTGTCACCTTGCTGAAGAAACATCACCTTAAGTTGACCTTCGCCTGATCCCCCGGATCGGGCTGCTTCCCGGTCAGTACGGCTTTCGCATAGCCGTAGAGATGGACGATCGTCGAGGACGGGCTATCCCAATACTCGCCTTTCGAGGGATGCACGCGTATCAACGCGATCTGCGGATCGTCCACGCCTTTTGGGAACCATGCCCGCAAAGGCTCCGACCATTTCTCCTCGATCTTTGCCTTGTCGCGCACGATCTCGGCCTTGCCGGCGACAGATACATAAGTCTGGCTTCCAGGATCGCTGAAGCCAAGGTTCACTTCATTGTCGCGGGAGACTTCCGTGATCTTCGGCGACTGGATCTGCGTGAAGAACCAGAGATCGCCATGCTCATCGGCTTCCTGGTTATACATGGGGCGGCTGTGCAGCGTGCCATCCGTATCCACAGTGGTCATCATGGCGATCTTCACGTCTTTGATCAGATCGTAAAGTTTTTTGGCATTCGGATCGTTATGGCCGTGCTGGTGCATCATCCTCTCCTAATATCTTCACAACGTCTCGGGTCGGCGATGCGCGTACGCGGCTGTCCGGTCGGCCGGACACGGCCCCCGAGGGATCGGTTGAACAACGGACAAGGTGGGTTTTGGTTCGGATATCGCCTATGACAGCCAGACAACGCCTTAACGGACGGGCGCAGAGCCTATACATGAGACTCAAGCGAAGACCGATCCGAAGCTCAGGAGCCTCCATCGTGGCGATTACCCGTGAACATGTGTTGCAGGCGCTCTCGACCGTACACGTCGATGCCAGTGGAACCGACCTCGTGGCGTCAGGACGTCTCTCCGACATTCATATCGACGAAGCAGGCAGGGTGATGTTCTCCATCGCAATCAGCCCATCCGAGGCGCAAGCCATGGAGCAGGTTCGTCAGACTGCCGCTGCCGCCGTGCAGGGCTTGCCCGGCGTTAAGGGAGTTTTCGCAAGCCTCACCGCCGATCGTCCTGCCGGGTCGGGCCCACCACCCTCCCCTGCGGCCGCGCAGCGCCCCCGGGCCGCTGCCCAGCCCCAGAACCAGCGTATCCCAGGCGTGAAGCACGTGGTCGCGGTGGCCTCCGGCAAAGGCGGCGTCGGCAAATCCACGACCGCATGCAATCTCGCCCTGGGCCTCAAGGCACAGGGCCTGAAGGTAGGCATTCTCGATGCGGATATCTACGGCCCTTCCATGCCCAAGCTCCTCGGCATTCACGGCAAGCCCAAGCTGCTCGAGAACCGCATCCTCGAGCCCATGGAAGCTTATGGACTGAAGGTCATGTCCATCGGCTTCCTCGTCGACGAAGAAGCCGCGATGATCTGGCGTGGGCCGATGGTCATGTCCGCCATCACTCAGATGTTGCGCGAGGTCGCCTGGGGCGATCTCGACGTGCTCGTTGTGGACATGCCGCCCGGCACGGGCGATGCGCAACTCACCATGGCGCAGGCAACGCCGCTCGCTGGCGCCGTGATCGTGTCCACGCCGCAGGATCTGGCACTCATCGATGCACGGCGCGGCGTGTCCATGTTCAAGCGCGTGGAAATTCCGATCCTCGGCATCGTCGAGAACATGGCGACTTTCGTCTGCCCCCATTGCGGACAGACCTCGCATATCTTTGGCCATGGCGGCGCACGCTCGGAAGCCGAGCGCCTGGGCGTACCCTTCCTCGGAGAGGTGCCGCTCAACATGACCATCCGCGAGCTTTCGGATGCCGGGCGCCCCGTCGTAGCGACGGATCCGGATGGACCGCATGCCAAGATCTACAAGGACATGGCACAGCGGATCTGGACTGCATTGTCCGGCGGAGACGCGGCTCGTCCCGCACCACGCATCGTGATCGAGTAGATCTGCCGTGACGTCCCATCCGGCAACGTTAGGCGTGATCCTCGCCGGTGGGTTGGCGCGGCGCATGGGCGGGGGCGACAAGCCTCTTCTGAGACTTGGGAGCCAGTCTCTCCTTGCTCATGTGGCGCAGCGATTGGCGCCGCAATGCGAAAGTCTGATTCTCAACGCCAATGGCGATCCTTCGCGCTTTGCCATGTGGGATATGCCCGTGGTTCAGGATTCCGTTGCAGGGCATCCAGGCCCTTTGGCGGGCATTCTCTCTGCACTCGATTGGGCCGCTTCTGAGAAGCCTTCCATTGCATGGGTTCTCAGCGTTCCAGGTGATACGCCCTTCATACCTCTCGATCTGGTCATGCGCCTTCATGAAGCGCGAGAAAAAGCCAGGGCGCGCCTCGCCTGCGCTGAATCCGGCGCGCATCGGCATTTCACCACGGGCCTGTGGCCGGTCGATCTGCGGCATGACATGCGCCGTGCGCTCACATCTGGGGACATACATCGCGTGGAGGATTGGATGAGCTCTCATGGCTTCACGACAGCGGCTTGGCCAACTGAGCCGTTTGATCCCTTCTTCAATATCAACACTCCGGATGAGTTGATCGCCGCACAAGCCATTGCCGAGCAGCAGGCAACATTGCCACAACCCGGCTTGGGAGCAGCGGCAGAGACGGGAGAACGTGATGATTGAGCTGGATCTGTCCGGTTTGAAATGTCCGCTTCCAGTGCTGCGAACCCGCAAGGCGCTGCTCTCGATGAATCCAGGCGATCAATTGCGTGTGACCTGCACGGACCCGCTTGCGGGCATTGATGTCCCCAACCTTATCCGCGAACTCGGAGATATGCTGGTCGAGCAGTGTCAGGAGGAAAAGAGCATTACCTTCCTGATCGAAAAAGCAGACCAACCGGCATGAGAAAGGCCCGGCTGAAGCCGGGCCTTTTTGCGAAACATCATCTGGATCAGGTGCTCTTACGCATGCTGTCCTTGATGCCGCCAATGGTGTTCTGGATCTTGCCTTCAGCCTTATCCATCTTGCCTTCGGTTTCCATCTTCGAGTCGCCGAGAGCTTTGCCGAGGCCTTCCTTCACACGACCCTTGATATTCTTCATGCTGCCTTCCGTACGATCAGGATCCATCATCATTCTCCTCAGTGTAAAACCTGGAGGGGAACGCCTGGCACATCGTTAGGTTTCAAGCCAAGCAGTAAATAACACCCGTTCATTCCACTATAAATCAGCGCATATCTTCACATTATCAATGAAATCATTCTAATTAATATAGATTATAAACCAAGTAGCAATTCGTTTATTGAAATAAAACTTCGTAGTTTGCCAATCTAAAATAAATCTTACTTCTAATTTTCTTAATTTTACATATTTTAGATACAACATTCCCTTTTGTCATATCTCAGACATGGACAAGGCATCCATGCGCTCTAATTCGAGGCTCAGATCTAACGTTATACTCTTGTGACTGTGAGTTCTCGTGCCCTCAACCCAAAGGCCCCCTAGAAAGCCTACGAAGGCTGTGCACCCAACTTCTGTCCGGACCGGCGCAAAGAAAACGGCGCAGCCTCTGGACCGGATTGCTCTTCTCGCACACCAGCTCAGGACGCCTCTTTCGGCCATCAACGCACTTGCTCAGGGCATGATGCGTCGGGCAGAGCGTATGAGCTCCGAAGATGTCAGGACCCGTGCCGAAAAGATCTGGCGCGCGAGCCTGCGCCTAGACGAGCTGATCGAGACGATCATGTCCTACACGCGGGCGAGCGCCGGCGGCATGCTTCTCAACCCCACCGAATTCAATCCCGAGTCTTTGATCAGGCGTGCCTGCAAGGAGCAGAGCAACCACGATCCCGAGCGCCCCTTCACCATCGACATTCAAAAACTTCCCGAGATCATCATTGGCGACCCCATCCTGCTGGAGCAGGCGCTTGTGATCGTGCTGTCCAACGCGATTAAGTATTCAGACTCCGATACTCCCATCAGCGTCAGGGCCCGTCCATCGAGGGAAGGCGTCATGGTCGTCGTGAAGGACGAAGGAATCGGCGTATCCGAGCGTGATCTACCATTCCTGATGCAACCCTTCTTCCGTGGTCACAATGCCAAGGAGATAACCGGCACCGGCCTGGGTTTGAGTCTTGCCTGGCACATCATCATGCTCCATGGCGGCAGCCTTCACATCGCCAGCAAGGAAGGGCACGGAACGACCGTGACACTGACGATTCCGGAAAAGAACGTGACGGGAGCTTCAGGCGTGCTCTAACGGATCAGAACAGCGCGAAAGTCGTTCACGTTGGTCAGTGTCGGCCCTGTGACGACAAGCCGGTCGAGCTGCTCGAAAGCGGAATAGGCATCGTTGCCGGCAAGATGGGCCGCAAGATCCACGCCCCTTTCCTGCGCGGCGGCGAACAAGGCGTGATCGAACCACGCGCCTGCATTGTCCTCCGATCCGTCGATGCCATCGGTGTCGCAGGCAATGGCTGACATGCCTGCTTCGCTGCGCAATGCCAGGGCGAGCGACAACAGAAACTCCGCGTTGCGCCCGCCCCTCCCCGAGCCTCGGACAGTGACGGTCGTCTCGCCTCCCGACAGAAGCACGCAAGGTGCCGCAACAGGTTCACCGTGCTGTCGAACGGACCGTGCAATGCCCGCCATCACGCGCCCAACCTCGCGCGCCTCGCCTTCGATAGCATCGCCGAGGATCATCGGCATCAGCCCCAGTTCACGCGCTTTGGCGGCAGCCGCGTCGAGCGCCATCTTGGGCGTGGCGAGCATGTGAACCACACCGCCCTCACCCGAGCTTTCGACAACATTGGTCCGCATGGCCCGCATCACGTGAGCGGACACCTGGATTCCATGTTTGTCGAGGATGGAAATGACTGCTTCCGGATCGACGCGCTCGGGAATTGTCGGGCCCGAACCGATGCTCGCGGGGTCATCGCCTGGAACATCGGAGATGAGATAGGTGACGAGTTGCGCCGGATGGACGGCAGCCGCGAGTCTTCCTCCCTTGATGGCGGAAAGCGACTTGCGCACGAGGTTCATCTCACCGATAGGTGCGCCCGATTTGAGCAGCGCACGATTCAAGCCCTGCTTGTCCTCGAGGGTGACCCCTTCCGCGGGAAGCGAAAGAAGCGCGGATGCGCCGCCTGAGATCAGGCAAACAACGAGATCATCCGGACCGGCCTCTTGTGCCAAGGCCAGAATGCGCCTGGCGGCATTGAGGCCCGCCTCATCGGGCACTGGATGGGCGGCCTCTATGATTTCAATGGAGCTGGTGGGAACTGCATGGCCATAGCGCGTGACGACCAAGCCCTCACAGATGCCGCCTTCCCTCGCCCAAGCCGCCTCGAAGGCTGCCGCCATGCGTGCGGATGCCTTTCCGGCACCAAGTACGATAGTTCGGCCCTTGGGCCGAGGCGGCAAGCGCCCATCAAATCTTCCATCCGGAAGCGCCGCATTCAGGGCCGCATCGAACAATGCCCGCAGGATCGATACATCTTCTGTCATGCGGCGAGCTTACGACAGAAATCGATTTCGTGAAGACCCTGAGACCAATCAGGCCTCGACTGCAACACGCCTGCTCTCACCTGCAAGGTGCAGGGACACGTTATCGGCTGCGATCTTCTCAGCAAGTACGGCATCCGGCGCACGGTCGGTGACAATGTCGGAGAGCCTTTCCATCGGACAGACGAGTTCGAGATGGCGGCGATTGAACTTCGTCCCATCGAGCAGGAGAACGTTGCGCTCCGCCCGGTCCATCATGGTGCGCTTGACCCAACAGGCTTGAGTCTCCACATCGTTCGGCCCCTCAAAGGTAAGGCCGCTGGCGCCGATGAAAGCAATGTCCGCATTGAATCGCTGAAGGAAGGCGCAGGTTTCCGAGCCGTAGACACCCCGTTCGCGCGCCGAAAAATCGCCTGGGCAGAACAGCACCCGCACGCTGCCCTGTGGCACGAGGGCATTTGCGACCGCAAAGCAATTGGTGATCACGGTGATCTTCTCGGCCGTCTCGGCCAGAACATGGGCGAACCGGGCCGTGGTCGAGCCCGAATCGATCATGACGACATCCCCGGGCATCACCAGCTTGACGGCGGCCCGGGCGATGGCGTCGCGCTCTTCGACCGCCAGCGTGTTCCTATCCTGGAACTCCGGCTGAAGGCCAAGCTGTCGCCCTGCCGCGCCGCCATAGGTGCGGCTGACCAGACCTCGTTGGGTCAGTTCCTCGATATCGCGGCGCACTGTCTCGGCAGAAACCCCTAGCCTGCGGGCGAGATCCGATGTCCGCACCGCTGGGCTCAAGCCCAGTTCGGCCAGGATCAGCCGCTGACGAACTACCTTTTTGCCTTCAGGAAGCGACACGCTTCAACCCTCCATCCGCAACCAAGGATAGCGTAACTCGCTCAAAAATGTTGGAACATCCCACAGAAGTATGATTGAACTGCCAAATTCTGTCATCTAGGTTTCACATAAGGCACCGATGAGTGCCATTAAAGGAAGCGCCTGTTTATGCACGAGACTGTTCTGCATTCCCGCAGCCCCAAAGTCATGGGAGCAGCGGCATGATCCCCCTTTCTCAGCTTTCGCGGGAAAAGGCGCGTTCCGTGCGCGTCATCCTCACTGACATCGACGACACCATTACGACGGAAGGCATGCTGACGGCCTCCGCCTATGCGGCGCTGGAGAATCTGCAAAAGGCCGGCTTCCTTGTGATCCCCGTGACGGGCCGTCCCGCCGGATGGTGCGATCACATCGCGCGCATGTGGCCGGTTGACGGTATCGTAGGCGAGAACGGTGCTTTCTATTTTCGCTACGACCGCGAGCGGAAAAAGATGGACCAGCATTTCTGGGCGAGCCCCGAGGAGCTGAAAGGCAATCGCGCGAAACTCGATGCCATCGAGAAAGAAGTTCTCTCCTCCGTTCCGGGCTCCGCGCTCGCCAGCGACCAAGCCTATCGCCTGGCCGATCTCGCCATCGATTTCTGCGAGGACGTACCGGCTCTCCCTGAATCCGAGGTCGACCGGATCGTTGCCATTTTCGAGCGCCACGGCGCGCAGGCGAAGGTCAGCTCCATCCATGTGAACGGTTGGTTCGGCGACTACAACAAGCTCAGCATGGCCAAGACGATTCTGGCCGACGTGTTCGGCATGGATTGGGAGCAGGCCAAGCAATCCGTAATTTATGCGGGCGACTCGCCGAATGACGAGCCCATGTTCGAAGCCTTCCCGCTCAGCGTGGGCGTCGCCAACGTTCACGCTTTCGCGCATCGTCTGAAGAACAAGCCTGCCTACATCGCCGAGGGTCATTCAGGAGACGGTTTCGCCGAGTTGACCGAACTGCTCCTGGCAGCCAAACGCTAACGCGCATTCTAACTTTCAGATCTCAAGGGTCGTGCCTATGTCCGAGATTGTCGTCAACGCAGTATCGAAAACATGGAGCGGCGTTGGCGGCGTCAACCGCATCAGCTTCAAGGCCGATGCGGGAACGCTGCTGGTCCTGCTCGGGCCCTCGGGCTGCGGCAAGTCCACGACGCTGCGCCTGATCGCAGGTTTGGAAGAGGTCGATTCCGGCACCATCACCATCGGCGGCCGCGATGTCACTCATCTGTCGCCTGCACAGCGCCACATCTCGATGGTGTTTCAGTCCTATGCGCTGTTTCCACACCTCAACGTCGCGGAGAACATCGTCTTCGGCCTGAAAGTGCGCGGCGTCGGCCGCGGTGAACGCGATGAGCGGCTCAAGAAGGTGGCTGACATCGTGGGCTTAAGCGATCTGCTCGAGCGCAAGCCGTCCCAGCTCTCCGGCGGTCAGCGCCAGCGCGTTGCGCTAGGCCGCGCCATCATCGCGGAAGCCCCCGTCTGCCTGATGGACGAGCCTCTGTCGAACCTCGACGCCAAGCTGCGCCACGAGATGCGCACCGAGATCCGCAGCCTGCAGCAGCGGCTCGGTATGACGATGGTCTATGTCACGCATGACCAGACCGAAGCCATGACCATGGCTGACCGCGTGATTCTGATGCGCGACGGGCATATCGAGCAGAACGGCGCGCCGCATGAACTCTATAACGAACCGGCGAGCGACTTCACGGCGCGCTTCATCGGCACGCCGCCCATGAACCTCATCTCCTGGCAAGACGGCGCCGTTCTCGGCGTGCGGCCGGAGCATATCTCTCTCGTGGAAAGCAACGGCATCCAGGCCACCGTCAAGGCGGTGGAGTATCTCGGCGCCGACAGCATCATCCTGTGTGACGTGAAGGGCGAGACCGTATCCGTCCGCCAGACCGGCTACTGCGCGCTGCCCACCGGCGCACAAGTCGCGCTCGGATGGCAAAACCGTCACATACATCTGTTTGACAGGGACAGCGGAAAGCGTCGCGCGGGCAGCGCATTGCCCCAGTGAGGCTTATCCTCTGAGAGAACGCACGCGGTACCAAGCCGCAGGCGTACGGCTTCTTAAAACCCGAAGGGGGAGGACAATGAAGTTCAAATCCAAGGCCCTGCTCACGGCAGGCTTCATGACGCTGGCGAGTCTCGGTGCCGGTGCCGCTCATGCGGTCGACCTGACCATGTACTACCCTGTCGCCGTCGGCGGTCCTGTCACGAAAGTCATCGATGACATGGTCCAGCAGTTCCACAAGGAAAATCCGGACATCAAGGTCGAGTCCGTTTATGCCGGCAACTACACCGACACCATGACCAAGGCCATGACCGCCATGAAGGGCGGCCAGCCTCCTCAGCTGTCGGTGCTGTTCTCCACCGATCTGTTCACGCTCATGGACGAGAAGGCCATCGTGCCGGTCGATGAGATCGCCGGCACCGACAAGGAATGGCTGAACAGCTTCTATCCGGCCTTCATGGAAAACGGACGCGTCGAGGGCAAGACCTGGAGCATTCCGTTCCAGCGCTCCACCATCGTGCTCTACTACAACAAGGACGCCTTCAAGGAAGCGGGCCTCGATCCGGAAAAGCCGCCGACAACCTGGGCCGAGATGGCCGAGATGTCGAAGAAGCTCGTGAAAAAGGATGCTTCCGGCAACGTGAGCCGCTGGGGCGTGGAAATCCCCTCCACCGGCTACGGCTACTGGATGCTCCAGGCCCTTGCCATCGAAAACGGCCAGAAGCTCATGAATGAGGCTGGCAATCAGGTCTCGTTCAATGCGCCGAAGACCGTCGAGGCCCTGCAGTACTGGGTCGATCTCGCCGCCAAGGACGGCGTGATGCCCAAGGGCGCCGTGGAATGGGGCACTCTGCGCACGGACTTCCTGGAAGGCAAGACGGCCATGATGTGGCACACCACGGGCAACCTGACCGCGGTGAAGGAAGGCGCGAAGTTCAACTTCGGCGTCGCCATGCTGCCCGCCAAGGAGCGCCGTGGCTCCCCGACCGGCGGCGGCAACTTCTATGTGTTCAAGAGCGCAAGCCCTGAGCAGCAGCAAGCCGCCGTGAAGTTCATCAAGTGGATGACCGCTCCCGAGCGCGCAGCCGATTGGAGCATCAAGACCGGTTACGTCGCTGTGACGCCCGCTGCCTACCAGACGGACGTCATGAAGAACTACGTCAAGGACTTCCCGCAGGCCGTCGTCGCCCGCGATCAGTTGGAGCATGCCGTTGCCGAACTCTCGGTGCATGAGAACGGCCGCATCTACAAGATCATGAACGATGCGGTGCAGGCAGCCGTCACCGGCACGCAGACCCCGCAGGAAGCCCTCGAGAGCGCTCAGAAGCAGTCCGAGCGCATCCTGAGCCGCTACAAGTAACCGACTTCACGTGCTGCGGCGGAGCCTTCCGCCGCAGCATATCGTCCGATCCCGCAGGAGAATGCGATGGTATCCGCCGTCATGAGCGCCGCCGAGCCGAAAGCCCTTAGGCGCAGGAATTGGATGACGAACGTCAATGCCTGGCTGCTTCTGCTGCCCGCCGTCGTTCTCCTGGCGACCTTCACCCATTACCCGATCCTCGCCACGCTCTATCACAGCTTCTTCTCGCTGGGCCGGGGCGGTGGCTCCACATTCGTCGGCCTGGAAAACTACACCTACATGCTGGAAGACGATGTCTTCTGGCAGGTGCTGCGCAACAACATCGTCTTCGCACTCGCCACCGTGCCGACCAGCATCGCGCTCGCACTCCTGATGGCCGTGTGGGTGGACAAGAAGATGGCCGGACGCTCATTCCTGCGCCTCGCCTTCTTCACGCCGACCGTTCTGCCGATGATCGCGGTCGCCAATATCTGGCTGTTCTTCTACACGCCCGGCTATGGCCTGCTCGATCAGGTTCTGAAGAGCTTCGGCTTCTCGGGGCATAACTGGCTCGGCGATCCCTCCACCGTCATGACCTGCCTTGCCGTCATGGTGGTGTGGAAGGAAGCCGGCTTCTTCATGATCTTCTATCTCGCGGCCTTGCAGACCATTCCGCCCGAGTTGAAGGAAGCCGCAGAGGTCGAAGGCGCGAGCCGGTGGTATTTCTTCCGCCGCGTGACGTTGCCTCTTCTTATGCCCACGACCCTGTTCATTTCGATCAATGCGCTCATCAATTCCTTCAAGCTCGTCGATCAGCTCGTCATCATGACCAAGGGCGGGCCGAACAACGCAAGCTCGCTCCTGCTCTACTACATCTACGAAGTCGCCTTCACCTTCCAGGATACCGCTTTCGCTGCCACGCTGACGGTGACGCTGATCGCGATCCTAGCCGGCGTCGCCCTCACCAAGTTCGTCTATCTCGACCGCAGGATTCACTACCAATGAGACAGAAAGATCATTCGGTCGAAACCATCGCCGCCTGGGTACTCGCACTTCTGTGGCTGCTTCCGCTGGCTTACAGCCTGTGGAGCGCTTTCCACCCATCAGAGTACGCAACGCGCTTCGACATCACCGCCCCGCTGACCCTCGACAACTTCGTCAAGGCCTGGAACCAGGCGCCGTTCGCCCGCTATTACCTGAACACCCTGATGTTGGTGACCATGGTGCTGGCCTGCCAGCTCGTGATTGCCACACTCGCGGCCTACGCCTTCGCTCGCTTCAAGTTCTTCGGGCGCGATGTGCTGTTTGCGCTTGTGCTCGTTCAGCTAATGATCATGCCGGACGTGCTGATCGTGGAGAATTACCGCGTCATCAGCACATTGAACCTGCTCGACACGATCCCCGCCATCGGCCTTCCCTACATCGCCTCGGCCTTCGGCATCTTCCTGCTGCGCCAGACCTTCAAGGGCGTGCCCAACGAACTGGTGGACGCTGCGCGCGTGGAAGGGGCCTCTTCGTTCGGCGTCCTGTGGCGCGTCTTCGTGCCGCTCGGCAAGACGACCTACATCGCCTTTGGTCTCGTCTCCGTGAGCTATCACTGGAACAATTTCCTCTGGCCGCTCATCGTTACTAATTCGGTCGAAAGCCGCCCTCTTACCGTGGGTCTTGCGGTCTTCGGAGCGCCTGAGACCGGCGTCGATTGGTCGGTGATCACGGCGGCCACCGTCATGACCATGGCGCCGCTGCTTCTTGCTTTCCTCCTTTTTCAGAGGCAGTTCGTTCAGTCCTTCATGCGGGCAGGCATCCGCTGATGAAGCTCGTCACTTGGAATGTCCAATGGGGCCTCGGCTGCGACGGCAAGGTCGATCTCAACCGCATCGTCGAAACGGCGAAAGCGTTGAGCGACGCGGATGTCTTTTGCTTCCAGGAAATCTCGCATGGCTTCGCACCCCATGATGGCGGAGAGGACCAGCCTGCAATCCTGAGCGATCTCCTACCCGGTTACACGCCAATCTTCCGCCCTGCCGTCGAGCGGCGCGACGAAGAAGGACACCGCCAGGTCTTCGGCAACATGATCCTGTCGCGTCTGCCCGTGCTGGAGATCACGAGCCATATGCTGCCATGGCCTGCGACCGAATGCCGGAGCATGCAGCGCCAAGCTCTTGAAGTGATCGTTTCAACGAGCTTCGGGCCCGTGCGCGTCACCACTTGCCATCTCGAATATCACGCTTTCGAGCATCGGCAGGCGCAGGTCGAGCACATGCGCATGGTGCACGAGAACCACGAGAAGCGCATGAGGCTCAGCCATCGCGACACGTCGGCAGGCCCTTACCGCACGCTTCCCGCGCCGGTCGGCGCCATCGTGTGCGGCGACTTCAATCTTGGCCCCGACGATCCGCTTCACGCCGAGATGCGCAAGCCCTTCGCATCAGGTATTCCAACCTTCGTGGATGCTTGGGCGATTCAGCACGGCGATGCTCCGCATGCGCCGACGACGGGAGTTGCTGATTTCAAGCAATGGCCACAGGGCCCACATTGCCGCGACTACATCTTCGTATCGGAAAATTTGGCGGATCGGATCACCGATTTGCGCGTCGATGTGGAAACGACGGCATCCGACCATCAGCCGGTTGCAATCACTCTCCGCGCCTAAAGAAAAGCCGGGCTTCAAGGAGCCCGGCTTTCTTCATTAGATGCCTGCAAGGCAGACATATTTGATTTCGAGGAAGCCCTCGATTCCGTATTTGGAGCCTTCACGGCCCAAGCCCGATTGCTTGATCCCGCCGAACGGCGCCATCTCGTTGGCGAGTGCGGGCGTGTTCACGCCCACCATCCCGCTCTCCAGAGCCTCCGCCACACGCCAAACGCGGGCCATGTCCTTGGCGTAGAAATAGGACGCCAAACCGAACTCCGTGTCGTTGGCCATGGCGATCACGTCCGCTTCGTCCTTGAACGTGATGATCGGGGCGAGCGGCGCGAAGGTTTCTTCCTTCGTCACCTTCATGCTCTGGTTAATGCCCGTCATCACCGTAGGCTCGAAGAACGTGCTACCGAGATCCGAGCGCTTGCCGCCCACCAGCACCTTGCCGCCCTTGGAGAGGGCATCGGCTACATGGTCTTCCATCTTTGCCACGGCGCGGTCGTCGATCAGCGGGCCCATGGTCACGCCTTCTTCCGTACCGTGGCCGAGCTTGAGGCCTTTGGCCTTCGCCGCTAGCTTTGTGGCGAAGGCTTCCGCCACGCTCTCCTGCACATAGATGCGGTTGGCGCATACGCAGGTCTGGCCGGCATTGCGGAATTTCGAGGCGGTTGCTCCATCCACCGCCGCATCGAGATCCGCATCGTCGAACACGATGAAGGGCGCGTTGCCTCCGAGCTCCAGGGAGAGGCGCTTGATGCTGTCGCCTGCCTCACGCATCAGCCAGCGGCCCACATTGGTGGAGCCGGTGAACGTGATCTTGGCGACCTTCGGATTGTGGCAGAATTCCTCGCCGATGGGTTTGGCCTCGCTGGTAGTGACCACCGAGAACGCACCCTTCGGCACCCCTGCCCGCTCGGCCAGCACCGCGAGTGCCAGCGCCGAGAGCGGCGTTTGCGCCGCGGGCTTGAGCACCATGGTGCAGCCCGCAGCCAGTGCAGGACCGACCTTGCGAGTGATCATGCCATTCGGGAAGTTCCAGGGCGTGATCGCGGCACACACACCCACCGGCTGCTTGAGCACGAGGATGCGCTGGCCCGCATTGGCGCCGGGAATGATATCGCCGTCGATGCGCTTGGCCTCTTCCGCGAACCACTCGATATAGGCGGCGTTCGAGATCACCTCGCCCTTGGCCTCCGCCAGCGGCTTTCCCTGCTCCGTGGTGAGGATGAGCGCCAGGTCGTCGGCATTCTCGATGATGAGGTCGTACCACTTCTTCAGGATCTGGCTGCGCTCCTTGGCGGGGCGCTTGGCCCAAGCCTTCTGCATCTCATGAGCCTTGTCGATGGCCCGGCGGGCAGCATCGGCGCCGAGATCGGGCACATGAGCGATGAGCGCGCCATCGAAGGGATCGTTGACGGGGATGGTCTTGCCGCCGGAAGCATCGACCCACTCGCCCGCCACATAGGCTTGCGACACCAGCAAAGACGCATCCTTCAGATCGGGGATGCGGCGCTCCGGGGGATTATGAGCGGTCATGGAGAACTCCAGCCTGGATGATGAAAAGGGTGAGGGGGATATAGGTGCTCGCGGCCGGGCTGCACACTGCTCTGCACGCCGGTCTGGGTTGCCGCAGATAGCGGCACTGCCAAGCCTGTACAGACTCTGTCTGGAATAAATGGGTGCGACTTAAGGATGAAGCATCCTCGCATTGCTAAGGCGTACGGTGCCGTTACCTTGTCTTGACCGGCTTCATGGGGGGTTCCACCATGCGGTCCGATATGTGGCAGGACCAACCTGCCTTTCCGACAACAATGGGAAGGAAGACGATGCGAGTTCTCAAGCCAATTCTGTTCGCCTTAAGCTGCACCGTGGCGGCACAGGCAGCTTACGCCCAGAAAGTCTCCGACAACGTGGTGAAGATCGGCATTCTGAACGATCAATCAGGCGTCTATGCGGATTTCGGCGGAAAATCTTCCGTTGCCGCCGCCCAGATGGCCGTTGAGGATTTCGGCGGCAAGGTTCTCGGCGCCAATATCGAGATCGTGAACGCCGATCACCAGAACAAGCCCGACGTGGCCTCCAGCGTCGCCCGCCAGTGGTACGACGCTGACAAGGTCGATGCCATCATGGAGCTGACCACCTCCTCCGTTGCGCTCGCGGTCCAGGGCCTCTCGAAAGAGAAAAAGAAGATCACCATGACCACCGGTGCGGCAACGACCGATCTCACCGGCAAGCAGTGCTCGCCTTATGGCTTCCATTGGGCCTACGACACGCATGCCCTGGCCGTCGGCACGGGCGGCGCGCTCGTGGAGAACGGCGGCAATAAGTGGTTCTTCCTCACTGCCGACTATGCCTTCGGTTACTCTCTTGAAGAGCAGACTTCCAAGTTCGTGAAGTCGAAGGGAGGTCAGGTCGTCGGCTCCGTGCGTCATCCGCTGGCCGCGACCGATTATTCGTCGTTCTTGCTGCAGGCTCAAAGCTCCGGTGCCAACGTGATCGGCATGGCGAATGCGGGCCTCGACACCGCCAACGCCATCAAGCAGGCGGCCGAGTTCGGCATCACCCAGAACGGCACTCGTCTTGCAGCCCTGCTCTTTACGCTCGCCGAAGTGAAAGGTCTGGGCCTTCAGGCCGCGCAGGGCCTGACGCTGACTGAGGGCTGGTATTGGGACCAGAACGATGAGAACCGCGCCTTCGCCAAGCGTTTCCAGGCCAAGACCGGCAAGATGCCCAACATGATCCATATGGGCACCTATTCCACTGTCATGCAGTACCTGAAGGCCGTTCAGAAGACCGGCACGGACGAGACCGAAGCGGTTGCCAAGGCGCTGCATGAAATGCCGGTTCAGGACGCTTTCACCAAGAACGGCAAGGTGCTCCCCAACGGCCGCATGGTCTACGACATGTATCTCTTCCAGGTGAAGAAGCCCGATGAGAGCAAGAGCGAATGGGACATGTACAAGCAGCTCGCCACGATTCCCGGCGATCAGGCCTACATGAAGGCCGCCGACAGCGGCTGCCAGCTCACGCAGTAATCTGAAACATGCAATGGGCGAGGACGGTTTGCGCCGCCCTCGCCCTTTCATTCTCAACTCTTCATCGTTCGGGATCGACAGCCGCCATATGGTCAGTACTCAACCGATTTTGAGCGCCACAGGCCTCACCATGGAATTTCGCGGCTTCGTCGCGGTGAAAGACGTGACGTTGTCCGTCAACGAAGGAACGATCCATGCCTTGATCGGTCCGAACGGCGCCGGCAAGACCACGGTCTTCAACCTTCTCACAAAGTTTCTCACGCCGACGCGCGGGCAGATCAGCTTTCGTGGCAATGACATCACCGGCCTAAAGCCCGCCGAAGTGGCGCGGCTCGGCCTCGTACGTTCGTTCCAGATCTCTGCCGTGTTTCCGCATCTGTCGGTTCTCGACAATGTACGCGTGGCGCTGCAGCGCCCGAAAGGCCTTGCCACCCAGTTCTGGCTTCCCTCCAGCAGCCTTTCGTCGCTCGACGAGCGTGCGCTGGAGCTGATCGATGCAGTCAATCTCTCGGCTTATGCACATCTGAACGCTTCGGAATTATCCTACGGCCGCAAGCGCGCGCTCGAAATCGCCACGACTCTTGCTCTCGATCCCGCCATGCTGCTTCTCGACGAGCCTATGGCCGGCATGGGGCATGAAGACATCGGACGCATCGCCGACCTGATCCGGCGAGTCGCCAAGAACCGAACCGTGCTCATGGTGGAGCACAACCTGAATGTGGTGGCTGATCTGTGCGATCGCGTCACGGTTCTCGCCCGTGGCGAGATTCTCTCCGACGGATCCTATGTCACCGTCAGCGCCGATCCGCGCGTGCGTGAAGCCTATATGGGGACCGAGCATGAGTAACGCGCCTCTCCTGGAAGTTCGCGGGCTGAACGCCTGGTACGGAGAAAGCCACGTTCTTCACGGCGTCGATCTCGACATCCATGAAGGCGAGACCGTGACGCTTCTCGGCCGCAACGGCGCGGGCAAGACGACGACGCTGCGCGCCATCATGGGAATCCTGCGCCGCCGACAGGGCGTGATCCGCCTGCGCGGCAAGGATCTGCTTAGCCTTCCCCTGCACAAAGTGGCGCAGGCGGGCATCGGCTATGTGCCCGAGGAGCGCGGTATCTTCGCCAGCCTCAACGTGGCCGAGAATCTGGTGCTTCCGCCGAACGTCTCGGACGGCGGCATGAGCATGGAAGAGATCTACACGCTCTTCCCCAACCTGCACGAGCGTCGCTCAAGCCAGGGTACGAAGCTTTCCGGCGGCGAGCAACAGATGCTGGCGATTGCGCGCATTCTGCGCACCGGCGCACGGATCATCCTGCTCGACGAGCCGACAGAGGGTCTTGCTCCCGTCATCATTCAACGCATCGGCGATGTGCTGGTGGAATTGAAGAAACGCGGCATGACGATCCTGCTCGTGGAGCAGAATTTCCGTTTCGCCAAGAAAGTCGCGGACCGTTTCTACCTTATGGAAGACGGACGCATGGTCAATTCCTTCCCAGGTCATGAGCTCGATGCGCGCATGGACGAACTCCACGAAGTGCTGGGAGTGTAACGCATGAGCACGATTTTCGGCATTCCCACCCCCGCCCTCTACGGGCAGATTCTCATCGGCCTCATCAACGGCTCCTTCTACGCCATGCTCAGCCTCGGCCTCGCCGTGATCTTCGGCCTGTTGCGGGTGATCAATTTCGCGCATGGCGCGCAGTACATGCTCGGCGCTTTCGCCGCGTATCTCCTGCTGACCTATCTGGGCATCGGCTATTGGCTGTCTCTCGTTCTCGCCCCCCTGATCGTCGGCGCGGTGGCGATCGTCATCGAGCGCTTCATGCTGCGCCGCCTTTACGGCCTGGATCCTCTCTACGGCCTTCTGCTGACATTCGGTCTGGCGCTCATTCTCGAAGGCGCCTTCCGCCACTGGTTCGGCGCTGCCGGAAAGCCCTATGCGCCTCCGGCCCAGCTCACCGGCGCACTCAATCTCGGCTTCATGTTCATGCCGATCTATCGCGGCTGGGTGGTCGTCGCCTCCCTGTTCGTGTGCATCGGCACGTGGCTGCTGATCGAGAAGACGCGGCTTGGCGCTTACCTGCGCGCGGCCACGGAAAATGCCACGCTTGTTCAGTCTTTCGGCGTGAACGTGCCGCTGCTTCTCACTCTCACCTATGGCCTAGGGGCTGCCCTTGCCGCGCTTGCGGGCGTTCTGGCTGCTCCTATCTATCAGGTCAGTCCGCTTATGGGCTCGAACCTCATCATCATCGTCTTTGCCGTGGTCGTCGTCGGTGGCATGGGGTCTATCCTCGGCGCCATCGTGACCGGCTACGTGCTCGGTGTTTTGGAAGGCCTGACAAAGGTCTTCTATCCGGAAGCCTCAAGCATTGTTATCTTTGTGATCATGGCCATCGTTCTGCTCGTCAGGCCGGCAGGTCTCTTCGGGCGGGAGGAGTAACATCATGGCTGTCGGAACTCAGTATCTCGCGGAGCAGCCCAAGCTGCGAACCACCTCGCTCGTTCTGGGCGCGGTCGCCCTCGCCGGCCTGCTCGCTGCTCCGTTCTTCCTCTATCCCGAATTCCTGATGAGCATTCTGTGCTTCGCGTTGTTCGCCTGCGCGTTCAACCTGCTCATCGGCTATGTCGGCCTTCTCTCCTTCGGCCATGCCGCCTTTTTCGGCGGCGCTGCCTATTACACCGCGCACGCGGTCAAGGTGTGGGGCTGGGAGCCGCTGACAGGTATTCTTTTCGGCGCGGCCGGTGCTGCCGCGATGGGGCTCATTATCGGCTTCATCGCCATTCGCCGCCAGGGTATCTACTTCGCCATGATCACCCTGGCTCTATCGCAGATGTTCGCCTTCATCTGCCTGCAGGTGCCTTTCACCCATGGTGAGGACGGCATTCAGGGCGTGCCGCGAGGGCATCTGCTCGGCATCGTCGATCTCAGCCAGCCCCTGGCGATGTATTATGTGACGCTTGCGATCTTCCTATTCGGTGTCTTTGCCATCTGGCGCATCGTGAACTCGCCTTTCGGCAACATTCTGAAGGCCATTCGCGAGAACGAGCGCCGCGCCGTTTCCCTTGGTTACAGGGTCGACCGCTACAAGCTCGGCGCGTTCGTCATGTCCGCCGCTCTCGCGGGCCTTGCCGGAGGCACGAAGGCAATCGTGTTCCAGTTTGCGACGCTGACCGACGTGCAATGGCAGATGTCGGGCGAGGTCATTCTCATGACCCTGCTCGGCGGCATCGGCACCATGATCGGGCCCATGGTCGGCGCGGGCCTTGTCATCGCCCTGCAGAACTATCTCGCTTCGTCCCAATTCCCTGTCACCGTTCTGATCGGCATCATCTTCGTCATATGCGTGCTGCTGTTCCGCCGGGGCATCGTGGGCGAGATTTTGGAACTCATGAAGCGCAAGCCCAAGGGCACGATCTGACGACGATACCCTTGGCTATCGATTGAGGCGTGTCATGTCCGATAGCAACACATTCGACTACGTCATCATTGGTGGAGGTTCGGCAGGCTGCGTTCTAGCGAACCGCCTCTCCAAGGATTCCACCAATTCCGTTTGCTTGCTGGAGGCTGGTGGAAAGGACAATTGGATCTGGTACCACATCCCGGTCGGCTATTTGTTCGCCATCGGCAATCCGCGCGCCGACTGGATGTTCAAGACCGAGAGCGAGCCCGGCCTCAACGGGCGCATCCTGAATTACCCACGCGGCAAGGTGCTGGGCGGCTGCTCGGCCATCAACGCCATGGTCTACATGCGTGGCCAGCGCGAGGATTACGACAACTGGCGCCAGATGGGTCTGAAGGGCTGGGGCTGGGATGATGTCAGGACAATCTTTCGTCAGCACCTCGATCATTATCTCGGCGCAGGCGAGCATCATGGGGCAGGCGGCGAATGGCGCGTCGAAGCGCCGCGCACGCGCTGGGATATTCTCGACACCTTCATTGAGGCTGCGGTTGAGGCCGGCATTCCCCGCACCAACGACTTCAATACAGGCAGCAACGAGGGTATCTCCTACTTTCACGTCAACCAGAAGAGCGGCCGCCGCTGGTCGGCGGCGCGGGGTTTTCTGAAGCCTGCTCTGTCGCGTCAAAACCTGAAGCTCGAGCTCAATGCGCATGTCACGCGCATACTTTTTGAGGGCAAGCGGGCCGTCGGCGTCGAGATTCTACAGAACGGCAGTCTAAGGCGCATTCATGCGCGCAAGGAGGTCGTTCTGTCGGCCGGCGCGGTAGCATCCCCGCAGATCCTGCAGCTCTCCGGCATTGGCGATGGCCACCTCCTGCAACAGCATGGGATCCCCGTGCTTCAGCACCTGCCGGGCGTTGGCGAGAACTTGCAGGATCATCTTCAATTGCGACCGATCTACAAAGTCCACGGTGTGCGTACGCTCAACGAGGATTACCGATCGTTTATGAAGAAGGGCTACATGGCCCTCGAATACGCCTTGTTCCGGCGCGGTCCGCTGACCATGGCGCCCTCCCAGCTGGGCGCGTTCACGCGGTCCTCTCCGGACTATGCCACCCCCAACCTTCAATTCCACATCCAGCCCCTGTCTCTCGACAAGTTCGGGGAGGACCCACATCCCTTCCCTGCTTTCACGGCGAGCGTCTGCAACTTGAGGCCCACGAGCCGCGGCAGCATCCGGATTCGCAGCGACAAAGCCGGCGATGCACCTTTCATCCGGCCCAATTACCTATCGACGCCGGAGGATCAGCAGGTTGCCGTGGATTCGCTGCACCTGGTTCGCCACATCGTCTCAATGCCATCGCTCCAGAAGTACCGGCCGGAGGAATACAAACCCGGCGCTCATCTGAAGTCGCATGACGAGCTTCTCAACGGCGCTCGAGACATCGGCACGACCATTTTCCATCCCGTGGGCACGGCGAAAATGGGCATCGAGAGCGATCCCATGGCGGTCACGGACGAACGCCTTCGGGTACGGGGCGTTGAGGGTCTTCGCGTGATCGATGCCTCCGTCATGCCGACGATCACGAGCGGCAATACCAACTCACCGACGCTTATGATTGCCGATAAGGGCGCGTCCATGATCCTTGAGGATCATGCGCGGCATGTGGAAGTCATCAGGAAATCAGCCTGAGACTGGCGTATCGCGCGCAAGAATGTCTTTGATCTTAGCTCACGCGCACCCGAGGCTAGCGTGAGCTTTGCCTCAGGCCGACATCTGCCCTTCCGCAGGCAGGTGGCTTGCCGCCCAGATGGCAGCCTGTGTTCTGTTCTTCGCGTGAATCTTGCGCAGGATTGCTTTGACGTGAACCTTGACGGTCGCCTCTGTGATGTCGAACTTGCGCGCGATCAGCTTATTTGAATCGCCGTCCATGAGGCAGCGCAAGATCACCGTTTCTCGAACGGACAGGCCCTTGGTCTGAAATTGCCCGTCAGGCACTCTCTCGTTGCTCGGAGCCTCGGCATCTCCATTCGGGCGGAGAACATGCTCGTGCAGCAACTCGAGAACGGCCGAAGGAAAGACGACCTCGCCAAGCATGACCAGATCCAAGGTCTTGACCAGAACCTCGCATGAAACAGACTTGACGAGATAAGCGTCTGCGCCGGCTTGGAAGGCAGAGATGATCTGCTTCAGGTCATACTGGTCCACCAGCATGAGCACTCGGGCGGAAGCATATTGCTCCTTGATCTGTCTAATATCGGAACACGCTTCCGCATGATTGCGCGAGCCGTCCATGATCAGGAGGAATGAAGGGGAATCCGACTCCCAACCTGTAAGTACCTCATCGAGGCTCGATGACAACGCAACAGGGTTGTACGCCGTCTCCGCCAGGATCCGTCGTAGGCCTTCACGGAGGAGCGTGTTGGATTCAACGAGGAGGGTTGGAGTTGCTTCAAGAGTCATATGGACCTGGGATGTCTCTGACGCTCGCGCCAGTTCCAGATATCGGGCTGTTCCGATGTCTCTCGTAAGCGGCACACTCTGAAGGGACGAGCCATCAAGATCGTAGGTCTTCCTCATGGGATTGCCTTTCTGGCCTTAAAGCGCGAGCACGAGAGGTAGTTCGGCACTTTCCTCTAGGGAAATTAGCTTATTCGGCGTTTCTCCACAATGGCTTGCCATTCACATCTGTTAAAAGTTTGTTAAAAAATCCCATCAAAAATAGAAATATAGTTTCAAATAACTCTGCTGAAATGGCGCCTTACTTCCAAGAAGGATACGAATAACCAGCCGTTTGTCGACTTTAGACTAAATTCGCTGCTTTATTCCGTACCATGAGGATTGGCTTTGAGTTAAAGAGCAGGCGCGATGTCTAAACAGCCTGAGGCTGAGACATATGGAAAACCTTTTTGGCCGGACTAAAATAACATAGCGCCCCTGAAAAATCCTGACCTGCCCTTAATTGATGATGAGATGCTATTTTAATCTGATTAGCGACGACGAGACGATGATCGACGAAGAAGGTGTCGAGGTAAGGGATCTGGATCAAGCATGGGCTCAGGCTCTCAAGGCCATCGCTGAATTGCGCGCGGAAGCTGATGACGAGCTTATCGATTGGGACCGTTGGCGCCTGGAGGCCACCGATTCAAGCGGCAAGGTGCTCTTCTCCCTCAAGCTCACGCACAGCCTGCATTGAGAATACACTCTACTCACGCTGACAGGCTTTTCAGAAGGCCTTCAATGCCTCGCTCTGCGCTCCCGTACCGTCATCCATCTGCATCCAGGCAGCATCCTGGCTAGTTCCAGGGAGGTGGCTGACAGCCCACATGGCCGCTTGTGTCCGGTTGGCGACACGGATCTTTCTCAGGATCGCTTTGATGTGAACCTTGACGGTCGCCTCAGCGACCTCAAGCTTGCGTGCGATGACCTTGTTAGGCGCGCCTTCCATCAGACATTGCAGGATTTCGGCCTCTCGGCTGGACAATGTTCTAATCACGGAATCCTTGCCCTCGACGAGACGCTCTGCCTGCGCGAGAGACATGGCAATCGGGACATTCTCCTTGCGCATGACGATCGCCCCGCCGGAAGGCGACATGGCATTAAGGAAGGCCGCGGACGGGAAGACCATCTCGCCTAGCATCACAAGGTCCAGATACTTGATCAGTGCTTCACACCCTGTCGTCGCGAGGCAATATCCATCTGCTCCGGCTTGAAGCGAGAGCTTCATCCCTTCAAGGTCGAATCCGTCTGCGAGAATGACGACACGCGCATTGGCATGCTGCACCTTCAGATCCCTGACGATGTTGCTCATTCCATTCGGGTAGAGATTGCTGTCGATGATGAAGAGGAAAGACGTACTTCCGTAAAGCTGCGGAACTGCTGCCCCGCGGCCACTCAGATCCTCGGGATGAATCTTGTATCGGGTGTTCGACAGAATGTGCTTGATTCCCTCACGGAGCATGGAATTCTTGCAGCCCAAGATCGTCGTGACCTGCAGCGCGTTTGTCATGTGAGGAAACCTTTTCGCAGAGATTACCCCCGATTATACGAACGGCTTGAATAGGAGCTACTGAGGCAAAGGGAGTATCAGTTACTGCTTAGGGGGTATCTAGAGACGCACTCTTTGCAAACTCTCGAATTCCAGAAGACTGAAGTCATTCATTTTTATGTCCGATTCAGGTTCTCTTGATGGCTGCGGCAAAGAGACAATTTGGCACGAAGATCCGCACTAGGGGCTCTCTTTTGGATAGAAAAAATCCAAGAGCTTTTTGGCTTGGGCATTGAGTGGGAGCTAGCATCTTCGGGGGGCATAAGGCCGCAACTCATTGTCGCATTACGCAATAGAAAAGCAGCCTCAGGCTTCCCGTGAGGCTGCTCTCTTTTTGCTCATCAATTCTCGAATGCTAATGCTTCCGCGGCGCTCGACGTGAAAGCATGTTCAGCCCCTCCACGAGGGCCGAGAAGGTCATGGCGGCATAGATATAACCCTTGGGCACGTGGAAGCCGAAGCCTTCTGCGATCAGCGTCATACCGATCATCAAAAGGAAGCTCAGGGCCAGCATGACGACGGTGGGGTTGGCCTGGATGAACCGCGACAGCGGGTCCGCCGCAAGAAGCATGACGGTGACAGCGGCAACCACCGCGATAACCATGATCGGCACATGCTCCGTCATGCCGACTGCAGTGATGATGCTGTCGATGGAGAATACAAGGTCGAGAATGAGAATCTGCGTGATGGCAGAGGCAAAGCTCATCCCAGCCTTCTTGCCGTCGAACATGTCGGGACCCGGATCGGGATCGACGTTGTGATGGATCTCTTTGGTCGCCTTCCAGACGAGGAAAAGGCCGCCCGCGATCAGGATGAGGTCTCGCCAGGAGAAGCCATGGCCGAAGGCCGTGAACAGCGGATCCGTCAGGCGCACGATGATGGCAATCGTTCCCAGGAGAGCCAGCCGAAGGATTAGGGCCAAGCCTATGCCGATGCGACGGGCACGTGCCTGCTGGTGTGCGGGCAGCTTGTTGGTCAGGATCGAGATGAAAATTAGATTGTCGATCCCAAGCACCACCTCCATGACGACGAGGGTCGCCAGTGCCGCCCAAGCCGTCGGATCTGCAGTTAACGCGATGATTTGTTCCATAAGCCTCTCTCGTGTGAATCTCTTCCCTTATGTTTTGTCTTGATCAAGCTTAAGCAAGAGATAGGCCTCAATTCTCATTTGCCTTTAGTGCTCCTATCAACAACTCCTGATCTCATGGAACCAAGCCCGGCAAGGAGAGCGTTCCCTTCTCGTCGGAGAGGAGGCTGGTATGAGATTACGGCTGCATTGGATGGGATACACAAGCTTGGCCTTTGGCCTATTTGCAGCAACAGCACCCGGCCATGCTCAATCGCCGCGGCCTTGGGTCGATCCTCCTCCTGAAGCCGGAGCGGCCCCATCCCGGCCTCACCCCGCCCCTGCGGCGAATGAAAGCAAACCCGCCACTCCTCAACCTGCCGGGGCCAGCGCGATTGCCAAACCGGATGTATCAGGCAAGGAACAGGCGAGGCAGACAAAAGAGGCATCCTCGCCAAGTGCTTCAACGAATACCTCGCAAAGTGTGAAGACACCGCCGCGAAAAGCTGTGGTCGAACGCCGCGAGCGGCGGCAAAACCGCTCGGCGACGGCATCTGCCAGCCGGCCAAGGCAAACGATTGAACGTCGCGAGTTCGCCGGACCAGCTCTGCAAGGCACCCGCACGGAGAGAGTCCAGCGCGGGCCGAATGCGGGCCTGCAGGTCATGACCCTCAGGACGATCGAGTTTCCGGATGGAAGACGGGTTCAGATTCTGACGTCCCCGCGCCCTGAAGCCATGTCGCGCCTCACCGAAGCTCCTTACTAGAGCTTAAAGGCAAACTCCGGTTCCCCCGGCAGTGCCCGACACTATGCCAGGGCAGCCTGTCTGATCCCTTGAGAGAATGAGGCGAGATCAGCATCGTCCTGGGATGTGAGCCTGCGCTTCAAGCTGGTCAGCAGATCCCCGATCTGATCTTCCGGGAGAGCGCCCGAGAACAGGAAGCCCTGCATCTCGCTGCATCCCGTCTGTGACAGAAAGAGCTTCTGGTCTTCCGTCTCGACGCCTTCTGCGGTGACCGTCAGGCCCATGGCACGGCAAAGAGTGACTATGGCGGTTACAATCGCCATGGACTCATCCTGCTGCCCCAGATGCTGGATGAAGGAGCGGTCGATCTTGATCTTGTCGACTTCGAAGCGACGGAGATAGCTGAGACTGGAATAGCCGGTTCCGAAATCATCCAGCGCGATCTTGAATCCTTCCTGCCTCAAAGTCTTCAACGCAGAATGGGATAGGTCGCTGTCTCCGAGCAAAAGACTCTCGGTAATCTCGAACTCAATGCGGCGAGGATCGGCTCCAGCCTCATGCACGATATCGATAAGTTGCCGGGCGAGATCCCCCGTGCGGAACTGAATGGGCGAGAGGTTGACGGCAATCGTCAGGTCCGGCCAACGCTTTGATGCGACGCATGCCTGACGCAGCACCCATTCCCCCAAGGGTGAAATAAGACCGGTTTCTTCCGCGATGGGGATGAACTGATGCGGCGCAATCATGCCGCGGGTTGGATGATGCCATCGCACGAGCGCTTCGAGACCGATGATGGATTGCCCATCCACGTCGACTTGCGGCTGATAGAACAATCGCAGATCGCTTCCCGTGACGAGGGCGGCGCGCAGTTCCTCCTCGATCGTGCTTCGCACCTTTACCGCCTCGTCCATGACAGCCGTAAAAATGCGGTAGGAGTTTCTGCCTTCGGATTTGGCCTGGTAGAGAGCGATATCGGCCTTGCGCATAAGATCCACGCGCTCCAAACCGGCTTCGGGCGCCAAAGCGACACCGATGCTCACACCGACGAAGGCTTGCTTGCCAGAGATTTCGAAAGGTTTGTGAACCGCATCGAGAATGCGCGCACAGATCCTCTCCACATCCTCACGCTCACCGATGCCCGCCAGTACGACGGCGAACTCATCGCCTCCAAGACGGGCGATCGTGTCGCTGCCGCGAAGCAGCAGCGACAGTCTTTGTCCGAATTCGCGGACGACGCAGTCGCCTGCCTGGTGTCCTAATGTGTCGTTTACATGCTTGAAGCGATCGAGATCGAGCATGAGGATGGCCAGCTTGTCCTGGGGGCCGGCACCCGCAAGGGTATGATCAAGCCGCTCATCAAACATAGCGCGATTGGGAAGGCCCGTCAGAACATCATGGAAGGCCAGATGATGAGCTTGCGCCTCGCTCGCGCGTAATTCCATGACAGCCTTTCTCAGCTTCGACATCGAACGCCGGAGCGAGCGGGCAAGAAGAGCCATGACGCAGATAAGCAGCGCGCAAACGGCAATGATGCTCGGGCCGAACGTGCGCAGGATCGTCGTTCCCGGCAGCTCGGGCTTCCATATGAAGTAACCGATGTGCTTTCCTTCATCCGATCGAAGAGGAACCCCAACCTCGTTCTCGCCCGGCTCATTGGTCAGCGAGAAACGCAATCTCTCAATGAGATTCTGCTCGGCCAGATGAGTGAGGAAGTTGCCATCGAGAAAGCGCACACTGACAAGGAGGAATTCGCTGCCTGGGACCTGAATGAGATCATCGTCTTCAGGGACGATCTTCATTGCGCTGACAGCTGCGGGTCTTCCCAAGAGCTTCAGCAGGCGCGTGTCATGCAAGGCCCTGCCGCTCTTCAGGTAAGCGCCAGGAGCGAAATGACTGGAGCTATTCTGGCGCGTCTGTCCTGCATCGTTGCGAAGCCCTCGAATGAGCTCTTGAAAACTCGTTCGCACTTCCTCGAACGCATCAAGAGACACGCGGGTGCCATCGATGACGACATCGACAGGTTGATCCTGCGGATTCAGGATGTAGGTCCTGTCCTGATCGAAGGTCAGATGCAGCCAGCCGCCAATATTGGCGTGGATCCATTTCTCGTCGAGAGGGTGCTGATTAAGCTGTCGGACCGTGTCATTCCAGACGGCGACCATCTCCTGCTGTTTGGCCAATTCACCGAGAACCGCGCGGATACTGCGCTCGGTCATGCGTTGCTGGCGCTGTATCGAGAACTCATCGCTTTGCCGGACAGACCACGCCAAGGCAAGCGCTGCCAGCGCGAGGGCCGCCGCCGTGCTCAAAGCGACGGGCAGCAAGACCCGCATGGAGAACCGCCAGTTGAGCTGGTCTAGGGAAGAGAATCTGGGCAAGAGTTCAGCGCCTCAAAAAATGGCACGCATCGCAGTCGTGAATATATATTACATTATTTCATTTCTTGGAAAAAGCGAAGCCGTTTCGCGTCGAAATTGCCGTGCCTCGGCACATTTGCCATTAAAAGCTTCTGCCTGCCTTTCGCGATGCGCCGACACTACCCGTTTCTTACTCCCATTGCTCTCCTTGACAGGCATGTTCGCCCGGCGGAGCCTTCACCTTCGTGAAAGCAGACGGGAGGGTGCGATGCCCAGAAGCGTGAAGGACTTGCTGGCGGAGGCCAATGCGGCCGTTACCCGGCTGTCGCCAAGTGAGGCCAAGGAGAAAATACGCTCGGGCAACGTGCTTGTGGTGGATGTCCGCGACCCGACGGAAGCCCAGCAGACCGGGCGGATCAAGGACGCAATCAATGTCTCACGCGGCATGCTGGAGTTTCGGGCCGATCCTGAGAGTCAGTATCACGATCCCGCCTTCCAGAAGGACAAAACCATCCTCCTACATTGCGCCTCAGGCGGCCGCTCTGCTCTCGCCGGAAAGACCCTAAAGGACATGGGCTATACCGCTGTGTTCAACATCGGCGGCTTCAAGGAACTCGCGGAAGCAGGCATCGATACCGAGCCCGCATGAGATTGATTGCTTACACTGAATGTCCCGGAGAAGAACTCAACGGGAGAGGTGGTAGCGGAGGTCCGCCTCATGCGCTCCCCACACATGCCGAAACCCTTGTTTTCCCTCCATACAGCTACGCAGGGCTGACCCGATAAGATGCATATGTAGAGTGGCCCCATTCAGTAGATCACACCTCAACAGACCTAGGTAATTGGCCACTAGTTAGCTCGACAGAGCGAGCCATCTGTAATCCGACACTTTACACAATACTCGTAATGTGTGACATTACGGATAACTCTCACCTCCAGGGCAGGCCGATGACAGACGGGCAAAATCCAAAGATCATAGGGGCAACTTCAAAGCCCCCCTCTCTCATGCATCCAGGCCAGTATGTACGAGATAAGTTTCTCACCTCTAGGTCTATGTCTGTAAAGGCTGCGGCAGACCTAGTTGGTGTTAGCCGACCAGCCCTCTCCAACTTCCTCAACGGCAAGGTTGCCACCTCACAAGAGATGGCATCACGAATTGAGCGCGCCTTTGGCCTGCCTGCCCAGAAGCTTTTAGACATGCAGGTTGCCTATGACGCGACCCAAACCAAAGCGAGAGCACCAGCCAACACAAAAGCTTACGTTCCGCCATTCCTCATTATCAGAGCCAACGACATCGAGACATGGGCCTCGCAGAATATCTCTGCGCGCGCACGCCTCTCAGTCCTACTCCGTACCCTCGTCCATTCGACAGGACTGGGATTGAAGAAGGTCGATTTCCCCGGCAACGATGATTCCCAAAGGCCCGGCTGGGATGGCTTTGTAGAAACTACTGAAGGCACACCATGGATTCCTGATGGTACTTCAGGTTGGGAGTTTGGCGTCAACGCAAATATCAAGGGCAAAGCAGACGACGACTTCGCCAAGAGCGTAAAGGCAATCAAGGAAGCCGACAGAAGCGTCATGACCTTCGTGTTTGTCACACCGCGCCGATGGACAGGAAAGGCCGCTTGGATCACGGAGATGAAGGCCAAGGGACTCTGGAAGGACGTGCGAGCCTATGATGCCAGCGATCTGGAGCAATGGCTGGAGCAGTCGTTGTCAGGACAAGCGTGGTTCGCAAATGAGACGGTGCGGCCATCGGAAGGGGTTCGTTCACTGGATCAGTGTTGGTCAGACTGGGCAAATGCGACCAGTCCGCCTCTCGTAGCCGACTTGTTCGACACCGCAATCGCTGCCGCGAAGAGAACAGCAGCATCGCGCCTGTCGAAAGAACCTGAGGGGCCGACAATCATTGCTGCGGATTCTGTCGAAGAAGCTCTGGCGTTTCTCTCCCAGTTGTTCAGCGATAAAGGCGGCGAGGAACTGGCGCTTCACCGTGACCGTGTCCTTGTCTTTGACAAACCCGGCACTCTTCCCAGATTGGCACAAGGTGCTCAGAACTTCATCCCTGTGGCTTTTACCCGTGATGTTGAACGTGAAATGGCACCTCTTGCTCGTTCCGTTCACACCATCATCGTCTATCCGCGAAATGCAGCGCCTGACCCGCACATCGTACTTGAGCCCTTGAGTCACGAGGCATTCGGCTCAGCCTTGGAGGGTATGGGATTTAATCGTGACGATATTGCTAGGTACAGCAACGCCTCTGGTCGTTCGCTCACGGTTCTTCGACGGCAACTCTCGACAACCCCAGCAGTTCGAAAGCCCGAATGGGCTGTGGATCATGCAACTGCCGGGAAGCTGATCCCATTCCTGTTGGCTGGCGCGTGGAATTCCCACAACGAAGCCGACCAAACCGTGTTGACGCTACTAGCCGATGACGAGCCGTATGAGGCGCTAGAGAAGGAGTGCCAACGCCTAGCACAGATTAATGACGCCCCACTCTGGTCTGTTGGGACGTACCGGGGTGTAATCTCTAAGATTGACTTGTTATTTGCCATTGCCGGATCAATCACAGTCCAAGATTTAACTCGATATTTCGATACAGCGAAGATCGTCTTAGGCGAGGATGATCCAAGTTTGGACCTGCCTGAGAGCGCCCGGTGGGCAGCTTCGATTTATGGCAAGTCGCGTGAAATCTCTGCGGCACTACGGGAGGGCATATCTGAAACTCTGGTATTGCTCGCTGTGCATGGCAATCATCTCTTTAAATCCCGTCTTGGGATAGACGCGGAGGCATTAGCGGCACGTTTCATCCGTGATCTCCTGACCCCACTGACATTGCGTACCCTTGAAGCGCACGACCGGGACCTTCCTACCTATGCGGAGGTTGCTCCCGAGGAGTTTCTAGCAATTCTGGAACGCGATCTGAGAAGTGAGCAATCTGCTGCGGTCGGATTGATGCGCCCTGTCAATACTGACACAGGTTTCTTTGGAGGCTGCCCTCGAACCGGTCTGCTCTGGGCGCTTGAAGGGCTGGCCTGGAATCCAGACACACTCCCACGATCTGCTCTTATTTTAGCTCAACTCGCTGAGGTGGAGATCAGCGATAACTGGGTCAATAAGCCGATCAACTCTCTGTTGTCGATCTTCAGAGTCTGGATGCCACAGACCGCAGCCAGTCACGACGTGCGCCTTAACGTAATCAAACTTCTTGCGGAAAAGTATCCTGCTGTTGCCTGGAAAATCTGCATTGAACAGTTGAATACTGGTGATAAATTCGGCGACTATAGCCATAAACCCCGTTGGCGCACCGATGGATATGGCTTCGGTGAACCTTTCACCGAAGGAGAACCTGTTCTGGTATTTATGCGCGAAATGGTCGGTATGGTCCTGGGCTGGAAGAGCCATTCACGTGAGATGCTTTGTGATCTAATTGAGCATCTGCACGATCTTTCCGAAGGTGATCAAACAAGAGTATGGGAGCTAATTCTATCGTGGGCCAACGCTGAGGCCTCCGATTCTGATAAAGCGATTGTACGGGAAAAAATCCGCGTCACGGTTATGTCGCGGCGTGGCCTAAAACGATCCAAGGAAGCAAATTTCGCAAGCCTAACTAAGGCAGCTAAGGTAGCATATCAGGCGCTTGAGCCTACTGATCTTATCACCAAGTATGAATGGCTGTTCCGAACACAATGGGTGGATGAGTCAGCAGACGAACTCCTTGATGAAAGCATGGATTTTCAACTTCGCGAGGAGCGCATCAAACAACTTCGTATCGAGGCGCTACGCGAGATCATGCAACAACGGGGACTACCCGGAATTCTCGAACTCGCCAGTATGGGTAAGGCATCGTCCACAATCGGTTCGCTTCTAGCAGGTAATATCCTGCCCGAGACAGAGATGCACGACCTTCTCCTGATGGCACTACCATCGGCTGTGAGCGAAAAGTCTGGCGGCAGAAAAGACCTAATTGCTGGAGCCTTGTGGTCTGTCACCGATAAGACAAAACGTGTGGATGTGCTGAAGTCAATCAAGAGGCACATATCAGAATCAGACATGGTTCAATTGCTGTTGCTTGCACCATTCTGCCGAAGCACATGGCAAGTTGTCGAGGAGTTAGAGGAAACACATCAGCAGATATACTGGAATGAGGTTCCAGTGGGTTGGCCATTCGACTCTGATGAGGAGAATAGAGACGCCATTGATCGTCTGCTTGCAGCGCAGCGGCCTCGGGCAGCGTTCGCGTTCATTCGGCGACGGCTAGAGGCGGTTCCAACTTCCATTCTGTTCCAGGTGCTCTCTGGATGCTTGAAAGAAGGAAAGGATCAGCCAGGGCATTATCAGCTTGATCAGTATCATCTTGAAGAGGCTTTTGGGCTCATCGACAAGGACCCAGAACTCACATTGGAGCAGAAGGCCAGCCTAGAATTTTCGTTCATTGACGCTCTTGCGCGACCGGGAAGCAGACGGAAAAGCTCCGGAATTCCTAACCTTGAGAGATATATCGAAGCTCACCCTGAATTCTTCGTGCGGGCGATTGTATGGAGGTATAAGCGACGGGATCGTGACGACGATCCGCAGGAATGGAGGGTTGATCCAGAAACTGCTGAACATTTCGCTGAGAAGGCTTACAAGTTGCTCGACAGCATCAAGCGTATCCCTGGTCATAATGATCTCGGTGAGTTTGATTCTAGTTTGCTGGTGAAATGGGTAAAGTCTGTCCGGGATGCTTGCTCGGAGCTTAGCCGGTCGGAGATTGGCGATGTTTGTCTTGGCAAGCTGTTTTCTTGCGCGCCCGTAGGCCAAGACGGAATCTGGCCGTGTGAGCCTGTGCGAAGTGTTATGGAAGATATCCAATCGGAAAGTATTTCCGAAGGTGCGTACACTGGGTTGTATAACGCACGTGGAGTGCATTGGCGCGGTGAAGGCGGAGACCAGGAGCGGGAGTTGGCTAGGAAGTACCGGACTTGGGCTAACGCCCTGCATTACTCCCATCCGTTTGTGGCCTCCACAGTGCTGACCAGTCTCGCTAAAACCTATGAGGATCAAGCTAGCCGGGAAGATGCGGAGGCTGGTATCAGAAGACGCCTCCGTTGAGTGCTCCAGTGGCTCCAGAATTTTCTGGTATGTTTCGAACCTAAGTACCAGCGGATAACCTACTGGTCCCACAGACTGCACAAATTACTTGTGCGATACGCAATCCATGAGAGCCTCGATTCGATGAGGCTTTCATGGAGCATCCTTTGAGAGAGGCGATACCGGCCAGTAAGGCACTACGAGCCCGAGCCTTCAATGGCTGGGCCTTGAGGGCGCTGTCCCGCTGCGACGAGGAGTATTCCGGCATCCTGCGCTTTGCGCTGTTCGCAAGCGCCTTCCGCCGACAGGCGATGTTTCTCCTGCTGGCCTTCCTCGACCGGGATCGTCCGGAGGAGCTTGCGGATCGGCTGGGTTGCGCGAAGCATTCCCATCTCATCAAGACCATTGCAGAGGCGCTGGTTACTCGGCGCGTCGGCGACCTTGTGACGGCAGCGTTTGGGCAAAGCCAGGGACTGCTCGGCGCTCTCAAGAAACTGGGCGACCTGCCTCTGCCGCTTCACTCGTACCAAGTCTTGCCGATGCTGTTTTCCGAACCGGAACACCGAGAGCGGGCCAAGGTCCTGCGGCAGATGTCGCAGATCAACGAAACGCACCTGACGGTGATTTGCGGCCTTGAGCCGCCCTTCATTATCCAGGACCTCGTCGAGAATTTGACGGTCGAAGGTTTGCATCAGTTCCGCGCAACCGTCGCTCTCATTCTCAGGCTCGTGCCTGAGGCGACCGCCGAGGACCTCGCGCACTCGATCCGAGCGGCAGCGGACAACACCACGCTGCAATCTTTAGCGGAACGCTGGCTCACGAAGGCCAAGGACTTCCCGCTGGCTCTTACTGCCTTGGACAATGCCGAATTCCACCAATTGCGTTCGGGAGAGGCAATTCGTAACGCGGCTCTTCGTTTCCGGAATTGCCTTCGGAACAAGACCACCGAGGCGGCGCTGGGCCATGCAGCCTACGTCGAGTATCTGCCCATCCCGGCCATCATCAAGCTTGTCGCCCTTACGGAGAACCGTTGGGTGGTCGAGGGCATCTACGGCCCGAGTCAGGACCGCGTCGATGACGCTGTCGCCAGAGACATCAGTCAGAAACTGGAAGCGGCGGGAGCGTTGATTCCGTTGCGTCATCATGCGGACGGCGAACAGGCGAAAGCAAGTTTCTTCGATGTGAGCGAGCCTTTCGACGATGCCGATCTCGACTTCGTCAGATGGGACCTGTCTCAGGAGCGGGATGACGATGATTAAGGCCGGAGCCCCAAGGACATGCCTAGCGGCTTTCCGCTTCCTTGCGTGGACCTCTTCGCTTCGAGGCCCGCTTCTTGATGTAGACCGGTTCTCCCTCGGCTGGGCCGGGAATGTCATCGAAGAACCTTGTCATCTGCACCCTCAGAGCCAGGGACAAATGCCAAAGGCTGATGACAGTCGGGTTTCTCGTTCCCGACTCCAATGAACTCACATGAGCCCGGTCCACGCCGAGGCGCTCAGCCAGTTCCTGCTGGGTAAGGTTCGCCTCCAGCCGAAGCCGACGCATGTTTTGTCCGATGATCCGCCGTACATCCATGGGCTGGATCAAACCGGATGTGCAGGATATTGATGCAACCAACATTGTACGTTACATAGTACAAAATAAGTTACTATAGCCGAGCCGTGACCTCGGCGGCATTCGGGGGATCAGGAACGATGGACGACTTTCTCTTCAGCGCCTTGGCGAACGGAGCCTTCGTCCCCTTCGATCCCCTGACGGATCGGATCGTCATCGACGCCAATGCGAGCGAAGTGAGCATCTTCGAAAGCCCGCCGACCGGGATCGGCATCTCGCTCTTCGGCAAAACCGTCACTTTCACAGTCGATCTTGTGGACCTCGTGGGCGGCGTGAACATCGTCACCACGAATGGCTCGCTCTTCTGGATTGGCGACAACGAGGGAACGACGCCCGATCCCGTGCCTGGAACGACGGACGATGGAACGAATTTTGGTCGCGGTGGAAGCGGCAACGATCTCCTCATGGGCCTTGGCGGAGACGATGTGCTCTATGGCGGCGCAGGCGACGATGTCCTCCACGGCGGACTGGGGAACGATGTTCTCGATGGCGGAGCCGGGATCGATCAGGTTTATCTCAGCACTGGAGCTTTCTACGTCAATCTGAGCCTGGGAGAGGCGAGGAGCGACTTCGGGAGCATCGATAGGCTCTTCAACATCGAGATGGTCTACGCCTCGTCGTCGGGCGACCATGCCGACATCATGATCGGCGACGATAACAACAACACATTCGTTTCGTACTATGGGGACGACCTACTCCAGGGACTCGGCGGAAATGACGTTCTGCGTCCTGGCGAAGGCAACGATACCATCGACGGCGGCGAGGGATTCGACGAGATCGCCTATCAGGACGGATCGGCCTTGTCTGGGATCGTCATCGATCTTGGCGACGGATCGGGCACGGTGACCGACCCCTGGGGCGATACGGATGTTTTCACCAGCATCGAAGCGGTTCGTGGAACGAAGTTTGCCGACAGGATCACCGGGTCGAACGAAAGCAACCGATTCCGTGGTTACGCCGGAAACGACACCATCGACGGGCGTGGCGGAGACGATTGGATCACCTATGATCGGGAAGTTGCGGATCGAATGCAGCAGATCGGTAGAGGGAGCGTCTCGATCAATCTTCAGACCGGCACCGCAACCGATCCCTTCGGGAACACGGATACTCTCATCTCCATTGAAGGCGCGGAAGGCGGAGACGATGACGATGTGATCGTCGGCAGCATGGGCGACAACTTCATCCTCTCTGGCCGAGGCGGCAATGATTCGATTTCCGGCCTCGCGGGCAAGGATACCCTCGATGGCGGTTCGTGAGACGACTGGCTCAATGGCGGTTCCGGTGACGACGTGATCGACGGCGGCGAAGGCTCTGGTGATGTGGCGGTCTTCTCTGGCACCAGAGCGCAGTACGCCGCCTTCAAGAATGCGGACGGCTCGATCACGGTCGTGGACGAGCGTGCTGACGGCGACGGTCTCGATGTCATTCGCAATGTCGAGCGGTTTCAATTCGCAGATGGCACAGTATCTCTCGACACTCTCTTGACCGGCAATGTGAATGAAGCGCCGCGCAACATCGAGTTGTCGAGCGCCCTTGTCGCGGAAAACAGCGCCAGAGGTACAGTCATCGGCCTGCTCTCGGCGATTGATTCGGATTACGGAGACAGCGTGAGCTTCAGCGTCAGTGGCGATGCCGCAGGCCGCTTTGCCATCGACGGCAACCGTCTCGTCGTGAAGAACGGATATCTTCTCGATTTCGAGCAAGCCGCGACGCATCAGATCGTGATACGAGCCACGGATCGCTTCAACGTCACGACCGAAAAGACGGTTACGATTACGCTCTCCAACGTTCACAACGAACTGAATCTCGGCTCGTCGGGGAACGACAAGATCGTGGGTGGGTCTGGAAACGACACCTTCAGTGGCGGCGCAGGCAACGACACTCTCTATGGTGGGCTTGGCAACGATGTTCTCACCGGAGGAACGGGCAAGGACATCTTCGTGTTCAACACGAGACCGCACGGCAGCTTAAACGTCGATAGGATCGGCGACTTCAGCGTGGCCGACGATACGATTCATCTGGCAAGGTCGGTCTTTACTAAGATTGCTAAGACCGGAGCGTTGTCCAAGGCTGCGTTCTGGAGTGGGACCAAAGCGCATGACCGTGATGATCGCATTATCTACAATAAAGGCACGGGTGCGCTTTACTACGATCCGGACGGCACCGGAAAAGCCGTCATGGTGAAGATCGCGAACCTCACGAAGGGGCTGAAGATGACCAGCGCGGATTTCTTCGTCATCTAAAGGCAATCACGCCGTTAGGGAGGGCCTTGAAGATTACAACGGTCGCAATTTCACAGGAGTTTCACGCCAGAAGCGCATCGTCCCGGATCACTTCTTCGGAAGCATGCCGCTATATAGGCGTCGAGTTCGTAAAGCGTTTGGCGATCTTCGCGATAGTGGCGCGGCTGCATCCCGTCGCAGCCTGAATTTGCGACCACGACGAGCCAGCCCGGAGCATGGATTCGATACCTGCGTTACGCGCGACGTTTTCTTTTCGGCCCTTATAAAGCCCTTCCGCTTTCGCCTTTGCCTGACCTTGCGCCTGTCTCCTGCGACGGTCCTCGTAATCTTTACGAGCCACAGCAGCAAGCACATCAAGCATCATGCTATTGATGGCGTCGAATATGCGTGGGGTAAATTCATCCGTCTCAGCTTTTGCCATCACCCAGGATGTGGGAAGGTCCAGCGCAACGATTCGGATGCGACACTCTATAAGCTTCGATTTGAGTTGTTCCCAATCAGCCGAATTAAGGCGGGTTAGTCGATCAACGGCCTCCAAAAGACAAATATCGCCCGGCTTCGCATCCTTTAGGAGCCGAAACAGTTCAGGGCGCGCAAGCTTCGCACCGCTCTCATTTTCAATGTAGGTGGCTGCGATGGTCAGGCCATGATCAGCCGCGAAGGCTTCGACTTGTTCGCGGGCGCGGGTGGCGTCTTGCTGGTTTGTAGAAGCACGTAGGTACGCCCGAACGAACATCAAACCTCCAAACGGTTCAGTTAGAATAGTTCATATCCTATGGGTTCATTTAGGATAGTCAAGCTTGCGATACTGAACCAGTTTTGAGGTGGTACAAGAAAGGGATACCCTTTTTGAACTGCCCTGAACTGATCGACACGTAGAACACTCTACTGGAAGCAGCTAAGACCTTATTCTATCTAATGCATGGGTATGCGTGGTCATGCATGTTGACACATGCATAGAATTTCTCCATATAAACGTGACGCATGCATAGGCATGCCCATGGAGGAATCTACATGCTTGAAGTGCATACGATAACCGAAGCGTCCACAACGGATACCGGAGTTAGGTTTTTCGTTGGCGTCATCACAGACAGGCCCGAGGTGGCGATGGACTGGGCGACGAAACTTAAAGCACTGACTGCTGGGGCTACAGCCCACACGCCTGTCACCCTGCCAGACTTCGTTGCCGTGAACCCGACCGTGAAGGAAGTCATTAGCCAAGCGCTCGATGAGGGCGAGAATCTAGACCCCAACCGTTACGACGCAGTGTTCAAGGTCCTTGCCGAGGTGACTTTGGCAGGACCGGATAAACGGATTTCGATATCCGACCTTGCCCAGAAGGTCGGGCTCCAGAAGGGAACGATCCGAACGATGAATACAAAGCTTTCCATGCGCATTGGGCGCGTATTGGGAAAGAAGGCGCATGAGATCAAGCACGCTACTCCGCCATTCCCGGTACTCCAGCGGAAAATTGACGCGCTCCTCAATACTAAATGGACCAATGGGAATCCCGAATACCGGCTTACCGGCTCGGCGTTACCGGCGATTCAGGAGTGGCTGTCCAAGCGAGCCTAACGAAAAGGGCCGGTATCCCCGGCCCTTTTGTTTTGGAATACTCTTCGAACCGGTCCCTCTCAATGCCTCCATTCTTGCGCGCACCGCGAGCGAACGGCACTATGTAGTGCAATGCCTCGTTCATAGGCCACAAGGGTAATTTCGTGGATCGAAGTTGGGAAAGCTATGCCGGTGAAGCGTGGCCCATTTTGGTTAAGTGGGCTAAACGTGGGCAGACGTGCTTCTATCAAGATTTAGGAGGGATATTAGGATTACATCATAGGACCGTAAGATGGGTGCTCGGGCCTATCCAAGACTACTGCCTTGCAAGCAAACTTCCTCCTCTGACAGCCATCGTGATCGCCAAAACTACGGGCCTGCCGGGAACAGGTTTTATAGGTTGGGATATCGAAGACCTCGATGCCGCTCATAGGATGGTATTCGGCTTTGATTGGGGCTCCGTGAAGAACCCTTACATTGGATTCAATCCCTCAGATACTATTGAAACCATTGCCGATGATTTGTTTAGCGATCCTGACCGCGCAGGAGACGTATATAGGTCCGTTCGAGTTCGTGGTGTCGGACAAAGAATATTCCGAAACCTCCTAATGAAGACCTATGGCACTCAATGTGCGATGTGTGGTTTTTCCTTTGAACCGGCCCTAGAGGCTGCTCACATAGTGCCATGGTCTGAGGCATCTAAGGAGCACCGGCTCCACCCACAAAATGGCATACTGCTTTGCTCGTTACATCATCGGCTATTCGATGCCGCTTTGATGACAGTGAGTCAGTCGTACAAGGTTGTCTATTACGATCCTTATATGAACGACACCCCGTATTCGCATTTCGACATGGCGGCGACAGCCGCTCTCCACGGGCAGAAAATATACTTGCCACACGATAAGCGTCATTGGCCCGCGAAGGCGTTTCTTACGAAGCACCATAAACTGAGGCGCTGGGGACGTCTCCGATAGGGCTTGGCCGTCGCTAGACTTACGTTCACAGTTGCCACATGAATCCTGAAGAACTCCACAAGCATCTCTTGACCCAATCTGGTATGGCTGCCGCTCGCAGCGCTCTTGTATGCAGAATACCCTGGCTGCTTCATGTAACTCCACTTGAGGCCGTGGACGGAATTCGAAGAGCGGGTTTGATGCCAATGAACCCAGGCGGCGTTGTGCCTGGAATTGTCAGGGATGCAATCGGGGCTGGAGCCGAAAAAATCCTCTGTCTCAGACCCTCAATCTCAAAAGATATCGTGATCGGGAAGGAACCGCCGTTCCTTAAGCTCGCTATACCAAGCATTGCCCTACCCGATCGGATTGGACTAGATTGGTCATTTCCAGAAAGCTGGCGTCTTGCCGAAAGTCTCTATGAGAGCAATGCCATCTCAGACCCCTACAGCATTCTCGTTGAGGTCGCAGTTAATCTGGGCTCGGTTGTTGCTTACGATAGCATCCCGTCAGGTTCTATTCGTGTCTGCCCTAAATCTGCGCCTAACTCAAACCTCGCAGACTGGCCGCCGCTCGATGAGGCTATCAATAGCGAGCTTGCGTTGTTCTAAGTCGAGGGCCGTCATTGCTATCTATAGGGGGGTACCGGCTAAGATTGCCTCCTTTCGGATGTCTATGGACCAACAACAGAGGCTTGAAGCACAGGGTGATTCGTTAACGAATCATTAACCATACGAATCAGCTTGTTCCCGATAGGATTGCCCGCTCTGAAGCGCGGCCTTTTACAAGACCGCGATCTTAAAATGCACCATGTCGATATCGCTGATGAATGAGCAGATGAATCGAACCTCTCCTGCGGGAGCGGATCGGTCTTTTTCAATCTTGTGATCCCGCAGATTGAGCCGACGCGCGCGGCTACGAAGCCCGTCGAGAAGTTCATCTTGAGCCTCATCAATAAAATCTGTCCAGTCGGACCAGGGCAGGAAACCAGCCTGAGCCTCAAGCCGCCTCGCCCTTCGTTCTATCTCTGCTTCTCTCGGTGTTTTGACGAACGTGAACGGCAGTATCATGGCGTTCTTGGTTGGTCTTGGGTATATCCCTTCTTTTTGGGGCGGCCAGGGCCTCGATAAACTCCTGCGCGCAGCTTCTGCTCCTTCTTGCGATCTCGCTTTCGTTTTTGTCGCTCACGATCCTTCTGCCGTTGCTCAGCCAACCGCTCCTCACGACTGCGAGAATCTTCCGCTTCAGAACTAGGCCGTCCCCGGCCAAGACGCCGCACATCGAGCAAGCCTGCTTCTTCGACCGGTACAAGCACGATCTCATCGATCTGCTGATCCATGAGATATTGCTCCAGTGCTTCTGCCTGATACAGGTCGTAGAGATAAATATGGTAATCCTCACTCGATGCGGCGTTTCTCAAGTCGCCTCGATATATGAATTGAATGATATCCTCGATTTCGCGAGCCCGCTCGATGTCCTCAGGGCTTAGCCCGAACAGATCGATGAGTGGCTGATCGGATGCGAGCATCTTGGCGCTGTAAATGAAGGCGCAAGTCGTGTGGTGCATCAGATCATTGGTGCCTTCAGTCTTAGGCGGCACCTGCTGTCCTGAGAGACGCCCGAAGCAATAATCGGTTATGACCTTGTTGCCCGACCAATATCCAAGCAGAACTTTTTCAAGATGACGGCAGACACGCACGACATGTCCCCGCCCTTTGGTCTGCCAGAAGGTGCTTGATCCGCGATGCCCGCGTGTGAAGTAGTGAACGAATACACGCCGGGCTTTACGAGGCTGCCCAACGAGGCGAACCTCTTCAATCTCAATCGCTCCAGGGTAAAAAGCATCTGTGACTTTCGCCAGGACGCTGTGGTGATAGCTTGCTCCTACAATAGTGACGCTCTCGGCGCTCTCCAATTGCAGTGGTGTCCATACGGACCACCACTGCAATCTCCGACCCCGCTCTTGCAGGTCGGCCCAGTTCTGGACGTCCACATAGACCCCGTGTGCAGATCGAGCCCGCTTGTCGAGGGTCACCAGATCGTTCAGGACATCGTCGCGCATGACCTTTCTTGTGATCGGAGTATCGTCATGCACCAAGAGCCTGGACCAATTCGTGTCTGCAATGGGGTCAAGGCCGTAGCTCTTCTGGAGGTAGACGGCGCTTGCCTCGGCACAAATTTTATCGGTCACGACGGCGTTCGGCACTTCGTCGATTTTGACATGCCAGCCGGAGAGATCACTCATATCGGCATTCATCATGCCTTCGTGAGTGATGAGCAGGATCACATGATCCTCATACCGGTACTTCGCGATAGCCTCTGCAATCCTCCTCAAGACAGGTGCTTTTTGAGAGCCCTTGCCATGAACTGAGAGAATAATAGGCTTGGTTTGTGAGACGCGAATCATAGAATTCAGATTTCGCTCTTGCTCTTCGATTAGGTTGATTCGTGGGCACGACAAAATATACCGTCCGGGATTTGCGATAATTTCTTTGTGCAATCGCGTAGTCTTTCCACATCCTGGCGTGCCTGTTGATAATTTTAACTTCATGATTGGCTCGTAATAGGCAATGAATAGAATATAAATTACGTCACGTGCTAATATCTATATTATTTTCCATGGACGGAATTTCTTGAAAACGACGAGGGGAGAGGAGTGAAAGGCGAGGGCGGAGGCGCAGCCGAGGACCGCAGACGCATCATCCTCTTCCCTCGTCTATGGGGTGGCTGCAACGCAGCCTGCCCCATCGAATTAGACTCTCTGAATTCATGGGTATGGGCTTCAGAGGGATATGTGCCGACCGAGCCCTCTCGCCTGACGGCGTTCCGGCCCGGTCAGCAGCGCTGAGGCGTCCCGCTTACGGGCGGCAAGCGCCACTCCGCAGGACACCCCATCGCCCGAATTCAAAGTCCTCGTGACGAAAAGCTTTGTTTAAGTGATCGGCGCAGCCGCCATGTAAGCACGCCTAGGATGATAATTCGGGCGGTTCGGATGACGGCTCATAGGCTCGAATTGGCTTGAATTGCACCCAGATCAGGCCCTGACCGAGTACGACTGCATCGGCTTGCCCCCGTTGATCGAACTTGCCCGAACTATCACCTCACGCTGTCTTGCCGTCCCGCGCCCAATAACCCGGAAGTGTGATCGCCGCTCGTGAGGGCGTTTTGCGCCTCCGACTCCTTGCGGTCCATTCACTCTAGCCGCTTCGGCTACAAGTAAATCGCGGTTGATCTTCACGATGCAAGGTGCGTCGAGCTTTTGCTGCCCGAGCTTCCTCCTGCTGTTGTATCGGTCAACTTTGAAGCTCCGCTTAGAGCTTACCTCGATAGCGTTTGAGCGCGAGGCGAGCAGCATCGTCGCCACGATCATATCATCGATTGTCTTATCATTACGGGCTTTCAATGCCTGGATGACCTCGTCGGACAGGAAGGGGCGAGGGATGCGATAGGTATAGGTAACTGCTCCATCCGTGCCGATGTGGAACGAAGCGGCATCCAGCAGCCAGGATTGAAATGGCCCACTGGGAGCCTCTTGCCGGATGAAGACGCTACCCTTGATCCCATCCTCTGTTTCATGGAGCAGGGCACAGTAGGTCCGCTCGAAATCGAGGCCGTCCTCGGTGCAGTGAAAGACATATGCGCACAACTCCTGGGGGAGGAAGAACTTTCTCTGTCGAATAAGGTCGTGGCCCTGGTTAAGGCTGCGAGAGTATCCATCCCTCCCAATCCAGTCGGCATGAGTGATGTCAAAGTGATAGCCAAAATCAAAATTGGGGCGCTCAAAGACAAAAGGAGGCGTTTCAGGATCGCCAAGTATTGTCTGCCCTATCCATCGTCCGAACCCAAGATGATACCCTGATTCCATTCCAATAATTGGGCGAATCAGACTGCGATTTGCAGCTTTGACAAGGTCTATATACAAACGAGTCGTCTGATTCGCCGAGTGATTCGATGTATTTTCCTTAATTTCATTATCAATAATACTTTTGATCATTAAATGGCTCTCTAAAAATAATCAGCCTAATGGCTGCTCTTTGATAGAGAGGCGTATTCTTGGCTGTCATTATTTTTTTTAGAGAGCCCCATCTCATTGTCGCTGAATTTTAATTTCGACATTCCAGGGCGTGCTCTGGCAGGGTAGCCGCATCGCACTGGAAACCCGCAGTCAGAATCCTGCGGACCACCTCCTTGCGTAATCCGGGGCTCTCCCGGTCGTCCATATTATTGGACGGACTCCTGAGTTCTTCAGTGACAATGACCAACTCCGGCAATTGCAGCCGGGCAACCCAACAACAGATCACTTCAGTTATAAGCACCCAATCTGAGACGGAATTCGGTTCGATCAGCCATGGACAGGCTGCGTCTGACGACCAGCTAGCTGTAGATGAAATTCTCGACCGCTTCACTCTCGCCCTTGCTCGCCAACTGGCCCGTGAGGATCATGATAATGCATTGAGCGAGGGCTCTATGCCGGAGGTGCAACAGCAATGAAGCGGGGCGTTCTTTATGGTCGGTTTTCCACTAATTATCAGCACGATGAGTCGGTTGAGGACCAGTTTCGACTCTGCCGGAAATTCATCAATGATAAAGGAATCGATGTCGTTAACACCTACGAGGATCGGGGCATCTCTGGGGCTACAATTGCGGCTCGTCCCGGCATCCAGAAACTGCTCAAGGCAGCGGAGAACAAGGAATTCGACTACATCGTTGTAGAAAGCCTTTCTCGCTTGTCGCGCTCGATGCGCGATATGAATCTCATTGCCGACAGACTGAAATTCCTCGGCATAGAGATTTGGGCCGTGAATAGCGGAGGCCGAGTGGATACCGTCCAAATTGGTGTCCTCGGGCTTGTCGCTCAAATGCAGCGTGAAGAGACTGCCAAAATGGTAAAACGCGGCATGGAGCCGAAAGCTGCCACTGGCAAGAACATGGGAGGGAGAGCCTATGGCTACCGCGTCCCGAAATTTGCCGAAGGAGTTTCCCACACGGGCATGCTCGAAATCTACGAGCCTGAGGCAAAATTCATCCGCCGCATCTTCGACGAGTTCATTAGTGGGAGAACACCTCGCCAGATTGCTTACGGTCTAAACGAGGACAATGTCCCTCCGCCCCGTGGCAAGCAATGGAACGCCTCCACAATCAACGGCAATGGGCAGCGGGGCTGCGGCATTCTTCGGAACGAGAAATACATCGGGCGGCTCGTTTGGAATAAGAACCGGATGCTTCTCGATGATCGGTCGGGGAAACGCATCTCACGCGCCAACCACTTGAACGAGCAGGTAATTGCTAATGGCAGCATACCAGCCATCGTTTCGGTCGAGGTATTCAACAAGGCCCAAGCTATTATCGAAGCGAAAGCTCGCAAGCAGGCAGTGAACGGCTTTACGCGGGCTCCCAAGCGGTTGCTTTCAGGAAAACTCCGGTGCGGAGCCTGCGGGGGCGGCATGTCAATCCTGGGGAAGGACCGGACAGGTCGTGTACGCATCCGCTGTACCAATCATGCTGAGTCCGGAACCTGCCCGGCCCCTAAGACCCACTACCTCGACACTCTTGAACAAGAAGTTCTGGCGCTGCTCCGGAACGCCTTGCAAGAGCCCAAGCGTATCCAGAGATTCGTCGATGAGTACCAGAAGGAGCGTCGGCGGCTCATTGGGGCGTCCCTAAGTGAGCGTTCCAGGGTTGAGCGGCGGCTTGGAGAGCTTCATCGTACAATTAATCGCCTCACCGATATGATGGTCGAAGGCCAAGGCGACATGCGTGTGCTGGACAATAGGATTAAAGAGGCTGCGGCGGAGCGGGATCAATTTGAGGCCAAGCTCGAAGTCCTGAAGGAAGAAGCCCCAGATTTAAAGATCGAGCCGCACCCAACCCTGGTTAAGCGGCACCTCGATATTCTGGTGAGGCTTCAACCATTTCTGGAGCACGGCGCTCAGGCTAACGATCCTGATCTAATGATCATACGTGAACTAATCGAGAACGTCGTAGTCAACTCGGACAGGACACTACAGATTGTTGGGCGTCTAGACGCTTTGACGGGTGCTTTCCGGGAACTAGGCACCTCCACAGAAAGTGTGTGGGGAGCAATGGTAGCGGAGGAGGGATTTGAACCCCCGACACAAGGATTATGATTCCTCTGCTCTGACCAACTGAGCTACTCCGCCCCAGGCCGCTGGGGCGAACCCCGCGTCAGGCATGCGCGATATAGGGAAGATTAGGCCCCAGTGTCAAGAAAGAGGCTGAGCCTGCCGACGAATTTGTGGCGGTTTCTTTTCAAGCCGCAAACGAGAGCGGCGTTCGCCAGCTCTATACCGGCGATGCCGCCGTCAAGCGCACTCGTTCCCCCCTCCTCGAAGGAAGCGCTACCCCTTAGCTTTCATGCGCCAGAGCTGAAAGCCTTCCGTGGAGATCGCCTGCTCGATGGTGCGGCGGGAGAACTTGTGCGGGGGAGCCTCACGGGAGTTGAGGGTGCCCGTCAGTCCCCAGGGGCCGTACTTGGTGGGCAACTTGCTGCCAGCTTCGTCTCCTGCAAAGGCATGCAGGTCTTCCTTGGCCTGAGAGGTGAACATGAAAAGACGCATGGGAATGGCTTTCGTGAATGCTTACAGGAACTTGTAAGACTTTACATAGGGCGCAGGGACCGGAAGTCACCTCGGCGGGGTTTTAAAGGGCTGCGCCAAAAGAAAAGCGGGCCTCAAGCCCGCTTCTTGATTCTCATGAGTTTGAAGAACCCTGCCGGGAAGAGTGATCGCAGCTCGACCACCTCCATTGTTCCGGTGCTTCGGGCCCAATCCTCCACTCTCGCCGCCTTGAACGAGGAACTCCAGCCAATGGCCTTGGCGAGCGGGGCCGCCATCTCCTCCAGGGCAGCGACAGGCCCCGAGGGCTGGCCCCAGTGATTGGCGAGAACGATCTCGCCGCCGGGCTTCAGCACACGGGCGAACTCCGACAGGGCCACTTCGGGCTCCGGCACAAGGGTGATGATGAACTGGGCTGTGACCGCATCGAATGTCGCGTCGGGGAAACCGAGACGGGTCACGTCCATGACCTGCAGGCTCTTCACATGGGAAAGGCCGCGCTTGTCGACCTTCTCCTGCGCCCGGCGCAGCATGTCCTCGGAGAGATCGACCCCATAAACCTCGGCATGCCTGGGGTAATAGCCCAGGGACAGGCCGGTGCCGACGCCGGCCTCCAGAACCTTGGGGCCGCAGGCGACAGCCGCATTCACGGCGGCCCGGGCGGCGGGCTCGGTCAGCTTGTCGTAAACCAAGTCATAGATCGGCGCCCAACGCGCATAGGCTTTGCGCATCAGGGCCGTGGTCGCTCCATCCGTCATACAGATACCTTCAGAGGGCGCTTCAGGCCGCAGCGGAAGCGGCTTCGGCGACAGTGCGGGCAATGGTACCTCCGCCAAGCACTCGGGCCCGCGGAGTATCGCTCTCATAAATGACACAGGCTTGACCGGGAGACACCCCATCTTCGGCCGATAACAGCTCGACAATAGTGTCAGTTCCTGTGGATCGTAAGATAGCCGGCCGGGGCTCGCGGGTGGAACGGACCCGCACGGCCACCTCCATCCCCTTCTCGCCCAAGGTTTCCAACGGCACATCGCCGAGCCAGTTGACGTCCGTGATGCGGATCAGCTTGGTCGCCAAGGCTTCGCGGGGCCCTACCACGACGCGAGCCTCCTTAGCGTCGAGGCGCACCACATAAAGGGGCTCCCCCACTGAGAGGCCCAAGCCCTTCCGCTGCCCCACGGTGTAATGGATGATACCCTCGTGGCGGCCGAGCACGCGGCCATCCACATGGACGATCTCGCCGCCCGCGACGGCGCCGGGCTTCAGGCGCTCGATCACATCGCTGTAGCGGCCTTGGGTGACGAAACAGATGTCCTGGCTGTCGGCCTTCTCGGCGATGGCGAGGCCGAACTGACGAGCGTAGTCGCGGGTCTTTTCCTTCGGCAGTTCCCCCAGCGGGAAGCGCAGGATGTCGAGTTGCTCGGGCGTCGTCGCATAGAGGAAATAGCTCTGGTCCCGGTCCGGATCGGCCGCACGGTGGAGGGCGCGCCGCCCATCGGGCAGACGGCGGCTTGCCACGTAATGGCCGGTGGCCAAGATATCGGCGCCGAGTTCCCTGGCGGTCTCCAGAAGATCCCGGAACTTGATGGAGCGGTTGCACTCGACGCAAGGAATCGGCGTCTCGCCGGCCAGATAGCTCTGGGTGAAGCGATCGATCACGGCCTTGCGGAAGCGCTCTTCGTAATCGAGCACGTAATGCGGAATGCCGATCGCCTCGGCCACGCGGCGGGCATCGTAGATGTCCTGGCCCGCGCAGCAGGCGCCCTTACGGTGCGCGGCCTCGCCGTGATCGTAGAGCTGAAGCGTAATGCCGATGACGTCATAGCCCTCCTGCTTGAGAAGAGCCGCCACGACTGAGGAATCCACGCCGCCCGACATCGCAACCACGACGCGGGTCTCAGCGGGAGACTTGGGTAGATCGAGTGAGTTGAGCATCGTTCCATCCAGAGGCGCCGTTCAAGGCGGCGCACGGGAGGGGCCAAAGCCCTTCTATAGCGATGGCCGGTGAATTCTTAAAGAGAAACGTGCCGCAATAAGCCGGTGTTAACGTTTATGGCTAAGGTTAGGCGCTCTCGTAACCGCCTGGACGGGCTTAGGAAAACATTAAGCCCCACCCGTTAGGTTCGAGCCTGTCAAAGGTCGTTGAATTTTTGTGTGAGCGTATCATGACCGAACCCCACCGCCCTAGGGTCAAGTATGTCATAGGGCCCGACGGCAGTCCCCTGACGATTGCCGACCTGCCTCCTTCCAGCACTCGTCGCTGGGTCATCCGCCGTAAGGCCGAAGTCGTTGCCGCCGTTCGTGGCGGTCTCTTAAGCCTCGAGGAAGCCTGTCAGCGCTATACGCTGACCACGGAGGAATTCCTCAGCTGGCAGCTGTCCATCGACCAACACGGCCTCGCCGGCCTGCGGACGACCCGGATTCAACAGTACCGCCAGTAATGCCTTAGGCTCTAACCGATCCAGGACGAGGCGCTGCTTTCATGAAGCGGCGCCTTTTTCGTTGGACCACCCAAAATCATGCAGTCGGCAGCTCGGCTGTTAAGGTCTTCCTAACCATAGAATGGGCATAAATCCTTACCCTCTACATGGATAGGTACGAATCGTGCTCAGCGCTCAGGATATGCCGGAACAGCAGGCTCTCGCCTCATCGAATGCGGCTCTTCCGCCATCCTCCGTTGCCGATCAGACAGTCGATGCGCTTCGGCGCATCCTGGTGGGGCACACGATTGCCGATGTGGAGCGCCACCTGATCCTGGACACCCTCGCCTATTGTTTCGGCAACAGGACCCACGCGGCTCGCATCCTCGGCATCTCGATCCGCACCCTGCGCAACAAGCTGAATGAGTATATGGAAGCCGGAGTTTCCGTGCCGGAGCCGGGCCAGAAATCGGCCATCGCGGCTTAAGCCCGGTTCATTCGCGATCCAAAGCGCCTACTGATCAGATGAAGAGAGCGGCGGTGGCGGCACCGTGCTGCTGTCCACCACGCCTCGGGCACGCCAGGCCTGCGCCAGCCTTGCCCGCTCGAAGAGCAGCACGACCACCAGCGACATGCCGAAGGGGATCAGCAGATAGAACAGGCGGAAGATGATGAGTGCCGCAAGCACGTCCGCCTTCGGGATATCCGGCATGGCCGTGAGGAACACCAGCTCAAACACGCCAAGACCTCCCGGGGCATGGCTCACAAGAGCCGCCGAGAACGAGGCCAGGAACACGGCGAGCACCACCATGAAGCTCGGTTCGAGGTGGCTGGGAAGCACGAAATAGATGATGCCGGCGGCCCCCAGCAACTCGAGCGGAGCGGCAATCAGCTGCCGCACCATGATGGCGGGGCGCGGATATTCGAGCTTGGCCTTACGGATCACCAGCGGTCGAAGATGCAGGATGGAGCCCACCACATACAACGCGATGAAGGCTAGAAGCAGCAGGCCCACGCCCCGGGCCGTGGCCGGATTGGTCAGCGCGGTAGGCAGCAGGTCCTCAAGGCGATGGAGGAGTGTCGGGTTGACGGTAAGCGCCACGCCGCCAAGCAGGATTGTGCCAAGTCCGAAGGTGAAGGAGCAGAGAGCAACGAGCACGGCGATCTGCGGCGCGCTCAGCCCCTTGGACGTGTAGGCCCGGTAGCGCACGACAGCGCCCGAGAAGACCGAGGCGCCGATATTGTGGGACAAGGCATAAGTCGTGAACGACGTCACCGACACGAACAGCCACGAGATGTGACGTACGCCGAGATGGAGCAGCGCGATGCGATCATACCAGGCGAGAGCAGCATAGGCGACGAGCGTCGACAGGCCGGCCAAGGCATAACGATGGGTTGGCACCGCTGTCAGGCTGTCCCAGACATCATCCAGAGACATGCCACGCAGTTCGCGATAGAGAAGCCAGACCGAAACGACGACCGCGACAAGCCCGATGACGGGCCAGATGAACTCACGCACTTTCTTCATCGAGACGGTCGCGCTCCTTGGTTCCTTCTTCTGTGCCCATAATCCGTTCGATCTGCAAGAGAAAACGGCTCCCGGCCGACCGGACATAACGTCCAATGCGGCACGCGCGCCAGGTGACCTCCAAAGGCGGTTCACGCAGAGTTGCTCTCCGCCCGAACCCGTGACACAGCGAGAGCTTGGTTGTCGGATCGAAAGGCGGGCTCATGACGAAATCTCAGACGGCGCTGAACCTCGACGGATATACGGATCTGCCACCTGGAAAGATCGCGTCCATCGTCACCTATCTGGAGATGCGCTCCCCTCCCCCATCCTCGCCGATGGAGGCTCAAGGGGATTGGTCGCTCCAGCCCCTCGGCAACGATCGCGACCGGTACAGAACTCTTTATCGCCGGATCGGCGAACCCTGGCTGTGGTTCAGCCGGGTGGTCATGCCCGACGAGGAGCTCGCCGGCATTCTCAGCAATCCGAAGGTCGAGGCCTATGCCCTGAATGACGGGCAAAACGACATCGGCCTCCTGGAACTCGACTTCCGGTCTGGAGGAGAAGTCGAGCTGGCCTTTCTCGGCCTCGTGCCCGGGATCATCGGAAAGGGCGCCGGGCGTTTTCTCATGAGCGAGGCAATCCGCCGGGCCTTCGCTCAACCGATCGACCGCTTCTTCGTTCATACCTGCAGCCTGGATCACCCGGCGGCGCTCGCCTTCTATATACGCTCGGGCTTCACTCCTTATCGACGCGCTATCGAGGTGGCGGACGATCCAAGGCTCCAAGGCCTCCTGCCGCGAGAATGCGCACCCCAGGTCCCGGTGCTCGGCTGAACCCTAAAAAGGAAAAGGACGCGCCGGGCTGCGGCGCGTCCTTTTCAATTGCGTAGTTGAAACGGATCAGGCGGTTGCGCGCATGGCGCGGACCTGACCCATCTGGCTGATGGCCGGATCCAGTGCCCGCTCGGTGGCGCGCTCCCGGTCCTCCAAGCTCTCGGCCCTCTTCAGTTCCTCGAAGGCCTCACCGAGCTCGGCCTTGGCGTCATCGAGCTGAGTGTGAAGGTTCTGAGCCGACATGCGAAGGTTGTCCCGCCGCTGGGCCGCGGCGCGAGCATAGGTCGGATAGGCGAAATGGTTCGGATCGGAGATCCCGGCCTTGTGCTCTTCCGCTGCGATTTCCCGGTCAAGGTCAGCCGCCATGCGGTCGAACTCGGCGATCATCATCTCGATCTGCGCCACCCTCCGACGTTTCTCGTCGACTTGAAAGCGCTTGAGGCGGATGAGCGTATCCCGCGACTTCATCTTGATTCAACTCCACACGTCGCTGTTTCAGGTACCCGCCGGATCGCTCAGTTATCCTTGAGGCATGAGACATCATCGCGCATGGAAGTTGACTCTTCCTTACCACGGCGAACGAAAAACCGTGGAAGGACAAATCACTAGCGCCCCCGCACGGCCTTCAGGCAGGCCGCGAGGCTTGCGCCAGGCTTTCGTCAACCTTTCGTTTACCGATTTCGTTAACACTGCTGCCGTCACGCCTGCCGCATCGCAAGAGCCGCGGGCGATCGCAGACGAAATCCTTCGTTTGCAACGATTTTGGATGGCATGGCGAGGTTCCCTATGGTCACCTTGAATCCACAGGCTGAGCGCCTTGAACGAGAGATTGGCACGCCCAAGTCGTTAAGCGCTTGCATGCATGAATCAGGGTTTGTTAACCATTCCGAACTAGCGTCACGAATCAGTGCAAAAGGGCATCCACCGCTGGCCCGGTGGTGGATGGGTAGCCACAAGCTACACGCAAGCTCCAGGGCAAGGGCTGGGGAATAAAAATGCGCATACTTCTCATCGAAGACGACAGCGCAACTGCGCAAAGCATCGAACTGATGCTGAAGTCCGAGAACTTCAATATCTATACGACGGATCTCGGCGAAGAGGGCATCGACCTCGGCAAGTTGTACGACTACGATATCATCCTTCTCGACCTGAACCTTCCCGACATGTCGGGTTATGAGGTTCTGCGCACGCTGCGCGTCGCGAAGGTCAAGACGCCGATCCTGATTCTCTCCGGCATGGCCGGCATCGAGGACAAGGTGAAGGGTCTCGGCTTCGGTGCCGACGACTATCTCACGAAGCCTTTCCATAAGGACGAGATGGTCGCCCGCATTCACGCCATCGTGCGCCGCTCGAAGGGCCATGCGCAATCCGTGATTACCACCGGCGATCTTGTCGTGAACCTCGACACCAAGACCGTCGAAGTGGGCGGCGCTCGCGTGCATCTGACCGGCAAGGAATATCAGATGCTGGAGCTGCTCTCGCTGCGCAAGGGCACCACGCTCACCAAGGAGATGTTCCTCAATCATCTCTATGGCGGGATGGACGAGCCGGAACTGAAGATCATCGACGTCTTCATCTGCAAGCTGCGCAAGAAGCTCGCCAACGCATCGCAGGGCAAGAACTACATCGAGACCGTCTGGGGCCGTGGCTACGTGCTGCGCGAGCCGAACGAGTCCGATGTGCGCGTTGCTGTTTAAGCGAAACACGAACGGAACAAAAAGCCCGGCCGAATGCCGGGCTTTTTTATTGAGCGTGTCACTCGCTTCATAAGCGCATCAGAACTACTCCGCCGGTAATCAAGGATGCAGCAGCGATGCGGCTGGGCCCAGTGCGTTCCTTCAAAAAGATGACGGCGATCAGCAACGCCATCAACACGCTTGTCTCGCGCAGGGCCGCGACGAGAGCGATGGGAGCTTTCGTGAAGGCCCAAATGGCAATCCAGTAGGATGCAAGCGACATGGTGCCCGCGATAACGCCGCTGCGCCATGCAGGCACGACCTTGATGAAAGCCTTAGGACCACGTTTCGCCAATGAATAGGCACAGGTGAAGACACCGTCGATGAGCGTGGTCACGAGAATGAAACCCGATGCGGATTCCGACAGACGCGCACCGACACCATCGACGAGCGTGTAAGAGGCAGTGCAACCCGCTGTCACGAGCGCCAGTCCGAACGCCTTCGCCGGCATGCGCCCGTTCACTCCGCCTCTCAAAGACATGAGGCAGACGCCGAGCCCGATGGATGCAATGGCCAGCATCTTTGAGGGAGGCAGCGACTCGCCGAGCAGCGGCACGCTCGCAAGGGCCACGATGAGAGGAGCGCTGCCTCGGGCGAGAGGGTAGACCTGGGAAAGGTCGCCATGTTCATAAGCGCTGATCAGCGACAGCTTGTAGGCCGTGTGAATGATCGCGGAAGCCAGAATCCAGGGCCATGAGGCCATAACGGGAAACGCGAAGAACGGCAGCAGGATGAGGCTGAGCGCCATCTGAACCAGGACGATCAGCAGCAGCGAGGAAAACCGGTCGAGACCGACCTTTATCAGGGCATTCCAGCCCGCATGCATGAAGCCCGCCACGAGAATGGCGAGAAAGACGGCGGTTTCCACTTCATTCTCCTGGATCGTCCGGGCAGGCACGTGAGCATCGTGCCCATTCAAGGTCATGCACCCTTGTTTCATCGATCCAGGCGTTTGATAATCGAGATCATCGAACGAAGATTGTGCCTTTTTCTCACATGAGCCGACGCCGCCTCCCCTCTCTGAATGCTCTTGTCGCCTTCGAGGCGGCCGCCCGGCTGGGCCGCATGACACTGGCGGCAGAAGAACTGTTGGTTACCCACAGTGCCGTCAGCCGTCATGTGCGTCATCTGGAAGAAACGTTGGGCATACGCCTCTTCGAGGGGCCGAAGAACGCGTTGCGTCTGACGGAGGTCGGCCAGACGCTTCTGTCCCATCTGACTGTCGGGCTCGATCATCTGGAGGCTGGCGTTCGCGCGGTGGCCGACGAGGAGGACGGCACGCTCGATGTGTCATGCCCCGGCACCTTCATCATGCGCTGGCTCATTCCACGCCTTCATCGTTTTCAGAATGAGCACCCCGGCATCGAGGTGCGCCTGTCGGCTTCGTACGCGCCCATCGATTTCACGCGCGAGCGCTATGAGATCGCAATCCGCCTGACGGATTTTCCGATACCGCCGGAGGCGCCGCTCACGACGCTCTTTCCGGAATATGTCGGCCCGGTTCTCTCACCCGCACTTGCGAGCCGATTGAACCTGAAGCAGCCGCACGACTTGGAATGCGCACCGCTCCTTCACACGAGCACGCGGCGCCATGCATGGGATGATTGGGCAGCGCGAATAGGATGGCTTAGATCGTCAAACCTTCCAGGAGCCGATTACGAGCACTTCTACTACATGCTGGAGGCAGCGACAGCGGGTCTCGGCGTTTGCATTGCGCCAGGACAACTCGTGATCGACGATCTTCAGGCGCAACGTCTCGTCGCGCCTTTCGGATTCATTCCCAGCACCATGAGTTATGTCGCCGTGCGTCGTCCCCGGAGAAACCGCAAGGCGCAGGCTTTCTGCGCCTGGCTCGCGGAAGAAGCCGCGAGGACGCTTATGCCGTCACCGACCTGATCGTGACCTCATCGCCGTCGATACTGAAGGCGATGCTCATGTTCGATTCACGGGCCACCATGCCGGCGTAATAGATCTGGATGCCATGGGCATCGACCGTGCCGGTCTCCGAATGGCCCGCGAGCAGTTCCTGCGAATGCGCCGGAATGCGGGCGTTCAGGCCCTTGGACTTGATGGTGAACTCGCAAGCATCCGCATCGCCCGTCACCGTCACGGCAATCGCGCCGCCGCGCGGAATGGCGGTGATGGCGATCATGATCAGGTTGAGGAGCAGCTTGACTCTGTTCTTGGGAAACAGAAGGCGCGGCGAGGACCAGGAGAAGCTGATCTTGTCGTCGAGGAAGAGGCCCCGCGCCACCTGCTCCGCATCGCCCAGATCGATGGAGGCACCGGCCGAGCCTGCCGCGCCGAAGGCGAGGCGGGCGAACTGGAGGCGAGCGGAAGCCTGGCGGGCGCTCTTCTGGATCAGGTCGAGAGCGAATTCCCGCATGGAGGCATCGCTGTCGTCCTCGAGAACCTCGAGCCCGTTGACGATCGCGCCGACCGGCGAAATCACGTCGTGGCAGACGCGAGAGCAAAGAAGGGCGGCAAGGTCGAGCGAATCAAGAGAGATGGTGGCCATAAGGGCTCCGGAGGGACCGTAAGTTCAGCGTAGGATTCATGAAATCCTGGATTTCGGGTTTCACGAATACAGCCAAACAGGAAAGAGAACGTGAACCGGATACCCGGCTACGAGTTCTTTGGAAAGCAGGCAAAAGTGATCGACAGGTCTTTCGAGAACAGGCACAGTCCCATGATGCGTCTCGCCGACACTCATCCTGATGATATCGCCCTCAGGCTTGCGTCCATCGCTTCCGAGGCCGCGCATCTTCTGCGGGGCATGGAAAATGCGTTGATCGACAAACGCATCAAGGACGATGGAAGCCCGAGCACGGCGGCCGATCTGGCGGCGGAAGAGCTGATCATCCGCCACTTGCACGAAGCCTGGCCCGGAGTTCCCGTCGTGGCCGAGGAAACGGCGAGCACGGCTCATGCGGGTAAGCTCTTCTTCCTGGTAGACCCTCTCGACGGCACGGGCGACTTCATTCACGGCACCGGGGAATACAGCGTCAACATCGCCCTGATCCAGGGAAACCGCCCCCTGGCAGCAGCGGTTGCGGGCCCAGCCCTGGGCAAGGTCTGGATCGCAGGCACAAGAGCCCGGATGAGCCCGATGCCCGAACCCGGCAGCGATGCGTTCGATTGGCAGGACATCAAGGTTCGCAGTGCCCCCGAGGACGGCCTCGTCGCCCTCGTCAGCCGCCGCCATGGGGACTTCGCGACGGAGGCCTGCCTCTCGGTGCTGTCCATCGGCACGAGGCGCATGACCTCCTCGGCCCTGAAATTCTGCCTGATCGCCTCGGGCGAGGCCGATATCTATGTGCGCTGCGGGGCGACCATGGAATGGGACACGGCGGCGGGAGACCATGTGCTCTGTTGCGCGGGCGGCAGCGTCGTCGGCCCCGGCGGCGTTCCGCTCACCTATGGCCACGAGGTGCGGGGCTATCGCAACGGCCCCTTCGCCGCCATGGGGGATACGTCGCTTGCGCCCAAGCTCGACCTGCCGGCGGCTGCGGCCTGAGATCGCAACCGCCCTACCCCTGCGGCACCAAAGCACCGTCCGTACAGAGATTGTTAGGGTTGATGCTCGTAAAATCGGGGTTCGATAGAAGCCATCCGTGCTGAAAGAGCCGGATCGTCCCCTGTCTCATACGAGGAGATAGCCCATGCGCTCCCGAATTTCCTTTGTTGCCGCGGTTGCCCTCGCCGCCCTTGCCGGCGCCCTCCCCTCTCAAGGCTGGGCGCAAACCTATCAGCCGGCCTATGCGAACAATCCGGGCAATCCCGAATCCTTCAATTCCAACGAGCTCGTCGATTCCGGCCATCAGTTCTTCGGCTCGGCCTCCCGTGGCCTTGCCCTCACGCTTCAGGAGGCCGTGCGCCGCTGGGGTGAGCCCAACGGCTATATCCTCGGCCAGGAAGCCTCCGGCGCCATCATCGGCGGCCTGCGCTATGGCGAGGGCAAGCTGTTCACCCGCAACGCGGGCGAGCGCAAGATCTTCTGGCAGGGGCCGTCCGTAGGCTTCGATTTCGGCGGCGAAGGCTCCCGGACCATGATGCTGGTCTACAACATGCCCTTCACCGATGCCCTCTATAAGCGCTTCGTGGGTATCGACGGCTCGGCCTATTTCATCGGTGGCTTCGGCATGACGGCGCTGGCGGCCGACCAGATGGTCGTGGTTCCGATCCGCACCGGCGTCGGCGCGCGTCTCGGCGTCAATATGGGCTATCTGAAGTTCACGCCCGAGCCGACCTGGAATCCTTTCTAGGATCCCCCGCACAAATCACGCTGCCGGTCCGCCTTCTCTCGGCTTCTTCGCGTGTCAAAGAGCAAACGGGAATGGCCTCGCGAGCTGATGGCTCCGAGGTTTTGGGATCGAGGGAGGCGCGAGGAGGCGTCTGGCTCGCTTGTGTGAGTGTGTGAAGAACCCGACGGCTCCTCGCGCACGGTTCTTTTAGGCGGACACCGTGTCTTTCAACGATGGGCCTCCCGCCGCCAGGCTTGCGAGGCCTGACACAGGACCGCTCCCGGCTCCGACAATCACGACGCCTCGCGAGCGCGCCCCTCTCTGAGCCAAGATGAAACATTTATAGCCAAGGTTAGGACCAAAGTCAAGAACAAAAGAAGAACATTAACCCGCATCGTCATGGCCGGGCTTGTCCCGGCCATCCACGTCTGAAGAGCCGCTGCAGCAAAAGACGGGGATCACCGGCACAAGGCCGGTGATGACGGCGGAGGGCGTCATCCCGGACGGCGCAGCCGATCCGGGATCGCGAGCAGGATAAGACGCGGGTATACCTCTCCCGCCCGGGAGAGGGGATCTGCGCCCTTCTCGTCACGCGATTCCGGGTTCTGCTCCGCAGCCCCGGGATAACCGATAAATGTGCACATGAGGACGCCTCTCTCCGCGCGGCCGGTGGAAACGGCATAAAGCTGCCCTAGAACGGGGCTTCCAGGACTGATTGGTCTGGAAAGCTGCGCAGGTACGATGCAGAGTGCCTGCGCATAACCGATCCGGTCTCATCCCGGCTTCCTGCCGGGTCCATGGAGTTGGCGTCCGCGTGGTTGAAACCATCATGATTTTCGCACTGGGGTTTGTCGCTGCAACCCTCGTCGCGCTCCTTATCATTCCCGCCGTCAATGCTCGCGCGGAGCGCTTGGCTCGCCGCAGGGCCGAGGCGCTGTTTCCCATGTCCATCTCCGAATTGACGGCGGAGAAGGATCACTTGCGCGCCGAGTTCGCAGTTCTGCAGCGCAAGATCGAGCGCAAGGCAGAGGAAGCTCTCGCCGCCAAGCATGAGAGCATGGAGGAGTTGGGCCGCCGTGCGGTGCGGATCGAGGCGCTCGAAAGCACTCTCACCGAACGCGACAAAATCGTCGCGCAGCTCGAAACGTCCCTTGCTGAAACGCAGACGAAACTGGCAGCCGTCGAGGATGAATTCGGCCAGACCAGAACCTACCTCTCCAGTGCACGCGAGACCCTGGCTGCTCTTGAGAATGCCCATCGCGCCACGCTGAACGAATTGTCCAACACGCGCATGGAACTGGACGTCACACAAAATGACCGTTCCAAGTTCAAGACGGAACTGCTTCACACGCAGGAAAAGCTCGCGCGGTTGGAAACGGAATTCGCCGACATCGATCAGCGCCTGACGGCGTCTCTCAGTGACATCGATGCCAAGCGCATCGCGATTTCGGACCTCGAAACTCGCCTGATGACACAGACTGCACGCGGCAACGATTTCGAGCGTGCAGTCAACGAGCGGCACACCGAATTGTCGAACGAGCGCGCGCGCCTCTCCGACCTTGCGAAGGAGCTGGCCGCAGCGCAAGAGCGCAGCCGGATTCTGGAGCAGCGTATCGGCGAGATCGAAGCCGAGCGCGACGAAGCGCGAAGCCGCCTCACCTTGCAGGAAAGCTCCAAGGCAAGTGACGAAGAGTTGCGCCGCCAGATCTCCGAGGTCGCCGCGAAGGTGATGAAGGCGAATGGCAGCGCATCACCGCGCAACGGCAATGGCAATGGCAGCGGCCGCAACAACAAGCGGCGCAATAAGACAACGGGAAAGCAGAACCTGTCCGACCCCGCTATCTCCTGAGACCCACGGCTTACTTCGGTTCGACCTGGGGATTGCCACCCGGGCTGCCCGGCGGCGGGATGACCGGCGTCGTGTTGGGATCGGGCACGGGAGCCGGAACTGTCATGTCAGGCGTGGCCGTTGCCGGCGGACGGATAACTCCGTCTGATTTCTCCAGCTTGTCGCTCAGCGTAGAGCCGGTCGATGGGGGATCCTGCGATGGGATATTCCCCTGCGGGTCGACCTTTTCAGGCGGCATCTGCTGCAATGGAGGCATGTTCGGCGCCTGCTGGTTCAGGACGCCGGGATTTTGCGCCATGGCGGCGGTGATCCCACCTGCCATGGCGAGGGACAGAACCAGAATTCGCTTCATGGATCGCTCCTTTCGAAAGGCAACGAGCGATCCCGAAGGCAGTTCCGCTTCGCTTACTCGGCAGCCATGCGCGGCGAGGACGCCATCCGAATATAGATCTCGCGCAGCTTCTTCGTGACCGGTCCCGGTTTTCCATCGCAGATGGAGCGTCCGTCGATGGTCACGATGGGGAGCACGAAGGTGGATGCACTCGTCATGAAAGCCTCGGCGGCATCATATGCTTCCTCCACGGTGAACATCCGCTCTTCGAGTTCGATCCCGACATCTTTCGACAAAGCGAGAAGCGACTTGCGCGTGATGCCCGGCAGAATGGCATTCGACAGCGGCCGCACGACGATGCGTCCCTCCTTCGTGACGATGAAGCCGCTCGAAGAACCGCCCTCCGTCACGTAACCGTCCTGCACCATCCACGCTTCCTGCGCACCGGCTTCCTTGGCCGCCTGCTTGGCGAGCACCTGCGCCAGCAGGTTGATCGACTTGATGTCGCGGCGGCTCCAGCGCTGATCCGGCACGGTGACGACGGCAATTCCCGTCTCCGCCGCGGGCGCGTTCACGATGGCCTTGGCCTGCGTGAACATGGCGACCGTGGGAGCGGCGTTTTCCGGGAACATGAAATCGCGTTCCGCCACACCGCGCGTCACCTGAAAATAGATGAAGCCTTCCGTCATACCGTTGCGGCGCGCGAGCTCTTCTTCGAGGCGCGTCCATTCCGCGCGCGAATAGGGATTGGGAATCCGCACCTCACCGAGCGAGCGTTCGAGGCGCTCGAGATGCGCATCGTTGTCGACGAGATTTCCGTCGAGCACGGCGATGCCCTCGTAAACACCGTCTCCGAACAGAAACCCTCGATCCATGAAGGGGACCTTGGCCTCTTCAATAGGAAGGAACGAGCCGTTCAGGAACACGATGCGGGACATGGATACCTCGAATGATATGCGTCACGAAGCTGCGCAGTGGATGGCCCACGCGGCAGGCTGACCTAAATGCTCAAGCATCCCGTCAGCATGGCCATAGGTACCTCCATGATGAAAGCGATGCCACTCTTCATTTCAGTGGTCGTTGCGATCTTCTCTCTCCCCTCCTCCGCTTCCGCTTCGCAGGCGGCGTTGAGCTGGTTCAAGAGTCAGGGTTTCGTTGGCCCCGAGGGAACACGGATCATCGCCTGCCATGGTTATGGCTGTTCGCGGCGTCAGGTGGTTTCTGTGGATGGCGGCTGGCTCGGCCGCGCTCGCGCCATCCTGAAAGGGGGCCGCGCCTCCGCGGAGGCGGAAAGGCAGGCCCTTTCGCAGGTCGTGAGCATCTACACGGCCTATCTGGCCGCCTCGATCGGCGGCAAGCGCGACGTCCCCGGCTCGCCCGCCGGAATGTCAGGCGTGCATGGCCAGATGGATTGCCTGGATGAAACCGCGAACACGACGAGCCTGCTGCTCGTGCTTCAGGGACAGGGCCTGCTCGCCCATCATCAGGTCGAGCCGCCGGAATCACGTGGATTTTTTCTGGATGGACGATACCCGCATTTTTCCGCCGTGATCGTCGACGAGAGCGGGACGGAATGGGCGGTCGATCCGTGGAGGCGAGCGCCGGGCCAGAAGCCGGAAATCCTGCCGCTCGTCCAGTGGCGGCAGGATTCCTGAATCAAAACAGACCTGAGTCTTATTTCAGGTGCTGAGCAAGGTGCTTGTTCATCTCGAACATGGTCACCTTCGGCTTGCCGAAGATCGGCTGCAGCTTGTCGTCGGCGATGATCTCGCGCTTGTTCTCAGGGTTCTGAAGGTTGTTCTTCTTGATGTATTCCCACATCTTGCTGACCACCTCGCCGCGCGGCAGCGGGTTCGAGCCAACGATGGCCGCCAGCTCCTTGGACGGCTGCAGGGGCTTCTGAAGAGCATTGGGCTTGGAACCAGCGGCAGCAGCCTTCTTCGCTCCGGCTTTTCCGTCTGTCGTCTTGGTCGGCATGTATTCCTCCGGGAGTAGAGTGGGAAAGCTCGGCAGCAGCAATGTTACTTAATCGTGCCGCAAGCTCATTGACCTTTCCTTGGTCGGATAATCCGGAGACCGGTTGAAACCCCAGTCCCCGATGGAAAGCCAATTCGGGCAGAGCTTATGTCTGCTCCGTGCCTACAGCAAGATAGACTTCAGGAATTTAGGCTGTTTTCGGAAAAGGAAGGATTTTTGCCGTTTCCTGGGGAAGAAGCATGCCTTTTCCGGAGCGGGGATGCCTTCTGGACCGCTCCGCCGCCGATTGAACATGGGACACGATTGCCTCGTTCGGGCAAGGCTTGGCCAGGAAGGCCGCCCCCTGAGGCAAATCCCCCTCTGCCGGCCATTGCCGACCCGACATGATCAGAATTTCGGCCCCCGGCCAGGATTCATGAACCGCATGAGCGAGTTCGAACCCGTTGCAGCCGTTGGGCATATCCACGTCGGTGAGCAGAACATTCACGTCGAGGCCCGCCTTCATCAGGACGAGAGCTTCCGTGGCATTAGCGGCCTCGACCACCTTGAAACCGGAATCTTCGAGAAGTTCCGCCACGAAAAGGCGGATCAGAGGCTCGTCCTCGACCAGAAGAACTGTGGATTGCGGCTCAGGCATCAGGCACTCGGAGAAAGGCACAATTGCTCATGAACGCTCAAGCTGGCGATTGGTTCCATACCTCAATCATACCAGTTGGTGATCAGGCCCTGAAGCGTTCCACATGCCGGGCCAGACCCTCGGACGCGATGTTCTTGTGTTTCGCCTCGACCTCGAAATCCGTCCACGCCAGATGGCGCGCCACGAGATCGTTGAGGGGGAGGTTCCACATCAGGTTCGAGTGGCCGCGCAGGTCCTTCGGCTTCACCCCCGCCTTCACAAGAGCCGCGAAGTCGGGAAGCACGCCGGTGTCGTGCTCCGCCAGCAGATCCTCCCTGGACACACTGATATGGCTCAAGGGCCGCACGTCCCGCCAGGAGGCAATGATCGTCGCGATCCTGGAATCGTCGGGCTCCACATACTCGCCTTCACTCTTGATCCAATGATGATGCAGATCGAGAACGAGCGGCACCGCGTCCGCCAGCGGTAACAGATCGTCGAGGCCATAGCTCACCTCGTCGTTCTCGATGGTGATCAGGTTGCGCGCAGTTTCGGACAAGCGCTCAAGACCTTGCCGGATGCCATCGATGCCCACCGCCTTCGCACCACCGTGGATGTTGATGTGAGCGCCATGCGGATGCCAGCCGCCGTCATATCCCATCATGCGCATCACATCCGCATGATACTCGAACTCAGCAATTCCGTTCTCGGCCGCTGATGCGTTGGCGGATGCGATCACGCAGAACTGTCCCGGATGCATGCTGAGACGCACTCCATGCTCACGCGCAAGCTCACCCGCAGCGGCCAGCCTGCTTTCGATGAGATGACGCAGATCACGATCGCGGTAGAATTCCAGACAGCTGGAATGCGTATAGCCGGGCAAAAGATCGCTGGAGAGACGGTGCAGCCGCTCCAGTTTCGGGCGACTTGCCACGTGCCCGATCTGACGTGTGGCGGCCTCGAGATTATGGGCCACGACGGAGAACAGCTTATCGTAAGCAGCCTGCGGATTCAGACGGCTGAGATAAGCCATCGTCACCGTGCTCGTGTTCATCTGTCGCGAGGTTTCAGAACTTCCGTCTTCAGGCAGGAATTTGCAGCAGAAGCCAAGTCGTTGATGTCGTTGATCCGGCATATTCGAGATGCGCGCGCCCTCCAGCGTCAGCATCTCAGCATGAATACGAGCGGGAAGACATCGCGTCAATCGACCGCAGGATGGCTCGTTCCTCGAAAGGTTTTGGGATGAAAGCCGCCTCCCGCAACGAATGCGGCAGATCGCCTGGATGCGAGGCCGACACGAAGGCAAAGGGAATGCGCCGCTCGGTCAGCGCGTTGGCGACACCGAAGCTCTTGCCGCCGACCACGTCGATATCGAGGAGTGCATAGTCGAACTCATCCTCGATGTGGTCGTAGGTTTCATCAATCGAATTGAAAACGCCGACGATCTCGTGACCCTCGTCTTCCAGGATGGTCTGGAGGTCGGAGGCAATAAATGGATCATCTTCCAAAATCAGAATACGCACACTAAAGCTCCGCTCGCTTCAATCGGACCGCTTCTTAAAGCCAAATTTATACAGCTGAAACGCAACCCTATCCCGAACCTTCATGAGCAACGGCTTCATGGATGCGAGGTTCCAGCCTTTGCCTGCAACTCCACGGGTTTCAAGGCCGCATGGTTAAACTTTGCTACCCTCAAGCTCTTGAAATGCGGAAAGGGGCAACCCATCTCAGCATCAACCTGGTAGCGCCCTGGCGCGGCCAGATACGGTCACGTTGCCGATATCATGACGCCGGATGTACGCGCATGATTTCGCCGTGGCCGTTGCCATTTCTGGCGCGGCTTATCAGAAGCGCGCAATAAAAAACGCCGGCATTGAGCCGGCGTTTTTTATCGACTGTAAGGACTGCTCAGTGACGGTTTGCGTCGCGGCGGTCAGAGCCGAACTCGCTTTCATGACGGCTGAACTGCGCCTCATCGCCGCTGAAGGCTTCCTCTACGTATTCACGGCCACGGCTCGCCGCGTCTCGCGCATAACGCATTCCCTGGTTGCGGACCTCATCGGCCCATTCACCAAAGAACTCGTTCTCGTGGCGCGTCCGCGGCAGGAGGGCGCCAAGGAGCAAGCCTGCGGCAAGACCGACAAGGCCGACGACCATCGGATTCTCGGAGACGTAGTTCTGCATGCCGCCACGGACATTGCCGAATGCCTTGGCTGAACGGCCACCGGCGTGACGGACACGGCGGCGCTGTCCCTCATAGGCGTCCGACGCCCATTCGGATGCGCGCTCGTAGGTGTCGCGCGCCCATTCGGAGGCATCTTCATAAGCATCCTCGGCGCGATGGCGCATATCGCCTGCCATCTGCTGAGCCTTCTCCGCCATCGAGCCCGCTTGATCCTGCAACGTATCGGACGAAGAGCCGCCTTTGGACCTGTCGCCACCCTGGTTGCCGCCAAGAGGATGGGAGGTATGAGAGGCAAGCGTCGAACTCTGTGCAGCCTTCTTGTCATCATGCGCATGCGGCATGGGCGGCTCACCGATATTGCCCACGGACGTGCCAGCGGAAACCTTGCCGGAGCCGGTCTCGTTCTGCTTGTCATTCGGCGACTTGCCGCCTTCGTTCTTCGTATTGGCCATGAAAAGCTCCTGTTCTTTAAAAAATCAAATGCGGGAGTTCATTCTGCGGCGATCGAACATGCCGTCGGTCTGCTCCAGCGGCGCTGCCCCTGGCTCATAGAGGCGCATGTCGCCCGGCTCGCCCATGAGAACCTGATCGAGATCCTCTTCGGTGATGAAATCCTCGTCCGCTGCGATGAGCCGAGTCGGGCGCCGGCGCGCCGGACGCCCCAGCCGGTAGGCGAGAAGCCCGAGACCGGCTGCGATCAGCATCACAGGAACGGGATTGCGGCGCACGGTTTCGAGAACCCGGTCATAGAGCGGACCGTATTCGCTCGTCCGAGCGGTTCCCAGCATGTCGTCGACGACCCCTGAGACGGTCATCTTGTTCTGGAGTTGGTCGATGGTGCGATCGAGCTGCGCGCGGCTCTGCTCGATGTCCTTCTCCAGATCCTGAAGGCTCTGCGTCATCATGCACCTCTCTCGGAGAGAACTTCCGCATCGCGCTTGAGCGAACGCATGGTTCTTTGCGGCGTCAGCGTCGAAGCCGACATGGCGTGACGCCCATAAAGGCCGAGGCCGATTGCGATGAGCGCCATCAGGCCGCCGACGATCAGAGCCGCCTGCGCCTCGGAATTCACGACCGTCGCCAGCCACTCAACAAGCGATTCCGTCAGAAGCATGACGGCAGCGATTGCGAAGATTGCCGCAACCACCACCATGGCAAGGCCTATGAAAAGGGTGCGGATGTTCTGAGAGATCTCCGTGCGAAAGAGGGTGAACTCTTTCTGTGCAAGATCCGTAGACTCGCGCAGGGCCTCACCGACGAGGCCCTGAATGGTTTGATTATTGCCCTGCATGACCACTCTCCGTCATGCCCCGGCTCGGGCACGCGAACGCTGCGCCTGCTGCTGCCGGTTGCGGCTGGGCTGCGAGACGCTCGGCGTCATGCGGTCCTGCCGCAGATCCTCGGCCGTGCTCTTGAGGAAGCGCGCCGCCAGGAAACCGACCGCGACCGAGACCGCTGCCGCGGTTGCCGGGCGACGGCGGACAACCTCTTCGAAATCGTTGAAGATGTCTGCGAAAGTCTTGTCGCGGATCGTATCCGCCAATTGCTCCAGGCCATCTGCTGCGCTGTCCACGACGGCGCGAATGTTCGGACGCTCGTCGAAGGAATGCGTGGATTCGCGCAAAGAGGTCGCGAAATCCGCGACAGATTGCGCGACGTCATCCTTGCGGCGGCCAGCATAATCGGTCGCCTGCTCGCGCGCTGAATCGATAAAATAACGGCCGCGCTCGACGGCTGCCCCGGCCATGTCGCCGACATCGCCTTTCAGGGTGTCCCAATCTTCGCTGCCTGTCTCATGGTGTCTATTGCCGTTCTGCTGTCCCACGCCCATGGTCAACCTCTCTTAATCGTGGGGGAGTAACCATTAGAAGCGCGGCAGGTTCCGCAGGGCGCAGGGCTCTTTCGCCGAGAACGGCAAAGGCCGTCGGAAACCTCGTGTCAGCGGCCGGATGCCAACCAATCGACCAGATCGGCGACCTTTTTGCGGGCCTCATCGTCTTTCAGGCGCAAAAAGCTGCGAACGAGACGGTCGCTCTCCGGACTCGTCAGGAACTCGGACATCATGCTGTCGCTGGAAGAGCCTCCTGCCGGCAGCCCAGGCGCCCCTTCGAAGAAGAACTCGATGCCGACATCCAGAACACCGGCGATCTGGAGGAGGCGGCTCGCTCCGACCCTATTGATGCCCTTTTCGTATTTCTGAACCTGCTGGAAGGTCAGGCCCAGAGCCTCCGCCAGCCTCTCCTGGCTCATTCCAAGCATCATCCGCCTGGACCGCACCCGGGTACCGATATGCCTATCGATGGGGCTGGGTGACTTCTGCTGCAACCGCCTCTCCTTCCACTACCGTCAGGCTTGGACGAATATACCCCTTTCAAAACCTTGGGTAGCAAAAGTATGATATACACCTGTTGATAGAAATTTCCGGGGGCGCAGGTGTCTCGACAGAGCTTTGATTACGCAACGGAAGCTTTCGAGTTCATCGGGAGATTGGACAGGCTCCCTGGAGTTGATGACGTCATCGACGAGATGGCTAGATCTTTTACTCTATTCGGGTTTGAAAACTTCATCATCACAGGCTTACCAGGCTTGAGAGAACGCTTTGATCAAGTCGTTCTTCTCAAGAAATGGCCCCTAGGATGGTTCGAAATCTATGTGAAAGAGGACTTTGTTCGTGTCGACCCGGTCATTCGCCTTTGCCGGAATACGGTTCAACCTTTCGAATGGTCCGAAGCGCCCTTCGACCGGGAAAAGGAACCGCGCTCGGCGGAGGTCATGGATCGGGCCACCGATTTCAGGATGAAGGATGGGTTTTGCCTGCCCATTCATGGCATCAACGGGTACGAGGCCTGTTTTTCCATGAGCGGCGTCGATCTCGACCTGTCCTCCCGGACGAAGCCGGCCTTGCACCTCATGGCCATGTACGCGTTCGAGAGAGCCCGCCAAATCCTCAAGCCCCTGCCTCATCGCGGGGCAGATCTGCTGACCCCGCGCGAACGGGAAACCCTGATGTGGGCCGCAGCCGGGAAATCAGCCGCCGTTACGGGCGAAATTCTCGGCATCACCGAGAGGACGGTGACGGCGCATATCGTGAGCGCCTGCCAGAAGCTGGATGCCACCAACAAAACCCAGGCCGTCGCCCGCGCCATGCAGTACAAGCTCATCCGGGTCTGAGCGCCTTACCTGTAATTTTCTACAATATCATTCACGGATGGTTCGAGTGAAATGTCCCCAGAAAATAAGGGGGGACAGCCATGACCTGCATCCATGTCGTGACACAAGAAAACAGAGCCTTATACGAAGAAAGCCTGCAGCAGTTTCATCGTCTTCGACACCAGATCTTCGTGGAGGAACGAGGCTGGAATGACCTGAGGCAATCGGATGGGTTGGAGGTCGATGCTTACGATAACGAGCATGCCATCTATCTTCTCGCCATCGATGCAGGCCGCGTGGTCGGCGGACAGCGGCTTTATCCGACCTTGATGCCGCACATGATCAGCGAAGTGTTTTCTGGCCTGGCCCCTCGCGGCATTCCGCAGGCTGCGGACATCTTCGAGTGGACACGCTACTTCGTGGTGAAGGAGCGGCGCACGGGCCGCACCGATTGTCGGCTTCTCGCCGCCATGCAGGAATTCTGCCTTGAGGAAGGGATCTCCGAGGTCACGGCGGTTGTCGAAATGTGGTGGCTGCCGCGATGGCAGCAGGCTGGTTTCAAGGTACGTCCCCTCGGCTTGCCTCAGATGATCGAGGGACAGCCCTGCATCGCCGCTGCCATCGAAATCTCACAGGCAAGCCTTGAGTATGTGCGAAAGCTCGCCGGATTGCGCGGCGCATCCCTCATCCGGGAGGGGCTCTCCTCTCCGCACGCTCAGCAGGTGCCCCATGTCGCTGCCTGAAGAACGACCTCCCCTCGCCTCTTTCATTCATGAGGAGATGTCCCAGGGCATCAGCAATAACCTGAGCCAACTTCTCGATCTTCTACCTTCTGTCGCACGTCTGCGATTGGTGGCGTTTCTGCATCTGGTGGAGCAACCGGACACCATGAAGGCGACGCTTGAGGTGCAGCCATCGGGGCTTCTGCGCCTGACGCTCGATACCACCGTCGCGCCCTGCCCTTCTCAACGGAATTGATGTGGCGCTTCCAAGCTATCACGCACAAACGAAGCCCCGCCTTTACGGGCGGGGCTTTATACTTGTATCGAGCCGTCAGGCAGCCTTGGTGTTGACGCGCGCTTCGGCAAGCTTCGTCAGCAGAAGATCGGTTTTCTTCTCTTCCTGCAGGTTCTGATCGAGGAGCTTGGCGGCGTCGTTCATGCCGAGCTCCTGCGCCCAGGTCTTGAGAGAGCCGTAGCGCGTGATCTCGTAGTGCTCGACAGCCTGGGCGGACGCCAGAATTCCTGCGTCGAGCGCTTCGCTCTCGGCAAAGTCCTCCATGAGTTCCTTGCCTTCGTCGATGATGCCGTTGATGGCCTCGCATTGTACGCCGCGGGCGGCCTTGCCTAGGATTTGGAAGACCTGCTCGAGGCGCTCGATCTGGCCCTCGGTCTCCTGGCGATGGGTTTCGAAGGCCTCCTTCAACTCCTCGGATTCAGCATTCTTCGCCATTTTCGGCAGCGCCTTCAGGATCTGCTTTTCGGCGTAATAGATGTCCTTCAGCGTATGAAGGAACAGGTCGTTCAAGGTCTTTTCCGTGTTCGCCATCGATTGTCTCCGTAGTGGAAAGTGCCGACTCAACGACGGCCAAGGTGTTCGGTTCCTCGCCATCCGCAGACTCATGGAACAACGTCAATCCGCGTCGCGTTCGCCCCGTTATTGAAGGAGAATGAACTTGGCGAACATCATCTCGGCAGGAGCCGGATCCCTGACGAACGGAGAGCCCCATCTGAGCACAATGGAGCGCGGAGCCTACATGATCGCGGGCCTTGGCCTTGCCGCGGCGGCGGCCAAGCCGCGTCCTAATCCACTGCTGAGCGTGCTTGCTCTTGCAGGCGGCTCGTATTTGGCGTGGAGGGGTTATGTCGGAAATTGCCCGATCAAGGCAGCTATGACAGGCGGCAGCGACGACGAATGAACGACGTCCAACTCCGATCAGGAGAAACGGGTCGCACTCATCGGTGCGGCCCGTTTTATCGATCCGCCAATCAATAAGTCGTGGTGGAACGGCGACCGGCGATCATGCCATAGATGAAGAGCACAATGACCGCTCCCACGATGGCTCCGATGAAGTTTGCCCCATCATCGGGGCCATACCAACCAACGGCGCGCCCGAGATAGGTTGCGACGACGGCGCCGACGATACCGAGGATCGTGGTCAGGATGAACCCGGAAGGCTCGTTCCGGCCAGGCATGACCCATTTGGCGATAAGCCCAGCCACGAAGCCGATGATGATGGTCCAGATGATGCTCATGATATGGTCCCTGAGTGCGTTGCCTCCTCAAGGAACGCGCATCCCAAGCTAAGGTTGCCGCCAGCCTCGGGTTGAAGAGCGCATTTTTCATGATCTCGCCGCAGTTCGAGGTGACCCTTGGTCCATCAATCGGAGGTGACGCCCATGAACAATGTATCACCCTGGACCTATGAGGCCGTTCAACGGCTGAAAGAGCTGGCAAAAGAGGGAATGCCCGCCTCCGTGATCAGCCTCAAGCTCAAGCGCCCGATCACGGATGTCCGGGCCAAGCTCAGCGATCTCGGGATCACTCCGGCAACCGAAGAGCATTGAATCCATTCAATGGCCCTGAGAGGATGAAGGCAATGCCGGAGCATTATCCCTGCGTTGGCCTTCGACGGAAATCTTGGCCTTTTCTGCGGATTGATATCTAGGAATATAGAGAAAATTAGCCTATTCAATTAAAGCCCGCGCACTTTTCTGTTCGTGCTGACAGCTTCACACAAGCCAGATCCGTCAAATTCCTTTCACACTTTAGCTTTTGCGCATCCGGCGGTGTGCATCTCCTATCGTGCACAAAGGGTCACGAAGATCATGCGCGCTTTCAACAATTTGAAACTCCTCGCCAAGCTGGCGATTCCGATCACTATTTTCGTTGTGGTCACCATAGGGCTGATCGTTCTTGCCAAATCCGGTCTTGAAGAAATGGCGCAGGATACGCAGGAACTGGTCGAACAGGAGGTGGCCAGACAGGCTCTCGTCCTGCAGATCAACGCCGCGGTTAACGAAACGACCGTGCAAGAGAAGAACATGGTCATCTATACCGACGCCGAGATGATGGCGTCGGCCCGGAAAACATTCAATCAGTACCGCGATCTCTCTCTCAAGGAGATCGACGAGCTGATCCGTCTTGCTAGCACTCCAGAACGCAAGGAATCCGACAGCCAGTTGAAGTCGCAGATTGTTCATTATTTCGGCATCCTGGAGAAAAGCGCCGATCTCAATCAGGCAGGCCGGACCGAAGAAGCGACTGCGATCACAAATGGCGAAGGCCGTACGGCGCGTATCGAACTGCGCAATGCCCTGGCCAAGCGCGTAGAAATAAGCAAGGAAGCGCTGGCGCGCGCCGCCGACGATGCAGACAAGTTGGCGGAGAGAGTCTCCTGGATTCTGATTTCCGCAGCTTGCGTGGGCATCCTGGCCGCTCTCGCCCTGACCGGCCTCATCGTCATCTTCGGTGTCACGAAGCCGCTCTCCGGGATGACAACTGCCATGACGCGCCTGGCCGACGGCGAGCTTTCGATCAGCATTGTCGGAGCCGAACGCAAAGACGAAGTGGGACAACTGGCTCGCGCCCTGCAAACCTTCAAGGACAACGCCATTGAGGCACGCCGGATCGCGGCCGAGCAGGAGGCCGAGAACGAGACCAAGATGCGCCGTGCGCAAATGCTCGACGAGCTGACCCGTAGCTTCGAGACGAAGGTGTCGTCTCTCACGCAGGGGCTCTCCTCCGCGGCTACTCAGATGGAGTCAACCGCTCAGTCCATGACCCATGTGGCAGACCAGACCACCCAGCAGACGGTGAATGTCTCCTCGGCAGCTCAACAGACATCGGCCAACGTCCAGACGGTCGCCGCTGCAACCGAAGAGCTGTCGATCTCGATCCGCGAAATCGCTACCCAGGTCGGACAATCCTCGCAGGTTGCGGAGCGCGCCGTGCAGGATACCCAGCGGACAAACACCACGGTGCAGGCCCTGGCGGCCACTGCCGAACGCATCGGCAACGTGGTGCAGCTGATCAGCAGCATTGCGGGCCAGACCAATCTGCTGGCGCTGAACGCCACCATCGAGGCGGCACGCGCGGGTGAGGCAGGCAAGGGCTTTGCCGTGGTCGCGACCGAAGTGAAGGAACTGGCTTCGCAGACCGCAAAAGCGACCGAGGAGATTGGAGCTCAGATCGCCTCGGTGCAGCAGGCGACGCAGGAGACGGTCACAGCCATCCAGGACATCGCGCGCACCATCACGGAGATGTCGCAGATCTCGACTTCGATCGCGGCAGCGATGGAAGAGCAAGGCGCCGCGACGGCGGAGATCGCCCGCAACGTGCAGGAGGCGGCACGCGGCACGGAAGCCGTTACCGGCAACATCGTGGATGTGCAAAAAGGCGCTGGCGAGACCGGCTCTGCGGCCACGCAGGTGCTCGGTGCCGCCCAGGAGCTTACGCGGCACTCCAGCACTCTGGGCAAGGAAGTCGACTTCTTCCTGACCAGCGTCAGAGCTGCGTAGACTTGCTGTTACGCTCCCTCTGGAGCTGTCACGACCAAAGGCGAGAGCGCACCACCGCGCCTCGCCTTTTCTCTTGTCTGAAGCGCAAACGACAAGTCCCGCACAAGCCAATCCCTTTAACTTACATGCGCTGCGCATGGACACGCAGCGACATCAGGCTTGCCAAGGGGATGTCCTATGAGAATCAAGACAAAGCTGTTTGCGCTCGTTTCCGCATTGAGCTTGCTCGCGGCCATTATTGCCGGCGTCGGAATCTACACCGTGCGCACCTACGATGCGGCCGTTGACGATGTCAGGGCCTCCGCTCTTCGCGCCCTTTATGCTGAACGTCTCAATCGCCTGGTGACGCATGTGGTCATGGAATCCCGCGGGATTTATGCGTCGAAGGACACGAAGGAAGCGCAGAAGTTCGGAGAAGGCGCTTTGGCTACGCTCCGCGAGATCGACACCCTTCTCATGGAATGGAAGCCTCTTCTTCCGCCCGAAGAGAAAGCTCTCTTCGAAGGATTGGTGAAAGAGGCAGCCGATTTCAAAACCTTCAGGACGGAGACAGTCCGTCTTGGCAGTACGGTTTCTCCGGAGGCCGCCAACGCGCAAGGGAACACGGACGCCAATCGCGCCAACAGAAAAGCCTTTCAGGTTCGCATCGACGAATTGACGAAACGGGGAAGTGAGAAGATGGGCCATATCGCCGAAGAGACCGACACTCTCTACGGCAACATGCTCACCCTGCTCTTGTCCCTGACTGCAGGCGGCACGATCGCCGCTCTGCTCCTGGGCTGGCTAATCGGCAATCGCCAGATCGCCCGTCCGCTTCAGGTTGTGACTGGAGCCATACAGAAGCTCGCTTCCGGCGATTATAACCTTCCCAAAGTCAAGCCCGGCCGCGACGAGATCGGCGACATCTGGAAGGCAACCCAGATATTCTCCGGCGCCATGCAGGACGCTCAACGCCTCAGAGAAGAACAGGCAGCATCTGAAAGCCGGATGGCGGCAAACCGCAAAGCGGAAATGGCCGCTCTCGCCCAGCAGTTCGAGAACAGCGTGGGCGGCCTCGTGCAGCACCTTTCGTCCTCGGCGAGCGAGATGGAAACGACAGCGCGATCCATGTCGGCTGTCGCCAACCAAACGACCAACCAGTCGCTGACCGTATCGTCCGCGGCGCAGCAGGCATCCGCCAATGTTCAGACGGTGGCCGCAGCTACGGAAGAGCTTTCCATCTCCATTCGCGAGATCGCAGGCCAGGTCTCGCAATCGTCTCAAATCGCGGACAAGGCCGTGGAGGGTGCCCAGCGCACGAATATGACCGTTCAGGAGCTGGCCGCAACCGCCGAGAAGATCGGCAATGTCGTGCAACTCATCAACAATATCGCGGGACAGACGAATCTGCTGGCGCTCAATGCCACAATCGAAGCTGCACGCGCCGGCGAAGCGGGCAAAGGCTTCGCCGTCGTTGCCTCCGAAGTGAAAGACCTCGCCAGCCAGACCGCCAAGGCGACGGAGGAGATCTCCATCCAGATCAACTCCGTACAGAACGCCACGAGAGAGACTGTCGAAGCCATTCAGGAAATCGCGCGCACCATCAACGAGATGTCGCAAATCTCGGTCTCAATCGCGGCGGCGATGGAAGAGCAAGGCGCGGCGACGGCGGAGATCGCCCGCAACGTGCAGGAGGCGGCACGCGGAACGGAATCTGTCACCGGCAACATCCTCGATGTGCAAAAGGGCGCAGGCGACACGGGCGCTGCGGCATCGCAGGTTCTTGGCGCGGCTCAAGTGCTGGCGAAGAGATCGAGCGAACTCGGCAATGAAGTTTCTACGTTCCTGAGCGAAGTCAGAGCGGCCTAGGCCATCGTGAAATGAGAACCGGAACGAATAATAAAAGGAGAAGTGGAGTTCCTGGTACATCCGCAGAGAACCCCACTTCTGATCGTCCATATCTACGAACAAAGGCACCGTAATTTTCCTGGCTTGCACGAAGCTGACGCCGCTTCGTTCACCTCGGAAGGGTTACGGAAAATACACTAACGGCCCAGCTTTAGTGTGTGAGACACATAAACAATTACCCTGATTCGGTTCACGGCAGCGGCTATGATCACTCGATTTGAGAAAGCATTGGAACAAGTGGCCCGAGAGGACAGCGAGCTGGATCCGGATCGCGTGGCGCTTGAGAGCCGCGCACAAAAGGTGCGGCGCCTTGAGGAGCTCATCCGCGCCAAAGAAGCGAGCGGCGACCGCATCGTGATCGGCATCGGGGCTGCACTTGTGGTGTCCTCCATGGCGCTTCCCGTTTATGCCTCCTTTGTACGGGATCCCTATATCTATCTGCCGAGCGTGGGAGGATCCATTGCATCGCTCAGCAACATGACCGCCGAGCGAATGCAGCTCCCTTCCCTGTCGGACGCAAAGCCCGTCAAAAAGGAAAGCGCCATCACGCGCTCAAGCGGGCAAGGTGGGAAATCCGCGAACGCGGGACAAGGAGCGGGGACAGCCGCGTTTGCGCGATACGTCATCCATCGTGCGACGGAAGCCTCTGCCTTGATCGAAGGGCCCAGCGGCTTGTGGTGGGTGACGCCCGGCATGAAGATCCCCGGCGCCGGACAGATCCTCTCCATCGAGCATTCCGACGCCGGATGGGCCGTGGTAACGTCCGAGACGACAATCACCGAAGGAATTGCCGGAAACGCCACGAATTGAGGCCGGTCACCCGGCCCTTCACATCTTCCTACGATCCACCGAGCCTCAGCTTGGCGATGCTCATCATCAGATCGACACTGATGCCCTGATCGGAAGACTGGTTGAAGAGACTCAGCACAGGCGAGACGGTTTCCACAGAAGCGTTCGTCATATCCCACATGACGTTGAAACGCTGGATCAGCTTGTCGACCTTTTTGGGATCCTGAAAATCCTTCACGTCGAGAAACTTCTCGATGTTTCGCACTTGGATATCGAGATCCGCTCTCGATGCAGCCTGCGGAATGTTGAACGTGGTCTGGACGAACTGCAGGAGCGCCTTGTCTGCAAGAATGCCCATCGTCGTTTTGACGGATGACGCCTTCCGCTTGAAATAGAGCGCGAGGCGGACACCTTGATTGTCGCTGCCTTCCCGCTGTTCCAGCGTCTGTTGAACGTATCTCTCCACGGCTTCCGTAGTCGCACTGGCGGCAGATGTGGCCTGCGCCCCCTTTCCGGCGAAGTCGAATGCCTTTGCGAACTCCTTGTAGAGAGGGTTCGACATCTTGTTGGCCATGCTGAGCGGATTGCTCACGCCTTCGTTCAGCATCTTCTTGATGAAAGCCTTGGCGTAAGCCATGTCTTCGAGACCATAGGCTTTCATGGCGTATTTGAAGACCCGGTCGTTCTTGATGAACTCATCGACCGTTTTGATGGTCTTGATGGTCTTGTTGTAGTATTCGGTATCACGCTTTACCGACGCATCGTTCGCGATCAGCGTCTTCGTGCGCGCAAGATTGTTCGTGACGATCTGATACCGGGTTGACGTGCTGACCATGGTAAACCTATGAGCGTTTAGAGGCCGACAAATGCCCTCATCGAGCCAGAGCTAAGTCGGCACTCGTGCGACCAGCTATATCCCTGCAATCCTGCCTGAATCTGTCCGCAACGGCTTTCGTGTCGGCCGCATCGAACTGAAACTCGGACCGCTGCGTCTCATACCGATAATTCGAGAGCTCGATGATGAGCGTCCGGGCATCCGTCAGTTTCTCCAGGAAGACGGAAACCTGTTCCGCATTGGCCATCTGTCCGGCTTTGTCCCGGTAGGTCCAGTATGCCAGTTCGGGGCTTCTGTCGTCGAACCAATAGACGGTGCTGCGCCCTCGCGGAGGGCTGCGTCCCAGATAGCTCTTCTGTGAAACCGTCGCCGTCATGGACAGGGTTTCCGGCTTATCCTCGCCTGCGGGATACCTTGCGCATGTCAGCCACAACAGGGCTTCGTTATCTCCGCGCAACCGTGCGAAGGCGGCTTGAGGATTTCCCTCCGGATCGTGCCGAAGCACGTAATCCCAGGATCCGATCCAAGTGGCGAGAGCCTGCGCCGGCCGAGCCGCGCTGAGCCCTGCCGCGCCAAGCACAAGGGCAAGACAGACAACATGTTTGATTGAAACGAAGTATGACGGCTTATGACTCATGGCCGCACCAAATTTTCTAAAAAAGAAGCCTCGCCCTTTGCAAGGCGAGGCTCCTCTTAGGTCCGTTGCGAAGCTCTTACTGGAAGAGACGCAGGATCATCTGGCTGTTCTGGTTCGCCATCGAGAGAGCCTGCACGCCGAGCTGCTGCTGAGTCTGCAGAGCCTGGTTGCGGGTCGAAGCCTCGTTCATGTCGGCATCGACGAAGGCGCTGACGCCAGCGGTGAGCGAGTCGGACAGGACACCGATGAACTCAGACTGGGTCTCGAGCAGGGCCTTGTTCGCGCCGAGCATGGCGGAGCCTTCGGTCACCTGACGAATGGCCTCGTCGACAGCCTTCAGGGCCTTGGAGATTTCCTCAGCCACGACGGGAGCCTGGGACTCGCCAGCCACCGGAGTGCCGAAGGTAGGAGCTGTGACCTTGGCAGCCACTTCCTCGGTATCCGTCGCAGCAGTCAGACGCAGCTTGCCATCAACAATGTTGGCCTTGACGCCGGCGGCACCGAAGCCCGTCGGATCTGCAACATCGTTAATCGCGTCTCTCAGTGCCTCAAGATCACCCTCGACTACGTCGTAGCTCACCTCGGCGCCGCCGGCGACCGAGATCGTGAGCTTGGAGCCAGGAGCAGCGTCGGCAGCGGAGAACTCGACGTAACCGCCCAGATCGGCAGTACCGGCAGTGGTGGCAACACTGTTTGCAGCGGCGATGTTGTTTCCGGCGGTATCCGCGTCGGTATAGCTGCCCGCGAAGACCGCGCTACCCGTCAGAACGAGCTTACCATCGACGTTGCTGGCTGTGATGCCCGCGGCCTTAACGCCAGTGTCATCGTTGATCGCCTTGACCAGGTCGTCGACCGAGTCGCTGGTCGTCGTGATGGCGATGGGGGTCGCAACAGCAGCGCCGGTGCCGTCGGTATCGATGGTGAGCGTGTCACCCGCAGCCAGATCCGTAAAGTTCAACGTCTGCGTAAAGGCACCAGCGGCCACCGGCGCATGAGCCGTGGCATCGACAGCGGTCGTGCCGGCAGATGCGTCAGCAAAGGTGCCAGAAACGCCCTTGCCGCCTTCCTTCGCCGTCAGGACGAGCTTGCCGTCTGTATCGACAGAGGCTTCGACCAGTGCCTTGAGGGCGTCATCGCCGTTGATCTTGTCGGCGATCGTCTGCGCCGAGTTCTCGGCAGAGGAAAGCCTGATCGACTGTTCTTGTCCGCCTGTGAGAGTGAACGAGAGCTTGTCGCCCGTGGACGCGCTGCTGACGTCGAACGTGACCGTGCCCTTCTCATCTTCAGCTCCGGCGATGTTGGCAGAGGCCACATCGTGAAGGATGCCGCCGATACCAGCCTTGGCATCGGAGAAGAGGTTGGTCTTGGTGGTGTCGATCTTCAGAGTACCGACAGAGTTGGTGTTGCCATCATAGGAAACGACGAGGTTGACGTCCGAAGGAGTTCCGGAAAGCCAGTTCTGGCCGTTGAACGTAGCCGATCCAGCCGCGCTCTTCATACCTTCAATGAAGGCGTTGAACTCGGTCTGGATTTTTGCGCGGTCTGCACCCGGCTGGCTGGCAGCAACGAGACCTTCCTTCATCTTGTTGAGGTAGGTCAGCGACTTGTCCATGGCCGAGGTGAAGGTGTTGATCATCGCCGTGGACTGCTTGATGGAGTCCTTCACAGCGCTGAGAGCGCCGTTGTCCGACTTCATCTGCGTGGCGATCGACCAGTAGGATGCGTTGTGCGAAGCCTCGCCGACGCGCAGACCCGTGGAGATCTGGTTCTGGTTCTTGTTCATGGCGGTCTGCGTAGCCTTCAAGGCCTGCAGAGCAGTCATGGCGGACAGATTGGTATTGATCGAAGACATGTGCTTCTTCCTTGAATGATTGGATTGTTCAGGGAATGCCGGGATTTCACCGGCCCAGCGGAGTGGCATCATGCCTCGGGAAAACCCGATCCGCTGCTCACATGACATCCGGGCTCAACCGGTAAAATGGAGGGGCATCATGCCGCGCTCTTCGAGGAGAGCCTCCATAGTGCGTTTTCGATGCATGGAGCTTTTATTGGCTCTCCGCATTCGTGAACTCATTTATGCTCGAATCATTCCAAAGGGTCAAGCATCAACATCAAGTAAATGTCGATTTTTTATTGCTCAACACTTCATTAACCATAGGAGCTCCACCAACACGGAAAGCTCCCGCAAGCGTGGGAGCTCTTCAATGTTTGAAGACATCGCTGTCGGTCAGAACTGAATCCAAATTATTGGAAACTACCGCACTCCCGCCAGCACCGTACGGTTGCCGATCCCCGCGGCAATCGACTTCGCGTACAAACCGCGATAGGCGGGGTCCAGCGACAACGCATCCGTAATGCCGAGGATCGTTTCCGAAGCGCCGAGCACGAGGCTGCCATCCGCAGCCATCAGCTGCGCAATCCTGCGAAGCACATTCGCCTTCATCTGCGGATCGAAATAAATCAGGACATTCCTGCAATAAACGATATCGAAGGGCCCGAGGCGGCTGAAATCGTCGATCAGATTCAGGTACCGGAAATCGACCATGGAGCGGATTTCAGGGGCGATCTGCCATTGGTCGCCTTTCTGGGCAAAGTACTTCACGAGAAGCCGGACCGGCAGGCCGCGCTGGACTTCGAACTGGTTGTAGATACCCGCCCTCGCCTTCTCCAAAACCTCATTGGATATGTCGGTCGCGATGATATCCACGTGCCAACCCGGCATGCGAACTGATGCTTCCTTGAGCAACATGGCAAGAGAGTATGGCTCTTGCCCCGTCGAGGCTGCGGCACACCAGATCCTCAACTTGCGACTTGCCGCACGCTCCTTGATGAAGCGCGGGAGAAGAACATCCTGGAACAGGTCGAAGGGCGCCTTGTCACGAAAGAAGAAAGTCTCATTCGTCGTCATCGCCTCGATGGCTGCATTCTCGAGAGCGGCTGAACGGCCCGACTTTATCTCTCTGATCAGGTGCGACAGATTCTCGATCTTGAAGCGCGTGCAGATGGGCGTCAAACGGCTTTCGACAAGGTATCTCTTGTCGACTGTCAGCGCCAAGCCGGATCGTGCTTTCAGAAAAGCGCGAAGGGCTTCGAATTCAAGTTCCGTCATCGCGAAGCTCCGGCAATGAGGCCCTTCAGGGAACGGCCGATGGCATCCAGGGGGAGAATTTCATGAGCAAGTCCCGCTTTTACGACACTACCGGGCATTCCCCAGACAATGCTGGTGGCCTCATCTTGTGCGATGAGCGTCGCGCCGGCCTTGACCAGATGGCGAGCCCCGTTCGTTCCGTCAGATCCCATGCCTGTCAGCACGGCGGCAATTGCCGAAGCCCCGAAAACCGAAGCCGCATCGCGAAACAGCACATCGACGGCAGGACGGCAGAAATTCTCCGCCGGACCATCATTGAGCCGAATGACAGGTTTGCCCGTGGTCGCGGCCACGCCCATGTGGCGCCCGCCTGGCGCCACGAGAACCGTTCCCGCCTGAATCGTCTCGCCATCCTTCGCTTCCCTGCATGGGAGCGAGAGCAGAGATTGCATGTGCTCGGCGAAGACTGCCGTAAACATGGGCGGCATATGCTGAACGATCAGAACGGGAATGGCCGCGAGCACTGGCTTGAGGTCCTGCAACACCCGCTCCACCGCCCTCGGCCCGCCCGTCGATGAGCCGATGAGAAGGCATTGAGGACGCACATAAACTGGTTTTGCCGCAACGGAGCTCGTTGGTGGTGTCATGACCTGAGCCACTGCTGGAGATGCGCGAACCACTCGAGGCTTCGTTGCGCCTAAAGCACGCAGCTTCTCCACCAGGTCACGTCGGAACTCCGATGCGGCATCGGCAGCGCGCGCAGTCTCAGGCTTTGCCAGATAATCGATCGCCCCCAAAGAAAGGCACTTCAGCGAAACCTGTGCATTTCGCTTCGTCAATGTCGAGATGACGATCACCTTGCAGGCGGGATGCGCCTTCAGGATCATGGGGAGAGCGGCGAGGCCATCGATCTCAGGCATCTCGATGTCGAGCAGCACGATGTCCGGCTTATGCCGCTCGGCCATATCCACGGCCATACGGCCGTTGGAGGCTGTGCAGACGACATCGAATCCTCCTGCCTCGGAGATCCATCGTGCAATCATGCCGCGAATGACGGCGCTGTCATCCACGATCATGATACGTGTCAGCGGAGCTTGTCCGGAACTCGCTTGAGTGAAAGGTTCCAATGACATTGCATTACGCCGGGAAAGTCTCAGAGAGAAGCCCCAATTCCCGAAACTTCGCAGCCAGGATGTCCTTGTCGAAAGGCTTCATGATGTATTCGTCAGCGCCAGCCCCCAACGCGCGCGTGATGTGATCCATGTCGTTCTCTGTCGTACAGAACACGACCTTCGGCTTCTCTCCGCCTGGCGTCTTCCTGAGTTCCGTGAGGAAATTGTAGCCGTCCATGACAGGCATGTTCCAGTCGAGAAGAATGACATCCGGCATCCTGATGCGGCATTCGGCAAGGCCGACCGCACCGTTCTCGGCTTCGTTCACCTCGAAGGAAAGGCTCTCCAGAATGTCTCTCGATACTTTCCGAATGGTTCGAGAGTCATCAACAATCAGACAATAATTCATGAAGCAAATTTCCTTGGCATACCATCAAACATCCACTCGGCGGAGCGAGCATTCATCACGAACGGATGTCCGATTTGCTGATGAAGTTGAAGTTCTCGATCAGGATCTCTTTGACGATATCCGCGCCAAGACGTTTGTTGATCTTCTCTTTGACGCTGGCGATCATTCCGTTCACGTTGTATCGGGACAGCTTCCTGAAATCGAGGGTGTCATCCGAATAAACATGACGGAATATCTCGTCCTGAATGAAAGCCTCAGGCGGCACGGATATCTCTCTCAGCGTTCTCGAATCCGCGGTAAAGACGAAATTTCCTACCACGTATCCCTGCACCGCACCTTCGGCGATGATCGGGATATTGAGGGGCGGCAGCTTCTTATACTGAAGCCCCTCGTAGTGCGGCTTCTCTTCGGTTGCAGCTCTCCCGACCATCCACGTCACAGCCGCATAGCACGAACCAAGCGTGACCGCGCAGACCCAGAATCCGGCTATGACATTCCTGATCACGCGCCGAAGCCTCCATGCACCACATGAGCAGAGTATGTGCTATCCGATTCAGCGGCTTGAATGGCACCTGAGATCAGCGTCGATATTTCTTGAACGGCACGCATGTGGCGCTCCAAAATGTCCTGATTTCTCTCGAGCTTCACCTTGATGCGCTCGAATTTCTTTGCGGCAATGCCGTCAATTGCAATGGTCTCGACAGTCTTGACCATCCGGCTGATTTCCAAAAGGCTCTGGCTCTTCCGACGGTTGAACTCATCGAGATTCTTCAGGTCCCGGGACAAGAGGGCCGCCGTCTCAAGATCCAACGTTTCTTCAAGGCGTTCCAGCGACTTCATCAGCATCCGAGTCTCCTTATTTCTGCTCAACCAGAATATGCTTCGCAATTCCAACGCCACCGGCCTTGGCAACCTGAGCGCCGATCTGTTCTGCCATCATGGACTTCCAGATGGATCCTGCATTGCCTTTGCCATAGGTGTTCTCTGCATTCTTCGGCAGCATCGACTCGACAAAGGTCTGAAGAATGAAGGCCTCGAATTCCTGAGCTGTACGCTTGGACTTGAGCGCTTCAGCCGACTCCGCGTCATTTCGCAGAGCGTTACGCATCTGGTAGATATCCGCTCCGCCCCCGAGAGGACGCGCGGAGACGGCGCGGACGGCCTCTTCGAACGTGGGTCCGCCTGCGGGAGCCGCACCTTGCAGCAGGCTCTGCGTGGCTGCCTGATAACGGGTTGGATCCGCTGCCCTGGCAACCTCGCTGAGAATATCTGATGGGGGGCTGATCGCCATCGCGATCTCCTTGTCTGCACCTAAGTCGGATTCCTATCGCATGAGGCTTACGGGAGGCTTGTGCCGATCCTTTGTGTCATGGCTTCAAGGATGGCCGCCAGATCCTTCTTCTCCTGCTCCCGATAGATCGTTTCCTTGAGACGCTCGAACGTCTTTTCGGTCCGTTTCACCTGCATGGCCTTTTCCGTCGTGACGGCCTTCTGCGTGATGACCGCCTCCTGCGCTTTAACCTCCTCAAGCGCCAGCGCCTTCAGCTTCCTGGCTTTCACGTCGACAAAGAGACCGTGAAGCTCGCTCGAATCTCCCATTGTCTGAAGGATTTCCTCTTGAGCCGCCTTAAGTCGGTTCTCTTCTCGCTGCAGATGCGCAAGCTGAAGCTCCGCGCTTCTATGAAGGTGCTGTTGAACCTTGATCAGCCTGTCGAATCTCTTGAGCCTCTGCTTCATGAGGATCATCCCCTCAGCCAAGCTGCGAAGGCTTCCATAAAGAGAAGCACATAGTCCTGGGCTGCAAAGTACATGATGAACAGTCCTCCGAGCATGATGAAAGGGGTCGCGATGAAGAAGACCGGGATCTGAGGCGTCAGCTTGTTCGCAAGGCCCGCCACTAAGTTGACGATCACCGAGTAGAGAAGGAATGGGCTGCTGATCCTAAGCGCGATAACGAAGGCGCTGCCGACTTGGTCCATCAGTTCCGTCAGGGATGATTGCGTGCTGATACTCTGGCCGAACGGCATGCGGGAATAAGAGCCGATGAGACCTTTGATCAACTCCCAATGCAGGTCGGACAGAAAGATCGCGGCTGTTGCCACCATCATGATCAGAGAGCTGATGGCCGGAAGCGGCTCGGCCTCATCCATGGGCGTTCCCGGCATGCCGCCGTAGCTGAGTGCCATGGATACGGCACCCAGCATCGTCTGCAGGGCAAAGAAATAAATCCGCCCCAGCAATCCGATCAAAAGCCCGGTCAAAAGCTCGGACGCGATCCAGCGCAACATCACCGCCGGGGGCTGGCCGGCAATGCCGCTGCCGATCTTGTCTAACAGGACAGGCGCCAGGGACAGGCTGACCGTCAGAGCCAGGAAGAGCCGGATCTGCGGCGGAATTCTGTTGCTGGACAGGGCCGGCGCAATCAGCATGCATCCGCCTACGCGGCAGAAGATCAGGAAGATACCGAGCAAGGTATCCGCAGCAAGCAGGTTCACGCGACAGTCCCGAGTGAATTGACTTCCACGCCGCGCGCAATCTCCAGATGGGACAAAACCGGCAGGGAGGAGAACATGCGCTCGATGATCATCCTCACATAGGGCCTGGCATCGGGGGCCGTCACGATGGCGAAGTTCTTGACCTGGCCCATGCGCGTCTTGATCGCGTCCGAGGCTTCGGTGCCGAATTGCTCGACGAGGCGTGGGTCGATATCGAACTCGATGACATCGCCCTTCGCATCGCGCTTCAGGCTTTGATGGAAGGCAATATCCCATTTGTTCCCGAGACGCAGGACATTGAGGGCGCCTCCCTCCGCCAGGTCTCCGCAGATCTGCTGCGCCATGCGCACACGCACATGCTCGACGAGTTGCTCTGCCCGACGGGCATGCGGTGCAACCTCGGCTACGGCCTCGAGAATGAGGCTCAGGTTGCGGATGGAAACCCGCTCCGCCAGCAGGAGCTTCAGCACGGCCTGTAGGCCTGAATAGGAAATCTGCGAGGGACAGATATCGTCGAGCAGGCGTTTATACTCAGGCTCAAGCCCATCCAGAAGATTGCGAACATCCTTGTAGGATAGGAGCTGCGGCAAGTTGTTGCGAATGACCTCGCTCAAATGCGTCAGCAGAACGGATGCCCCGTCGACAGCAGTGAATCCCTGCCGCTTGAGTTCGCCCACATAAGCATCCGATACCCAGAGCGCCTTCATGCCGAAGGCGGGCTCGCGCACTTCATCCCCAGGCACGTCCGGAGTTGGGCCGTCGCCCAGGACGACGAGCAGATCGCCGGGGCGGATCTCGTGCGTTGCGATCACCGTGCCGTGAATCTTGATCTGATAGCTCTTGGCCGGAATCATGAAGCTGTCGGAAAGCTTGACCTCCGGCAGGACGAAGCCGAAATCCTGCGCGAATTTTTTGCGCATCTTCTTCACGCGATGAGCCAGATCCCCATGGGAGCTCGACAGATAGGATGAGAGATGCTTGCCTAGGCAGAGTTCCACCTCTGCCATCTTGAGCGATTCCTTGACGGTATCGGTCGCCTCCAGAAGCTTCGTCTGCTGCTCCTGCTCCTGACTGAGTTTCTCTTGTGCTTCCTGTTCGGCCCGGGATTTCGGAATGCTGTAGGCCATGAACCCCATGAATCCCCCGAGCGCCATGAAGGGCACCATCGGCAGACCCGGAACGATTGCGAAGACGAACATCATGCCGGAAGCGACCATCAGGGCGCGGGGATAAGCACCCAGCTGATCCAGAACCGCCTGCTGAGCCTGACCGCGCGTGCCGCCCTTGGAAACGAGAAGGCCTGCGGCCAGCGAGACCACGAGCGCTGGAATCTGGCTGACGAGACCGTCGCCAACCGAGAGCTGCGTGAAGATGTCGGCTGCTTTCGACAGCGTCATGCCATGCCGCGTGACGCCGATGATGATGCCGCCGAAGATGTTGACCGCAATGGTGATCAGGCTTGCGATGGCCTCACCGCGAACGAATTTCGAGGCGCCGTCCATGGAGCCGAAGAAAGCGCTTTCCTCTTCCAGCTCGCGACGCCTTCTCTGAGCCTCCTTCTCATCGATCAGACCTGCGGACAGATCGGCATCGATAGCCATCTGCTTTCCGGGAATGGCATCGAGCGTAAAGCGTGCCCCGACCTCGGCGATACGCGTGGCGCCTTTGGTGATCACCAGGAAGTTGACCGTGATCAGAATGATGAAGACGACGATACCGATCACGAAATCGCCGCTCATGACGAAGCGCGAGAAACCGCTGATCACATGACCTGCGGCATCCACGCCTTGATGTCCATGAGAGAGAATGAGACGTGTCGAGGCAATGCTGAGAGCAAGGCGCAGGAGGGTCGCGATCAGCAGGACGGTCGGAAAGGCGGAGAACTCGAGCGGCTTCTGAATCCACAGCGCCACCATCAGGATGAGCACCGACAGGGCAATCGAGAAAGCCAGACCCATATCGATGAGCAGAGGGGGAATCGGAAGGAACAGGATCGCCAGGATGACGACCACGCCGCTGGCGAACATCACGTCCCGGCCGCGGTCCTTCTTCACTGTGTCACTTGACGCCATGTGCCTCTCCATGCGGCGAGCCAATCATCCGTCTGACACATGCGCGATGAAGCTTGCGCGAAGGTCGCTTGACCCTATCCAGCGGCGACCTTTGCTGGAACCCGCACCATCATCTTGCTAAAATCCTGTAATAATCTTTCCATAGACCAGCTCTGTGAACGCATAGATCTGCGATCCGACAAAGGAGCCTGTGAGAAGAGCAATGACCAGAATGGCAATGATCTTCGGAATGAACGTGAGGGTCACTTCCTGAATCTGGGTGAGAGCCTGGATCAGGGCGATGACGATGCCGATGACCATTGCGGCCCCGACTGCCGGGCCGGAGCCGATAATGACGGTCCATATGGCAGCGCGGACCAGTTCAAGCGCATCAATCTCGTTCATTGTCAGCTGACCACGATACCCTGGCCCAGAAGAAGCTCGGTCCCATTCGAGAGCGTCGCCCAAGGCCCCTGGCTTGTGATCTTGACGGAGGTCACCTGACCGGAAACCGTACCGTCCGCGGATGTAACCGTGCGTCCGATGACGCTGTCGGCCTGCGACAACGCAAAAGACGATAGCAAGGCATCGAGTTTCTCGTTGCTTTTGACCGCCTGCTCGACTTGGGAGAATGTCGCGAGCTGAGCCATATACTCCGTCGATTTCATCGGATCCGTCGGATCCTGATTCTTCATCTGGGTCAGCAGCAGCCTGAGAAAGTTATCATAGCTGACCGTCGAGGTTTTCTCCGCACCCGATGCTTTTTGAGTGATCGCTGAAGCGGCAACCGAAGAGACGTTCATTTCATTGCTCCCGATCAGGCTGCTTTTTCGGAGACGGTCGCCGGCTCGGCCGGAGCAGCAGGCTCGACAGCCTCGAAAAGGCTGCGGATGACCTTCAGGGCTTCGAACATTCGACCGACGGCGACGAAGTCGCTGACGCTCTTTAGATGGCTCTTCACGGTCTCGTCGGTGGTGATCGTCAGAATGGCATCAAAAATCTTCCGGAAAGCCAGCATCCCTTTTTCCTCTTCCTGAGGATTGATGAGGAGTGACTGAACGACGAAATACAACTGCCGCATCGGGGTCGTTGCATCGGCCAGCTGAAGAACATGGCTCTCCAGGAGAAAGCGTGCGTCGTTGAGAAGGCTCAAAGTGACCTTCTGGCTGACGCTCAGCACAGCGCCGTTGATGAAGATCCGCTCGCCGGCCTTGAGGGAGAATCGCATCTTTGCAGTCATTTCAGGCCGTCCTTGATCAAGATGTTGATATCGATGAGCGCCGCAAGGCTTTTGCTTTCGCCGCGGATGATGAGATCGGTTTCCTTCATCACCCAAAGGCCGATGGAGATGAGCTGCCCCTTCAGCTTGTCGGGGAGTGCGTTATCCGGGTGCCCCAGATCCTTGATCATGAAGGTCCAGAGGCGCTGGAGAAAGACGATTGCGCCGAGCGTTTCCGGAGATTGAGACGGAAATCCTTCAGCGGCACGCAGAAGCTCGATGGCGCGTTCGAACAATTCGTATTCGCGCTGTCGGCAGTCCTGCGGTGAATCCTCGAGGATCTCGGAATATGAAAACTGATACATACACGCTTTCCTGCCGTTAGATGAAGTTGATCAAGCTGAGTTGGTTGAGTTGGGCTGTCAGGGAATAAGACGTCTGGATTTGCGTTGAGAGCTTATCGACCCGAACCTTGGCTTCGGCCGGATCAACGGCTTCGTAATTCGTGATCCTTTCATCAAGGAATGTCTTCTGAAGGCTCATCCGCTCATTCGCCTGGTCGATCTTCTGCTGGGCCGTTCCAAGATCCGCCTGGACATCGGTCACGCTTGAAATTCCGTCTCCCAGCGTGCCGACAATCCTGCTGACCAAGTAGCTTCGCGTTTCATTGGTCATCCCGGCGATCCCCAGATCGAAGGTCATGACGTAAGCCATGGTCAATTGCCTGAATGCGTTATCGTCGGCGCTGACGGATGTTTTGATCCGCTCCGCCGGAGAGATCAGGCTTTGGATGTTCTGATCCGACGCATTGGACCACGTACCCTTCCATGCACCATCGAATACGCTGGCAAGGGGCCCGTCGATGAAATCCTTCATCTGGCCCGGCGTGATTTCCGCCACCCGGGAATCACCTTGCGGGAAATGGAAGAAATCAGAGAATGCCTTGTCGATGGCGGCTTTCGGACCGGCCTCATAGATATTGAAGGGCTGTACCTTGGAATTCACCCCGCCAAAGAGATACTGACTGCCGGTGCTCTCGTTCAATGTCGAGGTCAGCTTGCTCAATCCGGCTTTCGCCTGGCTCGCGACCAGAGACACGTCCTGTGAGCCGACAGGCATTCCGATCAAAGAATTCTTGAAGGTGTCAGCCACGGCGCGGACCTGATCGAGCGCCGCCGAGGTCGTCTTCAGGCGAAGCGCCGTCGTCGCGTTGCTGTCGGTCAAGGTGTCGAGAGTCAGCCGCTCCTGGCGCAGGGATAGGGTCTTCCCCGTCTGACGCCCGAGCGCTAAGCCCACATCCATGTGACGCCCGGTCACGACCTCCTTATTGGCCTTCACAAGATCCGACTGTAGCTTGTCGAGAGTGGACCGGGGAGAATTCCAGAGAGTCGTGGTCGATATGAATGTCGTCTTCATGCCTTACCCCACTGAATTGAGAAGCGTCTGGAGCATCTGGTTGATCACGGAGATCAGCTTTGCCGACGCGGAGTAAGATTTCTCGAGCTGGAGCATGAGCGCCGTTTCGTCATCCATGTTGACGTCCGTTGCGTTCGAGAGAGCCTCCGATGCCTGCGCCAGCAAAGTCGTCTGATAGGCAACCTGCTGAGATGCATCCTGACGTTTGGCTTCGACCCATCCGGCCGAGGACGATGCGAAATCCTGCAGCGTCATCTTTTCGCCTAGTCCAAGACCTGAATCGAAATCCCGATCTGCTTTCAGATTGTCGATCAGTTGATAGAGGCGGCCCGAGAAAGACGCGGTCCCGTCACCATAGGTGTAATCCACATCAGCAGTGATGCCGCCGTCGCGGATTCGCTCGTACTTTCCGCCTGTTCCTTGCGAAGGATCGACGGCGCCATTGACCTTGATGGAGCCTGCAAGTCCGATCGGGGCCGTCGCGGCAATGTCGGGGCCGCCCGGATAGGTAAAGACGCCAGCCTGAGGGTCCTTGCCTCCACCGGTCTTGTCCGTTTCAGCGAAGGCCGAGATCAAGCCTTGAGCCAACTCGTCGAGCTGGCGCTGGTATCCGATGGCGATATCGTCCCGCACTTTGACGAGGCCGACGAGGCTGCCGGAGCTCAAGGGCATCGGTGAGGAGTCGCCGGTCACCGGGACATTGTCGATGAGGATCGCTCCGCCGGGTTTCCCGGTCACCAGAGACACGCCCGTGTCGTATTTCACGCTGCGCGGGAGCCTGTCGAAGAGCGGAACTCCGCTATCGGTATAGAGCGCAACGTCATTGTCGGCTCTGTACACCACGGTCACCCCGATTTCCTCGGAGAGCTGTGAAATGAGCTGATCTCTTGTATCAAGCGCGTCGGTTACATCCCGCCCGAGGGCAGAACCGCTCATGACCTCATCGTTGGCGGCCTTGAACTTGGTGAGAATGTCATTGATCCGGGCGACGGAGTCGGTGATCTGGACCTGCGTTTCCTGACGGATCGCGTTGATCGTGGAGGTCGCCTGATTCAGGCTTGTCGCAAGATCGGTCGCAGCTTTGACGAAGCCGCGAGCCAGAACGGTATCCTCCGGCGCGTTGGCATATTGCTGGAGTGCAGCGCTCAAGGCGCCCAACCGCGCAGCCGGCGACTCGTCCAGCTCCGGATCGCTGATGGTCTGACTGAGCCTCTGGAGCCCTTCGAGCAGCGACTGCTGCATCGCGACGTCCGATGTCGTCTCCAGCATCTTGTTCAGAAGCGCCCGGTCACTGGCCCTGAGAACCGTTACGCGCGCCGCGCCGTCGGTCGTGACGAGAGCGCCGATCTTGCGCGAATAGCCGGGATCGGAGGCGCCCGCCGTATTGCGGGAAACGAGCGCCATCTGCGACTGGGAAGCCTGCAGTGAGGAACGGGCCGTATTATAGGCAACCGAAAGTGACATGATTGAAAGCTCTGCAGAAGGAGCGAAAGCGTTAGCGCTTCAGGTTCATGAGAACATCGAGCAGCTCGGAACCGGTTTGGAACACCTTCGAATTCGCCGTGTAGCTGGTCTGCGCTTCGATCATTGCCGTGAGTTCCGTGCCGATATCGACATTGGACCCTTCAAGCGCTCCTGACGCGATTGATCCGAAACCAACCGTTCCCGGAAAGCCGACCTGATAACCGCCCGACCTGTTTGTCGCCTCATAGACGTTGCCGGCGCGAGGGTTGAGATTGTCGGGGCTCGGCACGGTCGCCAGAGGAATGCGGTAGGCCTCGATGCGCGAACCATCCTCGTAAACGGCATAGACCGTACCATCGGCGGCAAACTCGGCGCTCTTGACCGCCGAGGGCGCATTGCCGTCCGACGTTCCAGTCAGCGAATACTCGCCCGCAAGCTGCGTCATCCCCGTCATGTCGAGTTTGAAGGGAACGCCATTGGGAACTGTGAAGGACAACTCTGTCGACGCGGCCTCGATATTGCCATTGGCATCGAAGCTCAATTCCCAAGGAGTTGCGCCAATCAGGGAGGCACCACCCGCATCCTCAACCGTCATGTCCCATGTATCGGCCCCGGTCTTTTCCAGGGTGATGTTGATCTTTACCGGATTTCCGACATTGTCGAAGACCTGAAGCGAAGATGACTTGGTCGCGCCGACCGCTGCGCCGTAGGGCAAGTTGCCGGTAAAGGTGCCATTCTTCGAAGCGGAGGCTTGCATACCGAATGATGACAGGTTGACCGGAACCATTCCATCGAGACTGTTTAGGGACGGGGTGGTTGCATCGGGGCCAAGCTTGAAGCCCATCAGCGTGAAGCCCGCCGCATTGACGAGGTCCCCGGTCTTTCCATCCACGACAAAGTTGCCTGCACGCGTCAGTGCGGGAGATCCTTTCGGGTCGGAGACAACGAAGAATCCGTTGCCGGAGACAGCAAGGTCAGTTGCCGATGTCGTGTAGCTGATCGGCCCCTGGTCAGAGATCGTATAGCGGACGGTGCTCGTGACGGAGCCGGAGTTATAGGCGCCCTCGCTCGACGGAAGAATGAGGGAGGAGAATTCCGTGGAAGCCCGCTTGTATCCGTTCGTGCTCGAGTTCTGAATATTCTCGGCAACCGTTCCGAGCTTGTTCGACTGAGCAGTCATGCCGGAAACGCCGCTGCGAAGGACACCGTAAAGGCTCATGTGAAACTCCTGAAATCCGTTTGAAATCTAACACCAGGATGCTTGCGTGAAGCTGGAGCGTGTTTGAACCGTGTTATTGCTTGAGCGCTTGCGCGAGATCCATGAAGGCATCCCGGCTTGCGGGGGACGAAGGATCCTGTCGAAGAGCGTCATAAATTTTCGGGACGAGAACGACAGCCTGATCGAGATCCTGATCCGTGCCGGGCTGATAGCCACCCATCATCCGCAAGTCACGGGTATCTTCGTAACGCGCGATCATGCCGCGTAACCGCCGCACGAGTTCTTTCTGCTCGCGAGACCAGACGTGATCCGCGAGGCGGGAGATGGAGCCGAGAACATTGATGGCCGGATAGCGGCCCTGGTCGGCAATGGAGCGGTCGAGAACGATATGCCCGTCGAGCGTGCCGCGAATGTTGTCGGCCACCGGGTCATTGTGATCGTCACCGTCGATGAGAACGGAGAAGATGCCCGTAATGGACCCCTTCCCTTCCTCGCCGGGCCCAGCCCGTTCGAGCAGACGGGGCAAGTCGCTGAAGACGCTTGGGGTATAGCCCCGCGCCACGGCGGGTTCTCCTGCGGCGAGCGCGACATCGCGAGCGGCGTGAGCATAGCGCGTGACCGAGTCGATGATCAGAAGAACCGACTCGCCGCAATCCCTGAAGTACTCCGCAATGGAGACGGCCGTTCGTGGAGCCTGACGCCGCATCATCGGGCTCTCGTCGCCGGTCGACACCACCATGACAGCCTTGTGCAGGCTGGCCTCGATCGGACCTTCCAGGAATTCGCGAACTTCGCGGCCCCGTTCTCCCACGAGGGCTACGACAATCGTGTCGAAGCCTTCGCACTTTGCCAGCATGGTCAGAAGAGTCGACTTTCCGACACCAGAGCCGGCGAAGATGCCGATGCGCTGACCCTGGCAGATCGGAGTGAAAAGATCGATGGCCTTGACCCCCGTCTGGAGCGGCTTCTGAACACGTGCGCGTGTCATGGCAGAAGGAGGTTCGGCATCGTGGTGCATCGGATTTGAACCGGCCACAACTGGGCCTAGCCCGTCGAGCGGCTCGCCAAGGGCATTGATGACCCGCCCCTTCCAGCTCTGTTCGGGAGAGAGACCATTATTCGCGACGATGAAGGCCGGTGTCCCGATCCTCGCATCGATGCGGCCGTTGAACGGCTTGATCGTCAAACCGTCCGCATCGATGCGGACGACCTCACCGACTTGCACCTTGCCGCCTGCATCGAAACCCACTTGGTCGCCCAGCTTGACGAATTGAGAGAGCCCCGTCACGCGGTAATAGCTGGGCGTGACTTCGCGAATGGTGCCGTTGATCCGGACCAGGCTTTTCCCAGCGCATTCGGACAGGATCAGATTTTCGAGTGTCCCGAGAGCGTTCATGTCGCTCCTCAGCTGTTAGGGCCCAATGTTCGGATGGCATCCATCAAGGTGGATTCGCTCTCCTGGATGGTTGTCGCGGCGCTCTCGAAGTTCCTCTGAAGCGCAATCATCTTCGTCATCTCGAGAACGGGATTGACGTTCGACCCTTCGCTATAGCCCTGTTGGATGCCATTGGACGTAAAGTCCTGCACCGCCTCGCCGGGCATGCTGGATACAACACCCGAATTTCCATAGCGGCTCAGCCGACTGTTGCTGCTCAGTTGGAACAAGCCGAGAGTTCCGACCTGGTTATCCCCCTGAGTGATCGTCCCGTCACGACTGACGACGGGAGGTCCGGCATTCGGATCGAGCGCAATGGGCGCGCCGCCGGTATCGAGGACGGCGTGTCCGTCGACTGTCACGAGATCGCCGTTCTCGTTCATGTTGAAACGACCGTCCCGCGTATAAACCGGACCGCTTGGGCCGCTATAGGCAAACCAGGCATCCCCCTGGATGGCGACGTCGAGAGGATTGTCCGTCTTGTTCAAGGGACCGGCCTGGCGCGAAATGTAATTTCGCCCGGACGAGGAAAAGGACACATCGTTCTTGCCGGCGAGAGAGAGGAGTTCCTCGAACTTGATCTCATCGGCGCGAAAACCGCCCGTCGTCATGTTTGCGATGTTGTTGGCAATCGTCGAAAGACGCTTCTCCATCGCGACCTGGGCCGACAGCGACACATAGAGGGCGGATTGCATCTGGATGCTCCCGCAAGGCCAGACCCGACGGCCCTACCCTGCCTAGGTGAAATCTCCGGTACGCACAGGCCTGAGGCCCCTGCAACTCCCAGCCACGGGTACCAAAGCAGCCTTGCTCGAAGCTGGCTTCGCCCTTCCCAGCTTCACGCAAGCCTCCAGGATTAGAAAATCGACCGGAACTGAGCTCTCGCGAGGACTAGAAGATTGGGCGTCTTAATCGGATTGGTTGTTGCCATCGGCTCGCTCGTCAGCGGCTATGTCGCCATGGGCGGGCATCTCTCCATCATCTGGCAACCGTGGGAATATGTTATCATCTGCGGCATCGCGATCGGCACGTTCATCATCGCGAACCCGATGTCGCTCCTGAAGGACACGGGCCGGGCTGCCTTTGAGGCAATTCAGGGCAAAGTTCCCAAGAGGGAGCAGTATCTCGCGATCTTAGGCTTGCTTTATGCCTTGTTGAGAGAGTTGAAGAACAAGCCGCGCAACGAGGTCGAGGTCCATATCGACACGCCATCGGAATCCGAGATCTTCAAGTCGTTCCCGAGCGTCCTCAATGACAAGGACCTGACTCTCTTCATCTGCGATTACGTCCGCCTGATCATCATCGGCAATGCGCGCCCTCATGAGATCGAAGCGCTCATGGAAGAGGAGATCGCGACCCTCAAGCGCGACCGGACCAAGCCCTATTATTCGATCTATACGGTCGCCGAAGCTCTGCCCGCTCTCGGCATCGTAGCCGCAGTCCTGGGCATCGTAAAAGCCCTCGGCGCGATCGACCAGTCGCCGGCCATCCTCGGAGGCCTGATCGCATCCGCGCTTGTCGGCACCTTCGCAGGCATCTTCATATCCTATGCCTTCCTGTCGCCGCTTGCGAACAAGGTGAAAGCGACCCGTGAAAAGCAGACACGCGTTTACATCATCGTGAAGCAGGCCCTGATCGCCTACATGAACGGCGCGCTGCCCCAGATCGCCGTGGAGCATGGCCGAAAGGGAATCTCCGTGGAATACCGCCCGACCATCGACGAAGTTGAAACGGCCACAACGACCGGCGGACGCTCCGAGGAACTGAAGGAAGCAGCGTAATGATGAGCGGTACGCAAAGCGCCAACGATATTCGCGACATGCTCCTGGACTCGGCAGGTCTCTCCATCGACCGCCTGCCCATGCTGCATGTGATCTTCGATCGCATGTCGACAAGCTGCGCCGAGCATCTTCGGCACATGGCCGCTTCTCCCATGTACTATTCCCTCAGCGGGATCGAGAGCGGGCGCATCAGCGAAATTCTGGAGATGTATGAGGCCAATGCCGTCGCAGGCATCTTCCATGCTCCGGATTGGGACAGCCATATCCTGATCGGATTCGACCGCGACTTCATTTACACGATGGTCGAGGTACTTTTCGGCTCCGATGGTTCGGAGCCTCCTGTCGAGGAGGCTCGCGGTTTCTCCAGCATCGAGCTTCGCATGGCGCAATCTCTTTTCGAGCAGGTCGCCAAGGCGCTGCAAGCCTCGTTCTCCCTGGTATCGAACACGAAATTCAAGCTGGAACGCCTTGAAACCCGCATGGACTTCGCCGTGATTGGCCGGAGAAACAACCAGGCGGTCGCCGCCAAGTTTCTCCTTCAGGCCTTGAATCGTGGCGGCGAGATGTTCGTGATCATTCCTCAATCGGCCCTGAACCCGATGAGAAAGGTGCTCTCGAGAGTCGTCTCAGGCGAGTCGACGGGGCGCGACCCGCGCTGGCTGAAGCAAATGGCCAACGAGGTGAGCAAAACGGAGATCACTCTCACAGCCGTTCTTGAAGAACGCTTCCTCTCTCTCGGTGAGATCGCAGAGTTGAAGGTTGGTCAGGTGATCGAGCTCCAGGCTACGCCCAAGAGCCGCGTCAAGCTCGAAGGAAATCAGCAGGGCCTCTTCTGGTGCCACATGGGCCAGGCCGACGGATCCTACGTTCTCAAAATTGATGAATCGATCGACCAAGAGAAGGAATTTCTTGATGATGTCTTCGCTAGCTAACATCGTTCTCTTCGTCGCTCTCGTCATAACAAGCGCGATGGTCGCTCTTATGTATCTGAAGCTCAAGCGCTTCGACCGGTACCATGCGGAGTACCAGCAAATCTTCGATAAAACCGGAGTGGCTCTGATCGGCGCGCAAAGGGCCGTCGCCACCTTCGGATCAGAGAGCCGCGAGACGCTCGCCCTTCTTGGAGCCCGTATTGAGGAAGCCCGGGAATCGGCGAGGCAGCTTGAGGCGCTCACCCAATCTGCTCGCGAGCTGTCCCAGGCCCGCTCTCGCAGCTCCAATTCGTAAGGATCTGTCATATGTCAAACCCATTTGAGAATAGTTTTCAGGACAAGGCCGCCTGGCAGCAGGAGGGAGAACTCGGCAAGAGTCTCGGCGGTTCTTCCTCGCGAGACGACAGAATGGACAGCGGCCGCAACCTCGATTCGATCCTGCGGATTCCGGTGACGATCCAGGTCGTTCTCGGTTCCGCGACCATGCCCGTCTCCAACTTGATGAAGCTGGGACGCGGTGCCATCGTTCCTCTGGATCACAGGGTCGGCGAACCCGTCGATGTAGTGGTCAATGGCCGCGTGATCGCCCGGGGCGAGGTTGTCGTCGTGGAAGATGACAATTCGCGCTTCGGCATCTCCCTGACCGAAATCGTCGGCCCGCCGACCAACGACATCACTGGTTAAAGCGGTTTCATCTATGGTTGCGAGTTTCCCTGTAAGGCCAGGCGGCGCAAAGCCGATGAAAGGGCCGGAACGCGTTGCAACGCTTCTTCTCGCGATGGGGAAGCCTGCGGCCGGGCGGATTTTGAAGCATTTCAGTGAAGATGAGATTCGCCTCGTCACGAGGTCCGCCGCTCTGCTGGGCCCGGTCTCGCCTTCTCAAATCGAGACGCTCATCGACGAATTTGCCTCGAACTTTACAAGCGGGGCGGACGTCATCGGAAGCGTCTCTCATATTGAGAAGCTCCTGTCAGGAATCTTATCTCCCGAGCAGATTGCCGACATTCTAAGCGATGTCGCAGGCAATGCGAACAGAAGCATTTGGGAGCGCATCTCAACCGTTTCTGAGAGTGCTATTGCCTCCTACCTTTTGAAGGAGCATCCGCAAACGGCGGCTCTCATTCTGACGAAGGTCAAGCCGTCATGCGCCGCCAAGGTGATGACCCAGCTTCCTCAGCCCCTGCGCAACAACTTGATGCGCCGTATGCTGAGCATGAAACCCATCGTCGACGAAACCATGAAGAATATCGAGAAGACTCTCCATGAAGATTTCATGGCGAATTTCTCGAAGCATGCCGGATCGGACACTCACGCCAAAATCGCAGACATCATCAACAAGATGGAGCGCGACCATATGGAGGACGTGCTCACCAGCCTTTCGACCGTGAGGCCGAAATCAGCAGAGATTCTCCGAGGCCTGCTCTTCACCTTCGACGACATCGTGAAGCTCACGCCGCGAGACCGAACGACGCTGTTCGATCAAGTTCCCCCGGATAAGGTCGTTCTAGCATTGAAGGGGACGAGCGACGATTTCCGCAAAGTGGTTCTTGCCGCACTCTCGTCCCGCGTCAGGCGCATGATCGAGCACGAGTTGAGCAGCAAGGAGCCTTCACCGAACCGGGATATTGCCGAGGCACGCCGCTCCATTACGGACCTTGCCCTGGATATGGCCGGACGGGGCGAGATCGTCATCAACTCTGAAACAGACGACGAGTCTTTCGTCTGAGTGTTGATGATAAGAGATGTCCGATTCAGAAGACAAGGAAAGCAAAACTGAAGCGCCTTCGGACAAGAAGGTTCGCGACGCTCTCGAGAAGGGCAACATTCCCTTCTCGAGGGAGGCGCCTATATTCGCTTCGATCCTCGGCATCCTTCTGGTCCTGACATTCACGGCCCGCAGCAGCACGAAGTTTTTGACGGAACGCCTGTCTCTCTTCATCGATCGTCCGCAAGACTTCCGGCTGGGATCAGGAGCGGACGCTGCATCCTTGTTCCATGCGCTTTCCCTCGACTTGGGAATGTTTTTGGTCCCGATCATCGCAATCCTGGCAGGATGCAGCCTTGTGGCCTCGATCTTCCAGAACACCCCGTCCGCCGTCACTGAGCGGATCAGGCCTCAATGGAACAGGATCTCACCGATAAGCGGCTGGAATCGAATCTTCAGCCGCTCCGGCCTCGTCGAGTTCGCTAAGGCCTTGTTCAAATTCGGAACCATTACCATCGTCTCCATTCTGCTTCTCAAGTCGGAGCAGCATAAGGTCTTCAACGCCATGTTCAGTGACCCGTCCCTTATTCCGGAGCTTATGCTGACCATGGCGATGCGGCTCGTTTCCGCTATTGCCATTGCGACGATTGTTCTCGTTGCCGCCGACTTGGTTTGGGCGCGACTCAAATGGCACAACGACCTGAAAATGACGCCACAGGAGGTCAAGGAAGAGCACAAGCAAATGGAAGGCGATCCCATGGTCAAGGCCCGCATGCGCTCGCTGGCTCAAGACCGTGCCCGAAAACGCATGCTGGCAGCCGTTCCCAAAGCGACGTTCGTCATCGCCAATCCGACCCATTACGCGATTGCGCTCCGCTATGAGCGAAGCGAAGCGAGCGCCCCTATCGTCGTTGCAAAAGGCAAGGATCTCATTGCCTTGAAGATCCGCGAAACGGCAGAGAAACACGGCGTTCCCGTCATCGAGGACAAGCCCCTGGCAAGATCCATGTACGACCATGTTGAAGTGGATCGCATGATTCCTCCGGATTTCTACAAAGCGGTCGCACAGATCCTCTTTTACATTCTTACGAGATCTAAATGAAAAGACTTCCCTCCGCAGCCCCGGAAGGCTCTCTTTACGGATATGTCGACGTGAACGCATTCGAGGAGGTTCTGGCCTGCAACATCAAGGATGTCATAGCCGATTTTTGCCTCGTGGATGCCGAGATCATCAGATCTTATGTAAGCAAACAGCTGCACGGCAATATGAATGAGATCGTTTCGTCCTGCGCGGAACTGTTCTTCAAGGGACACACGCTTTCCTATGCCCGGTCCGCCGGGATCAGCACGGCTCTTGGCCACCCTCCCTGTGTCGTTCTCGACATGGAGTTTGCTCACGATACTGTCAGCGTCGACTTCAAGCTCGTCCTGGGGGAGTTCTCCGTGGGCGTGCACATCAATCGCGTGCTGCTGTCTGAGATCAGTGAGACCGACTTCGACCCTCGCTCGTTCGCTCAAATCATCGCCTCGGCCCGCTTGAGACCTCTCCCACCGCGCTTCCGTTCCGCTTACTGCCCCGCAAATTCTCTGCGGCATTGAGCAGCGACACAGGCGAATACCTTGGCACGAACTTCCGTCCCCCTCGTTCTCCTGTCGGTTGCCGGCGTACTGGCCGGCTGCAACGCTCAAACTACGGTCGACGCTCGAGGCCCTTGGGGAACGCCGGCAGAGCCACGCAGTTATCCGCAATACTCATCGCCATGGGGGCGGCATATCATAGAGGAACGCCCTCCAATCGTGTCCGGCGCAAGCCTGCCCATGGAACCCGCTTTTTCGGCGGACAATGGCAACTTCCTGCCGGTTTCTTCCCGGGACAGACGAACCGTCACCTTGCCGGAAGACCCGCAACCTTCTGCCTCCGTGGCTCCATCCCATGCGCGTGAGCCAGCCGGGCCGGTTCCTGCAGAGATTCGCGAGGAGGTGCGCACACAAGAGCGCGCCCGCATGTCGCCTTCGGCGGAGTTTCCGCCCGGAGTTTTCACAACCCCTCGCCGTGCGTCGTCTTATGCCGGAATATGGCACGCCAAGGATGACAAGGGTCTTTCCTGCAGCATCCATCTTTCAAGCGTTGCATCCCTGGATCTTTATAAGGCATCCGTGTCCAAGTGCTCCAATGAGAGCCTGAGCCAGGTGAACATGTGGCGATTTGAGGGAGGCAAAGTTACGCTGTTCTCTCGGGGCACGGAGATTGCGCGATTGGAGGGAGCGGAAGCTTCCCTTGCAGGGACCTTGAGCAGGTCAGGCGCTCCTCTTAGAATGACGCGATAGACGACGATTATCAGCCGCTGGAAGCAGTCTGGCCCGGCTTCAATCCCGGGGCATCCGCGCAGAACGAGCGGGCATTCGGCGTCCATTGGCCAAATCCGGTCGCGACCATGTTGGCGATCACCCGGCAAACATAACGCTTCTGGGCGGGATCGTTATCGGGACCGGCATGATAGCGGGCAATCGCCATCGTCCAAGTCTCATGACGCCCCTTCAACTCGCTCAAGAAACGGGCGGCGTATTCCACATTGTCCCGAGGGCTCAGCATGCTTTCCAAAGATGCGAACCTTTCGCGGTGATAATGATGGTTGATCTGCATGCAGCCGAGATCGACCAGCTTGGCCCCGGCCCGGCGGGCCTGTTCGAACTGCTGAACGGCTTCGCCAAGGGAATTCGCGAAAACCGCCCGTCCCTCGATGTTCATGGCATAAGGCTGCAAGGATCCGCGACGCCCGGTTTCCGTCAGTCCGACCGAGTAAAGCATTCCGAGAGGAACGCCATATTTCGCGGAAGCCCGTAGCATCTCCCGCTCGCAAAGCTGGCTCGCAGGCTGCGCCTGAACTTGAGCGCGAGCAGGACTTGCCAGACTATAGGTACACGCCGCCAGTGCTGCGGCTGCCAGGAATCGCTTGCTCGTCCGCATGCTTATGATGCTCTGCACTTGTGCCCGCATTTTGCCTTTCCCGGTTGCGAGAATGTCCATCCTGGCTGGCGCTACCTTGCTGAAATGATTGTCCCTGCATCTGCATGTCGGACTGGGTCTTGGATGTCGCCATGCGATCCTGAACAACATCGTCATTGACATGAATGCTGATCGTGTCGGGACGATATCCCGATCCGCGCAGAAGCGAGGACAGTTTTTCGGAATCGGCCTTCAAAAGCTGCGCCGTCTCTTCGCTCTCAACATGAAGCTCCATATCAAGGCTCTCACCGGCAAGCCGCATTTTTACGGTTACAGCACCGAGATGCGCAGGGTGAAGCTGCAGGTTGAGAACCCGCAGGGCACTATCGGAGGCTTTGACGGATATTGTCCGGAATGTGCCATCGAATTGCGTTGGATGAGCTTGTGAGCTGTTTGCGAAGGATTGAACCTCCGACTTTACCGCACGCGCTATCCGATGAAGATTGTCCGATGGTAGGTTGATGGATTCATCATGCTGGACTGAATCCGGAGAAGGGTCTGCCTGGTGCTCAACTCTTTCCTCAGAGTGGCCTGCCATGGGCTTTCCTTTTGCAGCGGTGTTCATGGCATCACCCGATTCACGCTCCACCGCATCCAGGGGAGCAGCAGGAAGTCCAGCTTGCGGGCGGGTATCCTGCTGAATGTCCTGCCGTTTTAAGGGGAGAGACACTGGAAGTTCGTTGCGGGCGCCATCATCGGATATGTCATCGAACGAGGCTGAGGTTTCGCCTTGCGGTTCGGCAATGTGTCCGGTTTCAAGCCTCTCAACCAATGGCTTGAAATGCGTTTCCTGATGCTGAACGGTAATCGCTGTTCTGGGTGCGGTCGTCAAGTTCGGCAGCCCACCTTCTTCCGGCGAGAGCTGCATGCCGTCCAGAAGAAGCGGTGAGGAGCCGCCCTTCTGTTCATCGCTGCTTGAAGATGCCATTGAAGCGGGCGATGCTGCATTCGGCAAAATACCTTGCAGCAGAACGAAGACTGCGTTTGCTATGCCGGCAGGTCCGGATGCGTTGCCCTCAGTTGCCGTCTCGGACGTGTTAGGCTCACCCTGCCATTGAGCATCGCCCCCATCCCCCGAGACATGCTCTGCCAACCCCTTCAAAAGAGTGTCGAAGCTTTCGGTGTCAGCAGGTCCGGTAGCGCCAAGCGCACCTTCAACAGCGACAGAGGGATCTCGCGAAGGCTGCTGATCAATCTGTCTGGGTAGATTGCGGGCCAGGATGTCAAAAGGGTTCATTGAACGGTAGGTGCCTGGTTCTTGATCAAACTGTCGATGCGGCTCAGAGTATCACGTGCCTTCAGTAGCGCTTGAAGCTGTTCCGGCGCTTGCTTCTGGCTGGAAGCGGGCGCGGAATCTGTATCAACCGGCGTCGTTTTTCCCTTGGTCGCGATCGTGCTGTTTCCTGGCATATGACGAATCTGACCTGCCATCGACAAGGCCGAGTTCAGAAGAGCAGCGTCTCCCTCTGACAAGAGCGACCTATCGATGCTTTCCAGATCGGCAACCGCCGCCCCGATTGTAGCGGGAGAAACAATCATGGCGGCGGCGTGATAAAGCTTCGCCCGCGCAGCGTTGCCGGCATCGCGGCCAGCAAACTCCAGAGCCTTATCCGCGAACATGCGGGCAGATGTCGTGAATCCCTGATCGATCGATGATCTTGCAACGAGAAGATAAAGGTCCTGCCTGGCGCCTGGCTCCAGATCCTTCAGGACGTCCACGACACGGATGAAAAGAGCTTGGTCCTTTCCGAAGTCGACCCTCGTCAGTACCGAAGCCAAACGTTGCCGGAAGTTTCCCGCATAAATCGAGTGGCGGTAGCGGCGCAGATAGTCGGACGAAAGAGCCAGAAACTTCTTCATATCGCCGGTCTGGCTCGCCACGAAAACCTGCCGTCTCAAAGCTCCCTCCTCAAGCAACGTTCCCGGAGCCACAAGCCTGACAAAATCCAGAAGGTCGCTGGACTTCTTCGAATCCGTCCGGACAAGCAAAGCGGATTGGACCAATGCCAATTGCGCGCCGAGCATGGGGGCGAGTGTCCGAACATCCAATGACAAGAGCTTGCTCTTCGCTTCCTCTTCCCTTCCCTCCACATAGGCCAGGGTTCCTTCGACAAAGGCCCTTTGATCCAGAGGGACGCCGATATCCAAGAGTCTTCTGAGGATCTGCGGATTTCCTCCGCTCAGGACGAAAGCGATGGCGGCACGTACGTTCTTGGCCTCTGTCCAAACCTCCGCTTCCAGAGCCATGAAGCGGCTATCGAGGATCGTCAGGAGCCCACGTTGCCCCACATGAGCCTCGGTCGATCCCGTGGCAATCTGATCCTGCATCAGCTGCAGCGTTCGAACCATCTGGATGGGGCGCGAGACGGCCTCCTGTTGTGCCGGGGGAGCTGCCGCCGCGCGCGCATTCTCTGCGAGAGCAGGTCCCGGCGTGCCCATGACAGCGACGAGAAGAACAGCGTGAAGGAACCGATTCACGGCATCACTCCTGAAGCAGAATTTCGACTCGGCGGTTCTGATCGGCCTTCGGATCGGATGGTATTTTCGGATCCCGGTCGGCATGCCCCTCCACCCGCACGATCCTGTTCTCATCCAGACCGCCGCGCACGAGCATGTAGAGAGCCATCTGAGCGCGGGCATGCGACAAGCGCCAGTTATCATAATTGGCGGACTTGAATGGTCGGCTGTCCGTATGCCCACGGATCACGAGCTTGCCGGGGCGCGACTGCAGGATAGAGGCGATCTTGGCCATGGCCTGCACGACCTTGGCATGCGGCTCGGCCGAACCCACTGCGAACATGGAAAAATCGAAATCGTCCGTCAGGCTAATCACGGTGCCCGCGCCTGTCCTCCGCACCTCGATATGCGGCCGCGGTGACGCATCCTTTCCCGGCTGAACGGCATTCATGATCTCGTTCTTCAGCTCCGCCACTTTCCTGTCAGCTGCATCCTCCGTAGAGGTAGCGGAAGCTTCCGTCGCCGAAGCACTCTTCCCGTCCGGCGAATTCTTCTGATCCGAAGCCTTCTGCTCCATGGAAGCGGCAACGGCCCCGGATTTGACATCCTTCTGGTCGAGCGCAGGATTCTTCTTGGAAGCGGCCCAGGCGTCGACTTCCGCCTTGGTTGGCGCGGGGGTCGCCGTTCCAGGCTTGGGCGTGTTCACTTTCAGTTCGTCGATAGGGGCAACCTGCCAATAGAGCGGATCGAAAGGATCCCTGAAGGCTTCGCCGCTGTTCAGGCCGGGAGCATCGCTTTCGCCGGGAGTCACATCCGCGCCAAGCGTGTCATGGGGATTGGCCTCGATCTCATCCGCGATCTTTGCGAGCACGGCATAGGGATCCTGAAACAGCGCCCCTTCCTTGAAACGGGGCTTCTGCAGTTGTTGCGATTTTCCGCCGGTTCCCTGGCCGCTTCCCTTTTCCCTGCCGTCGTTCTTGTTATCGGTCTCACGCTCCGGAGGCACATTCTGCGGATCGTCCAGCCCCTTCTTGTTGGAGGTGGAGTTCGCAAGTTGGACAGGGTTGAAATAATTGGCAACGCCCACCTTGGTGTCCTCGTCGGACATACCGACAAGCCACATGATGAGGAAGAAGGCCATCATGGCCGTCATGAAATCGGCGTGAGCGATCTTCCAGGCGCCGCCTTTGACCGTAGTTTCCTCGTCTTCGCTTCGGCGGATGACGAGAATTTCCTGCTTGTCTGAACTCAGCATGATGGATCTGCCTTCAGAAGGTCCCGAAGCCGCTCGGACCAGGCACCGAATTGCGTCTGAATGGTTGTGTCGCCGGCAACAAGCGTCAGCTCAACATCATGGCTTGGGATAAACTCGATGATACCCTCGCGCGGAGCCATTCCAGCCTTCACCGCGCTCAGCAGGTCCTCCGGACCCGACACTTTCACGAGAGTCTCCGTCTCACCCGAGAGGATAGTTCCGAGATGCGCCTTGAACTCGGCGACCGCCCGTTGCTGGAGGGCCTCAGGAATGACCGATACCAGTATTCTGGCGGCTTTCTCAGACAGGATGGCCTCAAGATTTCCAAGTGCCGCGATCATTTGAGAAGAAAGCTGCTGCGCTTCCTGCTCAACCCAAAGCTCTCTTTGTACGGCCAGCTCTTCGCGATGCTTCTCCCGCTCGGCATTCAAGACCTCGTCGAGTTGCCGTCGAGCCTTCTCTCTTTCTTCGTTTCTTGCCCGGGTTTCGACGGACCGGATCAGTTCAGCCTGATGATCGACTGTAGGCTGGACAGGAGCAGATTCCGGCTCAGTATTCTGCCGCACCCGGCGCAGGATTCCGATCCCGAACCCTTCCGAAGGAACCGGACTGGAGAAGTCGCTGATAAGAGTGGCAATGCTTCCCGACATCACGCAGCCTCTTGACGAAGCCACTGTTTCAGAACCGCCGCCGCCTGCTCTTCACTGAGCTCGATGATCTGTTCCAGTTTGCGCTGCGGAGTACGTGGCATCTCGATCAACGGCTGGCCGGAATCATCCGGTAGAGCAGGCTGCTGTAGCAAGCTCTCTGTCTCCGCCGTTTCGAACTCCTTGCTGTCTTCCGCAGCAGCCAGAGCCACCATCTGCTCTCGTTGAATCTCCAGGTCGGCTTGATGGCGCGCAACCAGCATGCGCACGGCAGGACGCAGACCAAACCAGATCAGCATGGCGCAGAGGGCGAGAACGGTGAGGGCATTCACGACCGTTCCGAACTGCCGCATCAGGATCTCGGCCACGGAAGGACCAGGAACGGGCTGAAGCACGCTGCTATCGTCGACGAAGCTCACGGCCGCAACCTTGATCTGGTCGCCACGATTCTTGCTAAACCCTGCGGCCGACGACACAAGCTGCTCGATCTCTGCCACTTTCGCATCGATCTGGGCGGGCTCTGCCCCCTCACCGAGCAGAGATGCGATGCGAGACCTGTTCACCAGCACCGCGACCGAAAGGTTCTTGATCGAATAGCCATCGCTGATGGTTTGAACCGTCTTGGAGGAAATCTCGTAGTTCGTCAGCTCTTCACGGCGCTGGTTATCCTCGCTCGAGCTGTCACTTGTGTCGCCGCGGACGTCCTCCTCGGGAAGATTCTGCTGAACGGTCGTAGGCCGTTGGCCAGCCTTGTTCTGGGAAACCTCGGTTTCCTTCACAGTCCTGATTGAGCGCTCCACCTTGGATTCGGGATTGAAGATCGTTTCATTGGTGCTCACCTTGTCCGTATTCAGACGGGCGGCGACGCTGATCTCGAAGTTCCCGATGCCCAGGTAAGGCGCAAGAGTCCGCCGGATGCTGTCCTGAATTTCCAACCCAACGGTCTTTTCAAGGTTTGCCAGCTTGCCGGTGGACGCGTTCGCGGAATCGTCTCCAGACGCCAGAAGCGTTCCCTCGGTGTTCATGACCGTGACCTTGTCGACGGCCATTCCAGGAATGGCTGCGGCAACAAGATGGCGGATTGCCTGCGCCTGGGAATAATCGTCGGCGGGAGATGTCCGTATGACGACGGAAGCCGAGGGAGGCTGCTGCTCACGGCGGAAGGAGCCTCGATCCGGCAGAACGATATGGACGCGAGCAGCCTTGATGCCTTTCATGCCCTGAATGGTGCGGGAAAGCTCGCCTTCAAGCGCTCGCACCTTGGTGACTTCCTGCATGAACGACGTCAGGCCCAAGGACCCGAGATCGTTGAACAGCTCGTAGCCTGACTTGGTGCTGTGAGGCAGGCCTTTCTCAGCCAGCAGCATGCGGGCTTGAGCGGTATTGCCATAACTGACGAGCAAGGACGTGCCGTCGGAGCTGACATCGAAGGGAATGCCGGCATCCTTGAGCACCGTTCCCATGCGGCTGACGTCTTCCCGGTCAAGCCCCGTATAAAGGGTCTCCTGAGCCGGGCGGCTGAGGTAATAGGCGCCGATGCCCACGGTGAGGAACACCGCAAAGCCGATGGCAGCCAGAGCCGCCAATCGGCGTACTCCCAGCTGCATGAGGCTGGTCCACAATCTTTCGGCTTGCTGACGACCGGGCATTGAGAATCTCGACGATAAAGAGACGTACTGAGATTCTTTCTTGCGTCATCAACCTTGTGCGAGGATTGCTGCCCTGTCCTATGGCACCTAGAAATACGATCTTACGAGGCCGTTGACGAGGATGTTCCATCCGTCGATCAGAACGAAGAACAGGATCTTGAACGGAAGCGCAATCACCGTCGGCGGCATCATCATCATACCCATCGACATCACGAGCGTCGCAACAATCATGTCGATGACGAGGAACGGAAGCGCGATCAGGAAGCCGATCTCGAACCCTCTTCTCAGCTCGGAGATCATGAAGGCGGGAATGAGGATGCGCAGATCGATTTTCTCTCCTTCATTAGCCTTTGGATAGGTTTCGGAAGCCAGATCGACGAATGTCTGAAGGTCCTTGGGCCGAACATGGGAGAGCATGAACTCCCGGAAAGGGTCGGCTGTTCGATGAAAGGCTTCCGCCTCCGTGATCCTGTTCTCGGTCAAAGGCCGGACGCCTTCGTTCCAGGCCTTGTCGAAGGTCGGCCCCATGACGAAGAAGGTCATGAACAGGGACAGGCTGATCAGGAAGATGTTGGCGGGCGTGCTCTGCAACCCCAACCCGGAGCGAAGGAACGAAAATGCCACCACGAAGCGTGTGAAGCTCGTCACCATGATGAGCAGCCCCGGGGCCAGGGACAAGACCGTCAGCAAGACGACGATCTGGATCATCCGCCCGCTCGCCGCTCCATCGCCAGGCGGGAGAAGACTCTCGAGGCTCGGCACCTGCGCATATGCCCCCGCACCTGTCGTCAGCAGGGTAATAAGGCTCATGAAGAGAAGACGAATGCGCATGAAGGGATGCCTTGGAAGAGGTTCTCGGCTGAATTGGCTTTGAGAAATAAATGGTTCTGAAAATGTTTTCCGGTCACTGGACGACAAGAGTTTCAAGAACAAGTTCCTGAACCAAGCCGTTCGACCTGATCTTGACCCGCTCGTTGAGATCCTCCCTCACATGAAGGAGGCCGCTCGGGCCTTGAATTTGCGCCAATGTGACCGTTCGAAGATAGGCAAGAATATCCTGCCGGGCTTCGGCCACGAGGAGTTCAGGGTTGAACTCGATTCCGCCCTTGTAGACGAGAGATGCTTCGAGACGGATCCAGTCGGTTTCCGATCCGGCAAGATTAGTCACGACCGCAGCAAGTTTCCTGATCGTGATGTCCCCGGTATAGGCACTTGCCTCCACCGGCTTATGAGGCACGGCGCTGTATTTCTCCTCGATCCTCTTTTCGATATTCGACACGATGCTCAGCCCGAATCCACCTCCGATGAGAGCGGACAGGAGCGTCAGCAACCCGAGGGTCAGCAGCAGGGCTTTGGTTCCTTCCTTCGTCGCCTGACCTGATGGAGAGGGAAGCGCCAGATTTTCTGCCATATTCCTTGCCCGCCTTAGAACGGCGTCACAGCATCGAAGATCTGCTGCCCATAGGCGGGCTGCTGGACCTCCATGAGACGGCCGCGTCCACCGTAGGAAACACGCGCCTCAGCGATCTTGTCGTAGCCGATCGTATTTCGGGGAGAGATGTCACGAGGGCGGACGATGCCCGCTATATTCAACACGCGCACCTCATAATTCACCCGCACTTCCTGGGAACCGCTGATGATGACATTTCCGTTGGGCAAAACTTCCGTCACAATCGCCGCGACGGAGAGGCGCAGCTTCTCGGAGCGGTCGATTGTCCCCTGCCCCGTCGAAGAGGAAGAAGAATCCAGGCCGACATCGGCAGTGCCATCCGCCTGCCAGCCTTTGAAGGCGAAGCCATAGCCCAGACCCGCATCGATGGACGACGAGCGGGATCTGTCGCTCGCATTGTCGAACTGGGCCTTGTCGTCGATCTGAATGTTGACCGTCACGATGTCGCCAACCTGCCTTGCGCGGGGAGATGTAAACAAATCGGCGCTGGCGTTGCTCCAGGTTGAGTTGGGAGCTGTGCTCAGCGTGTTCTTGAAAACATGCGGGAGAGGTTCTCTCTCGACAGTGATGCCTGTTCCGACCGGCGTCATCATAGGTTCGCGCCCAAGATCCTCGGGGCGAGTTGCGCACGCAGCCAATAGGCAAAGGCTGGCAATGGAAACAACGAATTTCACTCTTTCCTCCCACTGCTCGCAACCCGTTTGGGAGCATCCGTGATGATATTGGCAAGTTGGGCGGCCCGCGCCGGCTCCATCTCGTTCAGAACCGCACTTGCAACCCGAGGGTTGAGTCTGGCGATGACCGCAGCCGCAATCTCATCTTCCATGTTGATGAGCTGAAGAGCCGCCGCATCCGGGCGCATGCGGGAATAGATTGCAACGATGGTATCGTCGGCTTTCTCAAGAACCTCATTGCGGCGGCGCAACCAGTCCTCATATTCGGCACGCTTCGCCTCGAGGATCTTGAGCCTTCCCTCGATTTCCTTCTCCATGCTGACGAGTTCCGCCTTCTGAAGAGCGTAGCGGGCGTCGGCTGCGGCATCGGCGATGTTGGCGCAGTAATTATTGCCTTTCGCTTCAGCCGGCTTTTCCTGCGAGAAAGCTGTTCCGGAGATGAACAGCGCCGCGAGCACGGCTGTTTGCGTCAGCGCAACCTTCATAGATTTCATCATTGGACCACGAGCTCCGCCTGAAGCGCCCCGGCCGTTTTAACCGCCTGAAGGATCGCGATGACGTCGGATGGCTTGAGCCCCATCTGATTCAGGCCCCTCACCAGGGTCTGAAGATCCGATCCCCTGACGATGGCCAGCGGAACTCTCTCTTCCGCGGCTGTGATCTGGGTTCTGGGAACGACAACCGTCTGCCCGAAAGACATCGGGTCTGGTTGCGAAACCTCAGGCATCTCAGTGACACGGATCGTCAGAGCACCATGGGTGATCGCAACGGTGGAGATCTGAACGTTCTTGCCGATGACGACTGTTCCGGTTCTCTGGTCAACGACGATCCGCGCCGGTGTGTCAGGCCTGATTTCCAGATCCCCCAGTTCGGCAATGAACCGTGTCGGCGCAATGTTTTTAGGCCGTGTCAGAACGACGGTGCGAAAATCCTTTGGAGCCGCCACGCGCGTGCCGTAACGCTGCTGAGCATATTGATTGATCGCGTCCGTCACGAGGGTTGCAGTCTTGTAATCCGGGTTCTTGAGCTCGAATGCAAGCGTTCCGACCGTATCGAACCCGCCTCGCACTTCCTTCTCGACCAATGCACCGTTTGCAATCCGCCCGGAGGTTGCCACGCCGGATGTCAATGTCTCTGCCTGTCCCTGCGCCGCAAATCCTGAGACCACAATCGCGCCTTGGGCGACGGCATAGACCTGTCCGTCGCCGCCCTGCAGGGCCGTTAGCATCAGTGTCCCGCCCTTGAGCGACGAGGCATCGCCCATCGACGTCACGGTCACATCGATCCGTGAGCCTGCGCCGACGAAAGGCGGAAGATCGGCCGTCACGATGACCGCCGCCACGTTTCGCGTACGCAAGTTGACGTCCCTGACGTTCACGCCCATCCGGTCCAGCATCGACTGCAAGGCCTGTTCGGTGAATTGGGAGTTGCGGAGCGTATCGCCCGTGCCCTGCAATCCCATCACAAGGCCGTAGCCGATCAGCTGGTTGTCGCGAACGCCCTGGACATTCGCCACATCCTTGATCCGCGTGGCGGCCATGGCATGGGACGCCATCAGCATCCCGAGGATGAACAATACAGCGCGGACCATCATTGGATGCCGATCCTGATTCTGCCGTCAGCCTGAACCCGTCCGGTAATGACCCGTCCGCTATCCACGTTCTTCACCTGAACCGTTTGGCCCATGGCACCCGATTGCATGGGAATCCCAACCCCAACGATGGACAGCCCGCCTTCTTCGAACAGGATCGCCGTCTGCTCGCCGCGCGTGACAAGTTTCGGGTCGTCGACGGCATTCATGGGAATGGGTTCGCCGGGCAGCAATGTGCGGCGCGCCGACTTTCCAACGAGAACGCGCGGCGACTCGACCACGGCGGTACGGTAGCGATAATTCGCGGGAAAGGTCCGATCCTTGAGCATGGACTCACCGATCAGATCACCGGGGTAGATCGTCACGGACGGAACCGGAAGCACACGCTCCTCGCCGAAAGCCGCTTGGGCTGCAACGGTGAACGCGGCGATAGCCATCGCGCAGGCAAGCAATGATTTCATGGAAACGCCTGACCTCAAATCACTCAGCGAATGCCTTTGGAGACGGTGCCGGCCATATCATCTGCCGCCTGGATGACCTTGGAGTTCATCTCGAATGCACGTTGGGCGGAAATGAGAGTGGTGATCTCCTTGATGGCATCCACGTTCGATGCTTCGAGGTAGCCCTGATGGATCTTGCCGTAACCCGGGTCCGAAGGGCGTCCCTCGTTGGGCGCGCCGGAAGCGAGCGTCTCGCGATAGTAATTGCCGCCGATCGGCTCCAAGCCGGCATCGTTCGCGAAATTCGCGAGCATGAGCTGACCGATGGGGCGAGGCACAACCTCGCCATCGATCTTTGCGAAGACCTCACCGGATTCGTTGACGGTGACGTCGATGGCTTCCGCGGGAACAACAATCGGTTGGGTGATGGCGTAACCGTCAAGGGTTACGAGACGTCCATTGGCGTCTTTGTTGAAGGCGCCTGCGCGCGTGTAAACCGTTTCGCCATTAGGTCCATCCACCTGGAACCAGCCGCGTCCGCTCACGGCAAGATCGAACTGGTTCGACGTATTGGTCAAAGCCCCCTGGCGGTGCAGGTTGCGAATGGCCGCGGCCCGAACACCGAGGCCCAGCATGGCCCCTTCAGGAACCGGGCTTGCGCCAGTCTGATTCGGCACGGCCTGAGCGCGCTCAGCCTGATAAAGCAGGTCGGTGAATTCGGCACGGGCGCCCTTGAACGCCGTCGTATTCACATTTGAAATGTTGTTGGCAATGACTTCGACATTGAGCTGCTGAGCATTCATGCCCGTTGCAGCAATCGCCAGCGCTCTCATGATCTTCTCCTTAGATCGCCATCCGCGAAATTTCTTGATAGGCGGCAACAACCTTGTCGCGAATTGCGATTGCCGTCTGAAGCGTCTGTTCTGCGGCCATGACAGCCTCAGCCACCTGTTGCACGGATGCCTTGCCTTGGATGCCGGAAATCGACGATGCCTCGCCGGCCTTCAAGGTGTCGATCGCCGATGAAGCGACCTGCGCCATCGTGTCGAGAAAGCTGACCTGAGCAACGCCGGCCGAGGATGCATTCGAGGGCAGCTTGATTGCAGCCGCAGGCGCGGACGCGACCGCAGACGGACGCTCGATCATCGATGAGATGGAGGATGCTGCGCTGATCATATCAGCCTCTCATAAGGTCAATCGTTGCGGAGATCATGGCGCGAGCCTGCTTCATCATCTGCAGGTTGGCCTGGTACGAGCGGTTGGCCTCGCGCATGTCGGCCATCTCGATCAGCATGTTGACGTTCGGCTTCTTCACCATGCCGTTTTCGTCTGCTGCAGGATTTCCGGGATCGTACTCTACCGGGAACGGCGTCTCGTCCTTTCCGATTTCCTTCACAGAAACCGAAGAGGCTCCCATGGCGCGGTCGAGTTCAGATTTGAAAGTGATCGTCTTTCGCGAGTAGGGATCGGAGCCTGGTGTGCGCCCGGTGGATTGAGCATTCGCGACGTTCTCGGAGATCACTCTCAAGCGCGCCGATTGAGCTTCGAGACCTGCGCTTGAAAGTTTCGCTGAGGCAATGAGAGGGTCGACCATCACGCTGTCCTCACGCTCGACATCAGCATGCGGTGGAATGCCTTGACCACGCTCGTATTCAAGGAGTGCTGGCGATCCACCTCACCGGCCTTGATCATCTCCTGCTCGACGCTGACGGAATTCCGCGAATGGACAGTATCCCAGGTATCCGTCTTCTTCACCTTCATCCCCTCAGGGCGAGATGCGTCGAAGCCGATATGCCCGTTGCTGGTGGCCGCCATGGCCAACTTCGTCTTGTCCAGAATATCGGAGAAGGGCTCGACGTCTTTCGCGCGGTACCCGGGCGTGTTTGCGTTGGCGATGTTTCCTGAGATCGTAGCCTGGCGTGCAGAAAGCCATTGCGATTGCCTGGACGCCAGATCGAAAAGGTAGACAGGTGATGTCACAGTGATCTCCAACCATCATGGTCGAAGATGCATTTACGCGTGTAACCTTGCATGGGGCTGACTTGGTCCTGGAGCAAAATCGCTTGGACCGCCTATCCGCAATGAGAGGATTATCTTTGAGGATGAAGTCAGTTCAGAGAGGCGCAGATTTTTTTATGTTATTACGTTATTTAAAATTAGCTCTGCCTCTCGATCTGGTTGATTTAATTTCGAGGAGACGTGCCTTGTGGCCTTCCGATCACAAGCGCAGAGTAAATTGCACGCACAACCGCCAATCGACATTTGGTAGCAGCTTGGCCATGCATTGGGGTCTTGAAGAAGCATGCCGAGAAAGCTACGAGCAAAAAATTGAGATTGTGATTGACCACATCAACTGTCAGACGGCTTGGGGGGCTATGACAGATGATCATATTCGCTTCGGCACTCACCTGAAAATAGCTGCCCTCTCCCCTGACAAAAAATTAGGAGAAAAAGCCCAATGTCGACTGGGGCGGTTGTTTATGTGGTGGATGACGATGTCGGAGTGCGCAAAGCGCTCTCCTTTCTGCTCGTGTCTGCCGGTTTAAATGTCCGTTTGTACGACTCCGCCACGTCTTTTCTGAAAGAGGTCAGAGATCCTGGCCGCTGTTGCATTGTAACAGATGTGCGCATGCCGGGAATCGATGGACTTGAATTCATTCGCCGCCTGAACGAGCGCGATCTCAACGTGCCTGTCATCGTCATGACAGGCCATGCCGATATTCCGCTTGCCGTTGAGGCCATGAAGGCCGGTGCTATCGACTTTCTGGAGAAGCCTTTTCGCGAAGACCGCTTTCTTGAAGTCGTTCGCTTCGCCCTCGTATGCGACGAGAAAAGTGTTCGCAGAAGTCAGGAATTGCTGAAGACGCAAGCCCGCTTGCAATCTCTCACGCAGCGCGAGCGTCAGGTTCTCGATTGCCTCGTTGCGGGCAAGGCCAATAAGGTCATTGCCCACGAGCTCAATATCAGCATCCGCACGGTCGAGATTCATCGCTCGAACGTCATGGCCAAGATGGAAGCCCGGAATCTGTCCGAGTTGATCCGCATGGCCCTCTTTGTCGAGGCGCCGGCCAGCTAGCGCTCGACACCAGATGGGCCAAGCATCGTATCCAGGACCATTCTTCACGTGATGGATTGCACCGCCTGATGGCCTCCGTAAAAACCCTGCTCCCGACCCAGACCGACAGCTCCGGCGAGAATCCGGGCACGACAGACCCATCCTATCTCGTTTCAAACAACAATCGCTGGTCACGCGTTGCGTTGAATTTCGAGAGCGTCGAGCATGACGCGTGGTGCGAACTCAGCTTTTACCTGGAATGGAATTCTCAAGAGGAGAATCTTTCCGCCCATGATTTTGCGGCAATCGGAGTGGACTTTCTGACGGAAGATGGCTCAAGCATCGACTTCGCATATGTTCCTGGCCTGACCAAAACTCAGATCGATCCTCACAGCTGGTATGTGAATGGCCCCGACTACCACGATCATGGACGTTGGGGGAGCAGGGTATCGCTTGGCTTCTTCATTCCCTCCCCTACCAAGAAGATTGCAGTCAACATCCGGAGCTGGCGCAACTCCCATCCATTCATCGTCCGTAACCCACGTCTGCTTCAGAGGCTTGCGGCCGAAGATGAGGCGAGCGACGAGAGCGCCGATCCGGCACGGGTATCCAACGCTCTGCGTCCCTTGAATGCTCGCCGCACATGGCGCTCTTTCAACGCTGAGCCGATCTGGATCAACTTCTCTGTGATTCCGGAACGGAGGCTTCTGATCCGTGGGCAGATCATCAATGAGAACCTTGGACCAGACGGTGCGATGGCTCGCATTGTCTATCGCAATGCCAAAGGAGCAGAACTTCCGCCTCCTTATCCGGAGACGTCGGCAGCGCCTTCCGTAGGATCCTTTATCGGCATTCCGGTTCATCGGCAGGCGCGGCGCTTCACTCTGGATCTCATCCCACCGCCTGAAGCCGCCAGTGTCGATGTCGGATTTCAAACCTGGCACGCCCAGACCGGAATGGAACTGGCTGGCCCTCTCGAAGTGTCGCTTGAAGATGATCTCACGCTGGAGGCGATCTCTGACGAGAACTCCCCTGATGCCGTGACATTCCTCAGACACCTGATGGCTCGGCTTGACCCGTCGCAGTCCCCGAACGAGCCGGCATCTTTCTCAACTCAGGTGAGAAAGATGATCGATCCGAAAGCATTGGCCTCCCCGCAGACCGTCCAGGCTAAACTGAAGGCTATGCAGCGTGGCGGAACGACTGAGTTTTCGGGAGGCATGCTGACTCTTGGCAGCTTTCCGGAATGGTCGTTGCTGGAGCAGCCCGCATGGATGGAAGACCCCTTTCTGTCCCCAGCATGGAGACTGGAGTTTCAGTCGTTATCCTGGATTGAAAGCCTTCTCGAAGAAGACAAGGCCGACAATCTCAATCAAGCCATCGCGCTGGCAGTCTCCTGGTCGCTTGCCAATGCTTGGGGATCTCAGAAAGACCCGATCAGCGCACATCCTCGAGCGCTGTCCGCACGAGCCGAGATGTTTCTTTGTCTCCTATGCCGCAGCGCCCTGTCCCAGAAGACTGTAAAATCCCGCGAGTTCCTCACTCTTTTTTCTGAGACAGTGCGGCATGCTTTTGCCCTTGCGGAGATTCTTGGCCAGAATATTTTCGCACATTCCGTTGTGCATTTGCACGCAGCCTGCGCTCTGCTTGCCTTGGCCAGATGCCTGCCGCGCATCTCTCTCGCGCCTTACTGGGAATCTCTTGCTCTGTTTCATCTGAAAGATGGTTTCGACCGTTTTCTTGACGAGAACGGCACATTCATCGAGCAATCCCCACACGTCCAGTTGGAAGTCATCTCCCTGGGCCTCGTTCTCGCCCGTCAACTTGAAGGCCGGGCAAAGACGGCGGAGCTGCATCGCAACTTGACCGAACGCATCAGGATAAGCCTGCGGCCGCTGGTGGCTGTCACCGACCCATCAGGTTATCTTCCTCCTTTCGGAGATTCTCCTCACGGCATTCATCATGCCGCTTGGTTGCGGCGGCTTCTGTCCGATTATGGCGCGGGCCTGCTATCGGATCCTGAGCTCGCCTCCGAACTGTCATACCCTCCGGGCAAGAAAGTTTTCTCCTCTGAGAAGGCGGGCCTCATCGCAGTCCGCCGATATGACCGAAACGCTCATTGGAGTTACTTCTGCTCGTCACTGAGTGGCCGGCACCATGAACATGGTCACTTCGATTGCGCATCTTTTCTTTACTCGACCGGCGGCGCACCCTGGGTCATCGATCCCAGAGGCTCAAAGCTCCATGATGCCGGCGTGGGACGTCAGTATCTCGTATCATCGAGAGCCCACAATATCGCCCTTCCCGACGGCCGGGATCAGCTCGCGGGGATTGGGTGGATCGAGTCACAGGAAGAGCTGGAAGGCGCAACCCTATTCGTGCTCGGCAGCAATGCGTATGGGCCGGAATATGCGCACCGCCGCATCTTCGTCACCTTGGAAGGCCTGGATGCCATCGCAGTGCTCGACCATTTTGTGTCCCAGCCCAGGCCTATTGCTTTCGAAGGATTTCTTCACTTCGATACGAACATCATCGTCGCCATTGCTGCGACACAAATGGGCGTCGCCTACCGCAAGAACGAGAAGCTCAAGGTCACGCCCTATGCAGTGAAAGGGCAGTTCAATGGAATGAGCATCGAGAATGGACGAAATGACCGCCCATCATTACTCCAAGGGTTCGTTGCCCGCGCGGCCGGCGGCCTGCAGCCTGCCAACGTCCTTAGCTACCGATTTTCCGGTCACGAGGCCGTCTGCGGCGGTGTCATGCTGTCCGTCAACGACAAAGCAGCCCGCTCACTCTCACGGCTGTTAGACAAATTGAACGTTCTGCACACCGTCAGCCGCCTGACTACCTAAGCACCGGCGGATCAAGCAGGAATGGACGCTTCTGGAGAGCATCCATTCCAACCGTAGTTACCCGAACAGGGCATCAATAGCGTCTTGAGACGTGATGCCTTTGTCTGTCGTCAAAGCGGGACCGTTCAGAAGCGCTTCATCACCATCGCGAACCGGCTCCAAGGTTTCAACATCCTTGAAGCTCTCGAGGCCGCCCCAGATCTGGATCATCTCGTGAACACGCTCTTCCACGAACTTCATCGCATTCACGACCTTGCTGATACGCTGCCCGGTAATGTCCTGAAAATTGCAGGCCTCGAAAATGCTGATCACCTGATCGGAGATCTCACGAGCGAATTCCTGATCTCCTCCCGAGAGGCGGGACGCCAGATTGCCGGACAGCTCATCGATCCGTTCGGCCGCGGCGAGGATCGAATTGGTCGCCGTTTCCGTACCCATGACGATGGCCCCGAGTTCGTCCGTAACCCGGTTGATTTCCTGCCCCTGAGATCCGGCATAGCGGAGTGTTGCAATCTCCCGCTTGGTGCGCTCGATCGCCTCATAGATCGAGTCCAGTTCGACCTTAAGACGCATCGCCTCCTGCATGTCCTTCCGGTGCTCTTCGAGGAACGAAGCCGAAAGCTCCTTGGCTGGAACAATAGCCTCCTTGATCGATCCGAGCATGTTCATGATCTCGGTATGGCGCTCAAGCATATCCTCGTTAGCCGGAGGTGATGCCAGGTGAGCTTCGATGCGATAGCTCTTACGTGGGTTCATGGCTCACACCAAACTTGTCGTTATGCGCTGAAGACAGCGCTAATCTTCGAACGAAGCGTCTCGGCATTGAACGGCTTCACAATGTAGTTGTTTACACCGGCTTTTTTCGCAGCGACGACGTTCTCCGTCTTCGCTTCTGCCGTCACCATAATAAAGGGCAGAGATCCCAAATCGGCATCGGCGCGGACCTGCTGAAGCAGCTCATACCCAGTCATCGGCGCCATATTCCAATCGGAAATCACCAGACCGTATTTCTTGGCCCTGAGCTTCTCCAAGGCAGCCTGTCCATCCGAGGCGTCGTCGACATCGTTGAAACCGATCTGCTTGAGAAGGTTGCGGAGGATCCGAACCATGGTCTGATAGTCGTCGACCACAAGGACGGGAGTTGAAAGGTCTAAACTCACGGTAGCATATCCTATCTAGTTACATGAACGAGAAGTTTGAACAACGATGGCTAAGCGGCCTCACGCTCCGAGCCGAAAGCAAGAACGGCATCCACGTCGAGAACGATCATCAGCTGACCTTGAAGCTGGTGTACTCCTTGAGACAGGCTCACCCAACGTCGATCCATATGAACGGGGTTCGGCTGCATCTCGTCGGAATTGAGCTTGAGAACCTCGCCAACCTCATCGACGAGCAGGCCATATGCCTCACCCTGGTACTCAAGCCCTACGGCCATCCGCCGCCCTGTCTTGCTGTTATCCTGCAAGCTAAGCCGACTGCGCAGTGAAACGGCCGTCACCACACGACCTCGGAGATTGAGCAAGCCCGCAATTTCCATCTGCGCCAGCGGAACCTTCGTCATCTCGTTGACGACGAAGACATCATGAACACGGCCGATCGGCATTCCAAGCAACTGGCCTGCCACGGTCACCGTGATGAACTCCGTCTCCCTTGAGAAAGTCTTGGGTGCGTCGAAGGCAATCGTATCCATGGCTTTCATGATCATGCAGCCTCTTCAAGATATCCACTGAGTTCCGCGAGCGCTGAAAGGAGCCCGCGACGATCGACCTTCGAGACGACTTCCGTAATCTTGAAGCGCCTTGCGAGGGCGATCAGTTGAGCGTCCGGCCTCAACGTCATACCGATGACCGGCGTTGAACGATGTTGAGGGTCCGCACGCAGAGTTGCGATGAAGGCGAAGCTGGAATGTCCAGGCAACTCGAGGTCGGCGATGATAACGTCCGGCTGAGCTCCGTTCGAGAGCATGCGCGCGGCGTCCTGAGCCGTAGCCGTGGTTTGAACGCGATAACCCGCGGCCTTCAGAACAGGGACGAGCATGTCTCTGAAGAAGTTCGACCCGTCGATGAGAAGCAGGGAATTTCCCTGCTTGTCCTTCTGATCCGAACGGGACCATGTTTCGAGCACGAGGGGCAGGTAATGGGCGACATTGACGATTTCCGTGGTGCGGCCCCGTACCACCGCCGACCCCACAAGATCGGAGCGTTCGGCAAGAAGCTCCACATCGAGCTTGTCCTCGACGATGTCGACGATTTCCGCCACCGCAAGCCCCATGGAAATTTCCCCATCGGAGAACACTAGAAGGGACTGCATCCCCTGCCTTTTTACCTCAAGCTCATCATCACAGGAGACGATCGGCATGAGGCGGCCACGATACTGAACAACCGGGCGTCCGCTCGCCCATTCAATCGTCGAGGCATCAATCTCTTCAAGACGCGTGACAAGCGAAAGCGGCACGGCTTTCAGGCTGTCGCTGCCGCCGCGGAAGACAAGCAGGCTCGTCAGCTCTTCGGCTGCGGCAATCGCCTGCTCCAGCGAGAGATCGCTCTGGAATTCGTCGCTTTGCCCTTCCGACCCGACCATCCGCGCAAGGCCATTGGGATCCACGATGAGGACGACGGCACCGTCGCCGAGAATGGTATTGCCGGAGAAGAGCTGAATGTGTCTCAGCTTCGAGGACATCGGCTTGACGACGATCTCCTCCGTATGGAAGACGCCATCGACGAGAATGCCAAAGCGCTGCTGCGCCACCTGCGTGACGACCACGAAGCCAGTATCGACATCTTCGACATCCGAAAGCCTCATCACCTTAGAAAGAGGAACAATCGGCAGCAAACGTTCACGTAGACGCAGGATCGGGGTTCCATTGATCCGCTCTATGGAATGTTCGGAGGCTGGCGAGACCCTGACGAGCTCCGACACCGCCACCTGCGGAATGGCGAAGCGCTGGTCTTTTGACGAGACGATCAAGGCAGCGACAATGGCCAATGTAAGCGGGATCTTGATGGTGAATATCGTGCCGCGCCCCTGCTCCGAGCGGATATCCACCGTCCCGCCGATCAGCTCGATATTGGTCTTCACCACGTCCATGCCGACACCCCGGCCGGACACGGATGTCACGGCAGCGGCAGTCGAGAAACCAGGATGGAAGATGAACTTGGCGACTTGAGCATCGCTCATCCGCTCAAGCTCGGATTCGCTGATGACTGCCCTTTCGACGGCCTTCCTGCGGATGGCGGCATAGTTCAAGCCTTTGCCGTCATCGGAAATCTCGATCGTGATCGAACCTCCCTCATGATAGGCATTCAGGCGGATGATCCCCTTCTCGGGCTTTCCGGCGGAACGGCGATCGGCAGGGCTTTCTATGCCATGATCAGCCGAGTTGCGGACCATATGGGTGAGCGGGTCCTTGATGACTTCGAGCACCTGGCGGTCGAGCTCGGTATCCGCCCCCTGCATGATCAGCTCGATCTTCTTGGACAATTCATTGGAGAGATCGCGAACGACACGCGGCAGCTTCTGCCATGCATTGCCAATCGGCTGCATACGCGTCTTCATAACGCCGTCCTGCAATTCCGCCGTCACCTGAGACAGGCGTTGCAATGGCACCTTGTAACCGTAATCCTCCGAATTGCGGCGCGCGATTTCAAGCAACTGGTTTCGGGTCAGAACAAGTTCCGACACCATCGTCATCAGATGCTCAAGCGTGTCGACGTTCACGCGGATCGTTTGAGCCTTTCCGGCAACGCCCTCTCCCCCGTCCGGCTGATCCGAGGCCTCTACGTCTTTCTTGACTACTTTTGGAGAAGCATTCGCCTGCGCGGAAGGTGCAGTCTGCTCAGGTTTTGCCGCAGCAATGGTCTCTGGCCCCGGTGCGTCGCGGAAGGCACGCTCCAGTTCATCCAGAGATACTTCTCCTGGCTTCAGCGCTCTCTCCAGAACCTGATAGACAAGAGAGCCGGAAGCCTTCTCGTCCTCCGGGCCGGGCGCTTCCTGGAAGGCACGTTCGAGCTCATCGAGAGAGACCTCGCCAGGCTTCAGCTCCCGCTCAAGAATCTGAGGGACCAACGTTCCAACCGTTTGCGCCGCGCTCGACACAGGAGCAGGCGCCTGTGCATGGCTCGTTGCATTCGACATGTGGTCGAGAGCCGCGATGAGGTCATCATCGGTTCCTTGCGGCTCGACACCATGGCGTTCCAGTTCGCCGAGGATGTCCTTGACCCGATCAAGCGTCGTCAGGATCAGCGACACGGCTGCTGTCGTGACCGGCATCCCATCGCGGAACTTGCCCATGAGGGTCTCCGCCGCGTGAGCAAGAGCCTCAAGCCGAGGGAGCCCAAGGAACCCGCAGGTCCCTTTGATGGTGTGCACCAATCGGAAGATGTTGCTGAGGATCGCCTGGTTGTTGGGATCCTGCTCGAAGCGGACCATCTCCACGTCGACCGTTTCAAGATGCTCGTTGGTCTCTGTGAGAAACTCAAGGAGAAGGTCGTCCATCGCGGTATCTCATCTCTGGTTAGGAAAGCTGTTTGTCATTCGTTTGCATACGCCTGGGCCGGGAAGACCTAGATCGGGTATGGCCGTCGAAGTTTGTGTTCTGATTGATCTTTTCTAAGAGCGATCACCACATCCGCCATCACCGCCTTTGCAGCGATGAAGGGGTCGTTATCGAGAGGGGCAGAGATGTTCTCTCTCAACCTGCAGAATTTCGTACGGGATATGGGCATGAGCTTAGTATCACGATGAGTTCAGCTGACCTTACCGGCTCTATCTTGCGTCAAGCTGATCTGCTGATGGACGCAAGATAGGCGGCGCTACTCAGGGCGTCCCTCATGAGCGCAATCTCCGTCACAGGCTCCAAACGCAAAGAGCCGGGTCAAGCGGACCCGGCTCTCATTATCCTTCCGATACCTTCAGCGGCGCTTGCCGCGGATCAGGGATTCAGGAGACGGCTCCCATGTAGGAATAGCCGATGTAGCGCTTTGCATCGATGGGATCGTAGCCCAGGCGCTGGCGCAGCTTCTTACGGAGCTTGCTGATGTGTCCTTCGACGACGCTGTCCTCGACATCGTCACTATAGAGGCCATAAACGCTGTCGAAGATCTGCTTCTTCGTAAGGCGATGCCCTTTTTTCCGCACGAGATACTCGAGGATATGGCGCTCGCGGCGCGGCAGCGAAAGAGGCACACCATCGACCTCCGGATCGCGACCATCGAAGAAAACCCTGAGCCGGTCGTTATCATTCTGGCCTGGCTTGCTCGTGCTGACGCTCAGCCGTCGCCACACTGCCTGGGAACGGGCGAGGATCTCCCGCACGTGAACCGGCTTACGAACAACATCGTCGAATTTTGCCGTAAAGAGTTCCAGTGTTTCTTCGAGAGAGCGCACATCGCTCAGCGCGATGATCGGCGCCTTGGAATGGCGACGGATGCTCTCGGCATAACTGGCGCGCTGATCAAAGCTGCCGAGAACGAATCCCTGGATTGCTTCCATGTCGGTGTCAGACGCCGCTTCCAGCCACTCGCTGAACTCGCCCGAATACAAGCCGATAGAAGATACACCTTCCCTTTTGAAGCTTGCCACATACCCTGACGTCACTATCTGTCGATCATCGACAACGATATACATGCTAGGCCCCCAGCCTTCACTATGAATTACTTACTCAACTCAATGAACAACTCGCCGTTTGTTTGCCACATTTGGTGGATACTTATTTATCCGGCAATCAAAAACTATGCCTGTTCGTTTGGAGGGGCAATACGTAGTGAGACAGAGGGTCAAGAGGGAAAAGATTAATAACTGTTAACGAATTAAGATTCGTTTCCGTTCTCGGCTTGGAGAATCGGGATCAGAATTAGATGAATCCCTGGAAACAGCATAAGCAATTGAGTTTATAGGGCGTTTTGGCGCTTGATATTGATGCTTCTACTTCAATTGCAGCCGTTAATAGTATGAATCTATATTACGTTTCTAAGTAATTCGCGAAAGCGTCCGCTACGTAATCCGGCCTACTGAGTCGCAAGCCTTCGGTGGGCCAAAATCGGCGCATGCTCTTAAAAAATGCGAAGTGATTCGCGCGGCTTTCAGCAAAAGCAAGTCCATCCCAACCGCCACGGAGTGATGAGATTAAGCCAGCAATCTTGCCCGCGCCTTTTCTGATCGATCAGGTCCAGTGCATCAGCCAAGCTGTGCATGCAGAAAAGATTCGGAGCGCTTAAAATAGAGTCAACTTGGTTAATCAACTGTTTCCCAAGCGTTCTTGACTCCGCTTCCAGCGGTCCATACCATTCCTGAGGTGACTTCATAGTTTTGTGACACAAACCCGAAGTCATTCCATGCACTATGGCAGACCTTCCTCAAGGTCCGGCATGACGCCCTGCCATCTTCCCGGTTCAAGCCCGGATTAAGCCTGAACAACAGATCGAGCCTTTCGCTCGAGGCATGATGCCATCCTGTTGAGTCGGTTGAGTCCCGACATCTTCTGAGCGGATCACATTCTTCCAGTCAGGCGTGTTGCATGTCGGAGCTTTCCTATAGCAGCCTTCATACGAGTTGGTGCGAAGCCGACCGCCTTGCTGCTCTTCGCAGGTTCCATGTTCTCGACGCGGAGCCTAATGACTTCTTCGACAGTATCGCCAGGATCGCCGCCCAGATCTGCAAAGCTCCTATCGGCTTGGTCAGCTTCATCGATGAGGAGAAACAGTGGTTTAAAGGCGCGCATGGTATCGAACTGAGGGAAGCGCCACGCGAATTGTCGATCTGTACGCATACGATATGCGGCAACGGGCTGTTCGTCGTGCCTGATCTTAGAAAAGGCACTCGCTTCAAGGATACTCCCCTCTTCGGGATTGAGCTTCGCGCCTTATTCTATGCCGGCCTGCCCCTGAAGACGAAGGAGGGGCTTGCGCTTGGAACATTATGCGTGCTGGACCTTAAGGCTCGCCGCCGCAGCCTCACGGAACAGCAATCTCAAGCGCTTCAAGGCCTTGCTCAAGCCATTCTGAACCACTTGGAACTGAGCCTCTCCGACAGGGCGCTCGTCGAAAGTGAACAAGTGAAGAAGCGCCTCTTGTCCAGCAGTAGTGATTGCATCGCCCTTCTGGATCTGAATCTCAAACTGCTTCATATGAATGAGAGCGGCCTGCAAGCCTTCGGCTTGGGAAGTTCCGCTACTGCTCAAGAGCAACGCTGGGCCGACCTTTTCTCCAGCTTGGATGATGAGGGCGCGCAGGCTTTTGCCATTGCGAAAGCTGGCGGCGTCGGGCGCTATAAAGGCTGTTGCGTGCCCCGAAGCGGGACCTCAAAGTCGTGGGCTATCGTCGTCACCTCGATCCTGGACGCTTCAGGCAAGCCTCAAGCCTTTCTCTGCGTTGCCCGTGACATCACGGACATGCAGCACGCAGAAGAATGTCTTCGTCAAAGCGAAAGCCGTGTCAGGACGCTTGTCGACGTCATGCCAACCTCCTTCCCTTCACCCCAGGCTGTCTGGTTCAGCAACGAAAAAGGCACTTTCACCTACTGCAACGAATATTGGTATGATTATACAGGTCTGGAACGCGACAGGCACAACTGCCAGGACTGGTCATCCGTCGTGCATTCGAGCAGGCGAGAGCAGACGCTGTTTCTCTTGAACGAGGCTTTCTCGAAAGAGAACTCGTTCGAAATTGAAATCCCCATTCGCCGCGCCTCCGACGGCACTTACAGGTGGTTCATTGTTCGCGGGCAGCCGCTCAAGGACGAGAATGGCAAGGTCGAGCAATGGTTCGGGATTGCCATGGACATCCATGAGCGCAAGCAATCCGAAGAGGCGCTTCGCGATAGCGAGGAGCGTCTTCAGCTTGCACTCAAAGCGGCTCACATGGTGGCTTGGGAGTACAATCCGAGGACGAGGATTGTGAGACGCTCCGAAAACTCGGTGGCCTTGCTGGGAATTCTGAATGGAACTGACATCGGTCTCTTTGAAAGTGTTCACCCGGCAGATCAGGCGAAAGTCAGCCAGTTCCTCGAGCGGATTGAGATCTACGGAGCAGATTCCGTCGAGTGTCGCTGCGTACAGCCCAACGGGAACCTCCGTTGGTTCAGAGCACGCGCGGAGAAAGCTGGCCCGGACCGAATTGTCGGGGTGACTTTCGATATCACAGACCATAAGGAAGCCGAGGAGGAGATTTGGCGTGCCGCCAATCATGATCCTCTCACGGGCCTTCCCAATCGCAGCCTGTTTCAGCGGCGGCTTGAGACGGCACTGGCCAATGCACGTCAGAATGGCACCAGCGTCAGTCTGCTGATGGTTGACCTCGACGAGTTCAAGGACATCAACGACACCCTCGGCCATGATGCCGGCGACGAGCTTCTGAAAGAGACAGCGTCTCGCTTATCGGCCATGGTTCGCGATTGCGACACCGTTGCCAGGCTGGGAGGAGATGAGTTTGCTCTTCTGGTCGTCGAGCCTTTGAAGCTGGAAAACTCGGCCAGGCTTGGCTCCTTGATTTTGGAAGCGTTGCGCCAGCCCTTCACATATCAGAAACGGACCTTGATCAGCCGCGGGAGCATCGGCGTCGCCGCTTTCCCGGACCACGATGATGAACCCACCGAGCTGATGAAGGATGCCGACATCGCCCTTTACCAGGCCAAGTCCCAGGGGCGCCATCGGGTTGTCACCTACTCGCCGGACATGCGGCACATGACGGAAGAGCGTGTGACCCTTGGCAGAAGCATCAGGGAGGCCGTCTTCAATCGTGAGATCGTTCCGTTCTACCAGCCGAAAGTTTCTCTCGATACCGGACAGATCGTAGGCTTTGAGGCCTTGGCGCGTTGGCGGCATCCTGGAAAGGGAATACTCACGCCGGCCACATTCGGATCCGCCTTTGAAGATCATGAGCTTGCGTCGGAAATCGGCAAGTTGGTCATGTCCACCGTTGCGACAGACCTGCGTCAATGGCTCGATGACGATCTTGCGATCGGCCGCGTTGCCATCAACCTCTCACCGGCCGAGTTCGTTCAACCCGGCATGGTCGACAACATGCTGAGAACCCTCGATTGGATTAAGGTGCCATCGAAATTCCTGGAGGTTGAAGTCACCGAGACGGTTCTTCTCGGCCGCAACTCCGGCAATGTCTCCAAGCTTTTGGATCAGTTTCGTCAGCACGACATCCATATCGCTCTGGATGACTTCGGCACAGGCTACGCCTCTCTCACGCACTTGAAGCAATTTCCGGTCGATCACATCAAGATCGACCGCAGCTTCGTTCAGAACCTGGAGCACGACCCGGATGACGAGGCGATCATTGCAGCCGTCATCGGTCTTGGAAAAAGCCTGAAGCTGCAGGTGACGGCTGAAGGCGTTGAAACGCTCGGTCAGGCACAGCGCCTACGAAGTCTCGGCTGCGACCATGTTCAAGGCTTCTTCTATGCGAAGCCGATCTCGGCTTCGGATGTACCCGATTTTCTATTAAAATGGAACCACAAAATGCTCCATCATCCGTTTCCGGAGAGCTCTGCATAGGGCTCTTCCGGAAGCGGATTGGAGAGCTTTTACGCGACAGAACGAGAACGCATTCGATAGTTGATAACATATCATGATCTGCGTCACGTCCACGCTGATCCTGTCGACAACCGCGATTTGATTTGAATTAGACTATTCTCTTTGTTAGCCGGGCCACACACATTGGTGAGACCCTCAACCTTCCTCGGCCACTCTATCCATGCCCTCTCGTACGACCAAGGACGGTCTTTCCTCAGCCATTTCCGAGCGTGTCCTGCCTCTTCATCACGTGAATATTGTCGGCACGGCACCTGAACCTGCTTTCGACGACATCGCTCAATTGGCTGCTGATATTTGCGGATGCCCGATGGCAGCCGTCACTTTCATCGATCATGACCGGCAATGGTTCAAGGCCGTCATCGGAAGCTTTCCCGAAGACGTTCCTCTCGATGCATCCATCTGTGCTCGCGCCCTTCGCGATTCCGATGTGACCTGCATAGGCGATCTTGCGGCACATTCCGACTTCAAGCAGAACCCTTTCGTCGCAGGCGAGCCATACCTGCGTTTCTATGCATCGGTTCCCATCCTGAGTGATGACGGCAACGTCCTGGGTTCCCTTTGTGTCTTTGACAACATCCCTCACCCCGAGACGCTCTCGGCCAAGCAAGCGCAATCTCTCCATGCTCTTTCCCGTGCGGTGACGCGCGAGTTCAGAAGCCAGCAGCTGAGCGTGCCGCAATCTTCCCCTCCAGAGAATGTGCAGGCTGTCCGTACGGATGAGTTGAAACTAACCGACAGGCGGCAGCAGGCCGAGCCTGGCGAATCCTACGAGATGGAATACCGCCTCCGTCACCATTCAGGTGACTATCGCTGGGTCTCATCGCGCATCCATCCTTTGAGGGACGATCAGGGCCGGATCGACAGGTGGATTGGCGCGAGCGTCGATGTCAATGCCCTGAAAGAAACTGGAGGCGGGGTCTCCAAGAACAAAGAAGTTGCCGAGCACTTGCTCGCGAGCTTCGACGGCCTTCTCATGATGATCGATCTCGAGGGCCATCTCCGCTTCATGAATCGCTATACTCAGTCATCGGCAGAGTGGGATGCTCTCTCCGGGATGGACGGCCGTCCTTGGCTCGGTCTTTGGAGAGAAGCGGATCAGGAGAGCGCGCGCGCCGCGCTTGAAAGCGCGAGATCCGGAACACCAGGGCGGTTTCAGGGAGCCGGGTCACTGCTCCTGGAGAACACGGCATGGTGGGACATCACCATCACTCCCATCATGGGATCTGATCATCGCCCAGAAGCCTTTCTGGCGATCGCGCGCGACATCAGCGACTTGAAAGCAAGCGAGCAGGACCTGCGCCACCAGAACGATCGCTATCGCGCGTTGGTGGATGCCAGTACTGCCATTGTCTGGCGGACGGATTGCGATGGCGCCTTGATCGAGAGCCATGGGTGGGAAGAGTTCACCGGTCAGTCGCTTGACAATTCCCGGGGGAGCGGCTGGTTGGAAGCTGTCCATCCTGATGACCAGGCGCGCCTCAAGGCTGCCTGGCGAAGCATTCTGGACTCTGAAGAGCTTGGAAGAGCCGAATGCCGGGTTGTGCTCCCCGATGGCAACTCCCGCTGGATGCAGATCACCGGAATACCGCTCACCGATATGGCCGGCGCCGTTCGTGAATGGATCGGCGCGCTCACCGACATTCATGAGCAGAAGGCCGCAGCCGAAAACCTGCGCATGAGCGAGCAGCGGTATCGGGCCTTGATCGAAACCAGCACTGCCATCGGCTGGCGCGCCGATACGGATGGCTTGTACATCGAAGGTTGGGGCTGGCACGAGTTCTGCGGACGCGAACCGACCGTCGGCGCACCGCTCGGCTGGCTGGATTTCATTCATTCCGACGATCGCGAGCATACGGCGGCTGCTTGGCAAGAAGCCATTACCGCAAGACAGCCCGCAAGGATCGTCCATCGGATGCTGGGCTTGAGCGGAGAATACCGCTGGGTGTTCTGCCGGGCGCTTCCCTTGCTGAATGAGGCTGGAGTAGTCGAGGAATGGGCCGGCACGATCTCCGACATTCACGACCGCAGAGCTGCCGAGGATAAGCTGCGTGCCAGCGAGGAGCGCCTGCGTCTTGCAGTGGAAACGACGGGGCTCGGCATCTGGGACGTCAACATCGTCACGGGCCGGCATCAATGGACCCCGGAGACATATCAGCTTCTAGGTCTTCCCGCGGGCGCCAAAATCGACCAGGAGACTCTTCCGCCCCTTATCCATCCGCAAGATCGTGATCGGGTTCAGCAGAAATTCTATGTCGATGTATCGGACAGCAACCTGACCTATAGCGATACGTTCCGTATTTTCCGCGCCGATACGGGTGAAGAGCGCTGGATCCTCGCAACAGGACGAACGGTTCTGGGCGATGACGGCGATCCTATTCGCAAGATCGGCACGGCCCAGGACATCACCGAGCGCAAGCTTGCGGAAATTGCCATCAAGACCAGCAAGGAGCAGCTGAGCCGTAGCGAGGCGCATCTGCGCTCGATTCTCGAAACCGTTCCAGACGCCATGATCGTTGCCGATGAGAAAGGCATTATCCGGTCGTTCAGCGCCACGGCAGAGCACATCTTCGGCTATCGCCCAGAAGAAGTGATCGGCACCAACGTAAAGTTCCTGATGCCCCTGCCCTACCGGGAGCAGCACGATGCGTATATCAGCCGCTATCGCCATTCCGGCGAGCGCCGCATCATCGGCAGCGGGCGCGTGGCCATGGCCCAACGCAAAGACGGCACAACCTTCCCCATGGAAGTACAGGTTGGCGAGATGCAATGGGAGGGAGAGCGCTATTTCACGGCCTTCATCCGCGATCTCACTGAACGCCAATACACCGAAATGCGCATGCAAGAGCTGCAATCCGAACTTGCCTACATGTCGAGACTGACAGCCATGGGCGAGATGGGCTCGACGCTCGCGCACGAGATCAACCAGCCTCTCACGGCCATCGCCAGCTATCTCAAAGGGTGCGGCCTCATTCTGGATCGCATGGAAGGCGCCGAGATAGCGACGCTCAGGCTTGCCGTCGACGAGGCCGCAGAGGAAGCTTTACGCGCTGGCGAAGTCATCCGTCAGTTGAGAGAGTTTGTCGCCCGTGGAGAAAGTGAGCACCGCGTGGAGCAGCTTCAGCGGCTGATCGAGGAAGCGAGCGCGCTCGGACTTGTCGGAGCCAAGGAGAAAGGCATTCAGGTCGAGTTCGATTTCCCGTCAGACGACTTTCAGGTGATCGTCAATCGCGTTCAGATCCAGCAGGTTCTCATCAACCTCCTGCGCAATGCGGTTGAGGCGATGCACGGCATTCAGGACCGCTTCCTCACCATCCGGGCTGGCGCGGTGCAGGATGGAACGATGGTTCAGATCAGCGTGAAGGATACAGGCTCCGGCATCGCACCGGAGGTTTTGAGCAAGCTGTTCACGCCTTTCACGACCACGAAGAAGAGCGGCATGGGCGTTGGTCTGTCGATCTGCCGGACAATCGTGGAATCTCACGGAGGAAAGATCTGGGCCGATTCCATTCCAGGCGAAGGAACCACATTCCACTTCACGCTCAGAAGCGTCGATCTCGAAGAGGTTGCCTGGCCTGAAGACTGACGATCCGCGCAACGTGAAACACACACGAATGGAATTCAGCGGTCAGGCAGCGAGGCTTAGAACACCGGTCATGTCACTGGGAAAGAACATAAGCTCGGCCGCTTCGTCGGCTTCCAGGGCGGTTTCCTGCCGGAAGATGGTGGAGCGGTTTGGCTCCGCGTCTTGGTCAGCGCCTTGAGGCAGCCAATCCACGTCCACCCAATGGTTGGCATGATGCACGGAGACGATTTCGGCACCGAGAGCCTTGAGCTTCAAGCGGAGGTCGACGAAGCGCGCGAAAAACTCATTGTCGCTGGCCATCGAACCGGTGTGTATGGGAACATAGGCAATCATTGCACTTCCCTTGAGGGTATCTGTCTGCGGGCAATCATTACCCGCAGGCTTCCTGGATAAAGGGACGTGCTTGTGTGAAGCTGGTGCCGTCGCCAGCTCTCCCGGCATCATGTATCCTTCGATGGGTCTCTCCTCAGCGAGCCCTTCTCGGAGCGCAGCATGCCTCATTACCTTGGTATCGATGTCGGCACATCGGCGGTCAAAGCGCTGATCGTCGACGCGCAGCAGCGGCCCGTCGCGGAAGCGGATATTCCCCTGGAGGTTTCCCGTCCGCGCAATCTCTGGTCCGAACAGGGTCCCGAGAGCTGGTGGCAAGCGATTCAGGCGGCCATTGGGCAATTGCGCACCCAAGCGCCTGCGGTCTTTGCCGATGTCCGGGGGATTGGGCTCTCAGGCCAGATGCATGGCGCCGTCCTTCTGGACGCGCATGACAAGCCATTGCGACCGGCCATTCTCTGGAATGACGGCCGCTCCTTTCAGGAGGCGGACGACCTCAAGTCGCAGCATCCGGACCTTTCGCGGCTCATGGGGGTGATTCCCATGCCCGGCTTCACGGCCCCGAAGCTCCTGTGGCTTGCCCGCCATGAGCCGGAAGCATTCCGCAACTTAAGAAAGGTTCTCCTGCCGAAGGACTATATTCGCCTGAAACTCACCGGAAGCTGCGTCACCGACATGTCCGATGCAGCCGGGACCTGGTGGCTCGACGAGGCGGCGCGCGATTGGTCGGATGAAGCCCTCTCGGCAACGGGCCTGGAGCGTGCACAAATGCCCGACCTCGTCGAGGGCTCTGCGCCGTCCGGAACGTTACGCCCCGAGATCGCAGCGGAATGGGGGATGCGAAGCGACGTTGTCGTGGCCGGCGGAGCCGGCGATGCGGCAGCAGGGGCGGTTGGGCTGGGAGCCATCGAGGACGGATCGGCCTTCATCTCTCTCGGCACGTCCGGACAGCTGTTTGTCACCACGCGCCATTTCAGCCCCGCCCCCGAAGCCTTGGTCCATTCGTTCTGCCATGCCATTCCGGACCGCTGGTTTCAGATGGCGGCCATGCTGAACGGGGCGAGCTGCCTCGCCTGGGCGGCCGGGCTGCTCAACGCCGATATTGCGACTCTCCTGCGCCAGACTGAGGACGCCTATCGAGCGCCCACTTCCCTGCTCTTCCTGCCCTACCTCGCCGGAGAGCGGACGCCTCACAACGATCCCTATGCGCGCGGCGTCTTCTTCGGCCTTTCCCCGCAGACGCAACAAGCAGACTTGATCCAAGCGGTCCTGGAGGGTGTTGCCTTCACCTTCGCCGATGCCAAGGCATGTCTCGAACAAGCAGGCACGCAACTCTCTTACGCAGGCCTGATCGGCGGTGGTTCCCGAAGCGCTTTCTGGGCCCGCATTCTTGCCAATGTTCTGAACATTCCGCTCGTCCGCTATCAAGGCAGCGACAAAGGACCAGCCTTCGGCGCAGCCAGGCTGGCACGCCTGGCGGCAACCGGAGAACCTCCGGAAGCTGTGTGCTCGCCGCCCGCAGTGCTTGAAACCATAGAACCCGAACCTGGCCTCGTGGAGGCATATGGCCCACGTATCGAAGACTTCCGCCGCCTCTATCGAGCCCTAAGGCCTGAGTTCAGGCATGCCTTCGCAGGCGGCGATTGAAAGTGTTTTGAGCAGCCCTAATCTCCTTTCGTCCTGAACGATCAAGTCGCTCGCAATCAAGCCGAAGACGTCAGGGAGGAAAGAAACGTGGATCGGGGCTCTGCTGCGACATCCCCCAATTCCACCACTTCTCTTGGAGCTCCCGGGAGAAGCATGTTGGGTGCTGCCTTAGAGCAACCCCATATCGCCCTCTGCCTTTCCTGTGAGCATGCTGATTATGTCTCCAGCGCACTCGAGCCGAAGGAGAGGCTATGACAGGCTCATCTCCGATTCTCGAAATGTCCAGGATTTCGAAGACCTTTCCCGGTGTGAGAGCGCTCTCCGATGTGTCGCTCACCGTTTATCCAGGTGAGATCCATGCGCTCATGGGCGAGAACGGAGCCGGCAAGTCGACCCTGATGAAAATCCTTTCAGGCGCCTATCTCGCCGATAGCGGCGGAGAGATCCGGATCGAGGGAAAGCATGTGACGATCAACGGCCCCCTCGCCGCTATCCATCACGGAATATCGACCATCTATCAGGAGCTCTGCCTCGCGCCGAACCTATCGGTCGCCGAGAACATGCTGCTGGGACGTGAGCACAGAAGCGGCTTCATGGTCGACCGCAGCTCGATGGAAAACGCCTGCCGGAATGTACTTGCCCGGCTGGGGGTTTCGTTCGGCCCTTCGACGAAGGTCAGCGAATTGTCGATGGCTGAGAGACAACTGGTGGAGATCGCCCGCGCGCTCATCTCCAATGCCCGCATCCTGATCATGGACGAGCCGACCACCTCGCTGTCGTCGAGGGAAACGGAAGCTCTCTTCGCGCTCGTGCGTCAGCTTCGGACAGAAGGTATGGCGATCATCTATATCAGTCACCGCATGGCCGAGGTTTACGAACTCGCCGACCGTGTCTCCGTGCTGAGGGATGGAACCTATGTCGGCACCCTTGAGCGAGATGAAATTTCGGCCGACCGTCTGGTCCGCATGATGGTCGGCCGCGATCTCTCCTCCTTTTACAAGAAGGACCACGATGCGAAAGGAAGCCGCGGCCCGGTGCTCTTCTCCGTTCGCAATATGAGCGATGGCAATCGGGCCCATGAATGTTCATTCGATCTGCATTTGGGAGAGACTCTGGGCATCGCAGGGCTCGTCGGGGCTGGGCGAACCGAACTCGCACGCCTCATCTATGGGGCCGACCCGCGCACCAGCGGCGAGATCACCCTGCAAGGAAAACCTCTTGCGATCCATCGCCCGGAGGATGCGATCGATGCGGGCATCGTCTATCTGACCGAGGACCGAAAGCACCTCGGTCTGTTCCTCGACATGACGGTGCGCGAGAACGTCAATCTGAACGTTCTAGGCCGGGATGCGCGGCCAGGCAGAATCCTGAACCTCAAATCCGCCAAGACGCGCGCTGCTTCCGCGATCAAGTCGCTGGGAATCCGGGTGGCCGGGGATATAGTTCCTGTCGGCAGCCTTTCCGGCGGCAATCAGCAGAAAGTTTTGCTCTCCCGCCTGCTCGAAACAAAGCCGCGCGTGCTGATCCTCGACGAGCCGACACGCGGCGTCGACATCGGAGCGAAATCTGAAATCTATCGGCTGATCGACGAGCTGGTACGCAGCGGCGTCGGCGTCATCGTCATATCGAGCGAACTTCCGGAGGTCGTCGGCATCTGCGACCGCGTGCTGGTGATGCGGGAAGGAAGGATCGCAGGTGAGGTCGGCGGTGTCGGCCATCCTCCGATCACGCAGGAAAACATCGTCGCCATCGCGACAGGCGTGAAGGAAGCCGCCGCATGACAACTCCCGATCAATCCAGCACATCCATCCAGAACTCCGGAATCCTCGGCGTCGACACGGAAACACGAAGCCTGCAAAAGCGGCTCGCATGGCGTTCCACCCTGCAAGCCATCGGCATGCTCCCGGTTCTGATCATTCTCGGCATTGCCTTTGAACTCATGTCGGGCCGCTTCCTGAGCGTCCAGAATCTTTCCATCGTGGCGCAACAGGCCTCGATCAACATCGTGCTCGCTGCGGGGATGACCTTCGTCATTCTCACCGGCGGCATCGATCTCTCCGTAGGCTCCATCCTCGCCGCATCGGCGATGGTCGCGATCCTCGGCTCGCAAATTCCCGAATGGGGCCTGCTGGGGATCCCTGCCGCCTTGCTGATGGGTCTTGCGCTTGGTTTCCTCAATGGCGCGCTCATCGCCTTCATGCGGCTTCCCCCTTTCATCGTGACGCTCGGCTCCTTGACGGCTGTGCGCGGCCTCGCGCGCCTGCTCGGCAACGACACGACCAAGTTCAACCCGGAGCTCCCCTTTGCCTTTATCGGCAATGGATATCTCTTCGGCGTCCCCTGGCTTGTGGTGATTGCCTTCGTGGTCGTGCTGGTATCCTGGTTCATTTTGCGGCGCACGGTTCTTGGCGTGCACATCTATGCCGTCGGCGGCAATCCGGATGCTGCGCGCCTCACTGGCATCAAGGTCTGGGCCGTTCTGCTCTTCGTTTATTGCGCTTCAGGCTTTACCAGCGGTCTAGGCGGCGTCATGTCTGCGGCGCGCCTTTACGCGGCCAACGGGCTGCAGCTTGGCCAGTCCTATGAGCTCGACGCCATCGCCGCCGTCATCCTCGGCGGCACGAGCTTCGTGGGCGGCATCGGCTCCATCTGGGGCACACTCATCGGCGCACTCATCATCGCGGTTTTGTCGAACGGCCTCATTCTCGTCGGCGTCTCCGACATCTGGCAATTCATCATAAAGGGTCTCGTCATCATCGGCGCCGTGGCCCTCGACCGGTATCGCCTGAAGGGCTCCGCGCGCACCTGAGAGCGTGTGCCGCAGGGCGACCGTGCTCGTGGCTTGGTCAACCCGGCGCGATGCAACAAAGACCGAAACGACGTGGAGGAAGATACATGAAGCGCATTCTTCTGACGGCCGTTGCCGTTGCTGCCCTCAGTGCCGGCGCGGCCGAGGCCAAGGAACTGAAATCCATCGGCATCTCGCTCGGCTCCATGGGCAACCCATTCTTCGTCGCTCTCGCCCGTGGCGCAGAAGCCGAGGCGAAGAAGATCAATCCGAACGTCAAGGTGACGGCGGTCGGCTACGATTACGATCTCAACAAGCAGTTCACGCAGATCGACAACTTCATCGCCGCCGGCGTCGACATGATCCTCCTCAATCCGGGCGACCCGAACGCGGTGGAGCCCGCCATCAAGAAGGCCCAGGCCGCAGGCATCATGGTCGTTGCGGTCGATACGGCAGCCAAGGGCGCTGACTTGACGGTGACGACGAACAATGTCCAAGCCGGGCAGATCGCCTGCCAGTACATCGTCGACAAGCTCCAAGGCAAAGGCAACGTCATCATCCAGAACGGACCGCAGGTCTCGGCAGTCATCGACCGCGTGAAGGGCTGCAAGGAGGTTTTCGCCAAGAACACCGGCCTCAAGGTTCTGTCCGACGATCAGGATGCCAAAGGTTCCCGCGAAGGCGGCCTTCAGGTCATGCAAAGCCATCTCACCCGCTTCCCGGATGTCAATGCCGTGTTTGCGATCAACGATCCTCAGGCCATCGGCACGAACTTGGCGGCCAAGCAGCTCAATCGCAACAACATCATCATCACCTCGGTCGACGGCGCGCCGGATATCGAGGCGGCCCTGAAGGACCAGGGGAGCCCCATGATCCAGGCTTCATCGAGCCAGGACCCTTATGCGATGGCCCAGCTGGCCGTGCGCTTGGGTAACGATGCCATGAATGGTAAGAAGCCGGAGAACGCGGTGACGTTGATGCCTTCGAAGCTGATCACCCGCGAGAACGTGAATCAATACCAGGGCTGGTCCGCACCCCGCTCCTGATCCTGTCATGCCTGACCGTGCGGCGTCGGAACGTCCGGCGCCGCTTCCCTATACGGAGACAAGAATGATCCTGGTCTGCGGTGAAGCCTTGATCGACATGTTCATCGGAGCACCTTCTCCGAATGGGCTTTCGGCCGAGGGCGTGGCAGGCGGATCGCCCTTCAACGTCGCCATCGGCATCGGCCGCCTCGGCCGCCCCACGGCTTTCCTGTCCACCCTATCGGAAGACACGTTCGGCGCCTTTCTCGCAGACAGGCTCGCTGACGCGGGCGTGAGCGCCTCCTACCTGCAGCGCTGCCCGAACCCGACCACTCTCAGCGTCATCGCAACGACCGCCTCAGGTGAACCGCACTATTCCTTTTACGCTCCGGACAGCGCAGACCGTGCCCTCAAACCCGAGGCACTACCCTCGCAACTTCCTTCCGACATCAACGCCATCGCCGCAGGTTCCTATGCCCTTGGAGTCGAGCCCATCGCCAGCGCCATCGAGACCCTGCTCCGCCGTGAAGCAGGAGGGCGCGTGGTGTCGCTCGATCCGAATGTGCGTCCCCGCGTCGTCGGCGACCTGGTAACCTATCGCGAGCGCTTCGAGCGGCTTCTCGCTTATGCCGACATCGTCAAGGCGAGCGATGAGGATCTTCATCTGCTTTATGCGAACCAGGATCTCGTCGCTTCCGCGCAGGCCTGGCTTAAACGCGGCCCCAAGCTGGTCATCGCCACGCGCGGAGCGGACGGGCCATTGGCATTCCTCAACTCCTTGGTCATCGAGCGCCCGGCGCCGCGCGTGAACGTGGTCGACACGGTGGGCGCAGGCGACACCTTCCATGCAGGCCTTCTCTCCTGGCTCGATGCGAACGGCCTGCTCACTCCGTCAGGCGTTGAAGGCTTGAGCGAGGCGCAGGTGGCGGAGGCTCTCGACTTTGCTGCTGCGGCGGCAGCCATCGTCTGCACGCGTCGGGGCGCCAACCCGCCCACCTGGAGCGAAGTGGTTCGCTTCATGGTCGAGCGCGCTTAGAAACAGCAGGAACCTCAAATGCAGATGCCCCTCCCCAATCTTCCCGCAACCGGGTCGAGTTGGCGCACGCGCCCTTATCATCGCCAATGGCTCAGCGAGCAGGCAGGTCGCCTGTTCGATTTTTTCCAGCGCCACAGCATCAATCCTGCAGGCGGCTTCTTCAATCTCGACCGTCAGGGGCGACCGCTCGACGGCGACAATTCAGTCCGCCAGATTCATAGCACCACACGCATGGTGCATTGCTCCTCCATCGGCGTTCTTCTCGGCCGTCCCGGATGCGATGCGCTTGTCGATCACGGCATGAGCTATCTTTGGAAGCACCACCGGGACGCCCAGCATGGAGGCTATGTCTGGTCTCTCGATGACAACGGACCGAAGGACGACACGAAGCAGGCTTACGGACACGCCTTCGTGCTGCTCGCCGCTTCCAGCGCGAAGATTGTCGGCCATCCTCTCGCAGATACGCTTCTGGCTGATATTTCTCAGGTCCTGGAAGAGCGCTTTTGGGAAGAACAGAACGGCGCGGTCGCCGAGGAATTCGCTCGCGACTGGTCGTCGATCAGCGAGTATCGCGGCCAGAATTCCAACATGCATCTGACGGAAGCCTTGATGGCCGCGTTCGAGGCGACCGGCGAGAGATCCTATCTCGATAAGGCCGAGCGCATCGCGGATCTCATCATCCGCCGCCATGCCGCATCGCTCGGCTATCGGGTCGCCGAGCATTTTCACGTCGATTGGTCACTGGATCGCGATTATCGCGGCCACGAGATGTTCCGTCCCTATGGCACGACGCCGGGGCATTGGCTCGAATGGGCGCGTCTTCTGCTGCAGCTCTGGGTGCTCGGCGGTAAGCGTCACGATTGGATGCCGACAGCATCCCGCGAATTGTTCCGCCAATCCATCGAACTCGGCTGGGATGAGACCAAAGGCGGCTTCTTCTATTCACTCGACTGGAATGACCAGCCGCGCTTGCCGCACAAACTGTGGTGGCCCTGCGCCGAGGCCATCGGCGCTGCGGCCTTTCTTTGCGAGCACAGTCCGAGCGAATTTCACGAGACATGGTACAGGCATGTATGGAGCTTTATCGAGCGCCATCTGATCGATCACGAGCAGGGCGGCTGGCATCCGGAACTCTCGGAAGACCTACAGCCTGCGAACACATTGTTCACGGGAAAGCCCGATCTCTATCATGCTTTGCAGGCCTGTCTCATTCCTCTCTTTCCAGCGACGGGAAGTTTGACGCACGTCATCCCGCAAAGCGAGGACTAACCAGCCAAAGCCTTCTCCAGCCTATCGCGAGAGGGCATGCCTTCCTGGGCACCTGCCGTCATGCATGACAGGGATGCTGCGACGCAGGCCCGATGCATGGCGTCATTCATCTCACGCCCTTCCGCAACGCCGCACGCGAGCACGCCGACGAACGTATCGCCCGCCCCCGTGGTATCGACCGGCTTGACCGGAAAAGCGTTCGCGTGACTCTGCGTACCATCGGGACTGACGGCAAACGCACCCTTCGCTCCCGCCGTCACAATGCAGAGCAGATTGCAGCTTCGCGCCAGAATGGATGCTGCTTTAAGATAATCCTTTCCAGCGTCCTGCCCCATGATGGCCGCAACAGAGATTGCTTCGTGTTCGTTGACGACAAGCATGTCGGTGCTTGCGAGCATCTCAGCCATGGCAGAGCGTTCCACCGCAGCCGGAGCAGGCGCGACATTCCAGATAACGGTCGCGCCCTCTCTCCTCGCACGCCGCGCCACTTCTAGGTTCTCAACGAGAGGCACTTCCATCTGAAGAACCAGCACGGAGACTGCCGATAGCAGCCCACCCGGCAAGTCCGCCGCACGCACAACCAAATTGGCGCCGCTTGCAACCGTGATGGCGTTCTCTCCTTGCCCATCGACAGTGATGAAGGCGCAGCCGGTTGGTTCGCCGGAAATCTGCACAGCCGTCACATCGACATCATTCTTGCGAAGGTTATCGATGCACGCTTTGCCGAATGCATCGTCTCCCACGGCCGCAGCCATAGCGACCTTGATCGAGCTTCCCTGACATGCACGGGCAGCGGCAACCGCCTGGTTCGCTCCCTTGCCGCCAAAGAAACTGTCGGCTCGGCGTGACAGAACGGTTTCTCCAGGACGGGCGATGCTTTCCACCCGGGCGACGAGATCCATGTTGATCGACCCGAATATCGTGATCATGCAATCCTGCTCCATTCTGCGATTGCCTGATAGAAAAATACCGGGTTCTGCGGCCAATCTGGAGAGCGAAATTTTTGGCCTCAGAGCCCCACCCGGCTCCGGCTCAACACATCGGCCAAAGAAACCCGCACCGTACCGCCACGACCGACAAAGCGATCTGCGAAGAGCATCGAATTCAACACGGCCTCCTGGGTCGTTTCCGTAGCCGCGCGGAACAAGAGGTCGATCCTGTTTTCGTTCAGAATGCGCATGTCCACCACATCGGCCTTGCCGTCATGCTCGATCGTGTTCGCTGTCGTGAACGCGATAACGATGTCCCCGCTGCCATGCCCCCAGAACGAACCAAGCCGCGCAAGCCCTGCACCCGCGCGCTTGGCAACGCGATTGAGCTGGCGGTGATCGAGCGGAACATCGGTCGCGAGAACGATGATGATCGAGCCCTTCTCCTGCGTCTTGCTCAAATCCTCTTCCATCTTTGGCGACAGCCTGCGCCCATCGGGAAGAACGAGATCGCCGGCTCTGCCGAAATTGGTGAGAACGAGCACACCCAGATGATGCTCGTTTCCGTCGAGTGCGATCCGCCGCGATGATGATCCGATGCCGCCCTTGAAGCCGAAGCAGGTCATGCCGGTTCCGGCGCCAATGCTGCCCTGCTCGACCGGCCCGTCATGCGCAGCCTGTAAGGCAATCCTTGCATGCTCTTCCGTCACCGCCAGAGCTTGAATGTCGCTCAATGGTCCGTCGTTGCACTCTCCCACCACGGGATTGACCGTTGAGGTGGTGCGTCCGATGTCGGGATTCTGCGCAATGGCCTCGCGGATCAGAGTCGTCGCGCAGGTGCCGACGGACAATGTATTCGTCAGCAGGATCGGCGTTTCGATGGTCCCGAGCTCGTCGATCTGCACAAGGCCCATGGATTTGCCGAACCCGTTGATCACATGGGACGCCGCCACGACCTTGCGCCGGAAGAGATTGCCGGAATGCGGCAGGATCGCCGTGACGCCGGTGTTGATCTCGCCCTCGCGCAGGGTGCAATGCCCGACACGTATTCCAGGCACGTCCGTGATCGCATTTTTTGCGCCCTGAGGCAGGACCCCGCAGACGAGATCGAAATCGTTGACTGTGCGGCTCATCCCCTGCTCCGTGCGACGGCGAGTTTAGAAAAACATCTTGCCAAGTCTGGCGCGAGGCAAGTGTCGCCATGTAGCCGGAAAATTTCAAATAGGGGAATTGGTGAAGGTCAGAACGCGCGAACGAGCCAGCTGCGGCGCGGCAGCTTCAAGACGAAAAGATATGTCTGACGAGAAGGAAAATGGCGCGCCCGAAAGGATTCGAACCTCTGACCCCCAGATTCGTAGTCTGGTGCTCTATCCAGCTGAGCTACGGGCGCGTGGTCGGCAGGTCGTTGCGGGAAGCAACATCAGCCGAGGCGGGTGACTTAAAGGGTTCTGATGCGCTTGGCAAGCCTCCTCTGAAGAGATTTTGCACAAGCTTCATTTTGCTTACTGAATGGCGGCCCGATCCGGGATCGTGATCCGGAAACAGGTATGGCCATCGCTGTCGTCGAGGCTGATCGTGCCGCCATGGAGCTGAACCAGTTCCGCTACAATCGTCAACCCAAGGCCGGTCCCGCCCTTGCGGGCAGAACTCTGGAATGGCGAGAAAAGATCGGCCTTCACCCGCTCGGGGATTCCCGGGCCGTTATCCCTGACGAGAATCGTAACAGCATTACCTTCCCGGCTTGCCGTAACATCGATGCACGGATCGCCCTCGGAAACGCCTGTCTGGCTCAGGGCCTGTACCGCATTGCGCACAAGATTCACGAGCACCCGCGAAAGCTGGTCCTTGTCCGCATCGACCATGAGGTCTTCCGGCACATGAGCGCGAAAAGCGATTCCGACCTCGGGAGCGAGATCCGTAAGGTTCGAGAGATCCTCGATCAAGGGAGCGAGCGGAATCAACCGACGCTGCGGCAAAGGCTCAGCGGCACGGCCATAGGCGAGCGTCGTCTCGCAGAAGGCGATGGCCCGGTCGAGAGTGGCGACAAGCCGGGGAGCGACCCGCTGTGCCGTCTCGTCATTCACCCGCTCGAGGCGATCCGTGAGAAGCTGCGCCGTGGTCAGCATGTTGCGCAGCTCATGATTGATCTTGCTGACGGCAAGGCCCAGCTGCGCCAAGCGCCGCTTCTGCCGCAGCTCGTCGGCCAAGGTCGTCTCCATACGCGCCAGGGCTTGTTCGGCGAGGCCGATCTCATCCGCCCTGTCGGTCGGCTGGATGACGCGGGACGCATCCTCCGGGTTGCCGGAAAACTCCGCGATATTGCCGGTCAGCCGCCGCACGGGCCTCACGATGACCCATTGCAGGGTGAGGTAAACGAGGCTCGCCGTGATGATGGAGATGAAGAGCGAGAGCAGAAGGATGTTGCGCGAGAACTCGAGCATGGCATTCCGCAAGGGGCGTTGATCGAGAATGATCTCGACGAAATCGACGCCCATGCCGTGCCCGATCACCCGAATCGGCTTGTCGGTCGGGGTGAACAGCACCGCGAAGGCATCGCTAACCAGATCGGCCCATCTCGCGTCCCGCAGGTCGACGCTCTTTCCCACCTCGGGCGGCGCATCGTTGATGGCGAGCAGGCTTCGGCGCCCACCGCCCCGAAGAGCAATCGCCTGGGCCCCCACGCCCTGCAAAAGGCGCAGCTCCAGCTCCCCGGGCAAACTTTCCTCGGGCGCAGCATCGAGCACCATGGCGGCGATCTGGGCCGCCGCAAGGCGGTCGTTCAGCCAAGTTTGGCGGAAATTGGCGATGGAGGGCACATAGATCAGCACCTCCGCGATCATGACGAAAAGAACGGTCAACAGCAGCAGACGCGCGGAAAGCCCGAACTGGCTCAGGATCCGCCACATCAGCGATTGCGGCTGCTCGACACTCATACCCGCCTTATCCCAAGCGGCGAAGCAGATCGGGCCCCTCGCCGTACCCAAGGATTCTGGGCCGAAGGCCTCAGAAACTCCACCGCAATGCTCTTCGTCACCTCGGAGAAGGTGAGGTAGGGATAGACTAAGCCGGTCAGTTCCGAAACCTTGAATCCTTCGCTTATCGTCAGGCTTCCAAGGCAAGATCTCCAGAAGCCCGGTTTCGAGGGGCGCCGTATCCCTTGTGGATGTATCCCCTCCCTGCTATGCGCCCCCTGCCCTGCCTCTCAAGCTCGCGAGGATACGATAAGGAACCTGAGCGGTCGGATTGCCGCATAAAGGCCAGAGCGGCGTTGACTTTGCCCCTCTCTTCCTTCATAAGCCCGCAAGCTGACAGCGCTCTTCTGGGGCGCTGATCGTTTTTTCGAGACAGTTTCGGGGGAAACCCCTTACCTAACCAGACGGGCGCGAGCCTTCGAGCACCGCTGCCCCATTCGACCGGAGATGTGCCGTGAAGAGGACGTATCAACCGAGCAAGCTGGTTCGCAAGCGCCGCCACGGCTTCCGTGCGCGCATGGCGACCAAGGGCGGCCGTAAGGTCATTGCTGCTCGCCGCGCCCATGGCCGCAAGCGCCTTTCGGCGTAAGCGACCTTAAGGACCCCCGATGCGCGACCCTCGCGCAGATTTGACCATCGGGCGTCTGACGAAAAGACCTGACTTCGTCGCGGCGGCCTCCGGCCGCCGCTTTCATACGGAGCGGATGACGGTGCAGGCTCGCCTGCGCGACAACTCCGATCCGGATAGCTCGGAAGCCGGCCTTCGGGTCGGCCTGACCGTTACGAAACGGGTGGGCCACGCCCCCGAGCGCAACAGGATCAAGCGTCGGCTCCGGGCTGCCGTACCCATGGCAGGACAGGACTACGCAACCATTAATGCGGATGTCGTCATCATCGGACGGCGTGAGATTCTGACAGCGGATTACGACGTGCTCATCGACGATCTCCGGCGCGCTCTGCGGGTTGTAACCAAGCCGAAAAGCGCCCACCTCTCAGATCGTACCCTCCCCTCCTCACCTCCCCAAAAAGGCGAGCGTCGCGGACATTCCCATGCGTGAAGACAACAAAAACCTGATCCTCGCCATCGCCATGTCGCTGGCGGTCCTCTTGGGCTGGCAATATTTCTTTGCGGCTCCCGAAGCCGCAAAGCAGCGCCAGGCTGCCCAGCAGCAGCAATCCGCACAGGTCAACCCTAACGCCGCGAGCCCGAGCCAGGCCGGCGGCGCGGCGCCTACGGTGCCCGGAACGTTGCCTGGCACCCCGGCAGGCCCCGTTACCCTGTCCCGTGAGGCTGCCCTCGCCGGCAGCAAGCGCGTGGCTATCGACACCCCGTCCATCAAGGGCTCGCTCAACCTGCGCGGCGGCCGCATCGATGACGTCGCGCTGAAGAACTACCGCGAGACGGTTGACCCCAACAGCGCCAACATCGTGCTTCTGTCCCCCGAGGGTACGCAGAATCCTTATTACGCCGATTTCGGCTGGGTCGGTGCCCAGGCCGGCGGCCTACCCAATGCCAATACCGAATGGACCGCCGACCGCGACCGGCTGACCCCTTCGACGCCGGTGACCCTGAGCTGGGACAACGGCCAGGGCCTCGTCTTCCGCCGCACGATCTCGGTGGACGACAAGTTCATGTTCACGGTCAAGAGCACGGTCGAGAATCGCGGCTCCGCCCCCGTGGCGCTGCAGCCCTATGGCCTCGTCTCCCGCCACGGCAAGCCGGTGACGCTCGGCTATTACGTGCTTCACGAAGGCATGATCGGCGTCCTGGGCGAGAACGGCCTTCAGGAGATCAAGTACGACACGCTCGACAAGGAAACGCCCGTTGCCGGTTCCACTGTGTCCCAGAAGGCCTGGGACAACGTGCAGGGCGGCTTCCTCGGCATCACCGACAAGTATTGGGCGGCGACCATCGTCCCCGATCAGGCGATGACCTATCAGGGCGCCTTCACCTCGCAGCAGAGCCAGGCGGGCCGCACCTATAACGCCTTCATGCAGGGCGCGGCGCAGACCATCCAGCCCGGCGCGGCGACCGAAGCCACGCAGCGTTTCTTCGCGGGCGCCAAGGAAACGGCGACCATCGACGCCTACCAGGACAATCTCGGCATCAAGAATTTCGATCTCATGATCGACTGGGGCTGGTTCTACTTCATCACCAAGCCGCTCTTTAAGGTGCTGGACTTCTTCTTCCGCCTGTTCGGCAATTTCGGCATCGCGATCCTTCTCGTGACCGTGATTCTGAAGATCTTCTTCTTCCCGCTTGCCAACAAGTCCTATGCCTCCATGGCGAAGATGAAGGCGGTGCAGCCGGAGATGACCTCGATCCGCGAGCGCTATGCCGACGACAAGATGAAGCAGCAGCAGGCGCTGATGGAGCTGTACAAGAAGGAGAAGATCAATCCGGTGGCAGGCTGCTGGCCGGTGCTGATCCAGATCCCGGTGTTCTTCGCGCTCTACAAGGTGCTCTTCGTCACCATCGAAATGCGCCATGCACCGTTCTTCGGCTGGATCCGCGACCTCGCCGCTCCCGATCCAACCTCCATCTTCAACCTCTTCGGCCTCATCCCCTATGACCCGGGCGCGGTGCCGGTGATCGGCCCCTTCCTGATGCTCGGCGTATGGCCGATCATCATGGGCTTCACCATGTGGCTGCAGATGAAGATGAATCCGGAGCCGCCGGACCCGGTGCAGAAGCAGGTCTTCGCCTGGATGCCGGTGATCTTCACCTTCATGCTCGGCTCGTTCCCCGCCGGCCTCGTGATCTACTGGGCCTGGAACAACCTGCTCTCGGTCACGCAGCAAGGCTTCATCATGAGGCGCAACGGCGTGAAGATCGAGCTGTGGGAGAACCTGCGCAAGACCTTCAGCCGCAAAGCCAGCCCGGCCAAGGGCTGACATAGGCACCCGATAGAATGACCATCCCCGGGCCTCGTCCCGGGGATTTTCTTTTGTGGCGCCCGTCGCGATTTTCCCCCGCCGCTCCGCCTCTATATGACCAGGCTACGATGCAGAGCCGCGACCAATGATGAATGCACCCGCAGCCCGACTGAAGCAGAGCCCTGAATCCGACCGCCATCCTCGGGAAATCGAGCTGAAGCTCGAACTCGCCTCCGGCACTTTCGACGATCTTCTCGCCCATCCGGCCTTGCCCCTCCTCAGCGCCCTCCCCGGTCAGAGCGGGCAGCTTCATGCGATCTACTTCGACACCGCGGATCATGCCCTGCGGCGCGAGGGCATCAGCCTGCGCATTCGCCATAAAAACGGCAGCACGATTCAGACCATCAAGGCCGAAGGAGCTCACGGCAGCCTGATCATGGATCGCGGCGAATGGGAGACTCCCGTCAATGACCGTCTCGACCTATCCGCAGCGGCTGGAACGCCTCTCGCGTCGCTTACCTCGGACGAGGCCACGCGACGGAGCATCGGCCCCATCTTCACAATCGACACGGATCGAAAGGCTTACGAGACCGAATTCGACGGTTCCCTGATCGAAGTCTCGCTCGACCGATCCAGGGTATCGGTGATGCAGCAGGAGATGACCTTCCTGGAGATTGAGCTGGAACTGAAGATGGGAAGCCCTGCCGCTCTCTTCGCGCTCGCCCGCCGTTTGAGCGAGGCCGCCCCTCTGCGCCTCTCGATATTGGCCAAATCCGCGCGAGGTTATCGCCTTCTCAATACGGCATCTCTCAAGCCATCCCATTCGAAGCCGATCGAGCTCCCGAAAGAAGCCACCTGCGCCGAGGCCTTTCAGATCATTGCGCGTTCGTGCCTATCCCAGATGCTGTACAATGAGGTCCTCGTGCGGCAGACGCAGGATCCCGAGGCCCTGCACCAGACGCGCGTGGGCCTGCGTCGTCTGAGGTCCGCTCTCTCGCTGTTCGGAAAGCAATTGCTGACCGATCCTGAGAGCGCCGGGATGAAGAGCGATCTTCGCTGGGCCGGACAAGCCATGGGCAAAGTCCGGGATCTCGATGTCCTCCTGGAGCGCATCCGCTCCTCGAAGCCCGAATATGACAAGTCCCAGGCAAACAGGGTCGAGCGAATCCGGGGAGAGGCTCATCGCGACTTGCTGGAAATCCTGAACTCCCGCCGTTTCATGGAGACCATTCTCAAGGCTGCTGCCTGGATCGAGGCCGGAACCTGGACCGCCGCAGATGCAAGAGCCCGCAAGCAGCCGGTGCTAGACTTTGCAACGAGCGAGCTGTCCCGTCGTTTCAAGCGCATCCGCAAAACCGGCAACCGCCTGCGCAAGCGCAGCGAGGAGGAGCGCCACGAATTGCGGATCCGGATCAAAAAGCTGCGCTATGGCACCGAGTTCTTCGCCTCTCTGTTTCCTAAGGCAAAGGCGCAGAAACGCCGCCAAAAGCTCGCCAGCCTTCTGGGGAAACTTCAGGACACGCTCGGAGAAGTGCACGACCTGGCGGTCAGCGGCTCCCTCGTTCCCTCGCTTGTCGAAACCGCGCCTCGACGAGCGGAGCGGCGTCGGGATAAGCTTCTCGACAAGAGCAAGAAGACGGCGAAATCTCTCTTCAAGATTGAGCCCTTCTGGCTCTGATGGTCTTGCTGTCCGGGCAGGAAGCGGCCAAGCACCTTGAACAATGTGTCCCAAGCGCCGATAAGAGCCCTATGACCGAAACAAGCCCTTCCCAAGATCAAGATCCGCTTTTCGAAATCGGCCGCAAGCTCTTCGCAGGCGAGGCGGATTTCATCTGGGCCGCGAACTCCCTGAAGAACCTGCCCCCCATGACCAAGGTGGAGATCGCCTTTGCAGGCCGCTCCAACGTGGGCAAGTCGAGCCTCGTGAACGCGCTCACGGGACGCAACACCCTGGCCCGCACCTCCCACACCCCGGGCCGGACGCAGCAGCTCAACTTCTTCAACATCAACGATCGCTTTCACCTGGTGGACATGCCCGGTTATGGCTATGCGGCCGTGGACAAGCAGAAGGTCGAGGCCTGGACGCAGCTGATCCACGACTATCTGCGCGGCCGCGCGAGCCTCGCCCGCGTCTATGTGCTGATCGATGCCCGCCATGGCATCAAGCCGGTCGATGAGGCGGTTTTGGAGACCCTGGGCACCGCCGCAGTCTCCTACCAGATCGTGCTGACCAAGGCCGACGAGCTGAAGCCGGGCGAACTGGAAAAGCGTATCGCCGATACGCAGCAGAAGATCGCCAAGCGCGCCGCAGCCTTCCCCGAAATCCTTCACACATCGAGCCGCTCAGGTCTCGGCATCCCCGAGCTGCGAGCCGGAATCGCACGACTTTTGAGCGAGCGAGGGGCTCTGTGAGTTTGGCGACCCGCCTCCTGATCGCCCTCGCGGGCCTTTCCGGCGCCCTGGGCGTGGGCCTTTCAGCAGCCGCGGCCCACATTACCGGCGGCAATCTCATGACGGCGGCGCAGTTCCTCCTGTTCCATGCGCCTGCTCTGCTCGGCCTAGCGGCCTTGATCACAGCAGGCGCTGTCCACCCGAACCTCGGTCAGCTGGCTGGCTATGTGCTGGTCCTGGGTCTTGCCCTGTTCTGCGGCGATCTCTCCCGCCGTGCCTTCAGCGGAATCGCGCTCTTTCCCAGGGCGGCTCCGACGGGCGGCCTGCTCCTGATGGGCGGCTGGGTTCTTATTGGCGCCGCAGCCTTGCTTGGGCACCGCAATTAACTTTCTGCAAAGATGGCAACTGCGCCAAAGAGCGCACCTTTGCGCTAATTCCCCAGACCAAAACAATAAAAATAAAATAAAAGAAGCGAATTCTGCGCATCTTTAAAGCGTATGACTGTGCGCACCTAAGCTGAGCCATATTGTCGCAACTGTACATCTTTGTCGCAGCCCAAAAAATTAGATAGCCCCAACTATAATTATGCAACATTAAAACGTTGCGTCTATTTTCGGACGCCAATCGACAAGATTGCAACCTATAGGAACAACCTATGACTCAGGTTATCTCGACGCATACAATGCACGAAGAAGATACTGCTTATGCATTGCCGGAATTCAACATCGATCGCATCCAGATGATTGACCAGAACACCATGTTTATCCCCCTGGGTGTGCTTGGTAATGCGAACGCCAACAAGATCTTCGGCAACGCAGAAGCCAACTGGCTGAACGGTGGCGCCGGACAGGACACCATGGCTGGCGGGGCTGGCGGCGACAGCTATTTCGTCGACGATGCTGGTGATGTGATCATCGAGGCGGCCGACGGCGGCATCGACCATGTGAACGCAAATGTCAGCTACGTCTTGTCCGCCAACATTGAAAACCTTTACCTCGGCGGTTCGAATGGCCCAAATGGCCCAACCAGCTGGGACAACATTAATGGCACTGGCAATGCTCTCGACAACTTCATCAGCGGCAACCACGGCAGCAATCACCTGATTGGCCTTGAGGGTAATGACACCCTCATGGGCGGCGGCATGGACGGCGCCGATACCCTCGAAGGCGGCAGCGGCAACGATGTCTATTATGCCGACGGCAATGATACCATCATCGAAGCCGACAACGGCGGCATCGACACCGTGTGGGTGTATGGCACCGACTTCGACTTCAGCAAGCTCAAGAACGTCGAGATTGTGAAGTTCTTTGAGAACACCGCGGTCACGACGAATTCCACGCCGGTCCCGCCCAATGTCGATGCTCAATCACAGCCCTCCAAGGACGCTTTCATCTTCGACGACAAGCTGAGCAAGAAGACCTCAGTGAAGAAGATCGCTGATTTCGATGTGAAGAATGACACGCTCTGCCTCTCCAAGGAGGTCTTCAAGAAGATCGCCAAGAAAGGCGATCTGTCGAAGGCTGCCTTCTACTCGGGCACGAAGGCTCATGATGCCAGCGACCGCATCATCTACGACAAGAAGACGGGCGTCGTGTCCTACGATGCGGACGGCAAGGGCGGCGCGGCTGCGATCAAGTTCGCCAAGATCGATGCCGGACTGAAGCTGACCGCTGACCATTTCCTCGTCATCTAAGGCCCATGAACTCCGGGGCCCCTGCCTACCTTAGGCGGGGGCCCTTCCGTTGCGGCTTGAATCCGGGTCGACGCTTCCCTGTTTTCAGAGCGCGCCCCTTAGGCTAGAACGCAGATCGTTTAGCGAGATTCACCTGCAAGGCCGCCGATGTCCGATAAAGCCTCGATCACTCACCAGCTCCCCGACGTTCATGTACAGGCCGAGGTCCTCGTGCAGGCCTTGCCGCATATGCAGCGCTACGACCAGCAAGTCGTCGTGATCAAGTATGGCGGCCATGCCATGGGCGACCGCGCGGCGGCCGAGGACTTCGCCGAGGACGTGGTGCTGCTCGAGCAATCGGGCATCAAGCCCATCGTCGTGCACGGTGGCGGGCCGCAGATCGGCAAGATGCTGGAAAAGCTCGGCATCAAGTCCGAGTTCAAGGGCGGACTTCGCGTGACGGATCAGGCCACGGTCGAGGTCGTGGAGATGGTGCTCGCGGGCTCCATCAACAAGCAGATCGTGGGCTGGATCGGCACCGAGGGCGGCAAGGCCGTGGGCCTTTCCGGCAAGGACGGCAACATGGTGATCGCCCGCAAGGCGACCCGCACCGCCGTGGACCCGGATTCCAACATCGAGAAGGTGGTGGACCTGGGCTTTGTCGGCGAGCCGGAGAAGGTGAACCGCGAGGTTCTGGACCAGGTGCTCAGCGCCGAGCTGATTCCGGTTCTTGCCCCCGTGGCCATCGGCCAGGACGGCCAGACCTATAACGTCAATGCGGATACCTTCGCAGGCGCCATCGCAGGCGCCATGACGGCCAAGCGTCTTCTGCTCCTGACCGACGTTCCGGGCGTTCTGGACAAGAACAAGAACCTGATCCCCGAGATGACCATCGAGGATTGCCGCCGCCTCATCGCCGACGGCACCATCACCGACGGCATGATCCCGAAGATCGAGACCTGCATCTATGCCCTGGAGCGGGGCGTGGAGGCCGTGGTCATCCTTGACGGCAAGGTGCCCCATGCGGTGCTGCTGGAGCTGTTCACGGACCACGGAGCGGGAACGCTGATCCGGCGGGGTTAAGCCCCTCCCCCTTCCCGGCAGCCGGGACAATCACTATATTGAAGTCAGTGGGGCCGCACGGCCCCATTGCCGTCTTTAAGGTCATGAACGCTAAGCCGCCTCTGGAAAACCACGTCTCATCCGCCGAATCCCGCGTTTTCTCGCATGTGGACACGTGGATCTTCGACCTGGACAATACGCTCTACCCGCACACATCGCGGGTCTGGCCGCAGATTGACGAGCGCATCACGCTCTACGTTTCAAACCTGTTCGGGCTGGACGGCCTGTCGTCCAAGGCGCTGCAAAAATATTTCTATCATAAGTACGGCACCACACTGAAAGCCCTGGTCGATGAGTACAACATCGATCCGCACGACTTTCTCGATTTCGCGCACGATATCGATCACACTGACATCGAGCTGAATGCCAGCCTCGGCGCGGCCATCGAGAAGCTGCCCGGCCGCAAGCTCATTCTGACCAACGGATCGCGTAAGCACGCGGAGAACGTGGCTAAGAAGATCGGCATTCTCGATCACTTCGAGGACGTGTTCGACATTGCGGCATCGAACTTCGTGCCCAAGCCCGAGCGGCGTGCTTATGAGAGTTTTCTCGACAGGCATGGCGTGGAGCCTTCGCGCTCGGCCATGTTCGAGGATATCGCCAAGAATCTCACTGTCCCGCATGAACTCGGCATGACCACGACACTGATCGTGCCGAAAACCGTCGATCCGTTCCGAGAGAGCTTCGAGCAGGAGGCGGTGAAGACGCCGGAGATCGACTACATCACCAACGATCTCGCGGAGTTCCTGCGCCAATATGCGCTGCCGGTGAAGTAAACCCCTCAATGTAGCTGCAAAAAGAAATGGCCCCCTTTCGGAGGCCATCTCTCGAACATCAGCGAAGGTCTTAAGCAGCCTTCGTGTTGATCTTGCTCTCGGCAATGCGATTGAGCTTCTGATCGGTGGATTTTTCCTGATCGAGAATCTGATGCAGCACACCGGCGCAATCCTCGCGGCCGAGCTGCTTGGCCCATGCGACGAGCGTGCCGTAGCGGGTAATCTCGTAGTGTTCCACAGCCTGCGCGGCGGCAAGCAGAGCAGCGTCGAGAACCTGCGGGTCTTCGATGTCGCCGGCAATCTCCTGCGCTTCGTCGATGATGCCGTCAATGGCCGGGCAGGTCACACCCTTCGGATCGTGGCCGTGCATGCGGAAGACCTGTTCGACCATCTGGATCTGCTGTTGCGTCTCACCCAGATGCGTCTGGAAAGCCTGCTTCAGCTGAGGATCGGAAGCCTTTGCGATCATTTCCGGCAGCGCCTTCGTGATCTGCTGCTCGGCGTAGTAAATGTCCTGCAGGGTGTGAACGAAGAGATCGTCCAGAGACTTGATGTCCTTCGAAAAGAGACCCATAGCGCTCAATCCTTCCCGATTGCGATGTCATCCAAGATGCGAGCGCCAGCACTCGCATGGCGCGTCAGCCAGAGCTTGGAGAACGTCGTCAGGGAGAGGCGGTTCCGGGCTTATTCGACGATCCGCAGATCGCGCCCCTGAAGACGCAGCATCTCGGCGCGGGCCTGCGCGTCTCCATCCTCGAATTCCAGGGTTTCGATCCGCTCTCCGCGCTTGACGATCTTGTCCGTGGAAACGCGGATCTGGGCCACATCGTCCTGCGCCTGACGGAAATGGGCATCGAGTTTGGCTACGCGGCTGTCGAGCCGGCTCACATCTTCAAGAAGCTTCTGCACTTCAACCTGGATCACGCGCGCCTCCTCGCGAATGCGGGCATCCCGCACGAGCGCCTGCATGACCTGGATCGCAAGCGTGAGAAGCGACGGTGAAACGATGACGATGCGCGCGCGATGCGCCTTCTGCACCACATCGTCGAAATGCTCGGCGAGATCCGCATAGATCGATTCCGCCGGCACGAAGAGCATGGCGATATCCTGCGTCTCACCGGGGATGAGATACTTCTCCGCGATGTCCTTCACATGCACCAGCATGTCGCCACGCACTTTGCTTGCCGCGCGCGCACGCGCCTCTTCGCCCTTCGCTTCGCGGAAGGACGTGAAACCCTCCAGCGGGAACTTGGCGTCGATCACGAGGCCGCGCGCATCTCCCGGCAGCCGCACGAGGCAATCGGGGCGCGTGCGGTTGGAAAGCGTCGCTTGGAACTCGAAGGCGTTCGCAGGCAACCCGTCGCGGATGATCGCCTCCATGCGCCCCTGGCCGTAGGCACCGCGGCTCTGCTTGTTGGCGAGAATGTCCTTCAGTCCCATGAGCTCGCCGGTGAGGTTGCTGAGGTTCTGCTGCGCGGCGTCGATGACGGCAAGCCGCTCGTTAAGCTTCGACAGGTTCTCGCTCTGATGGCGCGTGGAGGTTTCCAGCCCCTGCCCGACGCGATGCTGGAGCCCGTCGATACGCTCGGAAATCATGCGGACGAAATCGCTCTGGCGGGAGCCGAAGACCTCCGCGATGGTCTGCATCCGCCCGGTCATCTCAGCCTGGATACGGGTGAGCTCGGCGACCTTGTCGTCCATCTCCCGGGACCGCTCTTCGGCCACCGCCCCCTCGAGAACTTTCTCCCGCCGCGTCCGCAGGAGCAGCACGGTGACAAGAATCAGGAGGAGAAGACCCAACCCCGCCATGCCGATCACGACATGCCCCCAGGTCAGGGCATGGGAGCCGAGGATCAGGACGACATCGTTCATGGCCATACTTCCGGTTGACGGCGGCATCCGAACATATCACGAACGATTTGACCATCCTCCTGGAAGCCCTTATCTCCCGCGATCATGAGCATCAGATCCCTTGTCATCCTTCCCGACTCCAAGCTCCGCCTGATTTCCGAGCCCGTTAAGGAAATCACGAAGGAGATCCGCCAGCTGGCCGAGGACATGCTGGAAACCATGTATGACGCCCCCGGCGTGGGCCTGGCGGCGATCCAGATCGGCCTGCCTGTCCGCATGGTGACCATGGACGTGTCCAAGACCGAGGACGAGCGTGAGCCCATGGTGCTGATCAATCCGGAGATCGTCTGGGCCTCCGAGGAGAAGCGGGTCTACGAGGAGGGCTGCCTGTCGATCCCCGAATATTACGAGGAGGTCGAGCGCCCGGACCGGGTGCGCTTCCGTTACCTGAACCTCCAGGGCGAGACCGTGGAGCAGGAGGCGGACGGCCTCTTAGCCACCTGCGTGCAGCACGAGATCGACCACCTTAACGGCGTTCTGTTCATCGACTATCTCTCGAAGCTCAAGCGGGACCGGGTGATGACCAAGTTCAAGAAAGCCGCCAAGCGCGAGGTCGGGGCATGAGCCTGCGCGTCGTCTTCATGGGCACACCGGACTTCGCGGTGCCCACGCTGGCGGAGATCGTCGGCCAAGGCCACGAGGTCGTCGCCGTCTATACCCGCGAGCCCGCTGCCGCCGGACGCGGCATGGAGCTGAAGCCCTCCCCCGTCCACAAGATGGCGGAGCGTTTCGGCATTCCGGTTTTTACCCCCAAGACCCTGCGCACCGAGGAAGCGGCGGAGCAGTTCCGCAGTCTCGACGCCGATGTAGCGGTGGTGGTGGCCTATGGCATGATCCTGCCGAAGGCCATTCTTGAAGCGCCGGAACTTGGCTGCCTCAACCTTCACGCCTCGCTCCTCCCCCGCTGGCGCGGCGCTGCCCCCATCCAGCGCGCCATCATGGCAGGCGACAAGGAGACGGGCGTCGCCGTGATGAAGATGGAAGAGGGCCTCGATACCGGCCCCGTCGCCATGGTCGAGAAGGTGGCGATCGCTCCCGACATGAATGCGGGCGAACTCCATGACAGGCTGATGGTGCTGGGCGCCGACCTGATGGTGCGCGCGCTCGCCGCTCTCTCCCGAGGAGGCCTTGGCTTCACGCCGCAGCCGGAAGAGGGCGTGACCTACGCTCACAAGCTCAAGAACGAGGATGCGCGGATCGATTGGTCGAAGCCCGCGCAGGCCGTGCACGATCACATCCGCGGCCTGTCGCCCTTCCCCGGCGCGTTCTTTACCACCGATTTCGGTAAGGGCGACGAGCGGGTGAAGGTGCTGAAAGCGACGCTGGGGAAAGGCTCCGGCGACGGCGGGACACTGATCGACGGCGATGGTACGGTATCCTGTGGCGATGGGGCCTTGCGCCTGATCCAGGTTCAGCGCGCCGGTAAGGGGCCTGTTGCCTTCGACGAATTCCTTCGCGGCGTGAGGATCGCTCCGGGCGCCCGCTTCATGTGAGGTCGATCCATGACTATCCGCGTAGAGGAAGCCGCCGATTGGACTGCGGTTTACACCATCTACGCGGAGGCTTTCGGACAGCTGACCGAAGCCGAACTCGTGCGGCACCTGCACGATGACGGAGACCTCATCCTGTCCCTGATCGCTCATGGCGACAAGCCCGCCGGTCATATCGCCTTCTCGCGTCTCGCCCTGCATGAGACGCCTGCGATTAGAGGTGTCGTGCTGGCACCATTAGCGGTCAGGCCGGAGTTCCAGGCGAAGGGTGTCGGCTCGGTTCTCGTTCGCTATGGCCTCGAGAAACTGACAAGCGACGGCTACGATCTGGTCGTGGTTCTCGGCGACCCGGATTACTACAGCCGCTTCGGCTTCACGCCACGGCTGGCAAGCCAGCTGAAAACCCCTTATGACGGGCCCTATCTCCAGGCCCTTGCTCTGTCCGACAAGGGAAAAGAGGCTCACGGCCCGGTGTCCTATGCCCGGGCCTTCGCGGAATTGAAGTGACATGCCCCGCTACAAGCTCGTCGTTGAATACGACGGCACGCCTTTCACAGGCTGGCAGCATCAGACGAACGGTCTCTCCGTGCAGCAGGCGGTGGAGGATGCCATCGCGCGCTTTGCCGGCGAGACGGTGCGCATCCATTGCGCCGGACGCACGGATTCCGGCGTTCACGCGACGCATCAGGTGGTGCATGTGGATCTCGCGAAGGACTGGCGCCCCGACACGGTGCGCGACGCCACCAACGCGCACCTGAAACGCGCACCCGTCGCGATCTTGTCCGCGCAGATCGTGCCGGACACGTTCAACGCGCGCATCTCCGCTATCAAGCGGCATTACGTCTATCGCATCCTCAACCGCCGCGCTCCGCCGACGCTGGATGCCAGCCGTGTGTGGCACGTAGCCTGGCCTCTCGATGCGGCCATCATGCACGAGGCCGCGCAGACGCTTATTGGCAAGCACGACTTCACCACGTTCCGCGCGGCGGAATGCCAGGCCAACAGCCCGATCCGCACTCTCGACCGTCTGGATGTGGAGCGCATCGGCGACGAGATCCGCATCTATGCCTCCGCACGCTCGTTCCTGCATCATCAGGTGCGCTCATTGACCGGAACGCTGGAGCGCGCAGGCGCGGGCCGCTGGTCCGTCGAGGATGTGCGCGCGGCGCTTGAAGCGCGTGACCGCACCCGCTGCGGCCCGATGGCTCCCTCGACGGGGCTTTACCTGATCGGCGTCGATTATCCGGACTAACCGAGAAGCGCGCGGGTGATGCTGCCTATGCCGGAATTGAGCACGATCCCGAGCAGCACGATTCCGAGAGCCGGCAAATTCGAGAGGCCGAGCGTCGCCTTGTTGGCAAACCATTGCATCCGCACGATGATAATCGCGAAGGCCAGGCTGAAGATGCTGGCAAGCGACGGCGTGGCCCAGCCGAGAAGCAGGAGCATGGCGGGCACGGACAAAACGAGCAGCCCCATGGCCGTGATCCAGTTCGTCACGATGACGAAGGGCACGTAGGCCTTCGTCAGGTTGAAGCGACGGGCGACCCAGATCATCGCGAGAGGCAGAGCGACAAAGCTCGCTATGTGGCTCAAGGCCACGACGGCATCGAGCCAGAAACTGTCGAGCAAGGCTCGGTCCGGCTGCAGCAACCCAAGGCGCATACGCTCAAGGGCAAGCGAGACGACATAGGCTGGCAACGTCAGCCAGATCGCGGCGAATGAGCGCCAAAAGCCACGCTCGCTCATGTCGAAGGATTTCAGCCCCTCGGCCCTGCTGTGGAGCAGGTCGAGCGTTCCCCGGAACGAGCGATTGACCTCATCTGCCGTGACGATCATGAGCAGCCTCGCTTGAGTGTGGATGCTCACGGGAAACAGGCGGGAGTCGCAAACGTTCCGGCCCGAATCCGACTTTAGTTGAATACAGCCGTGCTTACCTCTTAAGAGGCAGGCGCGAAGTAGGCGTTCAATACTTTGCGATAGATAGCAGTAAGCCGGTCGAGATCCGCCACCGCCACCCGTTCGTCGATCTGGTGCATGGTCTGTCCGACGAGGCCGAACTCGACCACCGGGCAATCCTTCACGATGAAGCGTGCATCCGACGTGCCGCCCGTGGTGGAGAGCTTGGGTCGGATGCCTGTCTCGGCCTCGATGGCGTCAGAGATGAAGCCCACAAACTCGTTTGGCGGCGTGAGGAACGCGATCGCGTTCGTCGGCTCCACGTGAAGCGTGTAGCGAACGCTGTTACCCGCAGCCTCGCTCAGGCGGCGGGAGATCTCCGCTTCCAGGCTCGCAGGTGTCCAAGTGTCGTTGAAGCGGATGTTGAAAGTGGCGCGCGCCTCGGCTGCAATCACATTGGAGGCGGGATTGCCCACATCGACCGTGGTCACTTCGAGGTTCGAGGCGTCGAAATGCTCCGTGCCGTGATCGAGAGGCTGGCGCAGGAGTCCCTCCAACAGGCGCATCATGCCGGGAATGGGATTATCGGCCAGATGCGGATAAGCAACGTGCCCCTGCTTGCCTTCCACGACGATCCTGCCGGTGAGCGAACCGCGCCGCCCGATCTTGATCATGTCGCCGAGCTGGTTGGGGTTGGTCGGCTCACCGAGGATGCAATGATCGAAGCGCTCGCCGCGCCCCTTCGCCCACTCGAGGAGCTTGACCGTTCCGTTGATGGCGGGCCCCTCCTCGTCTCCCGTGATGAGGAAGCCGATGGAGCCGGGAAAATCCGGGTTCTCGCGGATAAAGTCGAGCGCCGCCGCCATCATGCAGGCAACGCCGCCCTTCATGTCGACGGCGCCGCGTCCATACAACTCGCCGTTTTCGATTTCGCCACTGAACGGCCCGTGCCGCCAGCGCCCCAGATCGCCCGGCGGCACTACATCCGTGTGGCCTGCAAAAAGCAGGTACGGCTTGCCGGTGCCGTAGCGCGCGTAGAGGTTTTCGACATCGGGCGTGCCGAGCTCGGAAAAGACCGGGCGATGCACCTCGAACCCAGCCTCCTTGAGCACGCTTTCGATGAAGGACAGCGCGCCGCCCTCCTCCGGCGTCACGGAGGGGCAGCGGAGGAGCGACTGGGCGAGGAAGAGGGGTGAGGTATCCATTATCAATCCCGCAACAGCTCGTTGATGCCAGTCTTGGCGCGGGTCTGCGCGTCCACGCGCTTCACGATGATGGCGCAGTAGAGGGACGGGCCGGGAGTGCCATCGGGCAAGGGTTTGCCGGGGAGCGAGCCGGGGACGACCACCGAATAGGGCGGGACGCGGCCGATGAAGGTTTCGCCGGTATTGCGGTCGATGATCTTGGTGGAGGCGGAGATGAACACGCCCATGGAGAGCACCGAGCCCTCGCCCACGATCACGCCCTCCACCACTTCGGAGCGCGCGCCGATGAAGCAGTTGTCCTCGATGATGGTGGGGTTGGCCTGGAGCGGCTCCAGCACGCCGCCGATGCCGACGCCGCCGGAAAGATGCACGTGCTTGCCGATCTGCGCGCAGGAACCCACCGTGGCCCAGGTATCCACCATGGTGCCCTCGTCCACGAAGGCGCCGAGATTGACGAAGGACGGCATCAGCACCACGTTCGGCGCGATATAGGCGCCACGACGCACGATGCAGTTGGGAACGGCGCGGAAGCCCGCATCCCTGAAGCGGTTCTCGCCCCAACCGGCGAATTTGGAGGGCACCTTGTCCCACCAGGTCGCATCACCGGCTCCGCCCTGAATGACTTCCATGTCGTTGAGGCGGAAGGACAGGAGAACCGCTTTCTTGAGCCATTGATGAACCTGCCATTCGCCGTCGACCTGTTTCTCGGCCACGCGCGCCTTGCCGGAATCGAGAAGCTGAATGGATTCCTCAACGGCTTCGCGAATGGCTCCCTTGGTCGAGACGCCGATATTGGCGCGGTCTTCCCAGGCGGCATCGATGGTGCGGGCGAGATCGGTCAGGGACATGTGTTCTCTCGGGGCAAAAGGATGATCGTGTTTTGATTAGCAACGGGATTTGAAACTGTCATCCGCATGCGCATATCCCGATGCAGAATTCTCAAAGCCGCTTAGAACGATGTGCGTTGGCGAATGGCGGCGGAAAGCGTACCTTCGTCGAGGTAATCGAGTTCGCCGCCCACCGGTACGCCGTGCGCGAGCTTCGTCACCTTCACGGGCAGGTGGCCGAGAAGCTCGGTGATGTAATGGGCCGTCGTCTGCCCATCGACCGTGGCGTTAAGCGCGAGGATGATTTCCGCCACGCCGGGTTCGGACGCACGGGTCACGAGACGGTCGAGGTTGAGATGCTCGGGCCGCACGCCATCGAGCGGCGAGAGCACGCCGCCGAGCACGTGATATTTCGCGTTGATCGCGCCGGAGCGCTCCAACGCCCAGAGATCGGACACGTCTTCCACCACGACCAGGATCGACGGATCGCGCTTGTGATCGCGGCAGATGGTGCAGGGATCGGACGTATCGACGTTGCCGCAGGACGAGCACACCACGATCCGCTCATTGGCGACGCGCATGGCGTCGCTCAACGGATTGAGCAGCGTGTCCCGTTTCTTGATGAGATGAAGCGCGGCACGGCGCGCCGAGCGCGGGCCTAAGCCCGGCAGGCGCGCGAGTAGCTGAATCAGGCGCTCGATCTCGGGGCCGGCAACGTGCTGCGCCATGTGGGCCTCAGAACAGCTTCAGGCCGGGCGGGATCGGCAATCCCTTCGTGAGGCTTTCCATGCGCTCCTGCGCGGCGCGGTCTGCCTTGCCGCGCGCGTCGTTCATGGCGGCGACGATGAGATCCTCGAGGATCTCCTTCTCGTCCGGGTTCATGAGCGACGGATCGATGCTGATGGCTTTCAGGTTGCCCTTGCCGGAAATCTTCACGGTGACGACACCGCCGCCGGCCGTGCCTTCGACTTCGAGATTGTCCAGCTCGGCCTGCGCATCCTGCAGCTTCTGCTGCATCGCCTGAGCCTGCTTCATCAGTCCCATGATGTCTTTCATGACCGTATCCTCGAACTAAAAGAGATCGTCGTCGGCTTCCGCCTCATGCGCGGCAAGCGCATCGGCTTCGCCCAGAATTTCCGTCTCCGCATCCTCGCCCACCTTGTCCGCGCGCTCGATCACGTTGACGATCTGCGCGCCGGGGAACTTGGACAGGACAGCCTGCACGAGCGGATGATTGGCGGCGCCTTCCTTGCGCTCGCGCTCGGCGGCTTCGGCCTGAGCGCGCAAGGTGGGAGCACCCTCCTCCGAGGACAGCGACACCATCCAGCGCTGCCCGGTCCATGACTGGAGCGCACGCGACAGCTCATTGGCGATGGTGCGGTTGCCGGATTCCGCGAGGCTGAGTTCGATGTGGCCTTCCTCGAAACGCACGAGGCGCACATCGCGCTCCAATGCCGACTTCAACACGATCTCGCGCTTCTCGCCGGCGAGTGCCACCACGTCCTCGAAACGGCGAAGACGCATGGTCGGCTCTGCTTGCGCCGGTTGAGCGCGCGGCTGCGGTTGCGGCTGCGAGGTTGCAAGCGCCATGTTGCCGGAAACAGCCGGTCCGCCCGTGGGGCGCGTCGGCGCAGGCGCCGGACCGCCGGTCGGAACCGGCGCGCCGTCCTTCAGCGCGCGCAAGGCTTCGTCAGGCGTCGGCAGATCGGCGGCGTAGGCGAGGCGCACGAGCACCATCTCCGCCGCCGAGATCGGACGGTTGGAGGATTGAACCTCGGGAATGCCTTTGAGCAGCATCTGCCAGGCGCGCGAGAGCGTGCGCACCGAGAGCTTCTGCGCGTACTCCAGACCGCGCGTGCGCTCGATCTCGGAGAGCGCCGGATCCTTCGCGGCTTCAGGGATCAGCTTCAGGCGCGTGACCACATGCGAGAAGGCGGCGAGATCGGACAGGATCACCGCCGGATCGGCGCCCGCATCGTATTGCGAGCGAAGGCCTGCGAAAGCGGCTGGAACATCGCCGCGCATCACGGCTTCGAACAGGTCGAGCACCTGCGTGCGATCCGCCAGTCCCAGCATGTCGCGCACGGTGTCGGGCGTGACCACGCCCGCGCCATGGGCGATGGCCTGATCCATCAGCGAGAGCGAGTCGCGGGCCGAACCCTCCGCCGCGCGGGCAATCGCCGCGAGCGCTTCCTGCTCGGCCTGCACGCCTTCGGCCTCGCAGATGCGGCCGAGATGAGCCACGAGCTTGTCGGCCTCGATGCGGCGCAGGTCGAAGCGCTGGCAGCGGGACAGGATGGTGACGGGGACCTTGCGGATTTCCGTGGTGGCGAAGATGAACTTCGCATGCGGCGGCGGTTCTTCGAGTGTCTTCAGGAAGGCGTTGAACGCCTTCTCCGAGAGCATGTGAACCTCGTCGATGATGTAGACCTTGTAGCGGGCCGAGACCGGCGAATAGCGGATGCCGTCGATGATCTGGCGCACGTCGTCGATGCCGGTATGGGACGCGGCGTCCATCTCCAGCACGTCCACGTGGCGCGATTCCATGATCGCCTGACAATGCACGCCGAGTTCCGGCATGTGGATGGTGGGCGCGCCGGTGCCATCCTCTTTCTGGTAGTTGAGACCGCGGGCGAGAATACGGGCCGTGGTGGTCTTGCCCACGCCGCGGACACCGGTGAGCATCCAGGCCTGGGGAATGCGCCCGGTCTCGAAGGCATTTGAGAGGGTGCGCACCATCGCTTCCTGACCGATCAGGTCATCGAAGGTGCGGGGGCGATATTTGCGGGCAAGAACGCGATAAGGCGAAGCCTTCGCCTCGGGAGCGGGCGCGGCAGGGAAGCCCGGCAGGGCCGGCTCGTCGTTCAGGGGCGTGCCGGCTGTGGTGTCGTCCATCGGCTGCAAGGCTTTGGGAAACTCTGGAGCTGCTTCCACTTGCGTGGAACCATCTCTCTTTGTTGGCCGCATTTTTTGACGTCGAACCGGGGCCACTTCGCCGAAAAATGCTGTGTAAGGTGGGAGGCTGGACGAAGACCCGTTCGGTCTCGTTAGGGCTGCTTCCTTCCGGATCTGACCCGGTTGGCGAGTGAGACGTCCCTCGCCAACCTCCCAATGGCTATATGGGCGTTTCGGGCAGGGAACGCAAGTTGGAAAGACCGCTCCGGCGCGCCATCCCCGGCTTGCACAGAGGAAAGTGAAAGCAGGTCCTGGATGCGTGGCATTGTCGCTGGACCTCATGAACATGCAGGTACATCCTCGCGAGCTGATGGCTCCGAGGTTTTGGGGTCGAGGGAGGCGCGAGGAGGCGTCTGGCTCGGCTGTGTGAGTGAGAGAAGAACCCGACGGCTCCTCGCGCACGGTTCTTTTAGGCGTACACCGTGTCTTTCAACGATGGGCCTCCCGCCGACAGGCTTGCGAAGCCTGACACAGGACCGCTCCCGGCTCCGACAATCACGACGCCTCGCGAGCGCGCCCCTCATTGAGCCGGGACATCCAACCCATAGCCAAGGTTAGGACCAAAGTCAAGAACAAAAGCGGAACATGCGCCTCTGACCAAAGCACCATCCCTTTCCGCCGCTCGTCATCCCGGACGGCGCAGCCGAGCCGGGATCGTACGCAGGATGTGGCGCCACTCTCGTCCTGCGATCCCGGGTTCCGCTGCGCGGCCCCGGGATGACGTGTTGTTGCGCGGCAGGCACGCGTCATCACGGCCTCCCGTCAGACTTCCTCTTATGCGGAGACGGCTGACAGCGGGCAGCAACCTCGGCTAGATACGCTCCATGACATTCCAGCTCGATTCCCGGCTCGAGGCCGATACGATCCCCATCGGCGACCTCGCTCTCTCCTCCATCCTTCTCCTGAACGATGCCCGTTTTCCCTGGTTCGTGCTGGTGCCCCGCATCCCGAACGTGAGCGAGATCACCGACCTGTCGGACGAGCAATATGCCCAGCTCACGCAGGAAATCCGCATCGCGACGAAAGTGATGCTGGCGCTGTCCAAGCCCGACAAGGTGAATGTGGGCGCGCTCGGCAATATCGTGACCCAACTGCATGTGCATGTGATCGGCCGCTTCCGATCCGATCCAGCCTGGCCCGGTCCGGTCTGGGGCCATGGCACTCGCACGCCTTATCCGGATCACGCGGTCACCGCCCTCATAGAGCGCGCCGCCGCTCTCTTTGCTGAAGCCTGAACATGACGCGCCCCATCGGCTACATCACCAATCCTCTCGTCCGTCACAGCGCGGAGCGCGATCCCGAGGCGCTCACTAAGGCGGTCAACGACCCGAAAAGTGCCTTGGTGCTGCTTGCCGGCGACATGCCGATTCTGCGATCCGGCGAGCCTGGAACAGGCCTTCTGCCGCTTTCCACCTTGAGCCGTTTGCCTGCCCATAAAGAGCAGGTTTTTCTCGGCACGTTGCAGGACCGCCCGGTCATCGCGACGCTCGCCGCACCCGACGCTGTGGAGCTGTTCCAGAACGATCCCGATTACACGGCTGTCGATCTGCGCTCGATTGCCGTTCGCGGGCTCGTGCCGGCGGAGGAGCTCGGCATTCTCGCCATGGCGAAGACCATGCTGGACTGGCACAACCGCCACCGCTTCTGCGCCAATTGCGGTGCGCCGACGGTTGCTGCTCAGGCAGGCTTTCGCCGGGATTGCACGGCTTGCGGCGCGCAGCATTTCCCGCGCACCGATCCGGTGGTGATCATGCTGATCACGCGCGGCGACACATGCCTCATGGGCCGCCAGCCGCGCTTTGCCGACAAGGTTTATTCATGCCTCGCGGGCTTCCTGGAGCCGGGCGAGACCATCGAGAATGCGGTACGGCGCGAAGTGTTCGAGGAGGCTGGAATCCGCGTCGGCGCGGTTCGCTACATGACCTCGCAGCCCTGGCCCTTCCCGTCGAACATCATGATCGGCTGCGTCGGCGAAGCGATCAGCGAGGAGATCAACTTCGACAGAGAAGAACTCGAAGATGCTCGCTGGTTCACGAAGGACGACGTGCGGCGCATGCTGGACGGCACGCACGAGGATTTCGCAGCACCTTCCCCGATTGCGATTGCAAACCACCTTCTCAGGGAATGGGTGAAGGGCTAACTCAGCACGTCATCCCGGGGCCGCAAAGCGGAACCCGGGATCGCATGACGAGTATGGTGTCTCATTCTGCTCACGATCCCGGATCTTCTCTGCGCTTCGTCCGGGATGACGCAGTCAAACTCGCGGAATCGGCTCGAAGCGATACGCCACTTCCGTAAGCATCTGGCCGCGCACGTCGAAGCTCTGCTCAGGCCCCGCCTGTCCGCCGAGCGTTTCGTAGAAACGGCGCGCCGCACCATTCTCTTTCAGAACCCACAGGCCCACAGATCGGAATCCTTGAGCGGCCAGGTGATCGAACACCACAGCCATCAGCTTGCGCCCGAGACCCTGCCGCTTCACCTTGTCGAGCAGATAGATCGCGAAAATCTCCGCATCCGTTCCGAGAAGATCGGCGCCCTTGTTGCGGATCGGACCGCCCCGCGCGAAGCCGACGATCTCGCCGTCGGCATCCAGCGCAACGGCGAGCTTTGCCTGCGCGTCATCTTGCGCCAGAATGCCTTGCCACATATGTCTGCGCTCTTCGACGGAGAGGCCGGCAAGCGCCTCAGGCGTCATGAAATCCTTGTAGGATTCACGCCAGCCCTGAACATGCACTCTCGCGATACCATCCACATCGATCGCGAGGCCTTCGCGGATGAGAAACGTCACTCGACCTCGCGAATTTTCTCGCGGAACGGATCGGCGGAATAGACGCCGAGAATGCGTAGCTCGCGGGAGAAGAACTCGAGTTCTTCCAGCGCGCGCTTGAGGTTTGCATCCTCCGGATGGCCATCGACCTCGGCGTAGAACTGCGTCGCCAGGAATTCGCCCTCCAGCATGTAGCTTTCGAGCTTCGTCATGTTGATGCCGTTCGTCGCGAAACCGCCGAGCGCCTTGTAGAGCGCGGCGGGCAGGTTGCGCACGCGGAAGACGAAAGAGGTGACGGTCGGGCCATTGCCTGCAGGCGCCCAATGCGGCGTCTTCGACAGAACGACGAAGCGCGTGGTGTTGTGCGCCTCGTCCTCCACGTTTTCAGCGATGACCTTCAGGCCGTAGAGGTCGGCCGCCATGCGCGGCGAGAGCGAGGCGCGCGTGGGATCCTTCCACTCGGCGACCTGGCGCGCGGAGCCTGCGGTGTCGCCGGCCACATGCGCCTTCAATCCGAGCTTGCGGATGATCTTGCGGCATTGGCCGAGCGCATGGACGTGGCTGTACACGCTCTTGATCGTGCCGAGATCGGCCTCCGGCAGCGCCATAAGCTGAAAATGAATCGGCAGGAAGCCCTCGCCGATAATGTGCAGGCCGGATGTCGGCAGCAGGTGATGGATGTCCGCCACGCGGCCCGCGATCGAATTCTCGATCGGGATCATGGCAAGCCCCGCCTCGCTGTCCTTCACGGCGGCGAACGCATCCTCGAAGGTGGGGCACGGCAGCACTTCCCAATCGGGATACATCTGCGAGCAGATGATGTGGGAATTGGCTCCCGGCTCACCCTGGAACGAAATAACCTGTTTCATGCTGTTCTCCGGGCCGCGATGATTTCGCGGGCTCTGTCCAGATCGTGGGGCGTGTCGACGCCGAGCGGCACATCGTTCACCACGACCGCATCGATACGCATGCCTGCTTCCAGCGCGCGCAGCTGCTCCAGCTTCTCGCGCAGCTCCAGCGGAGACGGCTTCATGCCGACGAAGCGCTGCAGGGCTTTGCGGCGATAGGCGTAGAGGCCGATGTGGTGGTAAAGCGGGCCGTCCCCATAGGGAGCCGTGGCGCGGGTGAAGTAGAGCGCCCGGAAGCGGCCGGGGGAGACTTCCGCGCCCACCATCTTCACGACGTTGGGATTGGTCTTCTCCTCCTCGCGTTCGATTACCGCCACGAGGGTGGCGAGATCGACGGACGAATCCGCGAGAGGCGAGATGGAGGCCGCGATGGCCGCCGGGTCCACGGTCGGCAAATCGCCCTGGACGTTCACCACCACGTCGTGGCGGCCTTCCGGATCGAGCTTTTCCACAGCCTCGAAGATGCGGTCGGAGCCGGAGGCGTGGTCGGCCCGGGTCATGACCGCCCGGCCGCCGGCTTTCGCCACTGCCTCGGCTATCTCGGGCGCGTCGGTGGCAATCGCCACCGGCCCGATCCCGGCCTCCATGGCACGGCGCCAGACATGAACGATCATGGGCTCTCCCGCGATATCGGCCAGGGGCTTGTTCGGCAGGCGGGTCGCCGCAAGGCGGGCGGGAATGAGAACGAGAGGGTCGGACATGGATTCTCGAGGGTTTGAAGCTGCGCGTCCTTACCAAGGCAGGGACCATTTGTCATGGTCCGAGGCCGGCCTGCGGCCGGACCTCCGGCGGAATTCAGGCGTTTGTCAGCCAGTGCTGCGACCATAGGAGCGCCGAAAACCTCGAAGAGATCTAAAGAACCCCATTGTCAAACCCCCACCTCAACGGCTAAGCAACGCCCCGTATCTCGCGGGCGCCCGCCCGTGGAGCTGTTCTGTTTGCGCTGGGTTCGCCGTGACCAAGGCGAGGAGAGCCTGATTTATGAATATCGAGACCAATAAGATCCTGGGCGCCGTTTTCGGCACGCTTCTCTTCGTGGTTGGCGTCAAGGTCGTGGCCGAAGGCCTGTTCTCGGCTCATGCCCCTGCCGTTCCGGGCTATGATCTTCCGGCCGCCGAGGAGGCCGCTGCCGGTGGCGCCGGCGGTGCTGCCGCCGCTCCGGCTCAGCCCCTCCCCGTTCTTCTGGCCAGCGCCGACCCGGCCAAGGGCCAGGCCGCAGCCAAGAAGTGCGCCTCCTGCCACACCTTCGAAAAGGGCGGCGCGAACAAGGTCGGCCCGAACCTCTATGGCGTCGTGGGCCGCCCCGTGGCTTCCCATGAGGGCTTCAACTACTCGGGCGCCATGAAGGCCCATGGCGGCAACTGGACCTACGAGGCTCTGAACGACTTCGTTCACAACCCGAAGAAGGCCACCCCCGGCACGATCATGGCCTTTGCGGGCATCGCGACCGACAAGGAACGCGCGGACCTGCTGGCCTATCTGCGGACCCTGTCCGACAGCCCGGTGGCCTTCCCGGCCCAGTAAGCCTTTAAGCGAACACCTGAATTTGACCGAAGCCGGGCCCTCGAGCCCGGCTTTTGTTTTATTCGCGCGCCTTGCGCTCGCCCCAAGGCGCACAAAAATGTAAACCTGACGACAGACGCCTCGTCCTTCAGGAGATGCCTTGTGATCCGCACCCTTCTGCTAAGCTTCCTGGCCGCTTGCCTTACCCTCACTCCTCTTGCAGCTCAGGAAGCCCAGTGGCGGCATGGCGCGGCTCTCCTCGGAGAGCCCAAGTATCAGCCCGGCTTCAAGCATTTCGACTATGTGAACCCCAACGCTCCAAGGGGCGGACTGGTGCGGCTCGGCGCGCAGGGCACCTTCGACAGCTTCAACATCGTGGTCGCGGGCGTGAAGGGCACACCTGCCCTGGGCATCCCCCTCATCTATGAGTCTCTCGCTACTCCTTCCCTCGACGAAGCGAGTGCTGCTTATGGCCTTCTGGCGGAATCCTTCAGCTATCCGGAGGATTTTTCCTCCGTCACCTTTCGGCTCCGTCCGGAAGCCCGCTGGCATGATGGGCAGCCGATCATCGCCGAGGATGCAATCTTCTCCTTTGAGGTCCTGAAGGCCAACAGCCCCCTTTATGCCTCGTACTATGCCAACGTCGTCAAAGCCGAGAAGATTGCAGACCGGGAGGTGAAATTCACCTTCGATCAGAAAGGCAATCGCGAGCTGCCGCAGATCATGGGCCAGCTCACTATTCTGCCCAAGCATTGGTGGGAAGGCACGGCTCCGGACGGCCGCAAGCGCGATGTCACGCAGACGACACTGGAACCGCCTCTGGGTTCGGGTCCTTATCGCATCAAGAGTTTCGAGGCAGGCCGTACGGTTTCGTACGAACGCGTGAAGGATTACTGGGGCGCGGGCCTCAACGTGAATGTGGGCCAGAACAATTTCGACGAAATCCGCTTCGAGTATTATCGCGATGCGACCGTTCTGCTCGAAGCGTTCAAGGGCGACCGAACCGATTTCCGCACAGAGAATATCGCACGCAATTGGGCCACGGGTTACGATTTCCCTGCGCGCCAGGAAGGCCGTGTCGTTCTCGAGGAATTTCCCCAGCGTGCCAACGGCGTGATGCAGGCTTTCGTTTTCAATCTAAGACGCGACAAGTTCAAGGACGAGCGCGTGCGCCGTGCCTTCAATCTAGCCTTCCCCTTCGAAGAGCTCAACAAGGCCATCTTCTCGGGCCAGTATGAGCGCATCGCGAGCTACTTCCAAGGCCTCGACATTGCTTCGTCCGGTCTGCCGGAAGGACAGGAGCTCGCCATTCTCGAATCCGTGCGCGATAAGGTTCCGCAGGAGGTCTTCACGACCCCATACAAGAACCCCGTCAACGACACGCCGGACGCCGTGCGCAACAATCTGCGCGAGGCCGACCGCCTGCTGCGCGAAGCGGGCTGGGAGGCGAAAGGCGGTCGCAGAGTGAGTGCGAAAGGTGAGGTTTTCTCCGTGGAATTCCTCGGCAGCTCGCCAACGGACGAGCGGTATGTCCTTCCTTACAAGAATGTTCTCAATCGGCTCGGCATCGAGGTCAACGTGCGCATCGTCGATGACGCTCAATACATCAACCGAACCCGTTCGTTCGATTTCGACATGACCACGAATTTATGGCCGCAGACGTTGTCTCCCGGCAACGAGCAACGCGAATTCTGGGGCTCTCAAACGGCCAAGCGTGAAGGCTCGCAGAACATTGCAGGCATTACGGATCCAGGCATCGATGCCTTGATCGACAAGGTGATCTTCGCGAAAGATCGCGATGAGCTCGTCGCGGCAACGAAAGCGCTCGACCGCGTGCTTCTCGCGCACAACTACGTCGTGCCGCATTGGACATACGGAAAGCAGCGCACCGCGAGGTGGAACCGCTACAGCCATCCGGAGAACATGCCGCGCTACGGCGGCGCGGCGTTCCCGACCATCTGGTGGTATGACGAAGCCAAGGCCGCCAAGACGGGAGCACCGCGATGAGAACCTTCAATCGCCGCGCCATTCTTAAAACAGGTGCCGCGGGCGCCGTCTTGAGCATCCTCCCGAGATCCGGTTTCGCACAGGAAGGCGGAGCCGAAACCCATGGCCTCTCCGCCTTCGGCGAGCTGAAGCTTCCGCCCGATTTCAAGCATTTCGACTACGTCAATCCCGCCGCCCCCAAAGGCGGCACGCTGGTGCTGCAGATCAAGCAGGGCAGCGGCAATCAGAACTTCGACACCTTCAACACGCTCAATATCTATGTGCTGCGCGGCGACGGCGCCGCCGGCATGGGCGCGACCTTCGACTCGCTGATGGCGGGCTCTGGCGACGAGCCTGATGCGCTTTACGGCCTCGTTGCGAAAAGCGTGCGCATCTCGGACGACAAGCTGACCTACCGCTTCACCCTCCGCCCCGAAGCGCGCTTTCATGACGGCTCGAAGCTGACGGCCAAGGATGCGGCTTTCTCCCTGAATATCCTGAAGGAGAAAGGGCATCCCGTTTATCGCTCTCTGCTGACGCAGATGGCCTCCGCGACAGCCGAGGCGGACGACGTTCTGCGCGTCACATTCACGCCGCAGCGCAGCCGTGACCTGCATCTTGTGGTCGCGGCATTGCCGATCTTCTCTGAGCGCTACTGGCAGGGCAAGGATTTCGAAGCCTCTACCCTGGAAGCGCCGCTCGGCTCCGGCCCGTACAAGGTCGGCAAGTTCGAGACGGGGCGCTATATCGAGTTCGAGCGTGTGCCGGATTACTGGGCGAAAGACCTTCCGGTGAATGTGGGCCTGAACAATTTCGACCGCATCCGCTGGGAATACTTCCGCGATCGCACGGTGGCCTTCGAGGCGTTCAAGAACGGAACGCTCAACTACCATGAGGAATTCACCTCGCGCATCTGGTCAACCGGCTACGATTTTCCGGCTGTGCGCGAAGGCAAGGTGAAGAAGGAAGAGATCTCGAACGACGCGCCATCCTCCATCCAAGGCTGGTATTTCAACACGCGCCGCGAGGCTTTCAAGGACCCGCGCATCCGCGAAGCCATCGGGCTCGCATTCGATTTCGAATGGACGAACGCGAACATCATGTTCGGCCTCTACGAGCGCACCACGTCGTATTTCGAGAACAGCGACATGAAGGCGACGGGTCTGCCTTCACCCGAGGAATTGGCGCTGCTGGAGCCGTTCCGCGCTCAGCTGCCAGCCTTGGTGTTCGGCGAGCCGCCCGTACCGCCCGTCTCCGATGGATCGGGACAGGACAGGAAGCTGCTGCGCCGTGCGGACGAGCTGTTGCGCGAGGCGGGCTGCAAGCGTGAGGGCGGCGTGCTGAAATTGCCCAACGGACAGCCGCTGCGGATCGAGTTTCTCGACTCGTCCAGCTTCCTTCAGCCGCATACGCAGCCCTTCCAGGCCAACCTGAAGCGGCTCGGCATCGAGGCCTCCTCCCGCATCGTCGATGCCGCGCAATATCAGCGCCGCATGGAGGAGTTCGACTTCGACATGGCGAGCCGCAACCTCTTCGGCGGATCGACGCCCGGCGACAGCCTGCGCGTCGTCTATGGTTCGGAGGCTGCGAAAACACCCGGTTCCCAGAATATCGCGGGCATTTCCAACCCGGCCGTCGACGCGCTCGTCGAGAAGATCGCCAATGCCAAGTCGCGCCAGGAACTTAACACCGCCTGCCGCGCTCTGGACCGGGTTCTCCGTTCGGGCCATTATTGGGTGCCCATGTGGAACCGACCCAGTGAATGGATCGCCTATTGGGACCAGTTCTCACGGCCTGAGAAGAAGCCTCGCTTCTCTTCCGGCGCGCCGGGAACCTGGTGGTACGATGCCGAGAAGGCCAAGCGGATCGGACGAGGATAAGGTTTGAATACGTTCATGACGGCTCCAGCCGTGGCGGGCATGCCCCGCCTGCTTCTGCGTCTCGAAGGTTTGGCGCTGTTCGTTCTCGGCACCTGGTTTTTTGCTCAAACGGAGCAGTCGTGGGTGCTCTTCGCCGTTTTGTTCTTCAGCCCCGACTTGAGCTTTGCAGGCTACATGGCGGGACCTAAGGCTGGTGCCGCGATCTATAATGCCGCCCATACCACGCTCGGGCCTGCGCTCCTGACAGGCATCGGGCTTGCCCTGAACGCCTCTCTCCTTCTTGGGCTTGCCGCCATCTGGGCGGCGCATATCGGGTTCGACCGCATGGTGGGATACGGATTGAAATACGAAACCGCTTTCAACGACACCCATCTCGGCCGCATCGGCCGCAACAAGGCTGAAGCCTGATGCTGGCTTACATCGCACGCCGCATTCTCCTCATGATTCCGACGATCCTCGGGATCATGCTCATTTCCTTCGTGCTCGTGCAGTTCGCTCCAGGCGGACCTGTCGAGCGCATCATCGCGCAATTGCAGGGACAGGATTCGGGCGCGACCTCGCGCATTTCCGGCGGAGGCGGCGATGTCTCGGCTGGAAGCCAGAGCGCTGTCGGCGCAGGCGATGCGTCCACATCGCGCTATCGCGGCGCGCAAGGCCTCGATCCGCAATTCATCAAACAGCTGGAAGCGCAGTTCGGCTTCGACAAGCCCGCTCATGAGCGCTTCTTCAAGATGCTGTGGGATTATGCGCGCTTCGATTTCGGCAAGAGTTATTTTCGCGACATTTCCGTTCTGGAACTCATCAAGGAGAAGCTTCCGGTCTCGATCAGTTTGGGCCTATGGATGACACTCCTGTCCTACGCCATCTCGATTCCGCTCGGCATCAGGAAAGCGATCCGCGACGGCTCGTCCTTCGACATCTGGACTTCGGCCATCGTGATCGTCGGCTATGCAATTCCAGGCTTCCTCTTTGCGATCCTACTCATCGTTCTCTTCGCGGGCGGATCGTTCTGGCAGTTCTTTCCCTTGCGCGGCCTGACCTCCGAGAACTGGGCTCTCCTGCCGTGGTACATGCAGATCGCCGATTACTTCTGGCATCTCGTGCTGCCAATCACCGCCATGGCGCTCGGCGCTTTCGCCACCTCGACGCTTCTCACGAAGAACTCCTTCCTCGACGAGATCCGCAAGCAGTACGTGCTCACCGCCCGCATGAAGGGGCTGTCCGAGCGGCAGGTGCTTTACGGCCACGTGTTCCGCAATGCCATGCTGATCGTCATCGCCGGTTTCCCGGGCGCCTTCATCAGCGCCTTCTTCGCGGGCTCGCTTCTCATCGAGACGATCTTCTCCCTCGACGGCCTTGGGCTTCTCTCTTTCGAATCCATCGTGAACCGCGACTATCCGGTGGTGTTCGCCAACCTCTACATCTTCTCCCTCATGGGATTAGTGGTGAACCTGCTTTCCGATCTCACCTATACCTGGATCGATCCGCGGATCGATTTCGAGACCAGGGAGGCGTGAGATGTTGAAGCAATCATGCCTTCTTGTCATTCCCGGCCGGAGCGCAGCGAAGGGGAAGGGAATCCATAGCGCCGCACCCAGTCGTGGATCCCCTTCCCTCGCCTGCGGCTCGCCGGGGATGACACAGAGCGGAGGCGCGCAATGAACGAGAACGTTCCCGTCGTTTCCCCTGCCGCCTCGCCCGTCGCGCCGCCGCTGCCGAAAGAAGGCTTCATTAAGCTCTCGCCATTGAACCGGCGGCGGTTTGCGAACTTCAAGGCGAACAGGCGTGGCTATTGGTCGTTCTGGATCTTCCTGGTCCTGTTCGTCTTGAGCCTGTTTGCCGAGCTCATCGCCAACGACAAGCCGATCCTCGCCTCCTACAAGGGCGAGCTGCTTTATCCCGCCTTTGTGGATTACCCGGAGGAGAAGTTCGGCGGCTTCCTGGCGCAGACCGATTATCGTGATCCCGTCATTTCAAAAGAGATCCAGGAGAATGGGTGGCTCCTCTGGGCGCCAATCCGTTTCTCCTACAATACGCACAACCTCGACCTTCCGGTGCCCGCGCCTGCGCCGCCCACGTGGATGCTCACCGACGAGCAATGCCGCCCCATCGCGGAGCGCAATGGCGGCACGGGCTGCGACAGCATCGAGTGGAACTGGCTCGGCACCGACGACCAAGGCCGCGATGTAGTGGCACGATTGATCTACGGCTTCCGCATCTCCGTTCTCTTCGGTCTGATCCTCGCCGGCATCTCGTCCGTCATCGGCATTCTCGCGGGCGCGGTGCAGGGCTATTACGGTGGCTGGATCGATCTCATCGCGCAGCGCTTCATCGAAATCTGGACCGCGATCCCTTCCCTCTACCTGCTCATCATCATTTCCGCGATCATCACGCCGAGCTTCTTCGTGCTGCTCGGCATCCTGCTGCTCTTCTCCTGGGTGTCTCTGGTGGGCGTGGTGCGCGCAGAGTTCCTGCGCGCCAGAAACTTCGAATACGTACGCGCCGCGCGCGCCCTGGGGCTCTCGAACGCCACTATCATGTTCAAGCACCTTCTGCCGAACGCGATGGTCGCGACCTTGACCTTCATGCCGTTCATCATCAACGGCTCGATCACGACGCTCACCTCTCTCGACTTCCTCGGCTTCGGCCTGCCGCCAGGCTCTCCCTCGCTCGGAGAATTGCTGGCGCAAGGCAAGGCCAACCTGCAGGCCCCCTGGCTCGGCCTTGCCGGGTTCTTCGTGATCGCTCTGATGCTCAGCCTCCTCATCTTCATCGGCGAAGCGGTGCGTGACGCCTTCGATCCGAGAAAGACATTCCGATGACAGAGCCTCTGCTTTCCGTCCAAGACCTCTCCGTCGCGTTCCGACAGGGCGAGCGTGACACGCTGGCGGTGGACCGCATCTCGTTCGACATCATGCCGGGCGAGACGGTGGCGCTGGTGGGCGAGTCGGGTTCCGGCAAGTCGGTTTCGGCTCTGTCTATCCTGAAGCTTCTGCCCTACCCGTCCGCGCATCATCCGTCGGGCAAGGTCCTGTTCAAGGGCAAGGACCTGATCGCCTTGACGGAAGACGAAATGCGCCGGGTGCGCGGCGACGACATCACCATGGTGTTCCAGGAGCCGATGACCTCGCTCAATCCGCTTCACACCATCGACCGGCAAATCGGCGAGATCCTGAAGCTTCACAAAGGCCTCTCCGACAGGGACGCGCGCGCCCGCACGCTGGAGCTGTTGCAGCTCGTCGGCATCCGCGATGCGGAGTCGAGGCTGAAAGCCTATCCGCATCAGCTCTCCGGCGGCCAGCGCCAGCGCGTGATGATCGCCATGGCGCTCGCGAACGAGCCCGATCTTCTCATCGCGGATGAGCCGACGACGGCACTCGACGTGACGGTGCAGGCGCAGATCCTGAAACTTCTCGCCGAGCTGAAAGCCAAGCTCGGCATGTCCATGCTCTTCATCACGCACGATCTCGGCATCGTGCGCAAAGTTGCCGACCGCGTCTGCGTGATGCTGGGCGGCAAGATCGTCGAGCATGGAACGGTGGCAGAGGTTTTCGACAACCCGCAGCACGCCTACACGCAGAAACTTCTCGCCGCCGAGCCGAAGGGCCGCGCCAATCCGGTCGAAGCGAGCGCGCCCGTGATCGTCGAAGCGGGTCCGATCAAAGTGTGGTTTCCGATCAAGCGCGGCTTCTTCCAGAAAACAGTTGGCCACGTGAAGGCTGTGGACGGCGTTTCGGTGCGCGTGCGCAAGGGTGAGACGGTGGGCGTGGTGGGCGAATCCGGCTCAGGAAAAACCACGCTCGGCCTCGCCATCCTGCGCCTCGTGCAATCGGAAGGCCCCATCGTCTTTCTCGGCAACCGCGTCGACAATTTGCGCTCGCGCGAGATCCGCCCCATGCGGAAAGATCTCCAGGTGGTGTTCCAGGACCCTTACGGCTCGCTCTCGCCGCGCATGTCGGTGGCCGAGATCGTGGAGGAAGGCCTGCTCGTTCAGGACAAGGGCCTCGATTACCGGCAACGCCGCGATGTAGTGGCGAGGGCCCTGCACGATGTGGGCCTCGACCCCGCCACCATGGACCGCTATCCGCATGAATTCTCCGGCGGTCAGCGCCAGCGCATCGCCATTGCCCGCGCCATGGCGCTGGAGCCGCAGTTCATTCTGCTCGACGAGCCGACATCGGCGCTCGACATGTCCGTGCAGGCGCAGATCGTGGAACTCCTGCGCGACCTTCAGAAGCGCCGCGACCTCGCCTATATGTTCATCAGCCACGATTTGAAGGTGGTCCGCGCGCTCGCGAACCACGTGATGGTAATGCAGAACGGCAAGGTCGTCGAGGAAGGGCCGGCGGAAACGATCTTCACCGCGCCTCGCACGGAATACACAAAGGCGCTGTTCGCGGCGGCGTTCAACCTGGAGACGGCCGGAGACAATTCGGTTCGCCAATGACACAGGGCAACCCATATCATCATGGCAGGCTCCCTCATGAATTTGCAGCATCGCATCTTTCGACGTAATGCCGTATCAATTGCCTCTCTGACGGCTTGAAGGACTTCAATATGGCACGTGCTCTCCTCATCGTTCTCGATTCCGTCGGCATCGGCGGGGCTGAAGATGCGGATTCCTATGGCGATGTCGGCGCCGATACCGTCGGGCACATTGCCGAGGCCTGCGCCGAGGGCCGTGGCGACCAGCAAGGCTTGCGCCAGGGACCGCTTCACCTGCCTCATATGACGGCTTTGGGCTTGGGCTTGGCCTGTGAGGCCTCCACGGGCCGCCTGCCGCCGAACTTAAGCCCTCAAGGTGCATTGAAAGGCGCATGGGGCTACGGCGTCGAGACCTCCAAGGGCAAGGATACGCCGTCCGGCCATTGGGAGATCGCGGGCGTTCCGGTCACGTTCGATTGGGGCTATTTCCCCAACACGGTTCCGACCTTCCCGCAAAAGCTCACGCATGCGCTGATCGAGCGCGCGAAGCTTCCGGGCATTCTCGGCGACAAGCATGCCTCGGGCACGGCCATCATCGATGAGTTCGCCGTCGAGCACTTAAGGACCGGCAAGCCGATCTGCTACACCTCCGTCGACAGCGTGCTGCAGATCGCGGCGCATGAGGAAACGTTCGGGTTGGAGCGGCTCTACGAAGTGTGCCGGATCGCGCGCGAACTCTGCGACGAATACAAGATCGGCCGTGTGATCGCGCGGCCGTTCCAGGGCACGCCGGAAACCGGTTTCAAGCGCACGGGCAACCGCAAGGATTTCGCAACGCCTCCGCCGTCCGACACCATTCTCGATACGCTGACGAAGGCGGGACATGCAGTAGTTACTGTCGGCAAGATCGGCGACATCTTCGCCCATCGCAGCACCGGCAAGGAAGTGAAGCCCAACGGCAACGATGCCTGCCTGTCTGCGGCCATCGACGCCATGAAGACGCTGCCGGATGGCGGTTTCGTGTTCGCGAACCTTGTCGATTTCGACAGCGAGTTCGGCCACCGCCGCGACATTCCAGGCTATGCGGCGGCGTTGGAGGCTTTCGACGGGCGCGTGCCGGAAATCGAAGCTGCGCTGCAAGAGGGCGACATTGTCATCATCACTGCCGATCACGGCAACGACCCCTCCTGGCAAGGCACCGACCATACCCGCGAACACGTGCCGATCCTCTGCTTCGGTCCAGGCGTGAAGCCCGGCAGCGTAGGGCGGCGGGAAAGCTTTGCCGATATTGGAGCGAGCGTCCTGGCTCATGTGGGCGTTGCCAATCCCGGCAAGGGAAAGTCGTGGATCTGATCCGACGTCATCCCGGACGAAGCGCAGCGGAGATCCGGGATCGTCTTCAGAATATGGCGCTCTTATCGGCATGCGATCCCTGGTTCTGCTCCGCAGCCCCGGGATGACGCCTTGAACGATACCTTGGCCCTAGGGCTTCGCTGCCGCACCCTACGCTTGAGCCGTTGACGGCAACGCAACTTTGGCTCAGTCTTCCACAGATCGTAAGGAGACTTTCCTGACGATCCGTTGGGGGAGTCTTCCCGTTCTCGCGTGGAAGATCATTCATGAGCACGCCTAACCGCTCGACCCATATCCGGCTCACCTCTCACCCCGAGCCGAATGCAGGCACCATCAAGCATCCAATCCATTGGGGCGCCAAGGACCCGCATGAGCGCGGGCCGATCATCGGCACCGTGACCAATCCCGGCGACCGCAACGTGATCGGCGCGCATGGCGGCTCCTATTCCCTCTATCGGGCCTTGGCGATTTCGGCGCGCGCGCTCAATCCCCTCGCGCGGCCCGACCTTCACAACACGCATCCCACCGCCGAAATCGGCCCGCATCCGCAATGGTTCGAGAACGGCAAGATCGTCTCCCTCGACCCCTGGGGTCACATGGTTGGAGATGTCTTCAAGGACGAGATCGCGAGCGGCCACGACATCCGGCCCTCTATCGCGGTGACGAAAGCGCGCCTCAACATGCCGGAAATCCTCTCCGCCATGGGCGCGAAGCGATTGAAGGCCGATGGCGGTTTCCTGCATGAATCCGGCGACATTTCGGTGACGAAGATCGCGGTCGATCCCGTGTGGTATCTGCCGGGCATCGCGGAGCGCTTCGGCTGCACGGAAGGAGAATTGCGCCGCACGTTGTTCGAGCAGACCGGCGGCATGTTCCCCGAACTCGTAACGCGTCCCGACATGAGCGTATTCCTGCCGCCCATCGGCAACACGACCGTGTATGTGGTGGGCGACGTGTCGCGCCTGAGCGATCCGAAAACACGCATCGCCTGCCGCGTGCATGACGAGTGCAACGGCTCCGACGTTTTCGGCTCCGACATCTGCACATGCCGTCCTTACCTCGTGCACGGCATCGAGGAATGCGTGCGGGAAGCTCAAGAAGGCGGCGTCGGCGTGATTGCCTATAACCGCAAGGAAGGCCGCGCGCTCGGCGAAGTCACGAAGTTCCTTGTCTACAATGCGCGCAAGCGGCAGGAAGGCGGCGATTCAGCATCCACCTATTTCGAGCGTACGGAATGCGTGGCGGGTGTGCAGGATGCGCGCTTCCAGCAGCTCATGCCCGATGTGCTGAACTGGCTCGGCATCCGCCGTATCGACAGGCTCATGTCCATGTCGAACATGAAGTACGACGCTATCGTCGGCTCCGGCATCGAGGTGGTGGAGCGCGTGCCCATTCCGGCCGAACTGGTGCCACCGGATGCGCAGGTCGAGATCGAGGCCAAGAAGGCCGCCGGCTATTACACGCCGGACGGAACGCCGGACTCATCCGAACTCGACAAGGTGAAAGGCCGCGATCTCGAGCGCTTTTAACCTTCTCCACAACCGGTTGGGTGCGAGAGTGCGGCCCGGCCCTAAGTCTATGCTATCGCTCTTCACCTTAGAGCAGCGGAGCCCTGCGTGACGGACCAGCCGAATTCCTCCCCTGAGACACAAGCCGCCCGTACGCTTCTGAATGCTGCGGCGGTGCGCGAGCGCTCCCATCAATTGCTGAACGCGGGCCTTGAGGGGCGGCTGCAGCATTTCACCGTGGACCTGAACCGCCTGGAGCCCTGCGCCGACGAGGTGGTGAAAACGATCCGTGAGGCCTACCCTTCGCTCGACATCCCCTTCCATGCCCGCTGGCGGCATTTCGCGGCCGGAGGCCATGACCGCTGGGACGCGGTGATGCATGGCGCGCCCTGGACGAATGCGGGCGACATGGCCCGGGCGGCCTTCGACCTCGCCATCGTTTCCGTGCTGCTCGATGCGGGTGCCGGCCCGCAATGGCGCTATCAGGAAGGCCGCACGGGCGAGACCTATACCCGCTCCGAGGGTCTGGCAGTCGCGAGCTTCGACATGTTCGTGGGCGGCGCCTTTTCCAGCAGGCCTGATGACCCTTTCCGCGTCGATGCGGATGTGCTCATGGCGCTGACGGCAGACGATCTTGCCGAAGGCTTCCAGGTTTCCGCAGATAACCCGCTCGTGGGGCTCGAAGGCCGCGCTGCGCTCCTGAATCGCTTGGGCCGCGTCGTGGCGACCAATCCCGATATTTTCGGGCAGGTGGACGATCCCCGTCCCGGCGGCCTTGTCGACGTGATCGTGGCGACAGCCGAGGGCGACGACATCAAGGCAACCTCCATTCTGGAGGCACTGCTCACCTATCTCGGTCCCATCTGGCCCGGCCGCATCACCTTGGGCGGCGTCGATCTCGGCGATACCTGGCGCCATCCCCTGGTGGAGGCGCCGGACGCCACGAAAGGGCTCATCCCCTTCCACAAACTCTCCCAGTGGCTCTCCTATTCGCTGATCGAGCCCCTGGAATGGGCCGGCTATAATGTGACCGACGTCAACGGGCTCACGGGCCTGCCGGAATACCGCAATGGCGGCCTTTTCCTCGACACGGGCGTGATCGTCCTGAAGGACCCCGAGGACGCCAAAAAGGCACATGCGGTGGATTCCCCCCTCGTGGTGGAGTGGCGGGCCTTGACGGTTGCTCTTTTGGACCGCATTGCCGATCCGATCCGCGCCCGGCTCGGGTTTACCGCCGAGGACTTTCCTCTCGCGAAGGCACTCGAAGGCGGCACCTGGGCAACGGGGCGCAGATTGGCCAAGGAGAAGCGCGGCGACGGCTCGCCGCCTCTCAGCGTGATCAGTGACGGAACGGTGTTTTGAGGATTGAGCCTATGACGACCAAGGGAGAAAAAAGCATGCAAGGCGTAACGGTGGTCGATCATCCGCTGGTTCAGCACAAGCTGACACTGATGCGCGACAAGGAGCGCTCCACGAAGGGCTTCCGCCAGCTGCTCAACGAGATCGGCATGCTGCTCTGCTACGAGGTCACCCGCGATCTCCCCATGGAACGCATCGAGATCGAAACGCCGATGACCAAGATGGAAGGCGCGCAAATCGCCGGCAAGAAGCTGGTCTTCGCCCCCATCCTGCGCGCGGGCGTCGGCTTCCTCGACGGCATGCTCACCCTCGTTCCCGCAGCGCGCGTCGCCCATATCGGCCTCTACCGCGATCCGGAATCGCTGCAGGCCGTCGAGTATTACTTCAAGGCTCCGTCCGATCTCGCCGACCGTATGGTGCTGGTGCTCGACCCGATGCTCGCCACCGCGAACTCGGCGGTTGCCGCTATCGAGCGCCTGAAGGAGCGCGGCGCGAAGGATCTTCGCTTCGTGTGCCTGCTCGCAGCCCCTGAAGGCATCGAGCGCCTGCGCAGCGCGCATCCCGACGTGCATATCTGGACCGCGTCGATCGACGAGAAGCTGAACGACCACGGCTATATCGTGCCGGGCCTCGGAGACGCCGGCGACCGCATGTATGGAACGCGCTAAAAGCGAGGGCCGTTAGCGCTGTGATCCATCACAACAGGGACTAGCACCTTGCGCTTCATCGTCGCCGATTGGGGAACGACCCGCTTCCGTGGCTATCTGATCGAGGGTGAGACCATTCTCGATCAGGTCTCGTCGGATGAGGGCGTCTCCGCCCTGCAAAAGGGCCAGCATCGGGACGTGTTCGTCAAACATTGCGGGCGCTGGCTCGATGCGGAGCCGAACGCGCCCGTGCTGCTTGTCGGCATGGTGGGCAGCCGCGAAGGATGGGTGGAAGCGCCCTATGCCACCTGCCCTGCCGGTCTCGTGGAAATTGCGGAAGCGCTCATTCCTGTCGAAATCGGCAACGGCCGCAAGGGCTACATCATTCCAGGCCTCTTCTGCGAGCCCGCTCCCGGCGCCGCCGACGTCATGCGCGGCGAGGAAACGCTGGTGCTCGGCACCGGTGTCGAGAACGGTCTCATCTGCTCAGCCGGCACGCACCCCAAGTGGATTCTCGTGCGCGATGGGCGCATCGAGCGTTTCGCCACCTACATGACCGGCGAGATGTATGCGCTGTTGCGCGAGCACTCGATGATCGGACGTCCCGCGACGGAGCCCGCCGACCAGAAGGGCTTCGACATGGGCCTCCATGCGGCCGAGCGCAACAGCGGCGCTGAAGGTGCTGCCCGCGTCGGCCTGCTGCACCTTCTCTTCTGCGCGCGCGCCGCCGTCGTTTCCGGGCGCATGGCAAGCAACCTGCTTGCGCCGTATCTTTCCGGCCTGCTCACCGGCGATGAGATCAACGGTGCGCTCGCGCAATTCGGCCGTCCCTCCTCCGTCACCATTCTCGCCAGTCACGAACGCGCGGATCTTTACGTGCATGCGCTCGCACGTCTCGGCATCAAGACGGAATTGAAGATTCCTCAGCAGGCACTGCTTGCCGGCTTGGCGCGGATCGTCAGGCAGCATGCAACAGCATGAAAAACGGCGTCATCCCGGACGGCGCAGCCGAGCCGGGATCGTGCGCAGGATAAAGCGCCATTCTCGTCATGCGATCCCGGGTTCCGCTGAGCGGCCCCGGGATGACAGCCGCTCAATTCGCCTTTAGAACTTCATTTCAATTGCCTTCATTCCAGGTCAACGCCCATGCCTCATCCCCTGCTTGCCGCCTCCTCCGAAACCTCGCTTCCGATCTGGCTCGTGACCGAGAGCACGTGGAGCAGCATCTCCGCCCAACTGCCGAAGACGGCGCAGGGTTTTGCAAAGGCTCAGGGCTTTGAAGGAAAGGCTGGCAGCCATTGCCTGCTTCCGGACGCGGAGGGCAATCTCTTCGGCGTTGTCTTCGGCCTTGCAGGTGAAGACGCCACGCAGCGCGATCCCTTCGCTGCCGGCAAGCTGTCAACGATCCTGCCCGATGGCGTGTATCGCTTCGAGACCGACGCTCCCGCTGCGACACTTGCCACACTCGCGTGGGTTCTCGGCTCCTACAGTTTTACGCGCTATCGCAAGCGTACGGAAAAATCCGTTCGTCTCGTCACGCCGAAAGGCGTCGATGCCGAAGAGGTGACGCGCATCGCCAACGCCGTGTTCCGCAGTCGCGATCTCATCAACACGCCGACGAGCGATCTCGGACCCGACGGCATTGAGGCCGCCGCGCGCCAGATCGCGGATGCGCATGGCGCAGCGTTCAACAGCATCGTCGGCGACGATCTCTTGAAGCAGAACTTACCGATGATCCACGCGGTCGGGCGCGCTTCCGCCATCGCGCCGCGCCTCATCGATTTCACCTGGGGCAATGAGAACGCGCCGCGCATCACGCTCGTCGGCAAGGGTGTGGCTTTCGATACCGGCGGCCTCGACATCAAGCCCGCCGCCTCCATGTTGATGATGCGCAAGGACATGGGCGGCGCGGCCGCCACGCTCGCTCTCGCCGATATGATCATGGGCGCGAAACTGCCCGTGCGCCTGCGTGTGCTCATTCCCGCCGTCGAGAACTCGATCTCGAGCAACGCCTTCCGCCCCGGCGACATCCTCAACAGCCGCAAAGGCATTACGGTCGAGATCGGCAACACGGATGCGGAAGGCCGCCTCATTCTCGCCGATGCGCTGGCACTGGCGGATGAGGAAAAGCCGGACCTCATCGTCGATTTCGCGACGCTTACGGGTGCCGCCCGCGTGGCGCTCGGCCCTGAGCTCCCGCCCTTCTTTACGGATGACGACGCGCTCGCCCTCGAGATCGCCCGCACCGGCCTGGAGGTGAACGATCCCGTGTGGCGCATGCCGCTTTGGGCTCCTTACCAGAGTCAGCTCGACTCGAAGTATGCGGACATGAACAACACGGGCGGCCCAATGGCCGGCTCCGTCACCGCCGCTCTGTTCCTGCGCCGCTTCGTATCCGACGCCAAGGCGCATGTGCATTTCGACATCTTCGCCTGGAACAACTCCACCCGCCCCGGCCGCCCGGAAGGCGCCGAGGTTCAGGCAGCGCGCCTCATGTATGCCCTTCTGAAGAAGCGCTACGCCTCTTAAGCATAGCGACAAAGACAGGTTGCATCGTTCGGCTTGAGCCCGAATAATCCGGACCCGGAACGACCGGTGCAATCATGTCTGTCGCGTTGCGTGCGATTCAATCCTTAAAGCTCTGGCACGACGTGCATCTCGACCTCGTGCACCAGGGCAGCGACCTCTCCTCGCGTCAGATCGCCATTCTACTGACGATCTATCTCGATGCGCCGCCGCATACGGTCCGTGGGCTCGCCAAGAAGCTCGATGTCACGAAGGCCGTCATCACCCGTGCCCTCGACACCCTCGGCAAGCTCGACCTCGTCTCCCGCCGCCGGGATGAGGCGGATCGGCGCAATGTGATCATCCAGCGCACGGTCGCTGGCGCTTTGGCCGTGGAACGGCTAGGAGACATCGTTACCGCCCGAGCCAAGGAGCTGCCTCGATGAGTTTCGACCGCCGCATCACACCCGTCCGCGCCGATCTGGCTGACGAGAAGCTACGCGGTCAGGTCGAGGCCGAGCGCTTCACCATCGGCACGGCAAAGCGCGTCGTTGCGCCCTTCTCTCCCCTGCACCGCCACCCTTCCCGGGAGGCGCCTGTCGATACACAGGCTATCTTCGGCGAGGCCGTGACCGTCTATGACGAGCACGAAGGCTGGGCCTGGGTTCAGCTGCAAGATGACGGCTATGTGGGCTATCTGCCGAGCGCCGTGCTGGGCGAACCGGGTCCGCAGGCAACGCACAAGATCGCGGCGATCCGCACCTTCATCTATCCCAGCCCGAACCTGAAGCTGCCGCATACCGATTTGCTGACGATGAATTCGAAGGTCGCCATCGTGGGTACCGAGGGTGACTATGCGCAGATGGCCGATGGCGGCTGGCTCTATGCTCCGCATCTGGCAAGCATCGATGCACGCGAGACGGATTACGTGAGTGTCGCCGAGCGTTTCCTGCACACGCCCTATCTCTGGGGCGGCAAGACGAGCCTCGGCATCGACTGCTCGGGCCTCGCTCAAACCGTTCTGACAGCAGCGGGCATCAAGGCCCCGCGCGACAGCGACATGCAGGAGCAGCAACTCGGCACCGCCATCGAGGTCAAACCCGACCTCAGCGGCCTCAAGCGCGGCGATCTCGTGTTCTGGAAAGGCCATGTGGGCCTGATGATGGATGCGACGAACTTCATCCACGCCACCGGCCACACCATGACCGTGATGATCGAGCCGCTCTCGGTTGCGGAAGAGCGCATCCGCCGCACGAGCTACGGCCCGATCAGTTCGATCAAGCGTTTCGTTTAATAGCCCCGATCCCGATCCACCACGTTCTCGAACGTCTCTCCCGCTTCATGGCGGAGGATCTGCTTCGCGATGTAGCGTGCCGTAGCTTCAGGCTCGCTTACCGCCGCGTTGTGCGGCGTGATGGTGACGCGCGGATGCGACCAGAGCGGAGAATCTTCCGGCAGCGGCTCCTTCTCGAACACGTCGAGCGTTGCCGCTTTCAGCGTTCCATCGTCGAGGCAGGCGAGGATATCGCTTTCCACCTGCAGACCGCCGCGACCCGCATTGATGAGCACCGGCCCACCGAGTTTGCCGTCCTGCGCGAGCTTCTTGAACAGGCTTCGGTTGAGAATGCCGCGCGTGTCGGGCGTGAGCGGGATGAGCGCGATGAGAATGTCCGTGCGCGCGAGAAACTCATCGAGCCCGCTCTCGCCGGAGTACACATCCCAGCCGTGGAAGCTCTTGGGTGTACGGCTCCAGGCCGCCACCTCGAAGCCCATCATTCTGAGCTTCACGGCAGCATCTTGTCCCAGCACGCCAAAGCCCATGATGCCGACGCGCACGTCCGAGGCAATCGGCGGAGAACGATCCGGCTCCCAGCGCTTCTCACGTTGAGCCTGCGCGAAGCGCGCATGATCGCGCAAATACATGAGCGAATGCATGACCATGTATTCGCTCATGCGATGGGTGAGATCGTCCTGCGCCACACGCACGATTGGAACAGCCGGAAGACCGGGATAGCCCATCAGATGATCGACGCCCGCACCGAGGGAGAAGAGCGCCTCCAAGTTCGGCAGGTTGTCCAGGCTTCCCGGCTTCGGTCCCCAGGTCGCCACGTAGCGGATCTTGCTTCTGTCGAAACCCTCACCCAGCACGACGATCTCGCGACCGGGCAAATGGCGCGTGAAGCGCTCGACCCATGGCTGCGTTTCCCAGGTGACCGCGACGAGAAGGCTCAAGATTTCGCTCCGATGCGTTCGAGAATCATGGCGCCGGACTTCGCCTTCGCGTCGCCCAGCACATAGGCCGCGCGCACCATGCGCTCAGCCGCCTTCGCGGACTCTTCGGTGCGCGCGTGCAAGATGGCAAGCGGACGGTTGGAATCGACCACCTCGCCGATCTCGGCAAGATGGGTGAGGCCAACCGCGTGATCGATGGCATCCTGCGGACGCGTGCGCCCGCCGCCGAGCGCCACGACGGCAACACCCACATCGCGGGTGGCGACGCTCTGCACGATGCCGGAACGCTCCGCATGGATCGCGCGGACGATGGGCGCTGCCTGCAGATGCGTTTCATGACGCTCCAGAAAATCGGAGGGACCGCCAAGCGCCACGACCATGCGCTGGAACACCTCCGCCGCCTTGCCGGATGAAATCGCGCTCTCGATCTTTTCGCGCGCGTCGACGATATTGGACGCGATCTTACCGAGCACGAGCATTTCGGCGGAAAGCTCCACCGTCACCTCATGGAAACGGCTCTCGCGCTTGCGACCCGTCAGGTAATCGACTGCGTAGGCCATCTCGACCGCATTGCCTGCGGCGGATGCGAGCGACTGGTTCATGTCGGTGAGCAGCGCGCTTGTGGGCAGGCCCGCGCCATTGGCGACGAGCACAAGGCTTTCTGCGAGCGCGCGCGCGTCCTTGGCGTTGTCCATGAATGCGCCGGAGCCGAACTTCACGTCCATCACGAGGCCCTGAAGACCGGCGGACAGTTTCTTCGAGAGAATGGACGCGGTGATGAGATCGATGGATTCCACCGTCGCCGTCACGTCACGGATGGCATAGAGGCGCTTGTCGGCGGGCGCGAGATCGGCTGTCTGGCCGATGATGGCGCAGCCGACTTCACGTGTGACACGGCGGAAGGTGTCGATATCGGGCTGCGTGACATAGCCAGGAATGGAATCGAACTTGTCGAGGGTGCCGCCCGTGTGGCCGAGGCCGCGGCCGGAGATCATCGGCACGTAGCCGCCGCAGGCCGCAACCGCAGGACCGAGCGCGAGGCTCACCGTGTCGCCCACGCCGCCGGTGGAATGCTTGTCGAGCACGGGACCGGGCAGATCCCATTTCAGCACTTCACCCGAATTCATCATGGCCTGCGTCAGCGCTACGCGCTCAGGAACGGAGAGGCCACGGAAGAAGATCGCCATGGCGAAGGATGCGGCCTGGCCTTCGGAGACATGGCCCGAGGTGAGCCCTTTGATGAAGTGATGGATCTCTTCGGCGTCGAGCGTTGCACCGTCGCGCTTGCGGCGGATGATTTCCTGCGGAAGAAGAGTCATTGTTCAGTATGCTCCGGTGGCCACTTGGCCTTCCCGTCCTTCAATGGCGGCAATCAATGTATCGTAGACGCTGCTTGCGCCAATGCGGAAGGTCTGCGGCGTCGCCCAGCCTGCGCCCATGATGCGCTCAGCCAGATCGAGATAGACCTTCGCGTCGGCGACCGTGCGGATGCCGCCGGAGGGCTTGAGGCCCACATTGCGGCCCGACGCCTTGATGGCGTTGAGCATGATCTCAGCTGCTTCCGGCGTCGCGGAAACAGGTGTCTTGCCGGTCGACGTCTTGATGAAGTCGGCACCGGAATCAATGGCGAGACGGCTTGCCGTTTCGATCAGCTTCGCATCTTTCAACTCGCCGGTTTCGAGAATGACTTTGAGAAGGCGTCCCTGATCGACGAGATCGCGCACGGCTTCGATCATCTCGCCTGCAATCGTGACGTCACCACGGCGAAGTGCATTGTACGGCAGCACGAGGTCGATCTCATTCGCGCCATCCGAAAGCGCTTCCTGCAGATCGTCGGTGACGCGATCGATATCCTCCCCGCCGGCGGGGAAATTCACCACGGTCGCGATGCGCACGGGCGAACCCTTCAGGTTCTCCTGCGAGCGCTTGACGAATTGCGGCCACACGCAGACGGCAGCCACGGGGCCGAGCGGATTGAGCGCTTTCTTGCAAAGCGCATCGATGGCCTGATCGGTGCAATTGTCCGTCAGGTCGGTGAGGTCGAGGCAGCGCAGGGCGCGCTGGGCGATTGCTGCGTCGGACATTTTTACATCTCCGCGACGAAGGAACGGATGAGGCGCTTGAACTTCTCGGAGGCTTCCGCCGCCGTGTCCTTGGTTTCCTGGTGCGAGGGCGAGGCGCCTTCGATCCCGGCAGCCAAGTTGGTGACGACGGAAATCGCTGCAACCCGCAGGCCGTAATAGCGAGCGAGGATCACTTCCGGCACGGTCGACATGCCGACGAGGTCGCCGCCGAGGATCTGCACCATCTTGATCTCGGCGGGCGTCTCGAAGCTCGGGCCGGAGAGCCACGCATAGACGCCTTCCGGAACATCGATGCCGGTCTTCTTCGCGGCGCGCTGAAGAACCTCGCGCAAGGCAGGGTCGTAAGCATCGGTCAGCGAGACGAAACGGCCTTCCGTGTGATCGCGCAGCAGCGGATTGCCGCCGGAGAGATTGAGGTGATCGCTGATGGCAACGAGGCTTCCGGGACGGATCGAGGCGCGCACGGAACCGGCGGCATTGGTCGCCACCAGCACCGGAATGCCGAGTTCTTTCACGAAGGCGACGGGCAGGCGCATCGCGCCTGCATCACCTGTTTCGTAGTAATGCGCACGGCCCTGGAACAGGAGCACGCGCTTGCCCTCGAGCGTTCCAGCAACGAGCTTGCCCGCATGGCCGGACACGCCGCTCTTCGGAAAATGCGGGATGTCGGCGTAAGCGAGGCTTACCGCATCGCTCACCTCATCGACGAGCGTGCCGAGGCCGGTTCCCAGCACGAAGGCTGCATCGAAACGGCCATTAAAGCCGCGGGCACGCACGAATTCGGCGGCCTCTTGAACATTCTGTTGCATGACAAGTCTCTTATCTGTCCGTCAGGTTGTCCGGCCCGAACGAGAAGGGCAGCAACTCTTCCAGGGTAAAACTCTTGCGGATGCCCTCAGGGCCTGCGATGTGAATCTTCGTATCGGGCGAGGCGAATTCGCGGATCCGCTGGCGGCAGCCGCCGCAGGGCGTCACGAGATGCTCGCCGTCGCCCATCACGACGATCGCGCGGATGGCGCTTCCGCCGCCCGCGATCATCGCCGAGACCGCTCCCGCTTCCGCGCAGGAGCCCACGGGATAGGCCGCGTTTTCCACGTTGCAGCCGGTGAACACCTGTCCTTCCGGCGTCAGAATTGCAGCGCCGACCTTGAAGCGCGAATACGGCACATAGGCTCGCGCCTGGATCGTCTTGGCGGCTTCGAAAAGCGTATCGAGAGACACCATGATCAGCGTTCCTTCACATAAGGCACGCCTGCCGCGCGCGGCGGAATGGCCTTGCCGATGACGCCCGCGAGCAGGATCACCGTCATGAGATAGGGCAGCGCCTGAATGGCCTGCACCGGCACTTCACCGATGCCGGGGAATGAGAAGCCCTGCAGCTGATTGGCGATGGCGTCGAGAAAACCGAAGAGCAGGCAGGCGCCGAGCGCGGGCCATGCGCGCCACTTGGCGAAGATGAGCGCGGCGAGCGCGATGAAGCCGCGCCCCGTGGTCATGTTCGGCAGGAAGGCCGCAGCCTGTCCGACCGACAAATAAGTTCCGCCGATACCGCAGAGAATGCCGCCGATGATGACGGCGGAATAACGCAGGCCCGTCACGGAAATGCCTGCGGTGTCGACGGCAGCCGGGTTCTCGCCGACCGCGCGCAGGCGAAGGCCAAAGCGCGTGCGGCCAAGAACGAACCAAGTGAGCGGCACGGCCAGAAGCACGATGAAGACCAAGGCCGAATGTCCGAAATAGGCATCTTCGAAACGCTGGTCGCCTTCGAGCGGCGGCGTGCGTCCGCCCTGCCCATACCAGGCATTGCCGACGATGGCGGTGAGCCCCGCCGCCAGCATGTTGATGGCGACGCCGGACACGATCTGGTTGCCGCGCTGGCTGATGGAGGCAAAGCCGTGGACGAGGGCGAAAGCGATGGAAGCGAGAATGCCGAAGGCAAGACCGATCCATGCGGAGCCGAACGCGTAAGCGGCGGCAGCGGCGGCGAAGGCTGCCGCCAGCATTTTGCCCTCAAGGCCGATATCGACGACGCCCGAGCGCTCGGACCATAGGCCCGCAAGACATGCGGCGAGCAGCGGAATGGAAAGACGCAGCGCCGAGTCGAAAACCGTTGCGAGAATACCGAGATCCATGCTCACGCTCCCGCCAGTTTAGGACGCGACAACAGATGCGCCACGAGACGGCGGAAGAGACCGTCCAGCGCACCTGCAAACAGAATGATGATGCCGCCGATCACCACCACCATGTCGCGGGTGATGTTGGGCTGCTCGAAGGCGAGTTCCGCACCGCCCTGATAGAGAATGCCGAACAGGAGCGACGCCAGGATGATGCCGACCGGATGCGCGCGCCCCATGAGCGCGACAGCGATGCCGACGAAGCCGTAGCCGGAGGTGAATTCCAAGAGCAGGCGATGCTGGTAGCCCATCAGCTCGTTCACCGCGAGGCCGCCTGCGAGCGCCCCCGAGAGCACCATGGCGATGACGATGATGCGCGCGGGCGAAATGCCGGCATACACCGCAGCCGTCGGATTGGAGCCAACGACGCGGATCGCATAGCCGAGGCGTGAACGGTAGATCAGCAGCCAAATGAGGAATGCCGAGATCAGTGCGAGCACGAGGGTGAGGTTGAGCTGCGAGGCCGGGATGGTGACGCCGAACCACGCGAAGACATCATGCATGAAGGGAATCTGCGAGGCTTCGGGGAAGGGGCGCGTTTCCGGGTTCATGGATTGCGGCTCGCGCAGCACGTTCACCAGCAGATAGACGATGAGAACGCTCGCGAGCCAGTTGAACATGATCGTGGTGATCACGATGTGGCTGCCGCGTTTCGCCTGCAGATAGCCGGGAACAGCAGCCCATGCCGCACCGAAGGCGGCGGCGGCGAGAATGCCGACGGGAATGAGCAGGAAGCCCGGCAGGAAGGTGAGGTTGTTGAGCGCAAGCGCAATGCCCAATCCCGCAATCGTCGCCTGGCCTTCACCGCCGATGTTGAAGAGGCCCGCGTGGTACGCGACTGCGACCGCCAGTCCGACGAAGATGAAGTCGGTGGCGTAGAACAGGGTGAAGCCCAAGCCCTCGCCCGTGCCGAGGCTGCCCTGGAGCAGATAGCGCGTCGCCGTCAGCGGATTCTCGCCGATGCTGAGCACCACGAGGCCTGCGACCAAGAACGCTGTGACGACGGAAACGGCGGGGACGAGAACCGTGTCGGCCCATTTGGGCATTTCGATGGGTGCACTCACGTCGAACTATCCGGCAGGAACAGGTGACCCTGTTCGTCGATGGGGAAAGAAGGATTCCAGGCGACCTCCCAGAGGTGCCCGTCAGGATCGGCGAAGTAGCCCGAATAGCCGCCCCAGAACACGTCCTGCAGCGGCTTCACGGTGCGCGCACCGGCAGCAATGGCGCGGGCATAAACCTCGTCCGCCTCGCTTTTGGAATGCGCATTGTAGGCGAGCGTGATGGCGGCAAAGCCGGTGGGCTTGTTCTCGACGCCTGCATCCTTCGCGAGATCGGCGCGCCCGAACAAAGCAAGAGCTAGGCCGTTCGCCTGATAGAAGGCGACGTCCGGCTGGCTCGCGGACGAAGCCTTCCAACCCCAGGCTTCGTAGAAGGCGCGGGACTTTGCGAGATCAGCGACACCGAGCGTGACAAGCGACAATCGCGGTTGCATCAGGCGGCCTCATCCGTCACGCCGGCCATGAGCAGGCCGAGATCCTGCTCGTTCGTCTCGGAGGCCTTGCGCTCGCCGGTAATTTTGCCGCCGCACATGGTCAGGATGCGATCCGAGAGATGCATGATCTCGTCGAGTTCCACCGACACCAGCAGAATGCCGACGCCCGCATCGCGAAGCGCGATGAGGCGGCGATGGATGAATTCGATGGCGCCGATATCGACACCGCGCGTCGGCTGGCCGACGAGCAGAACCTTCGGATTGCGCTCGATCTCGCGCGCCAGCACGATCTTCTGCTGATTGCCGCCGGAGAAATTCGATGTCTTCAAGCGCGGCGCGGGTGGGCGCACGTCGTATTGCTCCATCTTCTTCTCAAGATCTGCGATCAGGCGGTCATGATCGAGGATGGGACCGTTGCCGAGATGCGGCTCGTCGCTGAAGCCGAGAATGGCGCTCTCGAAAGCGGGAAATGCAGGCACGAGACCCATGCGCAGACGGTCTTCCGGCACATGCAGTAGACCGAGCTTGCGCATCTGGTGCGGGTTGTGCTCGGCGGCGCCGATGCCCTGCCCTTCGAAGTGGATGGAGCCGAGCACCGGACGGCGCATGCCCGCAATGGCCTCGAGAAGCTCGCTCTGGCCGTTGCCCGCAACGCCCGCGATGCCGACGATCTCGCCCGCGCGAACGGTGAGTGACGCATTCGCCACGCGCAGCACACCACGCGCATCGACAACCGACAGGTTTTCCACCTCGAGCATGGGAGCGCCGGGCGCCTTCTCGGTTTTCTCCACACGCAGCAGAACGCGGCGGCCCACCATCAGTTCTGCAAGCTCGGGCGGAGACGTGTTGGCCGTCTCCACGGTCGCCACCATCTCGCCGCGGCGCATGACGGAGACGCGATCCGTGATCGCCATGATCTCGCGCAGCTTGTGGGTGATGAGAATAACGGTCTTGCCCTGCGCTTTCAGCGAGCGGAGCAGCTCGAACAGCGCATCGGCTTCCGCAGGCGTGAGCACGGCGGTGGGCTCGTCGAGAATGAGAATATCCGCGCCGCGATAGAGGGCTTTGAGAATTTCGACGCGCTGTTGGAGGCCGACCGAGAGTTCGCCCACGGTGGTGTCCACATCGATCTCGAGGCCGTAATCGGCGGCCAACCGCGCGAGTTCCTTGCGCACCTTGGCCTCGCCCGCGCGCAGCATGGCGCCGCCTTCGGCGCCGAGCATCACGTTCTCGACCACGGTCAGCGGCTCGACCAGCATGAAGTGCTGGTGAACCATGCCGATGCCTGCACAGATAGCGTCAATGGAAGAGCGGATTCTGATCGGCTGCCCGTTCACGCGGATCTCGCCGGAATCCGCTTCGTAGAAGCCGTAAAGGATCGACATGAGCGTCGACTTGCCGGCGCCGTTCTCACCGACGATGCCGTGGATCGTGCCGCGCTCGACGCTCAAGTTCACGTCCTTGTTGGCGTGAACAGCGCCGAAGCTCTTGTTGATGGCAATGAGTTCAATGGCGGGAGACATCGGCCTCTAGGGGTTGTCCGGCAAGGAAAAAGCTAAGGCGGATCTTATCGGAAAACGGAACGATCTTAAAACGGAAACGGCCGCAGGCTCTCTTTTCAGAAAACCTGCGGCCGGATCGAAGCGTCAGCTTACATCGGGCACTTTGAGTCCGACATGTAGTCGTGGACCTTGATCGCGCCGGACTTGATGTCGGCGGAGGCCTTGTCGACGGCAGACTTCATGTCGGCGGTGATCAGCGACTTGTTGTTGTCGTCGAACGCCCAGGCAACGCCGTCCTCGGCGAGGCCGAGAACCGAGACGCCGGCCTTGAAGGTGTTCTTCTTGGCCTGGTCGAAGGCGTTGTAGGTGGCGACGTCCACGCGCTTGACCATGGAGGTCAGCATCTTGCCCGGATGCAGGCCGTTCTGGTTGGAATCGACGCCGATGCCGAGCTTGCCGGCGTCAGCCGTGGCGCGCAGGACGCCAACGCCCGTGCCGCCCGCCGCATGGTAGATCACGTCCGCGCCGCGGGAGATCTGGCCCTTGGCGAGCTCGCCGCCCTTCACGGGGTCGTTCCAGGCTGCACCCGTGGTGCCGGTCATGTTTTGGAACACCTCGGCGTCCTTGTTGGCATACTTGGCGCCCTGGACGTAACCGCAGGCGAACTTGCGGATGAGCGGAATGTCCATGCCGCCCACGAAGCCGACCTTGCCGGACTTGGAAGCCTTGGCGGCCAGGAGGCCGACCAGGAACGAGCCCTCATGCTCCTTGAACACGACGGACTGGACGTTCGGCTTCTCGACCACGGCGTCGATGATGGCGAACTTGGTGTTCGGGAACTCTTCGGCGACCTTCTTCAGCGCGGTCTCCTGGGAGAAGCCCACGGCCACGATCGGCGAGAAGCCGTCGCGGGCGAAGCGGCGCAGGGCCTGCTCGCGCTGAGCGTCGTTCTGCGGCTCGAAATCGCGGTATTCGGTGCCCGTGTCCTTCTTGAACTTCTCGGCGCCCGTATGCACGCCCTCGTTGAAGGATTTGTCGAACTTGCCGCCGAGATCGTAAACGATGGCGGGCTTGAAGGCCGCCTGCTGCGCGAAGGCAGCCGTGGCGGAGAAGGCGAGGCCCGCGAGCGCGAGGCCAAACTTGGTTACTGTCATCGGCTTTGTTCCCTGTTAGACGCCGGATTTAGGTGTCCGGTTGCCCCTTGACGATGGCACGGGAAGGGTCACGACGCCAAGGTCCCTGTCAAGCGGGATGTTACTTTCCTTCGCTGAATCGTTGCAGGGAATGGTTGATAGCGCGAAGCTACAGCATCGGACCCAAAAGTGGATTTGCACTTTTGGGGCGAATCCGATGCTTTCTCTCTCTGAACAAGAGCATCGTTCGTGTGGAAAACCGGGGCCACTTTTCCGCACGATGCTCTAGGGATTAATGTCGTCCTATGGCCCTGACATCCGACGAAATCGACCGTTATGCCCGCCACTTGGTCCTCAGGGACGTAGGCGGCCCAGGACAATTGAAGCTTAGAGCTGCTCGCGTGCTCGTGATCGGCGCGGGCGGGTTGGGCGCCCCTCTCCTCCAGTATCTGGCGGCCGCCGGAATCGGCACCATCGGCCTTGTGGACAACGATGTGGTGTCCCTCTCCAACCTGCAAAGGCAAGTGGTCCATGGGACCGCGGATGTGGGAATTGCCAAGGTTGAGAGTGCGGCCAGAGCCATCCGGCACCTGAACCCTCACGTTACGGTAGAGCCCCATAACCTGCGGATCACGCCGGAGAACGCCCGTGAACTGATTAGCCGCTATGACATCGTGGCCGATGGATCGGACAACTTCGAAACCCGTTATGCGGTCTCGGATGCCTGCTTTTTCGAGAAAAAGCCGCTGGTGACGGCGGCTCTCGGCCAGTTCGACGGGTCCCTGACGACGATCCGAGCCCATGAGACGGGGCCTGACGGCAGGCCGAACCCCACCTATCGCTGCCTGTTCCCCTCCCC
>NZ_JAKRNJ010000020.1 GCF_022346925.1 Microvirga sp. ACRRW
CTGGGAGACTACTACGCAAACAAGAAATGTAATCAAAATTACATTATGTCAATTCAGAGCGCGCTATGATCTTTTTGTTTCTTACCTGCTTGGTTGAGCGCAAATAAAGAAGGCTCCCATCAGGGACGTGATGGGAGCCTGCTGCATCATTATTGGCTTGGCTCAGATCATCCGAATGACTTGCCAGGGCTCTCAGTGATCCGCCCGCATCGCCTCGGCCACGCGCTCCTTCAGCACATCCGGCTGGCGCAGGATCAACGCGCCGCACGTGTGCTCGATACCCTTCTCCCCACGCAGCACGGAGAGACGCAGGAGTTCGGAATATAGCCGGTGCCGGAGGTCGAGCATCGTCTGCTCCATGAACTTGGCGCAAACTAATCATGACAAGCAGGCAAATACTGCTCTTGGCTTCTTTCAAAATCGAAGCCCGCCGTGTTGTGTGCACGGCGGGCTTTGTGTGTGTCAGCTGTGTGAAGAGGCGGCGGTTACATCCACCACTGCCAGGCGCCGTCGACGATGCCGCCCTTCAGCTGCTCCGCCTTGACGCCTTCGATGAAGATCGTCCGGCCGTCGCTCACCGTGATCTCCACGCCCTTGTGCGTGAACCACTCCGACACGT
>NZ_JAKRNJ010000002.1 GCF_022346925.1 Microvirga sp. ACRRW
CGGTTCTTTTAGGCGTACACCGTGTCTTTCAACGATGGGCCTCCCGCCGACAGGTTTGCGAAACCTGACACAGGACCGCTCCCGGCTCCGACAATCACGACGCCTCGCGAGCGCGCCCCTCTCTGAGCCGGGACACCCACAGCTATAGCCAAGGTTAGGACCAAAGTCAAGAACAAAAGAAGAACACACGCATTGGGCCAAGGCGTCCTCCCTGTCCGCCGCTCGTCATCCCGGACGGCGGAAGCCGAGCCGGGATCGTCAGCCGAGTAAAGCACGGGAAAACCTCTCCCGAGCGGGAGAGGTCGGAGCGCAGCTCCGGGTGAGGGCATGTCCTCACCGGCAAGGGCGCTCCCTCACCCCTGCCCCTCTCCCACCCGGGAGAGGGGATCTGCGCCATTCTCGTCCTGCGATCCCGGGTTCTGCTCCGCAGCCCCGGGAGGGCGCTCGTGATGGCCGCGCACCAGGGCCTTCCGTCATGCGGCCTGTCGGTTCTCCCGATAGACCTCATTGATCTCGACTTTGGTCGGTGACGCAGGAGATTTCGCGCCCTACCTCTTCCCAAAAGGAATAGATAGTTTATATGTAAACCATCTATTGTGCCGGTGGGCTCACGGAGTCTGTCAGGCTGCCGAATTGGGAGGATGCGCGAATGCCGGTTTATAAGGCCCCTGTTGAAGACGTCATGTTCCTTTTGAACGATGTCTTTCCCATAGAGCGTCACAACAACCTGCCGGGCTTCGCGGATGCCACGCCGGATATGGTGGAGGCGATCCTCACTGAAGGCGCAAAGCTCTGCGAGGAGGTGTTCGCGCCCTTGAACCTCTCCGGCGACCAGGAAGGCTGCACCCGCAACGCGGACGGCTCGGTGACGACGCCGAAGGGCTTCAAGGACGCGTACGAGGCCTATGCCACCGGTGGCTGGATGGGCTTGTCGGTGCCGGAGGAATTCGGCGGGCAGGGACTTCCCTCGCTTCTCAACACCATCATGCAGGAATTCATCTCCTCGTCGAACCTGGCGCTCGGCATGTATCCCGGCCTCACCCAAGGCGCGATTGCTGCGCTGCTGGTGCATGGCACCGAGGAGGTGAAGCGCAAGTACCTGCCGAAGATGGTCGAGGGTGCGTGGACCGGCACCATGAACCTCACCGAGCCCCATTGCGGCACGGATCTCGGCCTTCTCAAGACCAAGGCGGTTCCGAACGGCGACGGCTCCTATGCGATCTCCGGCACGAAGATCTTCATCTCCGCCGGCGAGCACGACATGGCAGAGAACATCGTGCATCTCGTGCTTGCGCGCATCGAAGGCGCGCCCGCCGGCACGAAGGGCATTTCGCTCTTCGTCGTGCCGAAATTCATCGTAAAGGACGACGGTTCTTTAGGCGACAAGAACGGCGTGTCCTGCGGCTCGCTCGAGCACAAGATGGGCATTCACGGCAACGCCACCTGCGTCATGAATTACGATGGCGCGAAGGGCTGGCTCGTGGGTGAGGAAAATCGCGGCCTCAACGCCATGTTCGTGATGATGAACGAGGCGCGCCTCGCAGTCGGCGTGCAGGGCCTGTCGCAATCCGAGGTCGCGTATCAGAACGCGGTGGCCTATGCGAAGGACCGCCTGCAGGGCCGTTCGCTCACCGGCGCGAAATTCCCCGACAAGCCCGCCGATCCGATCATCGTACATCCGGACGTGCGCCGCACGCTGCTGTCGATCAAGTCGTTTAACGAGGCCGCGCGCGCGCTCGTCGTGTGGACCGGCCTCAACAGCGACATCGCGCACCGTTCCTCGGACGACAAGGAGCGCCAGACCGCCGAGGATTACATGGGCCTTCTGACGCCCGTGGTGAAAGGCGTTCTCACCGATCTCGGATTCGAGAACGCGGTGAAGGCGCAGCAGATGTTCGGCGGTCACGGCTATATCGAGGAATCGGGCATGTCGCAGTTCGTGCGCGACGCCCGCATCGCCATGATCTACGAAGGCGCCAACGGCATCCAGGCCATGGACCTCGTGGGCCGCAAGCTCGGCAAGGATGGTGGCCGCGCCATCATGGCCTTCTTCAACGAGGTCGGCGCCTTCTGTCAGGAGAACGCAGGCGACGAGAGCCTGAAGGGCTTCGTCGCGCCGCTCCAGCAAGGCCTCGGCCATCTGCAGCAGGCCACCATGTGGTTCATGCAGAACGCCATGGCGAAGCCCGACAATGCAGGCGCAGGCGCCACCGACTACATGCACCTCTTCGGAACCGTGGCTCTCGGCTATATGTGGGCGAAGATGGCGAAGGCCGCGCAGTCCAAGAAATCGCAAGGCAACGGCAATGCTGAGAAGATGGATGCGAAGTTGCTCACGGGCCAGTTCTTCATGGAGCGTATGATGCCGGAAACCGGGGTGCGTCTCGCGCGCATTTCGTCCGGCGCTGACGTAACCATGGCGATGCCGATGGAAGCCTTCTAGCCAACAAGCGTCATCCCGGCCGAAGCGCCGGGATCGCGCGACCAGTGAAACGCCTAATTCTGAAAACGATCCCGGGTCGCGCTTCGCTTGCCCGGGATGACGCTCAAATAAATCTGGGAGGCCCCGATGGCCGATGCATTCATCTATGACGCAGTCCGCACCCCGCGCGGGCGCGGCAAGCAGGACGGTTCGCTTCACGAAGTGCCTGCCGTCGATCTCGCAGTCACCGCGCTCGATGCGATCCGCAAGCGCAACGATCTCGATCCGATCTTGGTGGAGGACGTGGTGCTCGGCTGCGTCGATCCCGTCGGCGAGGCGGGTGGCGACATCGCGCGCGCAGCCGCGCTGAAGGCAGGCTTCGGCAAGGAAGTGCCGGGCGTGCAGATCAACCGCTTCTGTGCCTCCGGTCTCGATGCGGTGAATTTCGCGGCGGCGCAGGTCATGTCCGGTATGAAGGACGTCGCCATCGGCGGCGGCGTCGAATCCATGAGCCGCATCGGCATGGGCGCATCCGGCGGCGCATGGCCGGTCGATCCCGGCATCGCCATTCCCACTTATTTCCTGCCGCAGGGCATTTCGGCGGATCTGATCGCCACCAAATACGGCTTCACGCGTGATGACGTGGATGCCTATGCGGTCGAATCGCAGAAGCGCGCGGCGAAGTCTTGGGACGAGGGGCGATTTTCCAAGTCCATCGTGCCGGTGAAGGACGTGAACGGCCTCACCATCCTGGCGAAGGATGAGCACATGCGCCCGAGCACCGACATGCAGTCGCTGGGTCAGCTGAAAGCCGCCTTCGTGCAGATGGGCGAGATGGGCGGCTTCGATGCGGTGGCGATTGCGGCGCATCCGGATGTGGAATTCATCGACCACGTCCATCACGCGGGCAACTCGTCCGGCATCGTGGACGGCGCCGCTGCCGTGCTCGTCGGCTCGAAGGAGGGCGGCACGAAGATGGGTTTGAAGCCCCGCGCGCGCATCAAGGGCTTTGCCTCCATCGGATCCGATCTCGCGCTCATGCTCACCGGCCCCATCGACGTGTCGGAGCTGGCGCTGAAGAAGGCCGGCATGACGAAGGACGATATCGATCTCTTCGAGATCAACGAGGCGTTCTCCTCCGTCGTACTGCGCTACATGCAGGCGCTCGATCTCGATCCCGCCAAGGTCAACGTGAATGGCGGCGCGATTGCCATGGGCCATCCGCTCGGCGCGACCGGCGCGATGATCCTCGGCACGGTGCTCGACGAATTGGAGCGCACCAACAAGCAGACGGCATTGATTACGCTCTGCGTCGCCGCCGGCATGGGCACGGCTGCGATCATCGAGCGGGTTTGAGTAAAAGCGGGACCGGGAGAAAGCCAATGACGAACTTCACCAATTTCCGCTTCGAGATCGACGCCGACGGCATCGCGCTCGCGACCTGGGACATGAAGGACCGCTCGATGAACGTCATCACCAATCAGGTGATGGACGAGCTGTCGCAGATCATCGAGAAGGTTGCCTCTGATGAAGCCATCAAGGGCTGCGTTATCACGTCGGGCAAGGAGACGTTCTCCGGCGGTGCCGACCTCACCATGCTGCAATCCTCCAACGCGGAATTCATGCGCGTCGCGAAGGAGAAGGGCGAGGAGGCCGCCAACACGTTCCTGTTCGAGGAATCGCGCAAGCTTTCGCTGCTCTATCGCCGCCTGGAAACCTGCGGCAAGCCCTTCGCCATCGCCATTCACGGCGTGTGCCTCGGCGGCGCGTTCGAGCTGGCGCTGGCCTGCCATTTCCGCGTGCTGTCGGATGTGGATTCCACCCGCGTCGGCCTGCCCGAAGTGAAGGTGGGACTCTTCCCTGGTGCCGGCGGCACGCAGCGCGTGGCGCGCCTGATGCAGACGGGCGATGCATTGCAGATGCTCTTCAAGGGCGAGCAGCTTCGCCCGCTCATGGCGCGCAACATGGGTCTGGCGCACGCGGTCGCGCCGCGCGACCAGATCGTGCAGACCGCGAAGGATTGGATCAAGAACGGCGGTTCGGCTGTCGCTCCATGGGATCAGAAGGGCTACAAGCTGCCCTCCAACAAGGTCTATTCCGCGGCGGGCATGCAGATCTGGCCCCCGGCCAATGCCATCTATCGCCGTGAGACGCAGGACAATTATCCGGCGATCCGCGCGATCCTGGAGACCGTCTATCAGGGCCTTCAATTGCCGATGGATCTGGCCTTGAAGGTGGAGTCGCGCTGGTTCGCCAAGATTCTGCGCTCGAAGGAGGCGGCGGCGATGATCCGCACCCTGTTCCTCTCCATGCAGGATTTGAACAAGGGCGCGCGCCGTCCGAAGGATGTGCCGCCGACCAGCATCAAGAAGGTTGGCGTCGTCGGTGCAGGCTTCATGGGCGCGAGTGTCGCTTACGTCACGGCCAATGCGGGCCTTCAGGTCGTGCTGATCGACCGCGACGTGGAAGCGGCGGAAAAGGGCAAGGCCCATTCGCACAAGCTCATGTCCGACCAGATCATGAAGGGCCGCGCCAAGACGGCGGATCGCGATGCGCTGCTTGAGCGCATCAAGACATCCGCCGATTACAGCGATCTGGCCGATTGCGATCTCGTGATCGAGGCCGTGTTCGAGGATCCCAAGGTAAAGGCTGAGGTGATTCAGAAGGTGGAAGCGGCGATCCGCCCGGATTGCATCTTCGCCTCGAACACCTCGACGCTGCCGATCTCGGGCCTCGCCAAGACCTCGAAGAATGCGGGCCAGTTCATCGGCATTCACTTCTTCTCGCCGGTCGAAAAGATGATGCTGGTTGAGATCATCAAGGGCAAGGAGACGGGCGACAAGGCGCTCGCCACCGCGCTCGATTACGTGCGCCTCATCAAGAAGACGCCCATCGTCGTCAACGACTCGCGCGGCTTCTTCGCCAATCGCTGCGTGCTGGCCTATATCCTCGAAGGTCATCTCATGCTTACCGAAGGTTTGCCTGCGGCGATGATCGAACAGGCGGGCAAGCAGGCCGGCATGCCGGTCGGTCCGCTCTCGCTCAACGACGAGGTCGGCGTCGATCTCGGCTTGAAGATCCTGAAGGCCACGAAGGCGCAGCTGGGCGATGCGGCCATCGTTCCGCAGCAGGAAGTTCTCCTCACGGCGCTCGTCGAAAAGGAAGGACGCTTCGGCCGCAAGAACCGGAAGGGCTTCTACGATTATCCGGAAGGCGGACAGAAGCGCCTGTGGCCGGAGCTGAAGAACCTGCAAACCAAGCATGTGGAGCCCGAGCTCGTCGACATGCAGGAGCTTAAAGAACGCCTTCTCGTCACACAGGCTCTTGAGGCCGCACGCACGGTCGAGGAGGGCGTGATCACCGATCCGCGCGAGGCGGATGTCGGCTCCATCCTCGGCTTCGGCTTTGCGCCTTATACGGGCGGCGCGCTCTCCTATATCGACTTCATGGGCGCGAAGGCTTTCGTGGAATTGTGCCGTAAGCTCCAGGAGAAGTACGGCGAGCGTTTCGCGCCGCCGAAACTGCTTCTCGACATGGCAGCAAATGGCGAGACCTTCTATGGCCGCGCCGCGGCGAAGAAGGCGGCTTAAATTTTTAGCGTCATCCCGGGGCCGCGTAGCGGAACCCGGGATCGTTTTCAGGATGAGATTCAGGCGCTCTCTTCTGTTGACGATCCCGGATCTACGCTGCGCTTCGTCCGGGATGACGATAGTGTCGCCCCAGATATCAAGACCGATATGAGGGAGCAGCCCATGAAATCGCATTTCGCCATGATGGCGGCCTATAATGCATGGTGCAACGAGCGCATCTATGGGGTCGCGGCGCAATTGTCGGAGGCAAATTTCAAAGCGGATCGGGGGGCCTTCTTCAAATCTGTGAGCGGTACCCTGAACCATCTTCTCGCGGCAGACCGCATCTGGCTCAAGAGATTTACGGGCGAGGGCGATGCTCCCAATAGGCTTGATGCCATCCTCTTCGCTACTCTTCCCGAACTTGAACGGGCGCGCCGCATGGAAGATGCGAGGATCGTCGACTATATCGAGGGCTTGTCGGAGGCCGATATAGCGGGCCGCCTCCGCTATCGCACCATCACGAACCCGGTCGATATCGATCAGCCGCTGGCTTCCACGCTTGTGCACTTCTTCAACCATCAGACCCACCATCGTGGGCAGGTTCATGGTCTGCTGACAGGTTTCGGCCTTGATGCACCGGTTCTCGACCTCATCGCTTTCCAGCGTCAGACCGGAATCGGTATGTCATGAATCTTTGGCTGCGCGTCCTCCACCTCATCGTCACGTCGTTCTTCAGGCCGAAGATCGATCCAGTGCGCGATGTGTCGCGTCTGACATTCCGTGTGTGGCCACATGATCTCGACACGTCGCTCCACATGAACAACGGGCGCTACTGGAGCCTCATGGATCTGGGGCGCAGCGACATCATGATTCGCTCAGGGCTGTGGCGGCCCATCTTCAGGCATGGCTGGGTGCCGGTGGTGAGCGCGGGCCAGATCCGGTTTCGCCGCGAGATGCGGCTGTTCCAGCCTTTCACGCTCGAGACCCGCATCCTCACATGGTCGGAGGGCCATGTGGTAATGGAGCATCGTCTCGTCTCGAAGGCGCGGGATGGAAGCCCGATCCTCAATGCCATCGCACTCGTGAGGGCAGGGCTCTATGACCGGAAGGCCAAGAGCTTTGTGCCCATGGAGATGTTGCTCGGTGAAATCGGCCTGCAAGCGGAGCCGCCGGAAGCCGCTCCCGAGGTTCAGGCTTTCCTCGATGCAGAAGAGACGTTGAAGAAGGCGGCGTGATGGTCCAAGGTTAGGCCCCTTTTCCTTGGCCTGAACCGTGAGGCTTGCAAGACCCATGCCCCGTGTCATCGATTACTACTTCTCGCTCGTAAGCCCCTGGGCCTATATCGGCCACGCCCCCTTCATGGAAATCGCGCAGCGGCATGGAGTCGAGGTAAATTACAAGCCCGTTTTCCTAGGACGCGTCTTTTCCGAGACTGGCGGCCTGCCGCTTCAGCAGCGCCACCCCGCCCGCCAGCGTTACCGTTTGGTCGAGCTGCAGCGCTGGCGCGAGAAGCGCGGGCTCTCATTCAATATCAGCCCGAAGCATTGGCCCTTCGATGTGAATTTCGCCGACCGCACCGTGATCGCGGTTGCGTCGACAGGCAAAAGCCCGGACGCATTCCTGCGCCGTGCCTTCGCCGCCATCTGGGAAGAGGAGCGTAATCTCGGCGATCCTCTAGTCTTGGCGGAACTGGCCGAGCAGGCAGGACTCGACTCGTCGTCGCTCATGGACATCGTGACAGGCAGCACCACGGAAGCGATCTATGCGCTCAATCTCGAGAACGCGGTGGCGGCCGACGTGTTCGGCTCCCCGGCTTATGTGCTCGACGGCGAGGTGTTCTGGGGCCAGGACCGGCTTGAGCTTCTCGACGATGCGTTGAAGAGCGGGCGCGAAGCCTACAAGCCTACGGCCTGACGCATCATGCAGAAGAACATCGGACTCATCGGCGGCATGAGCTGGGAAAGCTCCGCCGAGTACTATCGCATCATCAATCAGGAAACGCTGCGGCGTCTGGGCGGCGTGCATTCGGCGCGCAGTCTCATGTTCTCCGTCGATTTCGACGAGATCAAGCAGCTCCAGCATGCGGGCGACTGGGACAGGCTTGCCGCCTTGATGAAGGACGCCGCCCTGCACCTGGAGCGGGGAGGGGCGGATTTCATCGTGCTCTGCACCAACACGATGCATCGCTTGGCGGATGCCATCACCTCATCCGTCCGCATTCCATTGCTGCACATTGCCGATCCGACAGCCGAAAAGATAAAGGCGGCGGGCATCACGCGCGTGGGTTTGCTGGGCACGGCCTTCACCATGGAGCAGGATTTCTACAAGGGACGCCTGCAATCCCGTCATGGCCTCGATGTGATCGTGCCGGATGGGGATGATCGGAAGATCGTGCATGAGATCATCTACAGGGAACTCATCCTCGGCAAGATCAATCCTGAATCACGGCAGGCTTACCGCGCCATCATCTCACGCCTGATCGAGCAGGGCGCGCAGGCTGTCATTCTCGGCTGCACCGAGATCATGCTGCTGGTCTCGGAGGAAGACAGCGCCGTGCCGCTTTTCGACACCACGACCATCCACGCGGTTGCGGCGGTCGATCACGCGTTGACCCGTTAGAGTTCCATCTTCGTCATGCCCGCACTTGTTGCGGGCATCCACGTCTTAGGAACCACGGCGGTTAAAGACGTGGATGGCCGGGACAAGCCCGGCCATGACGGAGAGAGCTGAATTGGGCGCTCACTCCGCCGCCACGCGCGTCGCGCGCCATTGTGTCAGCAGCGCACGCAAGGCCGCGGGCTTCAACGGCTTATTGAGCACGTGCACGTGCATGGCGGCAGCGGCGTCGCGCACGACAGGCGTGCGGTCGGCGGTCACGAGAACGGCGGGCGTGTTGGCTTGCGTTTTCCAGCGAAGCGCTTTGATGAGTTCAAGGCCGTCCGTGTCGTCGAGGTGGTAATCGGCGATGATCACCTCCGGCAGGGTCTTGTTCGTGCGCAAGACCTGATGAGCCGTGTCGAGATCCGATGCCGTCCACACGTCGCAGCCCCAACCTGAGAGAAGCAGGCGCATGCCTTCCAGGATCGCGGGCTCGTTGTCGATAACGAGAACATGCAGGCCCGAGAGAACGGTGGTCGGCGCCTTCGGCGGCTCGGGCGCAGCGGCTGTCTCCGGCAGTGCGGCGACGACCGGAACCTCGACACGGAACACCGAGCCGCGTCCGACTTCGGATTTCAGGTTGATCGGGTGCTTGAGCACGCGCCCAATGCGCTCCACGATGGAGAGGCCGAGGCCCAATCCGCGCGCCGCCTTCGCGCCCTGGTCGAGGCGCTGGAACTCGCGGAAGACGATCCGCTGCTTCGATGGCGGAATGCCGAGGCCCGTATCCCACACCTCCAGAACAAGGTGCGTGCCGTGCCTGCGCGCGCCGACGAGCACGCGTCCTTTGAGAGTGTACTTGATCGCGTTGGAGATGAGGTTCTGCAACAGGCGGCGCAGCAGGCGGCGGTCCGAGCGCACGGTAAGCGATGGGGCGACGAAGGTGAGATCGAGGCCCTTCTCCTTCGCGATGGGGTCGAACTCGCGCTGGAGCTGGCGGAACATCTCGTCCATGCGGAAGCTCGTCCATTGCGGCTTCATGGCGCCCGTATCGAGGCGCGAGATGTCGAGAATGGCGGTGAGGATTTCCTCGACCGCATCGAGTGAGGCGTCGATGTTCTCGGCAAGCGTCGCGTCGCCTGCATTCTGGTCGCGTTCCACGAGAGACGTCGCGTAGAGGCGAGCCGCATTGAGCGGCTGTAGAATGTCGTGGGAGGCGGCGGCGAGGAAGCGCGTCTTGGAGATGTTCGCCTCATCCGCTTCCGCCTTCGCGCTGCGCAGCGCCTCGTTGAGGCGCGTCAGCTCTTCCGTACGCTCACGCACGCGCTGTTCGAGCGTCTCATTGGCGCGGCGGCTTTCCTCCTCCGCAAGAACGGCATCGGTGACGTCCGTGTAGGTGGTCACGTGGCCGCCATCGGGCAGGACGTTGGAGCGGATCTCGATGACCTTGCCGGACGGATAGAGCTTGAGGCGTACCGGCTCCACATCGTGATGGAACGAATGCAGGCGCGCGGCGACCTGCTCGTCGATATTGCCAGGGCCATAAGAGCCGCGCGCGGCGTTGTAGCGGACGATGCGTTCCATGCCGATGCCGACCTGCACGAAGTTGGGCGGCATGTCGTAGAGGTCGATGAAGGCCTGGTTCCAGGCGAGAAGCCGCAGGTCGCGGTCGATCACCGTGATGCCTTGCTTGGCGTAATTCAGCGCGTGCTGGAGCAGATCGCGGCTGTGCTGAATCGCGGCGGAGGCATCGTCGAGCAGTTTGAGGGCCGCTTCCGTCGAGACGGTGCGGCGGCGCAGCAGCAGCGAGAGCGCAAGGCGCGAGGATGCGGTGCCGATGGCGGAGGCGAGCAGGTGCTCCGCATAGCGCAGCAGATGGATGTCGGCCTCCGCGCGCGGCTCAAGGCTCTGCCCTCGGCTGTGGCTGAAGCCCTCGAAGGACCGTGTCGTGCGCTCCTCTCCGAGATAGCGCGAGACGGTGGCACGCAGCTCGTCCACGGTGACGCTGGCGCGGAATAGGCGGAAGCTCGGCGCGACGGAGGTGTGCGGCTCACCGACGAAGACATTCGCCTGAATTTGCTCCATCGCCGTCGCGGGGCGCCACAGGGAGAAGCCGACATAGCAGAGAATGTTGAGCGTCAGGCTCCAGATGACGCCGTGCGTGAGCTGGGGCAGGTCTACGCCGAAGAGCGCAGTGGGCTTGAGCGCCTCGATGCCGAAGGGACCGGAGACCACCACGTCCGACCAGAACACGCCATCCCACACGAGGCTCGGCAGCAGCAGCGTGTAGAGCCAGGTCAGGAAGCCGACGACGAGACCCACGCTCGCGCCGAACGCCGTGCCGCGCGACCAGATGAGACCGCCGACGAATGCGGGCGCCACCTGCGCGATGGCGGCAAACGACAGAAGGCCGATGGCCGCGAGCGCCGCTTCTCCCGATGCCCGGTAATAGGCATAGCCGAGCATGATCACGAACACGATGGAGATGCGCCGCACCGCGATGACGAAGCTGCCGGGGTCAACGCCTGCAAAGGCGCGACGGCGCAGCACGATGGGCATGACGAGGTGGTTGGAGATCATCACCGCGACCGCGATGGAATCGACGATCACCATGGCTGTCGCGGCGGAGAATCCGCCGAGGAAGGTGAGCACCGCAATCGTGCCGGCCTGGTCGGCCAGCGGCAGCGCGAGCACGGTCATGTCCCGGTCGATCCCGTCGCCGGGGAACATGGCCATGCCGGCCAGCGCGATGGGAATGACGAACAGGTTGATGAGCACGAGATAGAGCGGGAACATCCAGGCAGCGCGCTTCAGGTCGCCGATGGAATGGTTCTCCACCACGGTCACGTGGAACTGGCGCGGCAGCAGCAACGCGGCGCAGCTCGACAGAAGAATGAGCGTGATGAAGCTGCCGAAGCCGGATGTGCGCTCGAGCAGGGTGTCGGTGATGCCCTGGTTGTTGAGGCGCTGCACGATGTCGTCATAGCCGCCGAACATCACGAAGGTCACATAGCCGCCGACGACGAGGAAGGCGACGAGCTTCACGATGGACTCGATGGAGATCGCCATGATGAGGCCGTCCTGATGCTCGGTGGCATCCGGGTGGCGCGTGCCGAAGGCAACCGCGAAACCTGCCAGCACCAAGGCGACGATGAGCGCGAGATCGCCGATGACCGGCATGCTCGACAGCGGCATGCCGTTGGCATTGGTGATGAACACGTCGAGGGAGGACGAGACCGCCTTCAACTGAAGCGCAATATAGGGAACGGAGCCGATGAGCGCGATCAGGCTGACGATGGCGGCGACGCGTTCGCTCTTGCCGTAACGGGCGGCCACGAAGTCGGCGATGGAGGAGATGTTCTGCGTCTTGGCAACGCGGATGACGCGCGCGACGAGAGCATGGCCCACGGTGATAACGAGGATGGGGCCGATATAGATGGCGAGAAAGTCGAAGCCGGAGCGGCTGGCCAGCCCTACCGATCCGAAGAAGGTCCAGGAGGTGCAGTAAACGGCCAGTGCCAACGCGGCGATGGTGGAGCGCCATGGCCCCTGGACGAAGCGCCTGCCCGCATTGTCGCCCCAATAGGCGACCGTGAAGAGGAAGCAGAGGTAAACCAGCGCCGATAAGACAACCGCCCAGGTGGCGACCATGCCGTGAGACCCTTAACAAGAAACTGGAACCAGCTTTACCCGCTGCAGGAGTTCCGCGCCACTAGCAGGAGGGCGCAGGCAAGAGAAGCATCTCACTCTATGGGAGTGAATTAATATTCTGTCTCAGGGATTATCGCATTCGGAGAATGAGGTCATATGAAGCTACCAAAGTTTCAGGAGACCCCCCATGATCGATACCCGCACCGCCCCCTATGCCGCGCTCATCCTGCGCGTGGCCCTTGGCGTCCTCTTCCTGGCCCATGCCGGGCTGAAAATCTTCGTCTTTACCCCCGCCGGAACGGCTCAGTTCTTCGGCAGCCTCGGCCTGCCCGGTTTTCTCGCCTATGTGGTGATCCTGGCTGAAGTGGCCGGCGGCCTTGCCCTCATTGCCGGCTTTTATGCCCGCTGGGTCGCCCTTGCTCTCGTCCCCATTTTGCTCGGCGCGATCTTCACGGTCCATGGCCCGGCAGGCTTCTTCTTCTCCAACCCGAACGGCGGCTGGGAATTCCTGGCGTTCTGGATCGTCGCCCTTCTGGCCCAGGCCCTGCTGGGCGAGGGCGCTTATGCCCTTAAGGGCGGATCGGCGAAGACCGCTCCCGCGTTGTCCATCCGCTCGGCTTGAACGGGAAACGGCCATGATCAAACCTATGTCCAATGAGGCCGCCGGACTTCCGGCGGCTCGCCCCATCGATCCGGGCGTCCGGATCGGCCACGTCCATCTCAAGGTCGCGGATCTCGACCGCGCGCTCGCCTTCTATTGCGGCATGCTCGGCTTCGAGCTGATCCAGCGCTACGGCACGCAGGCCGCGTTCGTCTCGGCGGGCGGCTACCACCACCATATCGGCCTGAACACCTGGGAGAGCAAAGGCGGCTCGCCGCCGCCTCCCGGCACCACGGGCCTCTATCACGTGGCGATCCTCTATCCCACGCGGGCAGCTTTGGCGGACGCGCTTTACCGCCTGGTCGAGGCCCGCATCCCGCTTCAGGGCGCGAGCGATCACGGCGTCAGCGAAGCACTCTATTTGAGCGACCCGGACGGCAACGGCATCGAGCTCTATGTGGACCGGCCCGAGGACCAATGGCCGCGCACACCCGGCGGCGAGCTTCAGATGGTCACCCGTCCCCTCGATCTCCACGAGCTTCTCGCGGCCCGCGAGGCTTGACGGCTCTTCCTGGCCGGACACTTCTTTAGCTTGGCAGACAAGCTCAGGGAGGGTCCGGCCATGTGGAACGAGTTCAAGCAATTCGCCTTGCGCGGCAACGTGGTGGATCTCGCCATCGGCATCATCATCGGCGCCGCCTTCGGCCGGATCGTGGATTCCCTCGTCGGCGATATTTTCATGCCGATCATCGGCGCTGTCACCGGCGGGCTCGATTTCTCGAACTACTTCACGACGCTCTCAGGAAACGTCACCGCAGGGTCGTTGGATGAGGCGAAGAAACAGGGCGCAGTGCTCGGCTGGGGTAATTTCATCACGGTTGCCATCAACTTCGCCATCATCGCCTGGATCCTGTTCCTCCTCGTCAAAGGCATGAACCGCCTGCGCCGGACAGAGGATGCCAAGACCGGAACCGCCGATAAGCCCGCCGAAATTCCGGCCGACGTGAAACTGCTCACCGAGATCCGCGATCTTCTGCAAAGCGACCGGCGCGTCTGATCCATCACCGGTTTCGATCGGACTCTTCGCTTCTTGTCATGAGTGCCGTGAGCGGGCTTGCCTTCGCCGGGCGGACAGGTCATCCCTGTTCGCCTGCTCCCAAAGGACCAAAGCCCGATGAACGCATCCGTCTCGATTCCATCGACCCTCAATCTGCGTGCGGAAGCGCAGCAGGCGCCCACCAGCGGCATCGTGGATGTGTTCTCCTATGGCCGGAACAAGCCCGGCATCATTCCGCTCTGGGTGGGCGAGGGCGATCTTGCGACACCAGCTTTCATCTGCGATGCGGCGGCGCGTTCGCTTAAGGATGGCGAGACCTTCTATACCTATCAGCGCGGCATTCCTGAACTGCGCCAGGCCATCGCGAGCTACCACGAGAATGTCTATCGCAAGGCTTTCGATCCCGAGCGCTTTTTTGTCACGTCCGGCGGCATGCCCGCGATGCAAATGGCATTCCGCATGCTGTGCGGCACCGGCGACGAGGTGCTGATCCCGACGCCCGCATGGCCGAATTTCGCAGGCGCCATCACCATTGCTGGCGCGCGCCCTGTTCCTGTTCCCATGAATATCGACGACAAGGGTTGGCATCTCGGCTTCGAGCGATTGGAAAAATCCATCACGCCGCGTACCCGCGTCGTCGTTCTGAACTCGCCCTCCAACCCCACCGGTTGGACCGCGAGCCATGACGATCTCCGCGCCGTTCTGTCTATGGCGCGCAAGCATGGTTTGTGGATCGTCGCAGATGAAATCTACGGACGCTTCATTCACGATCCTGCTCTCACCATCGAGGGGCGTGCGCCGTCATTCCGTGATGTGATGGAGCCGCAGGATCGTATCCTCTTCATCCAGACATTCTCGAAGAACTGGGCAATGACCGGATGGCGTCTCGGCTGGCTCGAAGCGCCGCCGGAGCTGGGGCAGGTGATCGAGAACCTCGTTCAGTATCAGACCTCCGGCACGCCTACCTTCATCCAACGCGCAGGCGTCGCGGCGCTGGAGCAGGGCGAGGAGTTCCTGCAAGACCAGATGGCCAAGGCCAGGCGCGGACGCGAGATCGTGAGGACACTGACGGAGACCGGCCTCGTGGAACTGCCGCCGCCGAGCGGGGCGTTCTATGCGTTCCTGAAGATCAAGGGCGCGACGAGCTCCAAGGACATCGCCTTCCGTCTCATCGACGAAGCGAATGTCGGCCTTGCTCCCGGCAACGCTTTCGGCGATGCGGGCGAGGGCTATCTGCGTCTGTGCTACCTGCGCAAAGCGGATGATCTGGAGGAGGCGGTGAGACGGATCGGCGCGGCCTTGCCGAGGCTCGTGGCGTGAGCGGTCTTAAGTGCTGCTCCCTTCCTGCTGCATAGCCTCCCGGCAATTCCGCCGGTTGACCGTGAGGTCCATGACGTTCATGGAGTGAGCAGAGCCCAGGAAGGGTTCTGTTTCAAATGTCACGATGCGCCTCCTTTTTTCTCACCTTGCTCAAATCCTGATTGCGGGCCTCGGAGGTCTGGCTTTTTATTGGCTGGGCGTTCCGGCAGCTTGGCTGTCGGGCTCTGCGATCGCCGCCACCTTATGGGGCCTTTCGGGACATGCGGTTCACATGCCGCGCGCCCTGGCCGACATGGCGATGCTCGTCTCCGGTGCCGCCATGGGTGCGGCCGTGACGCCTGCGGCCATCGCGGCGATGAGTCGATACCCCGGAAGCCTCATCCTGCTGGTGATCGGCGTCGTTGCGATTTCGTTGGCGTCATCGCTCTGGCTCGTGCGCATTTCGGGTTGGCGCAAGGCCGATGCGGTGCTCGCCTCCGTGCCCGGCGCGCTCTCTACGGTGCTCGCCGTCGCAGCCGATCGCAAGGCGGATGTCCCCTCGGTCGCTATCGTGCAAAATCTGCGCCTCTTTGTGCTCATCGCATTGCTGCCGAGCGTGGTTGTCGTGACCGGCGGAGGCGAGGGTGATCCGAGCGCGTTGATCGGACAGGGCATGCCGATTGCGAGCCCTGCCGACATGGCATTCGTCCTCATCGGCGGGCTCGCGCTGGGCTTCGTGTTCAAGGTGCTGAAGGTCGCGGCTCCCATTCTTCTCGGCGCAACCGTGGTCAGCTCCGTTAGTCACGGCACGGCATTCGTCACTGGCGTCATCCCGCCGGTGATTGCCACCGGAGGCCTCGTGCTGATCGGCCTTTTCATTGCAGAGCGCTTCCGCAACATTCAGCGTTCCACCTTGCAGCGCGCTCTTGTGGCTGCGCTCGGCTCCTTCTCCGTCGGCATGGGCGTTGCCGTTGTCTTCGCCGTTGTCGCCGCATGGATCGCCGATGTGAGCTTCGCCAACAGCCTCGTCGCTTTCGCTCCCGGAGGCTTGGAGGCAATGACCGTGCTTGCGCTCATCCTCGGTCTCGACCCGCTCTATGTGGGCATCCATCACCTCGTCCGCTTCCTCGGGATCGGGCTCGTGCTGCCATTCCTGATCGGCTGGCTGCAGAAAGCGCGGGCGTGATCCGTGTCATCCCGTGATTGACCCGTTCCTGATCGGCCTTGCGGTCAAAATGCTCGCGACTGCGGCTGTTGTCGTGACGGCCTCTCTCATCGTCGAACGCATGGGGCCGTTCATCGGGGCAATGGTTGCCACGCTCCCCATCTCCGCAGGACCGGCCTACATTTTCCTGGCGCTGGAACACGGCCCCGGCTTCATCGAGAAAGCCAGCATCGTCAGCCTCGCGATGAATGCCGCGCTCGCCGTTTTCATTCTGGTTTATGCCTTGGTGGCACAGAAGAGGGGCGTTCTTCTCAGTCTCGCCTGCGCTTTGCTGGCCTGGTTTTCCATGGCGTGGATACTGACCCATCTTCAATGGGGACTGCGCGAAGCCGTCGTCTTGAATGTGGTGAGCTATTCCGCATGCATTGTCATCGCGCGAAGATTCCTGATGCAGCAGGGTCTCAAGGGAAAAGTCTTTGCCGTGCGGTGGTGGGACATCCCCTTGAGAGCCGCTGGCGTCATGAGCCTAGTCGGAATCGTCGTTCTTCTCGGGCGCGCCCTCGGGCCGGCAGCGGCGGGCATCGCTGCCACGGCTCCTATCGTCATGACGAGCCTCACGCTCATTCTGCATCCGCGCATCGGCGGCCCGGCGGCGGCTCTGGTGCTTGCAAACGGTCTGATCGGATTGGTAGGGATGGGGTTCGCTTTGCTCGCCCTCCATGCCGCCGTTCCCACTTTGGGCACAGCGCTCGCACTCCTCTTGGCGCTTGCGATCTGCGTGCTGTGGAATGCAAGCCTCGTTCTGCTGCGCCATAAAGCAGCCTGATCGTCACGGCTTCCCGTTGCGCAGCCGCTCCACCGCTTCCATGCGCGGTTTCGCCGTGTCCCACAAATGCTTCGTCACGGCGGCGACGAGCGCTTCGGTAATCAGCAGCAACCCTGCGGAGGAATCCCAGTTCGACGGCGCCACGATATGCGCAGGCAGCACATGGCGCGCGACGCGGGCGATGGGAGAGAGCCAGGGATCGGTGAGCAGCACGATGGTCGCGCCCTGTTTCGCCGCCGCTTCGCAGAGTGCCGTCACATCCTCCTGATAGCGGCGGATGTCGAAGGCGACGATCACGTCCTTCTTGCCGATCTCGATCATCCGGTCGCGCCAGAGAGCAGGCTGCCCTTCGATGAAATCAACCCCGCTGCGCACGATGCGGAAGTGGCTCTCCGCATAGCGCGCGAGCGCGCCCGTGAAGCGCCCGCCCGTGAAATGGATGTTGCGGCGCGGGTCGCTGAGCAGCGCCACCACGGCATCGAACTCGGCAGGTGCGATGTTCTCCACTGTTGCGCGCAGGTTTCCGATTACGGAGTCCGCGAACGAGGACAAAGCCTGTGCGCCCTGGCCCTTGTCCGTGGGGCTGGCCTTGGCGAGAGGAGGGAGGAGCTGGGCCTCCAGCTCCCCGCGCAGGTGCCGTTGGAAATCCGGAAAGCCGGAGAACCCTAGCCGGGTCACGAAGCGGAGGGCCGAGGGGGCGGAAATCCCCGCACGGTTGGCGAATTCCGCCACCGTATCGAGGCCGGCAAAGGGATAATGGCTCAGGAGCAGATGGGCGGCCCGCTTCTCGCTGGGGGTGAAGGAATCCATCTCCAGGCGGATTCTTTCGGCCAGGCTTGGCGGGTCGACAGGGGAAACGGCCTTAGTCTTTTTCATGATGGAATGTTTCATCCCCCTCCTTGACGGCGTCCCCAAGGTGTACCAAAAATTTCACATAAGAAAAATCTGTAAGAAACGTACCAAACGTTCAAACCGAGGGCGACAGCCTGCATCCGCAGGCGAACGGAGGACCGCATGGTGCATGCGAGTCGGATGGCAACCGGTCAGAACCCCGCCTCCCAGGCGGCGGAAACGGTTGCCGTTGTTGAGAATCCGCAAGGAAGCTCGCCCATCCTTCTCATTTGCGAACATGCCTCCCGCCACCTGCCGGACCGGTACGGCACGCTCGGCCTTACTCCTGAACAGCTCGAAAGCCATATCGCGTGGGACCCGGGCGCGCTCGGGGTCGCGCAGGGATTATCCCGACTTCTCGATGCGCCGCTGGTTCACGCCACCGTCTCGCGCCTCGTCTACGACCTGAACCGTGATCCATCGGCTCCCGATTCCATCTGGACGCTGAGCGAGCGCACGGTGATCCCCGGCAACCAGGATCTCGATCTGGCTGAGCGCGCCTTCCGCGTGCGCGAGGTCTACGATGCATTCCATGGTGCCGTGGACCGGTTTGTGGAACCGCGCGTGCAATCCGGGCAGACGCGCAGCATCGTCACCATTCATTCGTTCACGCCCGTGTACAGGGACGTGCCGCGTCCCTGGCATATCGGCCTCATCCACGATGCGGATGCGCGCTTCGCGCAGAGCGTCGAAGCCGGATTGCGCAAGGACCCGGCGCTGAATGTGGGCATGAACGAACCCTATTCGCCAGCGGACCGGGTGTTCCACACCCTCCAGCGCCACGCCGAGAGGCGAGGGCTCTCACCGCTGATGATCGAAATCCGCAATGACCTGATCCGCACACAAGACGGACAGGCATCGTGGGCTCAACGTCTTGCGCCGCTTTTGAGGGAGGGGGCGCAGGAACTTTGATCACTGCCGTGGCGCATGACGCGTCACGGTTCGCGTATCGTGCGGAAAAGTGGCTACGGTTTTCCGATCCGAACGATACGCTTCTGAGGGATGAGCATCGGATTATTCCCAAAAGTGGTGTCCACTTTTGGGTCCGATGCTCGAGGACAGACTATTCGTGGAGGAAGAGTCGATGTCAGTCGGACAAGGAAGTTCCGGGGTTCACGCCCCACCGGCCGGAGTGCAAGGTCATTCCGGTGTCACCTACAACACCGTGGATGAAAGCTATTTCGAGGCACGGCGCCTCAAGCGTCATGCGCGCGTGTGGTCACTCTGGGCGCTCGGCGTGGGCGCGGTGATCTCCGGTCACTATTCAGGCTGGAATCTGGGCCTTGCCAATGGCTTCGGCTCCATGTTCTTCGCCACCATCATCATCGCGATCATGTATCTGGGCCTGACCTTCTCCATCGCGGAGATGTCGCCGGCCCTGCCGCATACGGGCGGCGCTTATTCGTTCGCGCGCACCTCGATGGGGCCGTGGGCGGGATACATCACGGGCATTGCCGAGAACATCGAGTTCGTTCTCACCCCCGCGGTGATCGTGTTCTTCATCGGCTCCTATCTGTCTGCGATCTTCGGCACCGCGCCTGAGTTCCAGCCGGTTTATTGGGTGCTCTGTTATGCCTTGTTCGTCGGGCTCAACATCATCGGCGTCGAACTGTCGTTCAAGGTCACCGTCACGGTGACTGTGCTGGCGCTGGCATGCCTTGTGGTGTTCTACGTGTCGGTGCTGCTCTCGGGCCAGTTCGACTTCTCGCGCTGGGCGCTAAACATCGGCTCGGATGGCGCCGAGTTGCCGAATGGCGGCGGGCCGTTCCTGCCCATGGGCATTGCGGGCATCTTCGCCACCATGCCTTTCGCCGTGTGGCTCTTCCTCGCCATCGAGCAGCTGCCGCTGGCGGCTGAAGAATCTCACGATCCGCAGCGCGACATGCCCAAGGGCATCATCGCCGGCATCTTCACGCTGATCGTCTCGGCCTTCTGCGTGGTGTTCCTGAACTCCGGCATCGCGCCGGGCGCCGCAGGCGTCGCGAAGTCGGGCGAACCGCTTCTCGACGGCTTCCGCACCCTGTTCGGTTCGGACATCGCGAAGATCCTGGCGGCGGTTGCCGTGCTCGGCCTCATCGCCTCGTTCCATACGATCATCTTCGCCTTCGGACGGCAGATCTACTCGCTCTCGCGGGCAGGCTACTTCCCGTCCTTCCTGTCGGTGACGCATGGCACGCGCAAGTCGCCGCACATCGCGCTCATCACCGGCGCGGTGCTCGGCCTCACGGTCATGATGATCATCTGGTTCGTGCGCGGATCGGAAGCAGGCGCCACCGTCATCGGCGGCACGCTGCTCAACATGGCGGTCGCAGGCGCGATGCTGGCCTACTTCATGCAGGGCATGTCCTATATCGTGCTCAAGAAGAAGTTCCCGCATCTGGCACGGCCCTACAAGAGCCCGTTCGGTGTTGCGGGTGCTGCCATTTGCATGATCATTGCGGCCATCACCCTGTACTTCCAGTTCACGGATCCCGTGTTCCGGACGGCGGTGTTCGGTGTTGCCATCTACTACGCCGTCATGATGGCCTACTTCCTGCTCATCGGCCGCCACAAGCTCATCCTCTCGCCGGAGGAAGAGTTCGCGCTCACCAAGGGCGAGGCCGAATACAAGTCCTACTGACGATCATCGGGAGCGCGCATCCTGCGCGCTCCCTTTTCATTTCTCGTTGGGGTTTCGAGCATGACCGCTCCCAAAATCAAGAACGCTGCCGACGCTATCGAATACGTGCGCAGCCGCGACCTGCCTTTCGTGAAGATCGGCCTCACCGATGTCGACGGCATCATGCGCGGCAAGTACATGGCCCGCGACAAGTTCGAATCCGCCGTCGAGAAGGGCTTCGGCTTCTGCGATGTGGTGCTGGGCTGGGATTCCAACGATCAGCTTTACGACAACACCACGCTCACCGGCTGGCATACGGCCTATCCCGATGCTACGGCGCGCATCATCCCCGAATCCATGCGCCTCGTTCCCTTCGAGAACGACCTGCCATTCTTTCTCAGCGAGTTCGAGGGCTATGCGGAAGCCGCCTGTCCGCGCGGCGTGCTGCGCCGCGTGCTGAAAAAGGCGGAGGACATGGGCTTTGCCGTCTCCGCCGCTGCCGAGTTCGAGTTCTTCGTGTTCGAGGAAACGCCGCATTCCGTGCGCGAGAAGGGCTATAAGGACCTCAAGAACATCACCCCGGGCTTCTTCGGCTATTCGGTGCTGCGCTCCGGCGTGCACGCGGATTTCTATCACGAGCTGCTCGACCTCGCGAACAAGATGGATTTCGAGATCGAGGGTCTGCACACGGAAACCGGCCCCGGCGTTCTGGAAGCAGCGATCCGTGTCGATGACGCGTTGAAGGCCGCCGACAAGGCCGCGCTCTTCAAGACCTACACCAAGATCCTCGCGCAGAAGCGCGGCTGGATGGCGACCTTCATGGCCAAGTGGTCGCGCGACTGGCCGGGCCAGTCCGGCCACCTGCATTCCTCGCTGCGCCATCTCAACAGCGGCAAGGGCGCGTTCTACGACGCCAACGGCAAACACAATATGTCCGACACCATGCGCTGGTATGTGGGCGGTCAGCAGCAGCTGATGCCCGAGATCCTCGCCATGGTGGCCTGCACGGTGAACAGCTATACGCGCCTCATTCCCGGCTTCTGGGCGCCCACCGATTCCGCCTGGGGCGTGGAGAACCGCACCACGGCGCTTCGTGTCATTCCAGGCTCCGAGAAGTCGCAGCGTGTGGAGTATCGCGTGGCGGCTGCCGACATCAATCCGTATATCGCGCTCGCTGCCGCCATCGGCTCCGGCCTCTGGGGCATCGAGAACCGGGTCGAGCCGGGCGAGCCGATCCAGGGCAATGCCTATGCGGTGGAGCACCCAAAGGAGCGCGCGCTGCCGCGTTCGCTCGGAGAGGCCGCCGAGCGCCTGAAGGGTTCCAAGCCCGCCCGCCAGCTCTTCGGCGACACCTTCGTCGACCATTACGCCGCAACCCGCGAATGGGAGGAGCGCGAGGCGCGCAAGGCCATCACGGATTGGCAGCTCGCCCGCTACTTCGAAATCATCTAAAAGACTCTTCGAATTTCAACACAGGAGAAGACTATGGCTCTCTTCGAGCCATAGTCTTTCAAACGTAAAGATCATGACTGATACCGATATCGTCCTTATTTCCCCCGTCGACGGACGCGAGCTCGTTCGCCGTCCCATTATGTCAGACGCCGCCATCGATGCGACCATCAAGGCGGCGCGCGAGGCGCAGAAGGCTTGGCGCAACGTGCCGATTGCCGAGCGCGCCGCGAAGGTCTCGGCCTTCCTCGATGCGCTGATCGCCATGAATCAGGAGGTCGTGCCCGAGATCGCCCAGATGATGGGCCGCCCCGTGCGCTATGGCGGCGAGTTCCGTGGCGTCGAGGAGCGTGCGCGCTACATGATCTCCATCGCGGAGAAAAGCCTGCAGAACATTCCCACCGACGACGAGAAGCCGGGCTTCCGCCGCATGATCAAGCGTGAGCCGGTCGGCATCGTGCTCGTGATCGCGCCATGGAATTATCCGTATCTCACGGCCATCAACACCGTCGTGCCCGCGCTCATGGCAGGCAACGCGGTGCTCTTGAAGCATGCCTCGCAGACGTTGCTCGCGGGTGAGCGCTTCCAGATGGCGATGGACCGCGCGGGCATCCCGAAGGGCCTGTTCCAGAACATGCAATTGTCGCATGACCAGACCAGCCGCATCTTGAGCAACGGTCTCGTCGATCATTGCAACTTCACCGGCTCCGTCGGTGGCGGCAAAGCCATCGAGCGCGCTGCTGCTGGCTCCTTCACCTCGCTCGGTCTGGAGCTCGGCGGCAAGGATCCGGCCTATGTGCGCGCGGACGCCAATCTCGATCACGCCATCGAGAACCTGGTGGACGGCGCGTTCTTCAATTCGGGCCAATGCTGCTGCGGCATCGAGCGTATCTATGTGCATGAGAAGCACTATGACCGCTTCGTAGAAGGCGCGGTCGATCTCGTGAACAAATACGTGCTCGGCAATCCGCTGGAAGAGGCGACGACGTTGGGCCCGATGGCGCATAAGCGCTTTGCCGATCTCGTGCGCCAGCAGAACGCGGAGGCCGTGGCGAAGGGTGCGAAGGCGCATATCGACGCGAAGAAGTTCGCAGCCGATGTGGGCAACAATGCCTATCTCGCGCCGCAGGTGCTCACCAATGTGGATCACTCCATGAGCGTTATGCGCGAGGAGAGCTTCGGTCCCACCGTCGGCATCATGAAGGTGAAGGGAGATGAAGAAGCCATTCGTCTCATGAACGACTCGCCCTACGGTCTCTCTGCCGCCATCTGGACTTCCGATGTCGATGCGGCGGAAGCCATCGGCGAGAAGCTGGAGACCGGCACCGTCTTCATGAACCGCTGCGACTATCTCGATCCCGCGCTCGCCTGGACCGGCGTGAAGGATACGGGCCGCGGCGCGAGTCTGTCGCGTCTCGCCTACGAGTCGCTCACCCGTCCGAAATCCTACCACCTCCGTCAGATCTGATCGGAAGCATCATGACCACGTCTCCCCGCTCCAACTGGAATTACCCCACCGCCGTGCGCTTCGGCGCAGGCCGCATCTCCGAACTTGCGGAAGCCTGCAAATCGGTCGGCCTCCAGGCCCCGCTCATCGTCACCGATCCGTTCCTGGCAACGCAGCCGATGACGAAGGCGGCGCTCGATCAGCTTCTTTCCGCTGGTCTGAAAGCCGCAATCTTCTCGGACATCAAGCCGAACCCGGTGGAAACGAATGTCTATAAGGGCCTTGAGGTTCTGCGCGCCGGCAAGCACGACGGCGTCGTCGCCTTCGGCGGCGGCTCGGCGCTCGACGCAGGCAAGGTCATCGCCTTCATGGCGGGCCAGACGCGCCCCATGTGGGATTTCGAGGATATCGGCGATTGGTGGACCCGCGCGGACCCGAAAGGAATCCAGCCGATCATCGCCGTGCCGACGACAGCAGGCACGGGCTCGGAAGTAGGCCGCGCGGGCGTGATCACGCAGGAAGCCACGCACACCAAGAAGGTGATCTTCCATCCGCTCATGATGCCGAAGATCGTGATCTGCGATCCGGAACTGACGGTCGGCATGCCGCCTCACATCACGGCGGGCACGGGCCTCGATGCGCTCGCGCACTGCATCGAAGCCTATTGCGCGCCCGGCTATCACCCGATGGCGGACGGCATCGCGGTGGAAGGCATCCGCCTCGTGAAGGAATACCTGCCGCGCGCCTATAAGGACGGCAAGGACATCGAAGCGCGCGCGCAGCTGATGTCGGCCGCTGCCATGGGCGCCACCGCGTTCCAGAAGGGTCTCGGTGCGATCCACGCGCTCTCGCATCCGACCGGCGCGCTCTACGACACGCATCACGGCCTCACCAATGCGGTCTTCATGCCGTATGTGCTGGTCTATAACCGCAAGGCCATCGAAGAGCGCATCGTGCGGCTTGCCGCCTATATCGGCCTCGAGCCGTCGTTCCAGGCGTTCCTCGATTGGGTGCTGAAGCTGCGCAAGGATCTCGGCGTGCCGCACACGCTGGAAGGCCTGAAGGTGGATAGCGCCCGCTTCGACGAGATGTCGGAGATGGCGCCTAACGATCCCACCGCCGGCGGCAACCCGGTGCCGATCACCAAGGAGAGCGCCCGCAAGCTCTTCGAGGATGCGCTGACTGGTCGGCTTTGATGACGAAACCGTTGTGAAACGTGTCAAAAGGGAGAGGTCTGCCTCTCCCTTTTTCTTTTCTATTTCGGTGAAACGAGCTTACCGGCGCGCTCCTCGACGGCGCTGGGATTACCGCCGCATGTGGTGACTTGATTGGCGCAGGCTCCATTCGCCCATCCGCGTGCCTTTCTCCCGTCGGGTGTTTCCAGGTCCACTTCGACGAAGGAGCCGCTGCAGCGGTGAGCGCGCTTGATGATGACGGAATCCGGACCCCAGCTCGACTCTGCATCCTGCGCGGAGGTGAGTTCCATGATGGTGCGGGCATTCATATGAGGCTCTGCGCGAAGCAGGGGATCCTCCACAGAGAAACTCACCAGACCGGCGGCGATCCAGCCGGGGCCCTTGAAGAGAAGTTTCTCGTCTCGCTCATATCCTCTCCAAATCGCCTGACGGATGAGAAGCCAGCCGTCAGTAGAGCCGATGACCTGAAACTCAGGCCCGATCTCTGTACCTGCTTCCGCGCGCTTCTGGGGAATAGTGCCGATGACCGGAGCATTGCGTGAAGGTGCTGCCCTGATGTTCGTGCCCTTCGGATCGCTGTCGTCGGAATAGGCATTGAGCCAGCACAGGTTGACGCCGGTGCGGAAGCCGGTGGCCTGGGCCGCGGCGGCGGGAATTTCTGCCGGTTCCAGAAGTCTCCACTGCTTGGCCTCTGCAATTGCAGGCGTGAGGAGAAGCAGGGCGAGGGCCAGTGTGCGCCGGTTGAAAACAGACATTCGCTCTTCCGCGTAACGGGCCGTGAGGAATATGATATTATTCTTCTGGAAGAAATGGGAAAGCAGGATGAGCACAAGCTCCAACAGCGATATTCAAGTGACGCTCGCCCAGGCGGCCGCACGGCTTTCCCCTGACAATCCGTTCAACATCGTATTCGACCGGGGCGACGATATTTCGGTCGAGCTTTACGCGCCTGTCGGCATCGACAAGCAGCAGCCGCATGAGCGGGACGAGCTTTACATCATCGCCTCGGGTCACGGCACGTTCAGCCGCGGCAAGGAACTCATCACTTTCGAGGCTGGCGATCTTCTTTACGTTCCGGCCTATGTCCCGCACCGCTTCGAGACCTTCTCGGAGGACTTCAAGACGTGGGTGGTCTTTTATGGTCCGAAGCGGGAGAGGCCTGCCGCATAAAACAAAGGCACCGCTGTTCGTCACAGCGATGCCCTTTGGAGGTTGACGTCGACGGTCGCTTAAGCAGCCTCGGCCTTGCGCGCCAGTGACGCTTTGTGCTTGGCGCGCACACTCTTCAAGGACTCTGCCCACACATGCAGCTCGTCCAGCATCGTGGCGGCCGAGGTCTTGTAGATGTCGGGTGCGTTGAGCTTTCCGTTCTCCAGGTGCTGGAACACCATCGGCATCGGCACGCCTTCCGTGATCGGCATGACCTTGAAGGTGGTGAGGATCTGCTTCGTCATCTGCACGGCGCGAAGGCCACCGGAGATGCCGCCATAGCTCACGAAGCCGGCGGGGGTGTATTGCCACTCGCTCACGAGATAGTTCAGCGCATTGAGCAGCGACGGCGGAGGGCCGAAATTGTACTCGGGCGTCACGAACACGAAGGCATCGGCCTCGGCCACGCTCTCGCTCCAGGCCTTGGTGTGGGCGTGACGATAGTTGCGCAGGCGCGGGTGCTCAGGCTCGTCGAAGATCGGCAGGTTGAAATCGGCGAGGTCCACCAGAGTGGCGTCGAACTTACCGTGCTCGGCCGCGAAATCATTGAACCATTGCCCGATGCTGGGGCCAATGCGGCCCGGACGGGTGCTGGCAACGATCGTGTGAAGCTTGAGCGTCATGAAGACTCCTGAATTTGCAAAACAAGGGACCTATCCTTAAGTTCCCTTTTGTAACCGAGGCTCATTAAGTAACTTCTCGGGGATTGCGCAAGGAGGCACTTTGATGTCACCCAGTCACATTCATGTGCCCACCAACTGCCACACGGTGACGGAGATCCTCTCCCGCGTGGGCGACAAGTGGAGTGTCCAGGTCGTCGTGCGGCTTGGCGAAGGGCCTAAGCGATTCAATGAGTTACGCCGCATGGTCGAGGGTGTCTCTCAGCGGATGCTGACGCTCACCTTGCGCGGATTGGAGCGTGACGGGCTCGTGACCCGCACGGTTTATCCCACCATTCCGCCACGGGTGGAGTATCAGCTCACAGGGCTGGGTTGCAGCCTGCTCAAGACTGTTCGGGCCTTGGGCGCCTGGGCCATCGAGAACCGGGACGAAATCCTGGAAGCGCGACGGCGATTCGACGAGGGAGGTGATCCTGCGCCTCAATCCGACGCAGCCTAGGGGGCTGCGTTGCGTTCTATCCAATCGACGGCAAAGGCGCATATGGAAGCCGCCTCGACCAGTACCGATGGAGCCGAGCCGACAACATCCCGGCTCCCTCGGCCGCTTGCGAGGAACTCGCTCACGATCGTGGCGAAGTAATCCTCGGTAAGCCCTGGCGCGACTGGATCTGACGTATCGAATTCCTCCACCATCCGCCAATGCACGCTGCCTGTTGCAGCAAAAGGCACCTCATAGCGGCGAATGCGCTTGTTCGGCACCCGTGCCAAGTGTTCAGCATGGTGAAGCAATGTCATCGTATCGAGCGGCGCGCCGACCATCAGCACTTTGCCGCGTGCCTCGATCAGCTTGGCGAAGGGCGAGCCTTCGCCATAGCCATAATCGAGAGGATGGTCTGAGGTCAGCCACTCGGCCTGCGCACCAATCGCTGCCACCGATGCGCCCGGATTGCCGCTACGCCGGGCGCCGGGGGTGGTACGAATGAATTCGGCCAAGACGCCATGGTCACGAATGGCGCGGGATGAGGCCGCATCGAAGGGCGGGATGTGCTCGCGCCATTGGGGCGGAACGCGCCCCTGCTCGTCCAGCAATTCGTCGTAGCGGGCATCCCAATCCACATAGGCCATCAGCGTACCCTCTGGGCCAACGGCATCAAGGAGCGCGCCGATCAGGGCGTCGGGGCCGTTGAGCAAGGGGCCGACCTGACGCATGGCGGCATGCACCATCACCATATCGCCGTGACGGATTCCAAGGCGCTTCAGGTCATCGCGCAGGGATGCACGCGTGCGAAATTGAAACTCGGGCGTCTGCATTCCGCCAGGGTCATCGGGGCAGAGCGGGGTGTCAAGAATTCCGGTTGATGGTGCGTGGCGTCAGGCGGCGCTTTTCTGCTTCAGCAGGTCCCACAGGTCGGCATCATGGAAGTCGGTGAGCGCGGCATCGGCGCCCACAGCCAACATTTCCTCAGCGCTGAGGCCGGTCAGCACGCCGAAGGAATAGATCCCAGCGCTCTTGGCGGCCTTCATGCCCGACGGCGAATCCTCGAAGGCGATGGCTTCCTCGGCCCGCACCCCGAGGCGTTCGAGCGCGGTGAGATAGGGCAGGGGATCGGGCTTGCCGCGCGCCACCTGATCAATGGTGACCTGGATGGGGAAGCGCTCCGTGAGGCCCAGCACATCGAGCATGTGCTCCGCATTGAGGCGGGGCGCATTGGTGACGAGCGCGATCTTGATGCCGCGTGCTTCGGCCCAATCGAGAAGGGCGATCAGTCCGTCCAAAGGCTTGAGGTCGAGGGCCATGCGGCGGAAGGTGGCTTCCTTCTCCTCGGCGAAGGTCACATGCTCCTCGACGCTGCGATGGGGCAGGAGGGTCGCGAAGATCAACTCGTTCGTGCGGCCGATGATCGTGGAGCGGTAGACGTCGTCGTCGATGACGACGCCCTCAGGGCTCAGGACTTCGATAAAAGCCTTCATGTGGACAGGGTCGCTGTGAACCAGGGTGCCGTCCATGTCGAAAATCAAAGCCTTGAGCATGCGTCCGTCTCTTCAAGTGTCAGCGTGGCTCTGAGGTACGCTATTTCGGCTCACAATGCACCCCGTTGGAATTGCAAGGCTGCCTTCTAGTTATTGAGAGGGTCAACCTCGAGAAAGCACCGTTTCGACCATGCTAGACGCCTCTTCCCGCCAAGCTGACGGACAATCCCGCTGGCCCTTGGTCGAGAAGCTCAGGTTTCTCTACGAAGGCGATGCGCCCGAGGCCTACCGCTTCCGCTACGGCCTTCTCGTCTTCGACGTCCTGACCATTCTGTTTATCGTCGCTTCGTCATTCCTGCCACGCTACCGCGCCATGGAATGGGTTGATGTGGTGATAGGCCTGTTGGTGCTGGGTGACTTCCTGGCGCGGCTCGCGATCAGCCGCAACCGATGGCGGGATCTGGCTCATCCCGTCACCATCGCCGATATAGCGTCCATCGTATCCTTCCTCGCTCCCGTGGTGGGGGAGGGCATCGGCTTCCTGCGCATTCTGCGCACGCTTCGGCTGTTGCGAACCTATCACCTTCTGTCGCGGCTCAGGGCCGACAGCACGTTCTTCAAGCGCAACGAGGAACTGATCATCGCAGCGGTCAATCTCGGCGTGTTCATCTTCATCATGACCGGCTTCGTCTATGAGACGCAGCGGTGGACCAATGCCGAGATCGGCAACTATATCGATGCGCTCTATTTCACCATCGCGGCCCTCACCACGACAGGCTTCGGCGACATCACGCTGACCGGAACGCTCGGCCACCTGATTTCCGTGGTCATCATGATCTTCGGCGTAACGCTTTTCCTGCGTCTCGTGCAGGTGCTGCTGCGGCCCCATAAAGTGAAACATCCCTGCCCGGTCTGCGGATTGCAGCGCCATGACAGGGATGCGGTTCATTGCAAGGCTTGCGGGACGACCCTCAACATTCCGGATGAGGGCGCCGTATAAGGATCAGGCTCCGGGAACGATCGCGATACCGCGCTGCGTCGCGAAGGAAATCGCGATCGGCGTGCCCGGCGCAATCGGGTCCTTGCGGCCGTACTGAACCACGAACAGATCGCCGATGGGGCTCTCCACTTCGTATTCCACCTGCGTGCCGAGATAGGACGCTTTCTTCACCGTTCCCATGATCTTGCCGGGAGCAGCGGCAGCATCGTCCAGCATGATCGCATCGGGACGCACGGCGAGCTTCACCGGGCCTTGGCTCGCGCCGCGGCGCGGGAGTTGAACGTTCACGCCGCCGATCAGCACATTCGCCGTCGCGCCCGCTCCATCCACCACCTCGCCGGTGACGATGTTGGCGTCGCCGATGAAGTCCGCGACGAACAGATCCGCCGGCTCTTCATAAAGCTCGCGCGGCGTTCCTGTCTGGGCGATGCGCGCGTTCGACATCACGATGATGCGGTCGGAGACGGCGAGCGCCTCCTCCTGGTCGTGGGTGACGTAGGCCACCGTGAGGTTCAGGCTCTGCTGCAGCTCGCGAATGTCCTCGCGCACGCGGCGGCGCAGCTTGGCGTCGAGGTTGGAGAGCGGCTCGTCGAACAGAAGCACCTGCGGCTCCAGCACGAGGGCGCGCGCCACGGCGACACGCTGCTGCTGACCGCCGGAAAGCTCGGACGGGGAGCGCTTCTCGAGGCCCTTCAGGCCGATGATCTCGAGCTTCTCCATCGCCATTGCGTTGGCGTCCTTCTTCGAGACGCCCTGCACCGTCGGACCGTACGCCACGTTCTCCAGCACCGACATGTGCGGGAAGAGCGCGTAGGACTGGAACACCATGCTCACGTCGCGGTCGGCGGCGGAGAGGTGGGTCACATCGCGGCCGCCGATCAGGATCTGGCCTTCGCTGGCCATTTCGAGACCCGCGATCATGCGAAGCGTCGTGGTCTTGCCGCAGCCGGAAGGGCCGAGCAGGGTCACGAGCTTGCCGGGCTCAATGGTGAAGGACACGTTGTCCACGGCCGTGACGTCGCCGTAGCGTTTCGTCACGTTGCGGAATTCGACCGATGCCGCCTGCTTCTTGGACAGCGAGGAGCGGGACAGGGAGCTGAGTGAGGTCATCTGGTTCATGGAATGGCTGGAGCGGCAACGGGGCTGGCTGAAGTGCTGGCGGAGCGGCGTCCGAGACGCCGCTCGCCGACGGCAAGCTGGATCGCGAGGATCGCAACCAGCATGACGACGATGAGCACGGTGGAATAGGCGATGGCGAGGCCGAACTCGCCTGCTTCGACACGGCCGACGATGTAGGTCGTCGCCATGTTGTATTCGGCGGTGACCAGGAAGATCACGGCGCTGACGGCGGTCATCGCACGCACGAAGGAATAGACCAGCGAGGCGACGATGGCGGGACGCAGCAGCGGCAGCACCACGCGGCGCATGGTGGTGGCCGAGCGTGCGCCCAATGTCAGCGAGGCTTCGTCCAAGCTCTTGTCGATCTGGCTGAGCGTCGCGATGCCGGAGCGCACGCCCACGGGCATGTTGCGGAACACGAAGCACATGACGAGCACGAAGCCTGTGCCGGTGATCTCGATCGGCGGCACGTTGAAGGCGAGGATGTAGGACACGCCCACCACGGTGCCGGGGATGGCGAAGCTGAGGAGCGTGCCGAACTCGAAGGAACGCTGGCCCGAGAAGCGCTGACGGGTGAGCAGGTAAGCCGTCAGCAGGCCGATGGCTGCGGTCAGCGGCGCCGCGAGGGCCGCGACCTTTACCGTGGCGAAGAACGAATCCCACGCCGAACCGGAGAAGAAGAAGCCGTGATCCGTGTTCTCGACGCGGAAGGCGGTGAGGAAATGCTCGACGGTCGGCGTGTAATCGCGGCCCATGGAGCGCACGAAGGCGCCGACCAGGATGATTACGTAAACGGCGACCGTGAACAGGGCCCACGGAATGGCGGTGAAATACGAGGCCATCGCCACGCGGCGGGGGAGGGGCAGCGGAATGCCCGCATCGCCCTTGCCGGTCACGGTGGTGTAGACCTTCTTGCCGAGCCAGGCGTGCTGCAGCCAAAACGCGCCGAGCGTGAAGGCGAGCAGGATGATGGACAGCACTGCCGCTCGTCCTTGATCCTGCTGTGCGCCGACGACGGCGAAGAAGATCTTGGTGGAGAGCACCTCGAAATTGCCGCCGAGAACGAGCGGGTTGCCGAAGTCCGCGAGGCTCTCAACAAAGCCGAGGAGGAAGGCGTTGGCGAGGCCTGGGCGCATCAGCGGCAGAGTCACGGTGAGGAACGTCGTCCAGCTCTTGGCGCGAAGGGTTTGCGAGGCTTCCTCAAGCGTCGGGCTGATGCCCTGCACCACGCCGATGAGCACGAGGAAGGCGATGGGCGTGAATGCGAGAAGCTGCGCGATGAAGACGCCGGGCAGGCCGTAGATCCAGCGCGAGCGCGGAACGCCGAACCACTCCCACAGCACGGAGGAGAGCGCGCCCGAGCGGCCGAAGATTAGAATGAGCGCAAGGCCGATCACGAAGGGCGGCGTGATGATGGGCAGAACGCTCATCACGCGCAGCAGCTTCTTGTACTTGAACGCCGTGCGCGTGGCGATGAGCGCGAAGGCAAGGCCGAGCGCAGTGGTGCCGAAGGCGACGAGCAGGCCCAGAAACAGGGTGTTCCAGGCGACGCCGCAGCGCAGGTCGCTGGTGAGGCAGTCGAGACCCCAGATCGACTTGTCCATGAACTTCGTCACGAACTCGACGGGAGCGAAGTCACCGTTGTTGTCGGCGAAGGCGCTGGCGAGGATGGTTGAGACGGGGAAGAAAACGAAGACGATGATGAGCGCGACGACGATGCCGATGGAGGAGGTGACGAAGGCGTCGCCCCGGCACCAGCCGCGCGCGGCAAGTCCATGGCAGAGAATGATGAGGAATGCGGTGGCGGTGAGCGCCGCGCCATAGCCCATGCCGGCCTGGCTCGGTCCGTTGCTGCCGCTGAGCGCTTTCAGAATGTCGAGGGTCCAGCCGTTGAGGCCGATAGTGAAGCCCTGCAGAACGATGAGTCCGAGGCCCAGCAGGCCGGATGCGATCAGCCAGGTGCTGTTATCACTGCGCGTCGGGAGGGCCGCAGGACGCAGGCTTATCAGCAGAGGCAGGAGAACGGGCAGAAGCCACCAGGCTCCCCTCAAGCCGTGAACGAGAGCCGATCCGCCGACGATGTAGTCGGTGATGGTCGGAACGGCTGTGCGGTCGAAACCGTACCAGGGCAGGAGGGCAAAGCCGACCCAACCCAGAACGATCCAGCCAAGGGTTGCCCGTGACATGTCTGTTCTCGCGTAAACGTCAATGCGGGACGCCAGCGGCTCCCGCCTTCAAGACCAAATTTTAGAAGAAATGAGTGCCGGCGAAGCGCTCGAGGCTTCGCCGGCACGATAGATGAACCTACTTCGGCAGGTTCTTGACCTCGTTGTCCCACTTGGACAGGAGGCGCTTACGCTCTTCCGACGAGCCATACTTCGCGAAGTCGAAGTTGATCAGCTTCACGTCGCTCAGCTTGGGAGCCTGCGGCGGGATCGGCGTGCTCTTGTTCGACGGCACCTGATAGGACTTGGCTTCGGCACCGAGCTTCTGTGCGTTGGCGGTCAGAGCCCAATCGTAGAACTTCTGAGCGCTCTCGAGGTTCTTCGCGCCCTTGATGATCGACATGGAGCCGATCTCGTAGCCCGTGCCTTCGCAGGGAGCCACGACCTTGATCGGAGCCTTGTCGACGACCATCGTCACGATGTCGTGCATGAAGGCGATGCCGGCGGTGGTTTCACCCTGCGCCATGGCCTTTGCGGGAGCGGCACCCGACTTGGTGTACTGGTTGATGTTCTTGTGCAGGGCCTTCATGTACTCGAAGCCCTTGTCCTCACCCATGATCTGCACGATGGATGCGAGCAGGGTATAGGCCGTGCCGGACGAGTTCGGATCGGCAACCTGCACTTCGCCCTTCAGCTCGGGCTTCAGGAGGTCGGCCCAGCACTTCAGATCGCCGGTCTTGTTCGAGGCGGCGAGTTCGGTGTTGTAGCCGAAGCCCAGCGCGCCCGAATAGATGCCGACGGTGCGCTTCTTGGACTGCTCCCACTGGCGCACGGCCCAATCCTGCAGCTCGTTCATTTTCGGCGAGGTGTATTCCACCGTCAGGCCTTCTTCAGCGGCCTGCATGTGGGGGTCGCCCGTGCCGCCCCACCAGATGTCTGCGCGCGGGTTCGCGGCTTCTGCCTTCACCTGGGCGAACACTTCGCCCGCGCTCTTGCGGGTCATGGAGACCTTCACGCCGGTCTCACGCTCGAAGGCGGTGACCATGGCGCGGCACCATTCTTCCTGCACGCCGCAATACATCACGAGCGCGCCCTGAGCCTGCGCGGCTCCGGCCGACAGGAACGACAGAGCTGTCATGGAGCCCGCCAGCATGGTGGCGGCAACGAGGTTCTTCTTAAGTTTCACAGTTTTCCTCCCATAGAGATGTTGTGTTGTTGTTTTTGTTGGTCGGCTAAGCTCCCCTCAATGGAGCGCCCGGTCAAGTGCCCTGCCGACAATGTGAAAATGAATCTTTAGAATAATGCCCTGACGTCATGGCTTAACGTCAGGGTTCCTTGGCGATTCCTGTGGCTGCGATGAGCTTTTCGGCCAGCTCCGGCGTGCAGCCCATAACGGGATTGCCGCTTCGTAAGCCGTCCTTGCCGAGGAAGTTGTTGGTCCAGCCGCCGGCCTCCTCGATGAGAAGCAGCGCGGCCAAGGCATCCCAGGAATTGATGTGCAACTCGCAATAGGCATCGATCCGCCCGTCCGCCACATAGGCGAGGCCCAGGGTGCCGGAGCCCGCGCGGCGCACGTTCGCACCGCCCGCCTTCAGCTTCTCGACAGCATCGATGTAGGGCTTTGCCGGCAGGCGGGAGGACCAGCCGGCCTCCACCGTCGCCTGTCGCATGTCTGCGAGGCCGCTTACCTTGATCGGCTCGCCGTTGAGGAGAGCGCCGCGTCCACGCTGGGCGGTGTAGAGCTCCGCCTGCATCACGTTATAAACGACGCCGATCTCGGTGCGCCCGTCGCGCACGAAGGCAATCGAGATGGCGAAATGCGGGATGCCGCGGGCGAAATTCGCAGTGCCGTCAATGGGATCGACGACCCAAACGTCACGCTCGAAGGAACCGCCGCCTTCTTCGCCAAAGAAGGAATCCTCGGGGAAGAGGCCGTTCAGGCGGCGCCGGATCAGCTCTTCGACTTCCGCGTCGGTCGCGGTCAGGAAGTCCTGGGGGCCCTTCATGTCCGGACGCTGGGAACGGGGGCGCTCCAGGAAGCGCTTGCGCGCCAGCACTCCTGCCTCGCGTGCGATGGCGCAGGCGGCGGCAAATCTCAAGTCCAGGCTGTCGGTCGTCATGGCGTTAGGGCGTTCCTCAAGGATCAAAAAGGCGGCTGTTTTGTTGTCAGACATTCATAAAGGATCGGGACAATAGAGAACATCGCATGCGGTTGACGCTAAGGAGATTTCTCTAAGTCCTTTAAAATTGATCCTTTATTAGCCGGCTCAGATCAACTACGTTACAAACTATCCACATTAAATCATACTCTCGTCGAATGTCCCGGACGCCAAAAGAAGAACTCAACCAGGTTGCTGCACTCCCTTTCCGCATCAAGAACGGCAGGATCGAGGTTCTCCTCGTCACGTCCCGCGAAACCAAACGCTGGCTGATTCCGAAGGGCTGGCCCATGAAGGGCAAGAAGCCCCACAAGGCCGCGGCCCAGGAGGCCGAGGAAGAGGCGGGCGTGAAGGGCGAGATCAAGCAGAAGCCCCTAGGTTATTACGATTACTGGAAACGGCGCGCCGCGCATTTCGATCTCTGCCGGGTCAACGTGTATCCCCTGGAAGTCTCCAAGCAGCTCAAGTCCTGGCGGGAGAAGGGGGAGCGCGATGCGCAGTGGTTCGAGGTCGAGGAGGCGGCTCATCAGGTTCTGGAACCAGCCCTCGCGGAACTCATCCGCAGCCTGCCGCACTATGTCGGACATGTTCCTTCTTCTGAGGTAGCGGCCTGAAATTTGCGGGCCTTAAGGGAACGCAACGCTCTTCAAGAAGTCTTTCCTCATATCAAGACGGCCATGCCGCGCAGCTTGGCCGCTTTCAGGCATGTTGGAAGGAGATTTCGATGAAGGCGCTTGTTTGGCATGGCACCACGGATATCCGTTGCGACTCCGTCCCCGATCCTCAGATCGAGCATCCGCGCGATGCGATCATCAAGGTGACGAGCTGTGCCATCTGCGGCTCCGATCTTCATCTTTACGATCATTTCATGCCCGGCATGAAGAGCGGCGACATCATGGGCCACGAGACCATGGGCGAAGTGGTCGAGGTCGGCTCCGAGACCAAAGGCAAGCTGAAGGTGGGCGACCGCGTCGTCATTCCCTTCACCATCATCTGCGGCGAATGCGAGCAGTGCAAGCGCGGCAACTTCTCCGTCTGCGAGCGCACCAACCGCAACGGTCACATCGCGGCGAAAGCCTTCGGTCATTCCACGGCAGGCCTTTTCGGTTACACGCATCTCACCGGCGGTTATCCCGGCGGACAGGCGGAATATCTGCGCGTCCCATTCGCCGATACCACGCATATCAAAGTGCCGGACGGCATTCCGGACGAGAAGCTGCTCTTCCTGAGCGACATCTTCCCCACAGGATGGCAGGCCGCCGTGCAATGCGACATCCAGCCGGATGACACAGTGGCGATCTGGGGTGCGGGCCCCGTCGGACAGATGGCGATCCGCAGCGCCATCCTGCTCGGTGCAAAGCAGGTGGTGGTGATCGACCGCGTGCCTGAGCGGCTCGCCATGGCTGAAGCCGGCGGCGCGATCACCATCAATTTCGATGTGGAGAGCGTCATCGAGCGTCTGAACGAACTCACCAACGGCAAGGGCCCGGAGAAATGCATCGATGCCGTCGGCATGGAAGCGCATGCCGCAGGAACCGTCGATGCCATGTATGATCGCGTGAAGCAGGCGACGATGATGGAGACGGATCGTCCGCATGTGCTGCGTGAGATGGCCTATGTCTGCCGTCCCGCGGGCGTTCTCTCCGTTCCCGGTGTTTATGGTGGGCTTCTCGACAAGATTCCGTTTGGCGCGATCATGAACAAAGGGCTCACGATCCGCACCGGCCAGACGCATGTGAACCGCTGGACCGGCGATCTCCTGCGCCGCATCGAGGACGGCCAGATCGATCCGTCCTTCGTGATCACGCACACGGTCGGGCTCGAAGAAGGGCCGGACATGTACAAGATTTTCCGCGACAAGCAGGACGGCTGCATCAAGGTCGTTCTCAAGCCCTAGAAGGTGATGTCATGCGCTACGAAACGGAACGAACCCGTCGGCAGGGTCACGCCGACACGGCAACCGATACTCTTGCCCGGGGGCTTGGCATCTTCTCGATTGCTCTCGGCATCATGGAAGTTGCGGCGCCGCGCACGCTTGCGCGTGCGCTCGGCATGAAAGGGCAGGAGGGGCTGATCGCAGGTTACGGTCTGCGCGAGATCGCCACGGGCGTCGGCATTCTCGCCTCGAAAGATCCGACGCCGTGGATCTGGGGGCGCGTCGCGGGCGACGCCCTTGATCTAGCAACCCTTGCGACTGCTCTCGAAGGCAAGAATCCGAAGAAGGAGAATGTGGGCATCGCCATGGCGGCGGTGGCAGGCGTGACGGCGCTCGACGTTTATTGCGCGCAGACGCTGAGCCGTGAGAGCCCGCATCCTCTGCCTCCACTTCAAGACTACTCGGACCGCACCGGATTCCCGCGCGGGATCGAGCGTTCGCGGGGAGCCGCGAGCGATTTCGAGGTGCCGCAGGACTTCCGCACGCCTGAAGCCTTGCGGCCCTACACGCAGCCCGACTTGTCGCAGCGCCCGATGCCCTCCATGTGAGAAGGCATGGCAAAGCCACAGGTCTTCACGATCGGATATGAGGGAGCGGATGTCGACCGCTTCCTCACCACCTTGAAGGACGCGGGCGTCGAGACGCTCGCGGATGTGCGCGCGGTCGCACTCTCCCGCAAGCGCGGCTTCTCCAAATCGGCTTTGCGCGATGCTCTCGCCAATCAGGACATCGGCTACGAGCACTTCATCAAGCTCGGGACGCCGAAGGAAGGACGTCAGGCGGCGCGTGCGGGCGACGCTGACCTCATGCGCCGCATCTATTGCGACGAGGTCCTGGCCACGGAAGAGGCGCAGGCCGCGTTCCGCGATCTGGAGGCCCTGGCAGCCGCAAAGCCCATTTGCCTTCTGTGCTTCGAGCGTGATCCCGTGAACTGTCACCGGCGCGTTCTGTCTCAAAGACTGGAGAAGCTGGGCTTCGAGACGGTCGACCTGACGGTCTTGTGAAGCTGCGCTGCCAGTTGCCGCATTGATATAAAATTGCAAACTTCCCCAAAGTCAGCTATTTCACGCTCCTGATTTTGTCTGATTTGCCGGGAGTGGACACTCCGGGCGCTATGAACCGTTGCTTCGGGGGCTCCGATGAAGGCTAGGCTTTTCACGTCTTTGATCTTTTCCGCGCTGCTAGGAATGGCGCCGGCCGCGGCGGCGGAGTTGAAGCCCTATCAAAAGGAAGCTCTCAAGAAGCTCGAAGAGCTTCACGGCGGCATGTGGCCCATGGTCAAGCAGCAATTCGAAGGCGTGATCGCCAGTTCCTCCGAGGAGCAGACCAAAGCCATCGTCAAGATGATCTCCGATGCACGGGGCAATGCTGCTGCCAGCGCCAATTCCGATGAGGAGGAAACTGCCGAGACGGGTGGACCAGACGCTTGGGAAGAGGCCCAGGCCGCCCGCGAGGATCTCGAGAAGCAGATCAGCGGGCCTTACGATGGCTTCGTCGACCACGTGGCAAAACTGGGCGCCGCGCGGCATATGATGGCCGGTCAGGCTCGCGACGGCATTTATAAATCGGAAAAAGGGGCTCGCTTGAGCGGGGTCAGCGAGATGTTCACCCGCAATACATTCATCACCAACAAGTCTATGGCGGATGGACTGGAAGAGTTGCGCCTGGTGCGCGAGAAGCTCTTCGAGAGCAAGAAATACTACAAGGTCAGCCTGCCTTCCGGAAATCCTCCGGACAATACGAGCGCCGTCCGAGCCATTGTTGCTGACGGGACCAAGCGCATCACGGCCCTCAACGATCAGTATGCTAAGATTGCCGCCGAAATCAAAAAGCGGATCGACAACATTCCGTTCTACGGCCCTGAGAAGACCAAGCAGATCTATGACGCGCTAGTGGCCGAGCGAGAGACACACAACAAGTCCCTAAGCGCAGAGGCAGCGAAGGTCGCAAACGAGATCAACACCAGGATCGCCGAGCAGGATCGCGCCCTCTTCAACTGGATGATCGAGCCTTTGAAAGCGGCAAAGCCGCAGAGCGGGCCTGTCGCGCAGCGTTAGAGCCAGCTGAGAGAAGGGATTGGTCACCGACCTTTCTCTTCTAGGTATTCTGTTAATTTATAACATTTATGACGTAGCTGCTTAGGAAGCTCTGGCACTCACAAGTACATCGAGCTTCCGCTTTGCTTCTCAATATTGAAGGTGTTGCCATGACGATTCTCCCGATATGGAAATCCGTGTTCGACCTGGCCTCGGGTGGCGCTTCAAACAAGATAGGGCCTGTCGTTCAAGCTCTTGAGAACGGAACTTTCCTTGCGGTCTGGCGCGTCCACACGGCTGGAGGGACAGAGCTTTGGATGCGAACCTTCCAAGCGGACGGGTCTCCGGCTGCCGCCGAGAAGAGGATCCAGCTTGCGGCCGGGGACGCCCCGAAAGAACTCCAGGCCATCACGGTTCTGAAGAACGGCAATGTGCTGGTTGCCTGGCAGGATCAAAGCACCCTCAACGGAGAAGTGTCCTGGGGCGTGCGGGGGCAAATCTTCAATTCGGATGGGCTCAAGATCGGCGCGGACCTCCATTTCAACTCGGTGACCGCAGGCTACCAGGGCAATGTTTCCATTGCCGCTCTCGCGGGCGGCGGCTTCGCCGTGTCCTATTCCGACTCGTCGGATCCGGAAGCCGATACCGATGTTCGGACGCGCATCTTCGACAATGACGGCAATGCCATTCGCAGGAGCGGAGAGGGGAGTGGCCCCCTCAACGACCTCATCGTCAACACGATCAGCGCAGGCAACCAGGATCACTCATCTATCATTGCTTTGCACGACGGCCGTTATGTCGTGCTCTACGAAGAGCCCGGCTGGGGGGACGATAGGATCGTCGCGCGCATCATCAAAGCCGATGGAACGCTTGAGGGTACGGAAGAATTTACGATCTCCAATCCGGCGAGTATCAGCACGGGCGTGACGGCGGCAACTCTGACGGACGGCGGCTTTGTGGCGGTTTGGGAGGAAACTGCGGGCGGCAGCACACGCAGTGTCCTGAAAGCGCGTATCTTCGATGCGGGCGGAAGCCCGAGAACGATCGAGCTGACCGTTCGAGATGATGCTGAAGCCGCCCAGGATGGGGCGCATGTCGTTGCTCTGTCCGGCGGCGGCTTTGCTGTTGCTTATAGGAGTTTGAGCGCGTCGAACGTTCTTCGGGGGGCTACCTTCACGGCTTCGGGTGCGCCGGTCAGTGAATTCGCGATCCCGCTTCCTGATGATCGCGACTTTACAGGAAAGCCGAGTTTGACGGTTCTTGCCGATGGGCGATTGGTGGTGTCCTGGAGCGATTCAACCTCTGAAGAATCGACACTCGAGATTCATGCTCAGATCTTTGACCCTCGCACTGGCGCTGCGGTATTCGCGGGAACAAGTCAGAACGATCACTATATCGGCACCGCCTCCAATGATCATCTGAATGGCGCTGCCGGCAACGACAAGCTGGTCGGCGGCGACGGCAACGACACGCTCATCGGCGGCACAGGCGTCGACACCCTCGACGGCGGCGCAGGCGACGACACCTACACCTACGACGTCGAGGACATCATTCTCGATGCGGGCGGGCGCGACACGCTGATCGTCTCGTCGCATTACACCCTGAGCAGCACCTCCGTGCTGGAGAACCTGACCGCATCGGGCTCAGCTGCGATCAAGCTCACCGGCAACAGCACGCACAACAAGCTGACCGGTAATGCCGGAGCCAACACGCTCACCGGCAACGCCGGCAACGACACGCTCGATGGCGCTGGTGGGGCCGACCGCATGGTGGGCGGCACGGGCAACGACGTCTACTACGTCAACCACAAGTCCGACAAAGTGGTCGAGACCTCCAGCAAGCACGGCACCGACACGGTCTACTCCAAGGTCAGCTACACGCTCGGTTCCTACCTGGAGAAGCTGATCGGCGAGGGCTCGAGCGCGATCACCCTGTCCGGCAATGCCTCGTCCAACACGATCACCGGCAATCTTGCTAAGAACACCATCAAGGGCCAGGGCGGCAACGACGTCATCGATGGTGGCTTGGGCAACGACGTGCTCTACGGCGGCACCGGCAAGGACGCGTTCGTGTTCAGCACGACGCTCAACAAGAGCAAGAACGTCGACACGATCAAGGACTTCTCGGTGCGTGACGACACGATCCGCCTGGAGAATGCGATCTTCACCAAGCTGACCAAGACGGGCAAGCTCAACAAGTCGTTCTTCAAGATCGGCGACAAGGCCAAGGACAAGAACGACTACCTTGTCTACAACAACAAGACCGGCGCGCTCTCCTACGATGCCGACGGCTCGGGCAAGAAGTACGGCCTGATCAAGATCGCCCAGCTCGAGAAGGGCCTCAAGATGACCTACGCCGACTTTCTCGTCATCTGACGAACCTCAGCCTCAAACTGAAGGCTTCCAGGGCCTGTTCCTCGCCGAGGGGCAGGCTTTTTCTTTGCATCGGGGCCAAGCCGGTTCCAGGAAAATTTGCCGGTATCGTTCACATATATACGTTTTCTGGTGCGGGTCATTGCAAATATGCAATGTAGTATCGTTTAACAAGGATTTCCCGCCTATCGCCTTCTTGCCCCCAGGTTTAAACCCTCGCAATGTAATGAAATAAAATATCACACGAGGGATAGGCTCGTGTTCCTTTTGGAGACAAAGCATGACCACGACCGCTTGGGGCATATCCGATTTTCTGCTGAACACGACGACCAATCTGACACAGACAACGCCTCAGGTGATCGCGTTGAATGATGGCTCGTTCTATGCGGTCTGGGCAGATTCTAGCGCCCTCTCCAGCGCTAACGGTTGGGATATTCGAGGGCAGCGCTTCGCTGCGGATGGAACGAAACTCGGTGATGAGCTTATCATGAGCTCCATCACGACTGGCGCCCAGCAAGATCCTAAAATCGCGCTGCTCAAAGATGGGCGCTTTGTCGTCGCTTGGACGGACTATAGTGGTGTTGAAGATAACGGGGCTGGAGTCCGAGCTCGCATATTCAGTGCTGACGGCACACCGACCGGCCCGGATTTCCATGTAAACACAGTCACTTCAAACCAGCAATTGCTTGAGTCCGTGACGGCCCTGGCGGACGGTGGTTTTGTATTCACCTATAACTCTCTTGAAGGATTAGGTGACGCAGCATTTGGCGTTCTGGCACAAGCCTATAATAAGGACGGCGTCCGGGTGGGCGGCGAATTCTTTGTGAATTCGACGTCGTTTAGTGTTCAGGAAAAGAGCGTCGTCGCGGGACTGAGCAACGGCAACTATGCTGTTTTCTTCTCGGATTACAGCCGTAGTCCGGATGATCCTTATCTGACCATCCGTGGGCGCATTTTCAAGCCCGATGGCGAAGCGGTCACGGCAGAGTTCCTGGTGCCAAGCTCACGGGGTACGAAGGTGCTCCCCAAAGTCGCTGCTCTCAGCGATGGCAAATTCGTTGTAATTTGGGTGCACCAAGACACCATTGCCAGCGACGGCTCGGGATATAGCATTAAGGGACAGATCTACAACGCGAACGGAAGCATGTTTGGCGGCGAATTTCTTGTCAACGGCATAACGAATTTTGATCAAGGTATGCCTGCAATTACGGCATTGCCAGGCGGCGGCTTTGCCGTTTCCTACACGAACTATAGGGTTTCTATTCCTGAGAACATCTTCACCAGCTTTGGCATCGCGACCTTCGACAATAATGGCGTGCGTCAGGGAAGCGATTATGAGTTCAATCTGCCGCTGGGGGCGAAACCGTCCGGAAACTGGCAATCGTCCATCAGCGTCCTGGCCGACGGCCGCTACATCCTGACGTGGAGCGACACTGGCGCCGGACGTGTTGACGGGGACCTTGGCGTTTATGGACGCATCCTCGAGCCGCGCGATCGTGGCGTAACGGTCAACGGCGATAACGTCGCAACTTCCAACGACGAGTTCATCGGAACCATTTATGCCGACACGCTCAACGGCAAAGCAGGCAACGACCGTCTTATCGGCGATGCCGGCGACGATACCCTCATGGGCGGCGCCGGTGAGGACATCCTCGATGGCGGCATTGGGACCGACACTGCATCTTATGCCGATGCCGGCGGCGATGTCGTCGCAAATCTCGATAATCCATCGTTGAACTCGGGGGATGCCTTCAACGACACCTACGTTTCCATCGAAAATCTCACGGGTTCGAGCCATAAGGACAGGCTCTCCGGTAATGGCGCCAACAACGTTCTCGACGGTGGTGATGACAACGACACGCTCCTTGGCGGTGGTGGTCAGGACACGCTGATCGGGGGCAGGGGCAACGACGAACTCGATGGCGGCACGGGTGCGGATACGCTCTCCGGCGGAGCGGGGAACGACACTTACTTCGTCGATGATTCCGGCGATAAGGTTGTCGAGGCCATTGGCCAAGGAAACGATATCGTCACGGCCTCCGTCAGTTATGCGCTGGATGCGACTGCCGAGGTCGAGGAACTGTATGCCGCTGCCGGCTCCACGCCTATCAACCTGACCGGCAGCAACAGCGCCAATAAGATTTACGGCAACGGCGGCGATAATATCCTCAATGGCGGCCTTGGAGCGGACACCCTCCAGGGCTATGCTGGAGACGACACCTACATCATCGACAATGCCGGGGATGTGATCATCGAAGCTGCCGGAGCCGACCAGGGCTTCGACAAGGTCGTCATCGGGGCTGATTTCCAGGCGGATCACACCTACAGGCTGACGGCCTTCGATAATGTCGAAGCGATCGAAGCACTGAACAGCGCTGGCAACGTCAACCTCACCGGCAACAGCGGGTCAAACTTCATCATCGGCAACGATGGCAAGAACATCCTCGATGGCGGCATCGACACTGTCCGCGATACGCTTCAGGGCGGTAAGGGCGACGACACTTATATCATCCGCGATGCAAACGACATCATCTCGGAAGCAGCAGGCGAAGGAACCGATACAGCTCTTATCTTGTCCGCGAGCTACGCACTCGGGAAGGATATGTCGATCGAAGTCGTCAAGGCGGATAAATCGGGCGGTGTGTCTGACTTCACCCTGACCGGTAACATTCACGCCAATACCATCGAAGGCGCCGATGGCAATGACGTGCTCGACGGCGGTGGCAGCGCCACCGATGCGGCCGACAAGCTCGTCGGCGGCGCTGGCAACGATACCTATTATATCCGCCGCTCGAACGACCTTATCGTCGAAGACGGAGGGATGGGGGCCGAGGACAAGATCATCGCGTCCGCGAATTATGTCCTTGAGGACAGCGTCCATGTCGAGATCATGCAAGCGGCAGCGGGCACTGCGAAGATCAACCTGACCGGCAATGCGTGGGCCAACAAGCTCGTCGGCAATGTCGGGGACAACATCCTCGAAGGCGGCGGCGGCAACGACGATATCGATGGTGGCGGCGGCTTCGATACGGTGGTCTTTACCGGCAACCGTGCTGATTACGTGATCAGGCGTAACGCCGACCACACCTATACGGTCACGGATAGCGTTGCCGGCCGGGACGGAACCGATACGCTTCGCAATATCAAGTATGCCCGCTTCAGCGACGGAATTGTCGATCTGCAGGCGCCGGCGACCGTATCCATCGTGGCGGACAGCGCGACGAAGGAAGAGGGGAACGGCGGGGGATGGACCAACTACACCTTCACGATCAGCCGCACGAACAGCTACGGAGAAGCGACCGTCACTTGGAAAGTGGTCAGCACCGGAGCCACCGGGGCATCGGACGATGATTTCGAGTTCCCGATTTCCGATCTGACGAACACGGTCACCTTCCTCGAAGGGGAGCTTACCAAGACCGTCACCATACGGGTCAAGGCAGATTCTCTCGATGAAGGACATGAGACCTTCAACGTCGTGCTATCCGACCTGACAGGGGCGGAAATGGGCACCTCGACCGCGTCCGGCGTGATCCTCAACGACGACGCGCCGGTGACCATGGCGATCAGCGCAACGGATGCTGCGAAATACGAAGGGGATACGGACTACACCGAATACACCTTTACGGTTACCCGCAGCAGCGGCCGGGGAGCTGCCAGCGCTACATGGAATGTGGCCGGAATCGATGATGGTGAAGGCACCGCATCCGCGGATGAGTTCGAGATGCTGGCCGGCACAGTGAACTTTGCTGCCGATCAGACGGCCCAAACCATCACCATTCGCGTTAAGGGCGACAGGCAGGTCGAGGCGAATGAAACCTTCGCCGTCAGGCTGTCCGGCGCGACCGGAGCCGTTGTGACGACCAACACTGCGGTCGGCGTCATCATCAATGACGACGCCATCCCGCTGGTGTCGATCTCCGCGACGGATGCTGTCAAAGCCGAAGGCGATGATGGCAGCTTCACGGAATACACATTCACGATCACCCGGAGCAGCGGCGAAGGCACATCCAGCGTGAGATGGACGGTCGTGGGCACGGGGGACCATGCCGCCTCGCTCGATGAATTCGAGATGACGACGGATAGCGTCAACTTCAGGGCTGGCGAGACGGCAAAGACCGTTACCATCCGTGTGAAGGGAGATGCGGAGATCGAGCAGAACGAAACCTTTGCGGTTGTCCTCTCCGCCCTGAGCAACGCGACAATCGCCAGCGGCAGCGCCTCGGGTACGATCCTCAATGACGACTTCGAGAATATCGCTCCGAAGAATATCCGCCTGACAACGGGCGGCACAGAGGCTTTCCTCGATGAGAACAAGACGGCTGGAAGTCTCGTTGCCACGCTGACAGCGGATGACGACGGCGCGGCGACCGCCCTGCGTTACTATCTCGTGACGGAAGACGACAATTTCGAGATCGATGAGCTCACGGGACATATCAGGGTCAAGACTGGGGCCAATCTCAATTTCGAGACTGTGAAAACCTACACCCTGACGGTGAAGGTCCGCGACCTCAATGGAACCGGATTGGAAATCACGGAGAACATCACGATCCACTTGAGGGACGTGAACGAGGCTCCCGTTCTCGACGCGGCTGTCACGGCGGTCACCGTCGGCGAGAATGCCGCTAAAGACGATGTTGTCGCCAACTTCACCCTGAACGATGTCGATGCCGATGAGGATTTCGTCTACGAGATCCTTGGCCTTCCGGCCGCTTTCGCCGGTGCCTTCGCTGTCGATACGGTCAACAAGACGATCGTGGTTGCGGACCGCTCCAAGCTCGCGGTCAACAGCACCCAGAACTTCACGCTGACGCTGAAGGTGACGGATAAGAGCGGCGGGCCGGGAAGCTTCTCGGACACGCAGACTTTCACCGTTACCGTCCAGGATATTCCCCCGGACAACCGTGCTCCGGAGAACATCCGCCTCACGACGGATGAGGCCGAGGTCTATATCAGCGAGAGCCTGTCCGCGGGGCAGACCGTCGCCCACGTCATGGCCGATGACGACGGGCCCGACAGCGAGCTTCGCTACTATCTCGATACGAACCCTTACTTCGTCATTGACCAGCGCAGCGGCGAGATCAAGGTCAAGGGTAACGCACGCCTCAACTATGAGGATTTGGCGGACGGCAAGTATACCGTGACCGTGAGGGTGAAAGACCTCAACGGTGTCGGCAAGGAGGCGGTCCATACCATCGTCATCAATGTCGATGACGAGAACGAAGCCGCGACCGGAATCAACTTTACGAGCCTGCGTGTCGTGAAGGCAGGGGAGACGTCAAAGGGTGCGAACGTCGTCCGGGCGGAAGCTGTCGATCCGGACACGAAAGCCGAATATCGGGAGAACTTGTACAAGTTCGCCAATGGCACCAATACGGACGGCATCTTCACGATCAATTCCATCACGGGACAGATTACGACGAGCCGCGATGTCACGTCGGAGGATGCGGGAGCTTACCAGCTCAAGGTTGTGGCCTATGATGCACAGAATCACAGCCTGACCAGAACCATCTCCTACACGGTCAATGTCGCGTCTGCCGGCAACGCGGCTCCGACCTTGACGGGCGTGTCAGCGCCAGTCTTCGCGCAGTCCAATACCGGAACCGTGAACCCCTTCACGAATGTCAAACTCACCAACGAGCCTGGTGAGACCCTGACGGTGAAGATCAAGTTCGTGGATGCCAAGGGCGAGCTTAAAGGCGCGAGTCTCGGTGACAAAACGGTTGAAGGCGAGAACGCCGTCTATACGATCTCCGCGAGGAGTGCCGACGAACTCAAGGCCATTCTGAGCGGCTTGGTCTTCGACCCGCGAGACCGCAGCACCGATGCAGGCATCGAGAACACGCAGTTCACTCTGACGGTTACGGATGATGCTCATCCCGATCCGGGTACGGCGCAGACCGGCACTGTCACTGTCAGTGCGGCTTCCGGTGAGAACCGTGCTCCGGCAGGCCTCTCGCTGAGCAATGCCTCTGTTCTGGAGTATGACCTCCCTGGAATAACGATCGGCACTCTTTCTGCGACCGACCTGGATGGCGACGCTCCCAAGTACAGGCTTCTCGACGATGCCGGCGGCCGCTTTGCAATCGTGGGCGACAAGCTCATGCTGGCAGGGGTTGGCGTCAACTTCGAAGAGGCCGCATCTCATCAGATCATCGTGCAGGCCTATGACGACAGAGGCGGAACCTACGATCAGGTCTTCACCATCAATGTCGGCGATCAGGTCACGATGGTCTGGCGCGGCACGAAGAAGAACGACAAGAAGAGCGGCTCTGCGCTCGATGACATCCTCAAGGGCGGAACCGGCAACGGCAAGGACTTCATCAAGGGCCTCGACGGTGACGACAAGCTCTATGGCGAGGGCGGCAACGACACCCTCTACGGCGGCAATGGCATCGATTACCTCTCCGGCGGTCATCACAACGACACCCTGAAGGGCGATGCAGGCAACGACACGCTGAAGGGCGATAATGGAAACGATAAGCTCTATGGCGGTGCCGGCAACGACAAGCTGTATGGTGGCAAGAACAATGACCTCTTGAAGGGTGATGCCGGCGACGACATCCTCTACGGCGATGAAGGCAACGACAAGCTGTACGGTGGAGCGGGCAAGGACACCTTCGTGTTCAACAAGAAGCTGAACGCGAAGACCAACCTCGACACGATTGCCGACTTCAAGGTCGTCGACGACACGATCTGGCTCGACAACGCCATCTTCAAGAAGCTCGGCAAGGCCGGTTCGGTGAATGCGCCGGCGGCCCTGAACAAGGACTTCTTCCGGGTTGGCGACAAGGCCAAGGACAAGAACGACTACATCGTCTACGACAAGAAGAAGGGCATCCTCTATTACGATGCCGACGGTTCGGGCAAAGGCAAGGCGGTGGAAATCGCCAAGCTCAGCAAGAACCTGAAGATGACCTTCGCCGACTTCTTCGTCGTCTAAGCGCGATTGATCGGCAACATGAAAGGGGCTCCTGTCCAGGAGCCCCTTTTGCTTATAGGCTGCAGCATCAGATGTGCCCCTTGAGCGCCAGGACTGGACAAGCAGGGACGGGGCTCATAAGTCAGTTTCATGTTCGAAGCTCAGACCCTCCCGACCTCCGCCAACAAGCGCGAGCTTTATGCCTCGCTTGCCCAGCAGCTCTCCGGCCTGCTGGAAGGTGAGCCCGATGCCATTGCCAATGCGGCCAACATGTCCGCCTTGATCTATCAGCTTCTGCCGGATCTGAACTGGGCCGGATTTTATTTCATGCGCGGGCCCGAGCTGGTTCTGGGACCGTTTCAAGGCAAGACCGCCTGCGTGCGGATCGCGGTGGGCCGGGGCGTTTGTGGCGCGGCCGTGGAGCGCAAGGCCTCCATTGTCGTGCCGGATGTCCATGCCTTTCCCGGCCATATCGCGTGCGACAGCGCCTCCCGTTCCGAGTTGGTCGTGCCGCTGATCAAGAACGGACGCGTGCTTGGCGTTCTCGACCTCGACAGCCCGCACCCCAACCGGTTCGATGAAGAGGACCGCGAGGGATGCGAGCGTCTCGTCGAAATTTACCTCGAGACGTTCGAACTGAACGGGTAGGAACGTTTCAGAGGTAGAAGTCGCTTTTGGCGAGGCCCGTCAGCTTGGCGACATTCACTTGCATGTCGGCGATCATGTCGCCGTTCACGTCTGCCGAGAGCAGGCCGTTGAGGAATCTGAGCTCGCCCGCCTTGCCGGTGAAGGCGGCCTTGCCGATGAAAGTGAAGGCCTGATTGCCTGCGGCATTCGTATTAGCGTCGATGGGACGAAGATCGATGTGATCCTCGCCGCGTTTGAAATCCTTGATCGTATCCCGCGCCGAGCGGGGAGAATCTCCCGCTGAGCGGAAGAGAAAAACGTCGGCTCCGCTGCTGCCGTAAAGCGTATCGCCGTCGGCGCCACCATAAAGAATGTCCTTCCCCGAGCCGCCGACCAGCACGTCCTTGCCGCCGCCGCCGTTGAGCTTGTCGTTGCCGCCGTTTCCTTTCAGCGAGTTGGCGCCTTGATTGCCGGTGATCGTGTCGTTGCCGGAACCGCCCAGCGCATTCTCGATGAGAGAGCGCATGTCATTGTTATAGAGAAGAGCGTTGGCGATATTGCCTGCGGCAAGTTTCGCCCCGCTCCAATCGAGCTTCGCAAGCTGCGTGCGGGATGTGATCGTCCAGGCTCCGGGATTGAGATTGATCTTGAGACCGGTTGTGTATTGCCTGAAGTCATAGGTGTCTGTTCCGCCACCGTCCCAGAGCGTCTGGAAGATCCGATTGGCTCCAGCCGAATCCGTCGTGGCGCCGTTGATGGCGAGGCGGCCCGCAGGCGTCCAGGCGTAGACCGTGTTGCCGCTGTTGGTCTTGTAGTTCGCGCCATAGAGGTGCTGCAGCGCCGCAATGTCGTACATCATCAGCGATTGCGCATAGCCCCACGTTTCATTCACGTAACCCGACGATGTCGATGCTCCCGCATACGAGCGATAGCTCATGATCGTGTATTCGAGGGAATCGCGATTGAGGGGCATGGCGGTTCCCTCATGTGCGTGCTCAAGACCGAGAGCATGGCCGATCTCATGGATGAGCGTCAGATAGGCGTAGTTGCCCTTGCGGGGGGAAGCGTAGTCGCTGCTGGAAGTGTTGACCCAGACATCGCCGCCCGTTTCGCCGTCATTCGGATAATAGGCCCAAGCGGTATCGGGAGAGTTCGAGCGGGCAAAGCGAATATCCGCATGCTGAGATGTCGTCTCGACGATTTCGCTGAATGCCAGGTTCGCGACCGAGGCATAGAGCTTGAGAGCGGTCCGCGCCGCTTCCTGCTGAGGGTCCATGAAAGCCGCAAACTTATTTTGCGCTTCGCCGGAACCATAGGAGTAGCCGTAAGAAGATGCTGAGGCCGGAAAGCTGTAGGTCAGGCTGTTCGTGGCCCATTTCGTGCCACCGAGCAGAGCGCTGACGTAGATATTGCTGGGGCTGCTGGCTATCAAAGTGGAAGACATTGTTGCGTCAATCAATGAAAGTGGCCCGCTGAACTCTGCGGGATGAAAAATGCTCGGACATCGCCCTTAACGGGCTGAAAATATGACTGGCCGAATATGCGCATGCCCAAAATCGGCCACGCGACCAAAGCTTAAGATGTCGATGAAAAATGCATCATGTCTGCCCGCTCCAAAAATATGCTCGTCTTGCTTTTCTGTTTTCGAGCGTGAGAACTTTAGCCTAGTTTCCTTCAATGTAATAGCGACGAATTTTCGGTCTGGATTACTTTGGACAACGTGACGCAGTAGGGATGCGCATGTCGTCATTGCGGAGCAGTGGAGCGCTGCAACTGTGTGTTCGCGGCCTATACATTTAAATAGGCTGGCGTTGCGGTGACACTCCGAGAGACAGCGCATGGCATCGGGAGGGCAACTTATGAAGTCATTCCTGGGTTGATTTTACCTTGCGTCATGTCAGAAAGCGCAGTGGCGCGCTGAAATCTGAGAATCGAGGTTCTGTGTCGCGTAACTGAATAGCTTAAGCGGCAGGGGGCTGCATCGATGATGTACAGGGATCGAACCTTCAGCCTACCCAAGTCGCACCTGATGCAATGGCTCGCCGATCCCAACCAGGATGCGCCCTTCGAAATTCGCGCTGCGCTGATTTCAAGCCTTTACGGGACTTTGCCGATCTTCATTGGAGGCGTGGCCAATACCGTACTGGTTGCGGGCGTGATCGCGGCACGGCGTCCGGAGCCTGCCTTCCTGGCATGGTTTGCATTCGAGGTTCTGCTGCTGTTGATACGAACCTCTCTGATCGTGATTGCCTATAAGGCCGCGAGGGAAGGGCGCGAAACGCCGACGGATCTCTACCTCGCGCTGGCGCTTGTTTGGGCCGCCAGTGTCGGCGTCGGCGGCTTCATCAGCATCTTGAGCGGCGATTGGGTCATCGCTGCGTTGGCGTGCCTCTCATCGGCCGCGATGATGGGCGGCATCTGCTTTCGTAATTTCGCGGCGCCACGGTTGGCGACTGCAATGATCGTTTTGAGCTTTGGTCCGATCTGTCTCGGCGCCATCCTCTCCGGCGAGCCGATCATGCTCCTGACGGCGCTTCAGATCCCATTCTATCTCTATGCGATGAGCAAGGCCGTCTACCGGCTTTGTGGAATGCTGGTTTCGACCATGCGCTCTGAGCGCGACAGCGATCATCAGGCGCGTCACGATATGCTGACGGGCCTGCCGAACCGACGCTTCCTGACGGAAACCGCCGAGGCTTCCGCTGCGCTGCCCATGGTCATGGCACTCGTGGACATTGATCGATTCAAGATCGTCAATGACACCTATGGCCATCAGATCGGCGATGTCGTTCTGCAAACGATCGGAAGAATCATGACGACGCATCTCGCGACCTTCGGAATGGTCGGCCGTTTCGGCGGAGAGGAGTTCGCCTTGATCGCGCCCGATGCGTCAACGCAACAAGTGGTCGTGGCTTTGCAGGGACTGCTCAAGGAGGTTGAGAGAACGACTATCCTGGCAGGCGGCCAGCGGATTCACGTGACGCTGTCTGCAGGCGTCGCGTATCGCGAACCCGGCGAAGAATTGGAGCAGGTATATTCAGACGCCGACACGTCGCTTTACCTGGCGAAGCGATCCGGACGAAATCGCATCGAGGTCGCCGAGTGGAGCCGAAACGCCAGCGCTTATGACGGCAGAAACATTCGCAGCTTGCGCCAGTGAGGTTTAACGGCAGCATCCCCCTGGGCTAAGGATTGGCTATTTCGATTCCACATCTGGGCGATTCACGGTGCTGTGGTGCCGTGCGGGTCGCCGCTCAGAATAATAACGCGCATGCCAAACGGCGCGCCGAATGAGGCGCGCATGAATGAAACGTTCAAATGCAGAGGGAATACTCGGCTCGACACGAGAGCCGCACGCCTTGCTTCAAGGCGCTTCGCTGGTGCTGCCAGAGAGGATCGAACTCTCGACCTCTCCCTTACCAAGGGAGTGCTCTACCACTGAGCTACGGCAGCCCGCCAACGAAGAGGGCCGCTTACTGCCACAGCGCGGCCCACTGCGCAAGATTGAAATCGATCTTTTATGCAGCTGCCTGCGCTTTTGTGCCGAGAGGGAGACCCAGAGCCGTCCAGACCTCCACAAGAGCGGCGCCCAGAGCGTTGATATGGGCGTCGGTGTGGAAGGGACCGGGGGTGATGCGCAGGCGCTCCGTGCCGCGGGGCACGGTGGGGTAGTTGATCGGCTGGATATAGATGCCGTGCTTCTCCAGCAGGCGGTCCGAGGCGGCCTTGCAGGCCTCCGCATCGCCCACCATCACCGGAACGATATGCGTCGCCGTCTCCATGAGAGGCAGGCCGAGGCCGCTCAGCACCTGCTTGGCGCGGGCCACCTGGCGCTGCTGCATCTCACGCTCCTGGGAGGAGACCTTGAGATGGCGAATCGAGGCCGTGGCGGCTGCGGCCACCGCCGGGGGGAGGGCGGTGGTGAAGATGAAGCCGGGGGCGAAGCTGCGGATCGCGTCCATGACAGCCTTGGTGCCGGTGAGATAGCCGCCCATGACCCCGAAAGCCTTGGCAAGCGTGCCCTCGATGATGTCGATCCGGTGCATGGCGCCCTCGCGCTCGGCGATGCCGGCGCCGCGGGGGCCATACATGCCCACCGCATGAACCTCGTCGATATAGGTCATGGCGTTGTAGCGCTCGGCCAGGTCGCAGATGGCGTGGATGGGGGAGATGTCCCCGTCCATGGAATAGACGCTCTCGAACACGATCAGCTTGGGCCGGTCACCGGCGGCCTGGAGCAGCTCTTCCAGGTGATCCAGGTCGTTGTGGCGGAAGATCACCTTGTCGCAGCCCGACTGGCGCACGCCCTCGATCATGGAATTGTGGTTGAGCGCGTCCGACAGGATCAGGCAGTTGGGAATGAGCTTGGCCAGGGTCGAGATGCCGGTCTGATTCGACACGTAGCCCGAAGTGAAGACGAGGGCTGCCTCCTTGCCGTGGAGGTCGGCGAGTTCCGCCTCCAGCTCCACGATGGGGTGGCTGGTGCCGGAAATGTTGCGGGTGCCGCCGGCGCCGGTGCCAAGCCGCCATGCGGCCTCCACCATGGCTCGGGTTACGTCCCGGCTCTGGCCCATGCCCAGATAATCGTTCGAGCACCAGACCGTGATGGGCTTCGGCCCCTCGGGGCTGTGCCAGATGGCCTGGGGGAACTGGCCCGCCTTGCGTTCAATATCCGCAAAAACACGATAGCGGCGCTCCGTCTGGAGACGGTCGAGGGCTGACGTGAAGAAGTCCTGATAATTCATCATCTCACCGGGTGGGCAATACTATGCCCGGGGATTATTCTCGCATTATGCCAGAAGGCATTGATCCTGGTCAAAGCCGGGATCAGGGATATTGCGGTTGAGGGCCGCTTGCGAAGCCTTTAATGGAAAAGGCGACGATGGGTCGCGTGAACCATGACTGACGTGAAATCGCAAGACAAAGCCGAGCGTCTTAAGGCGGCTTTAAAGGAAAATCTGAGAAAACGTAAGGCTCAGGCGCGCGGGCGGCAGCAGGCGGCCAAAGCCGACGGAGCCTCGGATGGCTCGGCTGAGCGCGACAAGCCGTCCGACTAGCCTATAATGCGTAAAATCCGCATAGCTTAAGGCTCTCGCAACAAGGGAATACTATTTCATGGATCGCATTCGCATCCGGGGCGGCGCGCCTCTCAACGGGTTGATCCCGATTTCCGGCGCCAAGAATGCGGCCCTGCCTCTCATGATCGCAAGCCTGCTGACGGAGGAAACGCTCGAGCTCGGCAACGTGCCGAGGCTCGCGGATATCTCCTCGCTCCTGCGCATCATGAGCAATTTCGGGGTTGACCATTCCATCGCCGGCCGCCGTCCGGGCCAATCCTCCGAGACCGGCCAGACGATCCGCATGACAGGCAAGAACATCATCGACACCTGTGCTCCTTACGAGCTGGTCTCGACCATGCGCGCCAGCTTCTGGGTCATCGCCCCGCTGGTGGCCCGCTTCGGCCATGCCAAGGTGTCCATGCCCGGCGGCTGCGCCATCGGCACGCGTCCGGTGGACCTGCTCATCATGGCGCTGGCCAAGCTGGGCGCTGCCATCGAGATCGAAGGCGGGTATGTGGTCGCCACAGCTCCCAAGGGCCTTCGGGGCGCCGAGATCGATTTCGCCAAAGTGACCGTGGGCGGCACCCATGTCGCCCTGATGGCCGCGACCCTTGCTCAAGGCACGACGGTGATCCGCAATGCCGCCCGCGAGCCCGAGGTGGTGGATCTGGCCGAATGCCTCATCAAGATGGGCGCCAAGATCACGGGCCACGGCACCTCCGAGATCGTGGTGGAGGGCGTGGCCAAGCTCAACGGCGCGTCCCATGACGTGATGCCCGACCGCATCGAGACCGGCACCTATGCCATGGCGGTCGCCATGACCGGCGGCGATCTGGTGCTGGAAAACACCCGTCCCGAATATCTCCAGGCCGCGCTCGATGTGCTGAGCCAGTCTGGGGCCGAGGTGTCGCCAACCCATAGCGGCATCCGCATCCGCCGCAACGGCAACGGTATCCAGGCCGTGGACATAACGACCGATCCGTTCCCAGGCTTCCCGACGGACCTGCAGGCCCAGTTCATGGCCCTCATGACCCGCGCCAACGGCACTTCGCGCATCCGCGAGACCATCTTCGAGAACCGCTTCATGCACGTGCAGGAGCTGGCGCGCCTCGGAGCCCAGATCCGCCTCGACGGCGACAGCGCCTATGTGGACGGCGTGCCGAACCTGAAAGGCGCGCCCGTGATGGCGACCGACCTTCGCGCCTCCGTGTCCTTGGTCATCGCCGGCCTCGTGGCGGACGGGGAGACCACCATCAACCGCGTCTATCACCTTGATCGCGGCTTCGAGGCCCTTGAGGCCAAACTCGCCCGCTGCGGCGCCGAGATCGAGCGCCTGCGGGGCTAAAGCATCGGACAAAAAAAGCGGAGGCCAAGGCCTCCGCTTTTTGCATCATCTCTGAATATTGCCGCGCTTGAGCCCGAATCCCGGGATGTCGCAGCTGCACCGAGCCCCCGACCGCAGGGATTGCGGATACCCGCAGCTGCCGCGAGACGTCACGCAGAGGCTGCCGAACCGTTCAGCCTGGCGGTACCTGTCGCGCCTCGGCTGGGCATAGTACCGGTCTTCGCGCCATTCCCGGCCGCGCCTGGGGCCGTAGCCGTAGTCCGAGCGCTCTTCATAATAGTCGTAGCGCGGCATCCGCTGCATCCGCTCCGCCCTTGCGTCGCCTTGGGACGGCGGGGCGGGCTCACCGTAATACCTTTCATAATATTGGGCCGAGGCCGGGCCGGCGAGGGCCACGGTCGCCAGGGCTGCAAGCAGAACAGATTTCATCCGGCGTCTCCTTCGTGATGATTTCGGATACGATAAGGGCTGAAAGCTGAACCCGTGCTGACCTGAAAAGGTTGCGGGGAGAACCGGGGCTCTCTACCTAAACGTTAAAGTTCAACATAGGTTGGCAGACCATGGACCTCCTGAAACTCGTTGCGTTCGACCCGGAAGACCTTGCCGTCATCTCGGCCCACCTGCAGGATTCGCTGCTGCGGGTCGGTGACATCGTCTACCTCCCCAAGGAGCGCCGCTTCGCGATCCAGACGCGCCGGTACGATTGGGAAGCCTCCACCCCCCAGCGCCGCCTGACCTGCATGCATTTCGAGCATGTGAAGGCGGTGCGCGTGCGCGGCATCGACCAGTCCAACAAGGATGCCGTTCTTAACCTTCTCGCCATTGCATTCGAGGGAGGAGAGGCTCCTTCCGGCACGGCCACCTTGATCTTTGCCGACGGCGGAGCCATCCAGGTGGACCTGGAGTGCGTTGAAATGCAGATGAAAGACATTGGCCCCGTCTGGGCCGCCGAGAGCCGCCCCGAGCACGAAGACCTTTCGCCGGCGGAGCGCCTGTGATGGTTCAAAGGCTCGATGCGCGGGACGCCTCGTTTCCTTCGTCCTTTGCCGCTTTGCTGTCGGCCAAGCGCGAAGTGTCTGAGGATGTGGACCAGGCGGTGCGCGCCATCATCGAGGATGTGGTGGTCAAGGGCGACGAGGCTCTCATCGACTACACCTACCGCTTCGATGGCTTGGCGCTTCAGCCCGAGACGCTAAGGATCTCCGACGCGGAGATCGACGCGGCTGAAGCCCAGTGCCCGAAAGAGGCGCTCGAGGCGCTATCCCTCGCGAAGCAGCGCATCGAGACCTACCACAGCGCGCAGCGGCCTGAAGATTCCCTGACGACCGATGCCTTGGGCGTCACGCTCGGCTGGCGCTGGACGGCCATCGAATCCGTCGGCCTCTACGTTCCGGGCGGCCGCGCGAGCTACCCGTCCTCCGTGCTCATGAATGCCGTTCCGGCGAAGGTCGCGGGCGTTCCGCGCATCGCCATGGTGGTGCCGACCCCACGCGGTGAGACCAATCCGCTCGTGCTGGCTGCCGCGCGCCTGGCCGGCGTCGACGAGGTGTTCCGCATCGGCGGGGCGCAGGCCGTCGCGGCTCTGGCCTACGGCACTCACAGCGTGACCCCTGTCGCCAAGATCGTAGGCCCCGGCAACGCCTATGTGGCCGCCGCCAAGCGCCGCGTGTTCGGGCAGGTGGGCATCGACATGATCGCCGGCCCCTCCGAGGTGCTCATCCTCGCGGATTCCCACGCCAATCCCGATTGGATCGCCGCCGATCTTCTGGCCCAGGCCGAGCACGATCCCGCCGCGCAATCGATCCTGATCACCGACAGCGCCCCTCTCGCCGATGCCGTCGAGAAGGCGGTCGAAAAGCAGCTCCAGACGCTGCCGAAGGCGGAGATCGCCGGTGCGAGCTGGCGCGATTACGGCGCGATCATCCTGATCGACAGGCTCGAGAACGCCATCCCGCTCGTCGACCGCCTCGCGCCCGAGCATCTCGAGATCGAAGCCGAAAATGCGGACGAGCTGGCCTCCCAGGTGCGCAACGCGGGCGCCATCTTCCTCGGCAGCCACACGCCCGAGGCCATCGGCGATTATGTGGGCGGCCCCAACCACGTTCTCCCCACGGCGCGTTCGGCCAGGTTCTCATCCGGCCTGGGGGTGCTTGACTTCATGAAGCGAACCTCGATCCTGAAATGCGATCCGGGAGCCTTGAGGGCGCTCGGCCCCGCAGCCATCGCGCTTGGGCGATCTGAGGGATTGGAAGGGCATGCAAGGTCCGTGGCGATCCGCCTGAACCTGTGAGGCTTTGCGGAGGGGGGATGTCGAGCACAAGCAAGGAGGGGCACCGCCTGGTGGCGGTCACCCTCGACGAGGCATCCATCGGCCGCGGCAATCCCGATCAGGAGCATGAGCGGGCCATCGCCATCTACGACATTATCGAGGAGAACACCTTCTCGCTGCCGAACTATGACGGCGGCCCTTATGTGCTGCGCATCTCGCTGATCGAGAAAAAACTCTGCTTGGAGGTTTCATCGCAGGACGGCGCGCATCTTGTTTCGCATCATCTGTCGCTGACGCCGTTCCGAAAGGTGATCCGCGATTACGAGATGATCTGCGACAGCTATTACCAGGCTATCCGCTCCGCATCGCCCGCGCAGATCGAGGCCATCGACATGGGGCGCAGGGGGCTGCACAACGAGGCGGCCGAGGTGTTGCGGCAGCGTCTCGACGGAAAGCTCATGGTCGATTTCGACACGGCACGCCGCCTGTTCACGCTGATCTTCGCGCTTCACTGGAAGGGCTGACGCGTGGAAGGCGCGCCTTTGAGACGAATCCATTCGGTTCTGTTTGTCTGCGCGATGAATTCCGTCCGTTCGCCCATGGCCGAGGCGATTGCGCGCCACTACTTCGGCAAGTCCATCTATGTGCAATCCGCAGGCGTGCGCAAAAGCGAGCCGGACGGCTTCATGGTGTCCACGCTCTCAGAAATCGGAATCGATGCTTCCAAGCACAAGCCGCGCACGCTGGAGGAGCTTGAGGAGTGGGAGGGATTGAACTTCGATCTCATCATCACCCTCTCGCCGGAGGCGCATCACGCTGCGCTCGAACTGACGCGCACCATCGCGGCGGATGTGGAATATTGGCCGACGCCGGACCCGACGATCACGCAAGGTTCGCGCGAACACATGCTCGATGCTTATCGCAACATTCGCGACGGCCTGATGTATCGCATTCGCATGCGGCTCAAGCAGAGTTCACAGAAGAGCCCGGATCACGGAGAGGGTGCCTAGGCCCGCGGCGAGACCGAGGAGATCGATGCGCGTTACGGCCATGACGGTGATGGCGGCGCCAAGTGCTACGAGCGCAGGCCATCCGTTGTCGATGGCAACGGGCAGGATCGTTGCGAGAATGATGGAGCCCGGCAATGCGCGAAGTCCGCGTTCGACGCGCGGCGTGATCCGCACATGGCTCATGAGAACCACGCCCGCGATGCGGCACAGGAACGTGACGAGCGTCATGCCCGCAATGGCGACGGCGGCGCCCCACGGGCTTGCGATGAACTCGCTCATTCGATCAGCATCCCTGCAATGACGCCCGCGAGTGCGCCGGCGACGATGTAGCCGTAGCCCGGCAGCAGGGCGTGCGTGATGAATGACACGATGCCCGCCACAAGCCAGGGAAGGGCAGGGCGGGCGCCTTTCCAGAGCGGCACCAGCATGACGCTGAAGAAGATCGGCATCACGAGATCGAGGCCGAAGGTCTTAGGCTCGGGCACGAGCGCGCCCGCGAAGAAACCGACGATGGTCGCGATCAGCCACACGACCCAGAGAATGACACCCGCGCCGAGAAGCACGCCCACATCGCGTCCGCCCTCGTTGTAGTAACGCGTGCCGATGAGCCAGCCTGCTTCCGTGATGAGAAAGAGATTGAGCGCACTGCGGGCGAGGGGCTCGTTGCGCAGCCACGGCTGGAGCGTCGCGCCCAGCAGGATCATGCGCGAATTCACGACGGCGGTGACCGTCATGATGGTGAGAATGGTGGTTGGCGTCCAAACCTTCTGCCAGATTTCGAGACCCACCATCTGGGACGCGCCGGCATAGACGAAGGCGCTCAACCCCACGGCTTCCGCGAAGGACAATCCCTTCTGGGACGCGGCCGTGCCGAAGGCGACGGCGAACATGATGAAGCCGGGAAAAGCAGGCAGCGAGGCACGCGCGCCGTGGCGAAAGCCTGCCATGGAAAAGAAAGGGCGGGGCGAGGAGGACATGAGAATTAAGCTCTCTGCCCTCCAGCATCCCCGCCGTCAATGGTGACGAAGGTTGAGTATCGAAGCGTTCTTAGCCGACCGCACCGTTCAGGAACGGATAAATCTCATGGAAGCCCTCGTAGATCATCTTGAGCGCCACGTAGAGAATGATCGCCAGCCCCACATAGGCGATCCAGCGATAACGCTGGAGCAGGCGGGCGATGTAGGAAGCGGCGATGCCCATGAGGGCGATGGAGAGAAGAAGGCCGAAGGCCAGAATGTAAGGATGCTCGCGTGCCGCGCCGGCCACGGCGAGCACGTTGTCGAGGGACATCGACACGTCGGCGATCACGATCTGCCAGGCTGCCTGAGAGAAGGTCTTGCGCGGAGCGCCGCCGGCAATGGTGCCGTCCTCGTTGAGGTCCTTGCCTTCAAGCGCCTCTTCGGCGGCCTCTTCCTGCTCGTGGGTGGTGCGCAGCTCGCGCCACATCTTCCAGCAGACCCACAGCAGCAGGATGCCACCGGCGAGCAACAGGCCCACGATCGCCAGAAGCTGCGTCGTGATGAGGGCGAAGATGATGCGCAGAACCGTGGCCGCGAGAACGCCGAGCAGGATCGCCTTGTTGCGCTGCTCCTTGGGCAGGCCCGCAGCGGCAAGGCCGATGACGATGGCGTTGTCGCCGGCCAGTGCCAGGTCGATGCCGACCACCATCAGGAAGGCTACGATCTCGGGAGGGAAAAATTGGGAGAGCTCAAACATGCGGTGCCTCGTTGGCGATTGAAGAGCAGCGCGTGCGATACTCTCAAGGAGACGCTTGTCCCGCATCGGCGTGGCCGGATTGACGGCCCTTGCGCATGATGCAGGCTCAACCGTCTTCCTGAACGAATCCAGGCCACCCTGGTTCATCCAGTCCGACATCGCCGCCCAAAGTATGAGCGACCAGAGGGGCCCGGCCTGGCTATAAGGGCGATCATCTAGCCAACCTGGGTCAGTCTATCAAGTCATGCCGCCCATGCTTCCAATGATGCGCCTGTGCCATATAAGGTTTTTTGCCACGCTTCGTTCCACGGGGCGGGTCAAAGGTGGACGGGGCATCTGTTGAGAAGCCTTGGGGTTTTGACGACAAAAGCTTGATCAGGGCCCAGGCCTTGGGCACAAATCGAGCGGAAAAATGAGGGCGCTTCTGGCGCCCATCGGGAGGTCATTCATGCCTGCTTCTCACGAAGGCTCGGGCGTTTCCGGGCACCGTGGGCCGGTTCGCGCACCGCAAGGGATCGCCGGCGGCATCCTGCTCATCGCGCTTGCCGCCTTGGCGCTCTGGCTCACGCGGGATCTCGACCAGGGCACCCTGAACGCCATGGGTCCGGCCATGCTGCCGCGCTGGCTCGCCATCGGCGTCGGCCTGTCGGGTTTGGCCCTGATCGCCTTCGCCTTCATTCGCGACGGCGAGCCGCTTGAGCGCTGGAGCCTGCGCGGTCCCTTCTTCGTTATTCTTGCGATCCTGGCCTTCGCCGTGACGATCAGGCCGTTCTCCCTCGGCTCGCTCACCATTCCGGGCCTCGGCGTTCTGGTGGCCGGGCCGCTCGCCATCATTCTCGGCGGCTATGCGACGAATGAGGCGCGCTTCAGGGATCTTCTCATCCTGGCGCTCAGCTTGACGCCTTTCTGCATGGTGCTTTTCGGCGATCTCCTGAACCTGCCTATCCCGATTTTCCCGCAAGCGATGGCAAGCCTCTTTCCGGCCGACTGGTCGCAAAAGGCGATCATGCGGCTCATGGCAGCTGTTCTGGTCGTGGCCGCGCTCGTGGTTTTCTTCACCACGCGGGGCTCGCGCAAGACCGCCATCGACGTTGCCGACCATAGCGGGAGAATCTGATGAGCGATCTTCTCTCCAACCTGAGCCTCGGCTTTTCCGTCGCTCTCACCCTGCAGAACATCCTTCTCGCCTTTCTCGGCTGTCTCGTCGGCACCCTGATCGGCGTTCTGCCCGGCGTCGGTCCGATCGCGACCATCGCCATGCTGCTGCCGATCACCTTCGGGTTCGATCCGACCGGCGCGCTCATCATGCTCGCGGGCATTTATTACGGCGCGCAATACGGCGGTTCGACCACCGCGATCCTCGTCAACATTCCAGGCGAGGCGACCTCCGTCGTAACCGCTCTCGACGGGCACCAGATGGCGCGTCAGGGCCGCGCCGGCGTGGCGCTCGGCGTTGCCGCCATCGGTTCGTTCTTTGCAGGCACGGTGGCAACCCTCGTCATCGCGGCGCTCGGCGCACCGCTCACCGGTCTCGCTTTGCTCTTCGGGCCGACCGAGTATTTCTCGCTCATGGTGATGGGCCTTGTCTTCGCTGTGGTGCTTGCACGCGGCTCCATTCTCAAAGCCATCGCGATGATCCTCGTCGGCGTTCTGCTCTCCACGGTCGGTCTTGATCTCGAGACGGGCGAGGAGCGCATGACCTTCGGTCTTCCGTTCCTGTCTGACGGTATTGATTTCGCGGTGCTCGCCATGGGCATCTTCGGCATCGCCGAGATCATGCGCAATCTCGACCATACCGAGCATCGCGACGTGGTGCGCCAGTCCATCGGACGTCTGCTGCCGAACAAGGACGACTTCAAGCAAGCCTACAAGCCTGCGATCCGCGGCACGATCATCGGCGCCATTCTCGGCATCCTGCCCGGCAACGGCGCCGTGCTCGGGCCGTTCGCGTCCTATACGCTGGAGAAGAAGCTCGCGAAGGATCCGCGCCGCTTCGGCCGCGGCGCCATCGAAGGCGTAGCAGGGCCTGAATCCGCCAACAATGCGGGCGCGCAGACCTCGTTCATTCCGCTGCTCACGCTTGGCATTCCGCCAAATGCGGTCATGGCACTCATGGTCGGCGCCATGACGATCCACGGCATCATCCCGGGCCCACAGGTCATGACCAAGAACCCGAACCTGTTCTGGGGCATGATCGCTTCCATGTGGGTCGGCAACCTGATGCTGCTCATCATCAACCTGCCGCTCGTCGGCATGTGGGTGCGTTTGCTGAAGGTGCCTTATCGCCTGCTGTTCCCAGCGATCCTGATGTTCTGCTGCATCGGCATCTACTCCATCAACTCGCTACCGACGGACGTGATGTTCATCGCGCTCTTCGGGCTCGTCGGCTACACGCTGATGAAGTTCGGCTTCGAGCCTGCTCCCATGCTGCTCGGCTTCGTGCTGGGCAAGCTGATGGAAGAGAATTTGCGCCGCGCGCTCATCATCTCGCGCGGGTCTCTGGAAACCTTCATCGAGCGCCCGGTCAGCGCGGGCCTGCTCGCTGTTTCCGCAATTCTGCTGGTCATCGCGCTCCTGCCCTCCATACGAAAGGGGAGGGACGAGGTGTTCACGGAGTAGCTTGCCTTCGGGGCCATGCTGCCCACAATGTAAGCCCATAACTTTCCTAGGGAGGAACTTGATGAAGAAAATCGCATTGGCTCTCGCCGCTGTGGCCGGTCTCGCCGCAACGGGCGCGCAGGCTCAGAACTATCCGACGCGCCCGATCACCATGATCGTGCCTTTCGCGGCCGGTGGACCGACGGATGTCGTAGCCCGTATCGTGACCGACCACATGTCCCGCACGCTCGGTCAACAGATCGTGATCGAAAACGTGGCAGGAGCAGGCGGTACCACGGGCATCACCCGTGCTGCCCAGTCGCAGCCCGACGGCTACACCATCATGATGGGTCACATGGGCACGCACGGCGCTGCTCCCGCCCTCTATCCCAATCTTAAATACGATCCGACGAAGGATTTCGCCGCCATCGGCATGGCCGCAGGCACGCCCATTGTCATCGTGGCCAAGAAGGACTTCCCGGCCAACGATCTGAAGGGCTTCCTCGACTACATGAAGACCAATGCCGAGAAGGTGAACATGGCCCATGCAGGCGTGGGCTCGGTCTCCCACTCGACGGGTATCCTGTTCAATTCGATCATCAAGGTGAAACCCACCATGGTGGCCTATCGCGGCACGGGCCCGGCCCTGAACGATCTCATGGCCAACACGGTCGATTACATGACCGACCAGATCGTCAACGTGGCTCCGCAGATCCAGGGCGGCAACATCAAGGCCTTCGCCATCGCGACTCCTGAGCGTTCGCCCGTTCTGCCGAACGTGCCCACCACCAAGGAAGCCGGCCTCGGCGATTATCAGGTCAGCGCCTGGAATGCCGTGTTCGCTCCGAAGGGCACGCCCCCGGATGTGGTGAAGAAGCTCAATGAGGCTCTCGTGAAGTCTCTCGACGACGAGAACACCAAGAAGCGCCTGCTGGAGCTGGGCGGCGTTCTGCCGAGCGCCGAGGAGAAGACCCCAGAAGGCCTCCAAAAGCTCGTCGACAGCGAAGTGGCCCGTTGGACCCCGGTCCTCAAGGCCGCCGGAGCCTCGGCCGAGTAAGGCTTTTCGGTCTAACCCTTTGAAACGGCGGGCCCTTTGGTCCGCCGTTATCATTTCTGCCCCTGCGACCGCAAAGAAGCCTTGAAATTGATCGCAGCCGCGATTACACCCTGCCTCACGTGCAGCCGTAGCTCAGTTGGTTAGAGCACCAGATTGTGGATCTGGGGGTCCCCCGTTCGAGCCGGGGCGGCTGTACCATCCTCTTCGAGGGACAGACCGAGGTCAGCGGCGCGATGCCCTGGCCTTTTTTATTGCCATGAGCGCTTCATGGCTTTGAGATGGCACCGCCTGTTTCAGAAAGCCTCCGATACTGCCAAGCTCTTCGGGAGTAGCGGGATCAATTGCGGTTGTCGCCTGTGCCGTTACTCGAGGAGGTTTCAGTCACCTGCTTTGGCAAAAGCGAGGTATGGCAAAATAGAGGTATGTTGACAGTTCGCCCCATCCGAACGCTGATAACATCGAACAAACCTATCGAACTTCGGTATCTTTAGGCGGGGCTCTCTATGATCAGCAAACCTTTCATCAGGCCTTTGCTACGGCGTGCGGCTGGCTTTGGCTTGGGCGAGTATGTGCTGAGGGTTATGACGGAACCCCCCATTGGATCGGTCGATTGGGCTACTCTGCGCCGTCCGATTCCGGTCAGCCGCTGGTTCGGTTACGACCGTGGCAAGCCCGTCGACCGCGTGTTCATCGAAGACTATCTCGAGCGCAATGCCCCGCGCATCCAGGGAGCCGTCCTCGAGATTGCTGAGGATACCTACACAAAGCGTTTCGGGAACGGGAAGGTGACATCCATCGATGTGCTTCACGCCGTGCCGGGAAATCCTTGCGCAACCATCGTTGCCGATCTGACCGATGCGCCTCACATTGCCGACGAGTCCTTTGATTGCATCATCTTCACTCAAACGATGCAGATGATCTACGACCTTCCGGCCGCGGTTCAAACGCTGCATCGCATTCTCAAGCCGGGCGGGTGCGTTATCGCGACATTGCCAGGGATTACACAGATCAGTCGCATCGATATGGAGAAATGGGGCGATTTCTGGCGCTTCACGAGCGCAAGCGGCCAGAGAATCTTCGAGGAAGCTTTTTCCAAGGAAAATATTTCGCTGGACACTTACGGCAACATTGTTGCCGCAGTCGCTCTTCTGCACGGCTTGGCGAGCGAAGACCTCAAGGAGGATGAACTCAAGATCCGTGATCCCGATTATCAGGTCGTGATCGGAGTTTGCGCAACCAAGAGTCTGAGCACCAGCTGACTTATCGGGCCGCCGTCATTCCGGCCGCTTCCGGAACCGGACTTTTGGTCAGAACGATCTTGTCGGCACGGCTGCAAGAGACCGTGACGAAACCGTCAGAGGCATTGATCCGCACGGTCGTTTCCTCGTCATTGTTGACGAGCTGAACCGGGGCCTCACCCATTTCCTGAGCCGTCTCTGCAATAATGGAAAGGCACTCGGAATAGGGCATGGCGGCAACACGCGTGTTAGCCTCCTCGGCGTGAGCTGAAAAGATTCCGAGAGTGCTGAGCAGGGATGCCACTACCAAGGCTCGCATCGATCTGTCCTCCAACGCCCGGAGATCACCACGCCCGAGGTCTTGCCGCTGTGCCATATCACACATGAAGGCAACGTGCGCGATCCGTGACCCGTTCCTGCCGTCGATGTCGCAGGAAGAAAAGCTCTCAGTTGTGGAGAAAGCTTAGCCGCTCGATTCTTTAAGGTTTGCAAACATCTCGCGGCCACGCTGTTCGGCCTGCTCCAACGCTTGCGCAAGAAGAAGACGTGTCTGCAGTGCCGCTGCCTGATCCTTTTTGGCGAGTGCAGCAAGAATCTTTTCTGCTTCCGCTTCGTGGTGCTTGTCGGGCATGGAGCTTTCTCCTCAAACTCTTGTGTCAGTTTCTCCAACAGCCAGGCATGAGCCGGGGTTCCTGGGCGAAACGTTATGTCGAAAAGCTTGGCTATGCGGCAAGGTGCGCCTTGCGCTCGCGCGTCAAATGTAAGACAGTTCCATTAAGAGCGGGAAGCGTGTCGCCAACGGGCTCTTTCGTGACCTGTTTTCCTCTTCATGCCAGCCTTCAGTCATTGCGTCGCGATGCTGGTCGGACCTCGTTCCGAGCGGCAGACAAATTCCTGTCGATCCGTCTCCATTGCCTTACACGACTTCGATTCCCTTTGAAGTTTCGCATTCAGCCATGATTCATCCCAAAGCCATCAGGGGTGGTCCCATGAAAACTTGCGGACCAGAACCCTTGCAAGATGCCCTCGAACTCAGAGCCCACGTCCGGGGGCTGAAAGCGCTGCTCGAATTTCAGCGCTGGCAAATCGAGGTACTGAACGACAGGCTCTACGCCTCGGAATCGGGAGGCACGGCGGCCAGGCGCCTCCTTGCTCTCAAGCAGAGCGAGACGGATATGGCGCGTCGGAAAAGATCCTCGCGTTAAACGCTATCCGCGTCTCTTCCTGGCTTTTGGAAACAATCCGTCGAGTTCGGGGATGTTGAGCTGACGCGGGTTCCAGGAGGACACCAGGTCCGGGATGAGTCTGCTCGGGCTTGCCATGCCGAAAAGAAAACCCTGGCCGATGTCGCAGCCTTGGCTTCTCAGGAACGAAGCCTGCACGGCCGTTTCCACGCCTTCCGCGACCGTGACGATTCCAAGGCTCTTGCCCAGCCCGAGAACGGCCTGAAGGATTGCGGGATCGTCGGGATTGCCTGCGAGGTCGTTCACGAAGGAGCGGTCGATCTTGATGATGTCGACCGGGAACTGCTTGAGATGCGAGAGCGAGGCATAGCCCGTTCCGAAATCGTCGAGCGCAATCTTCACGCCCTCCTCGCTCAGCATGCGCAGGCTCTTCTCGATATATTCCGCGCCCCGGCCGAGGAACACCGTCTCGGTAACCTCGATCTCGAGGCAATGGTTCGGAATGTCAGCCGTCCGCAGACGCTCCAGAATGCGGTCTGCAAACTCCATGCCTCTGAATTCAGCTGCGGACGCATTGATGGCGACATGTCCGAAGGCAACGCCGTCCTGTAGCCAGCGGCGCATGTCACCGAAGACCATGTCGTGCATCTGCTTGCTCAGGGCAACCGCAAGATGCGGATCGTCAAAGGCTGCCTGAATGCTGCCCGGCAGCTCGATGCCCGCGCGAGGATTGCGCCATCTGAGGAGCGCCTCGAAACCTGCAAGCGTGCCGGAGGACAGGTGGACCTTGGGTTGATAGAAGGGCTCGATGCTGCGTGCATCGATGGCTCCGCGCGCATTGTTGCGCATCTCTACCTTCTGCTGAGCCTCCGTTCGCATGGACGGCTCGAAGATCATCACCTTGTCCCGGCCCGTGGCTTTAGCCGTGTAGAGAGCAACATCCGCCTGCTTGAGAAGGTCGACCGTCTCCTCAGCGTGATCCGGCCAGATGCTGGCGCCGATGCTGGCATGGCAATCGAGCATGCGCCCCGCATAGGGCAGGGGTCTTTGCAACTGCTCCAGGATCGGGGCGATGATGGCCTTGACGTCCTGCTCGCCGTCGATGTTGGGAAGGATGATGGCGAATTCATCGCCGCCATTGCGGGCAACGGTGTCGATGGGGCGCACAGTTGCGCTCAGACGATTTGCAACCGCCTGCAACACCGCGTCGCCTGCGTCGTGGCCCAAAGTATCGTTGATCTCTTTCAAGTGGTCCACATCGAGGATCATCAGGCCGAGCTTGCGTCCTTTGCCGGTGGATTCCTCAAGGGCCTTGTTCAGACGGATCTGGAAAAGCGCGCGGTTGGGCAATCGCGTCAGGTGATCGTGATGGGCTGCCCAGATGATTTTCTCCTCGGCTTCCTTCTGCGCCGTGACGTCGCTGATGATGCCCTCCAGGAAGAGCGGCTCGCCGGAGGCGTCATAGATGCATTGCCCACGATCGGCCACCCAGCGGACTTCCCCCGCTCGGGTCGTGATGCGGTACGTGATGTTGAAGACCTGCTTCCTCGGAATGCTCTCCAGGATCGCTTCCTCGGTCATTCGCACATCATCCGGATGAATGATTTCGCCCCAGGTGAGCTTGTTCTCCAGAAATTCGCTGGCGGCGTAACCGCTCAACGCTTCCGCGCCTTCGCTGATGAAGGTGAAGGGCCACGGAGCGGCGATGCTGCACTGGTAGACAAGGCCCGGGAGGTTATCGATGAGGGTATCGAGCTGGCGCTTGCTCTCGATGAGATCGGCCTCTGCCTGCAGGCGCTCCGTCAGGTCGCGGGAGATGCCGACCACGCCGACGATCTCGTCATTCTGTCGCCATGGCACCTTCACGGTCTGGAATTGACGGGGCGTTCCCCGCACGGAAATCACTTCGTCGATGGTGATCGGCTCGCCCGTGGCCAGCACATGCCGGTCGGACTGGGGATGAATGTCGGTTGGATCGTCCGAGAAGATTTCTCTGTCGACCGCTCCCTCGACTGGTCCGATGATTTCACTCAAGCGGCGGTTGGAGAACACGAAGCGGCCTTCCCGGTTCTTCACGAAAATCAGATCCTGGATGCTGTCGATGACAACCTGAACCAGGTTTCTGCTCTCGCGCGCCTTGTCTTCCGCCGTCTTGCGGTCGTGGATATCTTCGGCGACCGTAATCGTCGAGACTGGCCGTCCTGCCTCGTCGCACACGAAGCTGACATTGACTGCGCACCATATGGCTGTGCCGTCGGGGCGCACATAACGCTTCTCGATTTGGAACGGTTCGGCTTTTTCCAGCTGCTTCAGAAAGATGGCCGTGTTCCAACCGATATCCTCCTGGTGGGTGAAGGCCCGCATCGGCAGTCCGTCCAACTCCTCCCGGCTGCGTCCCACGATGTCGCAATAGCGCTGATTGACCATCAGCACCCGATGATTGAGATCCCGGTGCAGGATGCCCACCATGGTCTGTCCGAAGACGGTGGCAAGCTGCCTCTCTCTGGTCTGCAGGGCTTCGTCGGCGGCGCGCCGTTCGGTGATGTTGCGGAAGATCACCATGAGGTCGCTGCCCACGGGCGTTGCCTGCACCTCATACCAGGCCGACAATGGTTCGAAATAGGCTTCGAAGATCCGCTGCGTGCGGTCCGCCATGGCACGGCGGTAATTCTCTTCGAAGATCGTGTCGCGCGCTTCGGGAAATCTCTCCCAGATGCAGCTACCGAGCATGTCCGTGCCGGATTTCAGCTCTGTTGCAGCCCGTGAATTGAAAAATATGAAGCGCCAATCGCTGTCGAGGAAGAAAAGGCAGTCCGACGTACTTTCCACGAACGCGCGCGCATAGTTCGACAGCCCAAAGGAGAGGGGAGTTTCATCCTGGATGTGGAGCTGCTCACGCGTGCTGGATAAGCGCTGACGCAGCCATGAATGACCCCAAAGACGCATGAAGCGGCACTCTTGAAACTATTCGCAGCCTAGGGACTGAGAAAAATTATTCTTGGTTTTGATCTGTCCTGCGCTCAAGCAGGGTGAATGTCCAGTGTTGTCAATGCGGTAAATTATGACGTCGTCCCTTGCCGCGATGCAACCCTCAAAAAGCATAATGGCGTGCGGGTCTCATCGAAGCAACGGAATATCGTGTGATCTCTGAAGTCGAGCCTTCGGCAAACAAAAAGGCCCGGCGAAAACGCCGGGCCTTTTCAATTTTAAGATGCTTGATGGCTTAGTTGAACTTGTAGTTCAGGCCAGCGCGCACCACGCCGAATTCCGTGTCGCGGCGAATGTTCACGCGGTCGGCCTGGGTGTAGTTGTCGCTGGTGTCGAGGTTCACGTAGAGACCTTCGACCTTCGCGGTGAACTGGTTGGTGAGGGCGTATTCGACGCCGCCGCCCACGGTCCAGCCCCAGTTGTTGCTGTTGCCGCGATGGAAGCCGAGCTCGGTGTCGAGGGCCTTGTTGCCGCCGATGTCGCCGTAAGCGAAGCCTGCGGTGCCGAACACGAGAGCGCGGTCGAAAGCGACACCGGCGCGACCGCGGATCGTGCCGAAGTAGCCGTCCGAGTCGCCGGCATAATAGGTGCTGCCGTAGGACGAGCCCTTGTTGCCGACAGCGGCGTACTGGAGGTCAGTCTCGGCGCCGATGACGAACATGCCGAACTGATAGTTGTAGCCTGCCTGAGCGCCGCCGACGAAGCCGCCCTTGCCGCGACCGGGCACGCCGAAGGCCGGGTCATAGTAGCGGCTGGTGCCGGTGCTCCAGCCGTAGCCGGCGTTCACGCCTGCATAGAAGCCGCTCCACGTGAAGACGGGCATGGCGTTGTAGGCGGGAGCCGGAGCGTAGCGCGAAGGAAGGTCGGCTGCCTGGGCGGTCGATGCGGCAATGGCAAGGGCTGCGCTGGCAGCGAGAAGAGCGAGAGAGGAGTTACGCATTACATTCATTCCATTCTTGAACAACAAAACACGCTAGGCATTTCTTGCCTGTCCCCGGTGTAATAAGCTCCAAAGGGGTACCTCTGCAATATGATTGCCTGGATTTGCTGGCGTCATGCTTGACGATTTATGAACGTTTACTTCTCATAAACCATGAGGCGCCTGGGTGATTGCTATGGCAGATCTTTCGAGTAGGGATGGCGTTCTGAGTTAGACCAGCCGACTCGAAAGCCTAGAGACATAAGAAACTTTCGCCCTGCCTTCGGCGGGGCTTTTTCTTGTCTTTTTCCAAGCTCTTTAAGTGTTGCCGACGGATCGGCTCATGGTCTCCGCCCGCTTCGCGATCACATCGACATCCGCGCTCATGGGCAGCGTTATGGGATCGAGTTCGCCGAGAGGAAACCAGCGCGCCTCGAGCGCATCGTCGGCGGCGAGCGGAATGCCGGACAGCCAGCGGCAGCGCACGGCGATCAGAATATAATGGTGATGGATGCCGCCATCCTCGGAGGGCACGAGGATGTCGAGCGTCGTGATGACGTCCTGAGCCTCGCCCGTGACGCCTGTCTCCTCCAGAAGCTCGCGGGCCGCGGCGGCCATGACCGTCTCGCCGAATTCGATCTTGCCGCCTGGAAAACCCCAAAGCCCTGCATCCGGCGGGTTGGCTCTGCGCACGAGAAGTGCGCGGCCCTCTTGGATCACGACGGCGATCACAGCGGGAACAGGGGAGGGCGCATGAAAAAAGGCTTGGCCAGTCATGACCAAGCCTTATCGCATGAGGCTGACTTTCGATAGCAGACGATCAGCGCGCCTGCCGCAGGATCGCCGATTGCAGCGGCTCCGCGCTCTTCGTCATCCAGCGGGCCGTGGTTTCGGCCACATCCTTCCAATGGGCGGAAGCCGTCTCGAAAGCCTGACGCGCTGCACCCGTCTGGGCGTTGAAGCCGTCAGGCTGCCGGGAGTTGTCGATGGCCGTGCGCCAGAGATCGAGGGCGGCATGGCCCTGAACGCTCAAAGCCTGGATGATCTTGTCGTTCACCTCGAGAACGCCGTGAGCGGAAGCAACGACCGTCTCGCGCACGGCCTGACGGATCGTCTCGCCCTGATCGCGGAGAGAGAAGGTAAAGGGCTCGCTCTCCTTGGTCTTTGTCTCGGTGGAGACGGAGGCCTTCTTTGCAGGCGCGGCTTCCGCCGGTGCGATCTCGCTCAGCGCGGCGACAGGCTCTGCCGCCAGTTCGATGAGATCCGCCTTCGGCGCATCGGCTGAGGCGCCCTTGGGAGTGCGGGCCCTGGTCTTCTTGGTTTCCGTCATCGTGCTTCCTCGCGATGATGTCCTTGAGGGAAGGTGCTTACTTCTTCGAGCCCGGCTGCTTCATGGCGTTCTGGGCCATCGAGCCGAATTCCTTCATCTGCGTCTGCATCGCCTCGAACTGGCTGCGGACGAACTCGGCCTGGATCTGCATGGCTTCCTGGACGTCCTTGGCGCGAACCATGCGCTGGGCGAGGTCGAAAGCCGCCGTCAGGTTCTGCTCGGCGTAAGTGAAGGTCTTGCGGGTGGCGTCCTTTGCGCTGGCCTGGACCGTGTTCGCGGAGCCCTCGAAGGTATCGACGGTCTTCTGGGCAGCGCCCATGAAGCCATCGATGGCCTTGCGGGCCTGCTCGACGCTCTTTTCGGCAAAGTCGCGCATTTCAGCCGGAATTTCGTAGTTCTGGTTCGGATTCGTCGCCATGGGTCGCTCTCCTGTAAGTTCTATTGTGCAGTGCAATATCACATTGTGCGATGCAAAATCAACTGCCTTGAGACCTGCCCATTAAGGTTACCTGAAAGTAAACGGATTCAAGGGCTCAAGCTTGCTGCCTCCTTGCCAACATTGGTCTAAAACCCTTTGAATAAGGTCACTCTGTGTAGGTGTGAGATCGAGGCCGCCATGAACGGGGCTCCCAACCAGTACGAAACGCTGATCGCGCGGCTTGCCGCCGAGCCGGATCTGGCCCTCATGGCCCGGCCGGGAGCGCCCGTGCTCGTCTGGGACCGCGGCATCGAAAACCTGCTCTGGGCCTCGTCTGCGGCGGAAGGCCTTGCTGAGGCCTTCAAGGATAACGGCAGCCTCAACCCCGATCTTCGCGCCCGCGACCGCTTGAAGGCCTTGGCGGCCGGAGGCGCTCCCCGGGAGGGCGCTCGGCTGGAAAGGCTACGTCTCAACCCGGTCCGCCCGTGGCAGCCTGTTCCGTGCGCTTGCCGTCTGGCGGTGCTGGAGAATGGGGAGGAGGTTCTCGTCACCGCTCTTCTCGGGCCTGTTCCAGCCGGATTCGAGCGTGCGCATGCACCTGTCCCGGAACGCCAGATGCTTTCCGAGCGCCCGGTCCCGCATACGGACGAGGCGTCCGCCGCGCAGGAAAAGCCGCGCGGCTCTATCCGCTTCGTCTGGCATGCCGATGCGCGGGCGACGTTCACGCAGGTATCGCCCACTCTGGCCGATGCCGTCGGCGCGCGGGCAGGGGGTATCGTAGGGCAAACATGGGATGAGCTGGTCGGCACGATCGTCTCCGACCCTGAAGGCGCCGTTGCAGGGCTTCTCGCCCGTGGGGAAACCTGGAGCGGGCGCACGATCTATTGGGCGATGGACAATCGGCCCATGGAGGTCCCGGTCGACTGGGCCGGAATGCCGGTCTTCGGCGCGGACCGTGAAATCATCGGCTTCCGTGGCTTTGGATTGCTGCGCATGGATGAGATGCGCGAGCGCGAAGCGCAATCCACGAACAATCCTAATGTCGAGGCCTTCCTGACAGATGCCGCTTTGCCTTTCGCTCCCCCGGAGGAGATGCAGTCCGAAGGACAGGATGCGGCAGAGACGCCTCCCGGCGAGGAGGAAAGTTGGTTTGCCCAGCTGCGCGACCGGGTAGCCGAAGCACTTGCCAGCACGAAGCCCGCGGAGAAGCAGGCCGAGCGCAATGAACCCGCTCAGATGCCGGAGCGTCCGGCCCCGGCATCAAGCCTGTCCTCCGCAGAGCGCAATGCCTTCCGCGAGATCGCGCGCGCCTTGGGCGCGCGGCTGGAGGAAAAGAATTCAGTCGCCTCTGCGCCTGCGGATGAAGCCGTCGCGCAACAGGACTTCAGCGACGAAGACACAGCGGCGGACGAGAAGCCGGAGGCTGCACCTGCCGCTCCCGCAGCGCCGAATGATGCCGACCGCATTCTCGACCGCATGCCGGTCGGCATTCTGGTTCATCGCGACGGGAGCATTCTCTTCGCCAACCGCTTTCTTCTCGATTTGACAGGCTACGAGACGGCCGAGAAAATCACGAGTGACGGTGGTCTCGTGCAGCTTTTCCGTGGCTCGCCCGCGCTCAGCCAATCGGCGGAGAACGACACGGGGTTCACTCTCACGAGCCGTTACGGCGAGAGCGTTCCCGTCGGCATCCGCACGTCCGATGCGGAGTGGAACGGCGAGCCTGCGCAGGTCATGCTCGTTCGCAAGACCTTTGGACAGAACAACGCGCAGCCTCCGCAGGATGATCGCGTGCATGAGCTGGAGTCGATCCTCGACACGGCGACCGACGGCGTGGTCATGTTCGACGAGGCGGGCCGCATCCTCTCCATCAACCGTTCCGCCGAAGCGCTTTTCGGCTATCGCCAGCGGGAAGTGGCAGGCAATGCCATCACGGTCCTGCTCGCGCCGGAAAGCCATAAGGAGGTTCTCGATTATCTCCAAGGCTTGCGCTCGCCGGGCGTTGCAAGCCTGCTCAACGACGGGCGCGAGGTGCTTGGCCGCGAGCGGCAGGGCGGCACCATTCCGCTGTTCATGACGATGGGGCGCGTGAGCGAAGGCGAGAACCGCAAGTTCTGCGCCGTGCTGCGCGACATGACTACCTTCAAGAAAGCCGAAGGCGAACTCGTGGGCGCCAAGCGCGCGGCGGAAGAGGCGAGCGCGCAGAAATCGGATCTTCTCGCCAAGATCAGCCACGAGATCCGCACGCCGCTCAATGCCATCATCGGTTTTGCCGAGGTGATGCTGGAGGAGCGCTTCGGCTCCATCGGTAACGACCGCTATAAGGAATACCTGCGCGACGTTCACGCCTCTGGCTCGCATGTGATCAGTCTCGTGAACGATCTTCTCGATCTGGCGAAGATCGAGGCAGGGCGTCTGGAACTGTCGTTCACCGGCGTGAGCCTCAACGAGCTCGTTGCGTCCTGCGTTACGCTGCTTCAGCCGCAGGCCATGCGCGACCGCATCGTCATGCGTACGAGCTTCGCGTCCAAGCTGCCGCCGGTGGTGGCCGATGAGCGCTCCGTGCGCCAGATCGTGCTCAACCTCGTCTCCAACGCCATTAAGTTCACCGATGCGGGCGGGCAGGTGATCGTCTCGACGGCAGTGACGGATCGCGGCGAGGTCGCCTTCCGCGTGCGGGATACCGGCATCGGCATGACGGCGGAGGAGGTCGAGGCCGCCCTCGAACCGTTCCGCCAGATCGCCACGTCCCGCAGAACCGGCGGGACCGGTCTGGGCCTGCCGCTCACCAAGGCTCTCGTGGAAGCCAACCGAGGTGCCTTGCAGATCTCCAGCAACCCCAACGAGGGCACGCTTGTCGAAGTGATCTTCCCGCCGACTAGGGTTCTGGCAGAGTAGCGTCTTCCTTCAGGGCGGAATTGGACACGGGATATTTGACCCTTTCGTTTTAAGCATTAGCTTTGGGGACTGTTTCCCAAGGCCTTCCGAGACGAAGGATCGTCAATGTCCACCTATCGCCTCGATACGCTGTTTGCGCCCCGGTCCATCGCCGTCGTCGGGGCAAGCCCTCGGCCCGGCTCCCTTGGGCTCACATTCTTGAAGAACCTGATTCATGGCGGTTTCGCGGGAGCGATCTATCCCGTCAATCCGCATCACAGGCAGATCGAGGATCTGCCGTGCTTTTCCTCCATCGCCAAGCTTCCCGAGACGCCCGATCTCGTCGTCGTCGCCGTGCCGCCGCGCAACGTGCTGGACGTGATCGAGGATGCGGGTAAGCGCGGTGTCGGCGCCGCCATCATCGCGACCGCCGGTCTCGGCCATGGCGCGGATTCCTTGTCCGAGAAAGTCAGGCTCGCCGCGAGGCGGCACAGCCTGCGCATCGTGGGGCCGAATTGCATTGGCGTTCTGTCCCCCCGCGCGCGCATGAATGCGAGTTTCGCGGCCCATGATGCGAAACCAGGCGATCTCGCGCTCATTTCCCAATCGGGCGCGGTTGCGGTGGGGCTCGTGGAATGGGCGGCGCAACGTCAGGTCGGTTTCTCCGCCATCGTGTCGCTCGGCGACAAGATCGACGTGGATTTCAGCGACTGCCTCGACTTCTTCTCTGCTGACGCCGGCACGCGCGCGATCCTTCTCTATATCGAGTCCATCGACAACGCGAAGAAGTTCATGTCGGCGGCGCGCGCTGCCGCACGCATCAAGCCTGTTGTGGTGATCAAGGCCGGCCGCCACGCGCAAGGCGCACGGGCAGCCGCCACGCATACGGGCGCCCTGGCAGGATCCGATGCCGTCTACGATGCTGCGTTCCGCCGCGCGGGCCTGCTGCGCGTGCTCGATCTCGATCAGCTCTTCGCCGCCGCCGAGACGCTCGGACGGCAGAAGCCGTTCCCCGGCAATCGCCTTGCGCTTCTCACTAATGGCGGCGGCGTGGGCGTTCTCGCAACCGACCGGCTTATCGACATGGGCGGAACCCTCGCCGGCCTCTCGCCGGAAACGCTCGAAAAGCTGAATGCCATTCTCCCCGATACATGGTCGCAGGGCAATCCGATCGACATCATCGGCGATGCTGATCCGGCGCGTTATGCAGGCGCACTTGAGGCCTTGCTCGACGATCCGCAGAATGATGCGGTTCTCATCCTGAACGTGCCGACGGCGGTCGCTGGCGCTGCCGATGTGGCGCGGGCCGTCGCGGACGTGGTCAAGCGCCATCGCGCCAAGGGCTATCAGCAGAAGCCGGTTTTTGCCGCATGGATCGGCGAGGATCCGGATTCCGCGCGTGTGTTCGAGGCGGCGCGCATTCCGCATTATGCAACGGAAGCCGACGCGGTGCGCGGCTTCATTCAGCTCGTGCGCTATCGCGAGGCGCAGACGCAGTTGATGGAAACGCCGGATAACCTGCCGCACGATTTCTTACCCGAACCCGAGGTGGCCCGCGCCATCGTGGCGGAGGTACTGGCGCAAAACCGCCGTTGGCTCGATCCGCTCGAAGTCGATGCGCTGCTCAGGGCCTATGACATTCCGACCGCGCCCGTTGTTCTGGCAAAGACGCCCGATGAAGCCGCAAAGGCAGCAGGGCCTTTCCTTGCCGAAGGCGGAAGAGTGGCAGTGAAAGTGCTCTCGCCCGACATCGTGCACAAATCCGACATCGGGGGCGTGCAGCTCGATCTTCCCACGGAAGAAGCAGTGCGTAAGGCGGCTGCCGATATTTTCGAGCGAGCTGCGCGTCTTCGTCCTGATGCCTCGCTCAAGGGCGTCACCGTTCAGCCCATGGTGCGCCGGGCGAAGGGACGCGAGCTGATCGCCGGTCTTGCCGATGATCCGTCCTTCGGACCTGTCGTGGTGTTTGGGCGCGGCGGCACGGCGGTGGAGGTCATCAACGACAGGGCACTCGCCTTGCCTCCGCTCGACCTGAAACTTGCGGACGATCTCATTGCCCGCACCCGCGTGTCGCGCCGTCTCAAGGCCTATCGCGATGTGCCTGCAGCCGACGAGCGTGCGATTGCGCTCACCCTCGTGAAACTCGCGCAGCTCGCCGCCGATGTGCCGGAGGTGCGCGAGCTCGACATCAATCCCTTGCTCGCGGACGACACGGGCGTCATCGCGGTGGATGCGCGCGTGCTCGTCGCACCCGAGACCCGGAAGGGCAGCGGGCATCCGCGCTTTGCGGTGAGGCCTTATCCGACCGAATGGGAGCGCATCGTCACCCTGCGCAATGGGCGCTCGGCTTTCATCCGGCCCGTGAGGCCGGAGGACGAGGAAGCGTTCAAGCGCTTCTTCGAAAAGATCACGCCGGAAGATCTGCGCCTTCGCTTCTTCGCGCCCGTCCGCGATTTCAGCCACACCTTCCTCGCGCGTCTCACGCAACTCGATTATGCCCGCGCCATCGCCTTCGTGGCGTTCGACTGGGAGACCGGCGAGATGATGGGCGCAGTTCGCGTGCATGCGGATGCGAACCACGAGACGGGCGAATACGGCATTCTCCTGCGCTCCGACCTGAAAGGCCTCGGCCTCGGCTGGACGCTCATGCGTCTCATGATCGAATGGGCGAAGGTGGAAGGTTTGCGTGAGGTGGAAGGGCAGGTGCTGCGCGAGAACACCACGATGCTCGACATGTGCCGCAATCTCGGCTTCTCCGTGCGCATCGACCCGGATGATCCGGAATTGCGCCTCGTGACCCTGCCCATCGCTTCCATCGAAGAGCCCGAAAAACTGGTGGAGCCGATTTAAATGCAAAACGGCCCGCTCTCAGAGCGGGCCGTCATATTCTGGCGAAAAGGCGGAGCCTTAGTGATCGTGGTCGAGGCCGCCGATATGCTTCTGAGCGTAAAGCTCGACACCGACCTGCTGGACAAGATTGAGCTGCGTTTCCAGGAAGTCGATATGGCCTTCCTCGTCAGCCATCAGCTCTTCGAAGAGGTTCTTCGACACCCGGTCGCCGATGCTGTCGCAATAGGCGGCGGCCTCACCATAGAGGTTGCGGGCGTCATACTCGGCGGCGAGGTCCGACTCGAGAATTTCCTGGATGTTCTGGCCGATGCGCAGGGGATCGAGAACCTGCAGGTTGGCGAAGCCTTCGAGGAAGATGATGCGCTCGATGAAGCGATCCGCGTGATGCATCTCTTCAATGGATTCCTTGCGCCAGGCCTTGGCAAGTTCCTTGTAGCCCCAGTCGTCGAGGAGACGGTAGTGCAGCCAGTATTGGTTGACCGCCGTCAGCTCGCTGCGCAGGCCGCGATTGAGATACTCAATAACCTTCGGATCGCCCTTCATCCTACCCTCGTCTTAAACAGCACCCGGGAGCGCCGGGTAGGCCCTGTTTAGAATACTTATGAAGTAGGAGGGAAGCCCTAATATTCAAAGGGTCGGTTCAGCGGCTGCTTTTTCCAAGGAGGCTGGGCAGCACCCGCGCTGACAAGCGGCAAGAGGCTCGACACCCGCATCGAGCAGGGCTTGGTCCATGATGGCCCGGATGGTGCGTGCGCAACGCCCGCAATTGGGGCTGCAGCCGAGGCAGCGATAAACCTGCGCGGGCGTGCGCGGGCATTCCGGCCCCGGCTTGAGGCAGGCCTTCACATCGCCATCGGATAGGATGTTGCAGGAACAGACGATCATAAGGAGTGCTAGTTTAGAATTATTAAAAACTATGTTTGATTTCAAACACTTAGCGGAATTTAAAGGCCTGCGCCAGTGCTTCCTGACGCGCCGAGTTGTCACGCCTGCGAGAATCCGTCAGGCGAGGCGTCTGAACAATTCAGGATAGTCCCGTACGAACCCGTCCTCATCGACGGGCAAGTCCGCTGTGAAGCCGCTCTCCAGGCTCTCAAAACGATAGAGCGAACCGGGTTCGATAGCAGTGTAACGTTGATCACGAGCGGATACGCTCAAGTCCGGCATGGCGATGTAGCAAAGGCGAATATCGGTAGATTGCCCAGCCTGCCATTCCAGCCGCCGGATCGGCAGGGTGTTGGTGAGAGGCGTTGCCTGAATATCGACATCGATGCAGCCCTGAAGCTCGGGCCGAGGCTTGCCGTTCTCAATCCAGGCGCCTTGTCCGTTGCTCTCGAGATCGAGCACATGGCCCGCCGTGGTTTGAAGATGCACCGATCTGGTGCGCCAGGATGAATCCACGCGTAGCCGGTAATGCAGCCCGAACTTCGCCTCTTCCTCTTTGCCGATGACGACGCCGGAGATCGCGAGCCCGCCATCCGCCGGCCGTATATCGACCTGCTCAAGGCCAGCCTCACAACCATCCCAGGCCGACCAGCGGATGGTGCGGAAGATCAGGGGGCGAGACGACATGGGGGCCTCCAAGCTGCACAGTCAAAGGATATGCCACTGTGCAGGTTTTTCGAGTCCGCCTATTGCTCTCGCACCACCACCACATGCAGCCTGCGCGGGCCGTGCGCGCCCAACAGAAGGGTCTGCTCGATGTCGCCGGAGCGGGACGGGCCGGTGATCCAGTTCACCGTGCGCGGCATGCTGCCCTTGCCGAAGGCGAAACGCACTCGGTTCCACACGGATTCGTAATCGCTTGCGATGTCCTTGGCCGAGACCACGATGATGTGGTTATCGGGCAGGAAGTTGAGCGTGGAAGGGTTTTCCGGCCCCGAAATCATGGCGAGCGTGCCGGTCTCGGCCACGCCACCGAAGGCATGGCTGACCGCGTTGAGATCGCCGCCCTCGCTCGGGCCATGCGAGATCTCCAGCGTCGTCTCGCCCCAGGGCATCGCCTTGAGGCGAAGATCGTCACCCATGCGCAATGTCGCCGGCAGGTTGTGATCGCGCAGGAACAGTGCGATGGATTGCGGCACATCGGCTGCGGAAGAGACCTCCGTCACCGTCGCAAGTGACGCCTCGGCCATTGTCTTGAACAGGGCGATACGCTCCTCGCCGGAAACCTGTCCACGGGTCGGGATGACGCCGCGAGGAGCGCGCTCCAACCGGTCTTGCACGATCTGCTTGCGGATGGTTTCGTTGCCTTTCACGCCGAGGGATCGGCGGATATTGGCGAAAATCTCGTCGCGCGCGCTCATGCGGTTTTTCCTTTACGCTCGCGCTGCCAGCGCGCCTGGAATGTCTCGCCCTGCGGTGCGGGGAAGTCGCGATATTTCGTCCAGCCTTTCGAGAAGGGCAGCCATGTGAAGCGACCGCGTTGACGTCCGGCAAAAGCCAAGCCTGCCATCGCAGCGCGCGTGGCAAGGCGGTAGAGAGCAGGGCGCTTGGCGAAGAAGCCCCAGAAGCTCAAGCCCGAACGCACGGAGGCGGGCGTGAGATGCCGCTCGAATTCCCTCTCGCGCCAATGGCGCATGAGTTTCGGCAGGGGAATGCGTACGGGACACACGCTCTCGCAGCGCCCGCAGAAGGTGGAAGCGTTGGGAAGATGCCCTGCCTGGTCGACACCGATCAGCGAGGGCGTGAGCACCGCGCCCATGGGACCGGGATAGACCCAGCCGTAAGCGTGTCCGCCGACCGCATGATAGACCGGGCAATGGTTCATGCAGGCGCCGCAGCGGATGCAGCGCAGCATCTCCTCGAAGCTCGTGCCGAGCATGGAGGAGCGCCCGTTGTCGATGAGCACCACGTGATAATTCTCAGGCCCATCCGCATCGCCGGAACGGCGCGGGCCGGTGGAGAACGTGGTGTAGACCGACATCTCCTGGCCGGTGGCCGAGCGCGCGAGCACGCGCAGCAACTGGCTCGCGTCCTCCAGCGTCGGCACCAGCTTCTCGAGGGAAGCGAGCACGATATGCGTCTTCGGCAGGATCTGCGTGAGATCGCCATTGCCTTCGTTGGTGACGATGATCGATGTGCCGGTCTCCGCCACCAGAAAGTTCGCGCCGGTGATACCCACATCCGCGGCAAGGAAGCGCTCACGCAGCACGGCGCGCGCCTCCGTCAGAAGCTGCACAGGCTCCGACAGGTCGCGCTTCGCATCGAGATGCGTGTGCACGCGGCGGAAATCCTGCTCGACCTGCGTGGCGTTGAGATGCACGGCAGGCGCGATGATGTGGCTCGGCAGCTCGTTGCGCAGCTGGATGATGTATTCGCCGAGATCCGTCTCGATGGGGCGGATGCCGTTGGCTTCGAGGTAGTGATTGATCCCGATTTCCTCGGAGATCATCGACTTGCCCTTGGTCACCGTCTTGGCATCCGCCTCACGGCAGATCTCTAAGATGATCTCGCGCGCTTCCTCCGCATTGCGGGCGAAATGCACGTGCCCGCCGGACGCCTTCACCTTGCTCTCGTAAGCCTCGAGATAGAGGTCGAGATGTTCGAGCGTGTGGTTCTTGATGTCGCGGGCGGAGTCTCGCAACGCCTCGAACTCGGGCAGCTTGTCGGCGGCGGCTTTACGCTTGTCGATGAAGCCCTGCTTCACATTGTTCAGCGCCTTTTGCAGCTGAGCGTCGTGGAGGGCGCGGGCGGCGTTCTGCTTGAACTGGGGGGATGTGGAGTGAACGTTCATGGCTGATTTTACTTGCGCCCCACATCCTTGGCGAGGCCGATAGCGGGTTCGTCCGTCATGCCGGCGAGAACTTCCGCCACATGACGCACGGCGATGGGTTTGCCGTCACGGCTGAGCTTGCCCGCCATGTTCATGAGGCAGCCGAGATCGCCCGCAAGCAGGGTCGGTGCATGCGTGGCGTCCACGTTCCTGGCCTTGGCATCGACGATGGCGCCGGAAATGTCGCTGTACTTCACGGCAAAGGTTCCGCCGAAGCCGCAGCATACGTCGCTGTCGGTCATCTCGACGAGGGTGAGGCCCTTCACGCTCGCCAGCAGCTTGCGCGGCTGCTTCTTCACGTGCAGCTCACGAAGGCTGGAGCAGGAATCGTGATAGGTGACGGTGCCGTCGAAGGCTGCGTCGACTTGCGTGACGCCGAGAACGTCCACGAGAAAGCTCGTCAGCTCGTAGGTCTTGGAAGCGAGGGCATCGGCCTTGGTGCGCCAGTTCGGATCGTCCTCGAACAGTTCCGGATAATGCTTCCTGATCGTGCCGGCGCAGGAGCCGGAAGGAGCGACCACGTAATCGAAATCCTTGAAGGTCTCGATCATCCGCATGGCCAAGTCCTTCGAGGTTCCCCGGTCGCCTGAATTGTAGGCAGGCTGACCGCAGCAGGTCTGCACGGGCGCCTCCACGATGCAGCCCGCATCCTCAAGAAGCTTGACGGCGGCAAAGCCCACGGAGGGGCGCATCAGGTCGACGAGGCAGGTTACGAAAAGGCCAATTCGCAATTGAGAGGGCGATGCATCCACTGCTTCACATCTTTCCTTCTTCGAGCGTCACCATAAGGCCATTGCGGCGGAGCTTGGCATTGCTTCTGGCTGCTCAAATGAAACGCTGCCGCATGCATAGCGAGGATGTGACAGGGCGCACAATATGTGAAATAGGATAATGCGATATTATATCGTCTGATATAGACGTAAGTTTCGACGCCAGCACCTTGCAAGCATTGGGTTTTATGAAATGTCCTCGCCTCTCTCGATTCTGCGGCTCGGAGCTTTGCTGCTCGGCTTTGCCGTCCTGCCCGCCGCTGCGGCCGACCGCGCTCCCTTGACCCCGCAGGTCGAGAGCACCTTCGTGGCTTTCACAGAGTGGGTTTACGACGTCAGGCTTTCCAATGCCGAGAAGGAGCAGGTGCTCGCCGTCTTCCGCGACGAATGGCTCGGCTCCAACGAGACTGCTTATCGGAATGCGAAGAACACCATCGACATCTATGAGCGCGTCAAGCGCATGCCGAAGGGCGAGGCCGTCAGCATGCGCAACAGATACTTCTCCCAGTTCTGGCCCTTGATGGATGCCAACCGCCATTTTCCGGACGTGAATGCCGTGATGACGGCTTATCTGCGCCAGCACAAAATGCTGGCCAAGGGCCATCCTCCCTTAAGCGAGGAGATCGCAGACGCCAAGGCGCGCTATGTGCAGTTCACGTTGGACGAGGGCTCCGGCGGCGTCATCCGGCTCGATCTCGATGCGTTGAAGAAGCAATTGGCCGAGAGCTATCCGTCGCTGTCGGCGGAGGAGCAGAAGGCCACCGTCCACGCCATGGGCCAATGGGCGGAGATTCAACATGGCTGGCCGAGCATGTCGGAGAGCGAACGTAACGGGCATCGCCGCCCCTGGAGGGAACAGGCCAAGAAACTCTATCCGGAGGCTGTCGCGCAAATGCCCCCGCTGCCGAGCGAGAAGCAGGCGTCTTCCTCCGGTTCCGGCGAGCGGAGCATGATGGACATCTTCAACAAGTATCAGGAAGACGTGAAGAGGGCCGATGAGAAGAAGGCGGCTGAAATCGAGGCTGCTCTTCGGTCCATTCCTGAGCCTGCACCCGAGCCTTCAACCGGGAATCCCGATCTGGACAAGTACAAGGCGGCGCAGCGCAAGGTGATGATGGACCAGATGAAGACGCAGATGATCAGCAACATGCTGGCCTCTCAGCATCAGGCCCGCATGGGCATCATCAGCAACATGCCCGGCGCCCCGCAATACAAGTGGGTATGGACGTACCGGTAAGGCGTTTCCATCCGCCATTGTTACGGAAAAGGCCGCCTGTGAAGGCGGCCTTTGCATGAGCGGCGGCTTTAACTGCGTGTCACTGCACTTTCTGGCCCTTGGCGTCGAACTGCTTCAGATAAGCCACGAGATCGTTGATCCTCTGCTCGTCCTTGAGCCCCGCATAGATCATCTTGGTGCCGGGAATCTTGGCCTTCGGATTCTGGATATACTCCTTGAAGGTCGCCTCATCCCAGGTAATGCCGGAATCCTTGTTCGCCTGCGAATAGTTATAGCCTTCGACCGACCCGGAATGGCGGCCGATCAGGCCGTTCAATTCAGGCCCAACGGCGTTTTTCGCGCTCGGGCCAATCTGATGGCAGGCTCGGCATTGGGCGAAGACCTTTTCGCCCGCGGCGGCATCCTGTGCCTGAGCCTGAGCGAACCCGGCAAGCAGGATTGCGGCTGAGAGAACCAAGGCACGCATCAAAAACTCCTTTTCTGGACGAATGTCCCACTTTAGACAGGCTCTACATTATTGGAAATATCTCTCAAGGCCAGCTACCTTGTGGGGAGAGCTGCCATGTCTTGGAGGCAGCAAGAATGTGCCCAGGGAGGGTGTCATGACGATCGCATTCCCGAAGCCGGATGAGGCCATTCTGGCCCGCCGCAAGGAAATCATCGCGGGGCTGGGACGGCTCGTCCCCTCCGAGGCCCTCATCGTTTCCGAGGACGAGCGCCGGGCCTTCGAGACCGATGGCCTGACCGCCTACCGCCAGATGCCGCTTGCCGTGGTGCTGCCTTCCACCACGGAGGAGGTCTCGGCCGTCATGCGCTTCTGCCATGAGCATGGAGTGAAGGTGGTGCCCCGTGGGGCGGGAACCTCGCTTTGTGGCGGTGCGATCCCCCAGGAGGATGCCATCGTTCTCGGCGTCGCCAAGATGAACCGGGTGATCGACATCAATTTTGAGGGCCGCACGGCAAGGGTGCAATCCGGCATCACCAATCTCGGCATCAGCCAGGCGGTAGCATACGAGGGTTTCTTCTACGCCCCTGATCCGTCTAGCCAACTGGCCTGCACCATTGCCGGCAACATCGCCATGAATTCCGGCGGCGCGCATTGTCTGAAATACGGCGTGACCACCAACAACCTCATGGGCGTCACCATGGTGCTGCTCGACGGCACGGTGGTGGAGATCGGCGGCGAGCATCTCGACGCGCCTGGCTACGATCTGCTCGGCCTCATCTGCGGTTCCGAAGGGCAACTCGGCGTCGTCACGGAAGCGGTGGTGCGGATTTTGCGTGCTGCGGAAGGTGCGCGTCCCGCGCTCATGGGCTTCTCGTCGGTGGAGGATGCAGGCGCCTGCGTCGCGGCGATCATCGGTGCAGGCATCATTCCGGTGGCGCTCGAATACATGGACAAGCCCGCGATTCAGATCTGCGAGGCTTTTGCGCATGCAGGCTATCCTCTCGATGTGGAAGCCATGCTGATCGTGGAGGTCGAAGGCTCCGACCAGGAGATCGACGACATGCTCCGGCGCATCGTGGCGATTGCGGATCCGTTCAAGCCGAAGACCATGAAGGTCTCGCAATCGGAGGCAGAGAGCGCCGCGATCTGGAAGGGCCGCAAGTCGGCCTTCGGCGCAACGGGACGCATCGCCGATTACATCTGCATGGACGGTACGATTCCCACCGGCCAGCTGCCGCATGTGCTCAAGCGCATCGACGAGATCGTGAAATCCTACGGGCTTGGCGTCGCCAACGTGTTCCATGCGGGTGATGGCAACCTGCATCCCCTCGTCATGTTCAATACGAACGTGCCCGGCGAGATGGAAAAAGCTGAGAAGGCTGGCGAGGATATCCTCAAGCTTTGCGTGGAAGTCGGGGGCTGCCTTACCGGCGAGCATGGTGTCGGCATCGAAAAGCGCGATCTCATGACGTGCCAGTTCAACGAGGCTGATCTCGCGCAGCAGATGCGCGTGCGCGGCGTGTTCGATCCGCGCTGGCTGCTCAACCCAGCCAAAGTGTTTCCCCTGGAAGGAAGGCTCGCTGCGTGACCAACTATCTTCCCCGCGACGAGCAGGACGCATCCGACGTCATTCGGGATGCGTCCGCGAAGGGCATTCTGCTCAGTCTTTCCGGCCAAGGCACGAAAGCCGATATGGGCAGGCCCAACCAGACGGACGCATCGATCTCGTCCAGCGCGCTTAACGGCATCACGCTCTACGAGCCTTCGGAAATGGTGATCTCCGCGCGTAGCGGCACGCCCGTGTCGGAGGTGGTGCGCACGCTTGCCGAGAAGGGACAGCTCCTGCCCTTCGAGCCGATGGATTACCGTCCGCTGCTGGGCACCCGGGGAGAACCCACCATCGGCGCGGTGGCGGCCATGAACATCTCCGGCCCGCGCCGCATCATGGCGGGTGCCGCGCGTGATAGCCTCATCGGCGTGCGTTTCGTCAATGGACGCGGCGAGGTGGTGAAATCCGGCGGACGGGTGATGAAGAACGTCACCGGCCTCGATCTCGTGAAGCTCATGGCAGGCTCCTGGGGCACGCTCGGTTTTCTGACGGAGGTGACCTTCAAGGTATTGCCGAAGCAGGAGCGCATGACGACGCTCGTGCTGCGCGGTCTCAACGATGCGCAGGCCATCGAGGCGCTCTCGCAGGCGCTGGGCTCGCCCTTCGACGTGACGGGTGCGGCGCATATTCCGGCACGCGACCGGCAAGGAGCGAGCACGCTGATCCGGCTCGAAGGTTTCTCCGGTTCGGTCGATTACCGCCTCGGCGAGCTGCGCCGTCTGCTCAAGCGCGTCAGCGTCTCCACGGATATCTTCGAGGGCAGGGCGGCGGAGGCCGTGTGGCAATCGGTGCGCGGTGCGACCGTGCTCACCAATGGTGCGGACCGCGCGATTTGGCGCGTCTCGACTGCACCGACCAAAGGTCCTGAATTCACCAAGCGCATTGTCCAGTCGATTGAGGCGCAATGGTTTTACGATTGGGGCGGCGGTCTCATCTGGATCTCGACGCCGGTCGGCGAGGATGCTGGTGCATCCGTATTGCGGGAGGCCACGCAAGCGCTCGGCGGCCATGCGACGCTTGTGCGCGCACCCGCCGAGATCCGCTCAATCATCGATGTGTTCGAGCCGCAGAACGAAGCCTTGATGACGCTGACAAAAGGTATCAAGGCATCCTTCGACCCAGCCGGGATTCTCAATCCGGGCCGAATGTATGCAGGCGTTTGACATGACCGGTACTGCCGCGTTGAATCCTCTTGCCGATAAAAGCGGTGTAAGGCCTGCCGTCTATGCCGCCCTTGCTGTCGCGCTTGTCGCCTCGACCGCCGCGATCCTTCTTGCCATGGGTCGCACGCCCATCTGCAAATGCGGCACGGTGGAGCTCTGGCATGGCGTGGTGCGCGATTCCGGCAACTCGCAGCATCTGCTCGATTGGTACACGCCGTCTCACATCATCCACGGCTTCCTGTTCTATATGGGAATATGGCTCATCGGGCTGTTACGCGGAAAGCCATTGCCGCTCGGCGTTGCACTGCTCATCGCCATCGGCGTGGAAGCCGCGTGGGAGATCGCCGAGAACACGAGCATGGTGATCGAACGTTATCGTGCAACGAATATCGCCCTCGATTATTACGGCGACAGCGTCATCAACTCGGTGTCCGATATTTTCGCCATGATCGTCGGGTTCTTTTTGGCGCGAACCCTTCCGGTCTGGGTGACGGTGCTTCTGGCTGTGCTGATGGAGCTGTTTGTCGGGTACTGGATTCGCGACAATCTCGCCCTCAATATCATCATGCTGATCCATCCGATCGAGGCCATCAATCAATGGCAATCGGCGACCTGAGATAAAGTGATGCAAACGAACTTCACGCCCGATCAGCTGAAAGATCCCGCAACCGCCTCCTCGGAGAAAATTCTCCGGACCTGCGTCCATTGCGGCTTCTGCACGGCGACATGCCCGACCTATCTTCTGCTCGGCGACGAGCTCGATTCACCACGCGGGCGCATCTATCTCATCAAGGACATGCTGGAGAGCGGCAAGCCCGCCTCGGCGGAAGTGGTCAAGCATATCGACCGCTGCCTGTCTTGCCTGTCCTGCATGACCACCTGTCCCTCGGGCGTGCATTACATGCATCTCGTGGATCATGCCCGCGCCTATATCGAGCAGACTTATACGCGCTCGTGGCACGACAGGCTCCTGCGCGGCCTGCTGGCGCGCATCCTGCCTTATCCGAAGCGCTTCCGCGTCGCCATGGGCGCGGCAATTCTGGCGAAGCCCTTCAAGGGGTTGATCGGCGCCCTGCCGGTTCTCGGCACGCGGCTGCGGGCGATGATCGATCTGGCGCCGACCCATATGCCCGCCCACTCGCCTCTGGATCAGCCGGGCACGTTCAAGGCCGCGGGCGAGCGGCGCGGACGCGTGGCTATCCTGTCCGGCTGCGCGCAGCCGGTGCTCGAGCCCGGCTTCAACGAAGCCGCCATCCGCCTGCTCAACCGGCACGGAATCGATGTGGTGCAGCCGAAGGGCGAGGGCTGCTGCGGCGCTCTCGTCCATCACATGGGCCGCGAGGAGCAGGGCCACGCCTTCGCCAAGAACAATATCGATGCCTGGATCGCGGAGATGGACGGGGAGGGGCTGGACGCCATCATCATCACCGCCTCAGGCTGCGGCACGACGATCAAGGATTACGGCTTCATGTTCCGGGGCGACCCGGCCTATGCCGAGAAGGCGGCCCGGGTCTCCGCTATTGCCAAGGACATCACCGAATATGCCCTGACCCTCGATCTCATCGAGCCGGTGCGGGAGACCGATTTCGTGGTGGCCTATCACTCGGCCTGCTCCATGCAGCACGGCCAAGCCATCCGCACCGAGCCCAAGACCCTGCTGAAGAAGGCGGGCTTCATCGTCAAGGACGTGCCGGAAGGGCATATCTGCTGCGGTTCGGCCGGTACCTACAACCTGCTCCAGCCCGAGATTGCCAACCAGCTCCGGGCCCGAAAGGTCGCCAATATCGAGCGCACGAAACCCGACTTGATCGCCACCGGGAATATCGGCTGCATGACCCAGATCGGGAAGGGAACCGAAATTCCGATTGTCCATACGGTCGAGCTTCTCGACTGGGCGACCGGCGGCCCCATGCCGAAAAACCTTGAGAAAGCAGGCTTTCAGGCTCGCCTCGCGCAGCCGTTAACCATTGCAGCCGAGTAACTCTGTCACAGCCGGTAGAAACGAAATTTTGTTTTCAACCTGCCTGACTCTGGGTTAAAAGATGCCCAAAGTGTGACATTTAAAGGCGAAGGGGCGGCACCATGTCTTCGGGTTGGACGTCTTTCAGAAACCGTTTCGGCGGCAAGAAGCCGGGCGAAGAGGTCGTCGGCGTCCTGCCTGTTCAGGGTGACGTTTCGGCATCTGCGGCGGCTGTTGCCGTTGCTGCTCCTCCCGAAAAAGGGGAGCCCATCGTCGTGCGCCCCAACGGGGCTCTCGATTCCGTGGGGCAGAAGAACGAGCTGATTCGCGTTCGCTTCGCCAACATGATCGACCGGCTGGAGGAAATCCGCAGCCTGAAGGAGGATTTCGCCCTCCTGAGCGAGCCGGTGAGCGATCTCATCCGCAGCTATCCCCAGCTCCAGTCGCGCCTGCTGGAGACGGAGGCCGTGCTCAAGCAGGAAAGCGAGACGACCAGCTCGCTGCGCCGCGAGCTGCACGATCTCAACACGGTTCACGCCCGCAACCTGGACGATCTGGCCGCCACGGTCTCCCAGCTGCGCAAGGCCGAGTCCAAGACCCGCGAGCAGGAATCCTTCATCGAGGATCTGCGCCTCAACGTGAAGGACAAGGAGGCGATGGTCGCCGACCTGGAGAACCAGCTCTCCATCGAGACCGAGCGCGCCCGCAACATCACGGAAGAGAACCAGGCTCTTCGCCTGGAGGCGCAGGAAGCTGACCAGACGGTCGCCCGCGCCGAGCGCGAGCTGATCGAGACCCGCGAGCGCAACGGCCTCCTCGACCATGAGGTGAAGCGCCTGCAGAAGGTGGCGGAAGACCAGAACTATCGTCTCTCCAGCCTTACCAACCGCTACGGCGAGATCGAGACTCAGCTCGAGGCGACCCGCCAGCGCGCTTCCGAACTCGAGACCAAGCTCATGGCCGAGCAGGTGCTGCGCCAGCGCCTGGAGACGCAGCTCGATTCCGAGCGCTCCTCGCACCAGACCGATCTCTCGGCGCTCGACATGAAGATCGAGGGTCTCAACTCGCGTCTTGGCGCTACCGACAAGATCCTGTCGCATACCCGCGACCAGCTGCGCGACAAGAACGAGGCGCTGCGCTCCGTCGAGCGCAACCTCAAAGAGACCACCATCGAGAAGAACACTCTCGACCGCCGTCTCGAAGCGACCCAGCAGGAAGTCGAGCGTCAGGTGGCCATGGTCAACGAACTCCAGCGCTCGCGCATCGAGCTGCAGGAGCGCGTCGAGATGCTCAACAAGGCCATCGCCGCCAAGGACTTCCAGATCGAAAGCTCCGACAACAAGCTCACGAGCCTCACCGAGCGCATCGACCAGCTCACCAAGCGCTTCGAGCAGGATCGCAGCACTCTCGAGGCCGCCAACCGCCGCCTTACGGAAGAGCTGCAGAATGAGAAGGCCGAGCGTTCGCTCGTGCAGGGCGCCCTGGAGATTGCGCGCGAAAGCCGCATCAAGATCCAGAAGAAGTACATCGCGCTGCGCAAGAAGACCCGCCTCGATGCGCAGGAGGACGATGTCGGCCTCATCGAGGAAGACGAGGTCGAAACGAACGTTCATCCGCTGAAATCCACGGATGCCGAATAAGACAAAAGCCCCGCTCCAGCGGGGCTTTTGCTTTTAGGGCTGTGCACGCAAGGTTCACATCGCCTTCACCAGCGTGTGCCGCTTGCGGCCTGCGGTCAGCATCAGGGCGCCGTCGCGCAGGTCGGCCTTCGTCACCAGTGCTTCCTCATTGATGACGGCTTCGCCGTTGAGCTTTGCTCCACCACCTTTGATAAGACGCCGCCCCTCGCTGCGCGACGTGACGAGGCCTGCTCTGTGCAGGAGGGCTGCGACGGATAATCCCTTATCGAGATCGGAAGAGGGAACATCGATGCTCGGCAAGCCCTCAGGCGATGCACCTTCAGAGAACGTTCGATGGGCCGTCTTGGAAGCTTCCCGAGCTGCGTCTACGCCATGGGCGAGACGCGTCGCTTCGTCTGCCAGAATGCGCTTCGCCTCGTTGATCTCCGAACCCCGCAACTTGCCCAGACGCTGCACTTCATCGAGCGGGAGCTCCGTGAAGAGACGCAGGAAGCGCGCGACATCGTCGTCCTCCGTGTTGCGCCAGAACTGCCAGAACTCGTAAGGGCTCAAACGCTCGCTGTTGAGCCAGATCGCGCCGTTCGCGGTCTTGCCCATCTTCGCGCCGGATGACGTCGTCAGCAATGGAGTCGTCAGGCCGAAGAGTTGCCGCTGGTCGATGCGGCGCGCCAGCTCGATGCCGTTGACGATGTTGCCCCATTGATCCGACCCGCCCATCTGCAGCACGCAACCTTGCCGGCGCGATAGTTCCAGGAAGTCGAAGGCCTGAAGCACCATGTAGTTGAATTCGAGCAGCGTCAGAGGCTGTTCGCGCTCTAAACGTTGTCGCACACTGTCGAAAGTGAGCATGCGGTTGATGGTGAAATGCGTGCCAAACTCGCGCAGGAACGGCAGGTAACGCAGCGGATCGAGCCAGTCGGCATTGTCCACCATGACCGCATCCGTCGGGCCGTCGCCGAAGGTGAGGTATTGGGAAAACACCTTCCTGATCCCGGCGCTGTTATGCGCGATCTGCGCATGATCGAGCAGGGGGCGGCTGGCGTCACGAAAGCTCGGATCGCCGAGCTGCGTCGTGCCTCCGCCCATCAGGATGATCGGCTTGTGCCCTGTCTTCTGCAGCCAGCGCAGCACCATGATCTGCACGAGACTTCCGGCGTGCAGGCTCTCCGCCGTTGCATCGAAGCCGATATAGGCCGCGATGGGGCCTTTGCTGAGCGTCTCATCGAGCGCAGCGAGATCGGTGCATTGATGGATGAAGCCGCGCTCGACGAGCGTCTTCAGGAAAGATGATTGTGGGACTGACATTGTGGTCTCCTGGGTTTTTGACAAACCGCAGACCGGAGACCGATCCTGAAATGAAAACGCCGCCGGAATGCGGCGGCATGGATCGTGAGGTCGCAACCAAACGCAGCCGCCCTATGGGGACGGCGTATAATAGCTGAAGAAGATGGTGCGGCTCGTGATCATGCGCATGTTTGTACCGGCCTCGTGCTGTCGCGTCAATGGCCGAGAATTTCTTCTCGTGACCAGCTAATTTCAGAACTGCGCGAGGCTTCTCAGGAGATGCCCGTTGAAGAACGCGTCGCACCAGAGCGCAACAGCGACATGGGCGACGATGAGAGCAAGATAGGCGGCAACGGTGACAAGCCCCTCCGTTGCCGTGAGCGGTCGCACGTTGAGCAAGCGTTTCGGAGTCAAGCTCCAGAGGATAGCGGAGACGGCCAGCAGCACGAGGAAGGTTTTCGAGTGCATCCAGACCGCCAATGCAGCGCCCAGGAGAATGAGCATTCCCGATGCCGCAAACCAGATTTTGTCACCGAGAGGCTTCAGCAGGATCTGCACGATCCGTCCGCCGTCGAGCGGCGGCACGGGCAGCAGGTTGAACCCGTTGACGACGAGAGCCACGAAGCCCGCCATCATCCATGACGGATTCTCCGTGAACCAGAATACACTGAGCGATACGAGCGCCGGCATGAGGCCGAAAGCTGGGCCCATGAGAAGCACTTCGCTTGCTTCTGCATCAGAGACATAGGCGCGGTTACCCATGGCAACGCCGCCGAAGAAGGGGATCAGGTAGAAGCACGCATCGTGTCCGTGACGGCGCATGGCATGCACATGGCCGTATTCGTGAACGACGATCGTCATCATCGCGGCAACGCCCGGCACGACACCGAGCAGATAGCACATGGCTCCGAAGGAAAGAGCCGCGAGGATCAGCTGGGTTACGGGGCGCATGGCTGCCGGCCGGGGCTGTGCGTTTCGAGCAGGTGCAACCTGCTTGTTATCGCGTGCCAGATAGGCTCGCACGAGCTTCGCCACCGTGGTGACCATGAAGGGATAACTGATCCGGCGGAAGAATCCGTTCGAAAGAGCACGACGCTCAACCGCGTAGCTCAGCTCGACCTCGGTGCCGTCCCCGGCGGGTTTGAGTTGCATGCGGCAGGTGATGAGATCGCTGAATTCCTTTGCGCCGTTCCAGCGATGGATGCTGTCCGATTCTTCATAGAAAGGCGCCTCCTGCCGACCGAGACGCACATAGGCCTCGTGCCCGCCTTCGTAACGGCAGAGGATCTCGCCGGCGTTCTCGTCCGACCATTCGACGGAAGTCAGTTGCGGCAGCCAGCCGTGAACGCGTCCGGGGCTGATGCTCAACAGGTCCCATGCCTTCTCGAGGGGGACATCGAGAAAGAAGCGCCCCGAATAATGCTGGCGCGGGCGGTTGACGAAGGCGAGATAGCCGGCGATTGCCGCGCAGAAGAGGGCTGCTATGAACAGATCGGGATCGAGCATCGGGATGGACCTTGAACGATCCCATGCCCATACATGAATATCGTTACAATACAAACCGCTCAGTGATTCTCACGGAAAACGCCTGCCATGACCTTCGACGCTTCAGCCTTTCGCTCACGGGTCAGGACTCTGCTCGAGGAGTGCGCTCGCGCCTTCGATGACGCTGAAGGACGACATGCGGTTCTGCGGCGGCAGATCGACAATGGCGACGACATTCATTCCCGCTCCACCTTTCCCGGCCACGTCACGGCATCGGCTTTCATCCTCGACGGGGCAGGGAAGCGGATTGTGCTGATCCATCACCGCTCGCTCGGGCGCTGGCTGCAGCCCGGCGGGCATTACGAGGCGCCGGAAGCCCTCGAGGATGCGGCGCTGCGTGAAGCCTTTGAGGAAACTGGCGCGGAGGGGTTGGCTCTCGATCCGTGGCATCGGCTGTCCGGCCTTCCCATCGACATCGACAGCCATCTCATTCCCGCCCGTCCTCAGAAGGGTGAGCCGGAACACTGGCATCACGACATCCGCTATATTGTCAGGGCGGAAGAGGGCAGCCTTCGCCCCGACCTAGGAGAGGTTCACAGCGCGGAATGGCGCGCGGTGACGGAGCTTGAGGGCATTGCACCGGAAGCCCTGCGGAATATGCGTCGGCTCGGTCTCGTGCGCCCCTAACAATACGCGAAGCCGCGCTTACATCTCAGTTCATGGTCCATGCGCGAAGGAGGTTTGCCATGAACGATCAGGAACGTGAGGTCATTGCCGACATCTTCCGGCGTCTCGAGCAGGTCGCCAACCAGCCGCGCGATCCGGAGGCTGAGCGCTTCATCACCGAAAAGCTGCGTCAGCAGCCCTATGCGCCCTATGCGATGGCGCAGGCGATCTTCGTGCAGGAACAGGCACTGGCACGGCTGCAGGAAGAGAACGAGCATTTGCGTGCCGAGCTCGACCACGCCAGCCGCCAGCCCCAACAGGGCGGCTTTCTCTCCAGTATCTTCGGTGGCGGCGCGCGTCCGCCGGAGCCCGCCTACAACGCGCCGCCCGCGCGACGCACCTCGCCCTGGGGTGCGCCTCAGGGAATGCCGCAGCAATCCTATGGCATGCCGCCTCAGGCGCAGGCGGGGCCTTGGGGCGGCGGCATGATGCAACCGCGCGGGGGTGGATTCCTGCAGACGGCTCTCTCGACTGCGGCAGGCGTTGCAGGCGGCATGATGATCGCCAACGCGCTGTCGCACGCGTTCGGTGGTGATGAAAAATCTGCCGAGGCGGGTCAGTCGGCGCTTGCTGATCTTGGCAATGATCAGAGCGGCAATTCCGATTTCGCCGGCATTACGGATTCTCTCTATGGCAATCAGGAGCAGAACCGCGACGACTTCTCCGATTTCGGCGGCGACGCCGGTGACGACGGCGACTGGGCTTAAAAGCAATTTCCGCTCATCAATGCAAAACGCCCGCCGTTTGGCGGGCGCTTTCATGAAAGCCTTTTCGGTCAGATCACGATGACGTTCGTACCGACCTTCACGCGGTTGTAGAGATCGACCACGTCTTCATTGAGCATGCGGATGCAGCCCGAGGATACGGCTTGGCCGATGGTGTGCGGCTCGTTCGTGCCATGGATGCGATAGAGCGACGATCCGAGATAGAGCGCGCGCGCGCCGAGCGGATTGTCGGGACCGCCTTCCATGAAGCGCGGCAGGTCGGGACGGCGGCGCAGCATATCTGCCGGCGGACGCCAGCTCGGCCACTCGCGCTTCATGGAAACCGTCTGGCGCCCGCTCCATTCGAAGCCCTCGCGGCCGACGCCGATGCCATAGCGGAGGGCGCGGCCGCCATCCTGCACGAGATAAAGAAACTTGTTGTTGGTATCGACGACGATCGTGCCCGGCCGCTCATTGCCGCGATAGGACACGATCTGGCGTTGGAACTCCGGTGAGATCGCATAATCGATGCTGTTGTCGTAGCCGGGGTCGGAATAGGTCTGCGGCAGGGTCGCGACCTGCGTGCCGGCGCGCACGGAGCCGGTTGCATACGGATATGAGCTGCGCGTGGCCGGACGCGTCACGAGCGGATAGCTCTCGTTGTAGCCGTCCTGCGTGTGAGCATAGGGGTAATAACTATATTCCGGGGCGATATAGGTGTTGCCGTAGTAAGACCCGCCGCCATAGACGGATTGGGCCGATCCGGAAGCCGGGAGCAGGGCGGACAAAAGCATTGCGGTGCAAGGTATCCAAGCGCGCATTGGAGCATCCTATTTTGTTGTTTCGCTCAATAAACGGCAAGCGCGGCTTTTGTTTCCAATGAACGGCCTCGCTCCATGCGCTTGCACACATGGAGCTTCCCTCGGGCTTTCCTGTCGACTGTCTGAAACGGGGGGTGAAGCGGCGTTTAAATTGCTGTAAGAGCTTCACTCTTCTATGAGGGCTTCCATCCCGGAGGCGTGCTCCTCACATCGTCGTGATTCAATGCAATACGGTCCCGCCCTGCGAGCCGCTGCGGCCATCGCTGTTCTCTCCGTCCTGGATGCGTTCATCAAAGGGATGTCCGCCTATTACCCGACCTTCCAGGTCGCGTTCATGCGCTTTGCCTTCGGCGGATTGGTGATTGGTATCGTCCTTGCGGTCGCGCGGCCGGGCTGGCCGAACCGCGAGACCTTCGCGGCCAACGCGGTCCGCGCCGTGGTCGGTTTCGTGACGGCCCTAAGCTTCTTTTATGCGCTTGGACAATTGCCCCTGGCAGAGACGCTGATTCTATCGTTCCTCGCGCCCATGTTCGTCGCTCTGCTGGGAGTGGTGGTCCTCAAGGAGAGGGTCGACTTGCGGATCATAGGAGCCATTCTGCTGGGCTTCTGCGGAACCCTGATAGTCGTGGCGGGGCAGAGCGAGGAGTCCGGGGCTGTCCGGTCCTGGACCGGCGTGGCGGCGGCCCTTGGCTCGGCCGTAACATATGCTTTCAGCCTCGTGCTGCTGCGGCAGCGGGCTCAGAAGGACAAGCTTCTTCACATCGTCGCGTTCATCAATATCGGCCCCGGCATTCTCGTGGCTCCCTTCGCCGCCATGGTCTGGCAGCCGGTCGCGATGGAGCATCTGCCCTGGTTCGCCCTGATCGGCGTGCTCGCCATCAGCGGCCACGTGCTGCTGGTGACAGCCTATGCCCGAGCGGAAGCGGCGCGCCTCGCCCCTCTGGAGTACACGGCTCTGATCTGGGCAGTCCTGCTCGGCTATGGAGCCTTCAACGAGGTTCCGACCTGGGCGACCCTCGGAGGAGGGCTCCTCGTCATCTTGGCGGCCCTGATGACCACTAGACGGTAAGCATCCGGATCTTAACGAAATCTGGAAAAATCCCTTCAGAAACAAGGCGTAACAAAGTTTCTTACGAAGAGACGTCTTGACTCTCTTTCGGCCTCTCCTTATCTCGCCCTCGTCGTTGGCACTCGTCTCCCGACAGTGCTAACAAGGCATTCAAGACCAGGGCGTGGCCATTGGGGCTGCGTCAATAGTCATAGGGGAAGTTCCATGAAGTTCCGTCCGCTGCACGACCGCGTCGTCGTCCGCCGCATCGAGGCCGAAGAAAAGACGGCCGGCGGCATCATCATCCCGGATACCGCCAAGGAAAAGCCGCAAGAGGGCGAAGTCGTCGCCGTCGGCTCCGGCGCCCGCGATGAGAGCGGCAAGGTCGTTGCTCTCGATGTGAAGGCCGGCGACCGCGTCCTGTTCGGCAAGTGGTCCGGCACCGAGGTGCGTATCGACGGTCAGGATCTCCTGATCATGAAGGAATCCGACATCATGGGCATCGTCGGCAAGTAAGCCGCTTTCGATCCCATCACAGATTTCCAATTTAACTGGAGGCTAAGCCCATGGCTGCCAAAGACGTTAAGTTTTCTTCCGAAGCCCGCGAAAAGATGCTGCGCGGCGTCGACATCCTCGCCGATGCGGTGAAGGTGACCCTCGGCCCGAAGGGCCGTAACGTCGTGATCGAGAAGTCCTTCGGCGCTCCGCGCATCACGAAGGACGGCGTGTCGGTCGCGAAGGAAATCGAGCTTGCCGACCGTTTCGAGAACATGGGCGCCCAGATGGTGCGCGAAGTCGCCTCGAAGACCAACGACATCGCCGGTGACGGCACCACCACCGCGACCGTCCTGGCTCAGTCCATCGTTCGCGAAGGCGCCAAGGCCGTTGCCGCCGGCATGAACCCGATGGACCTGAAGCGCGGCATCGACCTTGCCACCGCCGAGGCCATCAAGGACATCCAGGCGCGCGCCAAGAAGGTGAAGTCGTCGGATGAGGTTGCCCAGGTCGGCACCATCTCCGCCAACGGCGACAAGGACATCGGCGAGATGATCGCCCATGCCATGCAGAAGGTCGGCAACGAGGGTGTCATCACCGTCGAGGAAGCCAAGACCGCCGACACCGAACTCGATGTCGTGGAAGGCATGCAGTTCGACCGCGGCTATCTCTCGCCGTATTTCATCACGAACGCCGAGAAGATGGTTGCCGAGCTCGAGGATCCCTACATCCTCATCCACGAGAAGAAGCTCTCCTCGCTGCAGTCCATGCTCCCGATCCTCGAAGCCGTTGTGCAGACCGGCAAGCCGCTGCTCATCATCGCCGAGGACGTGGAAGGTGAGGCTCTCGCCACCCTCGTCGTCAACAAGCTCCGTGGCGGCCTGAAGATCGCCGCCGTGAAGGCTCCTGGCTTCGGCGACCGCCGCAAGGCCATGCTCGAGGACATCGCCGTTCTCACCGCCGGCCAGACGATCTCCGAAGACCTCGGCATCAAGCTCGAGAACGTGACGCTCCCGATGCTCGGCCGCGCCAAGCGCGTTCGCATCGACAAGGAGAACACCACGATCATCGACGGCGCCGGCAAGAAGTCGGACATCGAGTCCCGCGTCGGCCAGATCAAGGCACAGATCGAGGAGACCACGTCGGACTACGACCGTGAGAAGCTCCAGGAGCGTCTCGCCAAGCTCGCAGGCGGCGTCGCGGTGATCCGCGTCGGCGGCGCGACCGAGGTCGAGGTGAAGGAGAAGAAGGACCGCGTTGACGACGCTCTGAACGCCACTCGCGCTGCGGTGGAAGAAGGCATCGTTCCCGGCGGCGGCACGGCTCTGCTGCGCGCCAAGGCTGCGGTCGCCAAGCTCTCCAGCGACAATGCCGACGTGAAGGCCGGTATCAGCATCGTCCTGCGCGCCCTTGAGGCCCCGATCCGTCAGATCGTCGAGAACGCCGGTGTTGAAGGCTCGATCGTGGTCGGCAAGATCCTCGAGAACAAGTCCGATACCTTCGGCTTCAACGCTCAGACCGAAGAGTTCGTGGACATGCTGAAGGCCGGTATCGTCGATCCGGCGAAGGTCGTTCGCACCGCTCTGCAGGACGCAGCCTCCGTGGCCGGCCTCCTCGTCACGACGGAAGCCATGGTCGCCGACGCGCCGAAGCGCGACAGCGGCGCCCCGGCCATGCCCGGCGGCGGCATGGGCGGCATGGGCGGCATGGACTTCTAAGTCCAAACGCCTCGCTAGAAATGAAGAAGCCCCGGAGTTTCCTCCGGGGCTTTTTGTCGTCTAAAGCTAAGCTGTTGCTCAAGTTATTGAAATATAGTAACAAAGGATATTAAGCCTAGGAAACAGCCATGCCCATCCACGTTATCGACTCATCCAAGCCACTGCCGCCGACCTATGAGGACCGTCAGCATGCTCTGGTGTTAGGAATGAGAGATACCGTCATTGTTGGTGAAGGGGCGGAAATCGCAGCGTATGGCGCTTCATCGTATGGAATACGCGGTAGTTTAGGTAATACCTTCATTATCAATGGTCGTGTTCACAGTGAACAAAGTCACGGGATCGCAACGCAAGGAACGATCACCATAGGCGAACACGGGTCCGTTCACGGTGGCCTCCTAGGGGTCTATTTTCTGTATGACGGAAATTTCCCGCTGAATGTCTTGACCAACGCCGGTACGATCTCAGCGCAAAACTCAGCTGTCTATCTCGAAGGCAGCCCAGCCATCGTGTTGAACTCCGGCACTATTGATGGAACGACAGGAATCAATTTCTCGAATACGTATAGCCCGAGTCATACGGTCGATCAGACTCTGGTCGTCAACAATACCGGGCTTATCAAAGGGACAGGGGCAACCCATAGAGCTATCGCGGGATCAACGATTGGTTCCAATACGGTGATCAATAGCGGCCGCATCGAGGGCGATGTGAGATTGGGCGACTACAACGATGTCTATGACGGTCGCGGCGGGACGGTCACGGGCAAGGTCTGGCTTGGGGCCGGTGATGATGTCTTTTATGGTGGCGATGGATCGGAAACCGTTTGGCTCGGCAAGGGCTCCGACGTTGCTGATGGTGGCGAAGGTATCGATACGCTCGATTTCAGCGCTGCCGCTACAGTTGATCTGAGAATTATCGAACGTCAGCAGACCGGCAGTGATAGCTGGGCCACGATCAGCAACATCGAGAACCTGAACGGCAGTGGGTTCGACGATCGTTTTATTGGTAATGCTGCTGCAAACGCGCTCATCGGAAATGGCGGAAACGATACTCTCGATGGCTATGACGGCAATGATCTTCTAAGTGGTGGCGCAGGTGACGATCTCTTGGTTGGCGGCGCAGGCTCCGACACGGCTGTGTTTACCGGCAAATTCTCCGACTACACCATCACGGTTAAAGCAGGCTCGATCACCATTACCGACAAGCGCGCGTCGGGCGATGGCACGGACATTCTCGGCGGTATCGAGTTTGCTCTCTTCAGCGACCGAATTTACACGCTCGCGCCTGTGCCGCCGATTGGAACCGTGACGCCAAGCACTCCCACCAAGACATCCGATACACCCACGACAACGGATACGCCGCCTGCAACCCCGGTTGCAAAGAACCTCACGTTCAAAGGCGGGAAGAAGGCGGATACGTTCGTCGGCGGCAAGGGTCACGATCTTCTCAACGGCGGATTGGGCAAGGACAAGCTGACCGGCAATGAAGGGCAAGACACGTTCGTGTTCAACAGCAAGCTCGGTTCCAAGAACGTAGATCGGATCACGGATTTCACGCATTCCGATGACTCGCTCAAGCTGTCGAAGTCGATCTTCAGCAAGATCGAGAAGGGCATGCTGTCCAAGGGCGCATTCTGGATCGGAACGAAGGCGCACGACAAGAGCGACCGCATCATCTACAACGATAAGACCGGTGCTCTGTTCTATGATGCCGATGGGGCGGGCAAGAAGTATGGCGCGGTCAAGTTCGCGCAGCTGAATCCAAAGACGCTGCTGAAGCACGACGACTTCTTCATTGCTTGATTGCAGTGACACTCAAGAAGAAGGCCCCGGATTTCTCCGGGGCCTTTTTCTTTTGGAACGGTTGAAGGCTTAAGCCGCCTGCTTCAGGCCTTCAGCCACAAGCGCTTCCTGCACCTTCGGGCGCGAGGCCACGCGGCCCATGAAGGCGCTGAGGTTCTTGAAGGACGAGATGTCGATGGCGTGGAAGTTCGTCCAGTTCACGACCGTGAAGAGATAGGCATCGGCAATCGTGAAGGTCTCGCCCATCAGGAAGGGCTGCTTGGCCAGCGTCTCGTCGAGATAGGCGAAGCGGGTGGCGAGGCGCTCCTTCGTGGAGGTTTTCACGCTGTCGGGCGTCGCGGGATTCCAGAGCGGGCCGAAGCCCTTGTGAATCTCGGAGCTGATGAAGGTGAGCCACTCGATCAGGCGATAGCGTTCCGTAGTGCCGTTGGCGGGCGCAAGACCAGCATCGGGCTTCTGGTCGGCGACATACTGGATGATGGCGGCGGCTTCCGTGAGCAGCGAGCCGTCCTTCAGGGTCACGGCCGGCACGTAGCCCTTCGGGTTGATGGCGCGGAAGTTCTCGCCGGTCTCCGTGAGGTGCTTCGAGAGATCGACCTTCACGAGGTCGATGTTGAGACCTGCTTCGCGGGCGACGATGTGCGGAGCGAGCGAGCAGGCGCCGGGGGTGTAGTAGAGCTTCATGTTTTCGGTCCTTGTTGTTGTCGAAGGTTTTTAAAGCGCAGGCTTCAGCGCGGCCGGAGTGGAGAGAAGCGGAAGGCGGGAGGAGGGCTTGAGCGCATAAGCGCCGTCGCCGAGCAGTGCCTGTGCGACGGAGAGCACGATCAGGTACAACGGATACTCCCATCCGCCGCCAGCGCCTGAGAACACCCAGCCATTACCGGCATGAACCCAGAAGGCTCCCGCGAGGACAGGCAGAAGGGCGAGCGCGACCCAGCGGCTCTGGACGCCGAGAACCAGCATGATGCCGCCGATGAGCTCGGCGAAGAACGTGGCATAGGCGAGGAAGGCCGGCAGGCCGAGGGATTCGAAGTACTGCGCCGTGCCTGCAAGCGTGAAGGTCATGAACTTCAGGACCAGGCTGTGGGCGATGAACATAACGCCCAGCGAGACGCGGAGGAGAAGAACGCCATAGGCGGATGAGGTGTTGGTAGGCATCGGAAGGCTCCATGCAAATGCATGAATATTAATATGCACTTGCATGAAAATGTCAAACATGATGCAATTGCATGGAAACAGGGAAGGCTTTGCCGTGGTGCAAGACATGCAGGAACCGTCCGATGCCGTGACCGATGCCTGGGTCAGTCTGATCCGGGCCGGGAAAGAGGTTGCGGGGGGCATCGAGGCCGAGCTGAAGGCGGCGGGCTTTCCGGGGCTTACCTGGTACGACGTGCTCCTGCATCTCAAGAAGCAGCCTGACGGCCGTTCTGCCCCTCGGGAGATCGAGGACGCGGCCCTCTTCGAGCAGTACAATCTCTCGCGTCTTCTCGACCGGATGGAGGCAGAGGGCCTCGTTTGCCGCATTCCCTTCCCCGGAGACAAACGGCGGCAGCTTGTCGAGATCACGGAGGAGGGGAGGGCGCTTCAGCGGCGCATGTGGGCGGTCTATGGGCCCGCCATCAACCGCCGCATTGGCTGCAAGCTCACTAACTCGGAGGCCGGGCAGTTGGCGGCTTTGCTGCTGAAGCTGATGAAACCCAAGAACGATTCAGGCTGCTAAAACGTTCATGAGATGAGACGGCTAAGTTCGAGCGGACGATAGGGACAGCCCGTGACAGAATGCTCCTCATCACTCTTGAAGCCATGGCGCTGCATCCTGGCCGGGCTCGCCATCCTGGCGGTCCCGGCTGTCATCCTCGCGGGCTCCTCCTTCGCAGCCGCCCAATCGGCAGGGGCAGCGCAACCGCGTTCCACCGCGATCAGAACGCCCGATTTCGACGAGAGCATCCGTTGGTATCGGGACAAACTGGGTTTCCGGCTCATCGCCGACCAGAACTTCGTTCAGGGACGCACGGCGGTCCTGGAGCGAGGCGGATTCCTGCTCGAAGTGACGGAGGTCGATCACGTTTTGCCGGACACCGGAGACCCTCATGCGACGGGCAATGTCGCGGCGACGCGGGTGCCGGTGATCAGCCTTATCGTGCGCGATGTAGACGAAGAGATCGCGCATCTGCGCAAGAAAGGCGTGGAAGTGCTGCAGGAGCCGCAGGATGAGCTCGACGGTCGTTACCGCACGGCGCAGATCCGCGACAACGGCCGTCACAGGATCGAGCTGCGCGAGCCCATTGACGAGAGAGCCAGCTTCAACGCCATGGGCCGCTGAAGAAATTTCGAGCTTCATGGAATAAAGCCAGTCGCTGCGTGTCTTGAAGAGCAGGTCATCACGACCATCAGGAGGACACCCATGAAGCTGTTTTTCGGTTCCGCTCTTCTCGCAGGCGCTCTCATGGCGGCGACAGGCGTGCTTGCTCAAACAGCCGCACCCGCGAAGGTCGCCGACACCAGCAAGGGCAAGGCGCTCGTCGATGCAAAAGGCATGGTGCTTTACACCTTCGACCGCGATGCTGCCGGCAAGTCCAACTGCAACGGTCAATGCGCCCAGAACTGGCCGCCGCTCATCGCCGCCGCAGGCGCTTCTCCCTCCGGCGATTGGACCATCGTCACTCGCGACGACGGTTCCAAGCAATGGGCTCATAAAGGCAAGCCGCTTTACCTCTGGGTGAAGGACACGAAGCCGGGTGAAGTGACAGGCGATGGCGTCAACAATGTCTGGCACATTGCCACTCCATAGCCATTGCCACGCCGGTACACCTCGTCTTTGATGAAGTTGAGGTCGTGAGAGTTTGACATTGGACGAGATCGCCGCCCTTCTCGAGCCGCAGATCCCAGGCTTGCGCCGCTATGCCTGGGCACTCCTGCGCGACGACGAGGCGGCGGACGATCTTGTCCAGGACACGCTGGAACGGGCGATCCGTCATTGGAGCCAGCGCCGCCGCGACGGGGACCTGAAGGCGTGGCTCTTCACGATCCAGCGAAACCTGTTTCTGAACGGGTTAAGAAAGCGCAGGACGCACGGTGTTCAGGTCGGCGTCGAGGTGCTGGACGACGTATCCGCCTCGGTGGATACGCCTGAAAGCCATGCGGGCTTGCGCGATATCCTGGCCGGTCTCGACGCCTTGCCGGAGGAACAGCGCTCGGTGCTGCTTCTCATCGGCGTCGAAGATCTTTCTTACGAGCAGGCTGCGCAGGCTCTGGACATTCCGCTCGGCACGGTGATGTCCCGCCTCAGCCGTGCGCGTGGACGCTTGAGGGAGTTCATGGAAAACGGACGCAATGCCGTCTTGAGGAGAGTGAAGTGACGGGCGAGCGACCCATCGGTGAGGACGATCTGCAGGCTTTCATTGATGGAAGACTAGCAATGTCGCGCCTCATGGTCGTCAAAGTCTATCTGTCGTCCAATCCGGAAATGGCGGAACGGGTGGAACGGGAAATCGCACAGCGCGATGCCTTGCGTGCACGTCTTGCTTTCAAAATGCAGGAACCGATCCCCGCGCGGTTGCGCATCGCCAATCTCGTTGCCACTCGAAAAAGTCCGGCGGTTTTCAGGATGAAGGGGATTGCTGCCGCGATGGCATGGCTTGTGCTGGGAAGCCTTCTTGGTGCGGCAGGCAATGCCTGGTGGAACGGGCGAGCTCCATCGGAAGCGAATGTCGCCGACAGCGCCATTACGGCTCATCGTCTTTACGTGAGCGAGCGCCTGCATCCCGTCGAAGTGCCGGGCGAGCAGGAGGCGCATCTCGTGCAATGGCTGTCCCGCCGCGTGGGGAAACCGCTGAAGGCGCCCGATCTCAATGCGCAGGGCTATCGCCTGATCGGCGGAAGGCTTCTGCCATCCGGCGGAGAGGCGGCGGCGCTCTTCATGTACGAGAACGCAGGTGGCAGCCGCCTCACGCTCTTCGCGCGCTCCAGCATGGACGAGAAGGAAACCGCGTTCCGCTTCGAGGTCAAGGAAGGAATATCGGCCTTCTCATGGATCGACAACGGCGTGTCTTACGTCGTCTCGGCTAAAGCCGATCGTACGCAGCTCCTGCCGATTGCCGAGACGATCTATCATCAGTTCGAGGCTGCAAGCGGTCCGGCGAAGGACCGCTTATAGATGGGGCGTTCGATCAGCCGAAGATAGCAGGGTCGGGGCCGACGCGGCCGTCCTTGTCGTCCATCGCTTCAATGATGCGCATGTCGTCCGCATCCAGTGCGAAATCGAATACGTCGATATTCTCGCGAATGCGAGACGGATTGACCGATTTCGGAATCACGATGAAAGCGTTGTCGAGGTGCCAGCGCAGGATTACCTGAGCAGGTGTCTTACCGTACTTGCGTCCGATGGCGGCGAGCTTCTCATCGGCAACGAGACTACCTTGGCCGAGAGGCCCCCAACTCTCCGTCGCGATGTCGTGCTGCGCGTGGAAAGTGCGCAGCTCCTTCTGTTGGAAGCGCGGATGCAGCTCGATCTGATTCAATACAGGGACGATACCCGTTGCGTCGATGATGCGCTGGAGGTGGGGCGGCATGAAGTTCGAGACGCCAATGGATTTCACGCGCCCTTCTTCCTTGAGGCGGACCAGCGCACGCCATGCATCGACATATCCTTCTCCGCTCACGCCGGGCCAGTGGATGAGATAGAGATCGACGGTGTCGAGCCTCAATCGCTTCAGGCTTTGATCGAATGCCGTCAGCGCGCCGTCGAAGCTGCGATTGTCGTTCCACAGCTTGGTGGTGATGAACAGCTCGTTGCGCGGCACATCGGATGCGGCAATCGCCTTGCCGACGCCTTCCTCGTTGTCATAGATCGCGGCCGTGTCGATGGAGCGGTATCCGGCCTTGATGGCATCGACCACGGAAGTTGCGGCTTCCTCGTTCGAAACACGCCATACGCCATAGCCGAGCTGAGGCATCGTGTTTCCATCGTTCAAGCGAAAGGGAGGTGTGGTCGGCATCAAGCGGCTCCTGGATGAAAGAATGCGAAACGGAGGTAGCGCCTCCGGTCGGATAGGCAAACCGTTACAGGGTTCCTTTGGCCACGGAACCGGCTTACTTGACCCGGCGTTCCCTAGCTTAGCGTTGACACGATGTAAGAACGGGAGTGCCCTTTGTCCATTCCAGAAGCCCGAACCGGTACTCCCGACCCCACACTTGATGAAGGCGAGTTTCGCCGCCGTTTTCTGCAGCAGTTTCAGGACCCTGCTTTCGAACCTCTAACGCAGGAATTGCAGCACATCACGGATGCTGCGTGGGATGCTTATAGTCACCACCGCAAGAGCCCGAAGACGCGCAAGGCAGGACCGGGCTTCTTCGATCCGGATTATGATCTCGCGGTTGATTGGATCGCCGCCAAGGAAGCCATCGATCTGGCGCAGAAACGGCATGAGGATGCGGATGGTCCTGCTCGCTTCCTGCTGATCTCGTCAGCCGCTCGCAGCGAGCACACCTGTCCCGGGGAGATGTCGAAAACATATCGGCTCGTCGAGATCGTACGGCAGGTCATTGCCAGCGCGGAGAATGTTGAGGTCGAAGTCCTCGATCTCAGCCGCCTGACGTCGGAATATGGCCGTCACATTCATCCTTGCAAGACCTGCTTCTCGACTTCTGCCGCGCTCTGTCATTGGCCGTGCTCGTGCTACCCCAATTTCTCCCTTGGGCAGGTTCATGATTGGATGAACGAGATCTATCCGAAATGGGTGGAAGCTCACGGCATCATGATCGTCACGCCGGTCAATTGGTATCAGGCTTCTTCGCCACTGAAGCTGATGATGGATCGCCTCGTCTGCGCCGATGGCGGCAACCCCGATCCCACATCGACCCATGGCAAGAAGGTAAAGGAAGCCAAGGAGCTTGAGCTGAAAGGCTGGGATTATCCCAAGCACCTGTCGGGACGCCTGTTCTCGGTAATCGTGCACGGCGATGCAGAAGGAACCAATGGCGTCCGCCGCAGCCTGTCGGACTGGCTGCGGGCTATGGATCTCTCACCCGCCGGAAACCTTGCCGAACTCGACCGCTATATCGGCTACTGGAAGCCCTATGCGACCAGCCATGAGGAGTTGGACCGCGATCTCGATGTGCAGTCGGAAGTGCGCAACGCAGCGTGGACGCTGCTGGAGGCCGTCACATCAAAGAGATCTGGCCATTGGGCGGAGGCAGGCGAGCGTGTGAAGGAACCGCGCCAGAAATGACGGGTCAGTAAACCAAGAAATCTGCAACCGTCAGAGCCAGCTTCTTGGGAAGTGTCGCGAACTTGATTTTCTCCGCTGAACCGATGCCGTCGGGGTCGAAATAGAGTGCGCCCGTCGCCTTGTCGTAGACGATGCGGTCGGACGTATCCTTTGCATTCGCACCCAGCCGAAAAGCCGCCTTGCTGAGAATGCCCTTCTTGAGGCCGAAGGCGGCATCGTCGAGATAGATCGTATCGTCCTTGACGTTGAAATCCGTGATCCGGTCCACATCAATACCGGAGGGGCGCTTGTCGAAGTAAAAACGATCCTGGCCTGAACCGCCGGCGAGAATGTCGTTTCCGCTCCCGCCGAAAAGTATATCGTTTCCGCTACCGCCCTTGATGGTATCGTTGCCGGCATTGCCCTTCAGCGTGTTGCTTGAGGAGTTGCCGGTGATGCCATCCGCGCCATTGCCGCCAGACGCGTTCTCGATGACCACGCCCGGACCGATCATGACGGTATCGCGCGACTGCATGCCATCGGTGAAGATGATGGCCGCGCCCAGTTTATTCCATTTTCCCGGGTTCAGGTTGATAGTGCTGCCAATGCTGCCGCTGGCAACGATGGTGTCCTTGCCGCCCGCGTCATGTATCGTCTGCCAATATTTCTGCGTGTCGCGAAACGTGTAGGTGTTGTTGCCGGTATTGGTGGTCGTGTCGCGGCCATAAAGGTGTTGGATTGCCAGCAAATCGAAATACATCGGCGTCGTCGGAAAGAAGTCTGGCCTTGCACTGCTTGACCATGGACCAGCCGTGTAACTCATCACCGTGAAGAACCAGTGATCATTCGTCGAAGGCACGGTGCTGTTGTTGTAGATCGATGACTCGAAGGAATGCTTCAGGCCGAGCGCGTGGCCGATCTCATGGAGCAGCGTGAAGTAAGCGTAGGTTCCTGGACGGTTGGCGTCGCTGCCGTTGAGGTTCCACTTGTCGATGTTCATCCAGACGTCGCCGGAACGGGGAACATCGGCCGGCATGTAGCCATGGGCATCGCTGTAGGGCATGGTGTAGGCCGTCTTGGCGAAGCGGATCTCGCCGACCGTCGCGGCGTCGTCCGCAACGCGCCTGAAAGCGACATTGGATACAAGGTCCCAGGCCTTGAGCGCCTTCTGAGCACCCGCGATCTCCGTCGCGGAGAAAATGTACCACTGTCTCCATTCGCCGTAATACGAATAGTTATTGTCGTACCAGGCTGTGCCCTGCGGCACGCTCCAGGTGAGGGTTACGCCGGCGCCGGCCTTGCCCGGGCCCCACTTGTCCCCGAAGAGAAGACCAGTGCCAGACCCCGCAGCGAAAGAAGAAACGCGCGCTGTGTCGATGGTATTCTGCGTCGGCGTCGCCATTGTCTGTCCCCTGGCGGCTTCATTTCTGAAGAAGCTCTATCGTCTGAGGTTTATATTGTTAAGTTTGCTTGCTGCCAAGGTGGGGCTGACAGGGGGCTGTAAAATAGAAAAGGCCGGGCAACGTACCCGGCCTTGGATGATGGAAAGTAGTCCAACGATGCTTACTTCGGGGCGGACTTGACCTCTGCATCCCATTTCTTCAGCAGGCGCGTGCGCTCCGCCACCGAGCCGTATTTGACCGTGTCGTAGTTGATCAGCTTCATTTCGGAGAGCTTCGGCGCGCTGGGCGAGATCGGAGCAGCCTTGGTCGACGGGATCGAATAGATCTTCAGGTCCGCGCCCACGAGCTTCTGGGCTTCCGCCGTGAGAGCCCAGTCCACGAACTTCTTCGCGGCATCCTGGTTCTTTCCGTTCACGACGGAGACGGAGCCCGTCTCGTAGCCAGTGCCTTCGCAGGGAGCGATGGTCTTCACAGGAGCGCCGTCGGCGATCATCGTCACCATGTCGTGCATGAAGGCGATGCCGATGGCGGTTTCGCCCAAGGCCGTCGCCTTCACGGGGGCAGCGCCCGACTTGGTGTATTGATTGATGTTCTTGTGCAGGGCCTTCATGTAGTCGAAGGCCTTGTCCTCGCCCATCAGTTGAACAAGTGATGCGAGGAAGACGTAAGCGGTGCCCGAGGAATTCGGATCGGAGACCTGCACCTCATCCTTGTATTTCGGATCGAGCAGATCGGCCCAGCATTTCGGTTCCGGCAGCCCGCGGCTCTTCAGAACTTCGGTGTTGTAGCCGATGCCGAGCGCACCGAGATAGGTGGCCGTGGCGCGATTGCCCGATTGCTCGGAGAAGCGCTGCGCCCAGTCGTAGAGCTCCGACAGAGCGGGGGATTTATAAGCAACCGTAAGGCCTTCCTCCGCCGCCTGAATATGGGAATCGCCGGGGCCGCCCCACCACACGTCGGCGCGTGGATTGGAGGCTTCGGCGCGGATCTGCGCCAGGGTCTCGCCGGTGCTCTTGCGCACCATCGTAACTTTGATGCCGGAGGCTTTTTCGAAAGCGGCGACGCCAGCGCGGCATTGCTCCTCCAGGATCGAGCAATAGACTGTGAGCTGTTCCTGAGCCTGAGCTGCGAAGGGGGCGGCGCAGAGAGTGGCGGCGAGAGCGACGCCGGCCAGTAAGTGACGCATAAGGTTTCCTCCTGAAATGCCGGGCTCGTCGCTCCGGCTTATCTGTCGCTTCGGGACGGTGACATGAGGGAGCTTAGCCGGCTTCCTTGTCAAGCTCGCGCCTGCCGTGCCCTGTTCATTGCCCAACAAAAAAGGCCGGGCGCATGGCCCGGCCTTTTCCGAAAATGTTTTGGAGGCGCTTACCAGCTCGTGAGAACGGCGCCCTTGAACGTCTCCTCGACAAACTTCTTCACCTCGGGGGTGTGGTAGGATTCGACGAGGGTCTTCACCCAGGGCTTGTCCTTGTCGGCGGTGCGCACGGCGATGATGTTCACGTAAGGCCCTTTCGGGTTCTCGCGTGTCAGCGCGTCCTTCACCGGGTCGAGGCCGGCCTGCGTGGCGTAGTTGGTGTTGATCACGGCGGCGTCCACATCATCGAGCACGCGTGGAGCCTGGGCCGCGTCGATCTCGGTGAACTTCAGGTTCTTGGTATTTGCCGTGATGTCGAGGATAGTCGGCTTGAAGCCCACGCCGTCCTTCAGCTTCAAGAGGCCTTTGTCCTGGAGAAGCAGCAGAGCACGGCCGCCATTGGTCGGATCGTTCGGAATCGCGACGCTCGCGCCGTTCGGCAGGGCATCGAAGGCCTTGTGCTTCTTCGAGTAGACGCCGATCGGGAAATTCACGGTCTGCGCGGCGGTCTCGATCTTGTAACCGCGAGCTTCCTTCTGGTTGTCCAGATAGGGCTGGTGCTGGAACGAGTTGGCTTCGAGTTCACCGGAAGAGAGAGCCTCGTTCGGCACCACGTAATCGGAGAATTCGACGATCTTGATCTCGATGCCCTTCTTGGCGGCGATGGGTTTCACTGCCTCGAGGATCTGAGCATGGGGGCCGGGCGTTGCGCCAATGCGGACCACTTGAGTCTGCGCAGCGGCAGGCAGGGCAGCGAGGGAGAGGAGGGCGGCGAGGCCCAGCTTCTTCAGGGACATGAGTTACTCCTTGTACGGGGTCCTGAATGACGAGGATGGTCTGAAAACGTTTGCTGTGAGAGCAGTAAAAATGCCGGGCGCGAAGCCCGGCATTCTCAGAAAATGAAATGTGTCTTACCAGCTGGTGAGAACCGAGCCCTTGAACTTCTCGTCGACGAACTTCTTCACTTCCGGCGAGTAATAAGAATCCAGGAGCGCCTTCACCCACGGCTTGTTCTTGTCCTCGGAACGCACGGCGATGAGGTTCACGTAAGGCCCTTTCGGGTTCTCGCGGGCGATCGGATCTTTCACAGGGTCTAGGCCGCCTGCGGTCGCATAGTTGGTGTTGATGATGCCCGCATCCACGTCATCGAGCACGCGCGGCCCTTGGGCAGCTTCGATTTCGACGAACTTGATCTTCTTGGGATTGCCCGTGATGTCGATGGGAGTGGGCTTGAAGCCGACATTGTCCTTCAACTTGATCAGGCCTTTGTCTTGCAGCAGCAGAAGCGCGCGGCCGCCATTGGTCGGATCGTTCGGAATCGAGATCGTTGCGCCGTTCGGCAGCGCATCGAGGCTCTTGTGCTTCTTCGAGTAGATGCCGATCGGGAAATTCACGGTGAGACCGACGCTCTCGATCTTGAAGCCACGGTCGGCCACCTGATTGTCGAGGTAGGGTTGGTTCTGGAACGAGTTGGCCTCGATGTCGCCCGATGCGAGAGCGGCGTTCGGCACCACGTAGTCGGAGAACTCGATGATCTTGATGTCGAGACCCTTCTGGGCGGCAATCGGCTTCACGGCTTCCAGGATCTGCGCATGAGGTCCGGGCGTCGCGCCGATGCGAACAACCTGTGTCTGCGCGGCAGCGGGCAGGGCCGCAAGGGAGAGAAGGGCAACAAGGCCTAGGGTCTTCAAGGACATGAGGTGCTCCGTGTGCAAGGTCCTGAGAGAGACGAGAGATCAGCCGTGACGAATGCGCTTGTTGAGATGCCGGGCGAGGCGGTCGCCGATGCTCTGCACAGCCTGCACGAGCACGATGAGCACCACGACGACGGCCAGCATCATTTCCGGCATGAAGCGTTGATAGCCGTAGCGGATTCCGAGATCGCCTAAGCCCCCGCCGCCGACCGCACCCACCATGGCCGAGAATCCGAGGAGCGAGACGATGGCGAGCGTGAGCCCCAACACGATGCCGGGCAGAGCCTCGGGTATCAGAACCTTCAGCACGATCTGCAGCGGCGTTGCACCGAAAGCGCGCGCTGCTTCCACGAGGCCTTGATCGACTTCGCGGATCGCGCCTTCGATGAGGCGCGCAATGAAAGGCGTGGCCGCTATCGTCAGCGGCACGATGGCCGCGCTGGTGCCGATGGAGGTGCCGGCAATGAGACGCGTCAGCGGAATGATCGCGACCACGAGAATGATGAAGGGCGTCGAGCGCGTGGCGTTGACGACTACGCCGAGAATGCGGTTCACCCATGGGGCCGCGAACAGCTCACCCTTGGCGCTGGTAGCGAGGAATACGCCGAGCGGCAGGCCGAAGAGCGTGGCGATCAGCGCCGAGACGGCGACCATGTAGAGCGTTTCGCCGGTGGAGTTGGCGATGAGGCGGATCATCTCAGGCGACATGGCCGAGCACCTCCGTATCGAGACCGTGTTGTTTCAGGAATTCGAGCGTTTTGAGTGATGCACTTTCCGGCACGCCGACGACGAGCGTACCGAATGGGCGACCTGCGATCTCGTCCACCGCGCCGGAAAGGATGTTGGCTTCAATCCCTTGTTCACGCGCGAGCCTGGCGAGAACCGGGTCCGTTGCGTGCGGGCCGCGGAAGCCGATGCGGATGACCGTCTGGCTATTCGGTGTGGCTTCTTGCGTCAGTCGGTTCTGCACGTAAGGCGGCAGAACGCGGCCTGCCTCGTCGCCGAGGAACGAGCGCGTTACCTCATGCTGCGGGCGCGTGAACACCTCGAACACATCGCCTTGCTCGACGATGCGTCCGCCTTCGATCACTGCGACCTCGCGGGCGATGTTGCGGATCACCGCCATCTCGTGGGTGATGAGCAGGATGGTGAGATTCAGTTCGTCGTTGATCTTCGCGAGCAGATCGAGAATGGAGCGCGTCGTTTCCGGATCGAGCGCGGAAGTCGCCTCGTCGGACAGAAGCACCTTCGGTTTCGTCGCAAGCGCACGGGCAATGCCGACGCGCTGCTTCTGGCCGCCGGAGAGCTCCGAGGGATAACGGTTGCGCTTGTCGGTCAGGCCGACGAGGGCGAGCAGCTCTTCCACCCGCGCCCTGATCTCGGCTTTGTCGTAACCGGCAACCTCGAGCGGCAGGGCAATGTTTTCCGCCGCCGTGCGGGAGGAGAGCAGGTTGAAGTGCTGGAAGATCATGCCGATGGAGCGGCGGGCATGGCGCAACGCCGATTCAGGCAAAGCTGCGATGTTGGCGCCATCCACGATCACTTTGCCGGAGCTTGGCTTCTCTAGCCCGTTCACAAGGCGGATGAGGGTGGATTTGCCGGCGCCCGAGCGTCCGATCACGCCAAGGATCGAGCCTTGCGGCACGGCGAGGTCGATCTCCTGCAGAGCTGTAACGGGCTGGCCATCCCGACCCGGGAAGGTCTTGGAGATCTTCTCCAGGCGCACGATGGGCTCCGCCGGAATCAGGCGCTGGGTCGGCTGGTCGCCAAAATATCCGAGAGGGGCGTTCATAAAGGTCGCTTCAGGATCATCTATTGGGTTGATACGACACATGAGGGATGGCGTTCTCTATGTCAACTGAAATGTTCTATAAACAGGATTGTATGTTCTGAAGAACAAACCTGCCTGGGGAGGAGTCCGCTTGCCCGCTGGCGCGACAACATAAACAGGGCCCGCCTGTTCCTCGCGGAGATTTCACCTTTCTTTCGCCATGAGAGCAGTTGATCGGGCTGCTTTATGTTCCTATGCAGCCGGATACGGTGTTCCGGCAGGAGAAAAGAATGATCAAGGCAAGCATTGCCCTGGCACTTATAGGCTTGGGGGTTCTGGCTGGCTCCCTGTCCGGGAGCCTCGAAGTCCCGTTCTATCTGCCGCTCTCCACCGTGGCCCTCGCGGGCATTGTCTATGCCGGGCGCCAGATCCCGAAGTTTCTGCGCATCTTCCTGGTGATGCTGGCGGCCACGCATCTCGTGCTGGTCCTGCTCGTCCTTGGGGCTGTGCTGGTGGCGATCACAGGAGATTATACCGGTTACGTCCCGCCGCCTTCGGCAGCTCTGGGCGCCACGGCGTTCGGCGCGCTCATCTACGGCCTGTCCTATGTCCGTGTGATCCAGACCGTCTGCCGCATCGCGGATCGCTATCTCGACTCGCAGGCTGACAGCGTCATCCGCATTCCCTTCATCGGTCTCGTGCGGGCGCGCGAGGGAACCATCGGCACATGGATGATTGCCATTCTGATTGCGATCAATCTCATGCAAGTGGCGCTCAACGTGCGCCTCAGCTTCTTCTCGCGCGACATGTTCAATGCGCTCGAAGCAAAAGATGCGGCGGCCTTCTGGTATCAGCTCTTCGTCATCTTCACGCCGCTGGCTGCGGTCTTCGTCGCCATCGCACTGACGGAAGTGCTTTTGCAGAACGTGCTCACCATTCGCTGGCGCGCGTTCCTCAACACGCATTATGTCGGCGAATGGCTGGGCAATGGCGCGCATTACCGGATGCAGCTCATCGGTCGCGGAGCGGACAACCCCGACCAGCGTATCTCTGAAGACCTGCGCAAGTACGTCGAGAGCACTTATTCTCTCTCCGTCGGCCTCATGAACCAGGCCGCGACGCTCGTATCCTTCGTCGCGATCCTCTGGACGATCTCGGCGGGCTTCACCTTCCCGGGAACGAGCTGGGAAGTGCCGGGCCTGCTGGTCTGGGTCTGCGCGGCTTATGCCATCCTCGGCACATGGATCACGCATCTCATCGGCCGTCCCCTGATCCCGCTCAACTTCGAGCAGGAGAGGGTGGAGGCGAATTACCGCTTCTCCCTGGCGCGTCTGCGTGAATACACGGAGCAGGTGGCGCTCCTTTCCGGCGAGACGGCTGAGAAGGAAGGGCTCTCGCGGCGCTTCGGTGCAATCGTCGACAACTATATGCGGATCGTGGTCCGCCTCATCAAGCTCAACACCTTCACCGCCGCTTACTTTCAGGCCAACGTTGTGGTGCCCTACATCCTTACCGCTCCCTATTACTTCATCGGCAAGATCACGCTCGGCCAGATGCAGCAGGTTGTCGGAGCCTTCTCGCGGGTTGAATCGGCACTCACCTACTTCATCCAGATCTACACTACGCTTGCCGACTACAAGGCCGTGCTCGACCGTCTCACCACCTTCGAGGGCGCCATCGCGGCGGCGCAGCGCGTAGGCGGCGAGAGCAAGCTCGCGGTCACGCCCGCGGCCAGTCGCGAGCTGCGCCTCAAGAACCTCCATGTGGGTCTGCCCGATGGCCGCACGCTCATGCATGCGGACGGCCTTGCCTTCCGTCCGGGCGAGCGCACGCTGATGACGGGCCCATCCGGTTCCGGCAAGTCGACCTTGTTCCGTGCCATCGCGGGCATCTGGCCGTTCGGCGAGGGCGAGGTGCTGGTGCCGCAGGGCCAGACCATGCTGCTGCTGCCGCAGCGCCCCTATATCCCCATCGGAACCTTGCGCGAAGCGGTAGCTTACCCCGCCCACGGCGATGCCTATAGCGATGCCGCGATGGTGGATGCGCTGCGCGCCGCCAAGCTCCCGCAGATCGCCGACAGGCTCGACGAGGAACGCGCCTGGAGCCAGACCCTGTCTCTCGGCGAGCAGCAGCGCCTTGCCGTCGCCCGCGCGCTTCTGGCGAAGCCCGACTGGCTGTTCCTGGACGAGGCGACGGCGGCGCTCGATGAGCCCACTGAGGCCGAGATCTATCAGGTGATCAAGGAGAAGCTGCCGCATACGACGGTCGTCTCCATTGGCCACCGCTCGACGCTGATCGGCTATCACGACCGGCGCATCGATCTGAAGCGGACGGAGAGCGGGCTCTCGACCCCCGTGGACATGTTGCAGCCACAGCCGGCGGAGTGATCGTTCCGCGTCATCCCGGGGCCGCGTAGCGGAACCCGGGATCGTATGATGAGAATGGCGCTCTATGCGGAAAGCGATCCCGGATCTGCGCTTCGCTTCGTCCGGGATGACACCTTACCAAAACAAAAAGGCCGGCAGAAATGCCGGCCTTTTGCATGAGAAAGTCGTGCTTGCTTACAGCGAACGCTCGAAGCGCAGCTCGCCGTTTTGGCTCTTGATGATCAGGGTGCGGCCCTGGATGTCCCACTTGCCGGAGGTGCGCAGCGCCATCAGGAAAGACTGCTCGGTGGCCATGGCGGCCTTGTCGCAGGTCTTCTTGGTCAGGGCGAACGGAGCCACGGCAAGGCCCTGCTCGCGCAAGGGATAAGCCGTCGTCGAATAATTGTTGCAGCCGGAGAAGCCGGTTGCACGAAGCTGATCGTCCAGCTTGAAGCTCGGACGCTCGATGCCGCCGAATGGCTTGCCGTTCAGGCTCTGCGCAACCCAGGACGAGCCCAGGGGGAACACTTTGCCCTGTGCGCCCGGCTGCGGGACCTTGGTGTCCACCTGGCGGGTCGGGCCGGCAGGCCTGCCATAGTTTGCCGATTGGGCATGAGCCATGGAAGCGGAGGTGGCGAAGGCCACGAGGAGTGCTGCAAGTCGAAGGGCGTTCATCGGAACCTCTTCATCGTAAAATCGCCGGAACCATAAGAGGCCTTGCCGTAAGAGGCAACGCCCGAAGCCATATTGTCCTATGACAGAGTTTCTGAAGCCTCGCTGAAGGAGGCCTCAGTCCATGAAAGATCAGCCGATCCGCTGCAAGAGCTTCTCGGTCAGCGTGTTGGTGGGACGGAACAGGTAATCGAAGGTGCGGACGGTGATGTCCTGCGCGCCGATCCCCTGCAGGGCCGCCACGATGTCGAACATCGCGGAAGCCGGACAATGGAGCACCACCTCCCGGCCGAGCGCATTGCCGAAAGGCTGGACGGCGCCGAAATCCCGGGCGAGGGCGGTGAGCGCTTGAGCCTTGGCCGGATCGAGGCTTGCTCGGATCTCGCGGCTATTTCGCGCCTCTTCCTCCGCAGCGATGCGAGTCAAAACGGCGGTGGCGGCTGCGCGGGCGCGATCGCCCCAGGGGGCTCGCGCGGAGGCCACGAGATTGGCCTCGGAGCGCAGCATCAGGCCGTCGTCGAGGATCTTGAGGGCATTGGCCTTGAGGGTTGCGCCCGTGGTGGTGATGTCGACGATGATCTCGGCCGCGCCGGAGCCTGGGGCTCCCTCCGTCGCGCCGAGGCTCTCGACGATGAGATAATCGGCGATGCCGCGCTCCGCGAAGAAGCGGCGGGTCAGGTTGATGTATTTGGTGGCGACGCGCATCTTGCGGCCATGGCGCGCGCGCATGTCAGCCGCGACCTCGTCGAGATCGGCCATGGTGCGAACATCGATCCAGGCTTGCGGCACGGCGACGATCACGTTGGCGTTGCCGAAGCCGAGAGGCGTGAGCATCTCCACGGCTTGGTCCGCATCAGGCAGTTGCTCGCGGATCAGGTCTTCGCCGGTGATGCCAAGATGGGCCGTGCCTGCTGCCAGGTGAGACACGATCTCGGAGGCGGAGACGAAGGCGACCTCCACGTCCGGCACGCCTTTGAGGGTGCCGCGATAATCGAGAGCTCCGCGCGACTGCGAGAAGATGAGGCCGGCGCGGGCGAAGAACGCAGCTGCGTTCTCCTGCAGGCGGCCTTTGGAAGGGACGGCCAGAATGAGAGGGGAATCGGTCATCATGGCCTCCCCACGATACGGTCGAGCCAGAAGGAGCAGCCGACCGCCGGGATCGGGCTGTCAGCTCCAAGGTGCTCCAGCAGCCGGTCATAGCGCCCGCCGCCCACGATAGGCTTACTGTTGCTGCGGTGCGGGTCCTGCACCTCGAAGATGAAGCCCGTGTAGTAGTCGATATTGCGGGCGAAGGTGGCGGCAAACGAGAAGGCGCTCACATCGAGCCCGCGTGCTGCCATGAAGCCGGTGCGTTCCTCGAAGAGGCCGACGGCCGCGCTCAGGTCGAGACCCGCATCCCTGGCGAGCAGGCGCACGGCATCGGCCGCCTGATCCGGGTCGCCGGAGATGGTGAGGTAGCGCTCCAGAACCTGCCGGGCCTCGTCGGAGAGGCCGGTGCGGTTGGCGGCGCGAGCGAGAAACCGCTCGGCGATCTCGCCTGCGCTGCGGCCGCCAACGGTCGCGATGCCAGCAATCGAGAGAATGTCCTCAACGAAGGCCTTGGCCGCTTGAGGAGCCTGACCCTCGATGGCGGCGAGAAGGCCCGCATGTTCCTGGGAGCCCGGGCCGTCGGTTTCAGTGAGGCTGGCGAGCCCCTGGCCGGACACGATGGCGCGGATCACGCGGCGCTTGGCGGCTGGCGCGACCCCGAGGGCGTCGATCAATGCGTGGAGAAGGCCCATATCGCCGAGCTTCACCTGCGGGGCAGGGCCGCCAATGGCCTGAAGGCCCTCAAGAGCGAGGCCGAGGATCTCCGCGTCGGCTGCGGCGGCATCCGACCGGCCTATGGACTCAAGGCCCGCCTGGAGGAACTCGCCGCTCTCGTTGGGCCGCATGCGGAAGACCGGGCCACCATAAGAATAGCCGGAGGGCTGGGCTCCGCGATGGGAGAGATGCTGAAGGCAGACGGGGATGGTGTATTCGGGCCTGAGGCACAATTCCGTGCCCGAGGCGTCCTGCGTCACGAACATGCGCCGCCGGATATCCTCGCCCGAAAGGTCGATGAACACGTCCGCCGGCTGCAGAACCTGCGGCTCGACACGCGCATAGCCCTCGCGCTCGAAGAGCGCGACCAGCGCAACAATGGCATCCGTCTCCGTCACTGGCTTCGCAATCCTTTGATCCGGCATGCTCTCTAGCAATGCCGGGCCAGGAAGGCGAACGTTTTCAGCGGGAAGGGTGAACGAAGAGGAAGGTAGTCATCCCGGGGCCGCAAAGCGGAACCCGGGATCATGTGACGAGAATGGCGCTCAATTCTGCGCACGATCCCGGATCGGCTCCGCCGTCCGGGATGACGCCATAGGGCAGGGCTCAACCCTTCTGGGCGGTATCGCTCTTGGCCTTTGAGGTCTTGCGCTTGCTGTGGTCGCTGGAGCGGTGAACGTATTTCACCTTCTTGGCTTCGCTCTTGCCGCGCTCTTCGCCTTCGCCAGTGAGATTGGCGGGCAGGAAATGGCGGGCTGCTTCCGACACCACATTGGCGACGGCACCGGCTGCGGTTTGGGTGAGGTCTGCGCCCTGCGAGCCGGCATTAGCGGCGGCAGCGCCGGCTCGCTTGGCCGCGCGGGTCTTGGTGAGGGCGGCAGCGGCGGCGCCTGCGGCGGCAATCAGCGCATCCGCCAGGATTTCGCGGCCGAGATCCGTGTTGATGAGATCCATCAGGCCCGATTTCTTGGCAGTCTTCGCCAGTTTCGTGCCCGTGCTCTTCTTGTTGCTCTTCTTCGGTTTGTCCTTGGCCTTGGCCATTGTTGTCTCCTGATAGTCAAGCTTCAGGAGACAACCCGGAAAAATGCATCAGAGTTCCAAGCGGCTTTGGCCTCAGCCGAAATGCCGCGCCAGAACCTCGCGCACCGCATCCACGATCTTGTCCTCGGCTACCGAGAACTGGGCGGGGCGGGCGGCTTTCCATTCCTCGTTGGAGGAGATGGCTGCTGCTGCCTTGGCGCCTTCGATCAGATCCTTGATCTCCACTTCGCCGCGTTCGCGCTCGTTGGAACCTTGGATGATTACGCAGGGGCTCTGGCGGCGATCGGCGTATTTCATCTGCGCCTTCATGCCCGACGAGCCGAGATAAAGCTCGGAGCGGATGCCGGCCTGACGAAGGGTCGAGACCATGCGCTGGTAGGCAGCGATCTGGTCCTTGTCCATGACGAGCACCACCACCGGGCCGGGCGTCTGAGAGCCGGAGACGATGGGGCTTTTGACCATCTGTAGCGCCGAGAGCAGGCGCGAGACGCCGATGGAGAAGCCGGTGGCCGGTACGGGCTCGGAGCGGAAGCGGCCCACGAGGCCGTCATAGCGCCCGCCGCCGCCGACCGAGCCGAAACGGACGGGGCGACCGTCCTCGTCCTGCACCTGGAAGGTCAGCTCCGCCTCGTAGACGGGGCCGGTGTAATATTCGAGGCCGCGCACGACGGAGGGATCGATGGTCACGCGCTCCTCATAACCGGATGAGGCGACGAGCGATGCGATTTCCGCTAACTCATCCGCACCCTCAAGACCGCGCTCAGAAGAGCCGACGACCTTGCGGAGAGCCTCGACCGTCGCGGCATTGTCGGCGCCCTTGGCGGCGGTGAAGGCAAGCACGCGCTCGATGGCATCCGCCGAGAGTTCCGCACCCTTCGTGAAGTCGCCGCTCTCGTCCTTGCGGCCCGCGCCGAGCAACTGGCTCACGCCCTCGGGGCCGAGGCGGTCGAGCTTGTCGATGGCGCGCAGCACCGTCAGGCGCTGGCCGGCCTTGTCCTCGCCGCCGAGGCCGATGGCTTCAAGCACGCCGTCGAGAACCTTGCGGTTGTTGATCTTGATGATGAACTCGCCGCGCTTCAGCCCGAGCTTTTCGAGCGTATCAGCGGCCATCATGCAGATTTCCGCATCCGCCGCGACGGAGGCGGCGCCCACGGTGTCGGCGTCGAACTGCATGAACTGGCGGAAGCGGCCCGGGCCCGGCTTCTCATTGCGGAACACCCATCCCGCGCGGTAGCTGCGATAGGGCTTCGGCAATGCGTCGAAGTTCTCGGCCACGTAGCGGGCGAGCGGCGCGGTCAGGTCATAGCGCAGCGACAGCCACTGCTCGTCATCGTCCTGGAAGGAGAACACGCCCTCGTTGGGGCGGTCCTGATCGGGCAGGAACTTGCCGAGCGAGTCCGTGTACTCGACGAAGGGCGTCTCGACGCCCTCGAAGCCGTAAAGCTCATAGGACCCGCGGATCGCGGCGAGCATGCGCTCGGTAGCCGCGAGATCGGCGGGGGTGCGGTCGGCAAAGCCGCGCGGCGCGCGAGCCTTGATCTTGTCGGCCTTGGACATGGTGGAAACAGCAGCCGTTATCAGGAGAAGGATGTGCTGCGGTCCTACCCCGTGAGCGCCGGGGGGGCAAGGGTTGTTGAGATTTCCGCCACAATCGCTGTCATCCCGGACGAAGCAGAGCGTAGATCCGGGATCGCGAGACGAGAATTTTGCCTTGTTCTGAAGACGATCCCGGATCGGCTCACGCCGTCCGGGATGACGTTTTTGGTATGGGGCTTAAGCCACTGCCTTGATCACCTTGGCGAGCTTATCGACGATTTCGCCGATCTGGTCTTCGGTGACGATGAGGGGCGGGGAGAGGGCGATGGTGTCGCCGGTGATGCGCATCATCAGGCCGTGCTCGTGGAAGCCGCGATCCATGGCCTCGAAGGCGCGGGCGCCCACCGCATCGGGGCGCGAGGCGAGGTCGATGGCGCCGACGAGGCCGATGCTGCGGATGTCGAGGACGTTGGGCAGGCCCTTGAGCGAGTGGATCGCATCGGCCCAGACCGGCTCAAGCGTCTTGGCACGCTCGAACAGCTTCTCGTCGCGGTAGATGTCCTGGGCGGCGAGAGCGGCGGCGCAGGCGAGCGGGTGGCCGGAATAGGTGTAGCCGTGAAACAGCTCGATCATGTTCTCCGGCCCCTTCATGAAGGCATCGTAGATGCCCTGGCGCACGAGGACGCCGCCCATGGGAACCGTGCCGGAATTCACGCCCTTGGCGAAGGTGATCATGTCGGGGATCACGCCGTAGCGCTCGGCGGCAAAGGCGGTGCCGAGGCGGCCGAAGCCGGTGATGACCTCGTCAAAGATGAGCAGGATGCCGTACTTGTCGCAGATCTCGCGCAGGCGCTTGAGATAGCCCTTCGGCGCGGGCAGCACGCCGGTCGAGCCAGGCATGGGCTCCACGATCACGGCGGCGATGGTGGAGGCATCGTGCAGCGCCACGATGCGCTCGAGCTCGTCGGCCAGATGCGCGCCCCATTCGGGCTCGCCCTTGGTGAAGGCCTGCTGCTCGCGGTTATAGGTGTGGGGCAGGTGGTCGACGCCCGCCAGCAGCGAGCCGAAGAACTGGCGGTTCTTCACGATGCCGCCGACCGAGATGCCGCCGAAGCCGACGCCGTGATAGCCGCGCTCGCGGCCGATCAGGCGCGTCCGGCTACCCTGGCCCTTCACGTTCCAATAGGCGAGGGCGACCTTGAGAGCCGTGTCCACCGCCTCGGAGCCCGAGTTGCAGAAGAAGACATGGTTCAGATCACCCGGCGCGAGCTGGGCGATGCGAGAGGCAATGGCGAAGCCGCCTGCATGGCCGAACTGGAAGGCGGGGGAATAATCGAGTTCCTGCGCCTGTGCCTGAATGGCGGCGGTGATCTCGTCGCGGTTATGGCCGGCATTGCAGCACCAAAGGCCTGCCGCACCGTCGATCACGGCCTTACCGTCGGGGGTGTAATAATACATGTCCTTGGCGCGGGCGATCATGCGCGGGCGCTGCTTGAACGACCGGTTGGCCGTGAACGGAAGCCACCAGGCGTCCAGATCGTTTGGTGATGAAATGTCGTTGGCGGCCCGAGACTGAGCTGTCATTTTATTCCCCGGAAATGGCTGGCGTGGCGGAGCCTATCAGCCGTTTCCGAAAGCCGCAAAGGAACTTTGGGCGAGAGGCATATGTGGCGCAAGCCACGCATCAGCCCGTCATGGCATGAGCCTCATAGCCCGCCGCATCGAGCGCGCGGGCCACCTCCACACTCTGCGCCTGGGTGACCACATGCACGCGGCCATGCTCCAAATCCACATCGACCTGGGCGCCGGGATCGAGGCGCTGGATCGCCTTGGTGACCGCGTTCACGCAGCCCTGGCAGGTCATGCCGTCCACCTGCATCAGCAGGTCCTTGCGAGGTTCTTCCATCGGCGGGTCCTTTCGAAACTGTGCGCTTCCGGCCACAGGCAGGCGGTAAAGCTGTCGATTGTTGCAATGCAACGCTTGTGGCCTGAGTCCCTCACGTTACAACATCGTTACATTACTGATTCGCATATTTGGCCAAGCCAGGGGAGCGGGGGCACCCATGGTGACCGATAAGGTTCACATCGATAAGGAGCTGAGGACGAAATTGTTCGCCCTTGCGCTCGCAACACTTGCCATGACAGGGGCTGCCATCGGCTTTTTGCCGGGTGTAGTCGTTCTGCCGCTCGTTACCTTCCTGGGCGTTGCGGCTTCCGCAGGCCTGGTCCTGACCTGGAAGAAGGCCGAGGAGGCTAACCTGAACGCGCAACTGGCGCGGGCGGATCTGGCCGATGTGAATGAGCGGCTCTCCAGGCTCGAGCAGCTCCTGCAAACAAACCCCGCGACCACGCCTGCCATGCGCACGACCATGGCCGAGGTTACGGGAACGGTCGGCTTGCTCGGCGGTGTCGTGCGCGAGCTGGCGAAGAATGTCGCTACCCAGAACCGCGACGTGGCCGAGTTGAAGGGACGCCTGACAACCGCTCCGAAGAGCGAGGATACGCCGCAGAAGGTTGCTCCCGTCATGCTGCCGCAGACCGCCGCTCCTGCTGCGAGCCGTCCTGCCCAGCCGCCCGCGCCCCGCAGGGCGGAGGAAGAGATCCGCCGTATGCGGCTGATCATGCAGGCATTCGAGGCCGACAGCATCGAGTTGCACCTCCAGCCCATCGTGTCGCTGCCCCAGCGCAAGATCCGTTTCTACGAGGCACTGGCGCGCCTGCGCCTTGCTGACGGCACCTTACTCGGACCTTCCGAATTCCTCGGCGCCCTGGAGCGCCTCGGCCGCGCGCCGGAATTCGACCGCCGCGTTCTCAACCGCGCCATGGCCGTGGCCTATCATCTTATCACCAAGGGCAGCGAAGCTATTGTGGGCGTGAACCTGACGCCGCATTCGGTCCGCGAGCCGGGCTTCCTCTGGTCGCTCACCGGCCTCATGGACGCAGCACCCGAGACGCTCGGCAAGGTCGTGCTTGAATTCCCGCAGGAATGCTGGCGCGAACTCGATGCCGATGGGAAGGAGGCTCTCTCCGTCCTGCGCGACAAGGGCGTGCCGCTCTCCCTCGATACCGCGACCGACCTTCGCTTCGACGCCCGCGAGCTTGCCGATCTCGGCGTGCGTTTCGTGAAGCTGCCAGCCGAGCTTCTGGTCGCCGCCGGCCAGGACGAGGACCATCATTTGAGCCCGGAACTCGGCGTGCGCGATTTCGCCTCGGCCCTGCGCCGCGAAGGCATCAGGCTTGTGGCCGAGCATGTAGAGCGCGAGGAGATGGTGCCGGTGCTCGCCGAGATCGGCGTGCCCTTGGCGCAAGGCTTTGTCTTTGCCGCGCCCCGTGCGGTCAAGGCCGAGGTTCTGGGGAGCGCTTCTCAGGCATCCGCTGCCGAAGGTTCGCAGCCGCTTCTGCGACGCGCCGGCTGATCGGGCCGGTTGACTTAAGCGCCGTGAGGGCCTACCCGCCCGGTTCCATCCCTGGAGATGGCTTGCCGCATTTTTCGTCGGCAAACCGGGTCCACTTTGCCGAAAATGCTCTTGCGAGATCCTATGACAGCCTCTTCCCGTCCCGCTCTCGTCGAGGGCCTGAAGCCTCTTGCCGAGAATTACGACCTCATCCTGTGCGACGTCTGGGGCGTGCTGCACAACGGCGTGAAGGCTTATGAGGCGGCGGGCGAGGCGCTGACGCGCTTTCGTGAGAAGGGCGGTCGGGTCGTCCTCGTGTCCAACGCGCCGCGCCCCGGCGCATCGGTCGGTACGCAGCTCGACGGCTTCAAGGTTCCGCGCACGGCCTACGATGCCATCGTCACCTCGGGCGACCTGACGCGGCTTGCCATCGAGGAGCGGCTCGACAAGGTGGTGAACCATATCGGCCCGCCGCGCGACATGCCGATCTATAATGGTCTCGACGTGCGCTTCGGCTCCATCGCGGAGGCGGATTACGTGGTCTGCTCCGGCTTTGACGACGATGAGAACGAGACGGTCGAAAACTACCGCGAGCGGCTCGAGGCCATGCTGCGGCGCGACCTTCTGATGGTCTGCGCCAATCCCGATCTCATCGTGGAGCGAGGCCACATGATCCTGCCCTGCGCGGGCGCGCTGGGTCTCGCTTACGAGGAGATGGGCGGCAGGGTGTTCTATGCGGGCAAGCCGCATGCGCCGGTCTACGATAAGGCGCTCACTGTTGCGGCGAAGCTGACAGGCCGCGCCGTTCCGAAGGAGCGCGTGCTGGCGGTGGGTGATGCGATCCGCACCGACATAGCGGGGGCGGTCGGTTTCGGCATCGACGCTCTCATGATCGCGCGCGGTATCCACGCGGAGGAGCTTGGCCTTCACAAGGGCGATCTCGTCTCCGATCACGTGCAGGATTGGGTCGACCGCCAGCCCGTGATGCCGACCGCCATCACGGATGTGCTGTCCTGGTGAAGCACAGGTGTCATCCCCGGCGGCCCGTAGGGCCGGGAAGGGGATCCACGACTGGGTGCAGCGCTATGGATTCCCTTCCCCTCCGCTGCGCTCCGGCCGGGAATGACATCCTGTCCATTATGGCCTCCCTTGACCCTGCCGCCGGTTGAGGTAGAGACCCGGTCATGCCTTCCGACAAGCCTCTTTACTCGGTCTCATCCTCCTTTGCGGTCTGCCGCGATGGAGAGCCTGTGCCTGAGAGCCTGAAGGGGGCCGTCGCCGCCATCGGCAATTTCGACGGCGTGCATCGCGGGCACCGCCATCTCATCGACATGGCGATCAAGTCCGGCAAGCCCGCCGCCGTGCTCACCTTCGAGCCGCATCCGCGCAGTTTCTTTCAAGCAGACAAGCCGCTGTTTCGCATCACGCCGGAGCCGGTGAAGCTCGAGATTTTCGCGCGGCTCGGTCTCGCCGGCGTTTTCGTGCGGCGTTTCGATCAGTCGCTGGCATCATGCGACGCGGAAGCGTTCGTGAGACTTCTTGCGCATGAGCTTGAGCTCTCCGGCGTCGTGATCGGCCACGATTTCCATTTCGGCCGCGGGCGCGAGGGCAATCCGGAACGCATGCGCGAATTGTGCGACAGGTTCGGGCTCGAATGCCTGATCGCTCCCGCGATTGTCGAAGGTTCGCAACCTGTTTCCTCCAGCGCCATTCGCGCGGCCTTGGAAGCTGGCGACATTGCCACCGCCAACAAGCTCCTCGGTTATCGCTGGTTCGTTCGAGCAGACGTGCGCCACGGCGACAAGCGCGGGCGGGAGCTGGGCTATCCCACGGCGAATATGCGTCTGCCCGACGATTGCCGCCTGCGGCACGGCATCTATGCGGTGCGCGCTTCCGTGGATGGAAAACCCGTCGATGGCGTCGCCAGCTTCGGCCGTCGCCCGACCTTCGACAACGGCGCGCCGTTGCTCGAAACCCACCTGTTCGATTTCAAAGGCGATCTCTACGGGAAGGTTCTCGACGTGGAGTTCATCGGCTGGATTCGGGGCGAAGAGCGCTTCGACGGGATTGGGGCGCTCATCGCGCAGATGGACCGGGATTCGGAGGAGGCCAAGCGGATGCTGAAGGCTGACCGAACCCCGTCGATGATCGGCTAGAATTGGAGCGTCATCCCGGACGGCGAAGCCGATCCGGGATCGTTGGACGAGAATGGCGCTCTATTCTGAAAACGATCCCGGATCTCCGCTACGCTACGTCCGGGATGACGTTTCTTGTGGGTTTCAACCCGCCACTTCACCCTCTGGTGCGCCGCGCCCCAGCTCATCGGGGAGCGGATCGCCTTCCGCCACGAAGCGCATGGAAACCGAGTTCATGCAATAGCGCTCGCCGGTCGGGGGAGGGCCGTCGGGGAAGACGTGGCCGAGATGGCCTTCGCAGCGAGCGCAGCGGATTTCGGTGCGGACCATGCCGTAGCTGGTGTCTCGCACGAAGGCGATGTGGTCGCGGTCGATGGGGTCGAAGAAGCTTGGCCAGCCAGTGCCGGATTCGAACTTGGCGCCCGCATTGAACAGCGGTAGGCCGCAGAGGCGGCAGCAATAGGTGCCCTTCTCCTTGGCCTCGTTGAAAATGCCGCAGAAGGGCCGCTCAGTGCCGTGGTCCAGAAGGACGCGGCGCTCCTCGTCATCCAGGTTGTTCACGAGGGCGCTGAACTGGTCCGGGGAGGGGGGCGTCAGGTCGAAGCCGGCGCTCGAGCGCTTAGCCTTCGTGGTGGTCATGTCGGCCATGGGGCAAGTCCTGTCTGTCAGGTTATCCGGTCCCAGATATAGGGAGCCGGGGCCCAAATCACTACGCTTTATTATCCGCCCCGGCGCTGCTAAAAGGCTCCCATGCCCATGGATTTTCAGGCTCGACCCACGGTCGGCATCCGGCCTTCGCGAATTATCGGCCCGGCCCTCGCTTAAATCTGCGAAGGTCCGGGATCTCTACCGTTCGCCTGCAACACAGCCTGATTTTAAGCCCCTAACCCAGGGGCCGCTTGGATCGATTGACCGTTATGACCGATAAGACCGAGAGCGCCGCTCGCGACTATTCCGAAACCCTGTTCCTGCCGCAGACCGAATTCCCCATGCGCGCAGGCCTGCCCCAGCGCGAGCCACAATTCCTGCAGCGCTGGAACGAGATGAAGCTCTACGAGCGCCTGCGCGAGGTGCAGAAGGGCCGCGACCGCTTCGTGCTGCACGACGGCCCTCCTTATGCGAACGGCAACATCCATATCGGCCACGCCCTCAACAAGATCCTGAAGGACCTCATCGTCCGTTCCCAGGGCATGCTCGGCTTCGATTCCAACTACGTGCCGGGCTGGGATTGCCACGGCCTTCCCATCGAGTGGAAGATCGAGGAGGAATATCGCGCCAAGGGCAAGAACAAGGACGAGGTTCCGATCGTCGAGTTCCGCCGCGAGTGCCGGGCGTTTGCCGAGAAGTGGATCGATGTGCAGCGCGAGGAGTTCAAGCGTCTGGGCGTCGGCGGCGACTGGTCGAACCCATATCTGACCATGAGCTATGACGCGGAAGCGCAGATCGCCCGCGAGATCATCAAGTTCGCCATGAGCGACCAGCTTTATCGCGGCTCGAAGCCGGTGATGTGGTCCTCAGTGGAAAAGACCGCGCTTGCCGAGGCGGAGGTTGAGTATCACGAGAAGACCTCGCACACGATCTGGGTGAAGTTCAAGATCACCAACACGCTCGACGGCGATCTCGACAATGCTTCGGTGGTGATCTGGACGACGACTCCCTGGACGATCCCGGCCAACCGCGCCATCACCTTCGGCTCCGACATCGCTTACGGCCTCTACACGGTCACGGAAGCCGCAGACGACAATTGGGCGAAGGTGGGCGACCGCCTCGTGCTCGCCGACAAGCTCGCGGCCGACGTGTTTGCGGCTGCGCGCGTTGCCGGTTACGAGCGCGTGAAGGATGTGCTGCCGGTGATGATCGAGCGCTGCGCGCATCCGTTCCGTGGCGTCGAAGGCGGCAATGGTTATTGGGACTACCCTGTCCCGATGCTGCCGGCCGATTATGTCACCGACGATGCAGGTACGGGCTTCGTACATACCGCTCCCGGCCACGGTGCGGACGACTACAACACTTATGTGAAGCACCGCGATGTATTCGTCGCCTGCGGCACATTGGAAGTGCCGCACACGGTATCGCCGGATTCGTCCTACTTCCCCAACATCCCGCTCTTCGCGGGCGAGCGCATCTATGATGACAAGGGCAAGGATGCGGGCGCCAACGAGGCGGTCATCAAGAAACTCGTGGAAGTCGGCGCGCTGATCGCGCGCGGCCGCCTCAAGCACCAATATCCGCATTCCTGGCGCTCGAAGGGCCCGCTCATCTTCCGCAACACGCCGCAATGGTTCATCTCGATGGACAAGCCGCTCGACGGCAAGGGGGACACGCTCCGTCAGCGCGCGCTCAATGCCATCGAGAAGACTGAGTGGGTGCCGGAATCCGGAGAGAACCGCATCAACGGCATGATCGCCAACCGTCCCGATTGGGTGGTCTCGCGCCAGCGCGCCTGGGGCGTGCCGATCGCCGTCTTCGTGAAGAAGGGCACCAGCGAGATCCTCAATGACGACCGCGTGAACGAGGCCATCGCCGATGCCTTCGAGAAGGAAGGCGCGGATGCGTGGTATGCCGGTGACGGCTCGCGTTTCCTGAAGGCCGGCGGCTACGATCTTAACGACTTCGAGAAGGTGAATGACATTCTCGACGTGTGGTTCGATTCAGGCTGCACGCATGCCTTCGCGCTTGAAAAGCGCCCTGATTTGCAAGTGAAACGTAAGGTCGATGGCGGCCCCGATCAGGTCATGTATCTCGAAGGGTCCGACCAGCATCGCGGTTGGTTCCACTCGTCGCTGCTCGAAAGCTGCGGCACGCGCGGGCGCGCGCCTTACGATATCGTCGTCACGCACGGCTTCACGCTCGACGAGCAGGGCCGCAAGATGTCGAAGTCGCTCGGCAATACGGTCGCGCCGCAAACCGTCATCAAGGAATACGGCGCAGACATCCTGCGTCTGTGGACCGCGTCTGTCGATTACTGGGACGATCAGCGCATCGGCCCCGAGATCATCAAGACGACGGCGGAAACCTACCGCAAGCTGCGCAACACGATCCGCTGGATGCTGGGGTCGCTCGCGCATTTCCGCGACACGGACAAGGTCGAAGTAAGCGCCATGCCGGAGCTGGAGCGCTTCGTGCTGCATCGCCTCGTCGAACTCGACGGCGAAATGCGCGAGGCCTACAGCACCTACGATTACAAGCGCGTTGTCGCATTGCTGAACTCGTTCATGACTACGGACCTGTCGGCGTTCTATTTCGACATCCGCAAGGACACGCTCTACTGCGATCCGATCTCCAGCGTTGCCCGCAAGAGCGCGCTCACCGTGATCGACCAGACCTTCCGCTGCGTGGCAACCTGGATTGCGCCGATCCTTGCCTTCACCGCTGAAGAGGCGTGGCTCGAGCGCTACCCGAACGCGGAATCGGTGCATCTCGAAACCTTCCCGAAGGTACCCGCCGAGTGGCGCAACGATGCGCTGGCCGAGCGTTGGGCCAAGGTGCGCCGCGTGCGCCGCGTCGTCACCGGCGCGCTGGAGATCGAGCGTGCGCAGAAGCGTATCGGCGCAAGCCTCGAGGCGGCGCCCATCGTGCATATTGCCGATGAAGGCCTGTTCCAGGCCGTTCAGGGCCTCGACATGGCAGAGATCTGCATCACCTCCGCCATTGCCGTGGAGCCGGGCGAGGGGCCCGCTGAGGCTTTCCGTCTCGAAGATGTGAAGGGCGTCACTGTCGTGCCGGCACTCGCCAAGGGCCGCAAATGCGCTCGCTCATGGAAGGTCACGCCGGATGTAGGCGGCGATCCTGACTATCCGGATGTCACACCCCGCGATGCGGCGGCCTTACGTGAATGGGACCAGCTGAAGGCGGCTGCGGAATGATCAAAGGTGAAGGCTCCCAGGCGCCGGCTTCCGGCGTGAATGCTCCTGAAACCGCTCCGCAGCGCCCCCGCGCTGCGGGCAAGTCACGCGCTTCCGGCAAGATCAAAGCGGCTCAAACCGGGTTCTCGACTGCCGCGATTCTCGGCTTCTCGGCGGCTCTGATCACCCTGGTCCTCGATCAGGTGACCAAGCTCTACACCTTATTCGTCTACGACCTACCCCTGAAGGAGCCGGTGGAATTCGCCCCCTTCATCAACCTGATCGTGGTTTGGAACCGGGGGATTTCCTATGGCCTCTTCCAGCAGGATGGGGATCTGGGCCGCTGGGTGCTGATCGTGGTCTCGATCCTGGCCGCCATCGGCCTGTCCATCTGGATCCGCCGCACCAAAGCCAAGCTCCTTGCTTTGTCCTTGGGCCTGATCGTGGGCGGGGCCATCGGCAACGTCATCGATAGGCTGGCCTATGGGGCGGTGTTCGATTTCATCCAATTTCAGGTCGGAAACTGGTCCTGGTACGTGTTCAACGTGGCGGATGCCGCAATCGTTGCGGGTGTGATTGGATTGCTTTATGACTCCTTCGTCCTGGAGGCGAGGCGGGGGCGCTAGCCCTTAAGCTACCGGACAAGCTGCCTTATGTTCGCCCCAAAGAGCGATCAGGCGTTCCAGGTATAAAGAGAAACAATGGTGGGTGTGCCATGAAGGGAATGAAGATCTTTGGCCTTGCGGGTGCTTTCGTGCTCGCGCTCGGTGCCTCGGTCGCTTCGGCCGAGGAGGGCGAGCTCTTTAAGAACCTGCTCGGCAATATCGGCATCATCCCCAAGGAAAAAGAGCCGATCATCTATAACGAGCGCGCGCCCCTGGTGCTGCCGCCGAAGATGGATCTGCCGGCTCCGGTCGCCCCCAACGGCGCCGAGGCGACCAATGCCAACTGGCCCAAGGACCCGGATGTGGCGGCTCGCCGCAGGGCTGCCGTCGAGGCCAAGACGCCTGTGACCAACACCGAAGCCTATAAGCTCAACGAAGGCCACCGCCTCTCCATCGACGAGATCCGCGCCGGCCGCAATCCGAACCAGCGTGTCGGCCCTCCGCAAGGCTCGGGCGAAAACAGCCGCATGTCGCCGGATGAGTTGCGCGCCTTCTCAACGGACAAGAAGGTGGAGCTGTCCGGTGACGGGCTGGAGCGCCGCTATCTGAGCGATCCACCGCAAACTCTTCTGAAGGCTGCCCCTGGCGCAGCGCTCAAGGCTACCGCCGATCCTGTCCCGATGGGGAATCCCGACAGCCCGCAGGCTTTCATTGAGCAGCAGAATCGCAGGCGATAACAGCTTGCCAATTGCTTCCTTCTTCAGGCGAACGGGTACCCCCGCTTCGCCTGAAAACGTTCTAGGGGCTTAGCAAAGCCAAGCCTGTTCATGCCTTCAGGCGCAAACCATGTCGCACCTCAAAGGCATCCTGCCTCGCTTGCGTGCTTCCCCGATTGGACTATTCCCGTAGGGATTATCCTACGAAACGATTTGATGTCTTTAAGGTTGAACCGTCATGAAGACTGCCTCCAAGCCCATTCTCAGAGCCGACGCCTCGTCCTTCGGGCGCACGGAAGGCAGCGGACCAAACTTGTCTTCCTTCACGCTCGACAATGGCCTCGACGTTGTCGTGATCCCCGATCACCGCGCGCCTGTCGTGACGCATATGGTTTGGTATCGCAACGGTTCGGCCGACGATCCGATCGGTCAATCCGGCATTGCGCATTTTCTCGAGCATCTGATGTTCAAGGGCACCGAGAAGCATCCTGCCGGTGAATTCTCGAAAGTGGTGTCCGGCCTCGGTGGCCAGGAAAACGCTTTCACGTCCTTCGACTACACGGCGTACTTTCAGCGTGTCGCGCGCGAAAACCTGAAGGTCATGATGGAGTTCGAGGCGGACCGCATGACCAATCTGCTGCTCGATGAAGCCGTGATCGCGCCTGAACGCGACGTGGTGCTGGAAGAGCGCCGCATGCGTGTGGAAACCGATCCATCCGCACAGCTTTCCGAGGCGATGGCTGCGTCCCTCTTCGTGCATCACCCTTATGGCATTCCGATCATTGGCTGGATGCACGAGATCGAAACGCTCAACCGTGAGCATGCTCTCGATTACTACAAGCGTTTCTATACGCCCGAGAACGGCATTCTTGTCGTCGCGGGCGACGTGACCGCCGATGAAGTGCGCCGCTTGGCCGACGGCACTTATGGCCGCATCGCTCCTCAGGGCAAGCGCCCGGTGCGCGTGCGTCCACGTGAGCCTGAGCCCGTGGCTGCGCGCCACATCACGGTTGCCGATCCGAAGGTCGAGCAGCCCACGCTGCAGCGGCTTTATCTCGTGCCGTCCTGCCGCACGGCCACGCAACGCGACTGCTATGCGCTCGAGCTTCTCGCGGAAGTGATCGGCGGCGGTCCGACCTCGTATCTCTACCGCAAGCTCGTGATGGAGCGCGGCATCGCGGTGAATGCGGGTGCTTGGTACATGTCCTCCGCCATGGAGGACACGCGCTTCTGTGTTTATGCGGTCCCGGCTGAAGGCGTTTCGCTGCAGGCTCTCGAAGAGGCGGTGGATCAGGTGCTCAAGACCGTTCCCGCGGAAGCGCTTGATGTCGATTCCATCGAGCGTGCCAAGACACGCCTTGTGGCTGAGACGATTTATTCCACCGATAGCCAGTCGTCGCTCGCACGCATCTATGGCTCGGCGCTCGCCATCGGCGAGACGATCGAGGAGGTGCGCCGCTGGCCTGTGGAGATCGAGAGCGTGCTCAAGGAAGATCTTGCCTCCGCCGCCGAGCGCTATCTCGTCGCCCGCCGCTCCGTGACAGGCTATCTGCAGAAGTCGGCATCCTGACCGCCTGCATCCAATCCGAGGTAAAGATGACCGCTTCCGTCGAAACCCTGTCCTCCTCTCCCACGACCGTGAAGGCTTTGACCTCTTCACGCGGTGTCGAGGCATGGCACGTCGAATCCGATGTTGTACCGCTGATCGCCGTTTCCTTCATTTTCGAGGGCGGGTCCGCGCACGACCCGCAAGACAAGCCCGGCGTCGCGCAGATGCTGGCGCGTCTTCTCGATGAGGGTGCTGGTGAGTACGATTCCGACGCCTTCCAGGAGCGTCTGGCCGCGCGCGCCATCGAGCTGTCATTCAATGCAGGCAACGACGCGATTGGCGGCTCTCTGAAGACGCTCGTGAAACATGCGGATGAGGCGTTCGAATTGCTGCGCCTTGCCCTCGTCGAGCCGCGCTTTGATAAGGACGCCATCGAGCGCGTGCGCGCTCAGACCATCGCGGGATTGCGCTATCAGCAGAACGATCCGGGCGTCATGGCAACCCGCCGTTTCTTCGAAGAAGGCTTTGCCAATCATCCTTACGGTCTTCCGACCTCAGGCACGCCGGAGAGCGTTGCCGCGATCACGCGCGACGATCTCATTGCCATGCATCGCGCCATGATCGCGCGCGGCCGTGTGAAGATCGCGGTCGTCGGTGCCATTTCCTCCGACAATCTGTCGATGCTGCTCGACCGGGTCTTCGGCGCGCTGCCGGAAGCCAAGCCTCTCTCGATCATCGAGACGGTCGGCCTGGAAAAGATCGGCTCGCGCATCGTTGTCGATCTCGATGTGCCGCAATCGGTGATCCGCTTCGGTACGCCGGGCATCGCATGGCGCGATCCGGGTTTCATCCCGGCCTACGTGCTCAACCACATCTACGGCGGCGGCTCCTTCACCTCGCGCCTCTTCCAGGAAGTGCGCGAGAAGCGCGGCCTTGCCTACAGTGTCGGCACTTCGCTCGTGAGCTATCGCGCAGCCTCGATGACCTGGGGCTATACCGCGACCAAGAACGAGCGCGTGGTGGAATGCCTCGACGTGATCGCGGACGAGATGATGCGCCTCAAGGATGAAGGCCCGTCCGACGAGGAACTGCAGAAGGCAAAGGATTACCTTATCGGCTCCTACGCGCTCGGCTTCGACACCTCGACGAAGATCGCCCATACGCTCGCGCAGATCGCCTTCGAGGGCCTCGGTATCGACTATATCGGCCGCCGCAACGCCCTCGTCGCCGCCGTTACGCAGGCCGATATCGGCAAAGCCGCAGAACGGATTTTCGGCGATGGCAAGATGCTGACCGTAATCGCGGGCCGGCCGACTGGGCTTTGAGCATTTCGACATTGCAATAAAAAGGGGAGCCCGAGGCTCCCCTTTTTCTTTTGGCGGTAGTTTTACTCCATCAGACGACGAAGAAGTCTGCGTGAGTAAGGGCGGTGCCGGGCTTGACCTTGGCGAACTCGATCGCCGCGCCGCCGCGCGAGCCGTCCGCATCGTAGGACAGCACGCCCTTCGTCTTGTTGTAGACGATGAAGTCGTTGGCATCTCCAGCCTTGGGGCCGATCTTGAAGAACGACTTGTTGAGCTCGCCCATCTTCGTCAGCTTGCGGAAGATCGCATTCTCCAGACGGATCGAGTCGTCCTTCACGTTGAAGTCGCTGATCGTGTCCACGTTCGTGTTCTTGTTCAAAGCCGTGGTGAACACGAACGCGTCCTTGCCCGATCCGCCCGACAGGCGATCGTTGCCGGCTTCGCCGTTAAGCCTATCGTTGCCGCCCAGGCCGGAGAGCTTATCGTTGCCGATATCGCCGGTCAGCCGGTCGGAGCGTGCCGTTCCGGTGCGCGTGAAGCTAGGGTCAATCAGGGTCACGACCTGGTCGTTGAACTTGGCGAAGTTGACGCTGATGAGCGTGTCCTTGCCCTCGCCGTCTTCCCTGTTGTCGGCCACCGTGAAGCTGCCATCGCCGTTCTTGGTGATGGTGTAGTTGGCCCTGGCGCCGCTGAAGGTTGCGGTGTCGATGGAATTGCCGCCGTCGAGGGTGTCGTGGCCTGCGCCGCCGGAGAGGGTGTCTTTGCCGTCGTTGCCCCAGAGATGGTTGGCGGCGATGTTGCCGGAGAGGGTGTCGTGGCCTGAGCCGCCCTTGGCGTTCTCGATCAGCGAGCGTGGATCGTCGTTGTGCAAGAGTGCGTTATAGACATTGCCGCGAGCAGAATAGACCGTAGGATAAGGGAAATATCCTAGCTGAACTCGCTGCTGGTCACTGAAGGCTGAGTGCCCGCCCGGAGCTAGACTAACCTTGAGATGGGTTGCGTAGTTCGACAGGTCATAGGTGTCGATGCCGCCGCCATCCCAGATCGTCTGAAGGATCTTATTAAAATAACTTTCGTTATGGATGCCATTGCCGGTGCGGCCTTGGGCAGCACCATTGACATAGGTCTCGCCCGTCTTCGTATCCCACTTATAGACCGTATCGTCGCTGCGGAAGGTATAATTGGCGCCGTACATCTGCTGCAGGGCAGCGATGTCCAGCATCATGAAAGTCTGGGTATAGGGCAAAGCATAGCCTGTCTCGCCACCCGAAGAGCCCGATGAAGCGGGATCGAAGGTGCCCGGCTCCACATAGGGCGCCTTGCTGTAGGACATGATGGAGTATTCATAGAAGTCCTTGTCCCACGGCACAGTCACACCATCTTCTTTCCCATGAAGGTCGAAGCTGTGTTTGAGGCCCAATGCATGGCCGAATTCGTGCATTGCGATCATATGGCCGTAGGTGCCGTTGATGGGAGAGCCATAGGCTTCAGGATATTGCTGGCCGAACCAGATATCGCCCTCACGCTCCCCAAACATGCTGCCTGGATAGTAGGCATGTGCTGTCGGCGCCACGGATGTAGAAGCAATGAGCATATGCGTCGATGAATCGGGAACCATGTGCTGCACAAACTTCAAATTCGTGAAGCCTTCGATAGGGGTTAGGATCATCGACTTGAAGTCGCCCGTTTGCCTGCCATGAACGAAGGCCTCAATCGTTTCCTTCATTTGAGGGGTGACGCTTATGAAGTTCGATTCCAGCTCGTTCTGACCATTATAGGGATTCGGGTAGGCATCCTTCGTCGTAGGGAAGCCATAGCTTATTGTCGTGCCGGAAGGCCATTTGTAGCCCGACATAATGCCGTCAATATAAGGATTCCCAGTTTCCTTTAAATCATAGATGCCGACGATTGGGCGCGCTGCTGTCGCTGCGCCAACCGATCCTGTTGTTGCTCCGGCAATGTGAACCGAATCATTGTTCGTCGCATTAACGCTGGAGCCTTTGAGTTCGCAAATGATGCACATGATATTGTTCTCGATAAGTAGGCTTTAGATGACGAAGAAGTCGGCATGGGTGAGGGCGGTGCCGGGCTTGACCTTGGCGAACTCGATCGCCGCGCCGCCGCGCGAGCCGTCCGCATCGTAGGACAGCACGCCCTTCGTCTTGTTGTAGACGATGAAGTCGTTGGCATCTCCAGCCTTGGGGCCGATCTTGAAGAACGACTTGTTGAGCTCGCCCATCTTCGTCAGCTTGCGGAAGATCGCATTCTCCAGACGGATCGAGTCGTCCTTCACGTTGAAGTCGCTGATCGTGTCCACGTTCGTGTTCTTGTTCAAAGCCGTGGTGAACACGAACGCGTCCTTGCCCGATCCGCCCGACAGGCGATCGTTGCCGGCTTCGCCGTTAAGCCTATCGTTGCCGCCCAGGCCGGAGAGCTTATCGTTGCCGATATCGCCGGTCAGCCGGTCGGAGCGTGCCGTTCCGGTGCGCGTGAAGCTAGGGTCAATCAGGGTCACGACCTGGTCGTTGAACTTGGCGAAGTTGACGCTGATGAGCGTGTCCTTGCCCTCGCCGTCTTCCCTGTTGTCGGCCACCGTGAAGCTGCCATCGCCGTTCTTGGTGATGGTGTAGTTGGCCCTGGCGCCGCTGAAGGTTGCGGTGTCGATGGAATTGCCGCCGTCGAGGGTGTCGTGGCCTGCGCCGCCGGAGAGGGTGTCTTTGCCGTCGTTGCCCCAGAGATGGTTGGCGGCGATGTTGCCGGAGAGGGTGTCGTGGCCTGAGCCGCCCTTGGCGTTCTCGATCAGCGAGCGTGGATCGTCGTTGTGCAAGAGTGCGTTGTAGACATTGCCGCGAGCAGAATAACTTTCTGCATTGGGGCCAACGCGGCCGAGATAGGTACGCTGATCTTGGCTGAACGTCGAGTATTCGCCCGGAGCTAGACTAACCTTGAGATCGGTTACGTAGTTTGACAGGTCATAAGTGTCGCTGCCGCCACCATCCCAGATCGTTTGAAGAATTTTATTGTGCTCTTTTGTCGATGAAAGGCCATCGCCGACTCTCCCTTTGGAAATGCCGTTGACGAAAACCTCACCCGTATGAGGACTCCAGTTGTAGACCGTATCGTCGCTTCGGAACTTGTAGTTGGCGCCATACATCTGCTGCAGAGCAGCGATGTCCAGCATCATGAAAGTTTGTTCGTAGCTTGAGAGGTTTTCAATTTCAGGGTGCCCTCCAGCCAAAGCATCAGGCCCCATTCCCGGCACTGCTACAGTCGGAGCGCTGTTATAGCTCATGACTGTGTATTCCTTGAAATCCTTGTCGTCGGGAATGTCGAGCCGGCCATGCTTAAGGCCCAAGACTTTTCCAACTCCCCAAAGTCCTAGGCTGGCACCATAAGTACCGTTGGCGGCAAGCTGGATCTGGTACGATTGCCACCCGGACCGGCCAAACCACATATCGCCGTCCGCGCCGCCATAGACGTTGTATTCACCAGGCACATACGCCATGCCATAGCCTGCATACGACGACATGCCGATGCGGATGTCCGTAGGTGTGGTTTCAGGATTCGTTTGCTCCAGATTGATGTTCGTGAAGCCTGAGACTGGCGTTAGAGTCATGGATCGGCCAGCCTCAGCAGAATCTCCCTTCAAGATGGCTTGCAGATTTTGCCGCATCATCTCGTTGACGGGCGCAAAGTGATGTTGCGGCTCGTAATAGCTATCGGTCGAAGGAAAGGACGCCAGCGTCTGGGCAAAGCCATAGGTGACTGGTGCATTATCCCAACGCCATCCGGAAAGAAGGCTGTCGATATACGAATTGCCTGTTTTGGTTTCGTCCTTGATGCCCGTTGCCATAGCAGCTCTCTTTTGTTGTAACGTTTCGTAGCGTTAGGTCGGGATCTTCCGTTACGCAACCTGAGCCATTCGGCCAAAAGTGACGCAGCTCTTCGTTCGGAGAGGGGTGCTAGGCCCTAGCCGTTCCGCCTGCGACGCCCTAAAGTTCCGCTTCACTTTTCTGAACGAGAACGAGTCGGAGTACCCGCATGGCCCTGCAGCAATCGATCGATCTGGCCCTGGACACCACAATCGGGGAGGGCGGTCTGTCGCGGGCGGCGGTCGAGGCTGCCCTTGAGGCTGTGGGTAAGGCCATGGAGCGGCTGGCGGAGGACGATGTCTCGGGCCGGCTGCCGCTGCTGCATATGCCGCGCACGAGCGACGATCTTGCGGCGGTGAAAGAGGCCGCCGCCTGGCTCCGGATGGATGCGACGGATGTGGTGTTTCTCGGCACCGGCGGGTCGAGCCTCGGCGGCCAGACGCTGGCTCAGCTGAAGGATTATGCGGTGCCGGGCGTCGGGCGCTTCACGGAAAGCCCGCGCGTTCACTTCCTCGACAATCTCGATCCCATCACTTTCGACCACATCCTGCACAAGCTGCCGCTGTCCTCGACACGCTTCGTGTCGATCTCCAAATCCGGCGGCACGGGCGAGACCCTGATGCAGACCATCGCCGTGCTCTCTGCCCTGGAGAAGGCGGGCCTGAAGGCCATGCCGAAGGACATGTTCCTCGGCCTGTCGGAGCCGCGCAAGGCAGGCGGCAAGAACGCCCTGCGCGATCTGCTTGAGCCCGAGGGCGTGCGCTTCCTGGAGCATCACACCGGCATCGGCGGGCGCTATTCCGTGCTGACCAATGTGGGTCTTCTGCCCGCAGCCGTTCTAGGCCTCGACATCGCCTCCATCCGCCAGGGTGCGGCGGAGTCCTATGAGCCGTTCCGCAATGGGAGCGCCGCCAAGGACGCGCCAGCAGCGCTCGGCGCCGCGCTCAACGTGGCTGCGGCCCGGAGCGGCAAGGGCATTGCCGTCACCATGGCCTATGCGGACCGTCTCGAACGGTTCACCCGCTGGTGGGTGCAGCTCTGGGCCGAGAGCGTCGGCAAGGATGGCAACGGCACGCAGCCCGTGGCCGCCATCGGTCCGGTCGATCAGCACAGCCAACTCCAGCTTTATCTCGCTGGCCCCAACGACAAGCTGTTTACCGTCATGACCACGGGCGTGGCGGGACAGGGCCCGCTCATGGACGAGAAGCTCTCCAAGCGCGCGGGCGAGCCGGGCTTCGGCGGCAAGCGCATCGGCGATCTCGTGGCGGCCCAAGGCCGCGCGACAGCCGATACGCTCGCCAAGAACAGCCGCCCGACCCGGCGCATCCATATCGAAAAGCTCGATGAGCGCGCCGTCGGCGAGCTGCTCATGCATTTCATGCTGGAGACGATCCTTACCGGTTATGCGCTTGGCGTCGACCCGTTCGACCAGCCCGCCGTCGAAGAAGGCAAGATTCTCGCCAAGCAGTATCTGGCGCAGGGGTAACTCGCACCGTCCTCCCGGACGGCTCCGCCGATCCGGGAGGACGGTGGACTGGTGTGGGAATAACGTCGCGGCTTCTGGCATCGGCGGCGTTCACTCCCTATTTTAAGCTTTCCGAATCCTTCGATAGAAGCGCCTCATGCTCGTCCGCCGCCTCGATCCCATCCTTGTCGACCGCATCGCTGCGGGCGAGGTTGTCGAGCGCCCGGCGGCAGCTGTGAAGGAGCTTATCGAGAACGCCGTGGATGCAGGCGCTAACTCCGTCGAGATCACGGTGGAGGCCGGCGGACGCAGGCTCATCCGCATCGTCGATGACGGGAAGGGCATGAATCCGGATGATCTGGAGCTTGCCGTCGAGCGTCACGCAACATCCAAGATTCCGGACGGTGATCTCTTCTCCATCAACACGCTCGGCTTCCGCGGCGAGGCGCTGCCGTCCATCGGTGCTGTGGCCCGTCTTGCTATTACCACGCGCACCAGCGATGCCGAGACCGGCTCCATGATCGTCGTGGAAGCGGGCGTGAAGCATCCCGTGCGGCCTGCCTCCGCGCCGAAGGGCACGCGTGTCGAGGTGACGGATCTGTTCGCGGCCACGCCCGCGCGCCTGAAGTTCCTGAAGAGCGACCGCTCCGAGGCGCAGGCCGTGGCGGAGATCGTGAAGCGTCTCGCCATCGCGCATCCAACTGTGCGCTTCACGCTGTCGGGCGAGCACATCACCGCCTTCACCTATCCGCCGGAAGAGCCCGGCGAGCACGGCTTCTTGCGCCGCTTGTCACGCGTGCTCGGCTCCGACTTCCACGAGAACGCCATGTCTATCGGCGTGGAGCGCGAGGGCGTGCGGCTCACAGGCTTCGCGAGCCTGCCGACCTATCATCGCGGCACATCCACCGCGATTCATTTCGTGGTGAACGGACGGCCCGTGCGTGACAAGCTTCTGCTCGGCGCGGTGCGTGGCGCCTATGCCGACGTGATGGCCTCCGACCGTCATCCGGTGCTTGCCATCATGATCGATATCGATCCGCGCGCGGTGGATGTGAACGTGCATCCGGCGAAAACGGAAGTGCGCTTCCGCGATCCTGCTTTCGTGCGCGGGTTCGTGGTGGCCGCGATCAAGGAAGCGATCAACCGTTTCGGCATGCGCGCATCCTCCACGGTCGGCACGCGCACGCTGGAGAGTCTGCGCCCACAAGGGATGCAGCCGTCGCGTCCGGCCTACGGGCATCACCGCCCTTCCATCGTTCGCCCATCGAGCGGCTTCGCCCATTGGCAGGCACCGCTCGATCCGCCGTCGCAAGGTTACGCGCCTTCCGGTTTGGCGGAGGCGCAAGCCCATTTGCCCGATCTCGCAGCGCCTTCCGCCGACAGCCGCGCGACGCTCACCGAGATCGAGCCGGAGATGGAGGCTGCACCCTTGGGCGCTGCACGCGCGCAGGTGCACGGCACCTATATCGTCACTCAGACGCAGGATGGCATCGTCATCGTCGATCAGCACGCCGCGCATGAACGCCTCGTCTATGAGCGCCTGAAGCGCGAGCGCGCATCGTCGGGCATCGCACGTCAGTTGCTGCTCATTCCTGAGGTGGTCGATCTCGACCCAGTGGACGCGGACCGCGTTCTTGCTGAAGCCGCGATGCTGGAGAGCCTCGGCCTTGCCGTCGAGCCTTTCGGTCATGGTGCGCTTCTGGTGCGCGAAGTGCCGTCCGCCCTTGCAGGCGGAAGCATCAAGGCGCTCGTGCAGGATGTAGCGGACGCGCTTGCGGAATGGGGGCAGGGGGGAACCAACCCGCTCGAAGAGCGGCTCGATGCTGTTCTCTCGCGCATGTCCTGCCACGGCTCCATCCGTGCCGGACGCCGCATGCGTCCGGAAGAGATGAATGCGTTGCTCCGCGAGATGGAGGCGACGCCTCTCTCCGGCCAGTGCAATCACGGGCGCCCCACTTATGTGGAGCTGAAGCTCAGCGACATCGAACGCCTGTTCGGACGACGCTAGCGCGCGCCTCGACGAGAGATCATACTAAGCCGCCAGGAGGTGGCTCATGACGACGATGGCTGTCAGGTTGCGCGGCATCCCGGGAACGGAAGCCTCGATAGGTTGGGCGGGCGCCCATTCCGTCGTTGTCGATCGACCGGACGGAAAGGCTGGGGGCATGGGGCTCGGCTTCAACGGTGGTCAGCTGCTTGCATTGGCGATTGGCGGATGCTTCTGCAACGATCTCTATTACGTGGCCCATGAGATGGGCATCGCGCTGAAGCACGTTGCCGTGGATGTGACAGTCACGTTCGACGGCGCTCCGCTCCGTGCAACGGGGGCCCATATCGAGATTGTCGTCGAGGCCGCCGACAAGGCTGCGGATCTCGATGCTCTCATCCGCATGGCGCAAGAAACATCGACCGTGAGTAACTCGATCTCACGCGGGGTGCCTGTCAGCGTTACGTCCCGCTAGATCTACTTCCCACGCGGGGGGCCTTCCCGCTCGGACGATTGCGCCCAGATGTTGAGATTGCCTTCCATGGCATAGCGGTCGATCTCAGCCAGATCCTCCGGCGTGAACGCGAGGTTCTTGAGCGCGCCGACGCATTCCACCACCTGCTCGGGCTTGCTCGCGCCGATGAGCGCGGTCGTCACGCGGCCTCCGCGCAGCACCCAGGCGACCGCCATCTGCGCAAGACTCTGTCCGCGCCGCTCGGCAATTCCGTTGAGGTCGCGGATGCGGGAGATGTTGTCTTCGCTGAGGAAGCTCGTTCGCAATGACTTGCCGGCGGCCGCGCGGCTTTGCTCTGGAATGCCATTGAGGTACTTCGACGTCAGCATGCCTTGCGCCAGCGGCGAGAATACGATGGAGCCCATGCCGAGGTCGTCGAGCGTATCGAGCAGGCCATCTTCTTCGATCCAGCGGTTGAGCATGGAATAGCTCGGCTGGTGGATGATGTACGGCGTCTTGAGCTCGCGCAGGATGGCCACCGCCTCCCGCGTGCGCTTGCTGTTGTAGGAGGAGAGGCCGACATAGAGCGCCTTGCCCTGTCGAACGGCGGAATCGAGCGCCATCATGGTCTCTTCCAGCGGCGTTTCCGGATCGAACCGGTGCGAATAGAAAATATCGACGTAATCGACGCCTAAGCGCTTGAGGCTCTGGTCAAGGCTCGACAACAGATATTTGCGGCTGCCCCACTCGCCGTAAGGCCCCGGCCACATGCGATAGCCTGCTTTTGTGGAGATCACGAGCTCGTCGCGAAACCCATGAAAGTCGCTGCGCAGAATCTCGCCAAACAGGCTCTCCGCCGAGCCGGGAGGCGGGCCGTAATTGTTGGCGAGATCGAAATGTGTGATGCCGAGATCGAAAGCCGTGCGGCAGATCTCCCGCGCGGTCGCCACCGATTGGTCCTCACCGAAATTGTGCCATAGCCCCAGCGAGATCGCGGGCAGCTTCAAGCCGCTTCGACCGCAACGGTTGTAGATCATCTCGTCATAGCGATGAGCGGCGGGCTGGTAAGCCATGGCGTCCTCCGGAAGTGAACTGTATGGCAGGCTGGCACAGGCAGCATGGTCATGTCGAGATGCGCCTGGCTCCAGTTTCACAATCATTGAGGTTCTTTTGGAAAGCTCGACTGTGAGTGAGCAATTTCTATGAGGGGAGCGTTTTTCTTGCAACGACCTATCCTCTCGTGGGAGCAGGTACAGATCGCTTGGTACGAGAGCAGATGATTACGTATTCGAATGCGCTGCCGAAATAGCAGTTATCGGCGAAGAGCCACGGTTTTAGGGACAAGGAGAGATACCTGCCCCGAACCCCGTTCAAATGATGAAGAAATCTTTGTAGGTGAGCTTCAGGTTCTTGTTGAGCGTCGCGATCTTGATCTGCGCAGCAGAGCCTGTGCCGTCCTTGTCGTAATAGAGCGCGCCGGTCTTGCTGTCGTAGATGATGCGGTCTTCCCGGTCCCGCGCGTGTGGGCCCTTGACGAACATGTCCGACTTGAACTTCATGCCAGCAGCCGAGCCTTTGCCGAGCTTGGTGAAGATCTTGTTTTCCAAGTGGATCGAGTCGTATTTCGGATCGAAATCGTAGATCCGGTCCACATTCGACTTCTTGTTCGGCTTCGTGTCGAACACGAAGATGTCCTTGCCGCTCCCGCCGTACAGCTTGTCATTGCCGTAGCCGCCGTAGAGCTTGTCGTTTCCGCCCTGACCCTTCAGCGTATTGACGCCCGAATGGCCGCGGATCTCGTTGCCGATATTGGACCCTGTAAGATTGGCCGACTTCTTGCTTGAGAGCCCGGAGAGCTTGAGAGCCTCGATCTGCGCATCCGCAGCCAGTTTATAGCTGCCGCCAACGATGATCGTATCCCGGCCTCCGTTGACGGCTTCCTCAATCATATCTTCGGTTCTGACATGATAGGTATCGTCGCCGAGACCGCCTTTCAGGACGGCTGAGCCGTTGCCGAAGAAAACGTCGGTGAAGGAAGAGCCGACAAGGCCTTCTATGCTGATATAAGTATCACCCGCCGCGTCACCTCCGCTGCCGCCGGAGAGGCTGGCAATCACGCCTGCACTTGCATGCGCGAAGGAGACGTAATCGAACCCATTGCCGCCGTTCAGGATGTCGGCCCCGGCGCTGTCCTCGAACGTATCGTTGAAGGCGGTTCCGATGTAGTGATCGTTGCCTGCTGTGCCTTTAAGGGAAACGGCTTTGTCGCGAGGGTCGATAATCTGAATGCCGTTCGACATCAACGCGGCGATGCGCCCGTCCGCCATCAGGGACAAGCCCTCAAGGGAAATCAAGCTTCCCGTCATCGGTTGGCTGACCAGCAGCTTGTCGCTCACGCGTGCGCCTGCTGCATCGAAGATGGCCAAGCGCACTTCCGAGGTGCTGAGCAATGGGTCCGTCACAACCTGAGCGGCCAGGGCAAAGCCTCCGCCGGGAAGGGCCACGATATCAGGAGTGCCCACAGCCTCAGCCTCTGCAACGGTTGCGTAAAACGACAAAGGATTGGTGACTTCAGTCCCTTCCGCAGTGAAGATTTGGTATCGGACCGTGACGATAGGCTCTGAACCGCTTGCGCTGAGTTCACCATTCTCCGTCCACGTCACGACGAACCTGCCGCCCTCAAGAGCGGTCACCTCAATCGGCATCATGCTCGAACTTGCAACCACGGGGATCGTGAACGATTTCACGACAGCAGGGCCGCCGGCAGCAGATGGGTCCAGCACATAAACCGTGTTCTCGGTTCCGCTCGTGCGAAGGACAGCAACGACTTTGCCGTCAGGCAACACTGCGAGATCGGCCACGGACTCGAACCCGTCCTCATCGCCGGATGCGAGAGTTGGCCCAAGCGCTAAAGTCTCCGAGAGAATTCCATCGCGACTTAAAACGCGCAGAAAGGCTTTGCCGTCCGTACTCCGGAAGACGGCAGCAACGCTTCCATCGGCAAGGCCAATCGCATCGTCTGCCTTGAAGTGGCCGGAGGTGCCGAGGGGACCGCCTCCGAGACCGGCAATGGGATAAGGTTTTACGAGCGGCTGCAGATCGCTTCCATAAATCCCCAGCCATGCCCCAAAATGTCCGGGGCTGCGGCTTGCAATCGTCCATGTGAAGGCGATGCGCCCATCCGGAAGTTCTGTCGCAAAAGGATTGAGAGCACGGTTCGTCAAGGGAAGGTCGCCAAATGGCGAGCCAAACGCTGGGGAATCGATGATCCTCTCTTCCTTGATCGAGCCGTCGGCATTGTAGATGCAAGCCTTGAGCGGGGTGAGCAATGTCGTATCGGCCTTGCCGAAAACCAGGAACGTGCCGTTCCTGAGGGCGAGGACATCATAGTCGTTGATGCCGGCAGGGAGGCCGATAGGGGAGCCCCAGAGAAACGGTTGAGCCATGGCGATCCTCCACCCGGGTCGGAAGAACAATGTGATGCGGATGGCGTAATGTTATAGGAAATTGCCGTTAGGACAACCTTCTCGCGGACATGCCGCAAGTAAAGTTGCGTCCTTGAGCAAGCCTGCTCGGATCGCTCGGGAAGGGCGCTGCGAGGATGCCACGTGGCTCCTGCGAGGAATTGTTTTAGAATTGCGTGATCACGCTGATGCCGAGGCCCTCGAACGTATCCATGCTCATCAGGGCCGCAGGTGCCTCTTCGAGACGAATCCTCTTGCCGACGAGTTTTTCCGGCGCGAGCTTGCCCGTCTCGATCATGTTCATCATGGCCTGATAGCGGAACGCCTGCATGCCGTGGCTGCCGAGGATTTCCAGCTCCCAGCCGATCACCCGATCCATCGGAATCTGGGGGCGCGCGTGATCGCCGAGCATGAGGCCAATCTGCACGTGGCGTCCGCGGCGACGCAGGTTCGCTATCGAGTTGAAGCAGGTGACAGGGCTGCCCAATGCATCGATGGAAACATGCGCGCCGCCCCTCGTGATCTCGCGCACGGCTTCGACCACATCGGCGACGGCGCGCGCGTTGATCGTCGCGACAGCGCCCATCTGCCTGGCGAAGTCGAGCTTCTCTTGCGTGAGATCGACAGCAACCACATTCGCGCCCATGGCGGCCGCGATCATGATGGCCGACAGGCCGACACCGCCGCAGCCATGCACGGCCACCCAATCACCCGGCCCCACGCGGCCCTGATCGACGATGGCGCGGAACGATGTGACAAAGCGGCAGCCGAGGCTCGCGGCCGTTTCGAAATCGAGACTCTCAGGGAGTGAGACGAGGTTCGTGTCCGCGTAGTCCACGGCGACATATTCCGCGAACGATCCCCAGGCCGTGAAGCCCGGCTGAAACTGATGCTCGCAGACCTGATGATTGCCCGAGTTGCATTCGAAGCAATGCCCGCATCCACCGACGAACGGCACCGTGACGCGGTCTCCCTTCTTCCAGCGCGTAACCTGCTTGCCGGTGGCGAGAACCGTGCCCGCCAGCTCGTGCCCCGGCACGTGCGGCAAAACTACATCCGGATCATGCCCCATCCATCCGTGCCAGTCGCTCCGGCACAATCCCGTCGCCTCCACCTTGATCACCACACCTTCCGCAGACGGCGTCGGATCGGGCACGTTCTGCACGCGTGGAGGCTGACCGAATTGCTCGAAGAGAACGGCTTTCATGACGGGCCTTTCGTGCGTCCGAAGCGGGAAAGGTTGATATAGTCGTCAGGTGGCGCCGGAGCAAATGCAGCCTTGAGTGGTGTCTCCGCTCAAGGCTGCTTTCGTCTTTGTCAGATAACGAAGAAGTCGTCGTACTTCAGGCCAAGGCCTTTCTTAAGCTGGGCGATCTCTACCGCTTTGCCCTTGCCTGAGCCGTCCTTGTCATAGAACAGGACGCCGGTCTTTTTGTTGTAGATCAGGTAGTCATCCTTCTCCACGGCCTTGGTGCCGACGGTGAAGAACTCCTTATTGAGTTTGGCTGGTTTCTTCTCAGAGCCCTTCTTGCCCAGTTTCGTGAAAAACTTGTTCTCAAGCCAGAAGCTGTCGTCCTTCACATTGAAGTCAGTAATCTTATCGAAGTTCACCTTGCGGTCAGTTTTGTCCGTGCCGAGTTTCGCATCGAACACAAAGATATCCTTGCCCTTGCCGCCAGTGAGAACGTCGTTGCCATAGCCGCCGCTAAGTCGGTCATTGTCTGCGCCGCCGGAGAGCGTATCGTGGCCGGCGCCGCCAGAGAGAGTATCTTTGCCGATGTTCGCGAATATCGCATCATTGCCAGCGGAGCCGATCGCCTTCTCCGCGACCCAATCGGTCACATTGAGAGTGAAATCTTTCTCGGAGGAAAGGCCTCCTTCATCCGTGACTTTGATGCGGATCGTGTGAGATTGAGCCTGCTCATGATCGAGAAGAAGACGATTGGCAACTTTTACTTGGTTGCCCTGGATCATGAAACGGCCGCCCGCGCCATCTCCGACAAGAGTGTAGGTGAGAGTGCTGCCTGGGGTATCTGTTGCTGAAAGCTCACCCACAACGGTACCATTGTCAGAGAGCTCGCGAACCGATGTAGTGCCGAGCACGATGTTCGTAGGAGCGGCAGGATCCGGTAAAGTGCTGCCTCCGGACACCGAATGAACTTTCAGCTCAGAGTTTGTGACCGTGTGCTCACCGTCCTGCACCTTGACCGTGAAGGTGGTGGTCTCGACGGATCCAGCTGCAGAGCCAGGGCGGGCTCTTGGGTCGAATTGCAAATTCTGGAGAATTCTTTCTACCATAGAGACAGAGGCCGTTACGATGAACGTGCCTGTATCGGGATCATAGTTTCCGTCTTCTTCACCAAGGCCCCGCACGAGCTTGCCTTTAGCTGGATCGAAGGTGACGACTACCGTAACGAGGGCACTGTCGTCTGTCAGCGCAAGACCGGCGAAGGGCCGAGCGAGATCTGTGTCCGCAATCGTGACTTCTTTTACAGCAGGAGGCGTCAAATTTGGAATGGCACTGGGAGTTCCACCCGCCGATGTGACACTTAAATAAACCGGTTGATTGATACTATGCGTTCCGTCTTGGACCCAGAGGCTGAATGTGTAGGTCTCGAGAAACTTTCCAGATGTATTACGACCTGCAGGATCGAATTTTATCTCTGCTAGACCAGCCATGATCTCCGCCGCCGTCCCTGTCAGTCGGTCTATAGGTGTGCGACTGCCGTCTGCTTCAAGCTTGAAGAAAAAGGGATCTGAAGCGCTGTAGGGAGAGAGAAATACTGTTAGGACCGCATTCTCAGGATCAACGATCTTTATCCCGGCGAACGGGGAGGCGAGAGCTGTATCTGGAACAACCGGACTATCCGCAGGAAGCGTGATAGTCGGCGGCTTATCCGCTGTCGTCTTTACCCTAAGGATGGTCGAAGAAGTCTGGGTCGCGCCAACCTTGTCGACAACAGTCGCGGTGAAGGCGACTTCTTCGACACCTCCAACGCCATTGCGATCCCTTGGATCGAACCATAAGCTGGATAAGGCAGCGGATGCTTCGCTCGATGTTCCCGTGAACGTATAAATTCCGGTCGTTGAATCGTAGTAGCCCACCGTATAGCCGAGAAAGGTGCCCTTAGCAGGGTCGTCGATTTTGACGGTAAGCGTGATCTCATCACCTGCATCCGGATCGTAAACATAGGAGCCGAAGAAAGGTTTGAACACTTTCGTGTCGAATGGCACGCCGAGAGAAGGGTCGATCTGGATCAATACGTTAGGTATTGTATTTCCCGTAGTCAGAGAAAATAGGTTGTTGTCTAGTGACATGTTGGTTTCCCAGATTATGATCTTAGGAAAACACTCTATTGTTTTATTGTTACAGTCAAGCTTAGGGCATCACTGCTAATGACGCCCTACCATGCCCCAGCTTTATTCATACACAGCTAGGCCAAGCTGAAAGCTGAGAGAGGCTTCGCCTCGTATCTGTCCGAACTAAAGACAAATCAACCTTTGAACCGCCCGAACATTACCTTCGTCTCCCCGTAATCCCGCCGTTCGATCTCCTCGAAGCCTTCCGGCAGCGTCACCTCGACGCCCTGTGCTTCTTCCACGATCACGAGTGCATCGGGTGTCAGCCATCCGCCTTCCACGCAGGAGCGCAGAGCTTTCGGCGCGAGGTCCTTGCCGTAGGGCGGGTCGCAGAACACGACGGAGAAGGGTGCGTTAGGGGTGGCTTCGCCCATCTTGGTGGCGTCGCGGCGGAAGAGACGAGTTGCGCCGCCGGCGCCGAGTGATTCCACGTTCTCGCGAATGATGCCGCGCGCCTGCGCGCCGTCATCGACGAAGAGCGAGAAGGCGGCACCGCGCGATAGAGCCTCGAGGCCGAGCGCGCCGGTGCCTGCGAAGAGGTCGAGCACGCGCGCGCCCTCGATGGGGTCATCGTAACCGTGCTGCAGGATGTTGAAGAGTGTCTCGCGCAGGCGGTCCGATGTCGGACGGATCACGTCCGAGCTCGGCCCCTTGAGCGAGCGGCCGCGCCAGCGCCCGCCCACAATTCTCATGGCTCAGTCCTCATCAACGACGGCCGCGTGGGCCGCCTTTGGGGCCACCCTTCGAGCCGCCTTTGAAGCCGCCCTTGGATGAACCACGGGGACCGCCTTTAAAGCCACCGCTACGCGGTCCGCCGCGCGAGGGGCCATCGCCACGCGGAGGGCCACGGCGCGGACGCTCGTCGCCTCCCTCGCTGCGTGCACGGAACGGGCGATCCCCCTGTGGCTTGCGCGGACGGTCCTCACCGCCTTCGCGCGAGCGGAACGGGCGGTCGCCGCCACGGCGCGGGCGCTCGCCATCGTCGCGACGAGGGCGGCCTTCGCCGGTGTCACGGCCACGGCGCGCGGGCCCTGCGTCGCGGTCGTCACGGCGGCGCGGGCGATCCTCGCCGAATGAGCCACGGCCTCTGCGCGGTGCGGGAGCTTCCTGTTCCTGCGGCTGACGCACGAGGCGCTCCACCACGACCTTGCGGCCTTCGGACGAAGAAATCGCGCCGACGCGTTCGCGCTTGCGTTCCGCGCTGGCGGCGCGCGCCTCACGCGGATCGGCGCCACGGCGCGGAGCCTTCTTGCGCGGTGCATCCTCGTCGGTTTCGCCGGCGCGCCATACGCTCTTCTTCGCTTCGAGACGTGAAGGACGCTTCTTCGGCTCTTCCTCTTCGCGCTCGAAACGCTCCTTGCCAAAACGCTCCTTGCCGCGTGCGCGGAAAGGCTTCTCGTCCTCGTCGCGGCGGCGCGGGCGCTCATCGCGGTCACGACTGACGCGGGCAGGGCGCTCGTCGCGCTCCTCGCGGTGGTCTTTCTTCGATGAGCCGAAGGGCGCGATGGGCTCGCGCACCGGGCTCTCGAAATCGACGCCGGCTTCTGCGGCGAGTGCCGCACCGAGCTGATCCTTCAGGATCTTCGTCTTCACTTCTTCGGCGAGGCCTTGCTCGAGATCGCCGAGCTGGAACGGTCCGAAGGACATGCGGATCAGGCGGTTCACCTGCATGCCGAGATGTTCGAGAATGCGCTTGATCTCGCGGTTCTTGCCTTCGCGCAGACCCATCGTGATCCACACGTTGTCGCCCTGCATGCGGTCGAGACGTGCTTCGACGGGACCGTACTCGATGCCGTCGATGGTGATGCCGTCGCGAAGCCCGTCGAGATCGGCCTGCGTGATGTCGCCATGGGCGCGCACCTTGTAGCGGCGCAGCCAGCCGGTCTCGGGATGGGCGATGACGCGGGCAAGTCCACCGTCGTTGGTGAGCAGCAGCAAGCCTTCCGTGTTGATGTCGAGACGGCCCACAGCCACCACGCGGGGCAGGTCTTCGGGCAGGTTCTCGAACACGGTGGGACGGCCCTCGGGATCGCGGGCGGTTGTCACGAGGCCGCGCGGCTTGTGGTAGAGCCACAGGCGCGTGCGTTCCTTGGTGGGCAGGGGCTCGCCGTCCACGGTGATCTGGTCGGCAGCGGTCACGTTGATGGCCGGGCTCTCCAGCACCTTGCCGTTGAGGGTCACGCGGCCTTCCGCGATCATCGCCTCCACGTCGCGGCGGGAAGCGACGCCCGCGCGGGCAATCACCTTGGCGATGCGCTCCTCGGAAGGCTCCGAGGCTTCGACGGCGACTTCGGGACGTTCCTCGCGCGGACGGCGCGGACGATCCTCTGACGAGCGGTCGAAACGACGCGGGCGGTCGTCGCCGCCACGGCCACGGAAAGGCCTGTCGCCCTCGTCCCGGCGCGGGCGGAATGGCTTGTCGCCACCCTCGGAACGGCTACGGAAGGGGCGATCTCCGTCTTCACGGCGGGCGCGGAACGGTTTGTCGCCACCTTCGGAGCGGCTGCGGAAAGGACGGTCACCGCCCTCGCTGCGAGCACGGAACGGTTTGTCGCCACCCTCGGAACGGCTGCGGAAGGGGCGGTCCCCATCTTCGCGGCGGGCACGAAACGGCTTATCGCCCTCAGGCCTCGGGCGGCGCGGGCGCTCGTCGTTGTCGCGGCTGCGGAAGGGCTTGTCGCCTGCGGCGTGGGGCTTGCGCGGGCGGTCGTCCTCTCCCCGGGCACGGAAGGGGCGCTCGCCGCCTTCGCGGGATTTGCGGAAGGGCCGGTCACCGGAGGTGCGGCCACGGTCGGAGCGTCCCGAGGAACGGCCCTTGCGATTATCGTCGTTGCTGTCGGTCATAGGAGCCTGATAGCAGAGGAAGGGAACAGAAGCGAGTGACATGAGAAACGCCGATCGCAAGCCATCCGATCCAGCCGGGCCCGACCCGATGAGCGTGGCCTTCGAGGAGGCCCGCGCCGCCGCCGGGCGCGGGGAAGTGCCGGTTGGGGCCGTCATCGTCAAGGACGGCCGCATCGTCGCCTCGGCCGGCAACCGACCCCGGGAGCTGCGCGACCCATCTGCCCATGCGGAAATGCTCGCCATCCGCCGTGCCTGCGAGGCTGTGGATGATGAGCGGCTCTCCGGCTGCGATCTCTATGTGACGCTTGAGCCCTGCACCATGTGCGCGGGTGCGATCTCCTTCGCCCGCATCCGGCGGGTCTATTACGCCGCCCACGATCCGAAGGGCGGCGCGGTGGACAATGGCGTTCGCTTTTTCGGCCAGCCTACCTGCCACCACGCGCCGGAGGTGTATGGCGGCATTCGCGAAAGCGAGTCGGCGGCGCTGCTGAAGGAGTTCTTCGAGGAGCGACGCTGAGGAGACAGTCATCCCGGACGAAGCGAAGCGCAGATCCGGGATCGTGTGCAGAATGGAGAGCCATTCTCGTCGTGCGATCCCGGGTTCTGCTGCGCAGCCCCGGGAGGACGTTTAAGACTTCAGAAATTCCTGCAAGGCCTCCAGCGTCGCGCTTGGATTCTCCTCGGCTACGAAGTGACCGGAGGTCACGCCGAGGCCGTGGGCATGCGGGGCAAAACTTTTGCGCCAGATCTCAAGAGGCTGCTGGCTGTCTCCGACAGGCCCGCTGACGAGTTCGTAATCGCTCCAGATCAGATAGGTCGGACACTGAATTTTCTTAGCCATCGCGAGGTCGGCTTCGTCCGCTTCGATGTCGCGCGTGGCTCCGGCCCTGTAATCCTCGCAGAAGGCGTGGATGCGAGTGGGCTCGTTGCAGCTCTGCCAATAGGCATCGAGCGCGCGCGGATCGAACGCGTCGAGATCGCCCGCGGCGGACCAGGCCTTCATCAATCCCTCGAAATAGGGAATGGGATCGCGGGTGATCTCCTCTTCCGGTTGCGGATAGGCCTGCGAGAGATAGCCCCAATGCGCTTCGGGAATTTTGCCTGAGCGCATCTGCTCCCACACGTGGTACGTCGGCAGGATGTCGAGCAGCGCAAGGCGCTCCACGCGGCCAGGATGGTCGAGCGCCAGACGGTAGCCCACCCGCGCGCCGCGATCATGACCGATCACGGCGAAATGCACGTGACCGAGAGCTTCCATGACGCGGATCACATCCTGGCCCATGGCGCGCTTCGAATAGGTTTCGTGCTTCGCGTCGCCCTTCGGCGCGGTGGACCAGCCATAGCCGCGCAGATCCATGCACACGACCTTGTGCGTCTCCGCGAGCGTCGGCGCCAGGTGATGCCACATGGCATGCGTCTGCGGAAATCCGTGCAGCAGCACCAGCGGCGGACCGTCCCCCTTCGAACGCGCGAAGATGCGTCCGATATCCGTGTCGATCCAGTGACTTTCGAAACCGGGGAAGAGATCGCTGCTCATGAAATGGCCGCTCACTGGTTGTGAAGAGGAAGCATTCCTGAACTTAGGGGAGACGAAGCTTTTGTCAGCCCCGCTCACGCTCCACGGCGCGCCAGCCAATATCGCTGCGGCAGAAACCTTCCGGCCAGTCGATCCTGGAAACGGCGTCATAGGCTCTCGCTTGCGCATCTGTGATCGATGACCCGAGCGCAGTGACGTTCAGCACGCGTCCGCCATTCGCGACGATCTTGTCAGCATCAAGCTTTGTGCCTGCATGAAAGACGATAACGTCATCGAGCGTTTCGGCCTTGTCGATGCCGCGGATCTCGGAGCCTTTCTCCACCGTTCCGGGATAACCTTTCGCTGCAATGACGATGGTGAGAGCAGCCTTGTCGGACCAGTTGAGCGAAACGCTATTCAGTTTGCCGTCAACGGCTGCGAGCAGAGCCTCGACGAGATCGGAGTTCAGCCGCGGCAACAGCACCTGTGTTTCAGGGTCGCCAAGGCGGGCATTGTATTCGATCAACTGCGGCCCATCCTTCGTCAGCATGAGACCGGCATAGAGAATGCCCTTGTAGGGCATGCCGCGCGCGGCCATGCCTTTCAATGTCGGCTCGATGATCTCGAGCATGACGCGCGCCTGCAACTGAGGGGTGAGGACGGCTGCAGGAGAATAGGCGCCCATGCCGCCCGTGTTCGGACCCTCGTCGCCGTCGAACACACGCTTGTGGTCCTGCGCCGTGCCGAACGGAATGGCGTTGGCGCCGTCGCACAACGCGAAGAAGCTCGCTTCCTCGCCTTCGAGGAAGGCCTCGATCACGACTTCGGCTCCGGCAGCGCCCAATCCGCCGCCGATCATCATGTCAATGGCGGCTTCCGCTTCTTCGAAGGAGGTGGCGACCACGACGCCCTTGCCGGCGGCAAGGCCGTCCGCCTTCACGACGATGGGAACGCCGTAATTGCGAACATAGGTCTTGGCGGTTTCCGCGTCCGTGAAACGCCGATAGGCGGCGGTGGGGATGTTGAACTCGGCGCACAGATCCTTGGTGAAGGCTTTCGAGCCTTCGAGCTGGGCGGCGGCCTTGCTGGGGCCGAAAGTCTTGATCCCCGCAGCCGTCAGGTCGTCCACGAGCCCGGCAACGAGGGGCGCTTCGGGACCCACTACGACGAAACCGATGGCCATCGTCCGACAGAAATCGATCACCGCCTGATGGTTGGTCACGTCCAGGACTACGTTGGTGCCGTGCTGCGCCGTGCCGGGATTGCCTGGGGCGATGAAAAGGCGCTGGCAGAGGGCGCTGGCCGACAGGGAGCGCGCCAGGGCATGCTCGCGGCCGCCCGAACCGATGAGAAGGATATTCATGGCTTCAAGCCCTCCGTGAAGACGATCCGGCTCTTAGCTGCTCGGGCGCCTTTCGCCTACCCCGAAAATGCGTCAGGCCAGACAGTTCCGGAGAACCGGTCCGGCCTGTGGAGGGGTCAGATGACCAAGAAGTCAGCGGCGGTCATCTTGAGGTTCTTGGTGATGGTCGCGAATTTGACCGCCGCGCCTTTGCCCGAGCCGTCGGCATCGTAATAGAGGATGCCCTTCTTGTTGTCGTAGATGATGTAGTCGTTCGCATCCTTCGCCTTCGGCCCTATGGTGAAGAATGACTTGTTCAGCGTGCCGGTCTTGGTGAGCTTTTTGAAGATCGCATTCTCCAGCCGGATCGTGTCGTCCTTCACGTTGAAGTCCACGATCTTGTCGACGTTCCTGCTCTTGTCGAGCTTGCTGTCGAACACGAACGCATCCTTGCCGGCATTGCCGCGCAGGGTGTCGTTTCCGACGCCGCCATAGAGGAAGTCGTCGCCGGAACCGCCCGAGATGACGTCGTTTCCGATGCCGCCCTTGATCGTGTCTTTGCCCGCCGAGCCGGTGACGTTCTCACCCATCCAGTCGGTGACGCCGACGACGAAGGATTTCTCGAAGGTGAACATGCCGTCGCTGACAAGCACCTTGATGGTGTGGGAAGTGGCCTGCTCATAATCGATAAGCAGGGAATTGTTGGCGACGATCGTGTTTCCATCCAGGCGGAAGCGCCCACCGGCGGAGTCGGTGAGCGTGAAATTGAAGGCCGATCCCGGCTGACCGGAAGCTGACAGAGTGCCCACCACATCGCCGGCGGTTGCTTCCCGCACAGCGTTGTCGCCGTCAAGCCCAATGTCCCTCGGCGCACGGTTCGCGACAATCGTGCGCACCGACACATCCTCATTGACGAAAGGCATTGCCGCATGAGCCGCGTCGCTCACCTTAATCGTGAACGTCGTCGTCACAAGGGTGCCGGCTTTTGCATCCGGCCGGTCCGTCGGGTTGAACTGGACCATGCGCATGACGAGCGCGAGGGCATCGGCCTTGGCGGTGAAGGTATAGGTCTTAATGCCGCCCGATATGCTTGCGCTTCCACCACCAGAGACGAGATCCGCCGGAACGACCAGATCACCATCCGCTGCATTGAAGCTGATGGTGGCAGTCAGTGTGTCATTCTCCGCGTCAGCGAAGGTTACGCCCTTGAAGGGGTTTACCGCCGTTCCGTTATCCGTCGCATTGGTGACCTTCTTGTCTCCGGGAACAGTTGGGATCGTGGGAGCGTGGTTGACCGGTGTCTCATCCACGTCGTTCAGCCGGATCACGAACTCCTTCTCGAAGGAAAGGCCACCCTTGTCCGTGACACGCACCTTGATGGTGTGGGAAGAGGCCGCCTCGTAATCGAGGCGAGAGCCATCCTTCACGCGCAGCCTGCCGTTGAAGATCTCGAAACGCCCGTCAGCATCGTCTTCCAGCGTATATGTGAAGGTGTCGCCGATATTATCGTCCACAGCCCCAAGCAAGCCGATGAGCGTGCCGTTCTTGGCGTTCTCATTGACGGAGAGGGTCGAGAGGGTGATGTCTCTCGGGGAGACGTTGGCCGGTGCCTCGGCGACATCGTTGAGAGAGATGCGGATCACTCTCTCGATGGAATGACCACCATCCTTCACGCGCACCGTGATGTCGTGGAAAGGCGCCGTCTCATAATCGAGGAGAGCGCCATTCGCGACCAGGATGGACTTGCCGTCCGCTCCGATTTTAAACCGCCCGCCTGCGGAATCGATAAGCTCATAGGTGTAAGTGTCGGTGGCATCGCGGTCGAGAACACTCAACGAGCCGACGAACGTGTTGTTGCTGGCATTTTCGTCCACCGAACCGCTCGAGAGGATGATGTCGAGAGGTTCCTCGTTCACATTGTTGACGGCAATGGCGATGACCTTCACGAAGGTTCCGCCCTTGCCGTCCGAGACCTGTACCTTGATCGTGTAGGACGTGGCGGATTCGTAATCGATCCGGCTGCCGTCTGCGACCAGAAGCCTGGTCTTGGTGGCATCGAGCTTGAAGCGCCCATCCGCATCGTCGAGGAGTTCATACGCGAAGCTGTCACCGATATCCGGGTCGATGGCACCAAGGCTGCCCACCTCGATATTGGCATCGGCATTCTCATCGACCGACCCGTTGCCCTTCATGCCGCCTGTGAGCGTGATGTCGACGGGCGCGCGATTGGCGGGGACGCCCATGGGGCCATCATCGACGTCGACGAGATCGATGATGAATTCTTTCTCGAAGGAAAGCCCACCTTTGTCGGTGACGCGCACCGTGATGGTGTGTGAGCTGGCCGCCTCATAATCCAGGCGGCTTCCGTCTTTTACGCGCAGCTTGCCATTGAAGATCTCGAAGCGCCCGCCTGCATCGTCGACGAGGGAATAGGTCAGGACATCTCCAATGTCCGCATCATCGGCATCGAACAGGCCGATCACGGTACCATTGCCGGCATTCTCCAGGACGGAGCGCGCGGAAATCCTGATGTCGGCCGGAGCACGATTGGGAGCAGCTTCGGGAAGATCGTTGAGAGTGATCCTGATTACACGCTCGATAGAATGGCTGCCGTCCGTAACCCGCACGGTGATGTCGTGGAAGGAGGCGGTCTCATAGTCGAGAAGCGCTCCATTCGCCACCAGGATCGATTTTCCGTCCGCTCCGAGCTTGAAGCGCCCCCCGGCATTGTCCACTAGCTCATAGAGATAGGTGCCGCTCGTATCCCTGTCGATGACGCTCAGAGAGCCGACGAAGATGTTGTTGGCTGCTCCTTCATCGATGGGGCCACCGGAAAGTACGATGCCGGTCGGCTCTTCGTTGATGTTGTTGACCGCAACCGTGATGGACTTGGCGTAGGTTCCACCCTTGCCGTCGGAAACCTCGACCCTGATCGTATAAGAGGCCGCCGCCTCATAGTCGATGAGGCTGCCGTCCGCGACCACGATCTTTGTCTGGGTCGCATCCAGCTTGAAGCGTCCGCCCGCATCGTCGAGGAGCGTATAGGTGAAGCTGTCTCCGGTATCGGGATCGACGGCGCCGAGGCTACCGACCACGGTTTCTTCGCCGGCGTTCTCGTCTACCGAAGCGTTGCCTTTGGCTCCGCCGGAGAGGGTAATGTCGACAGGCGCGCGATTGGCCGGCCCGCTCGTGGACTCATCCACGTCCGTGAGTTCGATCACGAACTCCTTCTCGAAGGAGAGGCCGCCCTTGTCCGTGACGCGGACCTTGATGACATGCGATGTCGCATTCTCGAAATCGAGGCGGGAGCCGTCCTTGACGCGGATTTTGCCGCCGAAGATCTCAAAGCGCCCATCTGCATCATTGACCAGGGTATAGGTGAACGTGTCCCCGGCATTCGGGTCGGTCGCGCTCAAATCTCCGATGATCGTGCCGTTGCCGGCATTCTCGAGAACGGATCTCGACGAGAGCGCGATATCCGTCGGAGCCGCATTCGGCGGAGCCTCGGCAATATCGTTGAGGGTAATGCGGATCACACGCTCGATGGAGTGGCTGCCGTCCGTGACACGCACCGTGATGTCGTGGAAGGGGGCCGTCTCGTGGTCGAGAAGCGCGCCGTTGGCGACCAGAATCGACTTGCCATCCGGACCGATCTTGAAACGCCCGCCGGCATTGTCGACAAGCTCGTAGAGGTAGGTGCCGGAAGAATCCTGGTCGATGACTCCCAGCGAGCAGACGAAGACATTGTTGGAAGTGTTTTCGTCCACCGGGCCGCCGATGGCGACGATATCGGTCGGCGCTTCATTGATGTTGTTGACGGCGATAACAATGGATTTCGTGTAGGTTCCGCCCCTGCCGTCGGCAACATCGACCTTGATGGTGTAGGATGTTGCCGCTTCGTAATCGATGAGCTTGCCGTCGGCGACAACGATTTTGGTCTTGGTGGCGTCGAGCTTGAAGCGTCCGCCTGCGTCGTCGAGGAGCGTGTAAGTGAAGCTGTCGCCGCTGTCGAAATCGATGGCGCCGAGGGTGCCGACCACGGTTTCTTCGCCAGCGTTTTCATCCACCGAAGCGTTGCCCTTAGCTCCACCGGAAAGGGTGATGTCGACAGGCGCGTGATTGACGGGTTCCTCGGGAACATCGGTCAGGGTGATGACGATGCTCTTCTCGTAGGTCAGGCCGTCCTCGTCGGTGGCAAGCACGCGGATGGTATGCGAGGAGGCGGCTTCGAAATCGAGCTTGGAGCCGTCTGCAACCAGGATTTTCGTGCCGGTGGCATCGAGCATGAAAAGGCCGCCGGCATCGTCGACGAGGGTATAGGTATGCGTGTCGCCCGCATCCTGATCGACGGTGCTCAAGATGCCGACTTCGGTACCGTCAGTCGTGTTCTCTGCAATGACTGTCTTGGAGAGAATGATATCCGTCGGCGCGTCGTTCTTGCCCAGGACGCCCACGGTGATGGTCTTGACCTGGGTCATGCCTCTGGCGTCGATCACGAGCAGGGTCAGAGTGTGAACGGCCCCATCGGGGTCCTCGAAATCGAGGAGCGTGCCGTTCGCTACGCGGATCTCGTTGCCGACGATCTTGAAGCGCCCGCCCGCATTGTCGACAAGCGCGTAACTGATCGCATCGCCTTCCGGGTCGAAGCCGGCCAGTGACGCGACGAGCGTCCCGGTCACAGCGCCTTCCTCAACGACGAGTGCACCCGCAGGGCCAGTGCCCGTGATGACCGTATCGGGCCGCTCGTTCACGTCGGTGATGCCGATGGTGATCGTCTGCGGAGCGCTGACGCCGCCTCTGCCGTCATCGGCATAGACCGTCAGCGTGTAGTATTTCTTGCCCGAGGCCAGCGCCTCGTAATCGAGCACGGTGTCGGGCGCGAGCTTGATCTGGTTGGTCAGGGGATCGATGACGAAGAGTCCGCCCGCATCGCCACTGGGAGAGAAATGGAATGTGACCGGATCGCCGTTCTTGTCCGTCGCGCTCAGGACGCCGATGAAGGTGTCGATGGTCGCATCTTCCGCGATGGCCGTGCCGAGGCCGCCGTTCAGGCGGATGTCCGTCGGTGCATCGTTGGTGTCGGCAATGTCGTTGACGGTGATCAGAACCGTCTTCGTGATGGAATCGCCGGCCTTGTCCTTCACGGTGATCTTGATCGTATGCGTCTTGGCAGTCTCGTAATCGAGGCTTTCGCCGTCCTTCAGGCGGAGCTCATTGCCGACGATAACGAACTTGCCGCTTGCGTCTTCCGCGAGCGTGAAAGTGAAGCTGTCTCCGGAATCCGCATCGACACCGTCGAGCGTGGCGATGAGGCCGGTCTCGTCTTCGTCCACGGATGTGCGCGAGAGCGTGACGCCGGTGGGCGCGCGGTTCTCGGCTACATCCTTCACGGTGATCGTGATGGACTTCGTGTAGGAGAGGCCCGTCTGATCCGTCACGGTGATCTTGATCGTGTGCGACGTAGCGGTCTCGTAATCGAGACTTTCGCCGTCCTTCAGGCGAAGTTCATTGCCGACAACGACGAATTTGCCGCTTGTATCCTCCGTCAGCGCGAAGGTGAACGTATCTCCCGCGTTGGGATCGACGCCATCCAGCGTGGCGACCACGCCTGTGACGTCCTCGTTCACGATCGTGCGCGAGAGAGTGACGTCGGTGGGAGGCGAGTTGGTGAAGTAGCGCTTCTGATAGATGCCGTAGCCGTCGCCGTCCTGGCCTGCGGATTGCCATGTGACGATCCAGCCGTCGCTCAGCGCCGTGACGCTCGGCATCTCCTGATTGCCGGCGGTAGTGGTGTTGACGAGCATGTCGGCGGGGCCTGCCGCATTGCCGTCCTTGTCGAAGGCCTGCAGATAGATGCCGTTGCCCGAGCCGTCCTGGCCTGCGGATTGCCATACGACCACCCAGCCTCCGTCCTTCAGGGCAGTGACGATGGCGGGCTCCTGAAGGCCGCTGAGCGTCGCATTGATGCGTTGCGGCGCAGAGAAGAGCGCTACGCCGTCCTTGTTGAAATGCTGCTGAACGATATCGCCGCCGGTACTGTAGGTGGTCCAGGTGACTATCCAGCCGCCATCGGCGAGTGCCGTGATGCTGGGATAGACTTTGTAATCGGAGGCCGTCGTCTCGACAGGGAGATCTGTGGCTGCGGAGGCGACACCGCTCGCGCTGTAACGCTGCTGATAGATCGCATGAGCCCCTGAGGTGGTATGGGATTCCCAGGTGACGATCCAGCCGCCATCCTTCAGGGCCGTGACGACAGGACGGTTCTGATTCCCATCGGTCAGCGCATTGACCTTGGCTTCCGTGCCGATTGCCGTTCCCGAGGCGTTGTAGCGCTGCTGAAAGACACCCGGGCCAGAGCCATCCTGTCCTTCTGACACCCAGGTGACAACCCAGCCGCCGTCGGACAGGGTCGTGACGCTCGGTTGGGACTGATCGAACGTGACGGAGCCGTTGACGAGCTTGTCCGTCGCGAACAGGGCCACGCCGTTCTTGTCGTAGCGCTGCTGATAGATGCCGCCGTTCCAGCTCACATCCTGGCCTTGGGAAACCCAGGTGACGATCCAGCCGCCATCGGGGAGGGCCGTGACGCTCGGATCGGCTTGGTGGTTGTTGGTTGTGAGGTTGACGCGGATGTCGCTGGCGGAGACGGGCGCGCCTGTCTTGTCATAGCGCTGCTGGTAGATGCCGAACCCGCTGCCGTCCTGGTTATCGGACTGCCAAGTCACAATCCAGCCGCCATCGGCGAGGCCGGTTACGCTTGGGGCCCTCTGGTCCGAGGCCGTGGTGACGTTGACCCGTGTCTCGGGGCCGATCGAGGTGATGGGCGTCGGCATGACAGAACTCCCCAAGACATAGGCTTGTTGTCATGCCATTACCGCACTGCAAGAAAAGATACAACGTATCTAAAAGCTGTAACGTAACTAATTACTTTACGAGCGACCATATGCCGTAGGGGAATGCAAAATGAAGAGTTGGGTTTTTCTGTCGCCTTGAGCCTTGGCCGAAAACCGCCTGCGTCGTTCAGGCAGTGGATAGCGGAATTTTCCATGAGGATTGGCGGCGTCAACTGAGGTTCTTGGCCTTGGCAGAGGAGGGGCGCAGCGATTAGGTTCTCCTCATGTTCGCTGCAGAAAAAGCACCCTCCAACGCTCAGGAATGGTCCGTCTCGGATCTCGCGGGCGCTCTCAAGCGCACCCTTGAGGATGCCTTCGGTTTCGTGCGCCTGAGAGGCGAAGTGTCGGGCTATCGCGGACCTCATTCCTCGGGCCATGCCTATTTTTGCATCAAGGACCAGAACGCCCGCATCGATGCGGTGATCTGGAAAGGCGCTTTCGCCAAGCTCAAGATCCGACCCGAGGAGGGGATGGAGGTCATCGCCACCGGGCGCATCACCACCTTCCCTGGCTCGTCCAAGTACCAGATCGTCGTCGACAGCCTGGAGCCTGCCGGCATCGGTGCGCTCATGGCGCTGCTCGAGGAGCGCCGCCGCAAGCTCACCGCCGAGGGGCTGTTCGCCGCCGAGCGCAAGCGCCGCCTGCCGTTCCTGCCGCAGGTGGTCGGCGTCGTCACGTCGCCCACGGGCGCGGTGATCCGCGACATTCTCCATCGGCTGGAGGATCGTTTCCCGCGTCACGTGCTGGTGTGGCCCGTGCGCGTGCAGGGCGAGACCAGCGCGGCGGAAGTCGCCGCCGCCATTCGCGGCTTCAACGCCCTTCAGCCCGGCGGTAGGGTTCCGCGTCCCGATGTGCTCATCGTCGCCCGCGGCGGCGGTTCCATCGAGGACCTCTGGGGCTTCAATGAAGAGATCGTGGTGCGGGCCGCCGCCGAGAGCGATATTCCGCTCGTTTCGGCGGTGGGGCACGAAACCGATACCACGCTCATAGACTACGCCGCCGACATGCGCGCTCCGACGCCGACGGGCGCTGCCGAGATGGTGGTGCCGGTGCGCGTCGAGTTGATGGCCGGCGTCAACGATCTCTCCCGCCGTCACACGGAGACGATGCTGCGCCTCATCGAGCGCCGCCGCTCGGACCTACGTGCCACGGCGCGTGCCTTGCCGACGCCGGAAGCGCTGTTCTCGCCCAAGCGTCAGCGGCTCGACCTCGCTGCGGCGAAGCTCTATCCGGCGCTTGCGCGCAATGCACGCGGCCATGAGGAGCGGCTGCTTAAAGTGGCGCGCCAGCTTGCGCATGTGTCGCCGGTGGCGAACGTGGCGCGCATGCGTGCTAAGCTCGATGCGGTGGGCTCACGTCCCTACAACGCTGTGTGCCGCCTGGTGACATTGCGCGAGGAGACGCTGAAACAGCTCGACCGCCGTCTCGTCGTCTCACGCGAGACGCTGCTGCGCGCTGAGCGTACGCGCCTTGCCCAATCGACCGAACTCACGCAGCGCGTGTCTGAGCGTCTGGCTCCGGCCTTGAAGGGCCAGCTCGCGCGCAAGGCCGATCGCCTGGAGGCGGTGTCGAAGCTCTTCGACAGCCTGAACTACAAGTCCGTGCTCAAGCGCGGCTTCGCGCTCGTGCGCGATGCGGATGGCCAGCCTCTGCGCTCGGCCGATGCGGTGCTCGACGGGCAGCCCCTCGTGCTCGAATTCGCGGACGGCAAGGTCGATGCCACCGGCGGCCGCATCGGCTCGCGGCCGAAGCCCGTCAAGCCCAAGCTTGTCGTGAAGGAAGAGCAGGGCGCATTATTTTGAGCCCTTATTGAAAAAGCCGTCGCCCAAGCCCTTATAAGGTGCATTCAGTTTTCTGTTGGCCTGCATGATGAACAAGTTTGATCGCAGCGGCGGCGAGGCCGTCGTGCAATATCTCGACAGCAATCTCCGCGTCGTCAAACCCGGCGCTTTCGTGCGCTGCGCCGTCACGGGTGCGGAAATCCCTCTCGACGAGCTGAAGTATTGGAGCGTGGAGCTGCAGGAGGCCTACGTTTCTCCCGAGGCGGTGATGACGCGCGTCAACGGCGCGAAGTCCTCCGGCAATCACTAAGGACGCCGCAGGCGCCTGTCGCTGATCTTGCGCAGGATGAAGTTGCGCAATCCCATCTCGTCGTCCAGCTCCAGGCGGACGGGCAGAACCATGAGGTTCCTCCAGATCTCCGAGCCGTTCATGCTGGCGATGCGCACGAAGTCCTTTTCCGTCGTCACGGCCTGAAGACCGCGTGCCTCTGCCACTTTGCGAAGGCTGTCGAGGTCGCTCCGGTTGTAAGGGTGATGATCGGGAAAGGTGCGTGTCTCTTCGACAATGGCGCCGCAGGCGCGCAAGGTGTCGAAGAATTTCTCCGGTCGTCCGATGCCCGCAAAAGCCAGAACCTTTTGCCCCTGCAGTTTTTCGGAAAGCATTCGATCGGGCGAAAGTCCGCCCCTGAAAACGCGCTTGCCCAAACGCTCAGCCTGATGCGCAACGGTTTCTCCGGGCGCGCCTTTGCCGACGATCAGTACCGCATCAACGGCAGGCCATTGCGCTTCCATGGGCGCACGTAGCGGTCCCGCAGGGAGTGTCAAACCGTTGCCGATGCCGATCGCACCATCGATGACGGCAATTGCGCAGTCCTTCCTGAGAGATGGATTCTGCAAACCATCATCCATGATCAGCACAGTGGAGCCGATCTCGTGGGCCAGTCTCGCGCCGGCAGCACGATCGGCGGAGATGATGGCGGGAGCCATGGCGGCCAGCAATATGGGCTCGTCGCCGACTTCAAGCGACTTGTGCTGTGGTTGCACCTGCACAGGTCCACGAAGTGTGCCGCCATAGCCCCGCGACAGGAAGGCCGGGCTTTCCCCAGCCTCGTCCAGGATCTCTGCGATGGCGAGCGCCGTGGGCGTCTTGCCCGCGCCTCCGGCCGTGAAATTGCCGATGCAGATGACGGGCAGGGATGCGCGCTCTCCGGACTGGCGCATCCGGCGACCGGAAATGGCGCCGTAGATCGAGCTTATCGGACGTAAGATCTTCGCAAGGAAGGAGGAGCGGTCTTGCCACCAGAAGCCCGGCGCGCGCATCAGCGTCGTGCTCCGAGCTTGGCCTGCACGATGAAGGGTTCGATCGATTGCATGGTGCGTTCCACCGCGCCGCCCAGCGCCTGCACGGCTTCGCCCGCCGCGCGGGACATGTCGCGCGTCAAAGCGGTATTTGTGAGAAGCTCGCTGACGGCACGGGCAAGCGCCGTCGAGTCCTTCACCATCAGCGCGCCGCGCGCGAGATCGATGGCGGCATAGACGTCCTCGAAATTGTGGACGTGCGGCCCATGCAGGATGGCGGCGCCGAGCTTCGCCGGCTCGATGGGATTCTGGCCGCCGTGAGCCACCAGCGATCCGCCCATGACGACGATGGAGGAGAGGCGATAGAAAAGGCCCATTTCGCCCACCGTATCCGCCACATAAACATCGGTGGCGCGGTCGGGGTGAATGCCTTCCGAGCGGCGGCTGGCGCGCAGTCCTGCTTGTGCGGCAATCGCGGCAACTTCTGGCCCGCGATGCGGGTGCCGCGGCGCGATGATGGTGAGCAGATGCGGGTGCCGCTTCGCGAGCGCGCGATGCACCGCGGCGATTACGCCTTCCTCACCCGCGTGAGTGCTGGCGGCAAGCCATACGGGGCGGCCCGCGATGAGGCCGGAAAGATGCGCCACCACGCGCGGATCGGCAGGAGGTGGAGCGGCATCGAATTTCAGGTTGCCCGTCACCACGACGCGCGGCGCGCCGAGGCGGGCGAGACGCTCAGCATCGTCCTGGGTCTGGGCAAGGCACAGGGCAAAGCGTTCGAGGAGGCTCTTGATGATGCGCGGAAACTTCTGCCAGCGCTGGAACGAACGGTCGGACATGCGTCCATTGACCATCACGAGCGGAATGTGCCGCTCATCGAGAGCCATGACCGTGTTGGGCCAGATCTCGGATTCCGCGATGAGGGCGAGGTCCGGCTGCCAGTGATCGAGGAAGCGGCGCACATAGCGCGGCACGTCGAGGGGCACGAACTGATGCACAGCGCCTGGGGGGAGACGGCGCGCGATGAGCGAGGCCGAGGTGCGGGTGCCGGAGGTCACGAGCACGGCGAGGCCACGCTGGGTCAGGCGCTCGATGACGGGAAGCAGGGACAGGGTTTCGCCGATGCTGGCGCCATGCACCCAGATCAGGTGGCCCTTCGGTCTTTGACGGCTGGGGTAGCCCTGGCGCTCGCCCAGGCGCGAGCGATCCTCGCGGCCCTTCCGCTGACGCCACAACAGAAGTCCGAGCACAGCCGGTTCGAGCAGGGCCGTTGTGGTGCGGTAAGCCTTGAACAGCATCGGTATGCTCATGCGCGCGAGCCTCCCGCAAGGGCCGTCGCCGGCTTCGCGCCGGGGTCCCGGGAGCCCACGAGTGCATAGGCCCGCTCATGAATGGTATCGAGTTCTCGCTCCACTTGGAGACGGAGGGTCTCGATCGCTTCAGGACCCGCATCGCGCGGCACATGGACCGGCTCGCCGAGCACGATCGCGCCGCGCCCGAAGGGCAGGCCGATGCTGGCCTTGTCCCAGCTGTTGAAATCGATGCGGCGGCTCGTCACCACGGCAACCGGCACGATGGGGCGGCCGGACATCTGCGAAAGCGTCACGATGCCTTGACCGCAGACCCGCGAAATCTTGGGAATGTCTGCTGTCATGACCACCATCTCGCCGTCTGCCAGCGCCTTGAGCATGCCGCGCATGGCCTGGACGCCGCCTTTCTTGCGGATGTCGCGACCGCGCGCGCCCGAACCGCGAATGGCGCGGATGCCGAGATGGCGCAGCGCAATGGCATTGAACTCGCCGTCGCCGGATCGGGAGACGAGGCTCGCGGCCCTGTCTTGGGGCCGCTTGGCGAAATGGATCATGAAATGCTGCCCGTGCCACATGGCGGCGATCACGGGCATTTCGATCCGGTCATAGGCATCCGCCGGTTCCATGACGAACCGGTTCGTGCGCTGCACGAACTTGAGATAGCTCGCGACCAGGAGGCCCAAGGTCTCCTGAACCGGTCGCGAGCGCGTGATGCGTTTGAACAGACCCATCGTGGCCTTTCAGGCTTTAAGCCTGCGGCTCCAGGAGGCGGTGCAGATGCACGATGAAGTAGCGCATCTGCGCATTGTCCACCGTGGCCTGAGCCTTGGCCTTCCAGGCGGCATGGGCCGATGCGTAGTTCGGGAAAATCCCGACGATATCGAGCTTGGAAAGGTCTTTGAAGTCAACGGATTCAAGGTTCTCAAGCTCGCCGCCGAAAACCAGGTGAAGGAGCTGCTTGCCAGGCGTGTCGGTCATGAATTCGAAACTCTTCTGCCGAGGTGTGAAAGGGATAGTCGTTGCGATGCAAACCTTGTTCAGGTCCTCATGGCTCCAATAGCACGAGGATGCAACTGTGACGCAACGGCAATCATCTCGCCGTGGCTGGGCTGGGGCTTGTTGTAAGTCGGTGGTGCGCCTGACAAATCCGTCAAAAGGCCGCCTGCTTCCCGCAGGATGAGATCGGCGGCGGCGATGTCCCAGTCCTGTGAATTGTGGGAAACAAGCCCGACATCGATGGAGCCCTCCGCTACCCGGGCGAGCCTGAGAGCCAGGGAAGGCACCTTGGGCAGATGCTCGACCCGCCCGGCTTTACGCTCGAAACGGTCGATCAGGGGCTTGGGGCCGGCGACGCGAGGCGTAGCCGAAGCCTCTTTGTCCGAAAGCTGGAGCCTTTCTCCGTTGCACCAGGACCCGCTGCCGAGAACGGCCTCGTAGAGACGGTCGTGAATGGGGGCGAGGAGAGTTCCCAGCACCGGGGAACCGGCCTTCACGAGAGCGATGGAGATTGCCCAGTCCGGATGGCCCGAGGCGAAGGCCCGGGTGCCGTCGATGGGGTCCACCACCCAGACATAGCTGCGCTCGAGCCGGGAGGGATCGTCCGCCGTCTCCTCAGACAGCCATCCCGCTTCGGGCAGAAGCCCGGTCAGGTGATCCTTGAGAAAGGTATCGAGGGCGATGTCCGCTTCGGTGACCGGGGAACTCTGTCCCTTGTACCAGAGCCGCGCGGCCGTCTGCTCTCCGGCACGGAAATAGGGAAGAGCCAAGTCGCCAGCCCGGCGCGCCGCATCGCGCATGGCTGCGGCCAGGGATGAAAGGGAATCGGCGGACGGAGAAAACATCGGTCTCAAGATGGGAGAGATGGGTGCGGGATACCAGGGAGAGAGGCAAAGAAACCTTGTTTCTTCACGAAAAAGTCGCGCCTCTCACAGCAGGGCATCAATCACCATGGCCGCGAACAGGATCAGCCCCGCGTCCCGGTTCGAGCGGAAGAGCCGCAGGGCGCCCGCGCCGTCGGCCCGGTCGATGCGGGCGATTTGCCAGCCGAGATGCAGGGCGAAGAGGAAGAGGCCGATGAAGGAGACGATGCCCACGCCAGCCTGCATGAAGGCCGCAATCATGAGGGCGAGGGTCAGGCTGTAGCAGATGCCCACGCCCATCTTCACGCGCTCGCCGAAGAAACGGGCGGAGGACTTGATCCCGGCGATCTCGTCGTCTTCGATGTCCTGCAGGGCATAGATGGTGTCGTAACCCACCACCCAGGCGACGCTAGCGAAGTAGAGCAGGAGCGGGGGGAGGCTTAAGGAACCGAAGGCGGCCGCCCAGCCCATCAGCGCGCCCCATGAGAAGGCAAGCCCCAGCACGATCTGCGGCATCCAGAAGAAGCGCTTCATGAAGGGATAGAGAGCGACAACCGCAAGCGAGCCGAAGCCTGTGAGGATGGCGAAGCCGTTGAACTGCAGGAGAACGAGAAACCCGATGAGCGCCTGAAGCCCCAGAAAGGCGAGGGCACCTTTCAGGCTCACCTGGCCGGAGGGCAGGGGGCGCTGGCGGGTGCGCTCGACGCGGATGTCGAGATCGCGGTCGACGATGTCGTTATAGGTGCAGCCGGCACCCCGCATGGCGACCGCGCCGATGAGGAAGAGCAGGCAATGGATCGGGTTGGGCCAGGGCTGCCCCATCACGAGGGCGGCAAGAGCCGCCGACCACCAGCAGGGGAGGAGCAGCAGCCACCAGCCGATGGGCCGCTCGATCCGCGCGAGGCGCAAATAGGGACGAAGGCCGACCGGAGCCCACCGGTCGGCCCAATGGCCGCTAACGGCATCGGGAAGAGACGACGCCCCAGGGCGCTCCATGGCTTGGAATCAGTCCTGCTTAGAGGGCGCCCTTCGGAACGCTCAAGGTGCCGGTCAGGCCGCCGCCCATGCGGGGACCGCCCTGCTGCTGAGCCTGCTGCTTGGCGCGCTTTTCGGCCTCGGCCATCTTCGCGACAGCACCGCAGGCTTGGCCTTTGAAGGTCTGGGCGCGCTTGTGGTCCTGCTCGAAGCCCTCGATCATCTGATCCGGAACCTGGCACCAATCCTTGTTGACGGACATCCATTTCAGGCCGGCATCGCCGTTGGTTACAAGCTTGCCGAACACCGTGCAGGCGGCACGGGGATCGATCTGCTTCTTCTTGCCGTCGCCGGTGAGCACGCTGATCTGTTTGACGATGCTCTGGCGCTCCATGAGGATCTTCTGCCCTTCCTGGCAGGCGCTCGACTGCGCGGAGGCAGGAACGGATGCGAGAAAGCCAACGGCGGCAAGCGTGGCCATCAAGGTCAAACGGATGTGCGTCATGGCAAGAACCCTTCAAAAAGCCCGCGACGTCTCGCCGGCCTGTGCTCTGTTAACAGGTAACAGCCCCCAAGGCCAAGGGGCGATTGGTCGGGCGATTGGTCGCTTGGGCCCAAGCTGTGCCATGGCGCACCTGAACGGCAGGTTAGCGGAAGACATCGGTCCCTTCCCCTGGGCAGGGGTAAATTGCTAAAGGTCCAGGGCTCAACTCCCAAGGCTCAACTCCAAAGCGTCCTATGGCCGGTTACGATTTCAACGCTCCCCGCCTGTTCGTCGATTCGCCGCTTCAAATGAATGCGAGGGTCGCTCTCGATCGGGCCCAGGCCAATTATCTGTTGAACGTCCTGCGCCTCAAGGATGGCGCGAGCGTGCTGATCTTCAATGGTCAGGATGGGGAGTGGCGCGCGGAAGTCTCCGTGGAAGGGCGCAAGTCCGCCGATCTCGTCTGCGCGGAACAGACCCGCCCTCAGACGGTCCGGCCCGATCTCGTCTATGCCTTCGCTCCCCTCAAGCATGCCCGTCTGGACTACATGGTCCAGAAGGCCGTGGAGATGGGGGCAGGCGTTCTTCAGCCGGTCATCACCCGCCGGACCCAGAGCACGCGGGTGAACCTGGAGCGCATGCGAAGTAATGCCATTGAGGCAGCGGAGCAATGCGGGATCATCACTCTTCCGGAAGTGCGGGAAGAAGAGAATTTGGAGAGCTTTATCAAAGGGTTGGATAAAGGCTGCCTTCTCGTGTTCTGCGATGAGGATGCGTCCGTTTCCAACCCGGTCGAAGCTCTTGCTCAAGCTCCTGCCAAGCTTGGGAACAATCTATCAGGCGTTGCCGTTATCGTGGGCCCCGAGGGGGGCTTCACCGATCAGGAGAGAGCGCTTGTCGCCGCCCACGAAAGATGTGTTTGCGTATCGTTGGGACCGCGCATCCTGCGAGCCGATACAGCCGCAGTGGCTGCCCTCGCAATCGTTCAGTCCATGCTCGGCGATTGGAACTGACGCGCACGCCCGACAATGCGCAGCGCTGAAACGCCTCTAGCACCAGAAGCTTAGCAGTTTTAGGCCGATTCGCCCCACTCGCGCCCCATTCCGGCGGAGTTTGGTGCGACATCCGGCCTGCCTCAGGCGCGCAAGGGTCATTCCTGAATAACAAATAGAGGGAACCGGGAAATGAGCTGGGATTTCAAGTTCGGCATCGAGGAAGAATACTTCGTCAATGATGCGGCCAAGCGGGATGTGGCGCGGGGAAGAATCAAGGAGTTTTTCGCCTCCTGCCGCGAGCAGCTCTCGGACGACATCCAGCCCGAGATGCTGGAGCCGCAGATCGAGATCGCCACCAAGCCGTCGGTCGATTTTACCGAGGCCCGTTCGCAGCTCACCAGCTTACGCTCATCGGTGGGCATGATCGCCCGCGACTACAACATGTCCATCATGGCCTCCGGAACGCATCCGCTCGCCGTCTGGTCGCGGGTTCGCCCGAATGCGCAGCCGCGCTACGGCAAGGTAATGCACGACCTGCAGATGCTCGGCAGCCGTACGGTCCTGTGCGGTATGCACGTGCATGTGGAGGTGCCGGATCTCGCCGCGCGCGTGGACATCATGAACCGCATTCAGCCTTATCTCCCGCTGCTGCTTGCGCTTTCAACGTCGTCGCCGTTCTGGCAGGCGCAGCGCACGGGACTTCTCGGCTATCGGCTTGCTGCCTATCGCGAACTCCCGCGCACCGGCCTGCCGGATCTGTTCGAGGGGCCTCAGGATTACCAGCGCTACATCGACACATTGGTCGCGGCCCGCGCCATCGAGAACTCGAGCTATGTGTGGTGGGTGATCCGTCCCTCGCTCAAGCATCCGACCCTTGAGCTGCGCGTGGCCGACAGCTGCACGCGGGTGGACGACACCATCGCGATCGCGGCGCTCTATCGCTGCCTCGTGCGCCGCCTGAGCCTGGACACCAAGCTCAATGCCGGACAGACCGGCGCGTCCCGCGCCATCAATGATGAGAATTGCTGGCGCGCCATGCGCTACGGCATCCACGGTAGTTTCGTGGACGAGAAGACCCGCAGCGCCAAGCCCGTGCGGGAGTTGCTCGACGAGGTTCTCGACATGATCGAGGGCGATGCCAAGGCGCTCGGCTGCGAGCGCGAGGTGGATCTTGCCCGCTGGATCGTGGCCCGCGGCACCAGCGCCGACCGGCAGCTCACCCTCTATACGGAGGCCGTCGGACGCGGTCTGTCGAGCCGGGATGCCCTCGCCGGCGTCGTCGACTGGCTTTCGGCCGAGACGGTCGGGGATCTGGTCGTCCGCCACTGAGGCACCATATGCGGTCTCACATTTTGTGGGGCCGCCCCTCATTGCAGCTTGGCCTTAACACGCCTATCTAGTCCCGAACTGAGTCGGCGCGCCTTGAACGCGCTTATTGGATGAGGTGATGTATGGCGCGGGACGTATCCGATACGACCCCCATTGGCGCGCGTTCCGAGCTTGTTGCGTGGATCGCTGAAGGTGAGAAGCCGCGCGAGGCGTGGCGGCTGGGCACCGAGCACGAGAAGGTTCCTTTCTACAAGGCCGATACGACTCCCGTTCCCTATGACGGGGGCAAAGGCATTCGCGCGCTGCTCGAAGGCCTTCAGGATCGCACGGGATGGTCTCCCATCATGGAGGACGACCATCCCATCGGCCTGTTCGACGAGAAGGGCGGCGGTGCGATTTCTCTTGAGCCAGGCGGGCAGTTCGAACTCTCCGGCGCGCCGCTGAAGACGCTTCATGAGACGGCTCAAGAAACGGCGCAGCACATCGTCGATGTGAAGGCGGTCAGTGAGAAGCTCGGCATCGATTTCCTCACGCTCGGCATGAGCCCGTTATGGACGCGCGGGCAGACGCCTGTGATGCCGAAGAAGCGTTATGGCATCATGACGAGTTACATGCCGAAGGTCGGCACGCTTGGTCTCGACATGATGTACCGCACGTCTACCGTGCAGGTGAACATGGACTATGCGTCCGAGGCCGACATGGTGAAGAAGCTTCGCGTGTCGCTGGCATTGCAGCCCATCGCCACCGCGATCTTCGCCAACTCGCCCTTCACAGACGGCAAGCCCAACGGCTTCCTGTCCATGCGCTCCAACATCTGGCTGGACACGGACAAGAACCGCACGGGCATGATGGCTTTCGCCTTCGAAGATGGGTTCGGTTACGAGCGCTACGTGGATTGGGCGCTCGACGTGCCGATGTATTTCGTCAAGCGCGACGAAACTTATCATAATGTCGCCGGCGCATCGTTCCGCGATCTTCTCGCCGGCAAGCTCGCGCAATTGCCGGGTGAGCGCGCCGTGCGCTCCGACTGGGCGAACCACGTTTCCACGCTGTTTCCGGAAGTGCGCCTGAAGCGCTATCTCGAAATGCGCGGTGCGGATGTAGGCAACATTGAGCACATCGTGGCGCTTTCCGCGTTCTGGACCGGATTGCTTTACGACGAGACGGCCCTGGATGGCGCATGGGAGCTGGTGAAAGGCTGGAGTGCCGTTGAGCGCGAGCAATTGCGCGCCGATGTGCCGAAACTCGCCTTGAAGGCGACGATTGCGGGACGCTCCGCGCAGGATGTCGCGCGCGATGCTCTAGCCTTGTCGCGCGAAGGCCTCAAGCGCCGCGCTTATCATGATGGGGCAGGGCAGGACGAGGCGAAGCATCTCGTTTACGCCGAGGAGATCGTCTCCTCGGGCCGTACGCAAGCCGAGCGGCTGCTGGAGCGCTATCATGGCGGCTGGGGCGGTTCGGTCCTGCCCGCCTTTGCGGAATGCGTATTTTAAGGTCAGCGATTCCAAGGCTTTTTTGGTGCTGACATGAGATGGAGCGGTACTCCTGGCCGCTCCCCAAATCTGCGTGTCCTGAGAGCAGGGGCCGCCTGGGCCTCAATGGGCTAGGCATTTGCCGGGATTCTGTTGAAAAGAAAGGCTTTTCTCTGCGGGTGAGAAAAGTCTTTTGTTTTTGCAATATTATAAAGTTATATAGATTAATCGCAACGTAAGATGAAGCATTTCCAGATTTCGGCTTCATCGAGAAAATGCCCGCCAGGAGGCCGACAATGACTGCAGGGACCATCGGTGGTTTGACGCAAAACATTATCAGGGTTCCTGATCAGGATGTCGCCATCGCTCCAGGCGCAACGATCCCGGATGGAGATCGCTCGTTTAAACGTCTCATCGTCTCTCTCGACACAGGTCGAGCGAACGAAATGCTGACGATCAAGACGGATACGGGAGAAGTTCAAGTCGCAAGCGACGGCAGCGTCATCATCCGCGATGCCACCGGCGATACGAATATCGGATCCATCACATACCGAGACTTCGGTTATATCGAGTTTGAATTCAACACGCTCGCAAAAGCCAGCCACATCCAGACGCTGCTCCGCGCTCTCATGTACAATGATGCCTTCGGAGAAGACGGGTTCACTCTTGGAAGCGCCATTGCCATCTTGTTGGAAGACGAGGATACGCTCTTCAACGGTTATCTCTGGGTGAGCGATCAGGTGACCGGCACGGATGCGGCTGACGCGTTCGAGACCGACGAGCGGCGGCTCTCTGCCGACGACGTCATCGATGGCGGAGATGGTGACGATACCCTGCAATTGGTCGGCGGCGGCGATTTCTACATCAATGAAATGGTCCGCTTCGTCAGCGTGGAGACCATTCAGGGCACGGCCGCCAACGACAGGATCTATATCGACGGGTCCCAACTTGCGGGCGTCAGGAAAATCGCAGGCGGCGGTGGAACAAACGATAGACTGTTCTTGTCTGGCGCGGGCATCGATCTCACCAATGTGGATATTTCAGGTTTCAAGGAGATCCAGATTCAGGACGCTCGTGGGTCTGTCCTGAAGGTCGACGATGTCGATACCGCAATGCTCGTGACGAGCTACTATTCGGATAGCGATACTATTGAACTCACAAGCGGCACCCTGACGGATGCGCAGCGGCTTCAATTGCACCGCCAGGGCTTCGAGACGGTCATCGCGAAGGACGCAACTGGTGATACGATTACGACAATTCACGACGCGCCGGAAATCGCGGCTTTTGGAGAGGCGAAAGTCACCACGGTCGTTGGTGTTGCCACTTTCCTCGACGTCGGCCGTGACTCCGTGCTGACGGTCGACAGCGGTCTTTTGCGCCATATGAGTGTCAGGGCCGGGGGCGGTTCGACCCTATCCGCGGATGATAAGATCAATATCGATCTCGCGAGCGGAATCAGCCTTGCCGCAGGGACTGAGTATCCGGACCAGCGTTTCGTGCTCGTCGATGGCATCAAGATCGGCGAAGTGTATGGATTAGGCAGTCCCCTCGCGAGCTTCGAGTTCAATGGGGATGCGACGACAGCGCGCGTTCAAAAGCTCATTCGCGCTTTGACATACACCAATGGCTCGGCGCACGGCGGTGGCGACCCGCGCAAGGTTTCGATCACCTTGACGGATGTCGCACACAGGGAAGTCGAATTCTCTGCGAATGTCGAAGTCCTGCCGAACGACGCTCCCACCAATCCCGCTCTTGCTGGCATGTCCGTTCTCGAGAACGCGGCCACCGGCACGAAGATCGGCGACCTGTCGGCCACCGATGCGGCACTTGATACCCTGACCTACGAGATTCAGCGGTCTGATGGGACGTGGGGCACGACGGACGGGCGCTTCGTGATCGAGGGCACGCAGCTGAAGGTCGCCAACGGCCTGCTGCTCGACCATGAGCAGGCCAAGACGCACGCTGTCACTATCCGCGTCACCGACCAGGCCGGCCTGAGCAGCCAGAAGACCTTCACCGTCGCCGTCGACGACGTGAACCCGGAGAACGTCACCGGCTCGGCCGGCAACGACGTGATTTACGGCGGCGCAGGCAACGACACGCTCGATGGCGGATCGGGCAACGATGAGCTCAACGGGGGCAAGGGCCGGGACCGGATGATCGGCGGGGCCGGGAATGACATCTACCATGTCGACACCAAGGGCGACGTGATCGTCGAGGCCAAGAACGGCGGCACGGATCTGGTCTATTCCGCGATCAGCTACACGCTCGGCGCGACCCTGGAGCACCTGGTCGGCACCGGCAAGGGGGCACTCAGCTTGACCGGCAACAGCCTGGCCAACGGCATCCTCGGCAACAATGCCAAGAACACGATCAAGGGCGGCGCGGGGAACGACACCGTCAACGGCGGCGGCGGCAACGACGTGCTCTATGGCGGCTCGGGCAAGGACGTGTTCGCGTTCAACACGAAGCCGAACGCCCGGACCAACAAGGATGTGATCAAGGACTGGAATCCGAAGGACGACGTGATCCATCTCGAGAACCAGGTGTTCACGGCACTCAAGGCCGGCAAGCTGGCCAAGGGCTCGTTCGTGCTCGGCGCCAAGGCCAAGGACAAGACCGATTTCGTCGGCTACAACAAGACGACGGGCGACCTGTGGTACGATGCCAACGGCAGCGGCAAGGGCGGCCAGGTGGTGTTCGCCAATATCGGCCGGAACAAGAAGATCGCCCACGACGACTTCTTCGCCATCTGACCTAAAGTCATACTCCCATAATGGAAAGCCGCGGCAGCCATGTTGCCGCGGCTTTTTCTTTCAACGCCCGACTGTCTGCATGCCTGCAGCTGCATAGCGGGTTCCAGCGGCAGCACCGGGCGGGATGATGCTGTCGATCCGCTCCAGGTCCGCCTTCGTCAGGGCAACGTCGAGGGCGCCGACATTCTCTTCCAGATATTTGCGGCGTTTCGTGCCTGGAATCGGCACAATGTCGTCTCCCTGCGCCAGCACCCAGGCGAGTGCGAGCTGTGCGGGCGTGCAGCTCTTCTCGCGCGCCATGATTTCAATCTCCCGCACGAGATCGAGGTTCTTCTGGAAGTTCTCGCCCTGAAAGCGCGGGGCGGAGCGGCGGAAATCATCCTGATCGAGATCGTCGATGCTTTTGATCTGACCGGTGAGAAAGCCGCGACTAAGTGGCGAATAGGACACGAAGCCGATGCCGAGATCGCGCACGACACCAAGAATTTCATCTTCTGGATCGCGGCTCCAGAGGGAATATTCCGTTTGCAGCGCCGTAATGGGATGAACGGTGTGTGCGCGGCGAATGGTTTGGGGAGCGGCCTCGGACAAACCGAGATAGCGCACCTTTCCCTCACGCACGAGATCGGCCATGGCGCCAACGGTGTCCTCGATGGGCGTGTCGGGATCGACGCGGTGCTGGTAATAGAGATCGATCACATCGACCTTCAGGCGCCGGAGGCTCGCCTCGCAGGCTTGGCGCACATAATCCGGTTTGCCGCTGATGCCGAGGCGCTCTCCGTTGGGGCCACGCACATTGCCGAACTTGGTGGCAAGCACCACCTTAGCGCGCCGATCCGAGATCGCGCGACCCACGAGTTCCTCGTTGTGGCCGGTGCCGTACATGTCGGCTGTGTCGAGAAAGGTGACGCCGAGTTCGATGGCGCGATGAATCGTGGCGATGGATTCCGCCTCGTCCCGCCCGCCATAGAATTCCGACATTCCCATGCAGCCGAGGCCAAGGGCCGAGACCTTCAATTGTCCGAGCTGACGTGTCTGCATGCGGTATCTCCAGAGATGAGGAAGCCATCTGCACGGCGCGATCAAGGGCGATCCGTGGAGCGTCTCATCAACTGCTCCCGAGGCCGCTCGTTTCAAGGCACCACTTCGAGAAAGGCGAAACGTCGCGCTTAAGGGCCAGCTGAAGCGGAGCGGTTGAACAGAAGAGCCTGCGGATTGCGCTGCATTGTTTCTTCCGTGCAGTTTTCTGCCCCCACATTTCCTGCAAGTCTCGGATAACGGGCTGCGAGTTCGTCGAGCGTCACGTTCCCTGCAATGCGCGGACGCGTGACACACAAGGCTCCGTTCTCGCCCCAAGCCGCTTCAAAGGGCATAGGACTTTCCTTCTCCGCCTCCCGGATGCCATGACGGTCGTAAATGTCGATGAGCGTTCCGTCCCGTGTCGAGGGACGGCTGTCTCCGCCATAATCCGCACGGATGGCATGGATGCAGGCCCGATGCAGTGCGCGCATCGGCACGTCGCTCCGCTCGTCCCAGGGGCGATAGCCCATGAGAATGCATTTCCCCTCTGCGCCGCTGGTGCATGTGAGATCGAAACCGCCTTGCCGTGGCATGGGGAAGCCGAGCTGTCTTCCGCGCGCATCGGCCTGACAGATATTGTGAAGCGTTTTCGTGGCGGGATCTTCGATAAGCAGGCGGTAAAGCACGATGCCCTGGCCGTCCCTCGATAGCTCCTCCATGACCGCGTCGATAAGGACCGGCTGTTCATGCGCGCCGTTATTCAGGACGATGCGATGGCCCACGAGAGCGTTTTTCTCCAGCACCCGTCCATCGTCGAGACGCAACTTGAACTCGCCTCCCGTCACCTCAAGACGGCCACTCAAGGCGAAGGCCGCGGATGACATGCACAGAGCCGACAGGGCACAGACAACGATGCCGTAAAATCTAAGTCTCATGACGGAGAAGCAGGCCCTCGCTTCTTCATGAGGACCTGCTGCTTTCTCACTTCAGCGAGACGCGCTCGCCATCCTTCAGGATGACAGTAGTTGCCTGAAGGGCTGGCGCAGAGCGCAGCTCTTCTGCAACGCCGTCGGTCGCGATGCCATTGAAGGCGAGACCGTTGAAGGCCAATCCGTTGAATGCGAGGCCATTAAACGCCAGGCCATTGAAGGCGAGGCCGTTCTGCGTTTCGAGAGCTTGGGCTCCCGAGGCGAAGAGCAGGGTCGTTCCGACAGCAGCAGCAAAGGCAATCTTGAGCATTTGTTTCACCCTCAAGCCCCCGAATATACTTTTGCGTCAGCCTTGAGTGGCTCTTTTGAAATATTATTTAGTTGCAATTGTTTTTCGTCAAGACTGCCGAGCTTATTTTCCTGAATAGGGTCAGGCCGCCTGGCCTGCGCACCAGCCGGACGACCAGGCCCACTGGAAATTGTAGCCGCCGAGCCAGCCGGTCACGTCCACGACCTCGCCGATCATGTAGAGGCCAGGCACGGATTTCACTTCCATTGTCTTAGAGTCGAGCTCGCGGGTATCGACGCCGCCCAGGGTTACTTCCGCGGTTCGGTAGCCTTCCGATCCCGCCGGTTTGAAGCGCCATTGGTTCACCGCCTCGTCGATACGCCGCAGATGCTTGTCGGAATAATCGGCGAGGTTCGCCGGCCCCTTCTCCGTTTCAGCGATCAGCTGAGCGAGGCGCTTGGGAAGAAATGTCGAGAGAGCGGTCTGCAAAGCTTGCCTGCCGTTTTGCGAACGAGCTTTGCGTAATTCCTCGAAAAGATTCACGCCCGGCAGCATGGAGAGTGTGATCTCCGCGCCCTCGCACCAATAGGATGAGATCTGCAAAATCGACGGGCCGCTCAAGCCGCGATGAGTGAACAGCATCGCCTCAGCGAATTTCGTCTTGCCGCAGGCGGCTATCGCATCGACGGAGATTCCGGCCAAGGGTGAAAGCCGCTCCAGCATCGTCGGCTCCAGAGTGAGCGGAACGAGCGCCGGACGCGTCTCGACGATGTTCAGGCCGAATTGCTGCGCGAGGTCATAACCGAAACCGGTGGCCCCCATCTTCGGAATGGACTTGCCACCCGATGCAACGACGAGCGAGTGGCATTGCAAGGCACCGTTCGAGAGCGCGAGACGAAAGCCGTCATCCGTTTTCTCTACCTGCGTCACGGATGTCTGCAACCGCAGCTCGACCCCTGCCTGCTTCATCTCGTTGAGCAGCAGATCCACGACCTGCCGTGAAGAGCCGTCGCAGAACAATTGGCCGAGCGTCTTTTCGTGATAGGCGATGCCGTAACGCTCCACGAGAGCGATGAAGTCCCGTTGCGTGTAGCGCCGCAGGGCTGAGATGCAGAAGCTCGGGTTCTGCGAGATGTAATTGGCGGGCGCAGCGTTGAGATTGGTGAAGTTGCACCGTCCGCCCCCGGAGATGCGGATCTTCTCACCTGGTTTATCGGCATGGTCGATGATCAGCACGGAGCGTCCGCGCTTTCCGGCTTCGGCCGCGCACATCATGCCGGCGGCACCGGCGCCGATCACCACAACGTCGAACTGTTCCAAGAGGCTTATCCTGAAGAGGTTCCGCAACTAAAAGGCAGGCTTGAGCAGGCTGCGGCCCGTTGGTAGAGCACGATCCCTATGCAGCGCAAGCTGAACCGGAGGTTGGGCTTTTTCGCGCCGAAGCCGGGTTTGGGGCGTTAATGGAAGCATGGTAAGGCGGAAAGCCCGCAATGCCTCCCTGGATTTCATGCCGCATCTCGCCGAATACAGCGCTCTTTTCGCCGCAGCCTTTCTCTCGGCCACGATCTTTCCGTTTCAGTCGGAAGCGGTGCTCTTCGGCATGCTGCTGGCCGATCGCCACGCTTGGTGGATGCTGATACTCATAGCGAGCATCGGCAACATTCTCGGCTCTGTCGTGAACTGGTTCCTGGGGCGTTTCTTTACCCGCTTCGAAGGCCGGCGGTGGTTTCCGGTCAAACGCGAGCAGATGGCCAAGGCGGAAGGCTGGTATCACCGCTATGGCCGCTGGACACTGCTGCTCAGCTGGATGCCGGTGATCGGCGACCCGCTCACCATCGTGGCGGGCGTGCTGCGCGAGCCTTTACCTATCTTCATCCTGCTTGTAGCGCTCGCCAAGACAGGCCGCTATCTCGCCGTGGGGGCCTTGAGCCTGGGCTGGATTTAGGGGCCCTGGAGGCTGGCCCAAAGCTCCTCCAGCTGGCTCGGCTCGATCACCTCGCCTGAGGCGGTGCGGATCACCGCATGCATGCCAGCTGGAGCCTCGTTGGTCATGGCCCAGTGAATGGCCTCGCGAAGGGAAGCGAACTCCATCACGTCGCTGCCGTGAGGTGGCGTGGTGCCTCTGGGCGTTCCCATCGGCTCGTATTGCAGGTGGGCTGTGGCATCCCAATCGGTCTTCGGCACCATGATCTTGGCCCTTTCCATTGACGTTGCGGGACCAACGCAAACGGGGCTTGGCCGGTTCGGTTCAGGCCTGGGCCTAAGCTCGGCAGATAATAAAATTGCGCGAAAACGCCTGCCTGGGATGCATTCTGCGCCTAAAGGCGGCAGCAAAAGCGCTTGCATGTCGCCTCGTTTCGTTCGAACAAGGCAGGCTCAAGAACTCTGAAGACCGGGATAAACCCATGCCAGCCTATCGCTCTCGCACCACCACCCACGGCCGCAACATGGCGGGCGCTCGCGGCCTCTGGCGGGCCACGGGCATGAAGGATTCCGACTTCGGCAAGCCGATCATCGCCGTGGTTAACTCCTTCACCCAGTTCGTGCCGGGCCATGTCCACCTGAAGGACCTCGGCCAGCTGGTCGCCCGCGAGATCGAGAAGGCGGGCGGCGTCGCCAAGGAATTCAACACCATCGCGGTGGATGACGGCATCGCCATGGGCCATGACGGCATGCTCTACTCCCTGCCGTCGCGGGAGCTGATCGCCGATTCCGTGGAATACATGGTCAACGCCCATTGCGCGGACGCCATGGTCTGCATCTCCAACTGCGACAAGATCACCCCCGGCATGCTGATGGCCTCGCTGCGCCTCAACATCCCGACGGTTTTTGTCTCCGGCGGTCCGATGGAAGCGGGCAAAGTCGTGCTCAACGGCGTGACCAAGAAGCTCGACCTCGTGGACGCCATGGTCGCCGCTGCCGACGACAAGATCGCGGACGAGGACATTCAGGCCATCGAGCGCTCGGCATGCCCCACCTGCGGCTCGTGCTCGGGCATGTTCACGGCCAATTCCATGAACTGCCTCACGGAGGCTCTCGGCCTCTCGCTGCCGGGCAACGGCTCGACGCTGGCGACGCACGCGGACCGCAAGCGACTCTTCGTGGAAGCGGGCCATCTCATCGTCGATCTCGCGCGCCGCTATTACGAGCAGGACGACGCGAACGTACTGCCGCGCTCGATTGCGAATTTCGCCGCCTTCGAGAACGCCATGACGCTCGATATCGCCATGGGCGGGTCGAGCAACACAGTGCTGCACCTGCTGGCTGCGGCCTACGAGGCTGAAGTCAACTTCACCATGGACGACATCGACCGCCTGTCGCGCCGCGTGCCGGTGCTGTGCAAGGTCGCGCCTGCCATCTCAAACGTGCACATGGAAGATGTGCACCGCGCCGGCGGCATCATGGGCATTCTCGGCGAACTCGACCGCGCAGGTTTGCTCGACACTTCAGTGCCGACGGTTCACTCGGAAAGCATGAAATCGGCGCTTGACCGATGGGACGTGCGCCGCACCAACAGCCACGCGGTGCATGAGTTCTTCAGCGCAGCCCCCGGCGGCGTGCCGACGCAGACCGCGTTCAGTCAGGCAAGCCGCTACGACAGCGTGGACATGGACCGCGCTGGCGGTGTCATTCGCGACAAGGAACATGCCTTCTCGAAGGATGGCGGCCTCGCCGTGCTCTCCGGCAATCTGGCGCTCGACGGCTGCATCGTGAAGACGGCGGGCGTGGACGAGAGCATCCTCGTCTTCTCCGGTCCGGCCGTCGTGTTCGAGAGCCAGGACGATGCGGTGAGCGGCATCCTCAATGGCAAGGTGAAGGCCGGCGACGTGGTCGTCATCCGCTACGAGGGCCCGCGCGGCGGCCCCGGCATGCAGGAGATGCTCTATCCCACGAGCTACCTGAAATCGAAGGGGCTCGGCAAAGCCTGCGCACTCATCACGGACGGGCGCTTCTCCGGCGGCACCTCGGGCCTGTCCATCGGCCACGCCTCGCCGGAAGCGGCAGAGGGCGGCACCATCGGCCTCGTGCGCGACGGCGACCGGATCGAGATCGACATCCCGAACCGCAGCATCAACCTCGCCGTGGACGATGCCGAGTTGCAGCGCCGCCGCGCCGAGCAGGACGCCAAGGGCTGGAAGCCCGCCGAGCCGCGCAAGCGCAAGGTGACGGCCGCTCTCAAGGCCTACGCCATGCTCGCCACCAGCGCCGCCAAGGGCGCCGTGCGGCAGATCTGAGCAGCGCAACTCCGACGGAAATTGATTGTAGCCTCCGGGGATCGTCTCCGGGGGCTTTTTCGTTCCCTGCTGAGCTTGAGCGAAAAGCCCTGATTAGATACGTTATCTCGATTCAATTGATATTGCATTGAACGAGGCGGATTATGGCGGCGGACGAAGGCATTTTTACCTGGGAAGGCATCAGCCTTCCTTCCTACTGGGGTGGCAATTTTCAAACGACCAGCGGCTTGGCCGCAATGGACCTCATCAAGTCCAACGGCGCGAACACTATCACCCTCATTCCTAACTTCTTTCAATCCACGGGCACGAGCAACGACGTGCACCTCAACGCGAGCCCGAACCCGGATGAGCCATGGCGCGGCGAGAGCGACGGTTTTCCGAACGTGCTGCAAGCCATTCGAGACGCCACAGCGCGTGGGCTGAATGTGGTGCTCAAGCCTCATGTGGAGCGTGACGATCGCAACACGACATCGGAGGACGCCTGGCGCGCGAAGATTGCGCCGACGGATCCTCTGCTATGGTTCGAAAACTACAAGAACATGATGGTGGAATACGCCAAGGTCGCACAGGCCGGCGGAGCCTCCGCCTTCGTGATCGGCACCGAAATGCGCAGCATGACGGATCCTAACAAGACCTGCGCGAATGGTCAGAGCTATACGGAGAAATGGGTCGAGATCATCGATGCGGTGCGCGCGGTTTTCACGGGCAAGCTGACCTACGCCGCCACCGACGACGAGGCGTTAAAGATCGAGTTCTGGGACAAGCTCGATTATATCGGCGTCGACGCTTATTTCAGCATGGCTGCCGACGGCAATTACGATCCGACTTTGAACGAGCTGATCGATTCTTGGGTCAAGCCTCCGGTCAACTGGAATTCGAAGGAAGTCTACGGCACCACCTCAGTGGTCGATACCTGGAAGCAGTTATCCGAAACTTGGGGCAAGAAGGTCATCTTCACCGAAATCGGTTATGGCAGCTACAACGGCACGAACCTGAGTCCCGGTTGGTTGCGGCACGAAAACGGAACGGATTACGAAGAACAGCGCCTCTGCTACGAAGCGCTTTACTACGTAATGAAAAATTACGGCGGCCAATGGCTCGATGGCGCATTCCTCTGGAGTTACCAGACGACTACGGAACCTGCATACGTTCCGCCGACAGACTACACAACGCAAGGGAAGCCCGCCGATGCCATCGTCAAGGCGGGCTATTCAAGCCCCGAGCATGTGACTGGTCTCGTCTGGGATGGAACAAGCCGCGCCGACAAGCTTGATGGTGGCTACAACAACGATACCCTCAATGGTGGCGCCGACAGCGACATTCTTTGGGGAGGAGCCGGTGACGACAGACTTGCCGGCGGCGCGGGCAACGACATCCTCGACGGCCATACGGGAACGGACACCGCCGTCTTCTCCGGTACCACCGCGGAGTACATCATCACGAAGCTGGCCAATGGCAGCTACAGGGTTGCCGACAAGACGGCACGCGATGGGACGGATACATTGAAGAACATTCAGTTTATCCAATTCAGCGACCGCAAGTTTGATGTCGCCGCGTTGCCGGAACTCTCCATCAAGGCGAAAGACAGCAGGAAGTTCGAAGGCAGTCACAGCGGCTGGACCGATTTCACTTTCACGGTCACGCGCAGCAGCACGGACGGCAGCCCCACGGCTCGATGGGAACTGACCGGCCTCGATGACGGCGATGTGGAGACAAAGTCCGGCACTGTAGCCTTCAGCGGAACATCGCTCACAGCTACGATTACCGTGAAGATCAAGGCCGATAAGATAGCAGAAGGCGACCGGCGCTTCTCGGTCAAGCTCAAGGACCCAATGAATTCCTCGATCAGAGACGATCAGAGCAGTGCTTCTGGCCTCATCATCGACGATGACTTTATCCTCACGCCTGCTCTCAGCGCGCTCGCCATTGGAGAGAATGCGGCTCTCGGCAGCGTCGTCGGCACTTTCAGCCCCACGAACGTAAAAGGCGTGGACATCACCTATAGCCTTGCCGATGGCGGAAACGCCTTCGCCATCGTGAACAACCAGCTCATCGTTGCGGGCCTTCTCGATTTCGAGAAAGCGGCCTCGCACAATATTCAGGTCGTTACGACCGACAGTCAGGGGGGCGTGACCCACGAGGTCTTCACCATCGCTGTTCGCGACGAGATTGATATTATCCGGGGCAGCGCGCGCAAGGACACCCTCAAAGGCACGGCCGGTCCGGATATGATCTACGGCGGCAAAGGCAATGACAAGCTTACCGGCGGCAAGGGCAAGGATGTGTTCGTGTTCAACACGAACCCGAATTCCAAGACCAACAAGGACAAGATCCTGGACTGGAACTACAAGGACGACACGATCCATCTGGAGAACAAGTACTTCAAGGCGCTGAAGAAGACCGGCTGGCTCAAGAAGGACCAGTTCGTGCTGGGCTCGAAGGCGAAGGACAAGAATGACTTCGTCGGCTACAACAAGACGACGGGCGACCTCTGGTACGATAGCAACGGCAGCAAGGCCGGCGGCCAAGTGATGTTCGCCAACATCGGCAAGAACAAGAAGATCGCCTATAACGATTTCTTCGTCATCTGAGCTGACGTGAAAACGCAGGCGGGAGCGCAATTGCTCTCGCCTTCAGCAGGGTATTCTCGTGCAGGTTAGGATCTGCTTTTTGCAGGTCCGGCGCACCCTCTTCGCTTTCGCTTATGCAGCCTGCGCGATGGCGACGCGGTTGCGGCCGCCTTGCTTGGCGCGGTAAAGCGCCTTGTCAGCCATGTGGATCAGATCGGCGGGACCGGTGTGGGACCGATTAAAGGCGGGCGATTGCGTCACGCTGCCGATGCTGATCGTGAGGATGTGGGATGGCGGGTTCGCCTGATGCTGAACGGCTAGTGCCTCGACACCTGCACGGATCGCCTCAGCGACTTTAGCGGCGTCCTCGTCATTCGTGTCCGGCAGCACGACGACGATTTCTTCGCCGCCGTAACGGGCCACGAAATCGCTGGGACGCCTCATGGCTTCCGCGATGACCTTTGCCACCTTGCGTAGGCAGTCGTCGCCTTGCTGATGCCCATAGAGATCGTTGTAGGCCTTGAACTGATCGACATCGATCAGGAAAAGCGAGAGCGGCGTTGCATCGCGCGAGGCGCGCAGCCATTCGGTTTCGAGCCGGCTGTCGAAGGTCCGGCGATTGGCAAGACCCGTCAGTCCGTCTGTCGTCGCAAGCACGGCGAGCTCAGCCTCCGCCTGCTCGCGGCGGCGCAATTCCCTGGCAAGCCTCCAGCCTAGAACAATGATGAGGACGACAAGCACGGCTACTCGGAGCGAGCGGATCTGGAATTCCACCATCCAGCTTCTCAACGCCTCCTGCTGGCTGACGGATGACAGGAGAACGACCGGATAGACATGATTTCGCTGATAGCCTGCGAGGCGCAAGACCCCATCGATGGGAGACACGTAAGCCCCCGATCCATACGGGCTGCCCGTCAGCAGCCATTCGGATGCGTCGGGTTTAAGGCCGATGGCGCGCTCGATGAAAGGATAGCGGGACAGGATCTTTCCATCCGCCGTGCTGATCATCACGATGGAGCCTTCGGAACCCACATCGATGCGGCTGAAGAAGTTTGCGAAGTAGCGGGGCGGAATGCTGATCTGCACCACACCGCCGAAACTGCCATCAGGCTTGTTAAGGCGGCGGGACAAGGTCAGCACCCTGTCGCCCCCGATCGGATCGTGAATGAGCGGGCCGAAGAACCACTTCCTGTCCAGGGAAGCGGCATGATGCCTGAAGAACGTATAATGCTGGGCATTGACCGTAGTGTGGCCGGGCAGAGAGCTGCTCAGGACGAATCCGTTCTCGCTGAAGACCGTAAGAGTCTTCAACGCCTGCAGGGTCTGGATGCGCTCGGAAAAGAACGCCTGCATTCCCGCCATGTCCTGAGGGGACGTTCCCTGCCGCTCGATCCGATCGACGATGTCGACCAGGATCGCATCGGCGAGATTGAATGTGTCCTCGGCGTGCTGCGTCAGCGATTTGGCGAGGTTCCTCATCTCGCCTTCGATGCGGGTGAATTCGTCCTGCCGCTCGGTCCAGTCTCTCCAGCCTTCGAGTCCAAGAATGATCAGGCAGATCAATGCCACGAAAATCTTGAGCCAGCGGGACGAGGAATAGGTCTTGCGTGGGGAGGAATGCATCGGTTCGGCTTTTCTCACGCAGCGGCGAATTTGAGGCCGAGAATGCCCACGACGATCAGCCCGATGCAGCCCAGGCGAAGCGCGGTGATAGGTTCGCCCAAAAGCACGATGCCGAGGATGGCGGTACCGACGGTTCCGATCCCGGTCCAGACTGCATAGCCTGTCCCGACGGGAAGCGTCTTCAGCGCGAGCCCGAGGAGCAGGACGCTGGCCACCATGCTGATAGCTGTCAGGACCGACGGCACCAGCCGCGTGAACCCATCGGTATATTTGAGCCCGATGGCCCACCCGATTTCCAGAAGACCTGCCAGTGTCAGATAAACCCACGCCATCCAGGTCTCACGTCACCATTCGGTGACACCCCTTTTCGAGATGATAACGCGAGGCCCCCCTTGCGTTCCTACAGATATACAAAACGCCTGCATGCGCCTCAATAGTGTCCGAGGTTGCAGAAATGCCCATGGAAGAGCGGGAGCAGGCCCTGTGCATGGATCAGTTCCCGACACTTTCCGATGGGCGCGCCGAGGGCTTTAAGGAGGCATAGGGATTGAAGGGCTCATAGATCTGGTGCTTCCAGGAATCCCCGCAATTGATGCAGATGGAGCGGATCATGTGATCACTCTGCTCCAGACGCTTGAGCAGCTTCTCCTGCCGCTTCTGGGCCTCGCTCTGCGCATCATAGCCCGAGGGGCGCACCGTGAGCTGCAAGCCCTGGGCCGCAGGAGCCGCTTCCTGGGCGAGCGCCTGGCTCGACAGGCCGGCGAGAATAGCAGCAATGAAGAAATGGCGCATCGGACTCCCCCGCAGCCGATTTGTTGATCTTAGACTGGACGCTACGCAACTCTATCCCGTCAAGAGCGAAAAGCTGGATCGAGACCATAGGAAGCAGCCCCCTCACAGAAACTGCGCAAAAGGTTCCGTTTCAAGGGAAAAATATTTTCCGCATTTAAGAAATAAAACCTCCATGTTTGGAGAGGTGGTAGGCGAAGTCCGCAGCCTAGATGGCAAAAGTCGAACGGAACCACAACGGGCTGAAGCATGATCTTTTTGAAGCGCGACCTGACCGGCACCCCATCTTCCTTCTCTTCCTCCATCGCCAGAACGGCAACCGCCACGTTTTCTATCACTCTCCTGTCAACGGTGGCATTTCACCAGCCGGCACAGGCGGGCTGTACGAGCACAGGTTCGACCGTCACCTGCTCGGGAACGACGACGGCCACAGATGCACCGATTGCGGAGGTGACGAGCGGAGGCAGCGTGGTCATTGAGGGCAGCGCTTCGGTCAGCGGCAAGGTTGGTTACGGAGTCGTCGGCGTCGGCAACGAGACCAGCCTCACCAATAACGGGACACTTTCCTCCAGCGGCGCCTCGCTCGATGCGATGGAAGTGCTTGGAGACCGGAACACCATCACCAACAACGGCAGCATCTCGACCGCCGGCAGTTCCGCCAGTGCGCTTCACGCTCTCGGAAACAGCAACACCCTTCTGAATACCGGAAGGATCGATACGACAACCGGCAGCGCGGCCTTGGGCTTGTTTGCCGAGGGCAATGAAAACAGGCTGACCAATAGCGGCACGGTCGTCACCGGAGGAAACGGCTCCGAGGGCCTCTCGGTCTATGGCAACGGAAATACGCTCACCAATGCCGGGGACATCGCAACCTCAGGCGCCGTAGCGAACGGGATCCGCGCCTATGGCAACAACAATGCCATTCTCAACACGGGAATCGTAACGACATCGGGCGTCGAAGGGCGTGGCATCAAGGTCGACGCAGGCACTGGCAATTCCATCGTCAACCGTGGAACCATCGATACATCGGGCGAGCGGGCCTATGGCGTCTGGGTCGCAAGCAAGGCAGGCGAGACGACGACAATCGTGAACGAAAGCGCCGGTATCATCCGTGCTTGGAATGACAAGGCTATTCAATCCGGCGCAGGCAATGAAAGCATCCAGAATTTCGGCGTACTGAGCACGTCGAGCGGCGGAGTAGCCATCGAGCTCGGTGCCGGCAACGACGCCCTTCTGATCGGCTCGACATCCCGCATAACAGGGGTCGTCGATGCAGGCGCGGATATGGATACCTTCACGCTGGGCGGCGCGATTGACGCATCTTTCGACGCAGCGCTGATCGGCGATGGCGCGCAATACCGCAACTTCGAGACTTACGAAAAGATCGGCACATCCACCTGGACCGTCACCGGAACCAACAACGACACCATGCCCTGGCATGTACGCGAGGGCGGCCTCATGGTGACGGGCACGATGGGCGGTTCGTCCATGATCGTTTATGACGGCGCGATACTCAGTGGTTCAGGTACCGTTGGCGGTATCGATGCGCGCTCCGGCAGCATCTTGTCGCCGGGTGCGAACGGCATCGGCTCGATGGCGGTTACGGGCAACGTGCTCATCGCCAATGGCACGACCTACAGGATCGATCTCAATGCATCGCAGGAGAGCGACCGCATCGTGGCCGAGGGAACCGCGAGCGTTCAGGGCGGAACGGTTCAGGTGAATGCCCTGCCGGGAGATTATACGCCCGGCAGCCGTTGGACCATTCTCACGGCCAAGGGCGGCGTCACGGGACAGTTCTCCGAAGTGACGACAAACCTCGCTTTCTTCAGGCCCGTGCTGAGCAAGGACGGGAAGAATATCTATCTCGGCCTCATGCGCATCGAGCGGCCGCTCCCTGTCGACCGACCCACGCCAAGACCCTTCGATCCGGTAACGGAGGATGAGCTTCCCTTCGCGCTCGATCAAACCTCAGGCGCGCCTATCGTCAGTGCCATGGGCACGATCCTCGTGCACGATGACCTGTTCCGATCCGCCGTGCTCTGCCGCCTGCGCTGCTCGGAAGGCTTGCCGGGTATCGTCGCGTCGGAATTCGTGACGGCGGGATATGCGGCGGACCTGCCCGGCAGGCCGGTGAACGCCACGCGGGTTCCGGTGTCGATTCCGCAGGCGACTCGCGACTGGACCATGTGGGCCAAGGCCATCGGCTCCTGGGGCTCCACTGACGCAACCCCGACATCCTACGCGCTGGATCGCAGCACGGCGGGTCTCGTGTTCGGTGTCGATAGCGGTTTCGGCACGCCATACCGTCTCGGCCTTGCGGCGGGATATTTCTCGACGGATCTGGATTTCGCCACGCTCGCATCCGGCGGCAACGTGGAAAGCCTCCATATCGGCGCCTATGGCTCAGCCGCCTTCGGTGCGTTCAATCTACGCGGCGGTGTGGCTTATGCTCACCACGACGTCGATATGGTCCGCACCATTCGCTTCACAGGCTTTTCCGGCACGAACCGTTCCGACAGTTCGGTGGATTCCGTCCAAGCTTTCGGTGAACTCGGCTACGAGATCATGCTCAGCGACCGAGTGATGCTGGAGCCGTTCGCAGGATTGGCGCATGTCCATGTGACGGGCCGCAATGTGTGGGAGGAAGGCTCGGATCTCGCCGTGTCGGGCGAGGTGCATTCCTTCGACACCACTTACTCGACGCTCGGTGCACGCCTCGTCGCCACCATGCCGACGGATGCCGGCACGATTACCTTCAAAGGGCTGCTCGGCTGGCGCCACGCCTTTGGCGATATCGTGCCCAAGGCGACGTTCTCATATGTGGGCGACGGACGCCCGTTCCTCGTCACAGGCGCCCCTATCGATAAAGACAGCCTCATCGTCGAGGCGGGTCTCAACTGGGAGGTGGCGAAGGATGTGACGTTGAACGTTTCATATTCCGGCGCCATGGGCGCGCGCGATCAGGAGCATACGGTGAGAGGCGGCTTCAACATCCGCTTCTGATGAAGGGTGGGGTTCCTCATGAAACGGGAGCCCCTGAAGAATCCTTCAGGGGCTCTTTCCGGGGGCGCGAAAGTGGGCGCCCTCAGATCTGCCGTAGAACACTCGGCGACGCTGTCCGCTGCCTTCCAAGAGAGAACGAGTGTGTATTTCCGCACATCGCGAGAGGATTTCATGCCCTTCTCGCGATGAATGCAGCTCTTAAAGGCAGCTATCTACATGTTCATGTAGGTGATGATTTTTTCTGCCGCCTAAATCGCCAAGCTCTTCATAATATGGATGGGCCGGCACATGACAGTTCTCACGCACAAGGCAGATGTCACAAAACCCTGCAGCAATACCCAGGCATTCAAGCCGTCAACGGCTCTGACAACCATTGCTATCCTTGTTCCGACATTCTTCTCCGCGTGGCTCGCCATGCCGCGCCCGGCGTTGGCGGCATGTGTGACGACGGGCAACAAGGTCGTATGCACAGGAAGCGTCCATACCAAGGACATGCCCGCTGCATATTACTTGTTCGATGACGGTACTGTCCTCAATGAAGGCGTCTTGACCACGGAGAACACCATCGGCGGAACTCGCAAAGGCCCTGCCGGCCTTTGGGGCAACGGCGATCGGATCTCTCTGACCAATAATGGCACAATCCGCATGCTAGGATCTGTCAGCGGCGAAGGCATGCTGCTCAGCGGGAATGACGGCAGCATCACGAACAACGGCACCGTGACGATGGACGGCGATTCTGGCGACGCCCTGTTCGCAATGGGCAATCGGAACACGCTTCTCAACAACGGGACGATTCATGGCGGCACGTGGTCTGCCGGGATAGCCGTTCAAGGCGACAACAATACCCTCACGAACAAAGGCGACATCTCTACGAGCGGGGACAAGGCCTGGGGTTTCCGCGCCTACGGCGACGGCAACACGCTGATCAACGACGGCACGGTCACCGCAAACGGCTCTATCATCGAAGGCATGCAGGTGAGAGGCGACAACAACACTCTGTTGAACACCGGCACGATCCAGGTAACGGGGCGTCAGGCGAGAGGCGTCTCGATTTTCGGCCCTGTTCCAGGTGATACCGCCAACACGAACACCCTCGTCAACCGCGGGGTAATCAAAGCCTCGGGCAAGGACGCTGCCGGCGTCAGCCTTGGCAACGGCGGCCGAATGACGGTCATCAATGAGGTCGGCGGCTTGATCGAAAGCGCGGAGGGCCGCGCAATCCAGTTCACGAACACCGACCCGGCCAACAGCAACGATCGCATCGAAAATCATGGACGTATCTCCAACCTGCGGGGGGGCGATGCAGTCGATCTCGGGAATGGTGACGACACTTTCCTGATCAGCTCCACATCCGTGATCGACGGCGCAATCGAGGCGGGTACGGGCTACGATACCTTCACCTTGAGCGGCAGCACCGATGGCCGGTTCGATCTCTCGCGAAGCGAGCTTCGGAACTTCGAGATGCACGAAAAGACCGGCAGCTCGACATGGACGATCAGTGGCACCAGCAATCGCATCATGCCTTGGCATGTGCGCGAGGGCGGCCTCATGGTGTCGGGCGTGATGGGCGGTTCGTCCATGACCGTTTACGATGGCGCTCTTCTGGGTGGCGACGGCACCGTCGGCGGCATCGATGCGCGCCCTGGCAGCATCCTGTCACCGGGCATGAACGGTATCGGCTCACTCGCCGTCACCGGCAACGTGCTTATCGCAGATGGCACGGTCTACAGGATCGATCTCAATGCATCGCAGGAGAGCGACCGTATCGTGGCCGGAGGCGCGGCGACTGTCCAAGGCGGCACAGTGCAGGTGAATGCTTTATCGGCCGCCTACACGCCCGGCAGCCGCTGGACCATTCTCACGGCTGAAGGCGGCGTCACGGGACAGTTCTCCGAAGTGACGACGAACCTCGTCTTCTTCAGGCCCGTGCTGAGCAAGGATGGCAAAAATATTTATCTGAGCCTTCCGCGCATTGATGAGCCTCGACCAGCGAACCCGGTTACCCCAGGCGGAGATCCGGTGTCTCCTGGAGACGATCCTGCGTCGCCTTCAATTCCCGATCCTGCACCGATGCCCACCGCTTTCGATGTGGGCACGATTCTCGTGCATGACGATCTCTTCCGCGCAGCCGTGCTCTGCCGCCTGCGCTGTTCGACCGGCGGACTGCCTTCGTTCATTGCTTCGGACATCACGGCGGCGGACGACGCCTCTTCGATGACCGGAGCAACGCAGCAGGTTCCACGCGATTGGGCCTTGTGGGCCAAGGCCATCGGCTCCTGGGGCTCGACCCAGGCGACACAGGCCTCACTGGCCGTGCAGCGCAGCACGGCAGGTCTGGTGTTCGGCGCGGATACGGGCTTCGGCACGCCCTATCGGCTTGGCATCGCCGGCGGCTACTTCTCGACAAGCCTTGACTATGGCCTGAGCAGCGCGAGCGGCCATGTGGAGAGCATGCATATCGGCCTCTATGGCTCCGCCGCTTTCGGCGCGCTCAATCTGCGCGGCGGTCTGGCTTATGCGCATCACGAAGTGGATACGTCTTTCACCACGCCCTATGCCTCGAACCGGTTCAGCAGTTCCCTGGATTCCTTCCAGGCATTCGGCGAGCTCGGCTATATGATCCCGATCAACGATCGCGTCATGGTCGAACCGTTTCTGGGGCTCGCGCATGTGCATGTCGCCGGTGGCGGCATCGCGGTGGAGGGCTTCGATACGGTTACGGGGCGCGTCGATTCATTCGACACCACCTATTCGACCCTAGGCGCACGCCTGATTGCCACAATGCCGACGGAGGCTGGCCTAATAACGTTCAAGGGGCTGCTCGGCTGGCGTCACGCCTTTGGTGATACTTTGCCCAAAGCCAGCTTCTCCCTTCCGGGAGATGAACGTCCGCTCTTCATGACGGGCATCCCCATAGACAAGGATAGCCTCGTGGTCGAGGCAGGCGTCAACTGGGAGGTCTCGAAGAACACGACCCTGAGCATCTCCTATACCGGCGCCATGGGCCGGCGCGATCAGGAGCATACCGTCAGAGGCGGCCTTACAATCAGGTTCTGATCATTGTGAAACGAAAACGCGGATCTCAAACGAGATCCGCGTTTCTCATGTTTGCTTAGATGGCGAAGAAGTCGTCGTGGGCGATTTTCTTGTTCCGGCCGATATTGGCGAACACCACCTGACCGCCCTTGCCGCTGCCGTTGGCATCGTACCACAGGTCGCCCGTCGTCTTGTCGTAGCCGACGAAGTCATTCTTGTCCTTCGCCTTGGCGCCGAGCACGAACGAGCCCTTGGCGAGCTTGCCCGCCTTGAGCGCCGTGAACACCTGGTTCTCGAGATGGATCACGTCATCCTTCGGATTCCAGTCCTTGATCAGGTCCTTGTTGGTCCGGGCGCTCGGCTTCGTGTTGAACACGAACGCGTCCTTGCCCGAGCCGCCATAGAGCACGTCGTTGCCGCCGCCGCCGTTGACGGTATCGTTGCCCGCGCCGCCCTTGATCGTGTTCTTGGCGTTATTGCCGAGAAGGCCGTTGGCCAGGTTGTTGCCGGTCAAGCTGATCGCCCCCTTGCCGGTGCCGACCAGGTGCTCCAGCGTCGCGCCGAGCGTGTAGCTGATCGCGCTGTAGACCAGATCCGTGCCGCCGTTCTTGGCCTCGACGATCACGTCGCCCTTGGTGTCGACATGGTAGATGTCGTTGCCCGACCCGCCGATCATCCGGTCCCGGCCGGACCCGCCGTTGAGCATGTCATTGCCCGACCCGCCATCGAGCGTGTCGTTGCCGCCTTCGCCATACAGTCTGTCGTCGCCTCCCAAGCCGCTGATCACGTTGGCGTGGTCGTTAGCCTCGATCGCGTTGTTGCCGGCATTACCCGTCAGGCGCACGGCACCGATGCCTGAGATGATCGTTTCGATGCCCTCGTGCGCCACGTAGTTCACGGTTGTGAGGACCGTATCGTCGCCGGAGATGTCGATGATGACGTCGCCGACATCATCCACATGGTAGACGTCGTCTCCAGCGCCGCCCACCATCGTGTCGGCACCGGCCTTCCCGTCGAGAATGTCGTCGCCGTCGCCGCTGACTAGGGAGTCGTTGCCGGGGGTGCCGTTGAACTGTTCGGGAGACACGTCGGTCACGGCGATGGTGAAGGTCTTTTGAGTGCTCAGGCCGCCTTCATCCGTGACCCGGATGGTGACAGTGTGAGCAGCCTGCGTCTCGTAGTCGAGCCGGGCGCCATGGGCCACTTTGAGTTCATCGCCATCGATTTCGAAGCGTCCGTCCGAGTTGCCCCAGGTGCCGTCGCCGCGCAGGATCTCATAGGTCAAGGAGCCACCTTCTGGATCGGTGGCCGATAGATCGCCGATTCTCGTGCCGGAGGCCGCATTCTCACGAACGGACCTGCCGACGAGGTCGAGAGAAGTCGGCGCTTCATTCGACTCTTCGGGCTCCTCAGATGTCGGAGGATCGATCATCAGCTCGACCTCAGTCGTGCGTTCGCCTGCATCGGTGAGGGTGATCTTCACGTTGCGTGAGGTGGAGATGGCACCGGCAATCGTCGTGTAAGTCAAAGCACGCAGCAGCTCCTGCACGCGCTCTGGAGTCGCGCTGGCGTTGAACTCGATAGAGAAAGAATAGCCGGTCGCGCCGATGCCTAGTGTCCCAATCGCTATCCCTTCTACTCTCACGATGCTGCCAGGCTTGAACCCGTCGGAAAGGGTGACCTTGCCCGATGTATCGATCCCTAGGCGGTCCGGCTGTTCGCCGGTCAGCATGACATCGACACTCATGCGCTTGAGAAGGCCATCGTCGACTGCAAGTGTTGCATTCCGACCTGCATCGAGAAATACACTCTTGCCTTCAATCATATGGACGCGGTCGCCATAGAGTTTGTCGACCACCGGGCTGTTGTGTTGCGAAGGAACGAGAGGACCGCCTGCCACGTTAGCCGCAAAGATTGTCTCGATACCCTGACGATGAAGGGCGAGCCTGTCTTCCGCGGACAGAACGACATCCGTCAGAAACAGAGTGTGCCCTACCTCTCCATAACCCTGGATGAGTTTGGCTGTGGCTAGATCGTTGGCCCGAATGGTCATAGGGCCTTGAAGAACGATGGATTTAAAGCCCGTGATTGTTTTATTGCGAAGATCGGCTCCCCCTGGCCTGTCTCCACGGATCACCAGGATATCATCCGCAGAGGGGCCGCCTCCTTCAATGACCTTGACGTCCAGCAAGTGATCGTCCGAGACATAAATGGTATCGATTTCCGTGGATCCGCGAATGGTTTCGATACCTTTCAGGACAGCCATATACCGAAGTTCGAACACCCCGCCGCCGCTCAACTGCAGGACATCGTTGCCGCCGCCGCCATCGAGTGTATCTCCAGAACCGATCTGATCGTTTGCGGCGACAAATTTTTCATCGGCGCCGGTGCCGACCATATTGTCATAGCCGATCGTCATCGCCTTATAGCCAGCGGGAGTGACGCTCACATCAATCTGTATGATGTCTTCGCGCCCACCCTTATCCGTGATGTTGATGAAGACCAGGTCTTCGACCGAGCGATAGGGGTCGGTGGATGTGTTGCTATAGGTCAATGCCCTGATGAGCTTCTCGATCTTGGCGCGGGGCGCACCCTCGATGAACTCGATATTCAAATACCATTGATCCGAATCCGGCTTGATGAGGCCGATGATCTCTCTATCGACGATGACTTGTCTACCAGCAGCCGTTTCTCCGCCGATGTAAATCTCACCTTCCGTCTCCTGGATGCCAAGTATGCTGTCGGCTACGGTATAGGAAGCCCAAACTTCCAAGCGGGCTATATCCATACCTTCCATGCCAAGGCTTGCATCCGAGTCTTGGTCGATGAGAATGGTCCCGCCTGGAGTTACATAAATTCTCCCCTCGTCGAGATTTTCCAGATTCGGCCTTACAGCGGATGTCGTGTAACCGCTCTTATCGGTGATCTTGTCGATTCCCCTCAGGAAGTAAGCCTCACGCTCTTCGTCGCTGAGGTTATCGCTCGTGATGATGAGGTGGTCATTCTGAGAGTTGTATCCATGAATGCGCGCAGCAGTCGCCAGGTTATCGACTGTGATCGTTTCCACATTCCAGTCGAGTTCGATCTTTTTAAAATTCTCGATCGTTTTTCCGCTGAGATCGATGGTCTTACCGATCAGAGACAGAATGTTGGAGCCACCACCGCCATCCAGGGTGAGAACGGAGGCTATCTGGCTTGCGCTTATAGCAATCGTATCACTGTCATCCGTGCCGCGAATGACTTCAATGCCGGTGAACTTGGAAAAATTCGTCAGCTTGAAGGTATTGCCGCTTCCGCTCTTCAGCTGGAGCGTGTCGCGTCCGGCGCTGCCGTCGAGCTTGTCGCCGATATTGATGCTGGCCGCATCCGCACTGAAGATTTCATTGGCATCGGCTTCGCCAACGATATTGTCGGCACCGTTAGTGAGTTCAATGGGAACTGCAACAGCGACCTCGACTTTGGACGACGAGTAACGGCCGCCCTTGTCTTCGAGTGCAATCTCGATCTCGAAGTTGGCGGCATAACCCGGCATCGTATGAGTGCTCTTGAAAGCAAGCGCATGAAGGAGCTTTTGGACAAGATCGGGCGCGGCAGAATCGTACAGATCGATTACAAGGCGCCAGCTCTTATAATTTGAGGCGATCCTGCCGATGGTCACGCCATCGACGACGATTTCGCTATCAATGCTCATTCCACCGCGAAGAGACACTTCCGTGTTCGGCACTATCAGAAATTCGCCGCCCCAAGGTATTCCGGCAAGAAAGACATCGGGGCAGGAGATGTACAGGGCATTCAGATCCGTATCGTTCGTGCCGACGGAAGCATTCAGGCCTTTGTCGAGGATAACCGTTTCACCACCGGCAATGCTGAAGCTGTCACCCTCGAAACCGTTCATCGTCGGTGCCGCATCGAAAGTCGCGCGTCCGCTTTTATCGGTGATCTTATCGATGCCCCTGTCGAAATAAGCCTTACGCTCCGCATCGCTCAGATCATGACTCGTGATGATCAGATGATCGTCGAGCGATGCATAGCCGTAAATGACTTCGGCGAGGGCAATATCGTCGGTGACGATCGTCGTTCCGTCCTCATGCATGAGGTCGACCCACTCGAACCCGGTGATGGTTTTCCCCACAAGATTATAGGACCAGTCCGTAAGCTGCAGAGAATCCTCGCCCTCACCCCCATCCAGCGTTAGGACATCCCGCATCTGATTAGACCCGATGAAGATCCAATCTTGCAGGTCAGATCCAAGGATGACCTCAACACTCTCGAACTTATTGAACTTGTAAATGTGATAGACATTGAAGGCGCCGGTCGTGGTCCCGGTCACCTGGAGCGTATCGATGCCGCCACCGCCGAGAATCTCGTCGCCATAGTCGATGTCTCCAGGATTCGCGGTGAAGATCTCGGCTTCATCCGTGCCGGCAATCTTGTCGAGCCCAGGCGTCAGCACCGTGATCGTCGCCGTCAGGCTCGGCAGGAACTCGCTTTCCGCAATGAGCTTCTTCGAGGCGGATAGCTTGGAGAACCGTAGGCTCTTAGACATCGGATAAAGGCCTTTGAAACAGGGCTGACGGGCTGTCAGGCGCGGAAGGTCTTTATTCTTAAAGAAACTTTATAATATTTCAAGTTTGAGTGTCGTAGAGACAGTTCCTAGGTTGCTTCTGTTAGTAAGTGCAGCCTCTCTGCTTAGAAAAGGGCCTTACCTAGGGGCAGATAGAATTGGGTTGCTCCAGGCACCATGAGCGCCGTTCAGGCCGCTCCTCCTGGGTGCGGCCTGAACGGCGGAAGGTGCAGCACTCACCTTTAAGAGTACTTATCAGGGCCCTGATGACGCGCCCGCAGGAAGGGACTCAAGGGTGCCTGCCTCGTTGAGGCGCTGTACCATTTCCTCAATCTCTTCCTCTGTCTGGTAGAGACCGAAGCCGATCCGCAGCCGCTGGCCGCGCACGTCGGTGACGACGCGTAGTTGTTGGAGGTCACGATAGAGGGTTTGGGCGGTGGGCATCTCAAAAGTCAGGAAGTTGCCGCGGCGCATCTCGTCCTCGGGAACGACGAGCTTGGCTTGATGGAAGATGTGGCTGTCCGCGATGCGCCTTAGAAAGCTCTGCTGAAGGGCCTTGGCATGGGCATGGATGATGGCAGGGGTGATGCCCTCATGCGCAAGCCAGCGCATCACCGCGTTGAAGCGGTAGAGGCCCGACGGATCGAAGGTTGCGCCCATGAAACGCCAGCCATCGGTGCTGTAGCCGACTTGGTCCTGCCTGGCGTTCGCGAGATTGCCGAATGCTGCGTACCAGCCGGTGTCGCGAGGGCGCAAACCCCATCCTGGCGGGCAATGCATGAAGCAGGCGCCTTCGCCCGCCATGGCGTATTTGTAGCCGCCCGCAATGTAGAAGGCGCGATCCGCGATGGTGCCGAGATCCGTCGCGCGCGCCATGAAGCCGTGATAGCCGTCGACGACCACCATGGCATCGCTGCTGACGGCTTCCACGAGCCTGCGCACATCAGCGGCAAAGCCTGAGTTGAAGAAGACCTGGCTGACGAAGACGAGATCGTAATCAGCGCTCGCGGCGGAGCAGAACCGATCCTCGAAACTCGCAAAAGGCTCCACCGGAACGCGCGTGACGGCGACGGTCTTGTCTTCTTCCAGACGTGCGATCTGTCTGGTAAAGGAGTGGAACTCGCCGTCCGAGGTCAGGATGCGGATCGGCCTGTCAACAGGAAAGCAGGAGAGGATACGCTTGAGAAATTCGTGCGTGTTCGGCGCAACGGCGATGGTGGCTGGATTGGGGAGATTGATGTGCCGCGCCGCATGCGCGCGGAATTCATCGAGCACGGGGCCGAGGACATGCTCCCACTTGTCGTCGATGAGACGCGCCGCATCGTCCCAGGCTTGCAGATGCGCCTCGCGCGTCACGTCAGGCCAGGGATGGTGGCTATGCGCCGCGAAATGCAGGCGCTCAGGCGCGGCGTTGAGAAAACGAGAGAAGTGGGAACGCAAATCGAGCATGGAACGCCTCGGTGAAGATCACAGATTGCCGCGCACGGACCAGAGCTCGGGAAAGAAATAGCGCTCCAGCGCCTTACGCAAGTAGGTCACGCCCGTGCTGCCGCCGGTGCCGCGCCGCATGCCGATGATGCGCTCCACGGTTTTCATGTGGCGGAAGCGCCATTGCTGGAACGAATCTTCCAGATCGACCAATTCTTCCGCGAGTTCGTAGAGATCGAAATGCTCGCCGGAATGGCGATAGATATCCTCCCACACGGCCTCGACGCCGGGATGCGCGGTGTAGGGCTGCGTCACGTCGCGGGTGAGAACCTCTTCGGGCACGAAATAGCCGCGCCGGGCAAGCAGGCGAAGCGCCTCGTCGTAAATGCTCGGCGCGCGATAGGCGGCTTCCAACTGATTTGCGATATCGCCTCGGTGCCGGTGCGGCGCCATCTTGAGCTCGTCCTTCGCACCGAGCTTGAACTCGATGAGGCGGTATTGCCAGGACTGGAAGCCCGATGAGCGGCCGAGCGCTGGACGGAAGCTGAGATAATCGGACGGCGTCATGGTGGAGAGAACCGTCCAGGCCTGGATCAGCTGCTCCTGGATTCGGTTGATGCGCGCCGTGCATTTGAAGGCGGGCCGCAATTCGTCTGCGCGCAGATGGGCGAGGGCGGTGTCGAGTTCGCGGTTCAACAGCTTGAGCCACAGCTCCATCACCTGATGGATGGTGATGAAGAGCAATTCGTCATGCTCGTTCGTCAGGGGCTTCTGGGTCGAGAGCAGAGTATCGAGCTGGAGATAGTCTCCATAGCTCATGCCTTCCGTGAAATCGGTGTGAATGCCTTCCGTATTGTCGGCTGCCATATTGCCCTCCTTCGTCGCCGTAAACGCCTGAATCTCTTGTTTTCTCAGGGTGTCGGGGAGGGAAATAGGGCCGAGGCGAACAATGTCACGAGGGAAGGGCTGTGGAATTGGCATTCGGCTCCCAAGAGGCTAGGTTGCGTGCCGATTTAGACCTCCTGGAGAACCTTACCCATGGCCGACGCGCTTCCCGACCGCCTGTCTACCAACCCGAACAGCCCCTATTACAACGAGGAGCTTCTGGCCAAGGGCGTAGGCATCCGCTTCAACGGGGTCGAGAAGACCAACGTGGACGAGTATTGCGTCAGCGAGGGCTGGGTCCGCGTGATCGCGGGCAATGCCAAGGACCGCTTCGGCAATGCCATGACCATGAAGCTCAAGGGCAAGGTCGAGCCCTACTTGCAATCCACGGACTAAGCCTCAGCGATTGTTGCCGCCAAAGACAGCCGGGTCGGAGCGTTGCCGACCCGGTCTGCTCATATTCAATCCCGCGAAGCCTTGCGCGGGCCGACGAGGCCGAACATGGCGCCTTGAGGATCGCTGGCGACGATGATGTAGACGCCGCCCGGAACTTCGGCGGGGCCGTAATGGATCATACCGCCATTGCCGGACACGGCACTTGCGGCGCGGTCGATGTCATCGACGCCGAAATAGAAGGTCCATGCCGGGGGAGGGCCGTCCTCCGTCCTGTTCATCATTGCGCCGATGGTTTGGCCGTGATGGTCGATGAACTGGTAATCGCCCATGGCGCCCATCGGCATCGCATCGCCCTTTGTCCAGCCGAACAGGCTTGAATAGAACGCCAGCGCCGCTGTCTGCTCCTTGGCGGAAAGCTCGTTCCAATGGCAGTGCCCGAGCTTGGATTGGGAGAAGGACGGGCTTGTTTCTTCCGATTCACCGCGCATCACGTAGAAAGCGACACCTTGCGGGTCTGCCATCATCGCCATCCGGCCGACGCTGGGAATGTCGGTGGGCGGCATATACTGCGCGCCACCGGCCTTCATGATGTTCTCTACCGTCGCATCCACATCGTCGACGCCAACATAGCCAAGCCAGCATGGACGCATGCATGACTTCTCGGCACCCTCGCGGAGCTTCATGAAGCCCGCAACATCCACGCCGTTGACAGCAAAGTTGTTGTAGTCGTGGGACGCCCCCTCCATCGGCCGGGCCTGCCATCCGAGGACGGCGCCGTAGAAGCGAGAAGCAGCATCGGTGTCGGTCGTCAGAAGTTCGTACCAGATGAAATCGCCATGCCGGTTGGCCATGTCACACCTCTCAGACGTCGAGGATCGGCATGAAGCCGCCGAAGATCATGCGCATGCCGTCGAAGGGCATCTTCTCGCCCATGGCCTTCATGCGCGGATCGGTCATGATCTTCTCGTTGGCGGCGTCGCGCACTTCCTTCGAGGGATACTCGATCCAGCTGAACACGACGATCTCGTCGTCCTTGGCCTTCACGGCCATGCGGAAATCCGTGACCTTGCCGTTCGGCACATCGTCGCCCCAGCATTCCACCATGCGGGTTGCGCCGAACTCCTTGAACAACGGTGCAGCCTCAGCCGCGTGCTTGCGATAGGCTTCCTTCTCGCTGGCAGGCACGGCCAACACGAATCCGTCCACGTAGCTCATCGGTCTTCTCCCTAAGGCCCCGTTCAGACAAGTCTGACGATTGTTCTTGCTTTTTTACGTTGATATCAACATAATATCTTCATGTCAAACGGCCGAGATTCCTTCGAGACGACGCTTCATATCCGCGACGCTTGCCTGTGCCTGCATGCCCAGCGGGCAGCGCGGACGCTCTCTCGGCTGTTCGATGAGGCTTTTCAGTCCCTTGGGATCACGTCCGGCCAATTCTCCCTGCTGAATGCTCTCAACCGTCCCAAGCCGCCGAGCATCGGGTCGGTCGCGCAATTGCTGGCGATGGACCGCACGACGCTGACCGCTGCCCTGAAGCCGCTTGAGCGCGACGGTCTCGTGAAGGTTTCGGTTGACCCGGACGACCGTCGCAGCAGGCTTCTCCACCTCAGCGAGAAAGGGCGAGGCCTGCTGGCCTCGGCGGTGCCGATCTGGCGCGGCCTTCATGCCGACATCGAGGCTGAACTGTCGGAAGTCGAGCCGGATTCCTTACGCGGCGCATTGAACAGCCTGTCCCAAGCCAAGCCCCTGCGGGAACGGGCCCCGGCCTGATGCGGAAGAGGGCAGGCCGCCCGCCCGCCTCTTCATCTCGCCCCGAAGACTGGACGCGGAGCCCGAGCGCCCAAGTTTTAAGGCAAGCTTGTCCGCCGGGGACCTTCGTCCCCGAGAAAGGCTTGTCCTGCATGCTCTTGCGTAGAGTCTCCCGGCCGATTCCGGCCATTGCCGCCGTAACGGCCTTTCTTCTCGCGTCTCAGGCGATGGCTCATAGCTGGTATCCGTTCTGGTGCTGCGACGATCACGATTGCCGTGAGCTTTTCGCGACGAAGGGCGAGACAGTTACCGAGACGAAGGACGGTTACCGGCTCTGGGACGGGCGCTTCATCGGGCGCGAAGACAGTAAGCCCTCGCCTGACCGGCATTTTCACTTGTGCGAAGAGCAGACCACGCGGGCGATTATTTGCTTCTTCGTGCCTCAAGGGGAATCGTGATGGCGATCCGCAGCACAGCCTTCATCTGCGCAGCGTTTCTTGCGGGCATGGCTTCGTGGACGGGGCCTGCCCGGTCGCAGATCCTGCCGCATCCCGCCTTTGCCGATGCGATAACTCCGCCGGGTTTTCCCTCCATCGGCAAATGGATGCTGACCGCGCAAGGCATACCATCGGACTGGCTCGGCGAAATCTATCGGGGCAAGATCCTGCGCGAGCCGATCAACGTCATCATCGTCGATGACGCCGCCATCAACCGGTCGGATGCCGTCGCGCGCCTGATCGCATCGGCGCGGCAGGCAGGCTATCCCATCCGCCTCGGACACTCCGTCGGCTATCAAGGTATGATCGGCGGGCAGCTCTATTCGCAGTTGCCCAAGGGCTGGGACGATGCCTTCTCGAACGAGATATTCGAGCTCAGCAACAATCACGGCCGTATCTTCGGGCCGCATCTCGTGGGGCAAACTTACCTCTTCACGGCGGCCTTCAGCCGTGAGCGGGTCGATCCCTTCCGCTGGCCCGGACACCGGTTCGCGTCCTTCAATCAGGCGCGGGACGATTTTGCCGAGAGGATGAGCCGGAACACCGCCTACAAGGTGATCGGCTCCGTCAGCCTCGACAATGCGCTCATGGACAACCCCAAGCTCACGACTGGAGATCACGACGGCACTGCGATCGTCTTGCGCAATGGTCCTTAAGTTATGCCGCCCGAGAGAAACCGCGCATAAGCCTTCGGGTCTACGTTGCCGCCGCTGATGATGATGCCGACGCGCTTACCCTTGCAAGGCACGATGCCATGCAAGGCTGCCGCCGCGGCGAGGCATCCGGTAGGCTCAGCCACGATCTTCATGCGCTCAGCGAAAAAGCGCATGGTGTCCACCAGCATCTCGTCCGTCACCGTCACCATGTCGGTCACGAGCGCGCGGATGACCGGGAAGGTCTTCTGGCCGATATAAGTGGTCTGCGCACCGTCAGCGATGGTGACGGGAACGGGGATGCGCACGATGGAGCCTGAACGGAAGGATTGCTGCGCATCGTTGCCGGCCTCCGGCTCCACGCCATAGACGCGGCATCCGGGCGAGAGTGCGTGGGCTGCAAGCGCCGACCCTGCGATCAGGCCGCCGCCGCCCACGCAGACGAGCAGCATGTCGAGTGGGCCTACTTCTTCGATCAGTTCCTTCGTGGCGGTGCCCTGGCCGGCAATCACATCCTCATGGTCGTAAGGCGGAATGAGCGTGAGGCCACGCTCCGCCGAGAACTTGCGGCCAATCTCCTCCCGGTCCTCGGTATAACGGTCATAGAGCACGACCTCGCCGCCATAGCCTTTGGTGGCGGCCACCTTCATGGCGGGCGCGTCCTTCGGCATGATGATGACGGTGGGCACGTTCTGGAGCTGACCCGCATAGGCGATGGCCTGCGCGTGGTTGCCGGACGAGAAGGCCACCACGCCCCGTTTCTTCGCATCCGGCGCAAGCCGCGCGATGGCGTTGTAGGCACCACGGAACTTGAAGGCGCCGCCGCGCTGCAAATTCTCAGCCTTGAAGAACAGCCTGGCTCCCGAGCGCTCATCCGCCGTGCGGGAGGTGAGCACCGGCGTGCGGTGGGCGATGCCAGCAATGCGCTGTGCCGCCGCGCTCACATCGTCATAGGTGGGAAGGCTCGGCTGGTCGGCGGGATTCGAAGGATTCATGATGTGCGATTCACGTGATTTCGTTCTCCAGGCAGGCATAGCACTTGTGAGGGGAACCACAAAGGCAATCGCGCCGCTCGTGAAACATCATCGCTCAACCATCTTTTCGGAAAGATGGCGCTTCCGGGTGGTTTCGGAACGCACACCCCTCCAAGCCGTTCTCCGCTGAAGCAATCTCAAGAGGAGGCTCGTCATGGACCTGTGGCGGATGATTTTGTCGGACCACGCGAATATCGAAGAGCTCTGCCGCGAGATCTTGGACGCGACGCCAACGGGGCCCAACAGCAGGGCCGAGCTGTTCGCCGATCTGAAGGACGAGCTCAAGCGCCACATTGCGGCCAAGCAGCACGTTCTCTATCCGGCGCTCGCGCAGGATGGCCGCACGGAAACATACCTTCACGAGCTGGACGACGAGCACCGCGACATCCGCCGCAGGCTCGCTGCGCTCTCCGCGCAACCGAACAAGGACTCCCGTCAATGGGCGCTCGAATTCAAGGAACTCGCCGGCGTTCTCCGTCATGCCTTCAGCCTGGAGGAGAACGGCGCATTGGTTGCCGCCCACAGTCTCTTTTCCGGACCGGAGACGGAATCGTTGCGGCGTGCCTATGAGCGCGAGAAGATCGCATCCTACGAGGCCGCTCGCTGGCACATGCCACAGGCAATGATGCCGAGCCGCTACGGCATGCCCACCGGCATGACCTTCGGTCTTCTCGCCGGCGCGCTTGCCATCGGCGGTGCGGCTCTGGCCTGGAGCCTGTCGCAGAAAGGTTCGTCGCGCGCAAACCGGTCGCTGCGTCCTGCGCCCCGTCGTCCGCAGCCGCCGTTCCCGCTCGACAGCGGCGTGGTCGACCGGTCCTTGAGCCGTGGCGGCATGGAAGGCCGTGCTTCCTCCGGCGCGATGGGCGCATCCTCCAGGGATACATCACGAGGAGTGAGATCGGCTCAGGGCACGGACTCTTCGGTTTCGATGGATGCAGCCGATCCGATAACAGGAGATTTGGATCGCCGCAGGCCGGGTGAACCGGCTGCGGGCACCGGCTCTGACGAGCAATGGTTCTCCTCCGCCAACCCGCCGCAGGCGCCCTCGGGCATTGCGACGCCTTTGCAGCCCGGCGGCACGGTTCCGGGATCAAGCCCGGCTTCACCGGTCGCTCCCGGTGGTCAGGCGGAGAGCCGTGATGCAGGCGCTAAGAGGGAAGGGCAGTAATACTGTTCTTCCATGACATCGGGCCAAGCTGGCCTATATCCAAAGGCTTCTCATCCGTTCCGCAGGGGAGACGCTCAATGGATGCTGCAGCTTGGCCCTCACTGTCTTACCCCCAATGGCGCGATACGGCCGCCACCCTGCAGCTCTGGACGCAGATCGTCGGCAAAGTTCGCCTGTCTCTGACACCCTGGCTCAATCACGGATGGCATGTGCCGCTTTACGTGAGCGCACGCGGGCTCACTACCTCACCCATGCCTGCCGGGAGCGAGATCGTGGAGATCGAGTTCGATTTCATCGCGCATCAGCTTCTCGTGCGCACGAGTCGGGGCGACGAGGGAATTCTGGCGCTAGAGCCTCGCAGTGTCGCCGAATTCTACGAGGAGCTTCTCGACCTGCTGCGCGGAATGGGTGTGCATGTCACCATCAATGAGATGCCGAACGAGGTGCCGGATCCGATCCGTTTCTCGCAGGACCGCACCCATGCCAGCTACGATGCGGATGCGGCCTATCGCTTCTGGCGCGTGCTCATGCAGACGGATCGCGTCTTCAAGCTTTTCCGCTCGTCGTTTCTCGGCAAGGCATCGCCATCGCATTTCTTCTGGGGCAGCTTCGATCTCGCCGTTACGCGCTTTTCGGGGCGTAGGGCGCCGCTCCATCCAGGCGGCGTGCCGGGATTGCCGGATGACGTGACTCAGGAAGCCTATTCTGACGAAGTGAGCAGTGCTGGATTCTGGCCGGGCAACGATGCCTATCCGCATGCGGCGTTCTACTCATACGCCTATCCCGAACCGCCGGGCTTTCGCGATGCGAAAGTGGCGGAAGGCGCATTCTTCGATCAGGCGCTCAGCGAGTTCATTCTTCCTTACGACACGTTGCGCAAGGCCAGCGATCCGGATGCGGTGCTGCTCGACTTCCTGAAAACGACTTATTCCGCCGCCGCCGATGCGGCGAAATGGGATCGCAAGGCTCTCGACTGCGAGATCGGCGCTCCCGCGCGGGTGAGGCCGATCTAGGTCTCCTTCACGTTCGTGCCCCAGCGCCGGTGCAGAAAGCGTTCCCACGGCGAGAACAGCAGGCGATCCACCAGAAGGCCGATCACTACGATCACGATCATGATGCCGATCACCTGCTCCATGGCGTTGAGCTCGCGCCCATAATGCAGGAGGTGGCCGAGGCCGAAGCCGGTGAGAATCGTGACATAGATCTCAGCCGCCATCAGCGAACGCCAGGCAAAGGCCCAGCCCTGCTTCATGCCGCTGACGAGAAACGGCAATGATGCGGGCAGGATGACCCGCGTCCATTTGTGAAAACCTACCGAACCCATGGTGCGCGCGGCGCGCGCATAAATCGGCGGGATGTTGCGCGCGCCGTGGTCGGTGGCGATGATCACGGACCATACGGTGCCCATGATCACGACGAACAGCATCGCGCCCTCCGTTTGCCCGAACCATACGAGCGCGAGCGGGACCCAGCACACGCTGGGCAGCGTCTGGAATCCGAGCGCCAGCGCGCCGATGGTGTCTTCCAGAAACTGCGACGTGCTCATGAGAAGCCCGAGCGGCAGGCCGATGAGCACGCCAACGGTATAGCCGACGAGCAGGCGCTTCAGCGTCACCCACGTGGATTCGATGAGTGTGCCGTCCAGCAGCGCGAACCAGATATATTCCGCCACATAGATGGGCGAGGGCAGCAATACGGCGGACCAGCGCCCGCTTCGCACGGCAAGCTCCCACACGCCGATAAGGACGGCGAAGAAAAGAAGAGCCACGGCAAAACGCTTCATTCGTCCGCCGCTCCGGTTGCGGTGCCTTTTAAGGCTGCCGCGATCTTCGAGGAATAGGTGGCAAGCTCGGGGCTGTTGATGTCGCGCGGACGGGGCAGGGGAATGTCGAAGATCTGCGAGATACGCCCCGGCGAGGGCGTCATGAGAACGATGCGGTCCCCTAAGCACACTGCCTCGCGCACGTTGTGCGTGACGAACACGATAGTCTTGCGGCTTTCCATCCAGATGCGCTGAATATCGTCGTAGAGCTGGTCCCGCGTCATGGCGTCGAGCGCGGCGAAGGGCTCGTCCATCAACAGCACATGCGGGTCGGGGGCGAGTGCGCGCGCCAACGCCACGCGCTGCTTCATGCCGCCCGAGAGTTCATGCACATGGGCATGCTTGAACTTCTCCAGGCCCACGAGATCGAGATACTCGTTCGCTATCTTCTTGCGCTCCGCATTGGTGAGATCGGGCCTGAGCTTGAGGCCGAACATCACATTGCCGAGCGCATCGAGCCACGGAAACAATGCGGATTCCTGGAACATCACGAGGCGCTGCCGGCCGGGTCCCTCAATCACCTTGCCGTCTGAGAGCACGCGGCCCTCATCCGGTTTGGTCAGACCCGCGATGATGTCGAGCAGAGTGGATTTTCCGCAGCCGCTGGGGCCAAGCAGGCAGACGAACTCGCCCTTCGTAACAGTGAGCGACACGTTATCGAGCGCCTGCACGACATTGCGCTTGGGCGTGAACCATTTCGACACGCCCTCGATAACGATCTTGGCCGGGCGCGTTTCGCTTGAGACAATTGCGGGTGCCTCCATCAAGGCGCCTCTATCATGCGGCCGAGGTCCGGCGTGCCGCGCAGAAACCCCACTGCCTGCGCGCTCGTGACGAAGGATTGGAAGGCCTGAAGCGTCACGTCTGGCGTGATGTTCATGCGCGACCACGCGCGGGCCACGAGCTCGGGGGGCATGCCCACTTTGAAGGTAGCCTCCAGCTCCTCGCGCGCAAGGCGCTGCGCTTCGTCGGGATTCTGCTTGATCCATTCGGTCAGCTCTCGGTGTGCTGCGACGAAACGCTTGGCGAGATCGCGGTTCTTGGACAGGAATTCCGCGCTCGATACGAGGACGGTGGTGATCGCATCCTTCTCCTCCACCAGAACCTTGCCGCCTGCTTCCGATTCGAGCCGCGATACCCACGGCTCCACGGTCCACACTGCATCGAGCTGCTTGTTGCGGAACAGGGAGAGCTGATCGGGATTGCTGGTGGGCACGACCTGCGCGTCGCCGCCCGTCTGCGTGATGCGCAAGCCACCCGCGACAAGCCAGGCGCGAGCGGCCACATCCTGCGTGTTGCCGAATTGCGGCGTGGCGATACGCTTCCCCTTGAAGTCGGCAGGCTTCGCGAGCGTGGAATCGCCTTGCACCACGAGCGCCGAGCCGCCGTTCACCGCGCCCGCCACCACGCGCACTTCATCGCCGCGCGAGCGCGCATAGGCGTTCAGCGCCGGGTTCGGGCCCACATAGGTGAGATCGAGTGACTTGGCGAAAATCGCCTCCATGGCGCTCGGGCCAGCATTGTAGACATACCATTCGATCTTGACGTTGGGACCGAGCCGTTCCGCGAACCAGCCCTTGCCCTGCCGTTCCATGGCACGGGCTACGAGGGCCTGCACATGGGTGATGTTGGGAAAATGCCCGACCCGCAGGGTCGTAGCCCCTTGAGCAAAAGCCGGTGCCTGCGCCGCCAGCCAAGCAAATGCCGCGAACAGAAAAAGCCGCCATCCTTGCCGCATTGATGGATCTCCTGTGTCGTGGGGTCAGGCTAGGCGATCCGGGAGCAAGGTCAATGGCGGGCCCTGAGGGCCGCCTCCCGCCGAGCTGTGGCTTGGCCGTAAATCGCTTGCGGAAAAGGGAAAACGGGTGAGGAGCGAACCTTGGCCCGATCTCGCGCATTAGCGGAAGGTGTGAGGGAATCAAAAGCCGCGCACCTTGCGCAGGGAGGCCGTCATGCGAACTTATTTCGTCTTCCAGGCCGCGAGCATGCCCGGATTGCGCGGTTATACCGACGAGCCGAGGGCCTCGATGTTCCCGGCCGAATACGGCCCCTGGATCCTGGCCCGAGAGATCGGTCCGAACGAAGAATGGAACCTCGATGTCAGCCGCGCGGTGGTCGCCGCCGGCATCCTGGAGAACGGCTTCTATCTCTCAGGCCCTCTCAAGCAGGCACCACCCCGGTCCGTCATCGAGAGCGACCGTGTGGAGGGAACGGCGGTCTATGGCCCTACCAACGAGCAGATCGGCACCATCAAGCGACTCATCATCGAGAAGGCGAGCGGGCGCGTGCTTTATGTGGATGTGACCTTCGGCGGCCTTTTCGGCATGGGCGCCCATCATCACACCATTCCGTGGGACAAGCTCACCTACGACAAGGAGCTCGAAGGTTATCACACCGACATCACGGAAGAGCAGCTGCGCGGTGCGCCCGTCTTCGCGGAGGAGCGCAGGGACAGGTTCGACAAGGACAGCGAACGCGAGCTGCAGAACTATTGGCTCAATCGCCCTTAAAGTCATGTGCGCCAACGCTATAACCTGAGAATTGTTTGCCACCGATCCGCCATATCGCATGAATAGCGTTTTGCCTTCGTCGCTCGTCGACGCAACAATATGCGGGTGTGAAACATGCAGATCGGCAATCTCTCTCGAGCGCCCATCAAGTCACGAGGCATCGTTGCTTTTCAGTTGCTGCGCGCTGTCATCGTCGTCGTTTTCGCCGCGGCAGGCGGCTATGCTCTGTCCCTATCCGTGGAAGATCCCAGTGTCGCGCAGAAAACCCTTGCGGCCCTTGAGCACAACGACAATGCAACCGCGCCACTTTCCGTCGACCATCCGGATCAGGCCTCATCTGTACAGGTTGTAAGCGCGGATTCATCCGCAGCCGCACCGGCTTCCGCCGGTGTCCCGGAAGCGCCCGTGCAGGAAAGCGCGCCTGGATCCCTGCGTGATACCGCAAGTGCCGCTCCGAACAGCGATGTGGAAACATCCGTCGCGGGACAGGCTGTTGCAGCCGAGCCGTCTCACCCTGAAATGACCGGCGCCGTGAATGTGGCAAGCACCGCCACCGAACCCGCTGCGGACAGCGATCTCGTCGACCTCAACAAGGGATCGCTCGAAGAGCTCAATTCTTTGCGCAACGCAGGCGCGCTCGGTCGCGCCATCATTCGAAGCCGCCCCTACGCCTCGGTGGAGGATTTGGTCAAGCGCCAGATCGTTCGCCGCTCGGTCTACGAGAAGATCAAGGATCAGGTGACGGTGGAGTGAGTGTAGGGCCGGTGTATCGGTTCAATCCTTGCTTCGCGTCATCGGAAGATTGGCGCAACCGGCGTAGGAGTTGCCGAGGTTGGACGCGACACATGCTGTGGGATGGGATATGATGTCGAGATCCGCACAATAATAAGGATACTTGGATAAAGACACTTGCCGTCGACCCAGGGGCGATCAGGGAGGGTGTCGTGATGCGTTGGCAGCCAGATCCGAGTTTCTATCCATCCCCGCGCCTGGCCGAGAAGGCGCCGCCCGAGACGCTGGCCTATGTGGCCATGTTCGATCCGGATCGGCAGCAACCCGACGGCATTGCCGTCGTCGATCTCGATCCGGCGTCTCCGTCCTATGCGCAGATTGTCGGATCAGTCGCCATGCCCAACACCGGCGATGAACTGCATCACTTCGGATGGAATGCCTGTTCGTCGTGTCTCTGCCCCAACATGCCTCACCCGCATGTGGAAAGGCGCTACCTGGTGGTGCCGGGCTTGCGCTCGTCGCGCATCCACATCCTCGATACCAAACCCGATCCGCGCAACCCCACCATCGTGAAGGTGATTGAGCCCGAGGTGATTGCCGAACGGACCGGTTATACCCGGCCGCACACGATCCATTGCGGGCCGGACGGCATCTACGTCACGGCCCTGGGCAACGCCGAGGGCAAGGCGCCCGGCGGTATCTTCATCATGGATCACGAGAGCTTTGAACCGCTCGGGCGCTGGGAAGTTGATCGGGGACCGCAACAGCTTGCCTATGACGGCTGGTGGCATCTGGGATACGACACGCTGGTGACGAGTGAGTGGGGAACGCCGGACACCTTCGAGAACGGCCTCGTGCCGGAAGTTCTGCTCGGCTCCCGATATGGCCGGCGTCTCCACTTCTGGGATCTCTTGAAGCGCAAGCATCTGCAGGAAATCGACTTCGGCGAGGAGCATCAGCTCGTGTTCGAGCTCCGCCCGGCGCATGACCCGACGAAGGCCTACGGGTTCGTCAACTGCGTGATCAGCCTGAAGGATCTCTCCTCCTCGATCTGGACCTGGTATCGTGAGGGCGATCGGTGGGCGGTCAAGAAGATCATCACCATCCCGGCCGAGCCCGCCAGCGCGGATGACTTGCCGGACATACTGAAGGGATTCGGCGCGGTGCCGCCGCTCGTGACCGACATCGACCTCTCTATGGATGACCGGTTTCTCTATGTGTCATGCTGGGGCACGGGCGATCTCCAGCAATATGACGTCTCCGACCCGTTGAACCCCAAGCTCACCGGCAAAGTGCGGATCGGCGGGATCGTGTCGCGCGCCTCTCATCCCAAGGCCAGGAACGGACATCTGACAGGTGGCCCGCAGATGGTTGAAATCAGCCGGGACGGAAGGCGGGTGTATTTTACCAACTCGCTCTACGGTCCCATCGACACGCAGTTCTATCATCGCGGCTTCGAGGGCTGGATGGTGAAGCTGAATGCGGACCCGGAGGGCGGCATCTCGTTCGATGAGGACTTCTTCATCGAGTGGCCCAAGGGGCACCGGCCGCACCAGGTCCGCCTTGAAGGCGGCGACTGCTCATCGGATTCTTATTGTTACCCGTAAAGGGCGCCGCACCTCTGACATGTGACATGGGATGAACACGATCTCGTCCGCTCTCTGGCCCTGGCTGGCCCTTGCGGGGCTCGGCGCGTTCCATGGTTTGAATCCAGCCATGGGTTGGCTGTTCGTCGCCGCGCTAGGTCTTCATCGGCGAAGCCGGGGACTTGTGTTGATGGCCCTTGTGCCCATCGCCCTCGGTCATGCTCTCGCGGTGGGCGCGGTTCTGCTGGCGGTGATCGTCTTCGGAACGGTCGTGGATGCGACGTTTCTCGGCCGCGGCGCGGGAATCATTCTCATCGTCTGGGCGATGACACACCTTCTCACCGGCCACCGCACTCCTCTCCGCATCGGGATGCAGACGGGCCTGGCCGGTCTGGCCTTGTGGTCTTTCATGATGGCCAGTGCTCACGGGGCCGGCTTCATGCTGATCCCCGCGCTTCTGTCGCTATGCGTTACGCCGGGGACTGGCGTCGAACTTGCCGCCTCGCCCTCAGTTCCGATCTCATTCGCGGCGCTCGCTGTTCACACGGGAGCAATGATGGCGGTCATCGGAGGCGTCAGCCTAATCGTCTATGATCAAGGGCTCGCATTCTTAAGACGGGGCTGGATCAACCTGGATATTCTCTGGAGCCTTGCCTTGGCGGGAGGCGGCATCTTTCTCCTGGCAGGATGACGTCAGAATCTCAGTGCACCTCATAAGCGCATCCCATGCTTGTGCAGATGCTTCTGGTCTCCTTCGGAACAGCGCCGTCGCGGATATCTGCCGCTCGGTTTCCGAGATGATCAAGGAACGGCACCGGCGAGAAAATGCCGAATTTCTGCTGCCAGCCAGTCGCGCACAGCACAAACCTTAGGGTTGGTCCCGATTGCCGGGACGATAGATGAGGTCTTAAGCTCTCGGCCTTGAGACGATGCTGTGGGAATAGCGCAACCAAGCGCCCGGCCCAGGGCATCCGACAATTAGGACACATTTCATTTCTGAGTCATCGGCGTGAGCAGTCTTTCCCAACCCCAGCGCAGCTCGTCCTTCGGATCAATAAGCTAGAAGGTTTGTGCGATTCAGAGCTTGGCAAAGGGGAGTCACTTTCAGTCTCCCGCTTCCCCATCGCGGATTCTATTCAATAACGTCTATCGTGGCATTGTTGGTGACAACATGCCCGTCCGGATAGATGACTTTGAATGAAAAGCGGTCTTTCCCAATGAACCCGCGCGCCGGCTGATAGAATATTTGATGGGAAGAAACCTTCTTCGTGTTGCAGCGAAACCGAAGATTGGATTCCGGGAATCTCGGAAAGTCGATCGATTTTTTAAGTGAAATCGTGCCGCCGGATGGACTCGAGATGAACCTTATGTCTGGGCGTTCGGGCGATGAGCAATCAGGGTTGACAAAATATGCGGCCGTGACTTTCAGGGTTTTCCCCGAAACCACGGTTTTATTGATGGCTCGCTCTTCAGCGATGGAAGGTGAGAACGAGGCGCCAAACGCCAACAGAACCGGAAAGATTATCCAACGACGCACGATATAGCCCCGCGAAGCCTATAATTTTACATAACATTATTACCATATATTCAGCGATGCAACAACAGGCCATGCACTGTTCGAATGCCGAGCTAGACTTACAAGCTGCGAGCGGTCTGCAGAGATTCTGAGGATGCAAACAGGGGATAAAAAGCTAGATACCTCCGCCGCTCTCAAACCACCATTCCCGCACCTCCCAGCCATAGCCTTCCTCTTCCATGATGCGGTCGAGATGGGCTTGGAGTTCGTCACGCAATTCGTGGAGCGTGCGCGGCGGCGGTTCGTCCTCGTCGTAGGCGGATTCCATGCGCTGCGGTTGCGGCGCGGGCGGCGGGTTGTGCTTTTCGATATCGCCCAGCACGCGGGTGAGACGGGCCAGCGGTTGGAGAGAGCGTTGAGTGAGTTCCACAGGCATGTCTTCGAGGGCGTCCGCATGGCGCTCGGTAAGCCTCCAGAGCTTCTGCGTGACCCGCTCGCGATAGCTGCCTGTGCGGGCCGGAACCGCAGCGCCCGGCGGACGCCGCCAACCTTCCTGCGTCACATACCGCGAGATTGTGGTGATCGAGACGCCGATCTCCCCGGCGATGCGCTTATAGGGCCACGTGGTCCCCTCCACGAGTTCGCGCATGGCGGCAACGCAGGCAGTGGGAAGCTTCTCGCGGGAACCCCTCGAGGTCTTCGCAGGGGCGTCGGTTTCAAAAGGGGAGAGGGATGAATGAAAGGGCATGGCAATCACGATAAGAACAAAAGAAGAACATTATGCCGTATGTGAGGAAACAGTCAAGGTTCGAGGTGACGTGTCGGGGAGTGCCTGCGATCATGGGCGGATGCGACAAGAAAGAGGCCAATGCGTTTTCGGAGACTGAAGAGAGCGGTGGTGCTCGTTCCAGCGCTGCTCATGGTTGCCGGGATCGGCGCCATGGCGGAAATCGCGCTCTATTCCACCCGCACCAGCGATGGGCCGGCGGATGCAGCTATCGTGCTGGGCGCTGCGGTCTATACGGACAGGCCATCGCCTGTGTTCGAGGAGCGCATCCGCCATGCGGTGAACCTTTTTCGTGCGGGGCATGTGCGTCTGCTCGTGATGACCGGTGGGCGTGGCCCGGGCGACCGGTTGACGGAAGCGCAGGCTGCGCGGGAATGGAGCATGGGGCAGGGTGTGCCGCGTGAAGCGATCCTGCTGGAGGAGGCCTCTCGCACCACGCAGGAAAATCTGGCCTTCGCGCTGCCGCTTCTACGGCAGCACGGGATCAAGCGCGTGCTGATCGTCAGCGATCCGTTGCACATGCGTCGGGCCATGGCGATTGCACGGCATCTCGGGATCGAGGCGGAGCCTTCGCCTACGCCGACCAGCCGCTATGTGGGTTGGAGAGTGTGGGGCGAGTTTCTGGCGGGGGAGACTTACTATCTCACCCGCTGCCGGGTGACGGGGCAATGTTGAAACGCCGTTTCATGCCGTTTTCAAGCAGTTTCAGGGGTGAGCCGGGGCGTTTCATGGAACGTTTCATCACCGTTCCGGCAGAAACCGATGACATTTCATCATTTGTGCGAATGACCCATCGGGCGTAATCGAAGCAGCTTGAGACTCTTCGAGATATTGCCATGACCCAGGCCACTGCCACGCTGTCCGCGCCGGACGCCAAGCGCTTCGATGGAACCACCCTCGGGCTTTATGCCGCCACCGTCTTTCTGTGGGGCGTCAGCTGGATCGGCATTCGCGCGCAGCTCGGCGTCGTCGCGCCGGAAATGTCGGTGCTGTGGCGCTTCCTGCTCTCGGCCGTGCTCATGTGGGGCTGGGTGCTCGTCAGCGGCCATCAGGTGCGCTTTCCGCTTGCCGATCACCTGCGCTTCGCGGCCGTGGGCTGCTGCCTGTTCTCGTTCAACTTCATCTCGTTCTATTACGGCGGATTGAGCGTGCCGTCGGGCCTGCTCTCCGTGGTGTTCTCGCTCGCTTCCGTGTTCAACCTGGTGCTCGCCTTCATCGTCTTCCGGCAGAAGGTGGAACCGCGCGTGGCGCTGGGCGGCGTGATCGGCGTTGCCGGCATCGGGCTCCTGTTCTGGCCGGAGATCACGGGCGCGGGCTTCAACGCGGCTGCGCTGAAGGGGCTTGGACTCTGCGTGATGGGCACGCTGTTCTTCTGCTCCGGCAACATGATCTCGACGGTCGTGCAGCGCCGCGGCGTGCCGCTTCTGTCCGCCACTGCCTGGGGCATGACCTATGGCTGCGCGGTGCTGCTGACGCTAAATCTCGTGCGCGGCAATGCCTTCATCATCGAGCCGACCCTGAAATATGTCGGCTCGCTGCTCTATCTCGCCATCGGCGCGTCGGTGCTGGCCTTCATGGCCTATCTCACGCTGCTGCGCCGCCTGGGCGCCGCGCGCGCAGGCTATGCGACGGTGCTGTTCCCGATCATCGCGCTTGCCGTGTCCACTTTGCTCGAAGGCTATCAGTGGACGCTGCTGGCCGGTGTCGGCGTGGTGTTCGCGCTCATCGGCAACGTGCTGGTGCTACGAAAGCCCGCCGGGAAGTAGCGCTTACTCGGCGGCGACACCGTACACGGGTCGCGTCGAGCCGAGATTGTCGAGCGACTGCTTGATGTGGAAGCCGAGTGCATCCGCGAGCGGGTTCTCCTCGCCGCGCGCGCGGATGAGGCCGATCTTGCACGAGGGCAGGGCGGGGAAGCCGTCCGAGGGGCCGAGAATCCGCATGCCGGGACGCACGGCGCTTTCCGGCAGAACCGAGACCGCAAGGCCCGCGAGAACCGCAGCGCCGACAGCCGTCGAATGATAGCTCACATAAGCCACGCGGAAGGCCCGGTCGGCGCTCTCCAGCGCTTCCGTGGCCGAGTGGCGCCAGTCGCAGTTGGGGCGGCCTAGCGCAAGCGGAATCGGGGTCTCCTCGTGCACGCCGTGACGGGCAGACGTGACCCAGAGAAGCTGCTCGATGCGGACGATTTCGGACGGGCCGCGCCGGTCTACATGCGTGATGATGGCAAGGTCGATGTCGCCGTGCTGCACGCGCTCGATCAGGTTGTGCGTGGGCTCGCACATCACCGTCACCTCGGCCTTCGGATTGGAGCGCGAAAACCGCGCCAGGATCTCCGGCAGGTAACGGTCGGCGTAATCGTCGGGGAGGCCGAGACGCACGCGGCCCGTCAGCTCGTGGTCGGTGAAGGAGGCCATGCACTCCGCGTTCAGCCGCACGATCCGGCGCGCGTAATCGAGCAGCCGCTCGCCTTCGTCCGTGAGCTTGGAGAGACGCCCGTCGCGCTCGAAGATGGTCTTGCCGACCCGGTCCTCCAGCCGCTTCATCTGCATGGACACCGCGCTCTGGGTCTTGTGCACGATCTCCGCCGCACGGGTGAAAGACCCCGTATCGGCAATCGCCACGAAGGTCCGGAGCTGGTCGATATCGAGCAAATGCATGGCTTCTTCCTCCCTATCAATTTCAATGATGATACATATCTCAAACAATCGTTTCAAGTGATGAAAGGGGAATGGTATAGGTTGTAAAGGAGAAAATATTTTTCCTAATAATATCAAGTGCTTAAGGTGGAATGCCAGTGGAAGATCGATGGAAGATCTTTGGCATTTCTCTGGCACTTTTTGGAATGTTCACCGGCTTTTCTGAATGATCGTGAAAGCCTCTCGAGAGCGATAGGAGACCCGACATGACCCGGTCTGCAGCACCCGCCACGACCTTCCCCGGAACCTCCGTTCTGGGTCAGTTCGCGCGCGCGCTCATCTCCCTCGCGAAAGCTTTCAAGGATCGTCGAGAGGTCATGAACCTTGCCGAGTTCGATGAGCGCATGCTCAAGGATATCGGCCTCACGCGGGACGATGTGGTGAGCGCGCTCGCGGAGCCGCTTCACCACCAGCCGTCCTGGGTGTTGGTTCGATGTGTCCGCCGTGCGCCGCTAGCCCCGCGAGCCGAGGCCGTACGTCAGACACGACCGGTGGTTCGCCTTGTGAGCCGGGCTTGAGACTACTCAGGCTTTCTTGGAGCCGGTTCCCCAGGCCTCGTTGAGGATTGCTTGAAGGGACTTGAGATATTGCATCTGCATCTCATGTCCCTTTTCCGTCATCTCATTCCATGATGACGAAGGCGCGGGCTCCTGCGGCTTCTCGGGCCGGGGCATTTGCATGAAGCTCGTCATCATGTCCTGAAAGGGATTGGCGGCAGGCTTGCGCTCCGGCTCCGGGGCCTTCATCCAGCCGCCCCACAATTCCATCCAGGGATTGGACGCATCCTGTTTGGGCTTCTCGCCTGAGCCTTGCGACGTGAAGGTTTGGGCGGCCTGGGATTGCGCCATCATCCAATGCGATAACCCGCCCGCAACAAGGCCCGCGTAAAGGGGCAGGATCTGCTGCATGGTCTCGACGCCGATGCCGGCGAAATCCGCAGCTTGATGCGCAACGCGCCTGCTTGCTTCATCGGAGCCGAAGAGCTGGTCGAGCAGCCTCCGGCCTTCCTGCTCAGCTTGCGGAGTGAAGGCGCGTCCCGCCATCTGCCAGAAGTTCTGATAGCCGCCGCTCATCAGGGATTGCAGGAAGCGGTTGGGGTCGTTGGCGGTCATGGCGTGCTGGAGACCCATGATGAAGGCCGGCATAAGGGCCGCCATGGCTCTCTGCTGCTGATCGCCCGTGAGCTGGAACTGCCGAGCCAGAGCCTCGAAGCCCGTTTGGGTCTGTGCCTGTCGCATCAGATCGAACCAGTTGAACATGGCAGGCTCCTCGAATGCTTGGCGTTTCACTCGACCCCTCTAGGGGATAACGACAGCTTGCCTCTGCAACCGTCGAATTGTCCAGAACGCAGTAATGATGGCTGCGATCCCGAATACGATGGACCCGGCGCCGATGCCGAGCAGCGCGCCTTTCGGGCCGCCGATCTGAGCGCCGAAATAGGCAAACGGAATCATGCCCAGCGTCGCCCGCCCCCAGTTGAAGAAGGTAGAGAGCAGGGGATAGCCGAGATTGTTGAATGAGGCGTTGGCCACGAACACCAGGCTGATGAAAAGCCAGATGAAACCGCTCAGCTGGCAGAAGAAGCGCACAAGCTCGGCGGTGAGCGGCGGCGCGTTGAAGGCGATGACGATAGGCGTCTGCAGCAGGAACAGCAGCAGCCAGACGCCCAGGACATAGAGGACCATGAAGGTCAGCGAGTCCTTCAATGTCTGCCGCATGCGGTCATAGCGTCCGGCGCCCCAGTTCTGTCCCAGAACGGGGCCGATGGCGCCCGCCAATGCGAAGACGCCCGCGAAGGAAACCGGAACCACACGGTCGATGATAGCGGAAGCGGCAATCGCCTCATCGCCGAACTGCGACATGATGCCGGTGAAGAAGGCGTTCGCCGCAGGCGCCGCGAGATTGGTGAGGATCGCGGGAACGGCGATGGCGAAGAAGGGCCGCGTATCGCGCAGCACGGATTGCAGGCTGGGCCTTGCAAGCAGCCGGTGTGCGCGCGTGACATAAAGATAGCCGACGCCGAGATAAGCCACTCGCGCGAGATTGATGCTGATCGCGGCGCCGTCCGAATTCAATCCCATGCCGAAGATCAGGATCGGGTCGAGAAAAACCGTGACGACCGCAACCGAGAGCGTCGCGTACATGCTGCGCTTGGCGTCGCCTGCCGCGCGCAGGATCGTGGAGAACGCCATGCCGCCTGCCATCAGCACATTCGTCGGCAGCGCAATCCAGAGGAAGCTGTGCGCGACCTGAAAGGTCTTGCCGCTCGCACCCATCGCTCCCAGGATCTGAGGCAGGAAAGGCAGAACGATCAGGCTGACACCTAAGCCGATGGCAGCCATGAGGAGACTGCCCGAGGTCGCAAGCCGCCGCGCATCGTCATAATGGCGCGCACCGAGCGCGCGCGAGACGAGCGCGCCGATGGGGATCATCAGGCCCACATTGATGGAGACCGAGAAGAACATCACGACAGTTGCGATGCCCACGCCTGCTGTCATGCTCGGATCGTTGAGCCATGAGATGTAGAGCAGCGATACCAGATCGACGATGAAGATGGCGACCAGACCGGCAGCGCCCGTGCTGGTCATCACGAGCACATGGCGCATGGTCGAGCCTTGCACGAAAACCGGTGTCTCGGAGCGCGCCTTCGCCGTCTGCTCCGCGGATTGTGCGTCCATCAGACGACTCCCTCGCCGAGGATGTCGCGCGTTTCCGGGCTCAATGCCTTGGCTTTGCCTGTCGGTGAAGTGAGAGGTTCGGGTGCGATCTTGGCGCCCACCACAAGTTCGGCACCGCCCATGCTGCCGATTTCCTTCTGCAGGAAGAGACGCGCAATATCGCGCTTGCGCACATCCTGCGCGGAATTGGCGGCGAGTTCCGCCTCGATCCCAAGTTCCTCGAGGGCCGAGCGGCCGAAGACGATGGCGGATTCGAAGGTTTCGCGAAGCTGATAGTCGACGCCGATCTTCAGGAGTTCGACCGCATGAATGCGGTCGAAGGCGCGCACGAAACTGCGGGCATTGGGAAAGTTCTCGCGAAGAATCTCGGCGATCTTCCCGATAGTCTCGGGCTCGTCCGTGCAGACGCAGATCATTTCCGCTTTCTCGGCGCCTGCCGCGCGCAGCACATCGAGACGGGTTCCATCGCCATAATAAATCTTCAGGCCGAAGCGGGCCGCGTCGCGCACACGCTCCACATTGTTGTCGATGACGGTTGCGTTGATGTTCTGCGACAGCAGCACTTGATTCACGATCTGCCCGAAGCGGCCGAAGCCGATGACGAGAACGCGGCTCGAAATTTCGCCTTCCTGCCCGAGAAGATCGTCCATGCCATGTTCGTCCGCGCGCTCCGGCCGCGAGAGAAGGGCCTTCTCGACCAGGGTCGAGAAGATCGGGCCGAGCAGCATGGTGATGGCGGCAAGCGCCGTCACGGTCTGCGCTTCGCTGGAAGACATCAGTCCTGCGGCCATGGCGACGGGCAGGAGCACGAAGGCGAACTCGCCCGCGGTGCAAAGCAACGTGCCGGACCGCAGCCCTTCGCGCCATGTGGCGCCGAACAGGCGCGAGAGAATGGTGATCAGAAGCGTCTTGCCGATGATCACGACAGGGGCGGCAATTGCCAGCAGCACCCATTGCTGACGCACGAGCGCCAGATCGATGGACATGCCCACGCTCATGAAGAACAGGCCGAGCAGCATGCCGCGAAAGGGCTCGATATCCGCCTCCAGCTGGTGCCGGAAGTTCGACTCCGCCAGCAGCAGTCCGGCGAGGAACGCGCCCATGGCCATGGACAGGCCGACTTCCTGCATCAGCAGTGCAGCGCCCAGCACCACCAGCAGCGCCGATGCGGTCATCACCTCGCGGGAGCCGGTGCGCGCCAGGATGCGGAAGAACGGGTTCAGCCCGTATCGGCCGACCAGAACCACGGCTGCGATGGCGGCAAGGGCTTCAGCGGCGGCCAGGAGCCTGTCCGTAACCGAGCCTCCCTCGACCGCCGTGCCGGAGGCGAGAAGCGGCAGGATCGCGAGAATGGGGACGACGGAAAGGTCCTGGAACAGCAGAATGGCGAAGGAACGCTGCCCGTAAGCGGTCTGGAGATCGTTGCGCTCTCCCAGCATCTGAAGGGCGATGGCGGTAGCCGAGAGCGCCACCGCGATGCCCGTGACGAAAGCGGCGTTGGGGCTGAGGCCCACGGCAAGCGATGCCCCACCGAGGCAGAGCGCGGTGATGGCCAACTGGGCAAAGCCTAAGCCGAAAATGTCCCGCTTCATGGACCAGAGGTGGGACAGCTTCAGCTCAAGCCCGATGATGAAGAGCAGCAGGACGACGCCAAGCTCCGCGACCGTGGCAATGGTTTGAGGGTCCTCGACCAGACTTAAGCCCGAGGGGCCGATGGCGACCCCAGCCGCCAGATAGCCGAGGACGGCGGAGAGGCCGAGGAACCGGAAAACGGGCACGGCGATCACCGCCGCCCCGCAGAAGGTCAGGATGGGAGGAAGAAAGCTGACGTGGGAGGCTGCGCTGCTGGCCATCGGGCAATCGAAATCTCGTGAGGGGGTTACACCCTTTCTAGGGAGTCTTTTCCACGAGGGCGAGCCTTTCTTGGCGCATCTTGCCGCTATTCCTTCTCCCTTGCGGGAGGGATGGTCTGACAGGGGAGCGCCGAGACCAGTTGTGTCATCCCCGGCGAGCGTCAGCGAGGGAAGGGGATCCACGTTCAAGCGCTGCGCTATGGATTCCCTTCCCCTCCGCTGCGCTCCGGCCGGGAATGACACTGTAGGGCTGTCGCACTCTCTGAATGAGGCAAAGCAGCCAACCCGCGAATAACCGTCGCTCCCGCTTGACAGGAGGCGCCTCGTCTCGCCACATCGCGGGATCATGACGAAGCCAGCCCTCGACATCCTGCTCTGCGCCCCGCGCGGTTTCTGCGCCGGGGTCGTCCGCGCCATCGACGCCGTCGAGAAGGCGCTGGCGATCCATGGGGCGCCGGTCTATGTGCGCCACGAGATCGTACATAACAAATACGTGGTGGAAAACCTGAAGCGGAAGGGCGCGGTCTTCGTGCGGGAGCTCGACGAGATCCCCGATACCAACGCCCCCGTCATCTTCTCGGCCCACGGGGTTCCCAAATCGGTGCCGGAGGCGGCCCAGGCCCGGAATTTCTTCGCCATCGACGCCACATGCCCCCTGGTGACCAAGGTCCACCGGGAGGCGCAGGTCCACCACAAGCGTGGCCGTCACATCATCCTGATCGGCCATACGGGCCATCCGGAAGTGATCGGCACCATGGGCCAGCTGCCCGCAGGGGCGGCGACCCTGGTCGAGACCGTGGACGACATTGCCCGCCTCCAGCCTGCTGACCCGGAGAACCTGGCCTTCGTCACGCAGACGACCCTCTCCGTCGACGACACCCAGGACATGGTGGAGGCCCTGAAGCAGCGCTTTCCTTCCATCGTCGGCCCGCACAAGGAAGACATCTGCTACGCCACCACGAACCGCCAGGGCGCGGTCAAGCGCGTGGCGCCGCAGGTCGATGCCATGATCGTGGTGGGCTCGCCCAATTCCTCCAACTCGCAGCGCCTGCGCGAAGTGGCCGAGCGGGAAGGCTGCCCCGTGGTGCGCCTGATCCTGCGCGCCGACGATATCGACTGGTCGCTGTTCGGAAACATCCGCCGCCTCGGCATCACCGCAGGCGCCTCCGCGCCGGAGATCCTGGTGGAAGAGATCATCGACGCTTTCGCCGAGCGCTACGCGGTGTCGGTGGAGAGCGTGTCGACAGCGGACGAGAGCGTGTTCTTTCCTTTGCCGCGCGAGTTGCGTGAGCAGGCGGCGGAGTAAACAGTGGCAGTCTATACGGAAGTCAGCGACGAGGAGCTCGCAAGCTTTCTCGAAACCTACGATATCGGCACGGTACTCTCCTATAAGGGCATCGCCGAGGGCGTGGAGAACACCAACTATTTCCTCCACACCACGCAAGGTTCCTACATCCTCACGCTGTACGAGAAGCGGGTGAGGGAAGGCGATCTGCCCTTCTTCCTTGGGCTCATGCAGCATCTGGCGAACAAAGGCCTGAACTGCCCGCTGCCGGTCAACAACCGTGAGGGAAAGCCTCTCGGCCGGATCGCGGGCCGTCCCGCCGTCATCATCACCTTCCTTGAAGGCATCGCCATGCGCCGTCCCACGGCGAAGCATTGCGAGTCTCTAGGCCGAGCGCTCGCGCAGCTGCATCTCGCCGGTCAGGATTTCGCGATGAACCGGCCGAATGCGCTTTCGCTCGATGCATGGGCGCCGCTTTTCGCGCAGGCTGAAGCGCAGGCCGATACGGTTTCCGGCGGCTTGGCGGAGCGCACAAAGCGCGAGCTCGATCATCTGCAGGGTGCATGGCCGAAGGACCTGCCGTCGGGCATCATCCATGCCGATCTTTTCACGGACAACGTGTTCTTCATCGGCTCCGAAGTGTCGGGGCTGATCGACTTCTATTTCGCCTGCACGGATTCCTTCGCCTACGACGTCGCCATCTGCCTCAATGCCTGGTGCTTCGAGCAGGACGGGTCGTTCAATCTCACGAAGGGCCAGGCGCTACTTGCGGGCTATCAGGCCGTTCGCCGTTTGACGCCTGAGGAGATCGAAGCATTGCCGGTTCTGTGCCGGGGCTCCGCCATGCGCTTCATGCTGACGCGTCTGGTGGACTGGCTCAACGTGCCGCCGGGCGCGCTCGTGAAGCCGAAGGACCCGCTGGAATACGACCGCAAGCTCCACTTCCATCGCCATGTGAAGCACGCCCGCGAATATGGACTCGAGGCATGAGTGATCCTGGCATGAGCGATGCTGAACGCGTTCTGATTTATACCGACGGCGCCTGCTCGGGAAATCCCGGGCCGGGCGGCTGGGGCGCGATCCTGTTCTTCAAGGGAAGTGAGAAGGAAGTCTCCGGCGGCGAGGCTCACACCACCAACAACCGCATGGAAATCCGCGCCGCGATCGAGGGACTCAACGCGCTCAAGCGTTCCTGCGCGGTCGACCTGTTCACGGATTCCCAATATGTGCGCCAGGGCATCACGCAATGGATGCACAACTGGAAGCGCCGCGGCTGGCGCACCGCCGACAACAAGCCCGTGAAGAACGAGGATCTCTGGCGCGAGCTCGACGAGGCCGCATCCCGTCACGACGTGGCGTGGCATTGGGTGAAGGGCCACGCTGACGATCCCATCAACATTCGCGTCGACGAGCTGGCGGTGGCCGCCATGCAGCCCTTCAAGAAGAGGCGAGCTTAAAAAAGAAGCCCCGCTCGCGTTCAAGCGAGCAGGGCTTGATGTTCTGCGATTTGAGAAGGATCAGAGATCCTTCAGGATGTTCTCAGCGCCCGACACCTGCGCCTTCGACGGCGTGTCTTCCACGTTGATCGCCTTCACGACGCCGTCTTCCACCACCATGGAATAACGCTGCGAGCGGACGCCAAGGCCGAAGCCCGTGCCGTCCATGGTCAGCTTGATCGCCTTGGCGAAATCACCGTTGCCGTCCGACAGGAACTCGATGCCCTCTGCGCCGGAGGACTTGGCCCAGGCGTCCATGACGAACACGTCGTTGACGGCGGTCACGAGGATGGAATCCACGCCCTTCGCTTTGATCTCCTCGGCGCGCTGCACGTAGCCGGGCAGGTGATTGCGGTGGCAGGTGGGCGTGAAGGCGCCGGGAACCGCCACGAGCACGACTTTACGTCCTTTGAAGAGATCGTCCGTCGTCTTGGCGACGGGCCCTTCCGCGGTCATCACGCGGAAGGTGATCTGGGGAAGGCGGTCTCCAACCTGGATAGGCATGCATGATTCTCCGAAGCTCATCCGTCAGGATATGATGGCCTTCACTAGCGCGATGAATTGCCTGCGTCGAGACTCACTTGCGTCTCGACCGCCTTCTCGCCCGCAACAAGCGTGAGGGTGAGGGGAATTGGGCCGGATGCATCCTTCGGCTTTTCTTCCACCGTCACGGTGAAGAAGCGTGTCGTTGTCACGGCGCTGCTCTCGGGGCCGACCTTGGAGGTCGAGAAATACCAGTTCTCCGGCCCTTCCGTGAAGAGCGCGGGAGACGTGCCTGCCGGCGCGCGGACCGTGACGACGAAATGCGTTGTGCCCGCAGCGGGCGAAACAGCCGAGAGGATGGAGAGATCTGCCTGCTCGCCAAGCCCCTGCCGCCGTGGAACCTTGGCCATGGCCTGCTCGATGACAGCGCGCTGGGGCGCTGATTCCGTGAGCGCCACGCTCAGATCCGCATGAGCCGGGATGCAGATGTCCTTGCAGATCCCGTAATCGACGGCGAGCGCCAGCTTGATCGGCTTGCCGGTGTCCTTGGGCTTCACCAGAACTGGCAGGACGACATCGCGGCTATAGACATAGGCCACGCCCGCCGCATCCTCATGGCGCTTGGGGGCGGGCCATTGCACCTCCACGGAGGCGACATTCTCCGAGGCCGACCAGTCGAAGCTTGGCGGCAGGCCGGATTCGCCTGGGTTGCGCCAATAGGTCTTGAAACCCTGGTCGAGCTTGATCTCGATGCCGGAAAGCCAGCTTTCGCCCTGCCTGCCGCCGGACAAAAGCCGCACCTGCGAATGGAACCCCTGCGCCGAGGTCGACGCGGGAGAGGACTGTCCAAACGCGGAGAAGGAGGACAGGATCACGAAAATGGCTGATGCGGCAATGCGAAATGTCGTTGTCATGGAACTGACGCCTCCCTGAGGCGCTTCCTTTATGCGTTTTCTATTCGGGTCCGCCATCCACGATCCCGTGATCGGGTTGGCTTAGCCCAGCAGCAAGGCAGATTGCGAGATATGAGCTTTCAACAAGATCCCTATGGCGCCGGCTCCCCGTTCCTCGATGGGCAATTGCTCGTGGCAATGCCCGGCATGGCGGACGAGCGCTTCGCCCGTGCGGTGATCTATGTCTGCGCCCACTCTCCGGAAGGGGCCATGGGTATCATTCTCAATCGCCCTGCCGCAAACGTGAACATGCCGGACCTCCTGGTGCAGCTCGAGATCGTGCCCGAGATGGACCGCATCCACCTGCCGCAACAGGTGGGGCGCATGCAGGTTCTCATGGGCGGCCCGGTGGAGACGAGCCGTGGCTTCGTGCTGCACTCGCCCGATTACCATATCGCGCAATCGACCCTGCCCATCGATGACGGCGTGTGCCTGACCGCGACCATCGACATCCTGCGCGCCATCGCTCAGGGACGCGGCCCCCGGGAGGCCGTGCTCGCCCTCGGCTATGCGGGTTGGGGTGCGGGCCAGCTCGAAATGGAGCTCCAGGCCAATGGCTGGCTGAACTGCCCCGCCGATGCGGAGCTGATCTTCACCACGCCTGCCGATATCCGTTACGAGATGGCTTTGCGGCGCATCGGCATCGAGCCCGCAATGCTGTCCATGGAAGCGGGCCACGCCTGAGATTTTACGCGGCTTCCGTGGTTGTGGCGCCCACGAGCTGACGGGCCTGCGCGACCGACATCGGCTCACCGAAGACGGGGCCTTGCGCATATTCGCACCCGAGCTGGTAGAGCTCGATGGCTTCCGACTCGCTCTCCGCTCCTTCCGCGACGATCTCCATGCCGAGCTCATGCGCCATCTTGATGATGGAACGCAGGATGACCGGGTTGCCTGAAGCCATCTGGCGCACGAAGGATTCGTCGACCTTCAGCGTGTCGAACGGGAAGCGCAGCAGATAGGAGAGGGCGGAATAGCCGGTGCCGAAATCGTCGAGGGAGAGCCCGGCGCCGAGATCGCGCAGGCGCGCCAGCATCTGTGCCGAATATTCCGGGTTCTCCATCACGAGATTTTCCGTCATCTCGATCTTCAGCGAACCAGGCAGAACGCGTGTACGGGCGATCACGGTCTTCACATCCTGCAGCAGATCGTGGCGCAGGAGGTGATGGCTCGACATGTTCACGCTGGCGAAGATCGGCGGCTCGACCTCCAGGGCGCTCTGCCAGATGGCGAGTTCCCGCGCGGTCTGCTCCAGCAGGAACACGCTGAGCTTGACGATGAGGCCAGTCTCTTCGGCAATCGACATGAAGTCGTCGGGCGAGATGCGGCCCAGGCGCGGATGATCCCAGCGCAGCATGGATTCGAAACCGGCGATGGTGCGGTCTTCGAGGCGCACGATGGGCTTGAACAGCACCTTCATCTCGCCACGCTCGAGCGCATGGCGCAGATCGCTTTCCATGGTGAAATGGTCGCTGCGATCCGAGCGCATGGTAGGACGGAATACCTCGATGCGGTCGCCGCCGTGACGGCGCGCATGCGCCATGGCGATCTCCGCGTTGCGCAGAACCTCTTCGCGCCGCGCCGCGATCTGCGGATCATGCAAGGCAATGCCGATAGAGGCGGTGAGGAAGATCTCGCGCTCGGAGTAAGTCACAGGTGTCGTCACGATGCGACGAACCATATCTGCGAAGGCGATGATGCGGTCCGGCTCGCGCTCGGAGAGCAGTATGATCGCGAACTCGTCGCCCGCGATGCGCGCCAATGTGTCCTGCGGCTTCAGCAGGCGGCTGAGACGGCGCGAGAGCGTGAGCAGGATCGAGTCGCCGGCGGCATAGCCGGATTGCTCGTTAGCTTCCTTGAACTTGTCGATGTCGATCACGAGTACGGTCGGACGCAAAGAATCGTCCTGGCTTGCGAAGGTCAGCGCGGCCTCGAGGCGGTCGTAGAAGAGCTGGCGGTTCGGCAGGCTCGTGAGGTTGTCGTGCACGGCATCGTGCAGCAGGCGCTCTTCGGCGTTCTTGCTGGTCGTCACATCGGCCAGCGTGCCGACGATGCGGATGACTTCGCCGTCGGAGCCGATGACGGGGCGTGCCTTCAGGCGGAACCAGTGATGTGCGTTCGAGGAGGAGCGCAGTCGGAAATCCTGCACGAGGCGGCCACGGCGCTGCTCGATGACGGTGTCGAGAGCGAGCCGGTAGCGGTCCTTGTCGAAGGGGTGGATCAGGTCGAGCCATGCGGAGGCGGGACCTTCGAGCGCGCCGCGCTTCAGGGCGAGCTGATGCTCGATCTCGGGGCTGACGAAGATGTTGTCGGAGACCACGTCCCAATCGAACACGATGTCGCCCGCGCCTGCGAGGGCCAGCGCCCGGCGCTCGGTGTCGTTGACGAAGCCGCGAGCGAAACCGCCGCCGGCAAAGGCATGCTGCATCACGGTGAAACCGATGAGCATGACGATGAGCACGAGGCCGCCGACGAGGGCAGGGGGCACGAGGTCGGAGGACAGCTGGCCGATCACCGTGAAGCTCGCCGCCACCGTCCATGCGATCAGCAGAAGCCAGGTGGGCACGAGCATGATGGCGCGGTCATAGCCGTGGGTCGCCAGATGAATCACGAGCACGAAGCCGATGCCTGCCACCGCAGCAATCGACATGCGCGCCACGCCGGAAGCCACAGATGCATCGACGATGGCGAGCATCAGGAGCGCGCCCAGGAAGGCGAGCCAGAAGGCTGTCACATGGCTGTAGCGCACATGCCAGCGGTTCAGGTTGAGATAGGCGAAGAGGAACACGAGCAGCGTTGCCGCGAGCACCGCCTCTGCACCCGCGCGATAGATCTGTTCGGTGACCTCGGAGATCGGAAATACGCGCTGGAAGAAGCCGAAATCGATGCTGGCATAGGCCAGAACCGCCCAGGCCAGGGCTGCGGCTGCGGGGAAGATGAGGGCGCCCTTCACCACGAACACGATGGTGAGGAACAGAGCGAGCAGGCCCGCGATGCCGATGATGATGCCCTTGTAGAGCGTCAGCCCGTTCACGCGCTCCTTGTAGGCGTCTCCGTCCCAGAGATGGAGCTGGGGCAGGTTGTCGGTGCGCAGCTCGGCCACGAAGGTGACGGTGGTGCCGGGATCGAGCGTGATGAGGAACACGTCCGCGTCCGGGCTGTCATCGCGTTCGGGGCGAATGCCCTGGCTCGCCGTGATGGCGGCGAGGCGCGAAGCGCCGAGGTCGGGCCAGATGACGCCGGAGCTGGTGAGCCGGAAATGCGGGGCGACCAGGAGGCGGTCCACCTGCTCGTCGGTGTCGTTGGTGAGTGCGAAGACGATCCAGTCCGGACGGGTGCCGGATTCGCGTGCCTTCACGGCGATGCGGCGGACGATGCCGTCGCGGCCCGGAGCCGTGGAGATGCGGATTTCGTCGCCGTCCGACTTGTAGCGCTCGATGGCGGGCGTGAGGTCGATGGCCTTCACCTTGGGGTCGACGCGCACGGATTCCACCGCCCAGCCGCTCGTTGGCAAGGCCAGCCCCAAAAACGCCGCCAGAAGGAAGGCTATGGCGAAAGATACGATACGCACCGCTTCGGTTCTTTCGTCCGGTCCAAAAGTCGAAGGCGAATTGGTACCGGTCAGGGAGCTTGAGGGCAAGCCGAAGCCTTAACCAGCCCCCACTTGTCCGCATGACTCAGTTTTTATCGTTAACCACGCGCATGGAGGCCCTTTGCGGCGGGATTGAGGAGAAATGGACATAACGTAGCGGAATGCGCGGGCTCAAATCAGCCGCGCAGGCCCGCCGTAATGGCATCGAGGGAGGGCAGGCCCTTGATGGGGCCGATGGCCGCGACGGTCGGCGCCCCTTGCAGGAGGCGGCGGCCTGCTTCGCGCACATGCTCCTGGTCGAGAGCGTCCACCTTCTTGACGATCTCGTCGCTGCCGACGATGCGGCCCCAGGACAGGAGCTGGCGCGCCATGCGCTCGATCCGTCCGCCGGGTGTCTCAAGCGCCGTCAGCAGGGCCACCTTCATCTGCGCCTTGGCGCGGATCATCTCGATCTCGCTGATGTCGGTCGTGGCCTGACGCATGCAGTCGAGGGTGACTTTGGCGAGTTCCTTCACATCCGATCCGGCCGTGCCCGCGCCGATGCCGAACAGGCCGCAATCGGAGAAGGGCCAGTGGAAGGAATCGATGGAATAGGCGAGGCCACGCGTCTCGCGCACTTCGTGCCACAGGCGCGACGTGAGGCCGCCGCCGAGGATATGAGCAAAGAGATGCGCGCCGTAATAGCCAGGGTCCTTGAACGACAGGCCCGGCAGGCCGAGCACGATGTTGGCCTGTTCGAGCTTGCGCTGGATGCGCCGCTCGCCGCCCGTGTAATGTCCCGATTCCGGCTCACGGATGTCGGCGGCGGGCATCGCGCCGAAAAGGCGCTCCGCCGTCTCCACGATCTGCGCGTGATCGACATTGCCCGCAGCGGCGAGCACCATCTTCGATGGAATGTATTCGCGGGCGAGAAACGCGCGGATCGTATCCTGGTCGAAGCTCTTGATCGTGTCCGGCGTGCCGAGGATCGGACGGCCGACGGGCTGGGCCGCGAAGGCCGTTTCCATGAAGGCGTCGTAGATCAGATCGTCGGGCGTATCCTCGACAGCGGCGTATTCCTGCAGGATCACGCTCTTTTCGCGGGCAAGCTCCGCTTCGTCGTAAGCGGAGTTGATGAGAATGTCGCCCAGCACGTCGAGGGCGACGTCCACGTTCTCGCCCAACACGCGCGCGGTGTAGCTCGTATATTCGACGCTGGTCGCGGCGTTGATGTCGCCGCCCACATTCTCGATGTCTTCCGCGATCTGTCGCGCGGAGCGGCGCGCCGTGCCCTTGAAGGCCATGTGCTCAATGAGGTGCGACAGGCCGTGCTCGTGCGCCTGCTCATGCCGCGAGCCGGTGCCGACCCACACGCCGAGGGTGGCGGTGGCGATCTCCGGCATATGCTCGGTCGCGACCGTCAGGCCGTTGGCGAGCCTCGTGATGTCGACGCGCTTCTCGCGGACGAAATGCTCGTTCATGCAGCAGCGCCTTTGATCGCGCGGGCGCGCTCGCGGATGAAGCGCTCGATGGCCGATTGGTCGTTGGGAAGAACCGAGAAGCTCTCCTTGCGCTCCATCAGATCCGCCATGTGCGCCGGGAGCGCGGAGCGGATGCCTGTCGCGCGCTCGACCGCATCCGGGAACTTGGCGGGATGCGCGGTGGAGAGCGCGACCACGGGCACTTCCGGCTTGTCCTTCAAGAGCGCGCGTGCGGCACGCGTGCCGACGGCGCTGTGCGGATCGAGAACGTAACCGGTGTTGCGATAGGTCTGCGCCATCTCGTCGGCGACATTCGCCTCGTTCACGGCATGCGCTGAAAACTCCTCGCGGATGCGCGCGAGCGGGCCTGCATCGATGGTAAACGAACGCGACTGGTTGAGGCTCGCCATCAGGCGGCGGATCGCTTCGCCGTCGCGGCCGTAAGATTCGAACAGCAGGCGCTCGAAATTCGAGGAGATCTGGATGTCCATCGACGGCGAGGTCGTGGCCTCGACGCCCTTCATCTCGTAGGTGCCGGTGTTCAGCGTGCGCGCGAGAATGTCGTTGGCGTTGGTGCCGATCATCAGGCGGTCGATGGGAAGACCCATCTTCTTGGCGACCCAGCCCGCGAGAATGTCGCCGAAATTGCCGGTGGGCACGGAGAAGGAGACGGGGCGATGCGGACCGCCGAGGGCGGCGGCAGCGGTGAAGTAGTACACGGCCTGCGCCGCCACGCGCGCCCAGTTGATGGAGTTCACGCCCGAGAGCTGCAGCTCGTCGCGGAAGCGGGAATTGCTGAACATGGCCTTCACCATGTTCTGGCAGTCGTCGAACGTGCCTTCCACCGCGAGCGCATGCACGTTGGGCGAGGCCACCGTCGTCATCTGGCGGCGCTGCACGTCCGACACGCGGCCATGCGGATAGAGGATGAAGATGTCGACCTGATCGAGGCCCTTGAATGCCTCGACCGCCGCGCTGCCCGTATCGCCCGAGGTCGCGCCGACGATGGTGGCGCGGGCGCCGCGGTTTTTAAGCACATGATCCATGAGACGGCCGAGCAGCTGCATCGCCACGTCCTTGAAGGCGAGCGTCGGGCCGTGGAAGAGTTCGAGCAGGAAGAGGTTGTCGTCGAGCTGCGTCAGCGGGCAGACGGCATCGTGCCGGAACGAGGCGTAAGATTCGTCGATCATGCGGCTGAGATCGGCAGCGGGAATGTCGCCATCCACCAGCGGGCCGAGCACGGCTTTGGCTACATCCGCATAGGATTTTCCGGCAAAGCCTTTGATCGTCTCCGTCGTCAGGCTCGGCCATTTTTCCGGCATGTAGAGGCCGCCGTCCCTGGCGAGGCCGGCCAGAAGCGCATCGGAAAAGCCAAGCGCGGGGGCTTCCCCGCGGGTCGAGACATGGAGCACGGTCTATCTCCTGGAAATTCGGGCGGACATTAGGAGGATGAGCCGGTTGCGGCAAGCCGCAACCGGACGCAGGCTCAAGGTTTTATCCGGGCCATGGCATGGGCATCCACGAAGGAGCCGCCCCTGAAGGCGAAGCTCCGGTGGGTGCCTTCGACCTCGAAACCGTTCCGCTTGTAAAGCGCGATGGCGGGAGCATTGTCGACATAGACCGTCAACTCGATCCGATTCAGGTTGAGCCAGTCATCGGCAATCATGAGCACTTCCCGCAGCAGGCTGGAGCCGATGCCCCGACCGCGATGATCGTCGTGGACCCCCATGCCGATATTCGCGGCATGGGCGCGCCGGCCGGCTAAGCGGGTCAGTCCGATATGCCCCACGATCTGCTCGTTCAGAAAGGCGGCGAGGCTGACGTTGTTGGCGCCCAGGCTCTCGAGCCATTTGCGTGTCTCTTCGGGTGTCTGGTGCGGCATCCGCAGGGTCCCCCAGCGATAGCCGGGCAGGCTCGCAAGCGCGGCAATGGCCTCGCAATCACTCGGGCGGGTCGCCCGGATCGTGAGCTCTTCGGAAGATACGGGAGGAATGGTCACGGTGCTCTCCTTGGGAAAAGGCGGAGGCGAACCGAACCTGCAAAGCCCTGCTCGTCTCCGCAGGGCTTGGGAAAATGCTCGACGCTTCAGATGCGCAAAGCCTCTCCTGCACGCCCTGCAAGGCGCGTCATAAGAAGGGTTGCGGTCATCATCAGCGTGAACATGAGAAAAATGATATATATTCCTGCTCAACAGGCAAGCCTGTCGCTTCGCTCTTCTTGGAGCATACCGATGCGGATGACCGTTATCGACTGGATCCTGCTTCCCATCTTGATCGCCGTGCTCGCGGGCTTCGCCCTGGGCGCCTACCTGATCGCGGGCTTTTTGGGCTTGGGCATCATTGGCCTCATCATCGGCGTGATGGCCCAACGCATCGAGCTGGAGAAAGACGGCGCCACCAGCAACGACATGACGACCTCGCTCTATGCGCAGCAGATCAAGGCGCAGGAGACGATGACCCGTGCCGAGCGGGCGGAGCGCCGCGAGGAGACGCGGGTGCTCCTGAAGTACCTGTCCGTGGCGAAGATCGTCAGCGCCGGTTTCGTGATCCTCGGCTTCGGATTCTTCTTCCTCTTTCAGCTTGGCTGAACCCGTCTCCAGGCAAAGGCGACGAAGACGGCAACAAGCGTGAGCGCGATACCGAACCAGGTGACGGCATATTGCAGGTGGTTGTTGGGGAGTGTCAGCTGGGTCTGCCCGCCGCGCGGCCAGCCGCCCGGATTAGGCGTGGCATCGGCGTCGATGAGGAAGGGGGCGACGCCTTCGATCCCACGAGCCTGGGCGATGGCTTGAGGATTGCGGGCGAACCAGAGGTTCTTGCCCGGATCGTCATTGGGCGTGAATAGGGTGCGCGCTTCCGGCGCCCGCACGAGGCCAGTGACCGTGACCTCTCCGTCGAGCTGGGATTGCGGGCGCGTGGCCGGGTTCTTCAGGTCGGTAGGCACGAAGCCGCGATTGACCATCACGATCCGGCCCGTGGCGAGCCTCAAGGGCGTGATGATGTAGTAGCCCTGAAGCGGCGCGCCCTGGCGCGAGCCCGGCGCGAGGCCGTAAACGGGAGCCTCCAGATCGTGCAGGAAGGTGCCCGTCACCCGAACCTTCCGGAACTCGTCCTGATCCGCCCGCCAGACGGCCCATTCCGATTCGGGCAGAAGGGCGCCCGGCTCGCCATAGGCGCGGGCTTCGATCTGCTGGATCAGATTTTCCTTCCAGGCCTTGCGCTGAAGCTGCCATGTGCCGAGGCCGATGAGGATCGCCAGGGCGATGAGGGAGGCGATGGCCGGCAGGATGAGCGAGCGGCTCTTGCTTGGGATGGCGGTCACTTCTGGATGCGCCCTTCCGCAGCCTTGTGGTGGTACTGAAGCGCGACCAGCACGCCTTTCGAGGGCCGCACGAGAGCGAGGCTCAAAGCGATGCTCAAGGCCGTCCACATGACGAAGTGCAGCCAGATCGGCGGCGCGAAGGTGAATTCGACCCAGAGGGCGAGCCCGACCACGACGATGCCGACGATGGACATGACGAAGAAGGCCGGGCCGTCGCCGGAATCCGCAAAGGCGAAATCGAGGCCGCAGACCTCGCATTTCGGCCGCACCTTCAGGAAGCCCTGGAACAGGTGCCCTTTCCCGCAGCGCGGGCACAGGCCTTTGAGGCCGGTGATGACAGGCGGGGAGGCGGATTGTTCTTGGGCCACGGTGTTTCTCCGAGTGAGAGCCGTCCCTCAAATGGGAAGGTGAGCCTGAAAAACGAAAGGCGGCTCGAAAGCCGCCCTTGTCAAAGTCTTTTCGCGAGCGGCTTTAGTGGCCGGCAGCGTATCCGCCGTAGCCCCACACGTAGATGGCGGCGAAGAGGAACAGCCACACCACGTCCACGAAGTGCCAGTACCAGGCGGCGAATTCGAAGCCGAGGTGCTGCTTGGGCGTGAAGTCGCCGCGATAGGCGCGCAGCAGGCAGACGGCCAGGAAGATCGTTCCGATGATCACGTGCGCGCCGTGGAAGCCCGTCGCCATGAAGAAGGTGGCGCCGTAGATGTTGCCGCTGAAGCCGAAGGCCGCATGGCTGTACTCGTAGGCCTGCACGAAGCTGAACACGATGCCGAGGAGAACCGTGAGCCACAGGCCGGTCTTGAGGCCCTGGCGGTCATTGTGCAGAAGCGCATGGTGCGCCCAGGTGACCGTGGTGCCGGAGGTCAGCAGGATCAGGGTGTTGAGCAGGGGCAGGTGCCAGGGATCGAAGGTCTCGATGCCCTTCGGGGGCCACACGCCGCCGAGCGCCTCGACGCGCGAGTAGAGCTGCGGGTCGCCGGCATAGAGAGCGGCATCGAAGTAAGCCCAGAACCAGGCTGCGAAGAACATCACTTCGGAAGCGATGAACATCAGCATGCCGTAGCGGTGATGCAGCTGAACCACGCGGGTATGGGAGCCCGTATTGGCCTCGCGCACCACGTCGCTCCACCATGCGATCATGGTGTAAAGCACGCCGATGATGCCCGCGCCGAAGATGTAGGGGCCCAGGTGCATGCTGCCGAAGGCGATGCCCTTCCACCAGGTCACGAACCCGGCTGCCATCAGGAAGGCGCTGACCGCACCGATCAACGGCCACGGGCTCGGTTCAAGAATGTGGTAATCGTGGTTCTTGGCGTGAGCCTCGGCCATTTTAGTCGTCTCCGTGCCTCGATTGTGACTTCGCTTTAGGACGTTTCTGCCCAGCTTGTCACGTTCCTTATTGAACGGTGGGTTGGGTTGAAGAGGTCGCCTCCGCCACCGGCTGCCCGCCCTTGGACGGGAAGTAAGTGTAGGAGAGCGTGATGGAAGAGAGATCCTTCACGTCGGAATCCTGCACGAGGCGCGGATCGATATAGAACACGACCGCCGATTCCAGGGTTTCTCCCGGTTTCAGGGTCTGCTCCGTGAAGCAGAAGCATTCGAGCTTCGAGAAATAGGTGCCCGCAAGGTCCGGCTGGACGTTGTAGGTCGCAATGCCGGTGGCGGGCTTGGTGCCCGTGTTGGTGACCTTGTAATAGACCGTCGTGGTCTCGCCGAGCTTTACCGTAACTTCGGGCTTTTCCGGCGAGAAGCGCCAGCTCAGGCCGGGCGCCACGTTGGCGTCGAAGCGCACGGCAATGGTGCGGTCCATGACATCCGAAGTGTTGCTGTCGCGGGCAATCGGCGTGCCGTCGAAGCCCGTCACCTTGCAGAAGAGATCGTAGAGCGGCACCGAAGCGTAGGCGAGGCCGACCATGCCCACGACCACGCCGAGGCAGGCCCATGCGGTACGGTGCATCTTGCGCTGGTTATGCGGTGCTTCGGTCATTCTGATCTCACAACGGACGATTCAGGACCTGGGGTCCAAGCTTCGCAATCGTGATTGCGAACAGCAGGAGGCAGAGAATGCCGAGCGTCAGGCCCAAAGCGCGGGAGCGGCGCTTGCGGCGCTGCTCTTCCTCGGGAGTGAGGCGATAGGAATTGCGGTCCGTCATCGCTTTACCCCATGACCGGCTGGAAGAAGCCGAAGCCGTGCTCCGCGAGAAGCGTGGCGAACAGCAGGAACAGGTAGAGGATCGAGAAGCCGAAGAGCTGCTGGGCCACGCGCATGGCAGGTTCGCCTTCGCGAAGGCGATAGACCTGAACCGCGAGCGCCAGCATGCCGAGGCCGCCGATGAGCGAGATGATAGCATAGGCGAGACCGCCGAAGCCGAAGAACACCGGCGCCATGCCAAGCGGAGCGAGCAGCACCGTGTAGGCGAGGATCTGGAAGCGGGTGGAATCCGGACCGGCGACATTCGGCATCATGGGGACGCCCGCGCGCTCGTAATCGCCCGACTTCACCAGGGCCAGCGCCCAGAAATGGGGCGGCGTCCACATGAAGATGATGGCGAAGAGGATGACGCTGTCCCATGCCACGGAGCCGGTCACGGCTGCCTGTGCCACGATCGGGGGCAGGGCGCCCGCAGCGCCGCCGATCACGATGTTCTGCGGCGTCGAACGCTTCAGCCACATGGAATAGATGACGACGTAGAAGAAGATGGTGAAGGCCAAGAGGCCCGCCGCCAGCCAGTTGCTGGCAAGGCCCAGGATCAGCACCGAGCCCGCGGAGAGGGTCAGGCCGAAGGCCAGGGCCTCGTTGGGCTGGATCTTGCCGGCCGGGATCGGGCGCTTGCGGGTGCGGGTCATGATCGCGTCGATGTCCGCGTCCCACCACATGTTCAGGCAGCCCGAAGCGCCGCCACCGACGGCGATCATCAGCAAGGAGACGAAAGCCAGAAGAGGATTCACGTCCGGGTGGCTGACGACCATGCCGACGAGCGCCGTGAAAACGACGAGGAACATCACCCGGGGTTTTAGAAGAGCGAAGAAGTCGGACACGTCACCCTGCGAGAGGCCATTGCTGGCGATGCTCTCGTTCTGGGCCTTAGTCAAACTGTTCGACAGGGTGTTCATACCAAATAATCTTCCGAAATGCTGAAAGGGTTGAGGCTTAAATAAAGGCGCCTCTCGATGTCAGCTCCTCGCCGGAAGGCTTCTTCTGCCGAAGCCCTCGGGGGAGGAGCACGGGCGGCTATGGCCGCCCGGCTCAAGTGCTTTAGTGGCCCGTATCCACGATGCGGGGCAGGGTCTCGAACTGGTGGAACGGAGGCGGGGAGGACAGGGTCCATTCCAGCGTCGTCGCACCTTCACCCCACGGATTGTCTCCGGCCTTCTCCTTGCGGACCAGCGCGTAGATCACGCCGAACACGAAGAAGAGGATGCCTGCGCCGAAGATGTAGGAACCGATCGAGGAGACGAGGTTCCAGCCCGCGAAGGCGTCCGGATAATCCGCGTAGCGGCGCGGCATGCCGGACAGGCCGAGGAAGTGCATCGGGAAGAACAGCACGTTGGCGCCGATGAAGGCGATCCAGAAGTGCACCTTGCCGATCCATTCCGGCAGGATGTAGCCGGTGATCTTCGGGAACCAGTAGTAGATACCGGCGAAGATCACGAACACGGCGCCGAGCGACAGCACGTAGTGGAAGTGAGCCACCACGTAATAGGTGTCGTGCATGTAGCGGTCGATGGGAGCGTTCGCGAGCACGACGCCGGTGACGCCGCCGACCGTGAACAGGAACACGAAGCCGATGGCCCACTGCATGGCCGCCGTGAAGCGGATGGAGCCGCCCCACATGGTGGCGATCCACGAGAAGATCTTCACGCCGGTGGGAACCGCGATCACCATCGTGGCGAACACGAAGTAAGCCTGCGTCTGCAGCGAGAGGCCGACCGTGTACATGTGGTGCGCCCACACGACGAAGCCGACGACGCCGATCGCCACCATGGCGTAGGCCATGCCGAGATAGCCGAAGATCGGCTTCTTCGAGAAGGTGGAGATGATGTGCGACACGATGCCGAAGGCCGGCAGGATCATGATGTACACTTCGGGGTGACCGAAGAACCAGAACAGGTGCTGGTAGAGCACCGGATCGCCACCGCCCGACGGATCGAAGAAGGTGGTGCCGAAGTTGCGGTCCGTCAGCAGCATCGTGATGGCGCCGGCGAGAACCGGCAGCGACAGGAGCAGCAGGAACGCGGTCACCAGCATGGCCCAGGCGAACAGCGGCATCTTGTGCAGCGTCATGCCCGGGGCGCGCATGTTGAGGATCGTGGTGATGAAGTTGATCGCGCCCAGGATCGAGGCCGCACCGGCAAGGTGCAGGGCCAGGATGCCGAAGTCGAGAGCAGGGCCCGGGTGTCCGGCGGTCGAGAGCGGGGGATAGACGGTCCAGCCGCCGCCGAAGCCGAGCGAGCCTGGAGCGCCTTCGACGAAGAGCGAGCAGAGCATCAGGGCGAAGGCGGAAACGGTGAGCCAGAACGAGATGTTGTTCATCCGCGGGAAGGCCATGTCCGGTGCGCCGATCATGATCGGGATGAACCAGTTGCCGAAGCCGCCGATAAGGGTGGGCATCACCATGAAGAACACCATGATGAGGCCGTGGCCCGTCACGAAGACGTTGAACGTCTGCGGATTGGAGAAGAACTGCAGGCCGGGCTCCTGGAGCTCCATGCGCATGGCGATCGACAGAATGCCGCCGACGATGCCGGCCGTGAAGCCGAAGAGAAGGTAGAGAGTGCCGATATCCTTGTGGTTCGTGGAATAGAACCAGCGGCGCCAGAAGCCTGGAAGATGATCGTGGTGATCCGCGTGAGCGGCATCAGCTGCATGTGCCATGATGCGACCTCTATGGTCCTTGTTTTTAAATTACTGAGCGTTCGCGAACTTGAGCGGAGCCGTGTTGTCCGTCGAAGCATACTTCTGCTTCGACTCGGCAAGCCAGGCGGCATATTGCTGCTCGCTCACGACGCGGATCTCGATCGGCATATAGGGGTGACCGTTGCCGCAAAGCTCCGAGCACTGACCGTAATAAACGCCTTCCTTCTCGGCCTTGAACCAGGTTTCGTTCAGGCGTCCGGGAATGGCATCGACCTTGATGTAGAAGGACGGAAGCGCGAAGGCGTGGATCACGTCGGCCGAGGTGACCTGGACGCGAACGACCTTGCCGACCGGCACGACCATAGCGTTGTCGGCGCCGAGCAGGCGCGGCTGGTCGGGCTTCAGGGCAGCCTGGTCGGTGATCATGTTCGAGTCGAACTTGAAGCCGCCCTGATCGGCCGGGTACTCGTAGCCCCAGTACCAGGAATAGCCGGTGGCCTTGATCACCACGTCGGCCTGCGGCGGAACGAGCTGCTGGCGCAGGAGGCGGAACGAGGGGATGGCGATCGCCACAAGGATCAGCACCGGAACGATGGTCCATGCGACCTCGAGCAGGGTGTGGTGGGTGGTCCTGGACGGAACCGGATTCTTCCGCTCATTGAAGCGGGCGATGATCACCAGGAGCAGCGCCAGCACGAAAAGGCAGATTCCGGTGATCAGCCAAAGCAGGTAGGTGTGGAAGTCGGAGACGCTCTGTCCCAACTCGGTCACCATCTCCTGCATGCCGGTTTCCCAAGGGGAAGGGCGGCCTGCGGCGGCCCATGCCTCACTTATGCCCAACACAAGTGCGACCGCTGCCGTGGAGAGGGCGGTCACCGATCGACGTGCATTCTCGATCCGCATCGGCGTTCCAAAGCTCCTAAAAGATACGGTGGCCGGATGGCCACGAAAGCATAAAGGGACAGCGTGGGCGTGCGAAAATCGGCGCCCAGCTTGCGCCGTCACTTTAGATTTGTGCCAAAGACCACAGGACGCGCCGAAGCGCAACGGTTCTCTGATCGCAATTTATGCGTCATAACCGCCAAACCCGTTTGTGATCCCCACTTATCCGGCTCTCGCTTGACATCGTGGCCCCTGGCATGGTCCCAACGGCCAAAGATTTGGATCGGAGCGGCTCAAGCCGCTGCCCTTGTTAAAGGGGCTCAAGAAGGAGAGGCCGATGGGCGTGTCACATTGGATCCGCTATGGGGCGGCTGCATTCCTGGGATTGTCGGCTCTGGCGGCCGCGGGCGGCGCCGGTGCTCAGGGCATGGTGAAGAACACCTATGGCGACTGGCAAATGCGCTGCGAAACCCCTGCGGGTGCCACGGCCGAACAATGCGCTCTCGTCCAGAACGTGGTGGCGGAGGACCGCCCCAACGTCACGCTGGTGATTATTGTGTTGAAAACCGCCGATGCCAAAAGCCGGCTGCTTCGCGTGGTTGCTCCCCTTGGTATCCTCCTGCCGTCCGGCCTTGGCCTGAAGATCGACCAGACGGATATCGGCCGGGCCGGATTCGTGCGCTGCCTGGCCACGGGTTGCGTTGCCGAGGTTGTCATGGAAGATAATCTCATCAACCAGATGAAGACGGGGCAAGCTGCCACCTTCATCGTGTTCCAGACGCCCGAGGAGGGCATCGGCATTCCCGTCTCGCTGAACGGATTCGCGACCGGGTTCGATGCGCTTCCATAAAGATAGCAAGAAACAAGCTGGGGGATCCGATGGCTAAGGGTTTGAGTGCGAAGGCGGGAGCGGCGCTGTCCGTTCTGGGCGTCCTTGTTCTGGCGGGATGCGCGTCTCCCGGCGAGAGCGGCGGCATGGGCATCGGCGAGATGCTGATGACGGGCGGCGCCACGCTCGCGCCGGTCCAGACCACGCCCACGGCGGATGTGTATTGCCCGCCCGTGACGGTCTTCGAGGGCGGCTCCGCCATTCAGGCCTATGCCGGCGGCCGCACCGGCGACGCGTCAGCCCTGCGCAGCCAGATCGCGATCAGCAACCTCGCCCGCGAATGCGCGGGCCAGCCCGACGGCTCCACCCTCGTGAAGGTGGGCGTCGAGGCCCGCGCGCTCCTGGGCGCCGGTGGAGGAGCAGGCCGCTACAACGTCCCGGTCCAGGTCGTGGTGAAGGGCCGCTCGGGCGTGATCGCCACCCGCAGCCGCACAGGCGTTGCGGCCATCCCGGCCGGCGGCACGCAGGCCAGCGTCACCGTGGTCGAGGAGGGCATCCTGGTGCCTGCCTCCCAGGCCAATGAGTTCGAGATCGAAGTGGGCCTCGGCGGCCGCCAGGGTCGCCGCGGTTAAGCAGCCGCCAGGCTCTTAGGAGAGGGCGGCTGAGCCCGCTCTCTGGCTCAGGGGCATGGCGAGTACCTTGTCGATCCGGCGCTCGTCCAGGTCGATCACCTCCAAACGCCATCCCAGCACGTCGACGAACTCGCCCGTGCTGGGCAGGCGCTGCAACTCACTGATCACCAGCCCGCCGACCGTATGATAGCTGCGGGCCTCGGGCAGGGTGATGCCCAGAACATCCGCCATCTCATCGACGGGCATGGAGCCCGCGAGCAGCCAAGAGCCGTCCTCGCGGCGCACGGCGTCGGGTTCCGGCGCCTCGCCGTCGGAGCGGAAGGCGCCGACGATGGCCTCCAGCGCATCCGCCGGGGTCACGACGCCTTCGAAATGCCCGTACTCGTCATGGACGAGCGCCATCGGGACTTCCGAGTCACGCAGGATCGCTAGCGCGTCCAGGGCATACAGCGTGTCCGGAATGACCGGCGCGGTCTGGATCTGCGCGCGGATGTCGAGGGGCTGGCCCGAGAGCAGGGAGGCCAGAAGCGCACGCGACTGCACGACGCCGATGACGTTGTCGGGCGAGCCCTCACTGACCGGCAGGCGCGAGTGAGGCGTTTCCATCAGGAGCGCGCGGATCGATTCCTCGTCATCGTCGAGATCGATCCAGTCCACGTCCGTGCGCGGGGTCATGAGGCCGCGCACCGTCCGGTCGCCGAGGCGCAGGACGCCCGAGATCATGCGACGCTCCTGCTCTTCGATCACGCCGGCACTCTCGGCCTCGCCGACGAGGTGCTTGATCTCCTCTTCGGTCACCGTCGAGCTGTCGTCCGAGGACGTGCCGAGCAGCTTGAAGATCATGCCCGTGGAGGCGTTGAGAAGCCAAACGGCGGGGGCGGCGACCTTCGAGAGCACCAGCATGAGCGGGGCCATCGTGCAGGCGATGCCTTCCGGGTGACGCAGGGCGAGCTGCTTAGGCACCAGCTCGCCGATCACGATGGAGAGATAGGTGATGATGCTGATGACGATGCCGAAGCCGAGCGGTTCCGCGGCACCTTCCGGCATGCCCTGATCCATGAGGATCTGCGACAGGCGGTCGCCGAGGGCCGCGCCCGAGAAGGCGCCGGCCAGGATGCCCACGAGGGTGATGCCGATCTGAACGGTGGAGAGGAAGCGCCCCGAATCTTCCATGAGGGTCAGGGCTGTATTGGCTCCGGAACGTCCCTGTTCGGCCATGGCTTTGAGCCGAGGCCTTCGAGCGGACACGATAGCGAGTTCTGAAAGCGCGAAAACGCCGTTCAGGGCGACGAGAGCGATAGCGATGATCAGTTCGAGCAACGATGTCAGGAGCTGCCGACCGGATCAGGCCGCGCTTTCCCCCTTCTGTGAATGATGGCCTAACATGGGGGGTTGAAGCCCTGCCGTCAATTAAGGCGGGGAGATAATGATTGCGGCACCCTGCTTTGTTGACAGGATCGCAATTCCTCTTCAGAGCTTAAGTCAGCCGATGATCCCCGCGGAAGAGACCGGGCCAAGAGCCCGGCGCCGAAGGCGCAACCGCCCCGGAAACGCTCAGGCCAAAGGACCGCGCGGGAGCTGGCACTCTGGAAAGCGGCGATGCTTGAAGAAGCCTCGCCCACCGACGGGCGTAACCTGCCGCGTAAGCGGTTTAGGGAAATCTCTCAGGTCTCGTGACAGAGGGGGCGCAGAGCAACGGGCCGCAAGGCTCGATGAAACGCGCACCTTTGAGGGAACACGATGGCCGGGCCTGCGAACAGCGATCAGCCGCTTCTGAAAACGCCGCTTCATGCCGAGCATGTGGCGCTTGGCGCCCGCATGGTGCCGTTTGCCGGCTTCGACATGCCGGTACAGTACCCCACCGGCATCATGACCGAGCACAACTGGACCCGCGAGCATGCGGGCCTGTTCGACGTCTCGCATATGGGCCAGGCCTTCCTCGTCACCGATGACAAGAACCACGAGACCGTGGCCAAGGCTCTCGAGACGCTGATCCCCGCCGATGTGCTGAACCTGAAGCCGAACCAGCAGCGCTATTCGCAGCTGCTTGCGGACGATGGCGGCATTCTCGACGACCTGATGGTCACTCGCGTCGGCGCTCCCGGTCATGAGGGCTGGCTTTATCTCGTCGTCAACGCTTCCATGAAGGAGCAGGACTACGCGCATATCCAGGCGCGCCTGCCGAAGGGCGTTACGCTCAACCGTAAGGACGGCCTCGCGCTCATGGCGCTGCAGGGCCCGTCCGCCGAAGGCGTTCTCGCAAAGCTCGCGCCCGAGACCAAGGATCTGCCCTTCATGATGTCCGCCGATGTGCAGATCGACGGCATGTGGTGCCACGTCTCCCGCTCCGGCTACACGGGCGAGGACGGCTATGAGATTTCCTGCAAGGCGGAAGATGCGGCAAAGCTCTGGAACAAGCTGCTCGAGAATCCGGAAGTGAAAGCCATCGGCCTCGGCGCGCGCGACTCGCTTCGTCTCGAAGCGGGCCTGTGCCTCTACGGCCACGACATCGACACCACGACCTCGCCCATCGAGGCTGGCCTCATCTGGTCGATCCAGAAGCGCCGCCGCGAGGAGGGGGGCTTCCCCGGTGCTGCGCGCGTTCAGCGCGAGATCAAGGAAGGTGCCGCCCGCGTGCGCGTCGGCATTCAGCCGGAAGGCCGCGCGCCTGCCCGTGAAGGCAGCGTGATCACCACGCCCGACGGGCGCGAGGTCGGCATCGTCACCTCCGGCGGCTTCGGTCCCACCGTCAACGGCCCGGTTGCCATGGGTTATGTGTCGAAGGACGCATCCGCTATCGGCACCGATCTTCATCTCATCGTTCGCGGCAAGCCGCTGCCTGCAAAGGTCGCCGCCATGCCGTTCGCTCCGCATCGTTACAAGCGCTAATCCCAGGGGGAGTTAAAAACCATGACCACGCGTTACACCAAGGATCACGAATACATCCGCGTCGAAGGCGATGCAGGCATCGTCGGCATTTCCGACTATGCTCAGGCTCAGCTCGGCGACGTCGTGTTCGTGGAGCTGCCGAGCGTCGGCAAGAATCTCTCGAAGGGCGATGAAGCCGCTGTCGTCGAGAGCGTGAAGGCCGCAAGCGAAGTCTACGCTCCGGTTTCCGGCGAAGTCGTCGAGGTCAACAGCGATCTCGAAGCCACCCCCGGCACCGTCAACGAAGATGCCGCCGGTCGCGGCTGGTTCCTGAAGCTGCGCCTCACGAACCCGAGCGAGCTCGACGGTCTCATGACCGAAGAGCAGTACCAGGCTTTCGTGAAGTCGATTTCGTAATCGAGAGCGTCCAACTAATCTCTGTCCTCATCCTGAGGAGGCGCGTAAGCGCCGTCTCGAAGGAGGTTCGAGAGTTCACTGGAGACGCCTCGCCCTTCGAGACGCCCACTGCGCGGGCTCCTCAGGGTGAGGCTCGGTCGAGAACGAAAAGTTAGGCATGGCAATGGCACACGAATACACGGCCACTGTGGTTTGGAAACGCGGGGAGGGCGAGGCCTTCTCCGACAACAAATACAGCCGTGGCCATCGCTGGTCGTTCGACGGCGGCATCACGGTGCCTGGATCGGCATCGCCCTCCGTCGTGCCGTTGCCGCTCTCGCGCGAAGATGCCGTAGATCCGGAGGAGGCCTTCGTGGCGGCGATCTCCAGCTGTCACATGCTCACCTTTCTCGGCATTGCCGCCAAGAAGCGCTTCGTCATCGATCTCTATGAAGACATGGCCGTCGGTGTCATGACGCCGAACGAGAACGGCAAGCTCTTCGTCTCGAAAGTCACGCTCGATCCGGTGATCGAGTTCTCTGGCGACAAGATGCCGACGCCCGAGCAGATCGCCGACATGCACCACCTCGCTCACAAAGAATGCTTCATCGCGAATTCCGTTCTTACGGAGATCGTGGTGAAGGGCATTCCCTCGCACTAACCCAAGGTTTTCAACCGATGCGTTATCTGCCTCTTTCCGATACCGATCGCAGCGAGATGCTCGCGCGCATCGGCGTCAAGAATGTCGACGAGCTGTTCGCCGACGTGCCGAAGAACCTGCTTCTGAAAGCACCCGTCGATCTGCCGCGCCGCAAGGGCGAGCTGGAGGTGGAGCGCATCCTCTCCCGCATGTCCTCCAAGAACGTTCCGGCCTCGTCCGTGCCGTTCTTCGTGGGCGCGGGCGCCTACAAGCACCATGTGCCGGCGACCGTCGATCACCTGATCCAGCGTTCCGAATTCCTGACGAGCTACACGCCGTATCAGCCTGAGATCGCTCAAGGCACGCTGCAATATCTCTTCGAGTTCCAGACGCAGGTGGCGGCGCTCACCGGCATGGAAGTGGCGAACGCCTCCATGTATGACGGCTCCACCGGCACAGGCGAAGCGGTGCTCATGGCGCACCGCGTCACCAAGCGCCGCAAGGCCGTTCTCTCGGGTGGCCTGCATCCGCATTACGCCGAAGTGGTGCGCACGCTCTCCGACATGGCGAGCGACCAGGTCGTCACCATGAAGCCGGATGTTGCCGGCAGCGAAGACATTCTCTCGCAGATCGACGACACCACCTCCTGCGTCGTCGTGCAGTCGCCGGACGTGTTCGGCAACGTGCGCGACCTCAAGCCGATTGCCGAGAAGGCGCACAAGCATGGCGCGCTGCTGATCGCCGTGTTCACCGAAGTCGTCTCGCTCGGTCTCGTTGCCTCTCCTGGCAGCCAGGGCGCCGACATCGTTGTCGGCGAAGGCCAGTCCATCGGCAACGCGCTCAACTTCGGCGGACCCTATGTGGGCCTCTTCGCCGCGCAGTCGAAGTACATCCGCCAGATGCCGGGCCGCCTCTGCGGCGAGACGGTGGACGCGGACGGCAATCGCGGTTTCGTGCTGACCCTCTCCACGCGCGAGCAGCATATCCGCCGCGACAAGGCGACCTCGAATATCTGCACCAATTCGGGCCTCTGCGCGCTGGCCTTCACCATTCACATGACGCTGCTCGGTGAAACGGGCCTCAAGCGTCTTGCGCGCGTGAACCATGCGAACGCGATCAAGCTCGCTGACCAGCTCAGCAACGTGAAGGGCGTCGAGGTTCTGAACAAGACCTTCTTCAACGAGTTCACCGTGAAGCTCGCAAAGCCTGCGGCTGAAGTGGTTGAAGCACTCGCCAAAAAGGGCGTGCTTGCGGGCGTGCCCGTGTCGCGCCTGCTGCCGGGTGCCGGCCTCGACAACCTGCTGCTCGTGGCTTCCACCGAAGTGAACACCGATGATGATCGCGCGGCCTTCTGTGCCGCCTTGAAGGAGGTTCTGTGATGTTGAACCGCCAGGGACGTCCCTCTTCCGCCGGTCAGGCCGGCACCAGTAACGCGCATCCGACCTTCACCGGCAACAAGGCGCTGGCGCAGGTCGAGCCGCTGCTCTTCGAGATCGGCCGCTATGATACGACCGGCGTCGATATCGACGAGCCGGAGGCTTTCACGCCGCGCCTCGGCGGCCTGGAGCGCAAGGAGGCCATCGGCCTTCCGGGGCTCTCCGAGCCCGAGACCATGCGCCATTTCGTGCGCCTGTCTCAGCAGAATTACGGCATCGATACGGGCCTCTTCCCGCTCGGTTCCTGCACCATGAAGCACAATGCGCGTCTCAACGAGCGCATGGCGCGCCTGCCGGGCTTCTCGGACGTGCATCCGCTGCAGCCGGTTTCCACGGTACAGGGCGCGCTCGAGTTGATGAACGAGCTGGCGCATTACCTCATGACGCTCACCGGCACGAAGGCGGTTTCGCTGTCGCCGAAGGCCGGCGCGCATGGCGAGCTCTGCGGCATGATGGCGATCAAGGCCGCCATCGAAGCCAAGGGCGAGGGTAAGACGCGTAACGTGGTGCTCGTGCCCGATTCCGCGCACGGCACGAACCCGGCCACCGCAGCTTTGATCGGTTTCGTCGTGAAGCCGGTTCCGGCCCGCGAAGACGGCTGGGTGCATGTGGAGGACGTGAAGGAGCGTCTCGGTCCCGATGTGGCCGCGATCATGCTCACGAACCCCAACACCTGCGGCCTCTTCGAGCCTCAGGTGGTTGAGATCGCCAAGGCGGTTCACGATGCGGGCGGTTACTTCTATTGCGACGGCGCGAACTTCAACGCCATCGTCGGTAAAGCGCGTCCCGGCGATCTCGGCGTCGATGCCATGCATATCAACCTGCACAAGACCTTCTCGACGCCTCACGGCGGCGGCGGCCCGGGCTCCGGCCCGGTGGTGCTCTCCGAGCGCCTCGCGCCTTACGCGCCGGTTCCGTTCGTGCGCATGGGCAAGAACGGTTTCGAGCTGGTGGAAGAGGCATCTGACGCTGCTGAGAAGCCTTTCGGCCGCATGACCGCTTTCCACGGCCAGATGGGCATGTATGTGCGCGCGCTGTCCTACATGCTCTCGCATGGTTCGGACGGTATGAAGCAGGCTTCCGAAGACGCCGTGCTCAACGCCAACTACATCCGCGCCGGTCTCTCCGACCTGATGTCGCTGCCCTTCGGCGACAAGCCGTGCATGCACGAAGTGCTGTTCGACGATGCGTGGCTGAAGGATACGGGCGTGACCACGCTCGATGTGGCGAAGGCCATGATCGACGAGGGCTATCACCCGATGACCATGTACTTCCCGCTGGTGGTGCATGGCGCGATGCTGATCGAGCCGACGGAATCCGAATCGAAGTCGTCCCTCGATCTCTTCGTCGCGGCCCTGCGCGATCTCGCCATGGCCGCGAAGAACGGCGACACGGAACGCTTCACCGGCGCTCCCTACCACGCCCCGCGCCGCCGTCTCGACGAGACCCGTGCTGCGCGCAGTCCGATCCTCAAATGGACAAAGCCGGATCCGGTCGCGGAAGCGGCGGAGTAAGGCTCCCGAAAACGCAAATGCCCGGCCATGTGCCGGGCATTTTTTTGTGAAGATCATATCGTCATCCCGGGACCGCGGAGCGGAACCCGGGATCGCGTGACGAGAATGGCGCTTTATTCTGCGGACGATCCCGGATCTGCGCTGCGCTTCGTCCGGGATGACGCTGGGCCTACGCGAGCGCCTGCACTGCCCCCGATAAATCCGTCATCTGCTCAATGACAACCGGGGCACCCGCCTGCCGCAAACTCTCCGCATGTCCAGGCCCGCAATGCCCTCCGCCCGTAAAGCCGATCACAGGCATTCCTGCTGCAATCGCGGCTTGAACGCCTGCGGGGGAATCCTCGATCACGATGCAGTCTTCACGCTTGGCGCCCATCCGTTCTGCGGCGAGCAAAAACAGGTCCGGCGCAGGCTTGCCGCGCGTGACCATCGTCGCGCTGAAAACGTTTTCGAAAAGATCGGCGAGGCCTGTCACACGCAGCGACAAGGCGATTCGCTCCGGCACGGAGGACGACGCGACGCAGCGCGGATAGGGCAGGGCAAGAATGGCGTCGCGCACGCCTGCGATGGGCTTCAGGTCGGTCTCGAAGCGCGCGAAAAGGGTGCGGTTGATCCGTTCCGTGAGATCCGCAGGCAACGTGCAGGCATGGTCCGCCTCGATGCGGGCGATCATGTCCTTCATGCTCTTGCCGACGAATTGCCGCGTAATCTCCTCAGCAGTGTAGGGCAGGCCGAGGGCGCCCAGAACATCGGCGTCCACCTGGCAGGCAAGCGGTTCTGAATCCACCAGAACGCCGTCGCAATCGAAAATCAGCAGCATGGTTTCTCTCAGCAAAAAGGCCGCCTTTGAGGGCGGCCTTTGAAACATTGCGTTGTTTGCGAAGCTTATTGCAGCTTCGTGCGCACGTCGTTGAGGCCCTTGGACACCAGTGCCGAAGCGGCGTTTCCGGTGACCTCCTGGCGCAGTACGCGCTCGGAAGCCTTGACGGCGGCGTCGACGGCGGCGGCGCGGACCTCGGCGGAGGCCTGAGCCTCGGCCTGGGCGATCTTCGCTTCGGCGGAAGCGGTGCGGCGCTGCACGAAGTCGGCCATCTTCTCCTGAGCCTCGCGGGCCAGGCGCTCGGCCTCGTCCTTGGCGTTGGAGACGATCTCGGCGGCTTCGCGCTCGGCGGCGGCGCGCTTGGCTTCGAATTCCTTCAGGAGCTTCTCGGCGTCCTCACGCAGGCGCTTGGCCTCGGTGAGTTCGTCGGCGATGCGCTTGCCGCGGGAATCGAGCTGTTTTCCGACATTGCCGGGAACGCCGTAATAGAACAGGACGCCGATGAAGATGAAGAGGGCGACGGCGACCCAGAAAGTGGGATTGGCAAGAAGCGCGGACATGGGGCTCTCCTTACGCCTTGGTCTGATCGAGGGCGGCTTCGACCGTCTGCGGAGCAGGGGCCTTGCCGGTGATCCGTTCGACGATGGCTGTAGCCGTCTCGGCGGCGATGCCGCGGACATGGCTCATGGCCTGCGTCTTCTTGGCAGCGATGGTGGCCTCGGATTCGGCCAGACGCTTGTTGAGGTCGGCTTCCAGGCCCTTGCGCTTGGCGTCGCTCTCAGCGGCGAGCTTGGCGCGGGTTTCCTGGGCGAGAGCCTGAGCGCGGCCCTTGGCCTCGGCCAGAGCCTTCTCGTAGGCGGCGCCTGCCTCTTCCGCGCGGGTCTTCATGGCGGCAGCCTCGTCGAGATCCTTCGCGATCAGCGAACGGCGGTTCTCGATGATGCCGGAAAGACGCGGCAGAACGAACTTCGAGAGAAGCGTGTAAAGCAGCACGAAGGTGATCGCGAGCCAGATGAGCTGACCAGCGAAGGTTTCCGTCGCGAAAGGCGGGAAGGTGGCATCCGCCGGGTGGGCGCCGCCGTGTGCTTCCGTACCAGCCTGGGTCGTCTGAGCCTGAGCCATTGAAATGGTCCTGGAATGTGGAAATGACGGCGGGTTGTCCGCCGTCACTGTCTCAAGCAAGGCACGCAATGCGCCTTGCTCTCCCGATCACCGAAGGAAGTGGATTAGGTGAACAGCAGGAGAAGGGCGACGACGAGGCAGAAGATGCCGAGACCTTCCGCGAGCGCCGCACCGATGAACGCGCGAGCGAACTGGCCGTCGGCAGCCGACGGGTTACGCAGAGCGCCCGACAGGAAGTTGCCGAAGATGTTGCCGACGCCGAGAGCGGCGAGGCCCATGCCGAAGCAGGCGAGGCCTGCGCCGAGGTATTTGAAAGCGATAGGATCCATCGTGATCTCCTAGGGGTGATGATCGGGAGAGAGGAAGGGGACGACGCCGAGCCTTAGTGTCCCGGGTGCAAAGCGTCGTTGAGGTAGATGCAGGTCAACACCGTGAAGACATAGGCCTGCAGAGCGGCGACGAGGAACTCGAGCGCCGTAAGACCAACCGCCATGAGAAGCGGAAGAGGGGAAAGAAGAGCGATGCCGATGCCGGCGGTGCCGAGCGACACCACGAAGCCGCCGAAGACCTTCAGAGCGATGTGGCCGGCGAGCATATTCGCGAAGAGACGCAGCGAGAGCGAAATCGGACGCGAGAGGAAGGAGATGATCTCAATCACGGTGATGAAGGGCAACAGCCAGCCCGGCACGCCCGACGGCGTGAAGAGGTGCAGGAAGTGCAGTCCGTGAGCAACGAAACCGTAGACGATGACGGTACCGATCACCAGAAACGCGAGCGCGAAGGTCACGACGATCTGGCTGGTGGTGGTGAAGAAGCCGGGGATCATGCCGAGCAGGTTTGCCGTCAGCACGAACATGAAGAGCGAGAACACGAAGGGGAAGAACTTCATGCCTTCGCGGCCCGTCGTGTCGGTCAGGGTGTTCGCCACGAAATCGTGCAGAATTTCGGCAACCGACTGAGCGCGACCGGGGATCAGCGCCTTCTTGCGGGTGGCATAAAGCAGGCCGCCGACGATGACGGCGGCTGCGCCGATCATGAACAGCGATGAATTGGTGAAATTGATGGCGGGAATGATGGGCTTGACCTGGAATTGCTCGATCGGGCTAGCCATGATCCGCTCTCAAATCCTGTTGTTGCGCTGCTGTATAAACGTTGCCGGAACCGAGACTTCTCACTTTTTGTCGTCATACCGGGCCGGCTTGATCGTGCCTGATGCTCGAAGAAGATTGAGCATGCCGGCGCAGAAGCCGAGGATGAGACAAATTATGAGACCCCAAGGCGAAACGCCGAATAGTTTGTCGACGAGCCAACCTAAGACACCGCCTGCAAGAACCCCTGAAACGAATTCGGCCGAATACCTAAAGGCTTGGCCGATCGCGGTGTTGTCCTGCTTTGGTCGTTCACGAGGTTCAGCCTCTGCGTGCTGCACGGATGCTTGAGAGATCCGTGCATCGAGAGATTTCAGCCTCGTCGAAAGATTAGCATCGTCGGCACCATCCGGTTTCCGCTCATTTTCACCGTTCCGCTCGGTAGGGTCCGCCATCGCGATCTCCTGAAAAGCGTTGCGGGAAAATGCTTGGAAGCCTAGCCCCGAAAGACGGGCGCAACATATGAGCGGGGGTCCCCCCTGTCAAGGACCGTCTGAAAACATCTAAGTGCTTGATGCTGTTGCAATAAGTGCGTTTTTGGGTGTGCTTGGGCAGAAAGCACACACGTTTTTGAGGCTGAAGCGTGGCGGGGCTGAAAGCCTTACAGCATCGGGCCCACAAGTGCTTTTGCACTTTTGGGACCAACCCGATGCTTCCATTCCTAAACGAGAGCATCGTTCGGGCGGAAAACCGGAACCACTTTTCACTACGTGGCCCTACGGGTCGCTGGCGCGGCCCGCTGGGTCCGACGATGCTCTAGGCCACCTCAAGAATGCGCTCGGCGCTCTGGAGGTCGACCGACACCAGCTGCGAGACGCCCCGTTCGGCCATGGTGACGCCGAAGAGACGGTCCATGCGCGCCATGGTGATCGGGTTGTGGGTGATGACCACGAAACGGGTTTCCGTCTGCTTGGACATCTCTTCCAGAAGGGCGCAATAGCGTTCCACGTTCGCGTCGTCGAGGGGCGCGTCCACCTCGTCCAGCACGCAGATCGGTGAGGGATTCGTGAGGAACACCGCGAAGATCAGCGCAGTGGCGGTGAGCGCCTGCTCGCCGCCCGAGAGCAGGGTCATGCTCTGGGGCTTCTTGCCCGGCGGACGGGCGAGGATTTCGAGGCCTGCTTCGAGCGGATCGTCCGAATCGACCAGGGTCAGTTCCGCCGTGCCGCCGCCGAAGAGGGTGGTGAAGAGGTTCTTGAAGTGGCCGTTGACCACGTCAAAGGCGGCGAGCAGGCGCTCACGGCCTTCGCGGTTGAGGCTGCCGATGGCCTGGCGCAAGCGCTTGATGGCCTCGACCAGATCGTCGCGCTCGGTGGCGATGCTCGTATACTTGGCTTCGAGCTCCGTCAGTTCCTCGTCGGCGCGCAGGTTCACGGCGCCGAGGCGCTCGCGGTCGGCCTTGAGGGAGTGAAGCTTCGATTCGATTTCCGCATGCGGCGGAAGCTCGGTCACTTCCCGCAGGCCCGCCATCTCGATGAGGCCGGCAGGGGTGGTTTCGAGGTTTTCCGCGATGTTGCGGGTGATCTCGGCAAGACGCTGGACGGCGGCCTCGTGACGGGCCTGCGAACCGGCGCGGGCCTCGCGGGCAGCAGCCAGGGCTTCGAGGGCCGCGCGGGCGCTGCGGTCCGTCTCGGCAAGGCCGGTCTCCGCATCGGCAAGCCGGTCGGCGGCTTCCTTGCGGCGGGCTTCCGCCTCCTCGACCTCGTTGATGAGGGCGCGGCGGCGCTGGAGATAGGTGTCGGGAGCCTCCAGCAGGCGCTGGTGCTCGTCCTGGGCGCGCTCGAGGCGCTCGCCCAGGTCCTCCTGGGCCTTGGCGGCGCGGGCGGTGCGCTCGGTCCAGAGGCGGATATCGGAGGCAATCGAATCCTGGCGGCGGCGGCGCAGCTCGGCTTCGTGCATGAGCGACTGCACGGCGGCGCGCGCCTCGGAAGCGGCGGCGCGGCGCTCTGCGACGCGGGTGCGCTCTTCGAGCAGGCGGCTTTCGAGATCGGGCGCGGGAGCGAGATCCTGCAGGGCGGTCTCCGCATCCTGCACGCGCTCAAGCGCCTCGGCCTCGCTCTCGGAAAGGCGGGTCAGGCCTTCCTGGAGGGCCGAGCGGCGCTGGCCGAGTTCGGCTTCCTTGCGCTCTGCGACAGACAAACGGGTCCGGGCGGCGTCGAGGGCCTGACGGGCCTGACGGGCAGCCTCGATGGCCTGCATTTCGCGCGATGCCGCTTGGCGGACAGCTTCGAGAGCGCCTTCAGCCTCATGGCGCAGCTGCTCGGCCTCTTCGCGGGCTTCCGCTGCTTCACGCTCCAGATCGCCCAGGCGATTCTTTTCGGCCAAGCGGCGGGCGGCCGGGGAGGGTGCTTCGGCTGCGGTGGTGAAACCGTCCCAACGCCACAGGTCGCCTTCCTGCGAAACGAGGCGCTGACCGGGCTTCAGGAGGTTGCGAAGGCGCAGGCCGTCGGCGCGGCTCACCACGCCGATCTGGCGCAGGCGGCGCTGCAGCTCCACAGGGGCGCGGGCGACGTCGGCCAGCGAACGCACGCCGTCCGGCAGACGGGGGTCGCTCTCGCCGGCACCGGTCATTTCCCAGTGATGCGGGGCGGACGGATTGGTCGAGGCTTCGAGATCGTCGCCCAACGCGGCGCCGAGCGCTGCTTCATAACCCTTCTCGACCGTGATCTGGTCGAGGGCCGGGGGCCAGAGGTCGCCGGTGGCGGAGGTGACGAGCTTGGCGAGCGTCAGAACCTCGGTCTCGAGGCGCTGCGCCTTGCGCTCGGCCTCGTTGAGAGGCTGACGCAGACGGTTTTCCAGCTCGCGGGCAGCGGCCACAGCCTCACGGGCCTCGATCACGGCCTCTTCGGAAGCCTGGGCGGTTTCCTCTGCGAGCGCGGTTTCCTCGCGCAGGTCGTCGATGGGCGGGCCGTCATGGGTCGAGGAGGCGGACAGCGCCTCGATCTCGCGCTCCAGACGCTCCTTCTCGGAGCGGAAGCGTGCGGCGCGCTCCATTTCCTCGCGCACGGAGCGCTCAAGGGAGGCGCGGCGGGCATTGAGGTCGGAGGTCTGGGCCTGAAGGGCGCTCAGCGCCGCTTCGGCTTCAGCCAGTGCGGCTTCCGCCGTCTGAAGCCGTTCTTCGTTCTCGGCGCGAACGTCGTCGGCCCCGTCCGTGGTCTGGGCGATCTCGGCGGCCTCGACCTGAAGACGCTCGATGGTGGCTTCCGCGTCGGCGCGCTGAGCGGCCTCGCGGGCGATGTCCCGGTTCAGGTCGCCGATATGGCGCTCCAGCTCCACCACGCGGTCCTTGGAGCGGCGCTCCTCGGATTCCAGCTCGTTGCGGGCGTGGGTGAGGCGCTGCAGAGCAGCGGCGGCCTCGGCCTCGGCCTGGCGCAGGGCAGGAATGTGGTGGGCGGCAACCGCCTGGGCGGTGGCGCTCTGGGTCTGCGCCTCGGTGAGGTCGGCAACGGCCTTGAGGTCCTCGGCGACCTGGCGCTCGGCGGCGGCGGCCTGATCGCGCGCATCGGCATAGGCGATGGCGTACATCAGCGCTTCGAGGCGGCGGATCTCGGAGGAGAGATTTTTGTAGCGCGAGGCTTGGCGGCCCTGGCGTTTCAGGCTTTCGACTTGGCTTTCCAGCTCCCGGATCACGTCCTCGGCGCGGACCAGGTTGTCCTCGGCGGCCTTCAGGCGCAGTTCCGCCTCGTGGCGGCGGGCATGGAGGCCCGCGATGCCGGCGGCGTCTTCGAGGATGCGGCGGCGGGCCTGGGGCTTGGCCGCGATGATCTCGCTGATCTGGCCCTGGCGGACGAGGGCGGGCGAGCGCGAGCCGGTGGCGGCGTCCGCGAACAGGATCTGCACGTCGCGGGCGCGCACTTCCTTGCCGTTCACGCGATAGGTGGAGCCTTCCTCACGCTCGATTTTGCGCGAGATTTCAAGGACATCCGCATCGTTGAAGGCGGCGGGAGCCGTGCGCTCGATATTGTCGATGGTGAGCATCACCTCGGCCCAGTTGCGGGCCGGTCGCCCGCCTGAGCCGGAGAAGATGACGTCGTCCATGCCCGTGGCGCGCATGTTCTTGTGAGAGTTTTCACCCATCACCCAGCGCAGGGCTTCCATGAGGTTGGATTTGCCGCAGCCGTTCGGCCCGACCACGCCGGTCAGGCCCGGCTCGATCAGGAAGTCGGTCGGCTCGACGAAGGTTTTGAACCCTGCGATGCGAAGGCGCGTCAGCTTCATGGACACACCTTCGCGCCCCGCCCGTTAAGGGCAGGTTGAAGGGGCTTACTCGCCCAGCAGAGGCTTGATGACCTTTTCAATCTCATCGATCGACAGGCTTCCCGGATGACGCTGGCCATTGATGAAGAAAGTTGGCGTGGAGTCTACGTTGAATTGCTCCATACCCCGGTTCTTCACCGAATTGACTGCGTCATAAAGTTTCTGGTCCTTGAGGCAAGCATCAAATTTTTCCTGTGAAAAACCTGCCTGCTTCAGGAGCGAGCGGAGCCCATCGACGGGCTTGTCCACAAACGCCCAGTTTTTCTGCTGCTCGAAGAGCATGTCGGTGACGGGGTAAAACTTGTCGTTGCCGTCGCAGCGGGCGAGCATGAAGCCGGCGGTCGCGAGCGGATCGAGGGGGAATTCCCGCAGGATGAAGCGGATCTTGCCCGTGTCGATGTAGCGCTTCTTCAGCTCCGGCCAGGTGGTGGCATGGAAATTGGCGCAGTGGGAGCAGGTCAGCGAGGCGTACTCGATGATGGTGACCTTGGCGTTCTCCGGGCCGAGGGCCACGTCGCCGAGGGGGCCTGCCTGAGCCAGATCCTGAACGGCCACGTTCTGGGCGAGCGCCGGGAGGCTTGTGGCGACATAGGCGGTAACGGCTGCGGTTCCGAGAAGCTGAAGCGTCTGACGCCGGGTGATCATGTGAGGGGAACTCCTGAAGAGATGTGGCTCTGCGGTAGAATGCCTTGAGCGTGGAGGCAAGCGCCCGTTATCTCACGCTTTCGTGCGTGAACCGGAGCTGACGATGGCCTGGCCCAGCCGGTCCAGGGCTGCCTTGAGGCCATCTTCCTCAACACCCGCGATGGCGGAGCCGACCTTCGCCCTGTCGGCCTCGGAGAGGACGGGCGCCGGGGGCCGTTTCTTGTCAACCCGCCGCACGGGGCCTTGTTTCAGCACGATCTTTCCGATGCAGCGCCAGCCGTAATAGGTGTTGACCCGGTCGATGACTGTGGGGGCCATGTGCTGAAGTTCGAGCGCGAAGGCGCTTTCCACGCGGATGACGAGGGTGGCCGGCTCCGGCCTCGCCTCCGGATCCGCATGGGGGGCCTTTCGCTTCCATTCGATCTTCAGCGGCTGGGTGAAGGCGGCGAGCCGCTCGCCCACGATCTCGGCCCAGGCCATGATGATGTCCGAGGTGGCAAAGCCTTGTGCCGCCAGACTCGGGGAGAGACAGACGTCGAGAAACTCGGCGAGGGGGCGGGCCAGGGGCCTCGGTCGTCTCATGTTGAATGTCCAAAAGCCGCGTTGGAATATTTCGTTTAGACCGCTATTCCAAATCCCATGTTAACGCCCGCTTCGAGCGCGACCAAGCCTGACCCGCAGGACCTGCTTGCCTGGTACGACCGTCACCGGCGCGACTTGCCATGGCGCGCGAAGCCCGGCGAGACCGCAAACCCTTACCGCGTCTGGCTTTCAGAGGTCATGCTGCAGCAGACGACGGTCGCTGCGGTCAAACCTTACTACCTCAATTTCCTGGAACGCTTCCCCACGGTCGAAGCCTTGGCCGAGGCTCCCTCGGATTCGGTCATGCAGGCCTGGGCGGGGCTCGGCTATTATTCCCGCGCCCGCAATCTCCATGCCTGCGCCAAGGCGGTTGTGGAAAAACATGACGGCGAGTTTCCCCCGACCGAGGCCGAGCTTCTGAAGCTGCGCGGGATCGGCGCCTATACGGCGGCGGCCGTGGCGGCGATTGCGTTCAACCAGAAAGCGGCTGCCGTCGACGGCAATGTGGAGCGGGTCATGTCCCGCCTCTTCATGATCGAGGAGCCGCTGCCGAAGGCAAAGCCCCTCATCCGCGCATTGACCGAGGAATTGGTGCCGGAGGACCGGCCCGGCGATTTCGCGCAAGCGGTGATGGATCTCGGCGCAACCATCTGCACGCCCAAGCGCCCTGCCTGCGCACTCTGCCCATGGATGAAGCCGTGTCAGGCCCGCGCCGCAGGCCTGCAGGAGACGTTTCCGAAGAAGCAGAAGAAAGAGACAGGGCAGCTGCGCAAGGGCGCGGCCTTCGTGGTCTTGCGCGCCGACGATACGATCCTTTTGCGCACCCGCCCGCCGACAGGTTTGCTCGGCGGCATGGCCGAGCCGCCGACGAGCGATTGGGAACCCGCTTACGAGCCTTCCCGCGCCGTATTGGACGCGCCCATCGAAGCGCGCTGGCAGCGCCTGCCGGGCCATGTGCGCCACGTCTTCACGCATTTCCCGCTGGAGCTGACGGTGCTCTTCGCGAAAGTGCCAAAGGGTACGCCCGCACCCTTCGACATGCGCTGGACACCGCGTCTTCAACTGCATGAAGAGGCGCTGCCCGGTGCCATGAAGAAGGTGCTCGCGCATGCGCTGGGCGATCTGCCGGGAGCGAGCGCAAAAGGCTCACCTAAGAAGGCCAAAACTCCCGGTGCATCGGGATGATCGCCGGGTTTCCTTTTGACGCTTGAGCCGTCACGGTGATAGGGAATCGCAACCAAGTTACCTCATTCCCGCTTTACCGAGATTGTTCGATGGCCACGCAACCGGATGAGTGCACGGGCAACGCGAAGTCCGATGCCAGACGGCCCATCGCTGCCCGCAGCAGCGGCTTTGCGCAAAAGCTCACGCAAGCGCTTCTGAAAACCTCCTTCACGCCCAACCAGATCTCGGTGGCGAGTATCGCCTTTGCAGGCTTCGGTGCTTTGGCTCTCGCTTATGCGCCCGCGCATCCTCTGCTTTATCTCGTCGCGATCGCAGGCATTCAGTTGCGCCTGTTGTGCAACCTTCTCGACGGCATGGTGGCTGTGGAAGGCGGGCGCGGCTCTCCGGTCGGCGTGCTCTACAACGAGATTCCGGATCGCATCGCCGACACGATGCTGCTTGTCGCATTGGGATTTGCAGCAGGCTCTCCCTCGCTCGGATGGGCTTGCGCTCTCGCCGCTGCCTTGACGGCCTATATCCGCGTGTTCGGCGGCGCGCTCGGACAAGTTCAGGATTTCCGCGGGCCAATGGCGAAGCAGCATCGCATGGCGCTACTGACCGGCGCTTGCGCGCTCGCGCTTGTCGAAGCGTTCATCTGGCAGGAGCGCTATGTGCTGCTCATCGCCGCCTGGATCATTTTGATCGGGTCGCTCGTCACTTGCGTGACGCGTTTGAAAGCGGTCGCTGGCCGTATCGAGGAGCAGCCATGATCGACCTCGTTCTCATCGGCCTCACGCGCTTTCTCGTCGGCGGGCATGCGCGCTGGATCGGCACTCGCCCGGATGAGAAGCAGCGCATCTATTTCGCCAATCACGGCAGCCATATCGATACGCTGCTGCTGTGGTCCGCACTGCCGAAAACTTTGCGCGCGACGACTCATCCGGCGGCGGCTGCTGATTATTGGGGGCAGGGGACCATCAAGCGCCTCATCGCGCAGAAAGGCCTCAATGCCGTCCTGATCAATCGCTCGGGATCGTCGGCTCCCGGCGAGGCGCTGGAGCCCTTGCGCAAGGTGCTGAGCGAGGGACATTCGCTGATCCTGTTTCCGGAAGGCACGCGCAGCGCCAATCGGTTGCCCGGACCCTTCAAGAGCGGGCTCTACCGGCTTGCAAAAGAGTTTCCGAACGCGGAGCTGATTCCGGTCTATCTCGACAATCCCGCACGGGCGATGCCGAAGGGAGCCATGCTGCCCCTTCCCATCATTTGCAGCGCGCATTTCGGTGCTCCTCTCGCGCCGATCGAGAATGAGGAGAAGGAGCAGTTTCTGCAACGCGCGCAGGCTGCCGTTTCCGCGCTTGCTCCCCCTGCTTCCGAGGTCATGGCTTAAATGACGCTTCTTCAGAAATCCCTGATCCTCTTCGGCATCACCGGTTCGATCCTGGCGATTGCTTCAGGCATCGGCGCCGTGCTTGCCCGCAAGGCGGCATCGGACAGCGGAATAGCGACGGTCGAGAATCTGAATGCGCGCATCAAGGCCTGGTGGGTGATGATCGCGATCTTCGCGGCCTGCTATGCGCTGGGCTTCACCGCGACGGTGCTGCTGTTTGCGCTCACGTCATTCTACACCCTGCGCGAGTTCATTTCGCTCACCCCCACGCAGCGCGCGGATCACGTGCCGCTGGCCTTCGCCTTCTATGTCCTGCTGCCGCTGCAGTATTGGCTGATCTGGAGTGATTGGTACGGATTGTTCACGATCCTCATCCCGGTTTACGGCTTCCTTCTTCTGCCGAGCCTTTCGTCGCTTCAGGGAGACCCGGTGAATTTCCTTTTGAGGATCAGCCGCATTCAATGGGCAGTGATGCTCACCGTCTATTGCATCAGCCACGCGCCCGCGCTGGTTCTGCTTCCGGTGCCCGGATACGAAGGCCAGGGTTTCCTGCTGTTGTTCTTCCTCACCGCCGTGGTGCAGTTCAGCGACGTGATGCAATACGTCTTCGGCAAGCTGATGGGCAGGACGAAACTCGCGCCTGTCATCAGCCCGTCCAAGACGGTCGAAGGCCTGGTCGGCGGCGGCCTGTCGGCCATGGCGCTGGGCGCCGCTCTCTGGTGGATCACGCCGTTCTCACCGCCGGTTGCCGCCGCCATGGCAGGCATGATCGTGATCGCAGGATTCCTCGGCGGTCTATCGCTCTCCGCCGTGAAGCGCTCCATGGGCGCGAAGGATTGGGGAACGATGGTGCAGGGGCATGGCGGCGTTCTGGACCGCATGGACTCGGTGAGCTTCGCGGCTCCCGTGTTCTTTCACCTTACACGCTATTTCTATACCGTCTGACGCTTAGGTTATGCCCCAACAAGTGTCTTGTGACTGCGCTTGAGCAACGCGGCCAGCGCATTCGCCACGCGCGTCACGTTCGGGCGGTTGCGGCTGCGGCGGTGCATGACGAGGAAAATGTCCTCGATCAGCTCGCCTTCCGGCTTCACGATCTGCTTGAGGTCGGGATCGGAATCGCCGAGCCAGCAGGGCAGGAAGGCCGCGCCAAGGCCCGATTTTGCAGCCTGATAGCGGATGGGCATGTCGCCGATGCGCGCCGCGATGGTGCGGCCTTGCGCGAATTCGGCGACATAGGCCGCTTGCTTCGACAAGGTCGGATCTTCCGGCGGGGCGATGACGGCCTCGGGCTCGTCCGTGGTGGCGTAAATCGCGAAGGCGATCTGACCGACCTTGCGCGCCACGAGATCGTCCGTGCCTTCAGGCAGGGTTCGCATGCGCAGCGCGATGTCGGCTTCGCCCGAGGCGAGATCGAGTCTCTTGCGGGTGGGGATATAGGAAATCTCCACGGGCTCCGCGGCCTTGTGCAGCTCCGCGGAATGAAGCGTCAGGAACATGGCGACCGAGGACGTGGCCGTGATCCGCACCGGGGCATCGGGATCGGGGCGATAGGCGGCCGCCGTGCGCGACACGATGCCTGCCGCTTCTCCCATGGGAGAAGCCGCTTCCAGGATCGCCTGTCCGGCTTCCGTCAGTTCGAGATTGTTGGGGCCGCGTTGGAAAAGATCGAGTCCGACGGTTTCCTCCAGCGCCTTGATGCGCCGGGCAATCGTCGGCTGGCTCTGGCCTAAGGCCTTCGCCGCGCTGTTCATCGATCCATGAGCCACCACGGCCAGGAAAATTCTGAGATCGTCCCAGGACGGTTCTGTGAGCGCGAGGCGGAAGGGATCGTGAGAAGCGTGAGCCATGACAGGATGCTAAAACGTTTGACGGGGTTCGGCATAGAGAGAATGTTCCGGCCTTGGGGACAAGCCCTCGTTGGGGATGGGGCGATCATCGCCGGAAGCGGGTTCCCCTGCAGCCCGTCAGCCGCATGAGAGCGTTCTACGGTTTTGGCGAGGGTCGAGGGCTTCACAAGTTTGAAGGCATGGGCGAGAAGCACACATTCTTCAATCAGGAGCGGCGACCATGCGCGGCACCCTTTCATCCGGCGGCTTCGAGCTGGCCTATTCCGTCGAGGGGCATGGCATGCCTGCCATCGTGATCGGCAGCGCGGTCTATTATGCGCGGGTCTTCTCGAAGGGCCTGAGGCAATCCCTGCAGTTGATCTTCATGGATCATCGCGGCTTCGCGAAATCTTCGCGGGATATGAAGCCGGAGGACTACACCCTCGACGTCGTTCTCGACGATATCGATCTCGTGCGGCGCCATCTCGGGCATGAGAAGGTGATCGTTATCGGGCATTCGGGCCATGGCTACATGGCGCTGGAATATGCCAAGCGCTATCCAAGCCATGTCTCCCATGTGGTGATGATCGGCACCGGCCCGAGCCATAGCGCGGCGCATCAGGAAGCCTCGGAACGCTATTGGCAGGAATCCGTCTGTCCGGAACGAAAGGCGAAGCTCGCGAGCGATCTCGCCTTGTTGCCGGGCGAGATCGAGGCCGCGCCCGACAAGCGCTTCATCACCTTCTGCATTCGTCTCGGCGCGAAGAGCTGGTACGATCACACCTATGATGCCACGCTTCTCTGGGAGGGCGTGCATGTGAACATGCCCGTGTTCGACCATCTTTGGGGCGAGACGTTCCGCGATCTCGATGTGCAAAAAGGCTTGGACAAGCTCGACATCCCGGTCTTCCTCGCACTCGGCCGCTACGATTATCTCGTCGCGCCTTATGCGACCTGGGATGCCTATCGCGGCAGCTTCCGCGATTTGACTGTTCGCGTGTTCGAAAAGAGCGGGCACACGCCGCAGCTTGAGGAGAGCGAGCTCTTCGATGCGGAGTTGTTGGAGTGGCTCTCGTCCAGCTAATGCCGTGCTGAAATGAAAATGGCCGGGACAAGCCCGGCCATGACGAAGAGAAAATGTGCTTAAGCGTTACGCCGCCATTTCCGCCCGCACCTTCGTGCGGAACTCGTCGATGGAGATGAGCTTGCCGCCTCTCTCCACGTTCCAGAAGGTCCAGCCGTTGCAGGAGGGGAAGCCCTGCGTGAGTGCGCCGATCTTGTGGATCGAGCCGACGATGGGGCCGAGCGCCAGCGTTCCGTCGGCGCGCACTACGGCCTTGTGACGGCGGCGTTCGTCCACCAGAACCTCGCCGGCCTTCACGTAACCGCCCTCGATGAGGGAAAGGAACGGCACGCGCACTTCCGTGCGCTTCTCCGGCGGAGCAGCGACCGATACGTCGTCGAGCGGCACGACCGCGTCGATGCGCTTGCGCGCAGCCTTCGCATAGGTCGGATCGCGCTCCAGGCCGATGAAGTTGCGGCCGAGCAATTTCGCGACGGCGCCGGTGGTGCCGGAGCCGAAGAAGGGATCGAGCACCACGTCGCCCGGATTGGACGAGGAGAGCAGGATGCGGGCGAGAAGAGCTTCCGGCTTCTGCGTCGGATGCACCTTTTTACCTTCCGCATCTTTCAAGCGCTCGTCGCCGGTGCAGATCGGGATGAACCAATCCGAGCGCATCTGCACGTCTTCATTGCCGGCTTTCAGCGCATCGTAATGGAAGGTATAGCCCTTCGAATCCGCGCCGCGCGAAGCCCAGATCATGGTCTCGTGCGCGTTGGTGAAGCGGCGTCCCTTGAAGTTCGGCATCGGGTTGGCTTTACGCCACACGATGTCGTTGAGGATCCAGAAATCGAGATCCTGCAAGGCCGCGCCCACGCGGAAAATGTTGTGATAGGAGCCGATGACCCACAGCGTCGCGTTCTTCTTCATCACGCGGCGCACGGCGGAGAGCCACGCGCGGGTGAACGCATCGTAATCGGCAAAGCTCGCGAACTTGTCCCAGTCGTCGTCGACGGCATCGACGAGGCTCTGGTCCGGGCGCGTCAGCGCCTGTTCGAGCTGGAGATTGTATGGCGGGTCTGCGAAGACCACGTCCACGCTCTCAGGCGGAAGCTTCTCGAGATTGGCAATGCAATCGCCGAGAAGAATCTCATTGAGAGGAAGAGACTTCGGCAGGACGGAGAGGGGCGTTTTACGCCCCGTCCGAGGAGCCGGCGCAGACCGCCCGGTACGCGAGACACTAATCCGGGAGGCGGCGCCGGCAGCCCCGGTACGCGAGGTACCCATGGGTGATCACCGGTTACGCAACTGACACTCAGGATCATCGTCCGTTAGGGTAAAGAACGCGTTTATGACGGAGAAAAAATACGTGCTATTTTGGGTCGGCAAAACTTGCCGACTTATTGAAAAGATTGAGCTTTTTGTATTAACGCACGTTAGGTTTGGTTACAGGTCCAGTAACCCTTGTTTCAAGGGCGCAAAACTCAACCGATGAAACGGGCAGGGACCGTCGGTGGCGAGCACCTGAAGATGCACCTTGGTGCTGTAGCCCGCGTTGCTCGCGAATCCATAAGACGGATAGGCCTCGGAAAGGCGCGCCATCATGCGGTCGCGTACCACTTTCGCGACGATGGAGGCGGCTGCAATCGATGCAATCTTCGAATCGCCCTTGATCACCGCTTCCGTCACGCAGGGCAGGCGCGGTGGGTCGTTGCCGTCCACGAACGCCATGTCGGGCGTGCAGGGAAGGGCCGCCATGGCGCGGCACATGGCCAGCAGCGATGCCTGCCGGATATTGATGGTGTCGATCTCCGCATGGGACACCGAAGCGATGCCGACCTTCGCCGTGGCAAGGATTTCCGCGAACAGCGCCTCGCGCTTCTGGGCGGAGAGCGCCTTCGAATCCGCCAGGCCCTGGGGCGTGTTGTCGAGATCGAGCACGACCGCCGCCGAGACTACGGGCCCCGCGAGAGGGCCGCGCCCCACCTCGTCGAGCCCGACGATGCAGGAATAACCTTCAGCGCGGGCGGCAAGCTCGCGGTCGAGGCCGAGGCCGGGTTTTTTCGATAAGCGAATCGGTGCGGTCATGGGCGGGATCAAAGCGATTAAGAGCCGCTTCTATCATCACCCTCTACGCCTCGTCATCCCGGACAAAGCGAAGCGGAGATCCGGGATCGCATGCAGGATGAGGCGCCACTCGCGGCAAACGATCCCGGCTCGCCTTCGGCGTCCGGGATGACGTCCTGGGATTAAAATAGGCTCAGCTGCCCCGTCTCCTTGGCCGGCGCCCGGAACAGGTCCTTGCGCAGGGACAGGTTGCGCTGGTTCAGCCCGAGCCGCTCCGTCGCCGTCTCGAAGCGGCGGCCGATCATCCAGGCATAGGGGCCGACGCCCGATTGGCGCGTGCTCCACTCGGAATCGTAATCCTTGCCGCCGCGCGCTTCCTGCAGCAGCGAGAACACGTGCTTGAGCTTGTCGGGGTAGTGCTCCACCAGCCAGTCGCGCATCAGATCCTTCAGGTCGTGCGGCAGGCGCAGCAGCACATAGCCCGCCTCCTGCGCGCCGGCCTGCTGCGAGACTTTGAGGATTTCCTCGATCTCGTGATCGTTGATGGCCGGGATGATGGGCGCGACCAGCACGCTCACCGGAATGCCGGCCTCCGAGAGCTTGCGCACGGTCTCCAGGCGCTTGGCGGGCGCGGCGGCGCGAGGCTCCATCCTGCGCGCGAGCTTCGGGTCGAGCGTCGTGATCGAGATCGCGACTTTCACCAGATGCTTGTCGGCCAACTGGCTTAAGATATCGATGTCGCGCGTCACGAGCGCCGACTTCGTGACGATGCCGACGGGATGGTTGGCGCGGTTCAGCACTTCGAGGATCGAGCGCGTGATGCGGAACTTCCGCTCCACAGGCTGATAGGGATCGGTGTTGGCGCCGAGCGCAATGGTGGTCGGCTGGTAGCTTGGGGCACGCAGCTCTTTTTCCAAAAGCTCTGCGGCATTGGGCTTGGCGAAGATCTTGGTCTCGAAATCGAGGCCTGAGGACAGGCCCTGATAGGCGTGCGTGGGACGCGCGAAGCAATAGGAGCAGCCGTGCTCGCAGCCGCGATAGGGGTTGATCGATTTCTCGAAAAGAATATCGGGCGAGTCGTTCTTGGTGATGATCGTGCGCGGCTTCTCGATGATCACCTCGGTGGGCAGGGGAGGCAACTCCTCCTCGATGTCCCAGCCGTCGTTGAAGCTCTCACGCTGCGCGGGCTCGTAGCGCCCGCTCGGATTGGCCATCGAGCCTCGGCCCCGGCGGCGCTCCACCTCCACCCGGTAGGCCGGATCGTCCATGCGCTGGCGCGCCGCCTCCGCCGCCTCGATGGGCGAGCGCTTGGGCCTGAGCGGAGCGGGCTGATCCTTGAAACGGATAGACATAAAGAGCCTCGGACGAATCTGCGAAACAGAACATAATAAGAACAGAACATAATGAGAACAAAATCAAGTCCCCTTGCTGGTTATTGAGCGGGCGACGTTTGCTCAGGGAGGGGTTATAAGAAGGGCCATGATTACCGTTCTTGTTCGCGTCACCCATGGGCCCGAGGCCCTGGCAGCCACCTTGAGCGCTCTCGTGCCCGCCGTTGCGGCCGGGCTCGTGGGCGATGCCGTCATCATGGGGCGCGAAGAGGATGAGGTGCTGGTGAAGGTGGCCGATGCCGCAGGCGCCAGCCTGATCGTCGGCGACGGGGTGTCCTGGGCGGAGGGGGCAAGAGCCGCCCGGCGCGAATGGCTGCTCTGCCTCGATGACGGCGATATCCCGCAGGAAGGCTGGATCCGCGTTCTCGACCGCTTCGTCACCCTGGCTCAGCCTGAGCGGGGCCTCGCCCGTTTCCGCCGTCAGGGCGCAGGCGTTTCCGGCCTCGTGCGGCGCGTATTTCTGCGGTCAAAGGTTCATGCCGGCGATCTCGTGCATCGACGCGTGCTGCTCAACGAAGTGAAGGCCCGCACGCCGGTGCGTCTTTCGGCACGGATCGAACGCGATCCGGTTTTCGGCTGAAACTCATCATGCATTCTCCATCTCCGGCAATCGTGTTCTGTCCAGACACAGAGCTCGGCTATGAGCGCAGCCGAACCCGCTTCGCGTCAGGGGAGGGGTTTCCTCTCGACGAAGCTTATCGGCTCGCACACCTGCCTCTGGTTGCTCCCGGGCATCCACGGGTCATCCCTAAGCGAGAGGGAGCGACCTATGTCATGGGACGGCATGAGCGCGTGTTCTCGCTTGTGCTGCCGGTTCCCGATGACCTGCTGCGTCAATCGCCCGCTTACAACGATCTCGATGCCGAGATGAGAGTCTCGCTGTTCGCCGGAAAGGTCGCCTGGGACGTCCTGGGCAAACGATGGGACAAGCTGCACGCAACGATCTGCGGTTCGCTTTCGACCGATGTCCCGCCCGTGCTCGATCAAGAGCAGCGGCGCGCGTTGACGGCATTAGGTCCAATCAGTGTCGAACTTCGAGGGATGTTTTCCGGCAATGTGAACCGGGGGCGGCTATATCTGCGGGCCTATCCGGAAAAGCGGAACGGTGAAAACGTCTTCCGGCAGATACAGTGCATCCTTGGTCGCCGCGAAACGGATCTGTATGTCGTCGGTCTCTATAACCTGACAGATGATCTTGATGCGGCAGAGGCAGCGGCACTCGCATCCCTCATCGACCGTTGGTGGGATCGGACGCTCCTGCGTTTCGATATCGATCATCTCTGGCTCATGGGCGCAAGCGATGATCTCGTTCTAGATTCTACAATTGAGGAATGTGTTGCGCTCGCATGAGGTGGTGAGCCAGCCAGTTTCTTAAGCTTTCAGCTTCCCGCGCTTCAGATGCTCGTCGAGGCGCGGCATGATCTCCACGAAATTGCAGGGGCGATACCGATAATCGAGCTGTGTCGCGAGAATGCCGTCCCACGCATCCTTGCAGGCGCCGGGCGAGCCCGGCAGCACAAAGATGAAGGTGGCGTTCGCCACGCCCGCCGTTGCGCGCGACTGAATCGTGGATGTGCCGATCTTCTCGTAGGAGATGCGGTGGAAGATGGCGGAGAAGCCGTCCATGCGCTTCTCGAACAGAGGCTCGATGGCCTCCGGAGTCACGTCGCGTCCCGTGAAGCCCGTGCCGCCCGTGGTGATGATCACGTCGATGGCGGGATTTTCGATCCATCCCTTTACCTTCGTGCGGATGGCGTCGATATCGTCCGGCACGATGGCGCGATCCTCAAGTGAGTGACCTGCCTTCGCGATGCGATCAGCAAGCGTCGCGCCTGACGTATCCTCGTCGAGGGAGCGCGTATCGGACACGGTGAGGACCGCCATGGAGAGCGGAACGAAGGTGAGCGTTTCGTCGATGCCGGGCATGAGAGCAATCTCGCGTGATCGATGCCTTTGTAGCGCAGAGCCATTCATTCGACCACAGGCGTCATCCCGGACGAAGCGCAGCGAAGATCCGGGATCGTTTTCAGGAGAAGGCGCCATTCTTGTTATGCGATCCCGGATCGGCTTTGCCGTCCGGGATGACGTCTTTGTATATGCTCTTAAAGCCTGCTCGCCCGGAACGTGTCGCAGGATTGAACCGAGCCGCTCTTCAGGCCGGTCGTCAGCCAGCGCATGCGCTGTTCCGACGAGCCGTGCGTGAAGCTGTCCGGCACGACGCGGCCCTGGCCTTGCTTTTGTAGACGGTCGTCGCCGATGGCTTCGGCTGCGCGGATCGCTTCCTCGATGTCGCCCGGCTCAAGCGATTGCCAGCGCTGGTTGGAATGGTGCGCCCACACGCCTGCAAGGCAATCGGCCATCAGCTCGACGCGGACGGAGAGCTGGTTGCGTTCCGTCGCGCCGACTTCTTGCTGGCGCTGCTGCACGCGCGGCAAAATGCCGAGCAGGTTTTCGACATGGTGGCCGACCTCGTGCGCGAGCACATAGGCATAGGCGAAGTCGCCGCCGGCGCGGAAGCGCTGCTGCATTTCCTGGAAGAAGGAGAGGTCGATGTAAACGGTCTGGTCGAGCGGGCAGTAGAACGGCCCCATGGCCGATTGCGCGCCGCCGCAGCCGGAGCGCGTCGCGCCGGAGAACAGCACGAGCTTCGGCTCGCGGTACTCGCGGTTGGCCTGTTGCGGCAGCACGACCTTCCACACGTCTTCCGTGTTGCCGAGAACGGCCGAGGCGAAGCGGCCCATCTCGTCCTGCGGCGTGCCCTGTTTGCCCTGCTGCTGCTGATAGCCCGAGCCGCCGCCCGCGATCATTTCCGCGCCGCCGATCAGGATGCGCGGATCGATGCCTAGCGCCCAGCCGACGAGGCCGAGAATGACGATGGCGCCGAGCCCCAGGCCACCGCCCCCGGCCATGCCCATGCCGCGGCGGTCTTCCACGTTGGATGAAGTCCGAAAGTCGTCCCAGCGCATGATCCACCTTCAATCTGCCGTGCAGCACGATGCAGAGGCTTAAAGCGTAAGCATAGAGCCCGGTTCCGAACCAGCGGTAAAAGTCGACGTCTTATTCCTTGGCGTCGAGCGCCCGGCGCAACGCCAGGAAGTCGCGCCAGCCGAGGCGCTTCTGCAAGGGCTGGCGTAGCAAATAGGCCGGATGCAGGGTCGGAAGCGCGCGGATTTCGCGCCCGTCCTCGGTCTTGTAGGTGAACCAACGCCCGCGTGTGCGCAGGATGCCGTCCTTCAGGCCGAGCAGGTTCTGCGCGGCAGGGCCGCCGAGGCAAAGCAGGAATTTAGGGTTCGCCAGCTCGATCTGGCGCGCGATGAAAGGCTTGCAGATCGCAATTTCCTGCGGGGTCGGCGTGCGGTTGCCCGGCGGACGCCAGGGCACGATGTTGGCCACGTAGACTTGGCTCCGGTCGAGGCCGATGGTGGCGAGCATCCGGTCGAGCAGCTGGCCTGAGCGGCCCATGAAGGGCTTGCCGATCCGGTCCTCGTCCGCGCCGGGGGCCTCGCCCACCAGCATCACCCGGCCTTCCGGGTTGCCGTCGGCGAAAGCGAGGTTCTTGGCGGAGAATTTCAGGGCGCACCCGTCGAAGCCTGCAAGAATGGCTTCGAGCTCCTGCAGGGATTGCGCATGGCGCGCCTGCTCGCGGGCCATGAGCGCCACCTCGTCCGGCGCGCTGGCGGCGGCCTTCGGCAAGGCGCGAGGCGGGGGAGCCGATGCGGGTGAGGGGGCGGCACGAGAAGCCTGGCCTTGCGGAGCCTGGCTTGCGGGGCGGGCAGGTTCCGCCTTCGGTTCCGCGAAACGGTTATGCGGCGTCTCGTCGAGCGCAAGATCGACGCCCGCCTCGACATGGAAGTCGAGGAGCGCCTTCAAAGCATCGCGGTCGGTGGTGAGGTCCTGCATGGGATCTATGTAAGCATTCCGGACCGGATGAACAACTCAAGGCTTGCCAAGGGACTGCGAGCAATTACGAAATCAGGTCGAAGAGCGTCGGGCTGTCGTCCCGCCGGGCGTCCTCGATGGCGAGCAGCCGGAGCTTCGTCTGGCCGCCGCCATTGGCCGAGAAACCGCCGAGCTTGCCTCCCGCCGCGACCACACGGTGGCAGGGGACGATGATGGGGAACGGGTTCTTGCCGAGAGCCTGCCCGATCAGCCGGGCGTTGCCGACACCGATCCGCGACCCGACTTCTCCATAGGTCAGGAGGCGTCCGGGCGGGATGCTCAGAGCAACCTCATAAACACGCCGGTGAAGCTCCGGCACGCCTTCCATGTCGAGCGGGACATGGGACAGATCGCGCGGCTCGCCGTTCAGCAGGGCAACCACATCGTCGATGATGGCCTGAATGCCGGGCGGTGGTGAGGCTTCCGAGCTTTCCGGAAAGCGCTTCTCGATCCGGCTGCGCGTCCTGGATGCATCGTCCTCCGGCAAGTGCACGCCGACGATTCCGCGCCCATTCCAGACGAGGCCGCAAACGCCGATAGGCGTGTCGAAAAGCGTATGGAACGCCACGCGCTCGGAGGAGTGATCCTGCATGGGGCCATTCTAGGCGTCCCGAAGGGGAGGGGCAACTTTAGGATAGCCCCGGCACGTTTGCCGTTGAAACGGCGTCTATAATCGGCTTTCGGCATAACCTTATGCTGAAAGGGAACTTTCCGGTTGAGATCAATGAAGCTAGGACAATTCCAAACTAGTCTGCCCTTGAGAACTTCGCCATATTGTTCATATGTAAACCATCTGGTCCTCAAGTCGCGTACAGGAGAGAGCGCTCATGTCCGATCTGCCCGCCCGTGAATCCATGGAGTTCGACGTCGTTGTCGTCGGCGCCGGCCCTGCGGGCTTGGCGACGGCGATCCGCCTCAAGCAGCAGGCGACTGACAAGGGCGCGGATATTTCCGTCGTGGTGGTGGAGAAGGGCTCCGAGGTCGGCGCTCACATCCTATCCGGCGCGGTGATCGACCCGATCGGCCTCGATGCCCTGCTGCCGGAATGGCGCAACGATCCCGACCGTCCGCTCAAGACTGAAGTAACGGCGGACGAGTTCATGTATCTGGGCCATGCGGGCGGCGTGAAGATGCCCAACGTGTTCATGCCCAAGCTCATGAACAACCACGGCAACTTCGTGGGTTCGCTCGGTAACGTCGCCCGCTATCTCGGCCGCAAGGCGGAGGAACTGGGTGTCGAGATCTATCCAGGCTTCCCGGCGGCCGAAGTGCTGATCGAGGACGGCAAGGTGGTGGGCGTCGCCACCGGCGACATGGGCATCAGCCGCAACGGCGAGCCCAATGCCAACTTCACCCGCGGCATGGAGCTTCGCGCCAAGTACACGATCTTCGGCGAGGGCGCGCGCGGCTCGCTCACCAAGCAGATGGTGGAGCGCTACGGTCTCAACGAGGGCCGCGATCACCAGAAATACGGCATCGGCATCAAGGAACTCTGGCAGGTGAAGCCCGAGAATTTCAGGCCGGGCCTCGTGCGCCATTCCATGGGCTGGCCTCTGCCGAACAATGCGGGCGGCGGCTCCTGGCTCTATCATTTCGACGACAACCTCGTGTCCGTCGGCTTCGTGGTTCACCTCAATTACAAGAACCCGACCCTGTCGCCCTTCGACGAATTCCAGCGCTTCAAGACGCATCCGATGGTGCGCGACGTGTTCGAGGGCGCCAAGCGCATCGGCTATGGCGCGCGCGCCATCATGGAGGGCGGCTGGCAATCCGTGCCGCGCCTCTCGTTCCCCGGCGGTTGCCTTGTGGGCGACTCGGCGGGCTTTGTGAACGTGCCGCGCATCAAGGGCAGCCACAACGCGGTTCTCTCGGGCATGCTCTGCGCCGATCACGTGTTCGAGGCATTGCAGGCAGGCCGCGCCAACGACGAGGTGTCGTCTTACGAGGAAGCATGGCGCTCCTCGCCCATCGGCTACGACCTCGAGCGCGTGCGCAACGTGAAGCCGCTCTGGTCGAAATACGGCACGGCCGTGGGCGTGGCGCTCGGCGGTCTCGACATGTGGCTTACCGAGATTTTCGGCTGGTCGCCCTTCGGCACCATGAAGCACGGTAAGCCGGACCACGAATGCCTGCTGCCGCTCTCGTCCGTGAAGCCGATCAAGTACGACCGTCCCGACGGCGTGCTCACCTTCGACAAACTCTCCTCGGTGTTCCTGTCCAACACCAATCACGAGGAGGACCAGCCGGTCCATCTCAAGGTCAAGGACATGGGCTTGCAGAAAGCCTCCGAGCACGATGTCTATGGCGGCCCCTCGCAGCGCTACTGCCCGGCAGGCGTCTATGAATGGGTGGAAGGCGAGGGCGGTGCCCGGTTCCAGATCAACGCCCAGAACTGCGTCCACTGCAAAACCTGCGACATCAAGGACCCGAACCAGAACATCAATTGGACCACCCCCGAGGGTGCCGGCGGGCCGAATTACGTGAATATGTAAGTGAGCCAGGGCGTCCTCCCGGACGGCGTAGCCGATCCGGGATCGTTTTCAGAATAAGGCGCCATTCTTGTCCTACGATCCCGGGTTCTGCTCTGCAGCCCGGGATGACTGCTTCCTGATTTATTCAATCTCACGAGGCTTTTACGCGGGGAGCGGCAATCTTCCCCTTGCGACCGCCAGAGGGAAACGCCATTCTCCGGCCTGATTTGGCGCACATCTCCCTATATGTCCTACCTTGAGATGTCGCGATGATTGGAGCCGCGCTTCGTGCCCACGTTCAAATTGCCTTTGGCCCGTAAGGGTTTGCCTGCACTCGTGCTGATGACGGCCGGCCTTCTGGCTTCGCCGGCCTTCGCGGTCACCCCCGACCCGAAAGAGGCCGTGAGGCCCGCCCAGAGCCTGGAGGGCAACTTCCTCTCCGCCTATGTGGCGGGCTCCGCCCGCGATACGCATGCGGCGTCCGTCTATTTCCGTGAGGCCATCCAGGAAGATCCCGGCAATCAGGAGCTTCTGGAGCGCGGTTTCGTGGTGTTCCTCGCCAGCGGCTCCATGCAGGAGGCCTATCGGGCCGCCGAACGCCTCTCGGCGCGTGATTCGTCCAACAACCTCGCCCAGTTCGCCCTCGCGGTCCGCTCCCTGAAGGCGCAGAAATACGGCGATGCGCGCGCACGCCTCGCCAAGAGCGCCCGCAGTCGCCAGGCGGATCTCACCGCGACGCTTCTGACGGCCTGGGCCTATGCCGGAGCCAAGGACGGTAAGCAGGCGCTCGCGACGGCGGACAAGCTCCGCGGCCAGCCTGGCAACGATCCGTTCAAGCAGTTCCGCGAATACCATGCGGCCTTGATCGCCGATGTGGTCGGCAATGCTGCGGAAGCCGAGAAGCGCTTCAAGGCTGCCTATGAAGGCGAGAAGAACACGCTTCAGGTGGTGGATGCCTATGGCCGCTTCCTTGCCAAGCGCGGCAAGAAGGACGAGGCGATTGCCGTCTACAAGGCTTTCGATGAGCTCGCCCCGCGCCATCCCATCGTGAAGGCCGCTTTGACGGCGCTGGAAGAGGGCAAGCCCCTCATGCCGCTCGTGACCAACGCCCAGGACGGCGCGGCCGAGCTTCTCTACGGCCTCGGCGTGGTGGGGAATTCCCAGGGCGACGAGCTGACGGCCACCATCTACCTCCAGCTCGGTCTCGACCTGAAGCCGGATCATCCTCTGGCCCTCATCACGCTCGGCGACGTCTACGAGCGCCTGAAGCAGTATGATCAGGCCAACGAGGCCTTCAATCGCGTGCCGAAGGATTCGGCTGTGCGTACGAACGCCGACATCTCCATCGGCCAGAACTACGAGCAGATGGAGCGCGGCGAGGAGGCCATGGCCTATCTCGAGAAGCTCATGAAGGAGCGCCCGGAGGACGTGGAAGTGGTCATGGCGCTCGGCAACGTGCAGCGCTCGCGCAAGAAGTTCGCGGAGGCCGCCGAGACCTACGGCAAGGCGATCCAGCTCGTCGGTGCGCCCCAGCGCGGCCACTGGATTCTCTTCTTCTATCGCGGCACGTCCTATGAGCGCGCGAAGCAGTGGGACAAGGCCGAAGCCGATCTCAAGAAGTCCCTGGAGCTGGTGCCCGACACCCTGCCGGCCGGCAAGGCGCAGGTGATGAACTATCTCGCCTATTCCTGGGTCGACCGGCACGAGAACATCGACGAAGCGTTCAAGATGCTGACGAAGGCCGTGGAGCTTGCCCCCCGCGACGGCATGATTATCGATTCCCTCGGCTGGGCCTATTACCGCCTGGGCCGCTACGACGACGCCGTGCGCGAACTCGAAAAGGCGGTGGAGCTGAAGGCCGGCGACCCGACGATCAACGATCACCTGGGCGATGCGTACTGGAGAGTGGGCCGCAAGCTCGAGGCGAAATTCCAGTGGGATCACGCCAAGAACTCGAACCCCGAGCCGGAAGACCTCGTGAAGATCCTCAAGAAGATCGACAACGGTCTGGAGGATGACCCGAAGCCCGCAGCCGCCGAGAACGCGCCTGCTCCGGTGGCTCCGGCCGCTCAGAACGGCGGTTGAGAGTAGGACACTTTTTTGGAAATGGCCGGGTCCTTCCCGGCCATTTTGTTTTGCGGTGCCGCTCTTCCAATCCACCCGTCTCTCGGGCATGGAGGGGATATGCCTCAACCCCTCTCCACCCGCGCGCCCGCCAAGATCAACCTGACGCTCCATGTTCTGGGGCGGCGGGCGGACGGCTATCACGAGCTTGAAAGCCTCGTGGCCTTTGCGGGCGTGGGCGACGATCTTCAGCTTATTCCAGGACCTAAGCTTTCCTTGCAGGTGAGCGGACCGACTGCGGCGCTGGCTGGAAACGATGCGGACAATCTCGTGCTGAGGGCCGCGCGTCTTCTCGCGGAGCGCGTGGAGGGGCTCAGGCTCGGCGCCTTCCATCTCGTCAAGCGCTTGCCCGTCGCTGCCGGAATCGGCGGAGGCTCATCGGATGCGGCGTCCGCTTTGAGGCTGCTCGCCCAGCTCAATGATTTGCCGCTTTCACATCCCGCTGTTCGTGAAGCGGCGCGGCTCACGGGTGCGGATGTGCCTGTCTGTCTTGAACCGCATGCCCGCATGATGTGCGGCATCGGGGAGGAGCTTGGGCCTGCCCTGGCACTACCGCCGCTCTTTGCTGTGCTGGTCAACCCGCGCATGCCCGTCGAAACGCCTGCTGTGTTCAAGGCGCTTGACTTGCAGCCGGGTCAGGCCATGCAGGGCATCGCTCACCCTGCCGTCGATACGGCATCCTCCGATGCTGTTCTGCAAATTCTCGAAGCGGCCCGCAACGATCTTCAGCTACCTGCTCTCAGGGTGCAGCCGGAAATCGGCGATGCGCTCGATCTGGTCTCACGAACCGAAGCCTGCCGCTTGGCCCGCATGTCAGGTTCGGGTGCAACGGTCTTCGGACTCTATGAGGATGCTGCACGCGCGGAGCACGCGGCCCGTTTCGTGCTGGATCATCGGTCCGAATGGTGGGTCGAGGCGACGGAGCTGCGATAGGCTCCGCCGGATTAAGAGGATCGCGTTATAAAAAAACCTCTTAAAAACGATTGTATCGATTAAGATATGTAATTAAGTTGCGCTCTCTTTTCACAAGGGGGCGACCTTGGACTCCGACGAGACGCTGGTCATCACGGGCGGCTGGCGCGCGCATCTTCCGAAGCTTCTCGGGCTCGCAGGTCTCATCTGCGTTGCTTATGCGGGCGCTCGGCAATTGTCCTACTGGATCGTCCCCGTGGGCGGGGTGATCTTCGCCGGTGCCTATGTGATCGAGCGCAAGGCGCTGTGGTCCTATGCCATCTCCACATCGAGCGTGGGCAAGTTGGTTCGTCAGGCGCTCGTCACGGTCGCGATCCAGACCGTTGTGGTGGGCATTTTCTACCTGCTGTTCTTCGGGCTTGCCGCCATCGTGACGGGACGCGCGGGCTTCACGGCTTTCGGCCTGCATGAAACAGGTTTGATGCTGGTGACGGCGGCATGCTTCATCGCGGCCGCCGTGCTGAAGTCCCTGTTCGCAGCTTCCTCTGCGCCGGACGATACGCTCGCTATTCTCGAAGAGATCGACGATCTCGCCTCGTCCTCCATCATCATGCCTGTGCGGATTTTTCAGCTCGCATCGCAGATCGCGAAGCAGAAGCTCGGTTTCGCCATTCCGCTGATCGAGCAATGCGCAGCCAATGAGGAGAGCTTCCACGTGCGCCGCGTTGCCTACACGGCTGTGCGCTTCATGGGCTTGCGCGAGAATCCGCTGCTCGATGTGCGCGCTTTCCTCGATAGAGGCTTCGCGGATTCGCATCCATGGGTCCGCTACGATGCGGTGTTCGCGGCTGAACGCCTCGGCTTCGAAGATCATGCGCTGCAGGCCAAACTGATCGAGTTCGCGGATGGTCTCGAGCCTCCGCCGGAAGGGGAATCCATCGCGTCTAGCGACGCAGATCTGCAATTGCGCGTGAGGGCGGCGCGGTTGCTGCGGAAACTCGAAGGCCCCGCTGCCGCCTGAATTGCAGGCGATGAGACAAACGAAAAGCCGGACCATCCTGAAGATGGTCCGGCTTTTCGTTTTTGAGTTGAGGCTTAGTTCTTACCAGGCCGGGATGATCGCGCCCTTGAAGCGCTCGTCCAGGAATTTCGCGACTTCAGGCGATTGGTAGGATTGCACGAAGGTCTTGATCTCCGCGCGGTCGTCGCCCTGACGGGCGGCGACGAAGTTCGCATAAGGATTGCCCTCGCGCTTCTCCACCGCAATCGTGTCCTTGCGGATGTCGAGGCCGCCGTTGATCGCATGGTCGGTGTTGATCACGGCCGCATCGAGATCGGGCAGGGCGCGGGGGAGCTGCGCCGCGTCGAGCTCGGAGAACTGCACGTTCTTCGGGTTCTCAGCAATGTCGAGCAGGCTCGGCGACAGGCCCTTGCCGTCCTTCAGCTTGATGATGCCTTGTGCGGCAAGCAGGTTGAGCGCGCGACCGCCATTGCTCGGATCGTTCGGGATGCCGACCTTCGCGCCCTTGGGCAAGTCTGCGACGGCTTTCACCTTCTTCGAATAAAGACCGATCGGCTGCACGAAGGTGAAGCCCACGGGAGCGATCTTGTATCCGCGCGCCGCGATCTGCGCGTCGAGATAGGGCTTGTGCTGGAACGCGTTGGCATCAAGGTCCTTACGGTCCAACGCCTCGTTCACGAGAGCATAATCGGAGAAGGGCACGAGCTGAACGTCTAGGCCCTTGGTGGCGGCGACTTTCTTGACGACTTGCGCCACCTCTTCCTCTGCGCCTGACATGACGCCGACCTTGATGCTCTTCTGCTGAGCGGCGGCGGGCAGCGCTGCGGTGAGAGCAGCGATTGCGATGGTCGCGGACAGGATGGTGCGACGGGTGAAAACGGACATGGGAGTACCTTTCAGGCAAAGTTCGTCCGGGCTTCAAATTGAAGCCGGACATGTGGTTCGGGTTAAGAGAGAGAAAGATCAGGCGTGGAAGCGACGACAGCGTTCAGCCAGGAACGGCTGATGTCTCGACATGAGTGTCATGGTGGAGATCGCTTGCGTCATAGCCTCATCGTTCCTCGTGAACCACGAGGCGGAAGCCGCTCGTGGCGCTTTAGCCTTTGATCACGCGGGGCAAGCTGCTCGTCTCAAATCACCGCGGCCTTGAGGCGGTGTTGATTGCCTCAAGACAAGGACCTTTTTATACGGGCCGGATTTTATGTCAACCGATATGTTCTGTAAAAAGAACGAACCTGCTATGCTCAATATGCACGGGCGATGCAGAAATCGACCGTCTCGAGCAAAGCCTGCTTCATCGGGCTCGACGGGAAGAGGGCGAGTGCGTCGCGAGCCATGGAGCCGTAATGGCGGGCGCGCTCGACGGTGTCCTCCAGCGCCTTGTGGCGGCGCATGATGGCAATCGCCTGCTCGAGATCGCCGTCCTGGATATCGCCCTGTTCGAGCACGCGCTTCCAGAAGGCACGCTCCTCGTCCGTGCCGCGGCGGAAGGAGAGGACGACGGGGAGGGTAATCTTCCCCTCGCGGAAGTCGTCGCCCACGTTCTTGCCCAGCGTCGCGGCCTTGCCGCCGTAATCGAGCACATCGTCGACAAGCTGGAAGGCAATGCCGAGATTCATGCCGTAGGAGCGGCAGGCGTTCTGTTCCGCCTTCGAGCGGTTGGCAATGACGGGGCCGACCTCGCAGGCAGCTGCGAAGAGTTCCGCCGTCTTACCGCGAATGACCGCGAGATATTCGTCTTCCGTGGTCTCGGTGTTCTTTGCAGCGGCAAGCTGCATTACCTCGCCTTCGGCGATCACGGTGGCGGCGGCTGAGAGAATGTCGAGGGCGCGCAGCGAGCCCACTTCCACCATCATGCGGAAGGCCTGGCCCAGCAGGAAGTCGCCCACCAGCACGCTCGCCTCGTTGCCCCACTTGATGCGGGCGGCGATCTTGCCCCGGCGCATGTCGCTCTCGTCCACCACGTCGTCGTGGAGGAGGGTGGCCGTGTGCATGAACTCGACGGCGGCGGCGAGCTTCACATGCCCGTCGCCCTGGTATTCGGAGAGACCTGCGGTCGCGAGCGTCAGCATGGGGCGAAGGCGCTTGCCGCCCGAAGAGATGAGGTGGTTCGCCACCTCGGGGATCATCGTCACGTCGGAGCCGGTCCGCGACAGGATCATCGCATTGACCCGCTCCATATCGGCGGTCACAAGAGAGACGAGCTTCTCGATGCCCGCGTTCTTGTCGGGATGCTTCTCTTCGAATGGAACGACGACGCCCACGTCTCAAACCCGGGTTGCCGACCGTCATGGCCGGTAGGAATATTCAGTCATGTGGCATGGCACTTTCCATGTTGCAATGCAAACGCTTGCCGCAGAGGAAAGGTAGCCAGCCGATGGTCGAAATCGTCCGCACCAACGATCTCGTTCTGATCGGTTTCCTACAATCCTTATTGGAGAACGCCAATATCCCAGTTCTCGTGGCGGATATGCATGTGAGCGCCATGGAAGGGATGATCGGGGCCTTTCCGCGAAGGCTTCTGGTGCCCAACGGCGATGAGGTGGAAGCCCGCCAGCTGATCCGCGATGCCGGTCTCGAAGGCGAGCTGCGCCAAGGCTGATATTATGAGTGAGATCACGGAAGATTGTTTGCTGGGAGGGCGCGTCTCCCTGGTTCAGCCCGCCAAGGGGCACCGGGCGGGCACGGATGCGGTGCTTCTGGCGGCGGCCGCTCCCGCGAAAGCTGGGGACAGGGTGCTGGATGTCGGTGCCGCCACCGGCGCGGTCGGGCTCATGGTGGCCGCCCGGGAGAAGGGGGCGCATCTCGCCTTCGTGGAGCGCGACCCGGACCTTGCCGAACTGTGCCGCCGGAACTGCCGGGCGAATGGGGTCGAGGCCGAAATCTTCGTGGTCGACCTTCTGGATAAGGGCTCGCGGCATGCAGCGGGCCTGCATCCTGAATCGGCGGATGTGGTGCTGACGAACCCGCCTTTCCTGGAGGAGGGGCAGGCGCGAATCTCTCCGGACCGGGGCAGGGCGGCGGCCCATGCGCTTCCCTCGGGAGGGCTGGAGGCCTGGCTCAGGACCTGTTTGAGCCTGCTCAAGCCCAAGGGGCGGCTCGTCCTGATTCACCGGGCCGATAAGATGGCCGAATGCCTTGAGGGATTGAACGGGCCCTTGGGTGGAATCGCGCTTCGCTTCGTTCATCCCAGCGCCGACAAGCCTGCCATCCGTGTCCTCATCTCCGGCACCAAGGGCAGCCGCGCCCCCCTGCAGATCCTGCCGCCGCTGATCCTCAACGGGCCGGATGGGCGCTTCACGCCCGAGGCTCAGGCCCTGCATCAGGGACAGGCCGATCTCCTATGAAAAAGGGCGCCAGAGGCGCCCTTTTCCGATCAGTAGCGGTAGCCGGGCCGCGGGCCCGTGCGGCAGACCTCGACGCCACGGCGGACCCAGGTGTAGCCGTTCCAAACCCGGCGGGGCTCGACCCAGCAGCGGCGCACGGCGCGAACCGGGCGATAAGCCGGGGCAGGGCGGTAGACGCGGCGGTTATAGTGCGGGCGGCCATATTCATGGCGCACCAGGACGGGGCCGGCACGGTATTCTACCGCCGGACGGCGATAGCCGTAATAAGGCTGAGCCTCGGCCTGGGGAGCGACAAAGGCACCAAAGCCAAGGGTGGCGAAACCGAGAAGACCGATAAGCAGCTTGCGCATGTCAATTTCTCCTTGGCCGCTCGACGATGGCCGAGGCGGCGTGTGGGCATGGATGTTATCCATGCTGAATCTTTAAACGCCCTTAACTGAACGAAGGCCGAAACTTTCCCTAACGGTATGTTCATCTTGGGAAGCTCCGCCATGCGCACTACATGAGGGCCATGGCTCAGACATTTCTCTCCTCCCTGCTTCCGGCCCGCCTGCAATTCCTTCTGCCAAGCCGGTATCGCAGCTATTCGCATCCCATCGTGCCGGTGTTGCGCCTGTCCGGCGCGATAGGCGCCGTCATGCCTTTCCGCTCAGGTCTCGCCATGTCGAACGTCGCCGCGATGCTGGAGCGGGCCTTTTCCGTTCCGGGCGCGAAGGCCGTCGCCATCGTCGTCAATTCCCCTGGCGGATCGGCGGCCCAGTCGCACCTGATCTTCAAGCGCATCCGCAGCCTGTCGGAGGAAAAGAAGGTCCCGGTTCTCGCCTTCGTGGAAGATGCGGCGGCCTCCGGCGGCTACATGATCGCCTGCGCGGCGGACGAGATTTATGCCGATCCGTCCTCCATCGTGGGCTCCATCGGCGTGGTGTCAGCAGGCTTCGGCTTCCAGGAACTGCTCACCCGCATCGGCGTGGAGCGGCGCGTGCACACGGCGGGCGAGAACAAGGCGATGCTCGATCCGTTCCGGCCGGAAAACCCTGAGGACGTGGCGCGCCTGAAAGGCCTTCAGCGCAAGATCCACGAGGTTTTCGTGGATCTCGTAAAGTCCCGCCGCGGCGAGAAGCTCAATGATTCCTATGAGGATCTTTTCTCCGGAGCCTTCTGGGTCGGGGCGGAAGCGGTGGATCTCGGCCTCGTCGACGGCCTCGGCGACATTCGCTCCACCTTACGCCAGCGCTTCGGCGAGAACGTGCAGTTCCGCATGATCGAGCCCGCCCGTCCGCCGCTCATCGCCCGCCTCATCGGCCGCCGGGCCGTGACCGGTGGCGGCCTCATCGACCCCGCCGAGGTGGTGGGAGCGCTGGAGGAGAGGGCGGCCTGGGCGCGATTGGGATTGTAAGGTTCGTGTCATCCCCGGCGAGCCGGAGGCGAGGGAAGGGGATCCATAGCGCAGCGCTCGTTCGTGGATTCCCTTCCCTTCCGCTGCGCTCCAGCCGGGAATGACACCGGTTACTCCCCGACGCTTGACTTGAGGCCCCCATCATCCCAAGGGTTCGCTTCAGTTTTTCAAAGACCGGACGCTCTTCATGACCAGCGAACCCGCGCACATGAACCCTGCGCGCTCTTTCCAGGGCCTGATCCTCACGCTCCAGCGCTATTGGGCCGAACAGGGCTGCGTCATTCTCCAGCCCTACGACATGGAAGTGGGCGCAGGCACCTCTCATCCGGCGACGGCTCTGCGGGCTCTCGGCCCGAAACCCTGGCGCGCGGCCTATGTGCAGCCCTCCCGCCGCCCGAAGGACGGACGCTACGGCGAGAACCCGAACCGCCTTCAGCATTATTACCAGTTCCAGGTGATCCTGAAGCCGAACCCGCCGAACCTGCAGGACCTCTACATCAAGTCCCTGCAGGCCATCGGAATTGACACATCCGTCCACGACATCCGCTTCGTCGAGGACGATTGGGAGAACCCGACGCTCGGCGCCTGGGGCCTCGGCTGGGAATGCTGGTGCGACGGCATGGAAGTGTCGCAGTTCACTTACTTTCAGCAGGTGGCCGGCATCGAATGCGCGCCGGTGGCCGGTGAGTTGACCTACGGCCTCGAGCGCCTCGCCATGTATCTGCAGGGCGTGGAGTCGATCTACGATCTCAACTTCAACGGTCTCGAAGGCGATCAGAAAGTCACGTACCGCGAGGTCTTTCTGCAGGCGGAGCAGGAATATTCGCGCCACAACTTCGAGCATTCGGACACCGACATGCTCTTCCGCCTCTTCCGCGATGCGGAAGCCGCAAGCCAGAAATATCTGGCGGCGGGCGAGGCGGGTGAGCGTCACCTCATGGTGCTGCCTGCTTACGATCAGGCGCTCAAGGCTGGTCACCTCTTCAACCTGCTCGATGCGCGCGGTGTGATCTCCGTCACCGAGCGCCAGAGCTACATTCTGCGCATCCGCGAATTGGTGAAAGCCTGCGGCGTTGCGTGGCTGAAGACCGAGGGCGGGGGCATGGCTGCTTGATACGCCTCTTACCCTCCCCTTGAGGGGGAGGGTCGGCCGCAGGCCGGGGCGGGGTGGCACCACAGCAGAAAACCAGTCATGTCGAACATTGATCGCTTCAGACGTGAAAGAGCAAAGCAGCTTCGCTCGAATGCCACCGAGCCGGAGCAAGTTCTCTGGCGCGCGCTGAAGAACATCCCCGTTTACGGAAGTCACTTCAGACGGCAGGTGCCGGTCGGTCCCTATGTTGCCGATTTCGCGTGCCTGAAAGCACGCCTTCTCATCGAACTCGACGGCGGTCATCACTCCCAAGACGATGTTGCCATCAAGGACGAACGCCGCACCCGATGGCTCGAAAGCGAAGGCTATCGTGTCATCCGGTTCTGGAATGCTGAATTGACCGAGAACATGCCCGGCGTTCTCGACACCATTTACGCGGGCCTTTATGGCTCGCCTCAATCGGAAGCCGCTGCGCTTCCCACCCCACCCCGGCCTGACGGCCGACCCTCCCCCTCAAGGGGAGGGTAGAGAACGCACCATGCCCGATCTTCTGCTTGAACTGTTTTCCGAAGAAATCCCCGCCCGCATGCAGCGCCGTGCGGCGGAGGATTTGAAGAAGCTTGTCACCGATGCGCTGGTGGAGCGCGGCTTCCTCTATGAGGGCGCGCAGGCTTTCGCGACGCCGCGCCGTCTCGCGCTCACCATCATGGGCCTGCCCGTGAAGGGCCAGGACGTGCGCGAGGAGCGCAAGGGTCCGCGCGTCGGTTCTCCCGATGCGGCGATCCAGGGCTTCCTGAAAGGCGCAGGGCTCACCTCGCTCGATCAGGCGAAGATCGAAAGCGATCCGAAGAAGGGCGAGTTCTACGTCGCCCTCATCGAGAAGCCGGGCCGCGCCACGACGGATGTGCTGGCCGAGATCCTGCCGCAGATCATCAAGACCTTCCCGTGGCCGAAATCCATGCGCTGGGGTGCGGCTTCCGCGGAAGCTGGTTCACTCCGCTGGGTACGTCCGCTGCAATCGATCCTCTGCACGTTCGGGCCTGAGACGGAAGATCCGGAAGTGGTGCGCTTCGAGGTCGATGGCATTGCATCGGGCGATGTGACTTACGGCCACCGCTTCATGGCTCCCGGCCCGATCCGCGTGAAACGCTTCGACGATTACGTGCCCGCTTTGGAGCGCGCGAAGGTCGTGCTCGATGCGGATCGCCGCAAGGACATGATCCTGCACGACGCGAAGGATCTCGCTTTCGCGCAAGGCCTCGAACTCGTCGAGGACGAAGGCCTGCTCGAAGAAGTGGCCGGACTCGTGGAATGGCCCGTGGTGCTCATGGGCTCGTTCGATGAAGCCTTCTTGGACATTCCGCCGGAAGTGATCCGCACCACCATCCGCGCGAACCAGAAATGCTTCGTGCTGCGCGATCCGAAGACGGGCAAGCTCGCCAACAAATTCCTGCTCACGTCGAACCTCGTCGCGAGCGATGGCGGCAAGACGATCGTGAGCGGCAACGAGCGCGTGGTGCGCGCGCGTCTCTCCGACGCTAAGTTCTTCTGGGAGACGGACCAGAAGGTGAAGCTGGAAGACCGCCTCGACAAGCTCAAGAACATCGTCTTCCACGAAAAGCTCGGCACGCAGTTCGAGCGCGTGGAGCGTATCGCAGCGCTCGCGAAAGAACTCGCGCCTATCGTCGGCGCCGATCCCGCCTTGGCTGAGCGCGCCGCGCGCCTCGCGAAAGCCGATCTCGTCACCGAGATGGTCGGCGAGTTCCCCGAGCTGCAAGGCCTCATGGGCCGTTATTACGCGACGTTGCAGGGTGAGAACGCTTCCGTCGCCGCCGCCATCGAAGAACACTACAAGCCGCTCGGCCCATCCGACCGCGTGCCGACCGATCCGGTATCGGTGGCTGTCGCGCTTGCAGACAAGATCGATACGCTCGTCGGCTTCTGGGCCATCGACGAGAAGCCGACGGGATCGAAGGATCCTTACGCGCTGCGTCGTGCGGCGTTGGGTGTGATTAGGTTGGTGCTCGAGAACAACATTAAGCTGCCGTTGATCTCTCTGCTCGCTAAGCCCTTCGCGCGGGATGCCAAGGACGTTCTCTTCGAGGAGTTCCTGCAGGTTAAGAAGCTTGTCGAGTCTATCGAAGGTAGCGCACTTGGATCGCTCGTGTCGCATCCAGCACTTCCGGATCTCGAAGCGATCTTCCGTCAGCGACAATTGAAAAACGCCGAGGAGCTGGCGCGCATCATGTATATGCGCGCGCTCGACCTCCTCTCCTTCTTCGCCGATCGCCTGAAGGTCTATCTCCGCGACCAGGGGGCGCGCCACGATCTCATCGACGCCGTGTTCGCGCTCGAAGGCCAGGACGACCTGCTCATGGCCGTCCGCCGCGTCGAGGCGCTTGGGCGTTTCCTCGACACCGAGGACGGCGCGAACCTGCTCGCCGGGTATCGCCGCGCGGCGAACATCCTGCGCATCGAGGAGAAGAAGGACGGGCGTGCCTATGACGAGGCGCCCGATCTCGAAATCGTGAATGCTCAGGGGCAGATCGAGGAGAAGGCTCTCGCAGTCATTCTCCACGGGGCGAAGGACGAGGCGCAGAAAGCCATCGAATCGGAAGATTTCGAGGGTGCGATGCGGGCTTTGTCCCGTCTGCGCCAGCCTGTGGATGCATTTTTCGACAAAGTGACCGTCAATGCGGACGATCCAGCCCTTCGCGCCAATCGCCTGCGTTTGCTCAACAGCATCCGCGAAGCGACCCGCACGGTGGCCGATTTCTCCCGGATCGAAGGGTAATAGAGTTAATTCCCATTAAGGTGTTGCACGAGGGGCACAGCCAAAGGCCCCTCGTAGTTCTACGTAGGCGGCAACACCTTTCTCGGTAGATTCTCAATGATCCGTCGCCTGCTTCTCGGCGCAGCTCTCTGCGCCGCTCTCACCGCCTGCCAGACCGCCCAGCAGCCCGCCCCGACCGTCGAGGCTTCGGCCTCTGAGGATGCGGCTTGGTACATCGGCTCCATGCCCGACAAGCCGTTCGATGTTCCGCTCGTCGACCGCAGCCGCATGGATGCGAAATTCGCCCGCCAGACGGTGAATTACGAAGGCCCCGAGAAGCCCGGCTCCATCGTGGTCGATATCGACGAGCGCCTGCTTTATCTCGTGCAGCCCGACAAGAAGGCGATCCGCTACGGCGTCGGCGTCGGCAAGCAAGGCTTCTCCTGGAAGGGCATCGCATCCGTCGGCCGCAAGGGCGTGTGGCCGTCCTGGCGCCCCACCAAGACCATGAAGGGCATCAATCCGGATCTGCCGGAGCACCGCGAGGCTGGTCTCGACAATCCGCTCGGCGCGCGCGCCCTCTATCTCTATCAGAACGGCGCGGACATCCTGTTCCGCATCCACGGCACCAACGAGCCTTGGAGCATCGGCGAGCAGCTCTCTTCTGGCTGCGTGCGCATGCTCAATGAAGACGTGGTCGATCTCTACGAGCGCGTTCCCGTCGGCACCACGGTCTACGTGAAGCGCAACGGCCGCTACCGCGTCTAAGACACGCTTATCAGGATTTCAGAACGATGCTGGGCGCTCTTTTCAGAACCGCCGGCATCGTTTTGTTTTATGCAGTCGTCTCGGGCGCCGCATCCTGGGTCGCCGCCGATTGGGCGCTCCGCCTCATCGATACCTGCTCTGGCCCGGCCATCGATTGCGGTTTCACGCGGGGGCTCGAGGCCGTTCTCGTCTATCATCCGCTCTTCTGGTTCATCACCTTCGCGCTTCTGCTGGCAACGCGTAAGGGCGCACTGCTTCCCTTATTCGAGACACGCTGGATTTGCCTCATCGCGCCTGTGATCTTCCTCGCGATTTTTGCCGTCTATTTCGTGTTCTTTCTTCTCTGAAAACCAGCCCCATGATTGTCGATCTCCTCGGGCTTCTCGTCGTCACGCTCGTCTATGCCGCGATCAGCGGATCGGCCGCCTGGAACGGAGCCGAAATTCTCGGCCAGTATGGCGTGTTTGGCTCGGGCGCTCATGGTGGGAAGGAACTTGGCATCATCTTCATCGGCTTTCCGGTGCTCTGGGCTTTGTTCTTTGCGTTGCTCTTTGCCGTCCATGGCCTGCAATTCGGTTTCCTGCTGAAAGGCTGGCGGGTCTATGCCTATCCCGCCAGCGCCTTCATCCTCATTGGCACGGCTTTCTTTGCCTGGCTGCTGACCCGCCGCTGAAGCAGGCAGAGTGCCTCATCCGGGACTTGAAGATCATGATCTTCGGGTTGCCGAATCCTCGCGAGGGTGTGTAACTAGCGGCCCTTGCAAAGACGAAAGTCGGTTCATGAAAGAACAGGCAGCAGTTCAAGACCAGCCGCTTGCCGGACGCCGCGAGTGGATCGGGCTCTGCGTTCTGTCGATTGCTTGTCTGATCTATTCGATGGACCTGTCGGTTCTGTTTCTGGCGATGCCCGCCATCGTTGCGGATCTTGACCCGTCGGCGTCGGAACTTCTCTGGATCAACGACATCTACGGCTTCATGGTCGCGGGCTTTCTCGTGACGATGGGCACGCTTGGCGATCGGGTCGGCCGTCGGCGCGTGCTGCTCATCGGTGCTTCTGCTTTCGCCGCGGCGTCTGCACTGGCCGCGTTTTCAAGCACGGCCCAGCAGCTCATCATGGCTCGCGCGGTGCTTGGGATCGCCGGCGCAACCATTGCTCCGTCGACCCTGTCCCTGGTCGTCAACCTCTTTAAGGACGAGGCCGAGCGGAACCGGGCGATCAGCATCTGGGGCACCGCCTTCGCCCTGGGCGGCCTGGTGGGCCCGTTGCTCGGCGGGGTGATGCTGCAATATTTTCATTGGGGATCGGTCTTTCTGATCAACATTCCGATCATGCTGGCGCTGCTGATTGCCGCTCCCTTCCTTTTGCCTGAATACAAGAACGAGGGTGGCGAAAGGCTCGATCTTCTCAGCGTGGCATTGTCGCTCGGAACCGTGCTGCCGATCATCTATGGCTTCAAGCATATGGCAGTGGATGGCTTCGCGCCGCGTCAGCTGTTCGCAATCGCGGCCGGCCTGCTGGTCGGCGTGCTGTTCGTGCGCCGCCAGAAAAGCCTCGCGCATCCGTTGATCGACCTGCGCCTGTTTCGCATCCCCGCTTTCACCGCCTCGCTGATCGTCAATTTGGCCGGCGTGTTTTTCGTGTTTGGCGTGTTCCTGTTTCAGAACCTGTTTCTGCAACTGGTTCTTGACCTGTCGCCGCTCGAAGCGGCCCTGTGGTCTGTGCCGTCCGCACTTGTCTTCACGATCATGTCGTTTCAATCGCATCGATTTACGACCCGGCTTGGGCCGGTCAGGACTGTCCTCCTGGGTCTGCTCGTCAATGCTGTCGGCGTATCTGCGATGGCGGCCGCTGCCTATGCCGAGAGCCTGGTCGGCGTTCTGGGTGCAAGTATGCTGGTCGGTCTCGGTTTCGTGCCGGTCATTCTCACCACAACAGGCCTGATTGTAGGGACAGCCCCACCCGAGCAGGCAGGTTCGGCCTCCGCAATCTCCGAGACGAGCGCGGAGTTCGGGGGAGCGCTTGGCGTCGCTGTTCTCGGAAGTCTTGGAACCCTTGTCTATCGCATGACGATGGACGGTGTAGACTTGAGTGGGCTGAACGCAGCCCAACAGCTGGCCGTTTCCACGACGCTCGCGGGTGCGGTCGAAACGGCCAAGGCGATGGGCGAAACCCCGCCCGCATGGTTGGAGGTGGCGCGGAGCGGCTTCTCGTTGGGTTTTGCGGTCTGTTGTGCGCTCGCCTCGGTCACGCTGCTTTGTCTGGCCGCGCTTGCCCGCAGGATCTATTCAAGTGCTCCTTTCGATGTGAACGCGACGATGCATCGCTGAGCGCCGCTCGAAATACTCCAAAGCCAGCCTCGCCTGAAATCTCTCTATGAGGCTCGAAGAACGTAGCCGGAACCAGATCTAACGGTGACGGTACCAGTCCTACCAATTGACTAGCCTTTCGCCTTGTTTTGTAACGAAGGAACCTTGGCTGTTCAGCTTGCGTTTCGGTTCCATATGTTCCAAGCCAACACCTGCCTGCAGCAGGGCGTTTCATGAGCCAAGGGGTCGAACGATGACGCAGTGGGTTTACACCTTCGGAGACGGTAAGGCCGAAGGCCAGGCAGGGATGAAGAATCTGCTCGGCGGCAAGGGAGCCAACCTCGCCGAAATGTCCAATCTGGGACTGCCGGTTCCTCCGGGCTTCACCATCACCACGGAAGTCTGCACCTATTATTACGACCATGGCCGCGCCTATCCGCAGGAGCTGAAAGCCCAGGTCGAGAACGCCCTGACCTTCGTGGGCAAGCTCACGGGCCGCACCTTCGGCGATGCCGCCAATCCGCTTCTCGTTTCCGTCCGTTCCGGCGCGCGTGCCTCGATGCCCGGCATGATGGACACGGTGCTCAATCTCGGCCTCAACGACGTGACCGTCGAGGCGCTGGCCAAGGGCGCGGGCGACGAGCGCTTTGCCTATGACTCCTACCGCCGCTTCATCACCATGTATTCCAACGTGGTGCTCGATATCCCCCACCATCACTTCGAGGAAGTGCTCGACGAGTACAAGGACCGGAAGGGCTATACCCTCGACACGGACATGACCGCAGCGGATTGGAAGGCCATTCTCCCGCGCTACAAGGCGCTGGTCGAGAAGGAACTCGGCAAGCCCTTCCCGCAGGACCCGCAGGAGCAGCTCTGGGGCGCCATCGGCGCCGTCTTCGGCTCCTGGATGAACAACCGCGCCATCAAGTACCGCGAGCTGCATTCCATCCCCGCGAGCTGGGGAACGGCGGTGAACGTGCAGGCCATGGTGTTCGGCAACATGGGCGAAACCTCCGCCACCGGCGTCGCCTTCACCCGCAATCCCTCGACCGGCGAGAAGCTGCTTTACGGTGAGTTCCTCATCAACGCGCAGGGCGAGGACGTGGTGGCGGGCATCCGCACGCCGCAGGACATCACGGAAGCGGCGCGCATCGCCTCCGGCTCCGACAAGCCCTCCATGGAAAACGCGATGCCGCAGGCTTATGCGGAGCTCGTGCGCATCTACGGCATTCTCGAGAAGCATTACCGTGACATGCAGGACATGGAATTCACGGTGGAGAAGGGCAAGCTCTGGATGCTCCAGACCCGCAACGGCAAGCGCACCGCGAAGGCGGCTTTGCGCATTGCGGTAGAGCTGGCATCCGAGGGCCTGATCACGCAGGAAGAGGCGATCACCCGCGTCGAGCCCGCGGCTCTCGATCAGCTTCTTCATCCGACCATCGATCCGAAAGCCGAGCGCAAGATCATCGCATCGGGCCTGCCCGCATCGCCAGGTGCGGCCTCTGGTGAGATCGTCTTCAATTCGGACGATGCCGAGGCCGCGAAGAAAGCAGGCCGCAAGGTCATTCTCGTGCGCGTCGAAACCTCGCCCGAAGACATCCACGGCATGCATGCGGCGGAAGGCATTCTCACCACGCGCGGCGGCATGACCTCGCATGCGGCGGTGGTTGCGCGCGGCATGGGCAAGCCCTGCGTGTCCGGCGCGGGCTCAATCCGTGTGGATTACAACGCGCAGACCATGACGGTCGCGGGCCAGGTGCTGAAGAAGGGCGACGTGCTCACCATCGACGGCTCGAACGGCCAGGTGCTGCTCGGCCAGGTGAAGATGCTGGAGCCTGAACTCTCCGGCGAATTCGCGACCCTCATGGGTTGGGCCGACAAGGTGCGCCACATGAAGGTGCGCGCCAATGCGGAAACGCCGCTCGACGCCAAGACCGCGCGCAATTTCGGCGCGGAAGGCATCGGTCTTTGCCGCACGGAGCACATGTTCTTCGAAGGTGATCGCATCATCGCCGTGCGCGAGATGATCCTCTCCGACGACGAGGCGGGACGCCGTGCGGCTCTCGCCAAGTTGCTGCCGATGCAGCGCAAGGACTTCGTCGAGCTGTTCACGATCATGAGCGGCCTGCCGGTCACGATCCGCCTGCTCGATCCGCCGCTGCACGAGTTCCTGCCGCATACGGATGCGGAGATGGAGGAAGTGGCGAAGTCGATGAACGCTTCTGTCGACAAGCTGAAGCACCGCGCGCGCGAGCTGCACGAGTTCAACCCGATGCTCGGCTTCCGCGGCTGCCGTCTGGCGGTCGCCTATCCGGAAATTGCCGAGATGCAGGCGCGCGCCATCTTCGAGGCGGCTGTCGAGGCAGGCAAATCGACGGGCAAGCCCGTCGTGCCTGAGGTCATGGTGCCGCTCGTCATGACGAAGCCGGAACTCGACCTCGTGAAGGAGCGCATCGTCGCCATGGCGGAAGCCGTGGCGAAGGAAAGCGGCGTGAAGGTCGAGTATCAGGTCGGCACGATGATCGAGCTGCCGCGCGCCGCGTTGCGCGCGGGCGAGATCGCGGAATCGGCGGAGTTCTTCTCCTTCGGCACCAACGATCTCACGCAGACCACGCTCGGCATCTCGCGCGATGACGCGGCTTCGTTCCTCGGCCCCTACACGCAGAAGGGCCTGCTGCCTGCCGATCCGTTCGTCACCATCGACCAGGAAGGCGTGGGCGAGCTGATCAAGCTCGCGGCCGAGCGCGGGAAGAAGACAAGAGCCGACATCAAGCTCGGCATCTGCGGCGAGCATGGCGGCGATCCGGCCTCCATCCACTTCTGCCAGCAGACTGGGCTCGATTACGTGTCCTGCTCGCCTTATCGCGTGCCGATCGCACGCCTTGCGGCGGCGCAGGCGGCGCTCGGCAACAAGGCGGCGAGCCAAGCCTAATGACACTGTCGCGTGTAAAACTTCTCTATATCGGGGCGGTGCTGGTTTCCGGCATCGTCATCGGTTTCATCGTTCGGGCCAATCCCGATTGGCAGCATCTGGCCGTGCCGCCGGCCGCTTGGCCCTTCGCGGTCTCGCTCATCGTCGATCTTGTCATCGGACAACTGGCGGCGCAGGGTAAGACCGAGCCGTTGAGCATGGGCGACCGCTTCGTCGCCGTGATCGGCGCAGGAATCATCGTGACGCTCATGACGGCGTTTTAATCGGGGGAACGGACATGGCGTTGCACAAGGGTTCATGCCATTGCGGCAAGGTGGCCTTCGAGGTCGAGACCGATCTTTCTCAGGTGATCGAGTGCAACTGCTCCATCTGCCGCAAGAAGGGCTATATGCTCACCTTCGCGCCACGCACGGCCCTGAAGGTGACGGGCGAGGAGAACCTCTCCACCTACACCTTCAACACGCACACCATCCGCCACCGCTTCTGCGCCTCATGCGGCACCGCCACTTTCGGCGAAGGCCAGCAGCCGGGCGGAGAGCCCATGGCGGCGATCAACGTGCGCTGCCTGGACGATGTGGACTTGTCGAACGTGAAGGCCATGCCGTTCAACGGCAGGGATCGGTAGCGCCAATATGATAGCGTCATCCCGGGCGGCGTAGCGGATCCGGGATCGGGCGAAGGATATGGCGCCATACTCGCCCAACGATCCCGGGTTCTGCTACGCAGCCCCGGGATGACGTGTGTTGATAGACTGCCTTGGTGAGGTCTTACGCCGCCGCGACACTCGACCGGCGCAGGCCGATGATCTGAAACTCCGCATACATCAGCACCACGAGCGCCTGCATGATCACGAAGGCGTAGCCTGCCGTCGTGGGCGAAACCCATCCGCTGACAAGAAGCAGCAGGCTGTCGATCACCCAAAGGATGTTGCCGAGGATCATGGCCCACGCAAAGCCCTTGTGCATCTGCTCGCGCAGGCCGAGCCATGCCAGCAGCGCCGCATAAGGCAGAAGCACCGCGCCCGCACCGCGCAGGAGCATCTCCGGCAATCCAAGCAGATGGCTCAAGGGTCCGGCAGCGAGCAGCATCAGCAGGCCGAACGCTCCGCTCGTGGTGGCGTCCGCCAGAAGGGCTTGGCGAAGAAGCGGGGAGGGGTGGATCGTCGTCATGGCAGGTTCCTTTCAAGAGCCGGTCGTCTCAACCGGCTTGAAGGATCGTGCAGACGGAGAAAGCAGTCGATTACGTCTCAGGTAATGATGAGGTCATGAAAAAAGCGGGCTGCCTCTCAAGAAGCAGCCCGCCTGCCATCAATCGCGATGGAGCCTGAGTTGGATGTTCTCGTCTCAGATGACGATGAAATCCGCAGCAGTCATCGCTAGGCCCTTGGGCAGTTGCGCAATCTTGATCGCAGCCCCCTTGCCCGAACCGTCGGCATCGTAGGAGAGCGCGCCGGTCTTGCTGTTGTAGACAAGGTAGTCGTTCTTGTCCTTGGCCTTGTCGCCGATCTTGAAGAACGCCTTGTTGAGCTTGCCCGTCTTGGTCAGCTTGGTGAAGATCGCATTCTCCAGGCGGATCGTGTCGTCACGCACCGAGAAGTCCTTGATCGTGTCGACGTTCTTGCTCTTGTGGAGCGCCGTGCTGAACACGAACGCGTCCTTGCCCGTGCCGCCGTAGAGCACGTCGTTGCCCAAGCCACCATCGATGACGTCGTTGCCGCCCTGGCCCTTGATGGTGTTCTTAGCAAGATTGCCGATGATGGTGTTGGACGAGGCATTGCCCGTGAGCGAGATCGCGCTCGAGCCCTCGCCGATCAGCTTCTCGACATAGGAGCCCAGCGTATAGCTGATGCGGGCATAGACCGTGTCGGTGCCGTGCTTGCTGGAGGTCTCGACCACTTTGTCGGACTTGTGGTTGACGTAGTAGACGTCGTTGCCGGTGCCGCCCACCATGCGATCCGCGCCGCCCGCGCCATCCAGCGTGTCGTTGCCGCCGTTGCCGGTCAGCGTGTCGGCTCCGGTGCTACCGGTGAGCTTGTTGGCGGCATTGTTGCCGCTGAGCTTGATCGCGGCGGAGCCCGATGCAATGAGGTTTTCCAGCGCCGATGTGCTGCTCAAGGTGTAGTGCGACGAGACGATCAGCGTGTCGATGCCGCCTGCATCGATGATGACGTCCTCGGCATCATAGGTGTAGGTGTCGTCGCCCGCACCGCCGTCGAGGGTGTCACGGCCTGCGCCGCCGATCAGCGTGTCGTTGCCGTCGCCGCCGACGAGCTTGTCGTTGCCGGCTGCACCATTCAGGTGGTCGCCGAAGGCTGTGCCGTAATACTCGTCATTGCCGGCAGTGCCGGGGAGCGAGATGCCTGCCGCGCGGCCATCCACGATCTGGCCGTAGACGTTCATGTCATCCATGTTCTCGCCGTCAAGCAGAGTCGAAGTCACGACAACGCGGCCATCGGCCAGCGTCGAGATGCCAATGGTCATATAGTGTTCAAGTTTGACCTGAGTGATTTGCGGATTGGCGCCGGTCTTATTGCCGTTAGCATCATAGAAGATCGCCCCAACATCAAACTTGCCGGTTTCCGAGAAAATTTCCTCCGCCCCAGAAACGAAAAGAACAGCGAAGCCCCCATTGGACAAGGCAGTTACATTCGTAACGATTTCGATAGGCGTATCTGAACCCTTGAGAATGATCTCGCCGCCAGACTTGCTTCCATCGGCATTAAACATCTGTGCCGTGTTGAGGTATCTATAATCACCAGATACTTCATCTTCCGTTAGAGACAACCAGGTGACCACGAAGCGGCCATCTGAGAGTTTTGCCGTTTTCGGAAGTACTGAACCGAGTTCAGTCATGGAAATGAGAGATTCCGCCGATGGCTCTCGTCCATCCGTATAGAGTGATCTGCCGTAGATGGATGACACGCCCTCGACGCTAGTCTGATAGAAGACGGTGTAGCTATTGCCGGATGCAACGACGCTTGGAGCAGACTGGCTGTCGCCAGTCTCAGACTTGACGAGGACCTCTCCTCCAGTGTGGAAGCCCTGAGCATCAAAGACATGGGCTTTGATGACGTCGGTTGCGGGCCCTTCATCCTCGAAGGCGATGACGAAGCCTCCATTGGCTAGAGCTGCAATCGAAGGGGTCAGCTGTGCGCCGGTCTTCGAGGTCGTGTTGACGAGAAAGTCCGTATCGCCAGCATCGCCGCCTCGGTTGAAGGCAGTGCCGTCTGCGTTGAAGATGCGTGCGCGAACGCCGGTTTCGGAGCCATCCTCTAAGCGGCTGTCGTCGGTCCAGGCAACCACGAAGCGTCCATCGCTGAGAACAGTGACAACCGGGTCTCTTTGCTCATTTTCGGTTGTGGTGTTTACGACGAACTCACCGCCCCTCTTGCTGCCGTCGGCATTGAAGATCTGACCGCGAATAGCCAAGCCTGACGTATCTGGGCCCGTCTTGCTGTCATCAAGCCAAACGGCCACAAAGGAGCCGTCTGCGAAAGCTGCGGTTTTCATATAGCCCTGATCGTCTGTGGTCGTGCTGACGCCGAACGGTTTGCCCCAAGGTGTCGGTGTGGTCATGATCTGCCCTCACGTAAGGTCTATTGTGTAAACTTAACTATATAATGTATGGGATTATCCTCCCTCTCCGCCGGAGGCAAGCACTCGGCTCACCTAAAGGCATCTTTCCCTCCAAGGTCATGGAACCCGCACTCATCCTCCGCTATGGTCCGTGCATGAGAGCGAACAATCCTGTCCAGCATTTCGGTGATTTCTTACGCGAGTGGCGTCAGCGGCGGCGTATGAGCCAGATGGATCTGGCTCTCGAGGCCGAGATCTCGACGCGGCATCTGAGCTTTCTGGAGACGGGCCGTTCGCAGCCGAGCCGCGAGATGGTGCAGCTGCTCTCGGAAAAGCTCGACATGCCTCTGCGCGAGCGCAATGTGATGCTCGCCTCCGCCGGTTTCGCGCCGGTCTATTCCGAGCGCCCGCTCGACGATCCGGCCTTGCGGCGCATACGCGAGGCCATCGATCTCATCTTGAAGGGACACGATCCTTTTCCGGCACTCGCCGTCGACAGGCATTGGTCGCTCGTGACCGCAAATGATGCGCTGTTCTCGCTTGTGCAGGGCGTCGATCCTGCCTTGCTGAAGCCGCCCGTGAATGTGCTGCGCCTGAGCGTTCATCCGGCGGGTCTTGCACGGCGCATCGTGAATTTCTCGGAGTGGCGCGATCATCTCATCGCGCGCCTCCATCATCAGGTGAACGTGACCGGCGATGCGGTGCTCTCAGCGCTCATCGAGGAGCTGCGTTCCTATCCGATCCCCGATGCCGCCAAGCGCGCGCCTGCCTCAAAGGCGGATCACACGAGCATCGTCGTGCCGTTGCAGCTGATGACGGAGGAGGGCGTGCTCACCTTCTTCAGTACCACCACGGTGTTCGGCACGCCCATTGACGTGACCCTCTCGGAACTCGCCATCGAGGCCTTCTTTCCCGCCGATGCCGAGACGGCGGATGCCTTGCGGCGCATGGCCGGGAAGCGTCAGGCCGCCGCAGGGGCGGGGGCCGCTTAACGCGCGGCCTTAACCACCCATCAACCTTAACCCGCGATAACCATAAGCAACGGAAGTCTTCTGTCCGATGATTTCCCGATCTGTTTTTGAGTGGGTGTTCGCGTGCGTTTTCGGAATCGTCGCTCTCGGGTGAAATGGATTTGCGCCACCACGGCGCCCTGGGCGCTCGCGACCGGCCTTCTGATCTCGTTCACCGCCTCCGCCAGCAACGATCCGCAGGCGGGCGTGAGTTTCGCGCCGCGCGGGTCCATGGCACGCCTGACCCAGACGGCTCTCGTGCCAGCTATCACCACCTCCATCTCTGGTGGGCGGCTCGACCTCGAACGCGACGTTCTGCGGTTCGTGCCGCGCTACGACCTGCCCGATCACATGCTGAACGGCCAGCTCCCCAAGGCCGACCGCAAGGTCGGCGTGGGCGCCGATCCGGTGGTGGAGCGTTCGGGAAAGGGCGATCCGCTCGTCGCGCCGCACATCACTTTGTCGCTCCGGGCGAGCCAGTTGCGGTCGGATCTCGCGCAGGCCGGAGGCTCGCGTCTTCTGTTCGGCCAGGACGAGCGCCTGCTCCCGCCCACCGTTCTCATGGAAGGGCAACTCGAGACGCCCGAGATGGAGCAGGGCTTCGAGCCCTGGGAAGCGCCGGAATTCACCACCACGCGTCAGGCCATTTCCGTGCAGTCGCCCGTCGCCGCGGCGGCCGGTTCGACCGGTGCGTCGGCGAGCCCCACCACGCCGATGGTGAAGCGCGCCATCACTCTCTCGTCCACGACGCCTGCTCCAATGGAGGCGACGCCTATCGAGATTGCCGCCGCGCCTGTTTCGCCGCGCCTCGACAAGGGCGGGTTCGGCACGAGCTTCGTGCCCAAAACGGATGAAGGCGCGCAGCCGCGTTATGCGGACCTGATCGACCCCGACAATTTGAGCAAGGAACAGCGCTGCCTCGCGGAGGCGGTCTATTTCGAGGCGCGCAGCGAACCGGAAGAAGGCCAGGCGGCCGTGGCGCAGGTAGTGTTGAACCGCGTGAAGAGCGGTCTCTATCCATCCTCGATCTGCGGCGTGGTCTACCAGAACCGCCACCGCCATCTCGCCTGCCAGTTCACCTTCGCCTGCGAAGGCAAGGCCCTGCGCACGACCGACACTATGTCCTGGGAGCGGGCCAAGCGGGTGGCGAGCGCCGTGCTCGAAGGCAAGACCTATCTCGCCGACGTGGGTGGAGCGACCCATTACCACGCCAACTACGTGCGCCCCTATTGGGCCCGGCGCCTGAAGAAGATGGACGTGATCGGCCGCCACATCTTCTACAAGCTCAAGCCAGGACAAACTTGAGAGGACAAACCTGAGGCCTGCGCCAAATGTGCGCAGCCGCACGGATTGCAATGAAGTTATGTTGCATGTAGCTCTCAAGCAAAGAATCAAGCGGGGGCTACAATGGCTGGTTTTAAGACAATTCCGGGCTCCGGATACGGCAATGCGCTGATCGATTCCCTGATCTGGGGCGGTCAGATCTGGAACAACACGACCGGCTCCATCAAGGTGAAGTTCGGGACGTCTATCACCATGGATGAGTGGGACAAGGAGATCGCTCCTGCCTCGCCTCATGGCGACGAAACTCCCTTCGGCAACGTCAACACCGACTTCAGAAGCATCAAGGACTGGAAGTGGCGCTACACGTGGTGGAGCGAGGAAATCGACGCCATGGCTTATGCGGCCGGTCTTTATGAGAGCGTCGCCAACATCTCGTTCGAGCTCGCGGAAGGCTATGCTGACGCCAACATGGTCTGGTGGAAGACCAAGCTGTCCGGCGGGGCGCTGGGGGCTCATGAATCGCCCGACAATTTCCAGGAATCGGGCCATCAGCGCTGGGGCTATTTCGATCCTTACGCGACGGCGTCTTGGACTGAAATGGAGGCGGGCGGCGATGGCCTGAACACCATCATTCACGAACTCGGGCATGCCCTGGGCCTCGCGCATCCGCACGATGGCGGCATGCGCGACGACGGGACCACGTTCCCGGGCGCGTCGGATGGCGGCATCGGTACGCTGGGCCAGAACCAGGGCGTCTATACGGTGATGTCCTACAACCCTGGCCACGTCAGCGCCCGTGGCGACAACACCTACGGCGCGCAATACGGCATCGGTGCGCTCGATATCGCAGCCCTGCAGGTCATGTACGGCGCCAACATGACGACGGCGACGGGCAACGATACCTATGAGCTGCCCACCCAGAACGCACGCGGCACCGGCTGGTTCTCCATCTGGGATGCGGCTGGTGTCGACACCATCAGCGGCCAAAAATCCACCGTCTCGGTGACCATCGATCTGCGTGAGGCAACCCTGAGCCCGAACGACAAGAATGCAGGCGGTTTCCTGTCGCAGCAGAAGGGGATCGCTGGCGGCGTGACGATCGCCAACAAGGTCGTGATCGAGAATGCCCTCGGCGGCAATGGGGCTGACAAGCTCATCGGCAACGCGGCTGGCAATACCCTGAAGGGCAACGGCGGCAACGACACGCTCGAAGGCGGCGGCGGTAATGATCAGCTTTGGGGCGGCAAGGGCAAGGACGCGTTCGTGTTCAACACGACGCCGAATGCCAAAAAGGACAAAGACCTGATCAAGGATTGGAACTACAAGGACGACACGATCCGCCTAGAGAACTCGATCTTCAAGGCGTTGAAGAAGACCGGCACGTTGAACAAGGCCTATTTCGTGACCGGCTCCAAGGCGATCGATAAGAACGACTTCGTCGGCTACAACAAGACGACCGGCGACCTCTGGTACGATTCCAACGGTAGCGGAAAAGGTGGCCAGGTGGTGTTCGGCAATATCGGCAAGAACAAAGCTTTCTTCCACACCGATCTCGTCGTGATCTAACAGGCTCCGGAAGCCGGCCGTCTTCAGATGGCCGGCTTTTCAGGGGAAGGGACGGGGAATTCATTCATCACATTCCTTCATCCCTTTCCCCATAAAGTTTCGATATTGAAGGCTTGAGACATCGGATAGGATCCGCCCTCCAGTTTGCCGCTTGAGGGCCGTGTCCATGTCTGCGCCAAGTACTCAAACCCGCGTCTCTCCTGAGATCATCGTCCTGGCCGGCTGCCTGATCGCGCTGATCACCTTCGGGCCTCGCGCTTCGGTGGGATTGTTCCAGATCCCGATGACGACGGAATTCGGCTGGGGACGCGACACGTTCAGCTTGGCCATTGCATTCCAGAATCTGCTCTGGGGCGTCGGCCAGCCCTTCGCCGGTGCGGTGGCGGACCGGTTCGGGGCGTTCAAGGTGCTCTGCCTCGGCGCCTTGCTCTACGCCATCGGCCTCGTGGTCATGGCTTATGCCTCGACACCCGGCATCCTGCATCTCGGCGCGGGCGTTCTCATCGGTTTCGGCCTCTCCGGCTGCTCGTTCAATCTGGTGCTCGGCGCCTTCGGCAAGCTCCTGCCGGAGAAGTGGCGGCCCATGGCCTTCGGCGCGGGCACGGCGGCAGGCTCCTTCGGCCAGTTCCTGTTCCCGCCCATCGGCAATGTGCTCATCGACTCGTTCGGCTGGCATCAGGCGCTCATCATCTTCGCAGGCTCGGTGCTGCTCGTCATGCCATTGGCGCTCGCGCTCGCGACCCGTCCGAGCGCCGCTGGGCAGGCAAGCGCCGCCAACGTGCCGAACCAATCCATCAAGCAGGCGCTGACGGAGGCCTTCCAGCACCGTTCCTATGTGCTCTTGGTGCTCGGCTTCTTCACCTGCGGCTTTCAGCTCGCCTTCATCACCGCGCATCTTCCCGCCTATCTGAAGGATGCGGGCCTCTCAGCGGCCATCGGCGGTTGGACGCTCGCCGTGATCGGCCTTGCCAACGCCTTCGGCTCGCTCGGTTCAGGCTGGCTCTCCACGCGCATGTCGAAGCGCTGGCTGCTCGCCTGGATCTATTTCGGCCGCTCCATCGCGATTGCAGCCTTCATCCTGTTGCCGGCTTCGCCCGTCACGTCGATTGCCTTCGGCATCTCCATCGGCCTCCTGTGGCTCTCCACCGTGCCGCCCACATCATCGCTGGTGATGCTGATGTTCGGCACGCGCTACATGGCGATGCTCTACGGCTTCGCCTTCTTCTCGCATCAGGTCGGCGGCTTCCTCGGCGTGTGGCTCGGCGGCGTGCTGTATGAGATCTACGGCAACTATGCGCTGGTGTGGTGGCTCTCGATCGCGCTCGGCATCGCATCGGCCCTGATCAACCTGCCGATCAAGGAGCGCCCGGTCGAGCGTGGCCCTGTGCTTCAGCCTGCGGAGTAACAGCGCTTCTCGTCCGAAGGGATGAGGCTTGTGCGCTTGCCCTGATCTTCTCCCGCGCCAACAATCGGTGCGGGAGGATCGATGCTCATGGGAACGTTCAAAGCGCTCGTCATCGACAAGAGCGATGCAGGTCAGTCCGTCGGCTTTCGCGACTTCAATGAAGCCGATCTCATGGACGGCGATGTCACCGTCCGCGTGTCTCACTCGACGCTGAACTACAAGGACGGTCTTGCGCTCACCGGCAAGGCGCCGGTGGTGCGGCGCTTTCCGATGATCCCTGGCGTCGATCTCGTCGGCACGGTCGAAGCTTCCTCCAATCCTGAGTTCAAGCCGGGTGATGGAGTGATCCTGAACGGCTGGGGCTTGGGCGAGACGCATCTCGGCGCCTATGCCGAGAAGGTGCGCGTGAAAGGCGACTGGCTGATCCCGCTGCCCTCAGGCCTCGCGCCGCATCAGGCCATGGCCATCGGCACGGCGGGCTACACGGCGATGCTTTGCCTGATGGCGCTCGAGAAGCATGGGCTCGGCCCTGAGCGCGGCCCTGCCATCGTCACCGGCGCGGTCGGTGGCGTCGGCTCCGTGGCCGTGGCATTGCTCGCGCGGGCAGGCTGGCATGTGATCGCCGCGACGGGACGGCCTGAAGAGGCGGATTACCTGAAGGGCCTTGGCGCTTCCGAAATTCTGGATCGCAGCGAACTCACCGGACCTGTGCGCCCGCTCGGCAAAGAGCGTTGGGCTGCGGGTGTCGATACTGTCGGCTCGGTGCCGCTCGCCAACGTGATTGCGATGACGAAATACGGCGGTGCGATTGCAGCCTGCGGCCTCGCCGCCGGCATGGATCTGCCTTCGACGGTCGCGCCCTTCATCCTGCGCAACGTGGCTCTGCTCGGCGTCGATTCCGTCATGGCGCCCAAGGCGCTTCGTATCGAAGCGTGGAACCGGCTGGCGCAGGAACTCGACCACGACAAGCTCGCATCCATGACCTCCACCATTTCCCTCGACGAGGTGATGGAAGCGGGACGCAAGATCGTGGAGGGTCAGATCAAGGGGCGTGTCGTGGTGGCCATCGGCTGATCGGTGGGCTTCCGGCCGCTGCCTTCAATCCAGCGGCGCTGCTTGCCGATTTCGGCTGCCATGAAATCCATGAAGGCGCGCACGCGCGCCGATTGGCGCAGGTCAGGATGGGTGAGCAGCCACAGGCCCGCCGAGAATTCCGGATTCACGTCCGAGAGGCGCACCAGGTTGGGGCTCGCATCCGCGATGAAGCAGGGAAGGGGACCAATGCCGATGCCGGCCTCCACGGCCTCGGCCAGGCCCAGCACCGTGTTCACCTTGTAGGCGATGTTCTCTGGCGCCACGCGATCGCGGACGAAGCGGGCGGCCTTCAGGGCCGCGAGGTTGTCGCCGAGCGCCACCCAGGGACGGTCGTAGAGTTCGGGCGAATTGAGGTCCGACGGCTGGTGGTGATCGGGGAATTCCTCCAATCGCCCATAGATGGCCCAGGCGATGGTGGCTACGCGCCGCCCGACGAGAGTTTCCGGCGGATCGTCCGTGGCGCGGATCGCCACGTCGGCGTCGCGCTTCGACAGGTTGAGCGCCTGGTTCGCGAGCACCACGTCGAGGCGCATTTCCGGGTTGGTCTTCACGAAGCGCGAGAAGAGATGCGTCAACATATGGACGAGCAGCGTATCGTTCGTCGTCACCCGCAATTCGCCGGCAGGCGCGACCGCCTGGCCCGCGAGCTTGCGCGTGAAGGAGGTCACGTTCTCCTCCATCTGCTCGGCAAGCGCCGACATTTCCTCGCCGGCGGGCGTCAGCACATAGCCGGTCCGGTGCCGCTCGAAGAGCTTCACGCCGAGGTTTTCCTCCATCTGGCCGAGCCTGCGGAAAACCGTCGAGTGATTGACGCCCAAACGTTCGGCCGCGCCCGCAAGGCCATTGGCCTCGGCAATGATCTTGACGAGCCTGAAATCGTCCCAGTCGAGTTGTTGTTGCTTGGCCATGCTCTCTTGCATCGGTGCAATGGAAACCCTGCATGTCTAGCACTGGTTTTGCATGCAGGAAAGGTTATCCTTAGTGCGTCATACAGTTGCAGAACGGCCTTGTCCGAGGCTTGTGCATAAGCTCGGTCGAACTCGCCGCCTGCTCTCACCCTTCCTGCATTGGAGATCACATGGCCAAGGTTCTTGTGCTTTATTATTCGTCTTGGGGTCATATCGAGCAGATGGCTTACGCCGCCGCCGAGGGCGCGCGCGAGGCTGGCGCCGAGGTGGTTGTGAAGCGTGTCCCCGAACTCGTGCCTGACGAGATCGCCAAAGCCGCCCATTACAAGACCGATCAGAAGGCTCCCATCGCCACCGTCGAGGAGCTGCCGGAATACGACGCCATCATCTTCGGCACGCCGACCCGCTACGGCACCATGACGGCCCAGATGAAGAACTTCCTCGACCAGACCGGCGGCCTGTGGGCCCAGGGCAAGCTCATCGGCAAGGTGGGCTCGGTCTTTACCTCCACCGCCACCCAGCACGGCGGCCAAGAAGCCACGATCCTCACCACGCTTCCCGTGCTTCTGCATCACGGCATGGTGGTCGTCGGCTTGCCTTACTCGTTCCAGGGCCAGATGGGCGTCGACCAGATCCGTGGCGGCTCGCCTTACGGCGCTTCCACCATTGCTGCCGGCGACGGCTCGCGTCAGCCCACCGAGATCGATCTCGACGGCGCCCGTTTCCAGGGCAAGCACGTGGCTCAGATCGCCGCGAAGCTCGCAGGGAAGTAAACAATGGAACACAGCCTCACCCTGAGGAGCCACGCTAGTGGCGTCTCGAAGGGCGAGGCGTTTCCAGTGCACTCTGGAACCTCCTTCGAGACGGCGCTGCGCGCCTCCTCAGGATGAGGACAGAGTTCGATGGAAGTTAGTCTGCGGAGCGGATCACCGCTCCGCGGCGGCGCGCCGGAGGCGGTCGTTGATGGCGTCCCCCAGACCCGTCTCCGGGATCGGCGCAACAGCAATGGTCTGAGCGCCCGAGGCATCCAGCTGCCTGAGATACGAGAACAGATGAGCGGCGGCCTCCTTGAGGTCGCCGTTTTTGCTGAGGTTCAACGCAGCCTTCGCCTGCTCGCTTCCCTGCATCCGCTCGGGGCCGAACAGCAGGATAGCCTCACCGGCTTCGATGGCCGTTGCGTTCAGACGCACCTGCGCGCGCGGTGCGTAATGCGATGCGAGCATGCCCGGCGCGAGTGGGTTCTTCTCGCCACCTTCCAAGCCGCTTTCGAGCGTCTGTCCGATCAGCGCTTCAATCGCCTCGCGCGGCACGCCGCCGGGACGCAGCAGGCGAGGAGCGCCGCCGAGGCACGCGACGATGGTAGATTCCACGCCCACATCGGACGCGCCGCCCTCGACCACCGCATCGATGCGTCCGTCGAGATCGCTTAAGACATGATCCGCATCCGTCGGGCTCACCCGACCCGAGCGGTTGGCGGATGGTGCTGCCACCGGGCGGCCGGTTGCCTTCAGCAGAGCATGGGCGAGGGGATGGGCAGGCACTCGCAGGCCCACGCTGTCGAGCCCGGCTCGGGCAAGGTCGGAGATCGTGCAGGTGGGAGCCACCGGCACCACGAGGGTGAGAGGCCCCGGCCAGAAGGCCTCTGCCAGCTTGCGTGCGGTGTCATCGAAGGTGCCCTGCACCTTCGCCGCCTCAAAGCTCTCCAGATGGGAAATTAGCGGGTTGAAGCTCGGGCGTTCCTTGGCGGCATAGATGCCCGCAACCGCCTCTGCTTGAGTGGCGTCGGCGCCCAGGCCGTAGACGGTTTCGGTCGGGAAAGCCACGAGGCCGCCGCGCTGCAGAATTGCCGCAGCCTCGGCCAGACCAGCCTCATCGGCCGAAAGACGCGCCGTCCGTCCCATTGACCCGTGATCGTTCACGTCTAAACTATCCCATATGTGAGATGATACCTTGGGCGGGTTTAACCGTGCAGGGGAACGCGTCAATATCCAAAAGCCATTGCTTGAGAAGGAAATGCCATGACCTATCGTGCGCCTGTGTCGGACATCGTCTTCACCATGCGCCATGTGGCAGGGTTAGACCGCGCCGTTGCCGATGGTCTCTATGGCGACCTTTCCGCTGATCTCACGGAGACCATCCTGGACGAGGCCGGACGCTTCGCCAATGACGTGATCGCCCCGCTCAACCGCGAGGGCGACAAAGTCGGCGCGACGGTCAAGGACGGCGCGGTCGCCACCGCTCCCGGCTGGAAAGAGGCCTACAAAGCCTGGACAGAGGCCGGATGGAACGCGCTTCCCGGACCTGTCGATTACGGCGGACAGGGCCTGCCGACTCTGTTGAATTCAGCCTGCGTGGAGATGTGGAATTCCGCCTCCATGGCTTTCGGCATTGGCCCGGTGCTGACGCATGGCGCCATCGAGGCGCTGGAGTCGCATGCCTCCGACGATCTGAAGAGCCGTTATCTCGAAAAGCTCGTGTCGGGCGAATGGACGGCGACGATGAATCTCACGGAGCCGCAGGCGGGTTCCGATCTCGCCGCGCTTCGCTCACGCGCCGAGCCTGTGGGTGACGGGACATACAAGATCACCGGCCAGAAGATCTTCATCACCTACGGCGAGCACGATCTCACCGACAACATCATCCATCTCGTGCTCGCGCGCCTGCCCGATGCGCCTCAGGGCACGCGCGGCATCTCGCTCTTTCTCGTGCCGAAATTCCTCCCCGACGGCACGCGCAACGACGTGCGCTGCCACAGCCTGGAGCACAAGCTCGGCATCCATGCCTCGCCCACCTGCACCATGATCTTCGGCGACAACGGTGGCGCCATCGGCTGGCTCGTGGGTGAAGAAAACCGCGGCCTCAATTGCATGTTCACGATGATGAACAATGCGCGCCTCGCGGTCGGCTTGCAGGGCGTCGCGATTGCGGAGCGCGCCTATCAGCAGGCCTTGGCTTACGCCAACGAGCGTCGCCAAGGTCGCGCCATCGGCGCTGCCGAGGGAATGAGCCCGATCATCGTGCACCCCGACATTCAGCGCAGCCTTCTCACCATGAAGGCAATGACGGCGGCTGCCCGCGCCATCTGCTACATGACGGCGGAAGCTATCGACCGCGCGCATCTGGAGCAGGATGCGGAGCGCGCCAAAAAGGCGCATGAGCGCGCATCGCTTCTCACGCCCGTCGCAAAAGCCTTCTCCACCGACATCGGCATGGAGGTGGCATCCCTCGGTGTGCAGGTCCATGGCGGTATGGGCTTCATCGAGGAAACGGGCGCGGCCCAGCATTACCGCGACGCGCGCATCGCGCCGATTTATGAGGGCACCAACGGTATTCAGGCCATCGACCTCGTCACGCGCAAGCTGCCGCTCTCCGGCGGCGAGGCAGTACATGCGCAGATCGCCTCCATGCGCGCCGTCGTGACACGCCTTCTGAAGGAAAGCACGTCCGCCTTCGGCGCAACCGCCTCGCGTCTGCGCGATGCCATCGAAAGCCTCGACCGCGCCACGAGCTACATGCTCAAGGCCGTCTCATCCAATGCGCAGGGCGATGCGCTGGCGGGCGCAACGCCTTACCTTCGTCTCTTCGGCCTCGCGCAGGGTGGCGCTGCTCTCGCGGAGGCAGCGCTCGCCGCGAATGCCTTGATGGCGGGTGGCGACAAGGATCCGGCGCATGCGGGCCGCATCGCGCTCTGCCGCTTCTTCGCGGAAAACATCGCAGTCGGCGCGAAGGGATTGGAAGACACGGTCCTCGGCGGCGCAGGCTTTTTGCAGGACGCAACTCTGGCATTGGCGAGCTGATCATCATGAGCCTCAAAGGAAAGACGCTTTTCATCACCGGCGCCTCACGCGGCATCGGTCTCGCCATCGGCCTGCGGGCCGCGCAGGATGGTGCGAATGTGGTGATCGCGGCGAAGACCGCCGAGCCGCATCCGAAGCTCCCCGGCACGATTTACACGGCGGCGGAGGAGATTGAGAAGGCGGGCGGCAAGGCGCTGCCGCTCATCGTGGATGTGCGTGATGAAGAGGCAGTGAGCGGCGCGATCGCGAAAACGGTCGAGACCTTCGGCGGCCTCGATATCGTGGTCAACAACGCCAGCGCCATCAGCCTCACGCCGACCCTGATGACCGACATGAAGCGCTTCGATCTGATGCATCAGATCAACACGCGCGGCACCTACATGGTCTCGAAATATGCGATCCCGCATCTGGAAAAGGCAGAGAACCCGCACATCCTCATGATGTCGCCGCCGCTCGACATGAAGGAGAAGTGGTTTGCGCCGCATCTTGCCTACACCATGGCGAAATACGGCATGAGCCTGTGCGTGCTCGGCCTTGCCGGTGAGCTGCGCCCGAAGGGCATTGCCGTCAACGCGCTGTGGCCGCGCACGACGATTGCGACCAGCGCCGTGAAGAACCTGCTCGGCGGCGACGAGATCGTGCAGGCAAGCCGCACGCCGGAGATCCTGTCAGACGCGGCCTATGCCATCTTCCAAAAGCCTTCCAAGAGCTTCTCGGGCCACTTCCTCATCGACGACGTCTTCCTCAGCGAGGAGGGCGTGACCGATTTCGAGAAGTACCGGGTCGACCCGACTAAACCGTTGATGCCTGATTTCTTCGTGCCCGACGATATTCCGCCGATGAAGCAAACGTCATAAAGGTGAAGCTAGAATTCACCCGATAAGGCGGAGACGGGTATGATCGTGATCCACAGGCCGGCACAGACGGCTTTCCCCACGGGGGAATCCCTCGAGCGTTATGTTCTGCCGGAAGGGGAGGCGATCCCGGAAGATGCGCTTTGGGTCGACCTGATCGACCCCAGCCGCGAGGAGGATCGCCTCGTCGAGCGCCATCTCAATATCGAGATCCCGACCAGGGAGGAGATGGCGGATATCGAGCCATCCGAGATCCTCTATCACGAGAACAACGCCCGTTACATGACAGCTCGCGTGCTCTGTAGCTCGGACACCGACAATCCGAAGCTCATCGACGTGTCGTTCATCCTGACCGAACGGGCGCTCGTGACCGTGCGTTATGGCGAGCCGCGCTCGTTCAGCATGTTCACGGCGCGCGCCGGAAAGCCCGGCGGATGCCGCCACCAGCCGGAGGCTGTTCTCGACGGTCTGATCGAGACGATCATCGACCGCGCCGCAGAAATTCTCGGCACCGTGGGCCAGCGCATCGACCGCCTGTCGCAATCGATCTTCGAGAACGAGAAGAAGGGCACGCGCCGCACGGCATCGTTCCGCGCAGCGCTGAAATCCATTGGGCGTAAGGCCGATGTGATCTCCAACGTGCGCGAAAGCATGGTGTCCGTCGAGCGCCTGCTGCTGTTTCTCTCCGCCAGCATGCCGCGCCCGCAGAAAACGCGCGGCTATCAGGCCGAGTGGCGCACAGCGCTGCGCGACGTGCAATCCATCGAAGAGCACGCGACCTTCCTCTCCAGCAAGGTGCAGTTCCTGCTCGATGCCACGCTCGGCCTCGTCTCCATCGAGCAGAATGACGTCATCAAGATTTTCTCGGTGATGTCCGTGATCTTCCTGCCGCCGACGCTGGTGTCGTCGCTCTACGGCATGAACTTCAAGCTCATGCCGGAGCTGGATTGGGAGTTCGGCTACCTCTGGGCCATCGGCCTCATGCTGCTCGCTGCCATCGTGCCCTACCTCATTTTCCGCTGGAAGCGGTGGTTGTAGGAGGCTGTCATGTGCGGGCGCTTCGCCATCAGCTTGCCTCCCGAGATCTTCCGCGAATTCTACGGCTATCCCGAGCAGCCGAACTTTCCTCCGCGCTACAACGTGGCTCCCACGCAGCCCGTGCCCATCGTGCTGGAGGATCGCGGCGAGCGGCATTTCATGCTGGTGCGCTGGGGTTTCCTGCCGTCCTGGGTGAAGGACCCGAAGGATTTTCCGCTGGTCATCAATGCGCGCGGCGAGACCCTGGAGACGAAGCCCACCTTCAAGGCGGCGGTGAAGCGTCGTCGCTGCATCTTCCTCGCTGACGGCTTCTACGAATGGCGCCGCGAGGGGCGCGAGAAGACGCCGTTCCTCATCCGCCCGCGCAATCGCAAGCCCCTGCCCATGGCGGGCTTGTGGGAGACTTATTCAAGCCCTGACGGAGGTGAGATCGACACGGCAGCTATCGTGACGACGGATGCCAACGGCACCATGTCGGCGGTGCACGACCGCATGCCGGTAATTCTTTCGGAAGAAGACATTACCGCTTGGCTCGATGTACGCGACGAGCGCGCTAATGTCATGCCGCTCGTGCGTCCATGTCCTGACGATTGGCTTGAAGTGTTGCCGGTCTCAAGCCGCGTGAACAAGGTTGAGAACGACGATGCCGGATTGATGGAACCTCTCGCGCATCCCGAGCCTGCTCCAATGAAGCAGAGCAAGCCCAAGGCGAAGAAGCCGCTGTCGAGCGATGAGGACGATCAGGGGAGCCTGTTCTAGGCGTCATTCCGGACGGCGTAAGCCGATCCGGGATCGTGCGCAGAATAGGGCGCCATTCTCGTCATACGATCCCGGGTTCTGCTTTGCAGCCCCGGGATGACACTGGTTGGTATTACCGCCGCTTCTTCACCACGTCGCGGCGCAGGATGCCGACGACTTCGAGATGCGGCGAGTGCTTGAACTGATCGACGGGGATCACGCGCTCCAGGCGATAGCCGCTGCTCATCAGGATCGCGGCATCGCGGGCGAAGGTCGCGGCGTCGCATGAGACGCTGACCACGAGAGGCACCTTCGACACGGCAAGCTGCTTGGCTTGTGCCTCCGCGCCCGCGCGCGGCGGATCGAGCACCACGGCGTCGAAGGCGTTGAGTTCCGGTGTGAGGAGCGGACGGCGGAAGAGGTCGCGCGCTTCCGTGGAGATGCGGCGCAGGCCCGGCGTTGCGCGGAATGCCTTGTCGAGGGCCATGGTCGAACCCTTGTCGTATTCGACGGCGTGAACCTCCGACTTCTCGGCAAGGCGCAGCGCGAAGGGGCCGGAACCGGAGAAGAGATCGGCGACACGTTTTGAGCGTTCGCAGGCTTCGGTGACGAGGCGCGCAAGAGTTTCTTCGCCCAGCCGCGTCGCCTGCAGGAACGATCCGGGAGGCGGCACGACGGAAGCGCGGCCCATGAGGATCGCGGGCGGACGGCGCTCCACGATCACGTCGCCATGGATCGACAGGCGCGAGAGGTCGAGCCTCGCCGCGAGGTCGATGAGGCTCAGGCGATCCGCGTCCTTCAACGGCCCATGGCCGCGCACATCCACGTCGAAGCCCGTCTGCGTGTTCGTGATCTGAATGTCGAGCGGCTTGCGCGCCGCTTTTAAGTGCTCACCGATGGCGCGCGCGATGCCGGGCGCCTGATCCTTCAACGGAGCTTCCGCGATGGGGCAGAAGCCGATCTCGACGATCTGGTGGCTGCGCGCCGCCATGAAGCCCACATGCATGGCGCGGTCGGGAAAGCGCACATGCAGCGTCACGCGGCGGCGGCCTTCGCCATGGGCGTCGATCAACGGCTCGATGGGAGCCTCGATGCGCGCTTGCCACAATGTGTGTGCCAGCGTCTCCTGCTTCCAGCCCTGATAGAAGCCGTGCTTCATGTGCTGCGTCGCGCAGCCGCCGCATTCTTCGTAATAGGGACAGAACGGAATTTCGCGCTCGGAAGACGCAACATCGACGCTGACGAGATCGGCATGCGATCCCTCGTGCTCGATGGTGACTTTCTCGCCCGGCAGCACCTTCGGCACGAAGACGGGACCGGATGCGGTGTCCGCGATCCCATCGGCTTTCGCGCCGAGGCGCTTGATAACGACTTGCTCAGCCACGGTGGGCTCCTAACAGAAATTCGCGATTTCCGTCCCCGCCCTCGATGGGCGAGGGGACGATGCCATCGACAGTAAAACCAAGCGACGTGACGAAAGCTTCCATATCCTCGCACACGGCGCGATGCACGGCCTCGTCCCGCACGATGCCCTTTTTCACATTGTCGCGCCCGGCCTCGAATTGCGGCTTCACGAGAACCGCCAGCCTCGCCTGCGGCTTCAGCAGCGCGACGGAGGCGGGCAACACGAGCTTCAAGGAAATGAAGCTTACATCCGATACGAGAAGATCCGCAGGCTCCGGCACGAGGTCGGTGTTGAGCGAGCGCGCATCCGTGCCTTCGAGATTGGTCACGCGCGGATCGTTCGCCACTTTCGGATGAAGCTGCGAATGGCCCACATCCACCGCATAGACATGCCTGGCGTCCCGCATCAGCAGCACTTCCGTGAAGCCGCCGGTGGAGGCGCCGATGTCGAGGCAGATGCAGCCTTTCGGATCGATGGCGAAGGCATCGAGGGCTGCCGCGAGCTTCACGCCTCCGCGCGAGACGTAAGGGTGCGGCTGCACGGCGGTGATGACCGCATCCTCGGGAACCGTCTCGGAGGCTTTTCGCACGGCAACGCCGTTCACGGTCACGAGGCCCGCGACAATAGCCTCCTGCGCCCGGGCGCGGCTTGTGAAGAAGCCGCGCTCGACGAGCACCACATCGGCACGCTTGCGGGTCATGGACGCCTCGACCTCATGTGACTTCACAATCCTTTCAAGCCTTGGAACCGGCTGTCGCCGGCGGGCGTATCCGTTCAGCCATCCAACAGACCGAACGGAGCCCCCATGCTCAGCCGCCGCCATCTCCTGACCGGTGCAACATTGCTTGCCGCCAGCGCTGCCATTCCTCGCGCCTGGGCGCAAGGGGCTCCCGGTCCCTTCAAGCTGGATCCTCTGCCATATGCCCCGTCCAAGAACGAGCCCCATATCGACACCCAGACCATGGAACTCCACCATGGAAAGCACCATGCGGCCTACGTCAACAACCTGAACGCGGCTTTGAGCCAGAATGGGGAGCTGGCCCGCATGCCGCTCCATGAGATGCTGGGGAGGATCGGCGATCTGCCGGAATCGGCTCGAAGCGCCATTCGCAACAATGGCGGGGGGCACGCCAATCACACCATGTTCTGGCAGGTCATGGGCGGAGCGGGCGGCGAACCCTCGGGCGAACTCAAGAGCGCCATCGACCGGGATCTCGGCGGGTTCCAGAAATTCCAGACCGACTTCAACACTGCAGGCGAGAAGCAGTTCGGCTCCGGCTGGGTGTTCGTGACGGTAAACCGCGACGGCAAGCTCGCCCTTGTCGCCAAGCCGAACCAGGACACGCCGCTCATGGACGGGCAGCGTGTGCTGATGGGCAACGACGTATGGGAGCACGCCTATTACCTCAAGTACCAGAACCGCAGGCCGGAATACCTGAAGGCGTGGTGGAACGTGCTCGACTGGAACAAGATCGGCGAGCGCTACGCCGCCGCGAAGGCTGGGACTCTGACGATTTAACAATGGGTGGCGGCTGGCTTGGGATGTGCCTTTAAGCCCTCTGCCACAGGACAGGGAAGGAATGGGCGCAACCAATAGATATATAATTGCGAATCACTACCTTGAGTTGCATTAATGTGTGAGTACCAGAGAGGCATGTTCTGGGGGCTCACATGAAAGCATTACTCGCCGGACTTCTCGCATCTCTCGTTGCCACCGCCGCCTTGGCCCATCCGGGCGGCCTCAACAAAGAGGGCTGTCACAACAACCGTAAAACAGGCGATTACCACTGCCATCGGTGACACGGATAAGGACTTAAGCGCGGACTTCGCGGATCTCTTCCTGGCCCAGTGCTTCGAACACCTTCTTCACGATGCCGGCTGAATCGAGGCTGGCATCGGCATAGAGACGCTCGGGCTTGTCGTGGTCCTGGTATGTGTCGGGCAGCACCATGGAGCGAACTTTGAGCGTGCCGCGATCGAGCGCGCCTTTGTCCGACAGCAATTGCAGCACGAAGGAGCCGAAGCCGCCGATGCAGCCTTCCTCGAGGGTGATGAGAACCTCGTGCTCGCGTACGAGTTTGAGGATCATGTCTTCGTCGAGCGGCTTGGCGAAGCGCGCATCGGCCACGGTGGTGGAGAGGCCGCGCGCTTCGAGTTCTTCGGCGGCTTTCAGCGCTTCGGCGAGGCGCGTGCCGAGCGAGAGAATGGCGATGCGGCTGCCTTGGCGAACGATGCGGCCCTTCCCGATGGCAAGCGGCTCACCCTTCTCGGGCAGATCGATGCCAACGCCTTCGCCGCGCGGATAGCGAAAGGCGATGGGGCCGTCGTCATAGGCTGCGGCAGTGGCAACCATGTGCACCAATTCCGCCTCGTCGGCTGCTGCCATTACCACCATGTTCGGCAGGGTGCCGAGATAGGCGATGTCGAAGGAGCCCGCATGCGTCGGCCCGTCTGCGCCGACGAGACCCGCGCGGTCGATGGCGAAGCGCACGGGTAGATTTTGCAGCGAGACATCGTGCACGACCTGATCGTAGGCGCGCTGCAGAAACGTGGAATAGATCGCGCAGAACGGCTTGTAGCCTTCCGTTGCCATGCCTGCGGCAAACGTCACCGCGTGTTGCTCGGCGATGCCTACATCGAAGGTTCGGGCAGGGAATTCCTTGCCGAAGAGATCGACGCCCGTGCCTGTCGGCATCGCCGCCGTGATCGCGACGATCTTGTCGTCTTCGTGGGCTTGCTTGATCAGGCTTTCGCCGAACACCTTGGTGTAGGAGGGCGCATTCGCTTTCGGCTTGGCTTGAGCACCCGTTACCACGTCGAAGGTGACGACGCCGTGATATTTGTCGGCTGCGGCTTCCGCAGGCGCGTAGCCCTTGCCCTTTTGCGTCACCACGTGAACGAGGATCGGCCCCGTCTCGGAATCGCGCACGTTCTTCAGGATCGGCAGAAGGTGATCGAGGTTATGGCCGTCGATGGGGCCGACATAGTAGAAGCCGAGCTCCTCGAACATCGTGCCGCCGGTCCAGAAACCGCGTGCATATTCCTCGGCGCGTTGCGCCTTCTCGTAGAAGAATTTCGGCAGCTTGCGCGCCAGCTGCTTAGCGGCCTCGCGGATGCTGAGATAGGTGCCGCCGGACACGAGGCGCGCGAGATAGGACGACATGGCGCCGGTGGGCGGCGCGATCGACATGTCGTTGTCGTTGAGGATCACGATCAGGCGCGAATGCATGGCGCCAGCGTTGTTCATGGCCTCATAGGCCATGCCCGCCGACATGGCGCCGTCGCCGATGACGGCGATGACGTTGTTCTTCTTCCCGTCGAGATCCCGCGCCACGGCCATGCCGAGGCCCGCCGAGATCGAGGTGGAGGTGTGGGCTGCGCCGAAGGGGTCGTACTCGCTCTCCGCGCGCTTGGTGAAGCCCGACAGGCCGCCTGCCTGGCGCAAGGTGCGGATGCGGTCGCGGCGGCCGGTGAGGATCTTGTGCGGATAGGCCTGGTGTCCCACGTCCCAGATCAGCCGGTCGCGGGGCGTGTCGAACACGTAATGGAGCGCCACCGTCAGCTCGACCACGCCGAGGCCTGCGCCCAGATGCCCGCCGGTGACGGAAACGGCGCTGATGGTCTCCGTGCGCAGCTCGTCCGCAACCTGCCGCAGCTGGTTTTCGGGGAGCCGCCGGAGGTCTTCCGGGATCGTGATGGTGTCGAGGAGAGCTGTGGACAAGGTGAGGCCGGACCCGGTTGTTATCCCTGTGACTTATTCGCCCACGTCCAGCGGAGCCGTGCCGGAGGCCGCTCCGTCCGGGCCGATGGTGATCTTCTCGATTCGGGCCTCGGCCTTCTTCAGAAGCTGCTCGCAATGCTTCTTCAGGGCCTCTCCGCGCTCGTAGATGGCAATGGAATCCTCGAGGGGCACGTCGCCGCGCTCGAGGCGCCGCACGATTTCTTCCAGCTCAGCTAGGGCCTTCTCGAAGGGGAGGGTCTTGATGGACGTGGTGTCGGTCATGCAGCTATCCGTCAAAAAATTCGTTGTTATGCCGCGTTTCTCACGAGATCGCGGTGTTGCCCGGCCGTCGGACGAGGAACCTCTGATAAACGAGGCCGATGCCGATGAGAACAAGGCCGAGGCCAATAAATGACAAGGCCCGCATCACGCCTTCCAGATTGGACAGGTCGAGGATGAATACCTTCAGAACGGCAAGCACAAGATAAACCGCCGAGGCGATGCGCGCAAAGCGGTTGTCCCGGAGGATGCCGAAGCCGAGGAGTGCGATGCCGATGAGGAGGAGGGCGATGGAATAGCTCCATTGCTCGCCTTGGGTGAAACCTCGCCAGAAAAAGCCCAAATGCGGTCCCTGGAAGATGCGCCTGATCTCCAGCGCAACATAGGCCCATTGCAGGACGAGGCTCAAAGTTGCGGAGGCGAGGGCATAGTAGGACGGGCGGACGTCCCGCTCCGCATAGGCCAGGAAGCCGGCGAGGATGGAGGGCAGGAGATAGGCCAGGATCAGGCTGTTGAAGAGCACCCCGCCCGCAATCTCGTCATTGGTCAGAAGCGGGTTCTCGACCACCAGCAGGGCGATGGCGGACAGGCCGAAGGAGAGGGCCTTGAAGATCAGCGAGCCCCAGCGATAGACCGGGTCGGCTCTGTGGGTATCCAAGCGCGTCAACAGGATCGCGAAAATAAGGCTCTGCGTGGCGAGAAGGCCTGCTTCCAGGAGGCTGAAATCGGCCGCCAGCGGATAGCCCGCATGAAGCGCGTGGCGGATTTCGAAGAAGACCAGGAAGGCCGAAAAGACGATGGCGAGGCTTTCCGTGAGCTGGACGATGCGGTCGCGACCGCTGCGCTCCAGAATGCGGCTCGCGAGCCAGAACGCGATGGCGGGAACGCCATAGCCCCAGAGCAGCCAGTTGAAGATCACGGGTCCCGGATCGCTGCCGACGATAGTGGGGTCCCAGATGAGGCGTCCCAAGACGATCAGGCCGATGGCGCCGACCGCGTAGCGCAGGGCGGGAATGGCGATGCGGTGGGCGACCCACGCGGTGCCGAGAGCCGCGAGCGCGAAGGCGACCGTCAGCATGCCCTTTTCCAGCGCGAAGGTCAGGCCCAATGCGACTGCTCCCAGAGCCGCCGATGCAACTGCGCCGAGGCCGAGGCGGATGGCAGAGTCTTCCTCCGTTCGCCCAAGCCGCATGAGCCATTGGGTAGCAAGCACGAAGGCGAGCGCGAGAGCGCTCGCGACGATGGCAAAGGAGAGGCTGCGCTCGAATTCCGTCACGCGCCAATAGGCGGCGATCAGCGCAAGCAGAGGTCCGACGCTCGCGGCACCCGCGTACCAGGCGGCGACGGAGAGCCTTAAGCCTCGCGAGCGCGCAAGCCGTAGCAGGGATGCGCTAGCGATCAGCAGAGGCAGGATCGCCGCCAGGGCAAGATAGGTGTTGAGCGCATGGGGGCGAACGGCAAAAACATCTCCGCTCTGGAAGAACAGGTTCTCCGGCGTGTCGCCGATGTCGGTGGCAAGCGGCCAAACGAGAAGTGCTCCCGCCGCCAGCGCGGCGCTGCTCGCAGCAGCCGTCGAAACATTGGCGATGCGCAGGCCCGCGCCTAGCAGAACAAGCGCCATGGCTGCCACGAAGAGCGGCCTCCCATCGGCTGTCGCAACGGAGCTCGTCACGGCGATTCCGGCAAAGGCGAAGGCAAGCAGCACCACGCTCGCGGCCTTGTCGGTGCGCGCTTCGTCATCCGGTACATGGCGATAGGGATCGACGGCGAGGAAGAACGAGGCCAAGCCTGCCTGAAGCACCAGATGCACCATGGCGGGCAGCATGTTCTCTTCGTCGATGAGGAAGATTGGCATTGTCCAGAGCAGCGCGCCCGTCGATGCCGCCAGCGCGAGCCAGCGCCACAACCGAAGCCGCGCGACGCCGAACGCAGGCAGGACCACGAAGGTGAGATAGATCACGAGCGCCCAGGGCTGTGGGCTGTCCGACGAGACGAGAAACGGGCTGCCGATGGCGCCGACAAGGCCGAGTGCCGCGAGCATCGGTCCGTGTAGCGTCGCGGCGACCATGGCGAGAACGGCGATCAGCCCGAGCAGCACGAAGGTCAGGCCGGGGCCGACGAGGCCGTAGAGCGCGTAAGCGGCATAGGCCGAGGCGAAGGCCGTGCAGGTGCCTGCGGCGGTGAGGACGCTCGGCACGTGGGCGCTTGGAATGCCCGGCAGGTCGAAGCGGCTTTCGCGGCGGCGCATCCACTCGCCCGCGCCGATGAGGGCGAGCGCGAAGAGAATGCCGAGCACGATGCGGGTCTGCGGCGTGAGCAGGTTCTGCTCAATGGAATAGCGCACGAGAAAGATGCCGCCGAGCGCAAGCGCCACGCCGCCCACCCACACGGCCCAACGGGAGCCGAGCTTTTCCTCGAAGCCCTGGCGGGGCGGGACGGGTTGAGCCGCAGCGGCAGGGATGGCGGGAACGGAGGCAGGCTTGAGAGCTTCGGGCTCAGATGGAACCGCTTCCGCAGGGTGGAGTGCTTCGGCCTCTTGAACAGGAGAATCGGCTTCTTCGACTGTAAGGGCGCTAGGCCTTTGAACCGGACGCATGCTGGCTTCAATGCGATCCAGGCGAAGCTGGATGCGGTGCAGCTCACGTCGCGCCCGCATGGCGAGGATAAGGCCAATCAATGCAATGACGGGACCGGCGAGCCCAAATACGGCGACCAAAAAAATGGCAAGGCCTGAAAGCGCGACTTCCACGAAAAGCCCTCGAACAATACAGCATCAGGGCCGCTTTCGCGGCAGAATCGCGTCAGCCCCTGTTAATTTGTAACATGAAGGGCGTGCCCTCCATAGCGTCCGCCCCTCGGCCGATAGCGCGGATGGCGTCCACCATGCGGCCCTGGCGGCCCAGGATCTCGTCGGCAAGGGCCACGAAGCGCGCATTGGGCGTGGCCGATGGCGCAGCGTCGCGCAAGGTTCGGGCTATTTCAGCCTCTTCCCGCTCCGGGGCGAGAGCGCAGGCCGCGATATAGGCCGCCGCCGTCGAACGGCTGATGCCGGCCCAGCAGTGAAAGAGCAGGGGGCTTGCGCGATCCCAGGCGCGAATGAACGCGATCAATTGCTCCATGTGCTCCGGGCCTGCCAGAACATGGCCTTCCATCGGCTGCACGATGTCGTTCACGCTGATGGACAGATGGCGCTCGGGTGCAATCGAAGCATGCCGCTCGACCACCGCGCCTGCGCTCATGAGGCTCACCACATGGCTCGGCCCGATAGCGGCAATCGTCTCGTTCAGGCGTGAGAGGGGACAGACGTGGAGGGTGGGCATGGGTTTGTTCAGGCCATGGCTTTGAGCACATGCTCGCTGAAACGCTCTTCCGCTTGCGCCACGGGCCACGGCTCCAAAAATGCCTGAACGCTGCGCGGCAGCGGCTCGGGACGGCCAAAGAACTTGATCGCCTCTTCACGTTCGAAGCCTGCGAGATGTGTCGCTTCGAGAAATGCCGCCTGCCGATCCGCCTGCTTGATGAAGCGCTTCAGCGCGGCGCTTGGTGAAGCGGGCAATCCGAAATGGAGATGAATCGCGCTGAGCAATCCTGCTTCGATGGCCTTGTAGGCATCGCCGATCACCGCCTTGAAGGGCGAGATGATGTCGCCGATCACGTATTCCGGCGCATCGTGCAACAGCACCGCAAGCCGCGTGGCGCGCGGCATTTCGGGATCGAGATGACCGGCAATCGCTTCGACGAGAAGAGAGTGCTGCGCAACCGAGAAGATATGCCCGCCGATGGTCTGGCCGTTCCAGCGCGCAACGCGCGCAAGGCCATGCGCGATGTCGTCGAGCTCGACATCGAGAGGCGAGGGATCGAGCAGGTTGAGACGGCGGCCCGAGAGCATCCGCTGCCAGACGCGAGGTTCCTTCGCCATTTACATTTTCTCGGCCATGGCGGCGCATTCCGCGTGGCGGTAGCAGCCCACGAGATGATCGTTCACCATGCCCACCGCCTGCATGAAGGCATAGACGATGGTGGGGCCGACGAAGTTAAAGCCTTCTGCGCGAAGCGCCTTCGAGATGCGCTTCGACACATCCGTTTCCGCCTGCACGTCGCTGCGGCTGATCAGGTTGTTCTGGACCGGACGGCCATCGATGAAGTTCCAGAGGAAATTCGAGAAGCCGCCGCGCTCCTGAATAGCGAGCCATGCACGCGCGCCCGCAATCGTCGCCTCGATCTTGGCGCGGTTGCGCACGATGCCCTTGTCGAGCATCAAGGCTTCCACATGCGACTGCTCGAACCTCGCGATGATAGCGGGATCGAAGCCCGCGAAGGCGCTCCGGAAGTTCTCGCGCTTGCGCAGGATCGTGATCCAGGAAAGGCCCGCCTGAAAGCCGTCGAGAATGAGCTTCTCGAAAAGGGCCCGGTCGTCGAATTCGGGCACGCCCCATTCGTTGTCGTGATAGGCCACATAGAACGGGTCCGTGCCGGGCCACCAGCAGCGGTATTTGTTGTCGGGGTGCAGGATCAGTCCGTTTGTCATGGGCAAGGTGTAACGGCCTTCGACGGAAACGGAAAGATCCGATCATGCCCCTTTATTGTCGACCAGATCGGCCATGTGGAGGGCATCCCCATCGCCTGAGCCGCGCAGGCCCGAGGCAACACTCTGTCGATCCGCCTCGGGCCTGTTCTGGCTTACCTTCCACTTGCCTTCGATCCGGGTGATCTCAATCTCGATGCCCACGATGCCCTTGATTTGCGAGGCCAGGAAATCGGCGGGCGCATCGCTGACCGCCCAAGGCTCCTGCCGGGTGGCTTCCTGGGCCGAGGTCATGACTGTCACCTGCTGCATGAGCCATGCGGGATCATCCATGATCCGCATCCGGCCATAGGCTTGCACGATGGCATAGTTCCAGGTGGGAACGACCTTGCCGTGCTCGCGCTTGGCTTCGTACCAGGACGGCGTGATGTAGGTCTCAGTGCCTTGGAAGACGACCAGGGCTTCCTGGGCAGGGTCGAAGTCGCGCCATTGCGGATTGGCGCGGGAGAGATGTGCCCGCAGGGTGCCATGCGGCGAGGCGGTCGCGTCCAGGATGAAGGGAATGGGATTGGCGATGAGGCCCGTGTTCCCATTGGTCACGAGAAGCCCGAGCGGATGCGCCCTGACGAGGGCATGCTGGACGTCCAGGCGGTCTTCCCGAAAGTGCGGCGGCTGATACATGGCATTCCCATTCCGGTGTTATGGGAATGCTAATCTCAAGTCCGAGGGCAAGACCAATGAAAAATCACGATCCCGGGCATCACCGGAGCGGATGGATGCTCAGGAGCCGGTCCGCAGCACGCGCAGTTTGTCCGCCAGTTCCGTCCAGCGATAGGGTTTGCTGATGAAGGATACGCCCTCGTCGAAACCTTCCGACGGCAGCGCCGACATGGGATAGCCGGAAGCGAGAAGGACCTTGATGCCCGGCCGCAGCTTCTGCGCCTTGCGAGAGAGTTCGACGCCGTTCATGCCGTTGGGCATGATCACGTCGCTGAACAGAACGTCGATGGGTATATCGCGCTCGAAGACCTCAATAGCATGCATGGCGTCGGTGGCGGTCAAGACGTCGTATCCGAGACTGTCGAAGATTTCCATCGCGACTTCAAGAACGGCAGGCTCGTCCTCGACGATCAGCACCGTTCCTGCGGTGTCGCGCGCAGGCTTGCCCATGTCGGAGGACCCTTCCTCATCCTGCTCCTCACCGCCGTCATGCGCCGGGAGAAGCATGGTGATCGTCGTGCCCTTGCCCGGCTCACTCTGCACCTCGATATGCCCGCCCGACTGCATGATGAAACCGTAGACCTGACTCAAGCCAAGCCCTGTTCCCTTGCCGAACTCCTTCGTGGTGAAGAAGGGCTCGAAGACGCGTTCCGCCACATCCTTCGACATGCCGATCCCTGTGTCGCGCACGTTCAGAACAACGTATGGACCAGCCGGGATGTTGCAGATCGCTGCGCGTGTCTCGTTCAGCTCGGTCTCGCTGACGGCGATCGTCAGCTCGCCGCCGTCCGGCATGGCATCGCGGGCATTCACCACGAGATTGAGAAGGGCGGCTTCGAATTGCGCGCCATCCACATTGATCGCGCTGGAGCGGGTGGGCAGAGAGAGGCGCAAATTCACCAGCTCCCCGCAAGCGCGGCGCAGAACGGTCTCAAACCCTTCGATGAGGGTTCGCGGATTGCGCAGCTCCGACTGCAGCGGCTGCCGGCGCGAGAAGGCGAGCAATTGCTGGGTCAGCCGTGCGCCCCGATCCGCAGCGCGCTGCGCGCTCTCGATGAGGCGGGTCTCGCGAGCTCCGGTCACGTTGCGCGTCAGGAGGTCGAGACTGTTGACGATGATCGTCAGCAGGTTGTTGAAGTCGTGTGCGATGCCCCCGGTCAATTGCCCGACGGTTTCCATCTTCTGCGCCTGGAAGAGGGCGGCTTGCGCCTGCTCCAATGCTTCCTGCGCGTTGCGGCGCTCGGTGATGTCGCGAGTGATCTTGGCGAAACCGATCAATCGCTTCATGTCGTTGTAAATCGGATCAATGACCACGCTTGCCCAGAAGCGGGTGCCGTCCTTGCGCACGCGCCAGCCTTCGGCATCGAAGCGGCCTTCGCGCCTTGCGATCTCAAGAGCGCGCTGCGGCAAACCTCTGGCCCGGTCCTCGTCCGTATAAAAGCGCGAGAAGTGCTTCCCCCGGATCTCGTCCTCAGTGTAGCCCTTGATCCGCTGCGCACCCGGATTCCAGTTCGACACATAGCCTTCGGGATCAAGCATGTAGATGGCGTAGTCGGTGACGCCCTGCACGAGCAGGCGAAAGCGCTGCTCGCTTTCCTTCAGTGCCTCTTCGGCCTTGCGCCGCTCGGTGAGGTCGCGGGTGATCTTGGCATAACCGATAAGATTGCCTTTGGCATCCCAGATGGGATCGATCACTACGTGGGCCCAGAAGCGGCCGCCATCCTTGCGCACGCGCCAGCCTTCGGCCTCGAACTTGCCTTCGCGCGCCGCCGTTTCCAGCGCACGCCGAGGCAGTTCGGTTGCGCGATCCTCGTCGGTGTAGAAGCGCGAGAAATGCTCCCCGAGGATTTCGCTTTCGATATAACCTTTAAATCGCTGAGCTCCGGAATTCCAACTTGCAATGATGCCGTTCGGATCGAGCATATAGATGGCGTAATCCGTTACGGCATCGACAAGGAGCTGGAAGCGTTCCTTCTCGGGCGCCGTCTCGGGTACTTGAACAGCATTCATCGAGAAACCCTTGAGAGACTCTTCGCGCATGACTTCCGGCGCGTCAGAGATCCGTTCGCGGCTAACGCGATTTCGTTCGTTGGAGTTCCTTGGAATTCGTTCCTGGCCAAGCTCTTCATGGGGATTGCGTATCATCTTCCCCTGGGTAAGAAAAGCTGACCCAGCGCGGCTTTTCCAGATGAACGGGGATACCGCCGGCCCTGATGATGTGCCCGGCCGCCAAGGCATCGGCGGCCCGGTCCAGACGGATCATCAGGAGGCCGCGGCCCTGCAGTCCGGATCCGGTCTTGCCCAGCGATTTCTCGCCTGCCGTCACCTCGACGCCCACATCGGCGGCGAACCCACCTTCATAGACGGCAGGGACGATGCGCGTGCGCGCGGTGCCCCGGTGCTGCATGCGCGATACGACTTCCTGGCCTACATAGCAGCCCTTGTCGAAGTCGACCCCATGCAGCTGGTCCATCAGCGCCTCATGCGGAAAGGCGTCTCCGAACATGAAGTCACGCCCGCCTTCCGGCACTCCAAGCGTGAGGCGATGAGTGTGATAAGCCTCCGGAGGTGCCTTCGCGAATTCCGCACCATCCTCGGCGGCAATGATGGCGCGCCAGCCAAGCTCAGCCAGGCGGGGGTCCTCCGTCACGAGACCGACCTCGTCGCCGGGCCTGGGCTCGTCCCAGCCCGCCACGACCGCCATGGCCTCGGACATATCCTCGATCGCGACCTTGGCCCGGAGCTTGTAGAAGCTCAGCCGCTTGGCGAGATCGGGAACGAAAACGTTGAGGGCGTCGAGATAATACCCGCCGCCGATCTCTTCGGGGGCCTGGAATACAAGGAAATCGAACAGGATCTTTCCCTGGGGCGACAGCAGAGCGCCGAACCGCGCCGTGCGCGGTGACACACGGTCGAGGTCGCAGGTGACGAGGCCGTCGAGAAAACTCTTGGCGTCCTCGCCCGAAACCCTTACCACGCCCCGGTCGGCTAAATGGACTGACGGCATGTCCCGCTCCAGTTGTTCAAACCTGAAGCGTGACATATGCCCCCTTCGCACAAGCCTCAAGGGATTAAGACCGCCATGACCCAAACCTTCGACCTGATCCTCAAAGGCGGCATCGTCGTGAACCAGGACGGACGCGTCGAGCGCGACGTCGGCATTCGGAGCGGAACCATTGCCGCCATCGGCGATCTCTCGCGGGCCTCCGCCGGCCGTGAGATCGATTGCCGCGGCCTGCATATCCTCCCCGGCGTCATCGACACGCAGGTGCATTTCCGCGAGCCCGGCCTCGATCATAAGGAGGACCTGGAATCCGGTTCCCGCGCGGCGGTGATGGGCGGCGTTACGGCGGTCTTCGAGATGCCGAATACCGACCCGCAGACCACAACGCCCGAAACGCTCGCCGACAAAGTGCGGCGCGGGCACCACCGCATGCATTGCGACTTCGCCTTCTGGGTCGGCGGCACGCATGAGAACGCGAAGGACGTCGCGGAGCTGGAGCGCCTGCCGGGTGCCGCCGGCATCAAGGTATTCATGGGCTCGTCCACCGGTTCGCTGCTCGTCGAGGATGACGAGGGCATCGCCAATATCCTGCGCAACACGCGCCGCCGCGCCGCTTTCCACTCCGAGGACGAGTCGATGCTGCGCGCGCGCAAGGATCTACGCGTCGAGAACGATCCGCGCTCCCACCCCGTCTGGCGTTCCGCTGAGGTGGCGCTTGCCTGCACGCAGCGCCTCGTGCGCATTTCGCGCGAGACCGGCGCGCGCATCCACGTGCTCCACGTTACGACCGCAGAGGAGATGGAGCTTCTCAAGGATTACAAGGAACTCGTTTCCGTCGAGGTGACGCCGCATCATCTGACGCTGGCTGGCCCTGAGGATTACGAGCGCCTCGGCACCTATATCCAGATGAACCCGCCCGTGCGCGACGAGCATCACCGCGCCGCGATCTGGCAGGGCTTGGACGAAGGCATTGCAGACATTCTCGGCTCCGACCACGCGCCGCATACACGCGAGGAAAAGAACAAGACCTATCCCAACACGCCCTCCGGCATGACCGGCGTGCAGACGCTCGTTCCCATCATGCTCGACCACGTGAATGCCAGCAGGCTCACGCTCGAGCGCTTCGTCGACATGACGAGCGCAGGGCCCAAGCGCCTCTTCGGCATCGCCCGCAAGGGCCGTATCGCCGTCGGCTACGACGCGGACTTCACCATCGTGGATCTGAAGCGCACGGAAGTCATCACCAACGACTGGATCGCATCGAAGTCGCAATGGACGCCTTACGACGGCAAGAAGGTGACCGGCTGGCCCATCGGGACCATCGTGCGTGGCAATGTGGTGATGTGGGACGGCGGATTGGAAAAGCCGTCGCAAGGTGAAGTGGTGAAGTTCGAGGAGACGCTCGGCGGGTAAGGACGCGTCGAGCGGAAATAATCCGGTCTCTGGAAGGTGCCGGTTGCGCGCAGTCGGCAACAAGCACCAGCTCGTCACGAACTGAGAGTTTTATATCGTGGAGCCTCGAAATAATTTTCGATGTCCGCCGGCAATTTGAATCCACAGCCGATGAACTTGGATCGGAGAAGCGACTCCGCCAGAGCATCTGAGACGATCAAATTATACTCTGCGCCCGGTGTTCCTACGTGGAATAACGGATGGTCGCCGATCTTGGATTCATCCAAGTGCAATACGCGAATTTTGGAAATGTATGGTCCCTTCGGGCCTGTGTCCATTTCGTAGGTGGAATGCACGAGGTCGAAGCAATCCACCATCTGGTAGACATGGAAGTAGAAATGAGTGTCCGTCAGAGTTTGCCCTCTATGCTTGATATGGGCGGGTCTGCACTCGAAACCTGAAACCTGCATCTCTTCAAGATGCCGCTTCAACCGCGCTGAGATGAAACGAAAGATGCCGGCTTCAAAATAATCTGGAAGCGGGCTTTTACTCAGAGCTTTCAGTTGGAACGGCGGAAGCTCTTCAGGAAGAGGGTGTCCGGCGAAGAATCCGTGCTGCGTGATGTCGATCAGATTCTTGATGACTACAACGGGATAAACTTGCGAGGCCGATACACGCTCATCCCAAAGCCAATATGCCTCGGATGCCTCGATCTTGATTGAAGGCACGTATTTGCGCGGATATCTCGGTGCTCCCGTGAGCACCGAGCGCAGAAGCCGGATGATGGCCTTCAATGCTTCAGCGTGGCCATCATCGAAAATGCGCCGCTGCGGATCTTGTCCGCGAAGGTCGCGGCATATTCCGCTACCGCTTCCTCACCATAAGTCGTGACGAGTTCGGTGAAGGCTGCGAAGAGGGCTGCCTGCGCCATGCAATCGGCATCGAGCCCATCGAGCTCGGCCTCGGCGAAAGCCTCGGTCACATAGCTCAGAGCAGCCTGCTTGATGGCGCTGAGTTCGGGCAGCTCGTCGAGGGGGAGGTCGTTGTCGTTCATGAATCCAGGCCCCTTTTCGGGGTCGGCGCGCGGGTTCGGTTGATTCGACTTGTAAGGCATCGCGCCGTCCCACCGCCAGCTTCACCTTGCAAAGAGGTTAACGCGAGAGGGTCGGCTCTAATAAATGTGGATAAAACCCTTTGCCGGGCACGGGTTTACGCCCTTCTGTCGGGCTGAAGGGCTCCTAGCCGCCGTAACGCCCGGTGATGCTGCGGGCCAGCTGCTCGCCTTCGCGGATGAAGCGGGTCGAGGCTTCCTGGGCCGATGGGGTGCAGACGCGGTAGGTGAGAGCGTAGGCCTGGTAGCCCTTGTTGTAGGCTCCTGCCAGACGCTCCTTGCGGCCGGGCGTCGTTCCCTCCGTGTCAATCAGGATCTGCATGCGCCGGCCCCATTCGCTGGAATCGGGGGCGGTGCAGAGAGGGCGTAGCATGGCGAGCGCGCCCATGATTTCGGAGAGCCGGAGGAGCTCCTTCTCATAAGGCGCGGGAGGCGGCTCGACCACGGGGGCGGGTGCCGCCTGTTGTTCCGGCTGCGGCGTTCCCGGGCGTTGCTGGGGCGCCGTCTGTTGCGGTCGCCGCTGCTGCGGGCGGTATTGAGGCTGGGGCCTGTATTGCTGCTGAGGAAGCGGCTGTTGCGGCACGTTCGGCCCGCGCGGAGGGCCGAAGAGGCGTTCGAAGAAGCCCTGCGCGCTTGCCGGCTGAAAGGAGACCGGCAGCATCACGAGAGCGGAGAGAAGCACGACGGCGCGCTTCATGGGCGCGCCTCCTCGCGTGCCATCCTGAAGGCCTGCTTCAGAATTCCGGTGAGCCCCGCTGTCATGGGCAGATCGCCGATGTCCCGTTCCGTAATCCAACGGATGTCCTTTGCTTCCGGTCCTGTCTGGGGCTCGCCCGAAACCCAGCGCGCGGCGTGGGCGGCGATGACGACATGGTGCTTTATATGGCCTTTCTCATCCCTTTCAATGAATTCGACAGGCGCGATCAGGCCTATGATCTCGGCTTCGACGCCGACCTCCTCGCGCAGCTCGCGCAAGGCGGCTTCGCCCAAAAGCTCTCCGGTTTCCACCATGCCGCCGGGCAGGGAGTAGAGCCCTTCGCTCGGCGGCTTGCCGCGTGCGGCGAGCAGGATGCGCCCGTCGCGGATCACCGCCACCGAGGCGGCGAGGATAGGTCGGGATGGATAGAAGCGGTCGTCGGTCATGACGGAGATGGTTCCTCGCCCACGACATAGCGTGCCCGGGGTCGGATGAGCTGGGACTGGCTGCGCTGCTCGATGGCATGGGCAAGCCATCCGGCCGTGCGCCCGACCGCGAAGAGCGTAAAGGCCGCGCTGCGCGGGAGTCCATAGGCCCGCTCCAGCATCACGAGCGCCGTGTCGATGCCGGGTTTCCCGCCACCGGCTGCGATGGCTTGCAGGGTCGTCGCATCGGAGGAGAGCAGCGGCACGTTCTCGAGGATTGCCGCTGCGCGCGGGTCGCCATCGGGATAGAGCTTATGCTGGAAGCTCGGAGCGGCGGTTTTGCCGGGTGCTTCCAGAAAGGCCCTGACCCGCTCCGTCATGCCGCCATGATAGGGGCCGCTCAAGGCCATGAGCCCGGCGATGATGGCGTTGCTCAGGGACGCGCCGGTCGAGGCCGTGACCCTCACCGCGAAGGCGGAGGAGCTGAGCTCGTGATCGGCGCAGAGAACGAGGGTTCGGCGGATGGCATCGGACGCCTGGGGCGCTTTCCAGGCGAGAGCCAGATGCTCGTGCAATGGCTCCGCTTCAGGAGCCGCGCCGCTGCCCGCTGCCGCCATGAGGCGCAGGATCGTCGCCACCTCGGCGGCCCGTAACTCCTTGGGCCTCGGCTCGGAGAGAAGGCGGACGGCATGGGTGACGAAGTCATGGAGGTCGAGCGCCCGGCCGGGCAGGGAGTGAGGCCGTCGGGACGGCAGGCGGAAGGCTTCAATGTCCAGGCCGCCGATCAGCAGGCGTGCGGTTTCCTCCAAGGTCTTCACCTGAGCCCAGGCGATGGCGTCGTGCCCGCGATAGAACAGGTGCCCGTCCTTGATCTGCGTGATGCTCGTCTCCAGCACCGGCAGGCCCCAATCGAGGGCGGTCGCCGCTGCGGCGGCCGGTCGTCGGAAGCGGGCCTTCTTCTCCACCAGCGTTTCCACATCGTCGAGGGCATAGAGCCGCTGGCGCGGGTCGTAGGGCGAGGAGAACGAGCGGATCAGACCCCGACTCACATAGGCATAGAGGCTCGCCCGGCTGATGCCGAGGCGGCCGGAGGCTTCTTCTGCCGAGGTCAGTTCAAGGCTCATATGTTGATATGTTGATTCAAGATTGACGGTTCTGCAAGCCCGGCGTGAAGGTTCTCGATAACAAGGAGAATCTCCATGAGCATCGGACTTGATGACGTCATTGCCGCCGAAACGATCCTGAGCCACGTGGACGGCGAGGCGGGCCGCCTCATCATTCGCGGGCACGACCTCGAAGAGCTTGCAGGCCGCGTCTCTTTCGAGGACGCCACGGCGATGCTGTGGGACGGGCTGGTGCCGGACGCGTCCGACCCCCGCGCGCTTTTCGGCGAAGCGCGGGAGAGGGCGTTCCACTATCTCTCCCCGCTTGCCAATAACCTTTCGGGTCTGACGCCTGTGGAGGGCATGCGCCTCCTGCTCTCGGCCCTGCCGGATGCGGACAAGAACCCGGCCTCCCTCGCCGTCGGCGCATCGGCGGTGGCGGCGGCCATGGCGATCCGGGGTGCGAAGGGGTTGGCTCCTGTCGCGCCCGATGCTTCTGATGGTCACGCGGCGGATCTTCTTCGCATGATCAAGGGCGCGCCTGTCGATGAGAGCCGGGCGAAGGGACTCGACACCTATCTCGTCACGGTGATCGACCACGGCCTCAACGCCTCCACCTTCACCGCCCGCGTGGTCGCCTCCACCGAGGCGGGGCTGCTCTCCTCCGTGGTCGCGGGCCTCTGCGCCTTGAAGGGGCCGCTCCATGGCGGCGCGCCGGGTCCGGTGCTCGACATGCTCGATGCCATCGGCACCATCGAGAATGCGGATGCCTGGCTCGATGACGCCATGGCGCGGGGCGAGCGCCTCATGGGTTTCGGCCACCGCATCTATCGTGTGCGCGATCCGCGCGCCGACGTGCTCAAGGCCGCAGCCGCGCGCTTGAAGGGCAACAACAACCGCATCGCCTTCGCGGAAGCCGTCGAGCAGACGGCCCTGAACGTGCTTCAGCGCCGCAAGCCCGGACGACGCCTCGACACCAATGTGGAGTTCTACACCGCGATCCTTCTCGATGCGCTCGGCGTGCCGCGCGAAGGCTTTACGCCGCTCTTCGCGGCAGGCCGCACGGCGGGCTGGGTGGCTCATGCTCTCGAGCAGGAGCGCGTGGCCCGCATCATCCGCCCGCAATCGCGCTATGTGGGGCCGTGGCCTGCGGAAGCAGCGTGACCGACTATACTCATGCTTCCTTGCACCGCAGGTTGTCCTCCTGAGATCCTGCCCTTCCCGATAACCGTTAGGAAGGGCGGCTGCTATGACGACAAACAGTGGCAAGGGCTATCTGGTGGGTGTCTCCGAGCGGAATGAGATTTTCAATCTTTCCTTGGCTGGGCTGACCGAAATCTACGGAATGGGAGGCAACGACGTCATTGGTGTGACGGTGCCGGGCACGAGCTACACCGCGTTCTACGGCATTGTTCTGAAAGGCGGGAGAGGATCCGACATCATCGACTACGGCAGTGTCGGAGCCAATAACTTTGCGACGATCTATGGCGACGACAATCCGGACCTGACGACCGCGTCGCTCGGAGCAGACCGTGACCACATCCTTGCTCTCAAAACAGCGGACAACATCTTCGCCGGCGGTGGCGCGGATTATGTCAACGCCGCCGGGGGATTCGATGTGGTTTTCGGCGGAGAGGGTGACGATACCCTATTCGGCGGCGCGGGCAGCGACCATATTCAGGGTAATGTCGGGAACGACTTTCTCCACGGCGCAACGCCTGCCGTCGTCTCCGGGCCGTTCCTGAGCATCACCGTGGATTTCAACGGCGCCACGGACGCCGCTTTAGGCGGCTCGCAAAGGGTAACCGGTACCGCCGGTCCCCTGGTCCCTGATGACCCGAGCAGCGACACCCTCGACGGTGGGGATGGGAACGATACGCTCGATGGCGGTCTCGGAATCGACCATATGTCGGGCGGTTTCGGGAACGACGTGTTTCATGTCGATCAAGCGGGCGATGTCGTCGTCGAAAGCGGCGGTGGAGGCATCGACAAGGTGATCTCGAGCGTCAGCTATGGGCTGTCTGCGAATGCGGAGATCGAGATCCTGCAGGCGAGTTCGGGAGCATTGCCGCTCAGCCTGACCGGCAATGCCTTCAAGAACACGATTTTCGGTGCCGATGGCGCGGACAGGCTTTTCGGATTGAACGGCAACGACGTGCTTCGAGGCGAGTCCGGGAATGATGTGCTCGACGGCGGCCTCCTCTCCGATACGCTCACGGGCGGTCTTGGCCGGGACATGTTCGTGTTTTCCAGCAAACCCACCAAGACCAATATCGAGCGGATCACGGACTACAACGTGAAGGACGACACGATCTGGCTGGAGAATGCCGTGTTCAAGGCGTTGGGGAAGAAGGGAACGATCACGTCACCCGCGGCTCTCAAGAGCGGGTTCTTCTATTCCGGCTCTGCAGCGCACGATGGCGATGACCACGTTATCTACAACAAGAAGACCGGCGCGCTGTACTACGATCCGGACGGCATCGGCGGCGCGGCTCAGGTGAAGATCGCGGCCCTTGCAAAGAACCTCGCTCTGACCGCCAAGGATTTCTTCCTGATCTGAGGTGCTGGCGAGTGGGGCAGCCGTCTTCAGACGTGCTGCCCGCCATTGATGTGCAGCTCCGCGCCGGTCACGTAGGAACTCGCATCGGTGCACAGGAAGTAGATGGCCTTCGCCACCTCGTCCGGCGTGCCGAGGCGGCGCATGGGCAACTGCTCGACGATCTTCTCCGTGCCGGGCGAGAGGATCGATGTATCGATCTCGCCGGGGGAGATGGCGTTCACGCGAACGCCGAGCGGCCCGAAATCGGCGGCCATCTCACGGGTGAGCGCGGCGAGCGCCGCTTTTGAGGTGGCATAAGCCGCGCCCGCGAAAGGATGAACGCGCGAACCCGCGATGGAGGTGACGTTCACCACCGAGCCCTTGGCGCGGGTCAACTCGTCCTGCAGGCCGCGCGCCAGCATGATCGAGGCGAAGAAGTTCACCTGGAATACGCGCAGCCAATCGTCATGCAATGTGTGGATCGCGTCGAGCCGCGAACCGCCGGGGCCTTTCGGCGAGATGCCCGCATTGTTGACGAGCGCATGGAGGCAGCCGCCCTCGGCGGCAAGCCGCTCCTTCACGTCGGCGATGGCGCGGACAGTGTCCTCGGCATTGGCGAGATCGACCTGGAGATGATCCTCCGGCCCCATCTCCCACGGGCAGTTCTCGGGAAAGCCGTGGCGCGAGCATGTGATCACCCGCCAGCCGGCGGCGGAGAAGCGCTTCACCGTGGCATGCCCGATCCCGCGGCTGGCGCCGGTGAGCAGCATGATGCGGCGGGAGGTGTTGGACGAAGAGGACATTTTCAAAAATCTCTATCAGCGCGCAGCTTCATTCCAGATCGCATGGTCCGATACTGCCGTCTCTCAAACCTGTAAGATAGACTTCGGAATCGAGGCGAAGCTCGATGGTGCCATCGCCGTAGACATCTTCAAGAAACCGGTCGGACTGAAACGGTAATCGAAACGTGTCCTGGCCGGAGTGCAAGATTGCCGTAAGGCCACGCTCCCGGAATTCAACCTTGATCGGCATCGATACCGCATTACCCGGAAACGGACCATAGCAATCGATCGTCCTCATCCCATCACGACGATAGTAAGAGGGATCGCCATCGCCGGAGACGAGGAGCGCGGCCCCCAAGACAAACAGGAAGATTGGTCCGATCACGATGGATCGGACCAACCATCTCAGAAAGATATTATCCGCTATCAAACTTGCTCTGCCGGATCTGACTACGGATAAAGCCGCGTCTTGCGCCAGCCGTCCGCTTCGCGGGTGAAGACCACGCGGTCGTGGAGGCGGAAGGGCTTGTCCTGCCAGAGCTCGATGGTCACGGGCGCGATGCGGAAGCCCGTCCAGTAGGGCGGGCGCGGCACTTCGCCGATGGCGTATTTCGCGGTGTTGACGGCGACCGCCTTCTCCAGCGCGAAGCGGCTCTCCAGCGGCCGCGATTGCTGGCTCGCCCAGGCGCCGATGCGGCTGTCGCGGGGACGGCTCTGGAAATAGGCGTCGGCCTCTTCGTCGCTCACGATGGTCACCGGGCCACGGGCGCGGACCTGGCGGCGCAGGCTCTTCCAGTGGAGCACGATGGCGGCCTTCTGCTGGCCCAGAAGCTCGCGGCCCTTGTTGGATTCCGTGTTGGTGTAGAACACGAAGCCGTTCTCGTCGAAACCCTTGAGCAGCACCATGCGCACATTGGGCAGGCCCGTCTCGTCGACGGTGGCGAGCGCCATGGCGTTCGGGTCGTTCGGCTCGCAGGCCTCCGCCTCCTTCAGCCAGGAGCCGATCAGAGCGAAGGGTTCTTCCGCTTCGGTGAAGTCACCGGTTGTTAACGGGTTCAATGTTTTATCCCTGAGTGTGACTTTTCGATCTGGGAGATTCGACGCGTGCCGTGGACCAATCCGCGCCGTTATAGATCAGATGCTTTCCTGCGCGAAGCCGGGAAAATTCTGGCTGCGGGATTGATCGCCCTGTCGACCTCCGCATGCAGCTATTCGCTCGGCATGATGGGCATGAACAGCGACGAGCCCAAGACCACGGGCGCGATTGCGCCGGTCGATGACGTTTCGGAAATCGCCAACCCCTTGTCCGCCGACCTCGACGAAGAGGATTGGCGCCGGGCCAAGGCCGCCTTGGGCGTCGCGCTCGACCCGCAGGGCCCGGGCACCCAGGTTTCCTGGGACAATCCCGAGACCGACATGAAGGGCAGCTTCACGCCCACCGGCGCGCCCTTCGTGAAGAACGACGAGATCTGCCGCACCTTCAATGCCCAGCTCAGCGGTTCCGCCACGGCCTCCCTGCATGGCATGGCCTGCCGGCCTTCGGGCGATGAATGGGCGATCAGGGAGGTCAAGCCTGCCGGGGCCGAGACCAAGCCGGATCAATCGCCGGCTAAATCGGCTAAAAAGCTCGCCAAGGCTTGAGCTTACGCAAGCTTCCCGTTGCAAAGTAGCAACACTTTATCCATATGAACCCTTGAGTTCCGTAGGGCAGTTCTGCCCTAATCCGACGGTTCATGGATTTGTCCGCAATGCGAAACCCCTACGACGTTCTAGGCGTATCCCGCTCCGCGAGCGAAGCGGAGATCAAGAAAGCGTTCCGCAAGCTGGCCAAGACCTATCATCCCGACAGCAACCAGAACGACCCCAAGGCCAAGGACAAGTTCGCCGAAGTCAATTCCGCCTATGAGATCCTGGGCGATGCCGACAAGCGCGGGCAGTTCGACCGGGGCGAGATCGACGCGGAAGGCAAGCCGCGCTTCCAGGGTTTCGAGGGCTTCGGCGGCGGCCGGGGCGCTGGAGCGCAAGGCTTCGAGGGCTTCGGCTTCGGCGGTCGCCGTTCCCGGGGGTTCTCGGGCGGCGAGACGAGCGATTTCTTCTCCGAGCTTTTCGGCGAGGCTTTCCGCTCGGCGGGAGCCGAGAACATGCGCCAGCAGCAACAGAGCCGCGCCCGTCCTCAGAAGGGAGAGGATGTGTCCGCAACCCTGACCGTGACCCTGGAAGAGGTGGCGGCGGAGGCCAAGAAGCGTATCCGGCTTCCCACCGGGCGTGATCTCGACGTGGTCATCCCCAAGGGCGTGAATGATGGGCAGGTGATCCGCCTGCGCGGCCAGGGGCAGGGCGCTCCGAGCGTGGACCCGGGCGATGCGCTGCTCACCATCAAGATCGCTCCCCATGACCGCTTCACCATGGAGGGCCCGAATCTCCGCTCGCGCTTGCCGATCCAGATCGAGGAGGCGATCCTCGGCGGCTCGGTGCGGATCCCGACCCTGACCGGGGCGGTGAACATGAACATTCCGCCCATGACCGATTCCGGCCGAACCTTCCGCCTGCGCGGCAAGGGCCTGCCCATGAAGGGTGGGGATTATGGCGACCTGCTGGTGACCGTGGAGATCAAGCTGCCCGAGGTGGTGGACGAGGATCTGATGGACTACGCCCGCAAGCGGCGTTCCGCTAAGGCAGAATAGCGAAAATCCACGATATAACGCCGGGATTTGCCCTCTTGAGCCCAAGAGGGCTTCCCCATGCCTGTGGTCTCGGCTAAAGAAGCCGCTCTTTTCAACGTGTCCAGCGACGATCTAGGTGAATCATGGCGGAGACAAAGGCCCCCGGCATCCTGGCCGGTAAGCGTGGCTTGGTGATGGGCGTGGCGAACAACCGTTCGATCGCCTGGGGCATTGCGCAGGCTGCTCGCCAGCAGGGTGCGGAGCTGGCTTTCACGTATCAGGGCGACGCCCTGAAGAAGCGTGTCGAGCCCCTGGCGAAGGAGCTCGACGCCCACGTGGTCGGCCATTGCGACGTCACGGACGGCGCCACCATCGACGCGGTGTTCGAGGAAGTGAAGCGCCTCTGGGGCTCCATCGACTTCGTCATCCACTGCATCGCCTTCTCCGACAAGGACGAGCTGACCGGTCGCTACGTGGACACGACCGAGGGCAACTTCTCCAAGTCGCTCCTCATCTCCTGCTATTCCTTCACGGCCATCGCGCAGCGCGCCGAAAAGCTGATGAACGACGGCGGCTCGATGCTGACGCTCACCTATTACGGCGCCGAGAAGTGGATGCCGCACTACAATGTCATGGGCGTGGCCAAGGCCGCGCTTGAGGCGTCGGTGCGTTACCTCGCGGCCGATCTCGGCCCCAAGAACATCCGCGTCAACGCCATCTCGGCGGGCCCGATCAAGACGCTCGCCGCCTCCGGCATCGGCGACTTCCGCTACATTCTGAAGTGGAACGAGTACAACTCGCCGCTGCGCCGCACGGTCACCATCGAGGAAGTCGGCGAGACGGCGGCCTACCTCGTCTCCGACATGTCCCGCGGCATGACCGGCGAGATCCTGCATGTGGATGCCGGCTATCACGTGGTCGGCATGAAGACCCCGGAAGCCCCCGACCTCTCCCTCGACAAAGAGTAGTCTGCCCCTCATGACCCTGTCTCGCCCAAAGATCTATTTCATCCGCCACGGCGAGACGGATTGGAATCTCGAGGGACGTCTCCAGGGCCAGAAGGACATTCCGCTCAACGATCTCGGCCGCGTGCAGGCCGAGGAGGCGGGGCGTCGTCTCCAATCTGTCGCTCCGCAATTCGAGGACCTCGCCTATGTGGCGAGCCCGATGCTGCGCACCCGCGAGACCATGGAGATCCTGCGGGGAGCCGTCGGCCTTCACCCCGAGAGCTACAAGCTGGACGACCGTCTGATCGAGATCACCTTCGGCGCCTGGGAAGGCATGACCTGGAAGGAAGTCCGCAAGGCCGAGCCGCAACTGGCGGCTCTGCGCGAGCGCGACAAGTGGAACTACGTTCCCCCGGGCGGAGGCGAGAGCTACGCCATGCTCGTGGACCGCATCCATCCCATCATCGAGGACATCACGCGCGATACTGTCATCGTCGCCCATGGTGGCGTCGCCCGCGCCTTCCTCGCCCTCTGCTGCGGCGTCAATTCACGTCAGGCCGCCAGCATGGATATCTGGCAGGGCAGGGTGCTGGTGATCGAGGGGCGCAACCACCGCTGGGTGTGAGTAGGATTTCTCATGTTCATCGTCATTCTCACCTACTGCAAGCCGTTGTCCGAAGTGGACCTGCATGTCGATGCCCATATCGATTGGCTGAAGCAATGCTATGACCGTGGTGTTTTCCTGCTTTCCGGGCGGCAGGTGCCCAGAGTGGGAGGCTTCATCCTGGCGCACGGTCTCAGCCGTGATGAACTGGATAAGATCCTGGCTCAGGACCCGTTTAATCGCGCCGGTGTCGCGGAATACGACGTGAAGGAAGTCATGCCGGCCATGGCGGATGAGCGCTTGGCCTGGCTCGTTCAGCGGTAAGCCGATCACCCGCTTTTATCCATTCCTGAGAGCGGTCTGTGACGTCCTTTCCTCTCGGCTGTCTTCACCGGCTCGGCTGTGCCGTCCGGGATGACGCTCTCCCACGTCATCACCGGCCTTGTGCCGGTGATCCACGCCTTCACGCGCTAAAGGCGTGGATGCCCGGATCAAGTCCGGGCATGACGATGCGGGTCAATGTTCTCTTTTTGTTCTTGACAAGGTTCCTAATCTGGGCTATAGGTGGAGCGTCCCGGCTCACCGAGGGGCGCGCTCGCGAGGCGTCGTGATTGTCGGAGCCGGGAACGGTCCCGTGTCAGGCCTCGCAAGCCTGTCGGCGGGAGGCCCACCGCTGAAAACGACGCGGTGTCCGCCTAAAAGAACCGTGCGCGAGGAGCCGTTAGGTTCTTCAAACACTCACATAGCATCGAGCCCGACGCCTCCTCGCGCCTCCCTCGATCCCAAACCTCGGGCTGCATAAGCCGCGAGAGCGCTGATGCTTGCTCTTTGCAGTCGGTGCCTATCGTTTCGGGGGCGTGACACCCGCCCGCTTTGGTCTTAAGACGCCTTGAACCTTCGAAGAAGCGCCATGTCCCACAATACCTTCGGTCACCTTTTCCGCGTCACCACTTTCGGCGAGAGCCATGGGCCCGCCCTTGGCTGCGTCATCGACGGCTGCCCGCCCATGATCCCGATCGAGGCTTCCGAGATCCAGGCGGAGCTCGACCGCCGCCGCCCGGGCCAGTCGCGTTTCACGACGCAGCGCCAGGAGCCGGATCAGGTGAAGATCCTGTCGGGCGTGTTCATCGATGAGCGCACAGGCCAGCAGGTCACCACCGGCACGCCCATCGCGCTGATGATCGAGAACGTGGACCAGCGCTCGAAGGATTATTCCGAGATCAAGAATTCCTACCGCCCGGGCCATGCGGATTTCACCTACGACGTGAAATACGGCATCCGCGATTATCGCGGCGGCGGGCGCTCCTCCGCCCGCGAGACGGCGGCCCGCGTGGCGGCGGGCGCGGTGGCGCGAAAGGTTCTCTCCGGCGTCACCATTCGCGGCGCGCTGGTGCAGATGGGTCCGCACGCCATCGATCGCGGCAATTGGGATTGGGATGAGATTTCCCGCAACCCGTTCTTCTGCCCGGATGCGAAGGCGGCTGCCTTCTACGAGGAATATCTCGATGGCTTGCGCAAGGCAGGATCCTCCATCGGTGCGGTGCTCGAAATCGTGGCCGAGGGCGTGCCGGCAGGCCTCGGCGCTCCGATCTACGGCAAGCTCGATTCCGATCTCGCCTCCGCGATGATGTCGATCAATGCCGTGAAGGGCGTCGAGATTGGCGACGGCTTCGCGGCGGCGGCTTTGCGCGGCGAGGAGAACGCGGACGAGATGCGCTCCGGCAACCAGGGCGCGCCGACCTTCCTGTCGAACCATGCGGGCGGCATTCTCGGGGGCATCTCCACGGGCCAGCCGGTGGTCTGCCGTTTTGCGGTCAAGCCCACCTCGTCGATCCTCACCCCGCGCTCCAGCGTGACTCGCACCGGCGCCGAGGCCGAGGTGATGACCAAGGGCCGCCATGACCCCTGCGTCGGCATCCGCGCCGTGCCGGTGGGCGAGGCCATGATGGCCTGCGTTCTGGCCGATCATGTCTTGCGTCATCGCGGACAGGTGGGCGAGGGGCCGTCCTGGCCGTTCAAGGCTTAGGGTTCTTCTCACTCTCCATAGCCTCACCTCAGGAGGACCGTCAGGTCCGTCTCGAAGGGCGAGGCATTTCCAGAGATCGCTGGAGCCTCCTTCGAGACGCCTGCTGCGCAGGCTCCTCAGGATGAGGTGGAGTGCTTTCGCGCAAGCCGAAATCGGCAAATTTTAGTTTTACTAAAATCCCGCCATCCGTTAAGCCAAGCTCATGAAGCTGGCTGAATGGTTATCCCGGAATGGCGTGTCGCGCGTGGAGTTCGCGCGGCGGATCGGCGTCACGCCCGGCGCCATTACCCAGATGTGCAACTCAGAGCAGGCCTGGATTTCGCGGGATACCGCGGAACTGATCGCCCGCGAGACCCGCGGCGCGGTCACGCCCAATGATTTTCTGCCCCCATCCCTTCAGGAGGCCTTGATGCCCAATTCCGTCACTGAAGCCATCGAGGCTTTCGCTCGTGGTGAAATCGTCATCGTGACCGATGATGATGACCGCGAGAACGAAGGCGATCTCATCGTCGCGGCCTCCCTCTGCACGCCGGAGAAGATGGCCTTCATCATCCGCAATACCTGCGGCATCGTTTGCGCCCCGCTCACCGCTGCGGAAGCGCGCCGCCTGCGCCTCGACCCGATGGTGGCCTCGAACGACGCGCCCCTCGGTACGGCGTTTACGGTGACCGTCGACGTGAAGCACGGGCTTACCACCGGCATTTCCGCCGAGCAGCGCTCCAATACCGTGCGCGCGCTTGCCAACCATAACATGGGGGCCACCGACTTCGTGCGTCCCGGCCACATCTTCCCGCTGATCGCGAAGGATGGCGGCGTGCTCATGCGCTCGGGTCACACGGAAGCGGCGGTCGATCTCTGCAAGCTCGCGAACCTGCCGCCGGTTGGCGTGATCTGCGAACTCGCCAACGACGACGGCACGGTGATGAAGGGCGCGCAGATCGATGCGTTTGCCGAGAAGCACGACCTTAAGCGCATCTCGGTGGCCGATCTCATCGCCTATCGTCAGTCGCGCGAGAAGCTTGTCGAGCGCATCGCCACCTTCCCGGTGGAGACGCCGTGGGGCTCGTTCACGGGCTATGCTTATTCGACGCCCTTCGACAGCGTGCAGCACATGGCGCTCGTCCATGGTCGCATCGGCGATGGCTCGAATATTCCCGTGCGCCTGCACCGCGCCAATGCGCTCACGGATGTGTTCGAGGGCGGCAAGACGGTTGCTGCCGCCATGCAGCGTTTCGTGAAGGAGGGCAGGGGCGTTCTCGTCTACCTGCGCGACGGAACGGCGGGTGTGCCGACCACCACTTTCACAGAGCACGACGAAACCGCTTCCGAAGTCGCGCGCTCCAATCAGTGGCGCGAGATCGGACTCGGCGCGCAGATCCTCAAGGATCTCGGCGTGGCCTCGATCCGCAATCTCGCGACGTCGAGCCGTTCTTATGTAGGCCTCAGCGGCTTCGGTATCGATCTGCTGGGTGACGAACCGATCGAGTGCTGATCGACAAAACGTATTTCCTGCACACTGTCCTCATTCTGAGGACAGTGTTTTAGGTGTTCACCTCGCGCCCCATCAGGGCGTCGAGATGAAACGCTGTCGATTTCGATAGGCCTTCGAGATCGTAGCCGCCTTCGAGAACCGACACGATGCGGCCGCCGCAACGGCAGTCTGCGAGATACATCAGCTTGCGGGTCGCCCAGGCGAAATCCGTCTCGGTCAGGTTGAGGCTCGCGAGCGGATCGCGCCAATGGGCGTCGAAGCCTGCCGAGATGATGATGAGATCGGGACGGAATGCATCGATGCGCGGAACGATGACGCTCTCCACCGCATCGCGGAAAGCTTCCGATCCATCGCCCGCATTGAGCGGCGCATTGACGATGTTGTTGTGCTCGCCCGTCTCCGAGAGCGCGCCCGTTCCGGGATAGAGCGGCGCTTCATGCGTGGAGCAATAGAGCACGCTGGCATCGCTCCAGAAAATGTCCTGCGTGCCGTTGCCGTGGTGCACGTCCCAATCGAAGATCGCGATACGCTCGGCCCCGAACTTCTTCTGCGCATGGCGCGCCGCAATCGCCGCGTTGTTGAAGAAGCAGAAGCCCATCGCCCTGATGCGCTCGGCGTGATGGCCCGGCGGTCTCATGGCGACGAAGGCGTTCGCCGCGCGGCCCGACATTACCTCGTCCACGGCCTTCACCGCACCTCCCGCGCCGCGCAGGGCGGCCTCGTAGGTGCCCGGCGACATCACCGTGTCCTCATCAATCCGGACTAATCCCTCCCGGGGGCTGATGTCCCGCAGCCGAACCACGTAATCTTCAGGGTGCGCCAGAGTGAGGCTTTCCATCTCGGCCATAGGTGCCTGATCGCGGATCAGGGTGGTGAAGCGCTCCTTCTCCAGGGCTCGCTCGATGGCACGTATGCGGTCGGGGCGCTCCGGGTGACCAAGAGGTGTCTGATGGTCGAGGCTGGCCGGATGGCTGATGTAGAGCGTGGACATGCAAGCACTTGATTTGGGGTGGAAAAGCAGTGTCGCAGCCGTATGAGTGAATGTCCATGTTGTTGCGATGCAACACTCATTTGGGGTTAACCGTGGCATGGTTCGGGTGATTCGCTCATTGACCCTGGGTCAACTTACCCTAGCGTTATAGCGTTAATTTTCACACATGCTGCCCTTGCGGCGGCAAAGCAGAGCTTTGTTCCGATGCGCCTCTCGAGACTCGTCCTTCTTGTCGCAACCATGGCAGCCCTGGCCGGCTGTACCTTTAAGGGTATTCCGGACCCGCAGGTTTCCGCACGCGATACCGAATGGATGGCACAGGTTCCGCCTGCCCAGGAAGAGCCGCGCTATGGCCGCTACCTCATCGAGGACCCAACGGGCGAAGCGCCTGGCACGATCGTTGTCGATACCAAGCAGCGCTTCCTTTATTACGTGATGCCGAACAAGCAGGCGATCCGCTATGGCGTGACGGTCGGCGATGAGGCCTATGGCTGGACCGGCACCTCGCGCATTGCCCGCAAGGCCGAGTGGCCGGATTGGAATCCGCCCGCCGAGATGAAGGCCCGCTGGCCGCATGTGCAGTTCACCAAGGGCGGCCCCAACAACCCGCTCGGCGCCCGCGCTCTCTATCTCTATGAGGGCAACAAGGACACGCTCTACCGCATCCACGGCACCAACGAGCCGGAGAAGATCGGCCAAGCCGTGTCCTCGGGCTGCATCCGCATGCGCAACATCGACGTGATCGATCTCTACAATCGCGTGGCGATGAACACGAAAGTGATCGTCCGCTAAGATCGCATCAGACGAACAGGAAAAGCGCCCCAAGGGGCGCTTTTTTCGTTGCGGCTGTAGGAATTGTCAGTCGAGCTGAGCTTCCTTGCGCAGGATCGCGGGAAGCTCCTGTGCCTTGGCCTTCGCCGGTTGGCGTTTCACCGAGCGCATGGCGGCGGCGAGAGCGGGAAGAGCGACGGGCTTGAAAGCCGGAGCGGCCTGGGCGGCCTCGTGGCTCGATTGAGGATCGCGGTTCTTGGCGTTCGAAGTCATGGTTTTTCCTCCAGGTCCGGCGGTTTTTGCACCTGCCGTTCATGATCGCGGAGCCATGACCTGATTAAGGCATGGCTTCGATCATGTGCGTGTTGTCCCACACATGATCCGATCAGGCTGAATCCAGGATTAACGCCGCAGGATTCCAGCGGTTTCGAGAGCCGCTTCCTGGCGGTTCCTGGATGAAGCCTCCTTCGAGCGCGCGGCCAGGATTGAGACCAGGACCAATGCGCCGATCATGCCCATATGCTCGCCTGCGGTATGGAATGCGGTGATGGCGCGCTCGCCCTCAAGCCGCCAGAAGGCATGAACGATCGGGATGGTCAGGAATGTGAAGACTCCGAGCATGGCGGCGCCGAACCACGTGCCACGGTTGAAGATGATCAGCGCTGAGCCAGTGAGCTGAACGAAAATCGTGAGGCTGTTGAAGAGCCATGCGGGCTCGAGCCCGAAATGGCTCATCTCCGCCATGCCGCCGGAGAAGTCCAAGAGCTTGGCGAGGCCGCTACCCCAGAACGGAAAGGTGAAGAGAACGCGAGCGGCGATTTCGGTGATGCGGCTCGACAGAATGGCCTCGACCCAACGCGGTGTCATGATCAGTCCCCTTGGTTGTGTGACGTAACGGTAAGCGGGGCTGTGATTAAGGCCAAGCCTTGCGATTAAATGTGCGAAGCCGCACGCTTCGCGAATGCCTCTCCATCCCTCAATCCCATCTCATAGGCCTTGCGGATGCCGGACGGATTGGTGATGTCGAATTGCCCGATGGGGACGGGCGCGGACGGCTGGATGTAGGTGCGTCCCTTCACATTCGGGAAAGCGCGATAGAGGCGCGAGAGAATGACGAGGGTCTTGCCGCCTTGCGCTTCCACGGGCAAGAGCGGCTCGGTCGGCACGTTGTCGACGAGGCCCCCATCAAGAGCGGCCATGCCGCCGACAAGACCCACCGGCATGAAAGGCGGCACGCTGGCGCTCGCCATCAACGCTGCCGAGACCTCCGCAGGTGTTTCGAGATCCTGTACGCGCACGAATTCGGGACTGAAACCGAGCGCGCGTCCGCCGCGCGGATGCACGGGGGAGTGCCATTTCTTCTCGATCTGATACGTGGCGATCCCGAGCGGAACGGCGATGGAAAGCGGCAGGCGGCGCGGCTTGCGCGCAAGGCCGATCAGGACGTCCGGTCCCTGCTGCAAGTACGCCAGGGCATCGTCGTCGATGATGGTCTCGATCAGGCTGCGGTACATGAAGGCGACGGGCCAAGGCGAGCCTTCGCTGCGCCACGCCTTCCATTCGAAATTGCGGCGGCCCTGACTGCAGCCCTCCGCCACCATGGCGTTGACCGTCCGGCCGAGGCCCAGAAGGCTGTAGCAGGCGGACCACGCGCCCGCGCTCACGCCCACGACCATGGAGGGCTTGAGGTTCAGAAGCGGTGAGGCAGCCTCCCAGAAGCCGCCCTGCCAGTAGCAGCGGTTGCCGCCTCCTGCGAATGCCACCGCATCGAACATGAATGCCTACCGCTGAAGTTTCGCGAGGCTCGCATCCTCCTCGGTGCGGGCGAGTTCACGCCAAGCGAGCACGATGCGCTCGAGATCGGCCAGGTCCTTCTCGGGCAGGGAGCCCAAAGTGCGCTGCACATAGGCGCGCTGTGCGGCAAGGCCCTTCTCCGCGAGGTCGCGCCCCCTCTTCGTGAGGTAAAGCGCATTCGAGCGCCGGTCGCCGGGAATGGAGCGGCGCTCCACGAGGTCCGCCTCCACCATCCGGTCGAGAAGGCCGGAGACATTTCCCTTGGTCACATAGAGCCGCTCCGCCAGCTCCTGCTGGCTTAGCCCCTCACGCTCGGTCAGCGTGGAGAGAAGATCGAATTGCGGAATAGACAGGCCGATGGCCTTGAGCTCGCCGGCCACGGTGTTGAGCGCGCGGCGATGCAGGCGAATGACGCGAAACCAGATGCGAAGCGGGTCTGCTCCAAGATCCGCGGGGGCGGGAGATGGGGACGTCAAGGCGAGGCTCCTGATAAGGAGAGATAGTTTATAGTGAAACGATCTGTTCCGTCATCCCCACAGAAAGCCCCATCCAGCGCCGATAAGGCGGCTGCCGTCGCAATATCCGTGAATAATAAGGGTATCAGGCCGCGCGTAACGTTCTGTAATATCAATATTATGCTAAGGCGTGCCTATCTTCCTTGAAGGTTAGGACCATGACAGCCTCGATTTCTTCCAACGTTCCACTGACCCAGCCCCAGGCTTCCCCCATGTCCTTCTCCGGACGCCGGGGCGAGTTCCTCAAGATGCTGGTGGCCGGCAGCCTCTATCAGATCCCTACATTCGGCTTTTACCGCTTCTGGCTCACCACGAAGCTGCGCCGCCACCTCTGGGCCAATACGCAGGTCGAGGGTGAATCCTTCGAGTACACCGGCACGGCGAAGGAATTGCTGGTCGGCTTCCTGATCGCGCTTGCTGTTCTCGCGCCGCTCTACATCGCGCTCTTCGTGGTGTCCCTGGCGTTCGAGGAGATTGCGGCCTTCGCGAGCGTTCCGCTGATTCTGATCCTCTATGTGCTTGCGCATTTTGGTAGCTATCGCGCGCGCCGCTACCGCGCGACGCGCACCGTCTTCCGCGGCGTGCGCTTCTGGATGAAGGGTAGCGGCTGGGCTTATGCCTTCCGCGCCGTCCTGTGGGACATCGCCACGATCGTCACGGTCGGCCTCGCGCTGCCGTGGGCCATGGCGAGCCTCGAGCGCTACCGCATGCGTCACACTTATTTCGGCACCGTTCAGGGCGATTTCTCCGGTACGGGCTGGTCGCTGTTCAAGCGCGGTTGGTGGGTTTGGGCGCTCGGCATCATCCTGATCGCCGGCTTGGCCTTCGGCAGCACGGACATGTACAGCTCCCTTGCCGAAATGGATCTCGATCTCGGAGAAGAGATGGACGGAGCAATGGGCGCAGCCTATTTGGCGACTCAGATCGCAGTCGGCGGTTTGCTCCTGATCTACATCGCTCTCGCGCCTCTCGTGATGGCGATCTTCACCCGTTGGCATCTGGATGGCGTGCGCTTCGGCGAGGCTGCCGTGTCGAGCAAGCTGCGGATCGGCACGTTCTACGGCCTCTTCTTCAAGACGCTGTTCTCGTCTATCGGCTTCATGATCGCTTTCATCGCTGTCTTCGCCCTTGGCGCTTTTGTCCTGAGCCTCGCTTTCCAGGATGCCATGAATGACATTCAGGCCGGTGAGTGGACAGCGGGAGCCATCGTGATCAGCCTTATTGGCGCGATCGCCTATCTCGTCTTCCTCCTCGGCTTCGGCGTCATTCAGCGCTACTTCTACGGTCGCGGTTTGTGGGCAGCCATCGTCACGACGACAGCTGTGTCGAACCTGCCTTCGCTCAATGCAGCCGTCGCCGCGGGCCGGCCTTCCGGTACCGTGGGCGAGGGCCTTGCCGACGCGCTCGACTTCAACGTCGGCATTTAAGGTGAACCATGATGGATGCGGTGTTCTATGACGGAGTGAGCGCCCGGCGACGGGACGTCACTCTCAAAGTCACCGCATCCAGTCTCGACATTCATGAGGGAGGCGAGTGGATCGCCTCCTGGCCTGCCGGAGATGTCCGGCAGAAGGATGCGCCTGAGGGCGTGTTGCGCATCACGCGCGAAGGCGGACCGGAACTGGCACGTCTCGACGTGGCGAACCCCGCCGATCAGGCGGCCATCCGGCTCCATTGCCATCGCCTCAATCTGCCCGAACACAAGGAGCGCACGGGGCGCATCGTGTTCTGGTCCGCCGCGACGGCCATCTCGATCATCCTGTGCGTGCTGTTTCTCATCCCGCTTCTCGCGGAGACGCTCACGCCCGTCATTCCCGTCGAATACGAGCGGCGCATCGGCAAGGCCGTGGACAATCAGGTCCGCGTCATCTTCAAGGGCAAGATCTGCGATGCGCCGGAAGGCACGGCCGCTCTTCGCATTCTGACCGAGCGCCTGAGCAAGGCGAGGGGCGTCGAGATTCCCCTCGATGTGGCGGTGCTGGAATCCAAGGTGCCGAATGCCATCGCCCTTCCCGGAGGGCGGATCTACATCTTCCAGGCCCTCCTGGACAAAGCCGATTCCCCCGATGAGCTCGCTGGCGTGCTGGCCCACGAGATCGGGCACGTGGTCAATCGCGACGGGCTTCGCAAGCTCATTCAGTCCAGCGGCACCTCCTATCTCTTCGGCTTGCTCTTCGGCGATGTGACGGGCGGCGGCGCTATCGTGCTGGCCAGCCGCTATCTCGTCGACAGCGCCTATTCCCGCGACGCGGAAACGGCGGCGGACGATTTCGCGGGCAAGACCATGGTCACTTTGGGGAGGCCCGCTCATCCCATGGCGCTGTTGCTCAAACGCATCGAACGGCGCGAAGATGACGAGAAGGAAGCCGAGAAGGGGAACGAAAAACGCATTCCCGCTTTTCTGTCGACCCACCCGATCACCGATCAACGCCTGAAAGCTTTGGAAAAACAGGTCCCCTCCCAGTCCGGCGAGCCTCTCCTGACGCAAGGGCAGTGGCGCGCGCTCAAAGAGATTTGTAAGACCTCCTGATGCGTCGTCTCATTATCGAAGAACCCTATTCCCGGCCCGCCCGATGGTCTCCCATGCTGGCTTGGTTCGCGCTTGTCGTGACGGTTCTGTCGGCGCTGCTGATCCGCTTCAACCGCATCGATTATCAATCCGGCTTCGTGGCGCTGGGGCTTGGACTGGTCATCGCGCTCATCGCGGTAGCGCTCTCTCTCGTCGCCTTCATCCGCATCTGGCAGGAAGGCCGCCGGGGCTTGGGGAGCGCGATCAAGGGGATGATCTTGGCGGCCCTCGTTCTCGGCTATCCGGCGTTTCTGGGCCTTAAAGCCGTGACGTTGCCGGCCATCAACGATGTCTCCACCGATACCGAGGACCCGCCCGCTTTCTCGCGTTCGCGCTCCGCGCTCGATGCCCGGCAAGGCCGCGTTCCGCCCGAGGTCGGGCCCGGGGACCGCGAACTGCAGCGCGAAGCCTATGTGCAGATCGCGCCGCTGACCCTCGACATTCCGCCGGAAGATGCCTTTCCCCTGATGCGCAAGGCTGCCGAGGATCTCGGCTGGCAGATCATCGAGGCCGTGCCGCCTGGTGGGCGGACGGGAATAGGGCGGCTGGAGGCCGTGGACCGCAGCATGCTCCTCAAGCTCCCTGAGGACATCACCGTGCGCATTCGTCCCCGCGTCGACGGCACCCGTATCGACATCCGCTCCGCCTCCCGCATTGGCCATCATGATCTCGGCACGAATGCCGCTCGGATCCGCAAATTCCTCGAAGAGGCCTCCAATCTCGCATTGGCGGTAAAGTAGCCCGCATCAGGCCGGGCGGTATACCCCGCTCAGGCTCGGCATGCCGTCCGTGACGGCGAGTTCCTTGGCGACCAGATCTTCCAGATGAGCAAAGACGGAGAGGCCCGCGGCATTCACGAGAGCGGGGTTCAGGCCCTGATAGATCGCGGCGACGATCTCGGGGATCGTGCGGTCGCCTGCATTCAGCCTGTTGAGAATCGAGGCCTCGCGCAGGCGGCGGTGATGAGCGAGCGCGCGCACGAAGCGCTGGGGCTCCTGCACCGGGCCGCCGTGGCCGGGCCAATAGACCGTTTCCTCCCGGCCCTTCAGCTTGTCGAGGGAAGCCATGAACTCGCTCATGGAGCCGTCCGGCGGCGCCACGACGGTTGTCGCCCAGGCCATCACATGATCGCCGGAGAACAGCGCCTTCTCCTCGGGTAGGGCGAAAGCGAGGTGATTGGCCATGTGGCCGGGGGTGGCCAAGGCTTCCAGGGTCCAGCCGGGGCCTTGCACCGCCTCGCCCTCGGCAAGTTCCCGGTCGGGGGCATAATCCTTGTCGGAGCTTGCCTCCAGGGAGTTCACCTCACCGCTGAACAGGGGCCGGGCGCTGCGGTGCGGGCTGCAGCCGACGAGGAGCGCGCCCGTCGCGGCCTGAATCGCCCGGGCGGCGGGGGAGTGGTCCCGATGGGTGTGGGTGACGAGGATATGGCTCACCGTCTCGCCTCGGACTGCGTGGAGCAGGGCCTCGATATGCGCCGGGCTGTCCGGCCCCGGATCGATGATGGCGACCCGGCCCGAACCCACGATGTAGCTGCAGGTGCCGGTGAAGGTGATCGGGCCGGCATTGTCGGCGACGATTCGGCGGACGAGGGGGCTCACCTGGAGGCATTCGCCCGATCGGGCCGGTGGCCGAACATCGAAAGTGAGGTCGTCTGCCATCAGGGATCCTTGGAAATCTGTGCCGGTTACGGACATCTTAGCCGTTCGACTGCTTGAGACACCGGCCAGACCCACCTATAAGGCTTACCAAGCCGCCCGCGAAAGGCGGAACATCTGGAGTTCATTTCATGACGACTGGCGCTTCTTCGCTGTCTTCTCCCTCGACCCTCGTCGGCCTCCTCTGGCCGTCCAAGGACGATGCCCGTTTCACCGCCCTGCGCGCCATCGTCCTGATGGCTGTGGGTACGGCGCTTCTCACCCTTTCCGCCAAGGTCCAGGTGCCGCTGCCTTACGTTCCCATGACGCTGCAGACCCTGGTCGTGCTGATCATCGGCGCATCCTATGGCTGGCGTCTCGGCGGCGCGACCGTCGGTCTCTATCTCCTGCAGGGCGCGATGGGCATGCCCGTCTTCGCAGGTCCCGTCGCCGGACCGGCCTATCTCATGGGCCCCACAGGCGGCTTCCTCTTCGGCTTCCTGGCCGCCGCCGTCGTCATGGGCTTCATGGCTGAGCGTGGCTGGGACCGTTCGCTCCCGCGCGTCATCGTGATGATGACCATCGGCCATGCGGTGATCTTCGCTTGCGGCCTGACCCAGCTCTCGCTGGTGATGCCCTTCTCCCAGGCCTGGACCGTGGGCGCTGCCCCGTTCATCGCCGCGACCGTGGTGAAGACAGCTCTCGCCGTCGCCCTGATGCAGGCCGCCTGGTCGGTGACCCGCCGCGGCTGAGTTTTCAGCGCATAAAGACAAAAAAGAAGCCGCCTTCGGGCGGCTTCTTTCGTTTTGGAATTGGCTGGCGGTTTTTAGCCCGCCGAATGCACGAGCCGGAGATTGGGCTTCGACTTGATGCTGTTGTGGCGGAAGGTGACATCCGCCCATTCCTCGTCGCCGCCATCCTCGATGATCCGGTAGCCCATCTGTTTGGCGATGGCCTCGACCTGTCCGAGATTGGCGCGCGAGATCCAGCGCGAGAACTCAAGGTTCTCCTGGTCCATGAGAACGGCGATCATGCCGATCTCGACACCCTGATCGAAATCTTCGCTGCGGCCGGGAAAACGCAATCTCAAACCCTCATCGAGATGAATATGTCGCATGGTGGGAGCCCCCAAATCGCCGTGTGCGGCATTCTTTTGTTGAAGTGTAGCAACATTCCCGCCGGACAGGAAGGCGGCATGGACGCGCAGCAACGCAACAAAACTTGGCCGTGGTGCAAGAAGAGCCGGAACCCTCCTCAGAACCGCTCATTAGCCTTCCAAGAAATCCTAGAGAGAAATCCCGGAGGCGACCCCATGACCGAACGCAAAGTGACGGCCTTTTTCAACACCTACGATGAAGCGGCCAAGGCCGTGCAGCGGCTGGAGGCGGCCCACATTTCCCATGTGGAGATCAGCCTGATCTCGAACAACGCCGATGACGTCTCCTCGCATCACGCCAAGCGTTCCTTCGACGAGGAGGGCGCGTCGCATGAATTTGCCGGGGCAGGTGCTGCGGCAGGTACGATTGCAGGAGGAGGGGCCGGGCTTTTGGCTGGGCTCGGCACAGTGGCGGTTCCTGGGCTCGGGCCGGTGATTGCGGCAGGATGGCTCGTGTCGACGCTGGTCGGAGCAGGGGCGGGGGCGGCCCTCGGCGGACTCATGGGCGCGCTGGCTGATACCGGGCTCAGCGAGGACGAGGCCAAGGCCTATGTGGATGGCGTCCGCCAGGGCGGAACCCTCGTGACAGTGCGCCTGGACGAGAGCGATATGAACCGCGTGGTGGATATTCTGGACGACGAGGGGCGCATCGAGCCTGGCAGGCCGGAAAGGGATTGGCGTTCGGAAGGGGCCGCTCCGCCCATCGGTGCTGCGGCCTCCACCACCACGGGCCTGATCACGGACCTCATGCCCAATCCTCTCGACGAGGAGGATGACCACACGCTGCATGTGGAGCTCGAGGACGAGCGCGTGCGGCGCATGACGGGTTCAGGGAAAGACGAGACCTAAACAAAAAAGAGAGGCCATTCCGGCCTCTCTTTTCTTTCAAGACGATGCGATGTTTCAGCGGCTGTTGCGCATGGCGCTGTCCAGGCTCCAGACACCGCCGCCGGCTGCCACGAAGTAGAGAAACACGAAGCAGTAGAGAATAGCCGCGTCGCCGCCGTTCAGCACGGGGAAGACGCTCTTGGGAGCATGGGCCATCCAATAGGCGGCTGCCATCAGGCCCGAGAGAACGAAAGCCACGGGGCGGACGAAAAGACCGAGCAGGAGCAGAGCGCCGCCGAAGAGCTCGAGCATGCCTGCAATCCAGGGCAGAGAGAACATTTCCGGCGAAAAGCCAGCCGGAAAGCCGAGGATCTTCTGAGTGCCGTGAGCCATGAAGATCAGCGCCGAGACGATGCGAAGGATGCTGAGGAGGCGCGGCGTCCATGCGGACTCGAGCGAGTGGGTATTCATGTAATCGATCTCCAGTGAATGAGGTCATGGCGCCGAGGGATGGAAGCGCCTGTTGCGGGGCCCGGCTTAAAGGCCGCGCTTCGTGATGACTAGGTGCGAATGCGCACGCTTCAGTAACGAATTGCTTACCATGTCCGAAGGCCGCGTTGATCGTTCTCGCTCATCAGGCGTTCTCCTTACGTCAACAACATGGAGGCTGCCATGACCATCCTCGATCCCCGAACCGGCCAGCTCGTCACGATCGACCTCAAGCCGCGTCCTCGTCCCTGAGACGGAGTGCATGGTCTTCAGCCACTCACTGCGTATCCCTTCAATTTCAATTGTTCTTTTCTCTGCTCGTCGCTCATCGCATTGCTTAAAAGCCTGAAAGCATGTGCGAAACATCACCTCTCATCATCGTGACGCAGGGTTCCGGGAAGCGGACCGGAACCCAAGAGCTGCGCCTGCATTGGCCTTGCAACGGCAAGATCCGGTCAGCTTCGTGGCCGAGTTCTTTTATTGGCCGCGCTCCGGACATCGCAGCGTAGAAACGTAATTTTGCAGAGCACGATCAATTTGGGAGAGTGAAATGGCGCTGACGGGCCGCTTTAACCTTCGTAAGACCTTCACGGGACGTATTGTTTTGCAGGTGGAGGAGGAGGTGCAGGGCTTCTGGGGTCGCATGACAGGCCGCCCCAGGCTGCACCGCCGCTGGCGGGATGCCAATGTGCTCGATCTTGCCGCCCCCGAGCTGCGCTCCCTGGTCGACCTGCGCTTCCGCCCCCGTTACATGCCTCAAGGTCAGGAGCCTGCCCAAGACGGGCAGAAGGCCCAGCGGCAGCTTGACGCCGTCCCCGCTCAGACGCTCCATTACGAGACTTACGACGAGAACGGACGCTTCTCGACGCATTGAGGAGCGGTAATTCAAGATATGGCGAGCGCCCGGCAAGAGCGCTCGTCCTTTTTTATCAACAAAGCTAGGGATTTAATCGTTATAGCCTGCCGTCCGGCGGGCGTGTCGTCTTGTTGACAGCATATGGGAAGGAATGTAGCGAACGCGAGGTATTCGCGAAACGAGATAAAATAGAGAAATACTATGTCGGGGCCTCTTAAATCGGTTGCTGCAAAAATTTTCCGAATCCCACTGCTGGGATATGCGGCTCGCTGGGCAGTGGCTCTGGTCAAGTTGCCCAGGCTCGTTTTTCACCTTCGTCGCCAGGGCGATGCCATGGCTGCAATCGACGCGCGCATCAATGCTCTGTCCGACGATCTAAAAGGGCCGGTCTCGGAACGGACGCGAAAGCTCGAGAACCGTACGAAGCAACTCGAAGAGCGCCTCAAGAATTTCGAGCAGGCGTGGAATCAGCAGCTGCCTGCCTTCCTGAACTCCGTGACATCGGTTGGCGCCTTTGGCCATGAACTCGGCCAACAGCGCGATCAGCTGGCACGGATTTACGAGCACATGGATCGCCAACGTGATCAATCGGCCCAGGAGCGCCAGGAAGTTGAGCGCGAGCTGGCCCGGCAGCGCGACCGCCAGGAGTTCATCCGCAGCGAGATCATGTTCGAGATGAAGTACGCCGCTGATGCGGGCGCTCCCGGGACTGGTCACAAGGAGGCGGTCGAGCCGCGCGTCGTGAACGAGACGAAGCTGCAGGACGCTCTCAAGGAGGGGTTGCGGATCAACCTCGGTTGCGGCCATGTCCCGCTGAACGGTTATATCAATGTCGATATGCGCGCGCTGCCGAATGTCGACATTGTTGCCGAGGTTGGCGATCTTCCTCTGCAGAAGGGATTGGCCCAGGAGGTCTTTTCGGCGCATGTCCTCGAGCACTTCCCGCAGGAGGAAATGCGCCGCAAGCTCCTGCCTTACTGGCGAGACCTCCTTGCTTCCGGCGGCACCTTCCGGGCCATCGTGCCCGATGCAGAGGCCATGATCGCGAAGATGGCATCCGGAGAATATTCTTTCGAAGAATTCCGTGAGGTGTTCTTCGGCCTTCAGGAATATGAAGGCGACTTCCACTTCAACATGTTCACGCCTGCGAGCTTGCGCATTCTCTTGGAAGAGGCTGGCTTCAAGAATATTGAAGTCCCCGTGCAAGGGCGTCGGAACGGCAAGTGCTACGAGTTTGAGATCAGGGCTGTCAGGCCGTAAGCCGCGGGGACAGTCCGATGTCGAAGAAAGTATCCATCGCTATCTGCACGGATGGCCGTGTCGAAAGCCTGCGCACCACGCTGGCGAGCTTGCGGCAGCTTGATTACCGAAACTTCGAGGTATGCGTCGTCTATGGCCCTACGCCTGACGGCACGCGCGAAATGCTGGAGAGCTGGCCCGATCCGCTGAAGGTCGCCGCTTGTCCGCTGCGCAATCTCTCGATGTCGCGCAACATCGCTATCGAACTGTCGGCTGGCGATATCGTAGCCTTCCTGGATGACGATGCCATTCCGGAGCCTGAATGGCTGGGACAGATCGTCGACGCTTATGCCGATGACAAGGTCGGTGGCGTCGGCGGCTTCGTCCACCATCACGATGGGGTGCTTTACCAGTGGCGCTACGGCACGACCGATCGCCTCGGCCGTGCTGATCGAAAGCTAGACCGTGCTACGCCGGAGTACAATTTTCCGCTCTCGACGAACTTTCCTCATCTGCTGGGCGCCAACAGCACCTTTCGCCGAAAAGCTCTGATCTCCATCGGAGGCTTCGACGAGGAGTACGACTATTTCCTTGACGAGACCGATCTGGCTTGCCGGCTGATCGACGAGGGTTGGCACATCGCACAACTCGATGGCGCAGTCGTGCACCACAAGTACATGCCGAGCGCGATCAGGACTGAAAAGCGTGTGCTCAGTTCTTGGTATTCGATCATCAAGAACAAGATCTATTATGGCTTCGTGAACAACAAAGGGCATCACGGCACCAAGGATATCATCCAGGAAGCGACGAGCTTCATCGATGGGCTGCGCCGGGATCTCGAATGGGCCATATCCGAGAAGCTTTTGCCTTCCGAAGATCTCGCTCGCTTTAACAATGAAGTCGAGCGCGCTTGGAACGACGGCTTGCGGCGCGGGCTTTCCATGCAGCGCCGTCTGCTCACGGCTTCCCGGTGCGATGCTGTCCCATCTTCTTTCAAGCCCTATCTGAAGGGCGCTCCGACGCAGAACGCCAAGACCTTCTGCCTTCTGACGCGCGAGTATCCGCCCACCAAAGTGGGTGGTGTCGGCCGCTATGTTCATCAACTCGCGAAGGGCCTCGCAGATTTGGGCCATCATGTTCATGTCATCACGGCGGGTGAGGGGCATGACCGGGTCGACTGGGAGGAAGGTGTATGGGTCTACCGGATCGCCTCACTGCCCAAGGTAAAGGAACAGGCCGCGACCGCCGCAGGTCCTGTGCCGGAACACATCTGGTCTTATGCCGCATCGCGGCTGGCGTGGCTGGAGAGGATCGCGGCTCGCCGCCACGTGGATTGCGTCTATTCTCCGATCTGGGATTGTGAGGGAGCCGCCATTCTCCGTGATGGGCGTTTTCCGGTTGTCCTTGGACTGCAAACGACTCTGCAGTTCTGGCTCGACAGTCATCCTGAGCAGCGTGAGAGCGAGAGCTTCATGACAACTTTCGGGCGTCCGATGCTCGCGCTCGAAAAAGAGATGCTGCTCGACTCACATGCGATCCATGGCATCAGTGCCTCGATCGTAAAGGAGATCGAAGCCGCCTACGATGTGGATCTGAGCCAACGTGCGGCCGTTGTGCAACTCGGTGCCGAAGATTATGCCGCTCTTCCGAAGCAGCCTGCTCCTGCGCTTGTCGATGGCGTGAGCCGAAGGGTGCTCTTCGTCGGGCGCCTCGAAGCGCGAAAAGGAATCGATGTCCTTCTCGACGCGGCCGTAGAAGTGCTGACAGAGTATCCGGACGTACAGTTCGATATCGTCGGGAACGACAAGATCCAGGCCCATGCCGGCAAGACCTATCGTGAGCTTTTCGAAGAGCGCGATCTTGCCGAGAGCATCAAGCGCCGGATCGTCTTCCACGGCGCTGTTTCCGAAGAGGAATTGCGCGGCTTCTATGACGCCTGCGACATCTTTGTCGCCCCTTCGCGGTTTGAATCGTTCGGCCTGATCTTTGTCGAGGCAATGACCTTCGCCAAGCCTGTCGTCGGTTGCCGTGCAGGAGGAATGCCCGAGGTCATTCTTGATGGAGAAACCGGCCTGCTGGCTGAGCCTGGCGACGCGCAATCACTGCGGGAGGCCTTGAAAAAGCTCCTCAATGATCCATCATTGCGTAGCAAGATGGGACATGACGGACGCCGCCGTTATGAGCAGAGCTTCACGGTCGAGCGTATGGTTAAGGATACAGCAGAGCTTTTGGTGGCCCACAAGAGACAAGCGGCGAGGGCTATGCGCTCATGAAGCCTCTCGTGACGATCGTCGCATCGATTGCCGAGAGGTATGATGCCATCTCAACAGCTGCCTGGAATACCTATAAGGCGCTTGCTGACCAGGATGCCTGGGATGTCGCTATCATTGCAGGATCCAACACCTTCTGCGATCTGCCTGTGCGGATTGTACGCGGTGCCGGCGGTCTGCTGATTGAACCTGCGTTTCGGGATGCAGATCTTCTGATCTATCACTTCGGGACATATCATCCCTTCTTCGACACCATCTCAACCGGCAACGGAAAAGCGAAGAAGATCGTTCGCTTTCATAATATTACTCCGTCTGAATTCGTGCCGCCGCAGTCCCGTCCCCTCATTCATAAAGCTTTTCGGCAAGTCCATAATCTTCAACATGCCGATCATATTTGGGCTGACAGTCAGCTTAACGCCAATGTCTTGATGGAACGGGGCATTAATCCCGGTTTGATCGAAGTGCTTCCTCTGACCGTAGAGACGCCTGCGCTGCTGCAGATGCGGGACAAGCACAACAAGGAGCTGGAGCTTCTGTTCGTCGGGCGGGTGGTTGAATCGAAGGGTGTGCTCGATTGTATCGAGGCTCTTTCGGCTCTGCGAAATTCCGGCGTTGCCTTTAATCTGTCGATTGCAGGAAGCCTGACATTCGCCGATCCGCAATACATTGCGCGATGCAAGGCCCGCGTCGCCGAACTGTCACTTGAAGATTCCGTGCAGTTCCTGGGCACTTTGGATGACGATGCCCTCGCAGAGGCATTCAGGAAGGCCGACATCTTTGTCATTCCCTCATATCACGAGGGTTTTTGCGTTCCCGTGGTCGAAGCGCTGCGCGCGGGATGTGTTCCGGTTGGCTATGCCGCCGGCAATCTTCCCTATATCACCCACGGCTTTGGGCGCTTAGTCACTCCTGGTGATTCTGCAGGGCTGGGAGCAGCCATCCTTGATGTCCAGGAAGGCTTGAAGGCCGCTCATCAGGATCACTCGCAGCCGTCCCTGAAATTGGATCGAGGGACGATGAGTGCTTCCGAGTTCGACCGGGCCACGAAAGACTATGTGACGGCCTTTACGAAGAGCCGTGTCTATGCGGCTCATGTCGATAAGGTGCGAGAACTCCTCGTCGGCACGGGCAACCGGTAGGTTTGCTCGACTCTGTATCTGCCGACCGAGCCCCCATCAGACTTCTCCGCGAAACAACTCGATATGACTTGCGTGCGATTAACGGTCGTGAGGCGCCGTCCTGTCAGTTGTCGGTGTTTAAGTTGTTTCCGAAATGAGGACGCCACGTATCAGTAGAGGCTCTTCATCAGAATAGAAGCGAATTTCGAGACCATCAACATCATGAGGGAGGGTGAATTCGATAGAGCCAGCCGCGATGCATTCATGCTTCTCGAAGCTAAGAGATTGTGAATGTGTGGACCCGATGTCGAAAGTAATCTTGCGCTTAGGATCAACGAGATCAGGGTCGAAGTCGAAGCTGAGGTTGTATGTGCCGCGTTTAAAAGAATGGTATGGTCCGTAGACCGCGATACCATCCACATTCTGCTTGTCTTCAACGCAAATATGCGCAGCGCCATTGATCAACATGATCCGCGAAGGAGCGACATAGGTAAAGTCGTCTGGGTCAAATGCTGTAGTTCGCGAACCCGCAGTGGATGACACTAAAGCCCTTAGCCGCGGAAGGCGAGTATTCCGCCCCGCAAGATTAGCGCGTTCAAGCCAGTCAATTCCAAGCGCGTTTCCTGTGCTGCGCCAAGCCAATTGCCAACCTTTTTTTGCCTTACCCGCGCCAGCGAGATGAATGAACCACCCGAAGCGATCGTCCAAGAAAGTCGCCGGATCAGGGATAAAATTGAAGTCGTACGGCAAATTGAAGAAAGGGCGCCCTTCGTCAAAAATTGCGGCATTCACGGCAGAATTCTCGTGCCTCGGCAGTCCGAGGTGGTAGCGAGCTTTGCCCTTTTCTAGAATATTGTAGTGCGCTCGAGGCAGAACCAATACGCCAGAGTTGATATACTGATGGGGCGGAGGCGATTTGATGCCGTGATGAGCGCGATACTCGGCGTTCAGCCCATTGCTCATCTCCACAAAGGTGCGGTCTTGCCTCCATGCTCCTATGTGATCGCTCGGGACAACATCAAAAATATCCGGTGAGCCGGGCCTGATAACGATATCCGTATCTAACAGACATACACGGTCAAAGGCATCAAACTCAGGACGGACGAGATATTTTAGGGCGGCCGGGGGAGTGTCGTCGCTGAAATGACGAACGATATGCTTGGCGCCGATTTGGCGAGCGTAGGCGGCAACACTTTCGCCTGTGATCTCGAATTCCCAATTGCCGACGCTGCCACTTACAACTTGGATGATGGCTCGCCGTTCTCCGCGCCGATCCGGTAGCGGCTTCGTCACTAACGGCTTCCGGAAAACACGAAACTGACCGACAACCTCCTGGGTCTCAAAGAGGTTCTGCATCGCTGTATATCTGGCCCGCGCGTGGTCGTTAACCACGACGATCGCTCCAGGGGCGGCTACGAGTGCAGCTGTCAAAGCGCATTCAACGCGCCGCCGGCCATCTACAAAGATAAAATCGAACTTACGTGCCAGGCCGAGCGGGTAGCTCCCATACGCATATTCTGGATCGGCTTGACTCTCGCTAGGCCCTTCAAGATCGAACCATCGAAACGCAACACGATGCGACTGAACGGACTGCGCGACTGAGATCAGATGTTCTTTGTGATTGTCGAGCGAAATTAAGCTGCCTTCATATTCGTCAGCAATCTCAGCAAGCAGCCGGGTGCTCTCACCAGCTCCAAACCCCAGCATTGAAATTCCAGGCTTGGCAACACTTCGCGCGAGGGTCTGTAATTCCTCGCCAAAGGTTTCACCATATCGTCCTTGGATCTCATCGATAAAGGTCGTTTGGCTGCCAGTCATGCCCGCACTCGAGTGTTCGCTGAATGATGTGGCTGTCAGCATAAGCTTCCGGCCTCAATCTGGGGCGAAGTAACAACAAAGGGGGCTATCAATGTCAAGTTGACTTCAGAGCCAGAAACGGCTGCGCTGTTTTGCTTATCGACTACAGCTTTTTTGTTTCAGAATGGCCGGGCGGTTCCACTCATGAGTTTGCGGCGAAATACCAGCGCCTCAGTAAGCAGGAACAACTTTCTTCGAGAGAAAAGGGGCGGGGATGAGCGGAATCCACCGCGGATCTCTTGGGGAGGGGCCTTGATGATCAACTAAGAAATGGTCGGAGTGATAGGATTCGAACCTACGACCCCCTCGTCCCGAACGAGGTGCGCTACCAGACTGCGCTACACTCCGACACCGATTTTTCATCGGGAAGGCCGGTCTTATAGCGGCGGCTTGCCTGGGCCGCAAGGGGAGATTTGCAGCTCTTGGCAGATATCTTTTCCAGAGGGGTCGGCCGGTAAAACCGGTTGCCAGGGACGGCTCAGCCGATTATGTACACGCCCATCATTGGGGCGTCGCCAAGTGGTAAGGCAGCGGTTTTTGGTACCGCCATTCCCAGGTTCGAATCCTGGCGCCCCAGCCATCATTTCCTTCAAATCGTTGATCGAACGGCTAAGCTGGTCGCCGCTGAGGCAGCCCTGTGCACGCTTCTTGAATCGCTGGCCATTCCTTTGGGGAATAAAGGAATGGTGTAATCTTCGCCGGGATACATTATAGCTGAGAAAAGGGCAGGGCTCCTGCTCGCCATTGAACCCATCGTCGGCAAGTACCTGCCCAGATTGCCTGAATTGCTCATGTCCGGATTGCTGCAATCCCATTCTTCTTCTGCCAAGCCTTCCTCTGCCAAGCGCTTCCTTGTCACTGGAGGGGCCGGTTTCATCGGCTCGGCGGTCGTGCGCCGTCTCATCGGCAGGACACCTCATCAGGCTCTGGTGGTGGACAAGCTGACCTATGCGGGCAATCTCGATTCCCTGGCTCCGGTTGCTGGCGATTCCCGCTATGCGTTCGAGCAGGCGGATATCGCGGATGCGGATCGGATGCGGGAGATCATCGCGCGTTTCGCGCCGGATGTGGTCATGCATCTCGCCGCCGAGAGTCATGTGGACCGCTCCATCGACGGGCCAGGCGAGTTCGTGCAGACCAACGTGGTCGGCACCTTCGTCCTGCTGCAGGAGAGTCTGCGTTACTGGCGGGAGTTGAGCGGAGAGCGGCGCGAGAGCTTCCGATTCCACCACATCTCTACTGACGAGGTGTTCGGGGCACTGGGGGGGGAGGGCTTCTTCCATGAGAGCACCTCGTACCAGCCGACCTCGCCCTATTCCGCCTCCAAGGCGGCGTCTGACCATTTCGTCCGGGCCTGGCATCATACGTATGGCCTGCCTGTCATCGTGACGAACTGCTCCAACAATTACGGGCCTTATCACTTCCCCGAGAAGCTGATTCCGCTGACGATCCTCAATGCGCTGGAAGGCAAGCCGCTTCCGGTCTACGGCAAGGGGGAAAACGTACGCGATTGGCTCTATGTCGATGATCACGCGGAGGCGCTGATCCTGGCTGCCGAGAGAGGCAAGGTCGGCGAGAGCTATAATATCGGCGGCTGGAACGAACGCCGGAACATCGACGTGGTGAAAGCCATCTGCGCTCTGGTCGACGAGCTTGCGCCCGATGCCGTCATCGGGCCGCGCGAACGCCTGATTACCTATGTCGCCGACCGCCCGGGCCATGATTGGCGCTATGCCATCGATGCCTCGAAGATCAAGCGCGATCTCGGCTGGAGCCCGGCGGAAACGTTCGAGAGCGGCCTGCGCAAGACGGTGGCGTGGTATCTCGAAAACCGTGCATGGTGGGAGCGCGTGCGCTCCGGCGTGTATAGGGGCGAGCGGCTTGGCGTCATCGCCTGAGCCGATGGAGGGAGCTATGCTGGAGATCGAGCCGACAGCCATTCCGGATGTGAAGATCCTGACGCCGAAGCGTTTCGACGATGGGCGCGGATTCTTCTCCGAGGTCTACAGCCGCAGGCGGCTCGAAGAGGGCGGACTGAACCTCGATTTCGTGCAGGACAATCATTCGGTGTCGAAGAATGTGGGCACCATCCGGGGGCTGCATTTCCAGCTTGCGCCGTTTGCCCAGGACAAGCTCGTTCGCGTGGTGCGGGGACGCATTCTTGATGTTGCCGTGGATCTGCGCCGCTCCTCGCCCACCTACGGCCAGCATGTCGCCGTGGAGCTGTCGGCCGAGAACTGGCGTCAGCTTCTGGTGCCGGTTGGTTTCGCGCACGGCTTCTGCACGCTGGAGCCCGACACGGAGGTTCTCTACAAGGTGACGGCCTATTATTCGGCCGAACACGATCGCGGGCTTGCCTTCGACGATCCGGCGCTCGGCATCCAATGGCCCATCCCCGTGAAGGATGCGATTCTGTCGGACAAGGATCGCAAGCAGCCGCGGCTCTCGGAGCTGCCTTCGGTTTTCGATTGAGCGCGGACGCTGCTCTTAGGTGATGTGAAAGGAATTCGCGTTGAAAGGCATCATTCTGGCAGGTGGAAGCGGAACGCGGCTGCATCCGATGACCTTCGTGACCTCGAAGCAGCTTCTGCCGATCTACGACAAGCCGATGATCTATTACCCGCTCACCACGCTGATGCTGGCGGGCGTGAAGGAGATTCTCATCATCTCGACGCCCGACGATCTGCCGCGGTTCCGGCAGCTTCTGGGCACGGGTGAGCAATGGGGCATCAGCCTGTCTTACGCGGAACAGCCGAAGCCGGAAGGGTTGGCACAGGCCTATGTGATCGGCGCCGAGTTCGTGAACGGCGATGCCTCATGCCTGATCCTGGGCGACAACGTTTTCTACGGCCACGGCCTGCCGGAGATGATGCGCTCCGCCGCCAGCCGTCCGGGAGGGGCGACGATCTTCGCTTATCACGTCAGCGATCCCGAACGTTACGGCGTGGTGGATTTCAACGGCGAGGGAAGGGCGGTTTCCATCGAGGAGAAGCCCGCAAAGCCCAAATCGAGCTGGGCGGTCACCGGTCTTTACTTCTACGATGCGCAGGTGGTGGAGATCGCATCCCGCCTCAAGCCCTCGGCGAGGGGGGAGCTGGAGATCACCGACGTGAACCGCGCCTATCTCGATATGGGCTGCCTTCACGTGGAAAAGATGGGCCGTGGCTTTGCGTGGCTCGATACCGGTACGCCGGATGCTCTGATCGAAGCTGCCGGCTTCGTGCGTGCGCTGGAGCAGCGCCAGGGCTTTCGCATCGCATGCCCAGAGGAAATCGCCTTCAACCTCGGCTGGATCAGCCGCGAGCATCTCATGGGGTTGGGGAAAAGCCTCGAGAAGAGCAGCTACGGGCAATATCTCCTGTCCATTGCCGAGGGGCAGCACTAAGGCGCTGCCAGGATACCTCTTCCTCACAGGGAGGAAGCAAAGGCGTCCTGACGGTGTATTGACTTGGCTCACCCATCTCCCGACTATCCCGCCCCATCCGACAGGGGCGTCCGAACGCCCGAAGACACGAAAAACAGGCAAACGATAAATGAATACGGTTCCCGGAACGGCCCCATCCTCTCTGAAGTTCGGCACCAGCGGATTGCGAGGCCTTGTTGTGGAGCTGAATGGCGTCCCGGCCTTTGCCTATACACGCGCTTTCGCCGAGATGCTCAAGGAAGACGGTTCCGCCGCTGCGTCCAAGAATATCGTCCTGGTCGGTCGCGATCTGCGCGAGAGTAGCCCGAGCATCGCGCAGCTCTGCTGCGCGGCTTTGAAGGAATCGGGCCTCATTCCCCTCGATTGCGGTGCGCTTCCGACGCCGGCGCTCGCCTATCACGGCATGCGCTTCGGCCTGCCGGCAATCATGGTCACCGGAAGCCACATCCCGGAGGACCGCAACGGCCTGAAGTTCTATCGAGCACAAGGCGAGATCGACAAGAAGGACGAGGCTGCCATTCTCGCGTGGCACGCAAAGCTCAACATCACCACCGTGCCCGCGAGCGCGCGCGACCTTCAGGCGGCAAAGCCCGAGATCGATCTCATTGCGGCCTATCATCAGCGCTATCTGGATTTCTATGGCGCCGGCAGCCTGTCCGGCCTGACCGTCGGCGTCTATCAGCACTCCTCCGTCGCGCGCGACGTGATCGTGCAGATGCTCGAAATGCTCGGCGCGCGTGCTGTTCCGCTCGGACGCGCGACGAGTTTCATCCCGGTGGATACGGAAGCCCTGCGCAAGGAAGACGAAATTCTCGCCAAGCAATGGGCCGGCGAGCAGAAGCTCGATGCGATCGTCTCCACGGACGGCGATGCTGATCGTCCGCTGATCTCCGACGGTGCGGGCGATTTCCTGCGTGGCGATCTCGTGGGCGCGGTCACGGCCAAATATCTCGGTGCGGATGCTATCGTGACGCCCGTCACGTCGAACTCAGCCCTGGAAGCCTCGGGCGCGTTCAAGAGCGTTGTCCGCACCAAGGTCGGCTCGCCTTACGTGATCGAGGGCATGGGCGAGGCCGCGCGCTCCGGCGCCCGTGCCATCGTGGGCTTCGAGGCGAACGGGGGCGTTCTGCTCGGCTCCGAGATCGAGCGCAACGGGCGCAAGCTCGCGGCTCTTCCGACGCGCGACGCCATGCTGCCGATCCTCTGCGCGCTTGCATCAATCATCGACCGGAAGAAGCCGCTGTCGGAAGTCGGTGCGGACTTCGCCTTCAAGGCCGCGGCGAGCAACCGTCTCCAGAACATCCCGGGTGAGAAAAGCGGCGCCTTCATGCGGAAGCTGCAGGATGACAAGGCCTATCTCGATGGCCTCTTCAGCGATCTGGGCGGTGCTGCGGGCTTCGACGGGCGCGACGGTCTGCGCATCACCGCGAAGAACGGCGAGGTCGTTCACTTCCGTGCATCCGGCAACGCGCCGGAGCTGCGCGTCTATGTGGAAGCGGGAACGCCGGAGCGCGCAGAGACCCTGCTCGCCTGGGGGCTCGACCTTGCAGGGCGGCAGGTGGCTTGAGCCCGGTTCAGCAGGAAAGACGGCCATGACCTGGAAAGTGGAGCGGTCCCTTATCGTCTTCCGTGACCGATGGGTGTCCTTGAGGGCGGATGATTGTACGACGCCGAAGGGTGTCGATGTCTCCCCCTTTTATGTGCTGGAATATTCGGACTGGGTGCATGTGGTCGCCATCGATGCCGATGAGCATATCGTCCTGATCCGGCAGTACAGGCACGGTTTGGGAGTGTCCAGCCTGGAGCTCCCGGGCGGCGGCATGGATGCTCGCGATGAAGGGCCTGTCGCTGCCGCCATCCGCGAGTTGGCCGAGGAGACCGGATATACGGCCGCCTCCTGCAGGCTCGTCGCCAGCCTTTCGCCCAATCCGGCGACGCATAACAATCGGGTGCATGTCATTCTGGCGGAGGGGGCGGCCCTTACCCAGCCTCCGGCCCCCGAGGCGGACGAGGACATTACGGTCCTGCGCGTGCCGGTCAAGGAAGCGGTCCGTTCGGCGCTCGCAGGAGAAATGGTCCAAGCCCAGCATGTGGGATTGCTGATGATCGGGCTGAAGGCCGCAGGTCTCCTGGAGAAGGCGCTCGGGCAGGAAGAGGCGTGATGCTTTCGTGTTGTTCGGGTAAGACTTTGATATAAAATATTTTTTCCATGTCCCGCCCTTCTTTCAGAGGGTAGGGGAGAAATGTAACAATGGCTTAATGATGTTGACGCGCAGGTCAGCTGCATTGTATCTGCATCCCCCAAATTCAGGCGGTTTTCATGCCTTGTCAAACGGAGCATTTTGCTTCCCAGGCCAAGAACTGCCGCGAACAACTGCCAAGGATGGCTGGCGATTTATCCCGACCTCTGAGCTCCGTGCTTGCGGTGTGCTCTTGATGCTTGAAACAGGAAATTGAACGATGGGTACGAAAAGAGCGCTGATCACCGGCGTGACGGGACAGGACGGGGCTTATCTCTCGAAGCTGCTCCTCGATCAGGGTTATGAGGTCCATGGCCTTCTGCGCCGCAGCGCCTCGGCGGACGTGATCGATGCCCGCCTGAAGTGGATCGGCGTGGCCGGCAAGATCACCCTCCACGACGGCAACCTGACCGACCTTTCGGGCCTGATCCGCGTCATTCAGGAAGTTCGTCCGCACGAGGTCTACAACCTCGCCGCGCAGTCCTTCGTGAAGTCCTCTTGGCAGCAGCCGCTCCTGACCGGCAACGTCACGGGCATGGGCGCTGCCAATATGCTGGAAGCCGTGCGCATCGCTGCCCCGGAGTCGCGGTTCTACCAGGCTTCGTCGTCCGAGATGTATGGCCTGATCCAGGAGCCGATCCAGTCTGAGACGACGCCGTTCTACCCGCGTTCGCCTTACGCCGCCGCCAAGCTCTATGCACACTGGATGACGGTGAACTATCGCGAGAGCTTCGGCTTCCACGCCTCGAGCGGCATTCTCTTCAATCACGAGTCGCCTCTGCGCGGCATCGAGTTCGTGACCCGCAAGATCACGGACGGCGTGGCGCGCATCAAGCTCGGCATGCAGGACAAGCTCGCTCTCGGCAACCTGGACGCTACGCGCGATTGGGGCCATGCCCGCGACTACGTGAAAGCGATGTGGCTGATGCTCCAGCAGGACACGCCGGACGATTACGTCGTCGCCACCGGCCGTACCACTCCCGTGCGTGAGTTCTGTGAGCTAGCCTTTGCGCACGTGGGTCTCAAGATGGAGAACCACGTGGTCGTGGACGAGCGTTATCTCCGCCCTGCCGAAGTCGATGTACTGCACGGCAATCCGGCCAAGGCCAAGCAGAAGCTGGGCTGGGTGGCTGAGACATCCCTGGAGCAGCTGGTTGCGGAAATGGTGGAGGCGGATCTCGTTCGCCTGAAGCGCCAAGAGCATCTCTGATGCACTCACGGGGAGAGGGGACACGGGTTCTGATTACCGGCGCGCGGGGGTTTGTCGGCCCCTACGTGATGGATGCCCTTCGCCGCATCTGCGGAACTGACGTCGCTCTCTTCCCGACTGCCAAAGACGCGGTGAACGATCCGGCGCTCGGACCCGTCCTGGCGCTGGACATCACCGATCGGGCATCCATCGAGGATGCCCTTTTTCGCTGCGATCCGACGCACGTGATCCATCTGGCCGGTATCGCGGCGCCCGCTGCCGCGAGCGCCGATCCCGATGCCGCGTGGCATGTGAACGTGCATGGCACGCTCAATCTGGCCCGCGCGATTCTCGAAAAGGCGCCTCGCTGCTGCCTGCTCAATGTGGGATCGGGCCTGATCTATGGCGACAGCGCCAAGGCCGGGCAGCCTCTCGATGAGCATTCATTGGTCGCGCCCCTCGATGATTACTCCGTGACGAAGTCTGCCGCAGATCTTGCATTGGGCGCGATGGCGCGGCGCGGCCTTAAATGCGTGCGTTTCCGCCCCTTCAACCATTCCGGCGCAGGCCAGACCGACGCTTACGTCCTTTCGGCCTTCGCGCAGCAGATCGCACGGATCGAGCAAGGTCTCGCCGAGCCTGTGATGATGGTCGGCAATCTCGATGCGGAACGGGATTTCCTCGATGTCCGGGACGTCGCCGATGCCTATGCTTTAGCCGTGAAGAAGAGCGATGTTCTGGAGCCGGGATGCATCATCAATATCGCATCCGGGACCTCCAGAAGGGTCGGCGATTTGCTGCAGCAATTGTTGTCTCTGAGCCGCGTCAAGATCACGGCGGAGGTGGATCCCGCACGGTATCGTCCCAGCGATCTGCCTCGCGTTGTCGGCAATGCGGATCGTGCGCGTCAAATTCTCGGCTGGGCTCCGCGCTATTCCATCGAGCAGACGCTTGCCGCCATCCTAGATGATCATCGGGCGCGCCTGGCGCATCATTGATGGTAAGAGAAATGACCGGGTGGCTTTTTTCAACAACGCAGGCGAAGGGTTTCCCACCCGGTTGCCGAATTGATAGATTGTAGGCGGTTGAGCCTCATTCCAGGCTTTTCTCGCGGGCTGAGCATCTACGTGGCCAGCGGGTAAGGCACAGGAGTTTCGTATGTTATTCAGACCCGGCTCAAAATTGCGCCGCGTGATTAGGACGACACTCGCCACGATCGTATACCGGATCGAGGAATACCCTGCCTTTGCCTCTCTCGTGAAGCGGCTGGTCCTGCGCGTGCCGGTGGTCGGATCGAAGTTGCGGGCCGCGATGATGCATCAGCGCGCGCTTCGTTTTCTTCCGCCTCCAACCTTCTCGGAGGACGGGCCTGCCGACCTGTCAATGGCTTCCCACTCGACGCGCCTTTACTACCGGCGCTTGATGCGGGCCCGCAACAATCTCGAAAGCGGCTCTCTACCGGATGCGGGAAGGGGCGCTCTGCCACGCCTCGCCTACATCTCGCCGATGCCGCCGGAGCAGAGCGGGATCGCGGATTACAGCGCAGAGTTATTGCCGGAGCTTGCCAAGCACTACGACATTGATGTCATCGTCGTTCAGGATAAGGTCTCCGATCCCTGGATCAACGAGCATTGCAACGTGCGCGATCAGGATTGGTTCGAGCGGCACGCGCATGCCTATGATCGCATCGTTTATCACATCGGCAACTCGATCTTTCATTTTCACATGCTGCGTCTTCTGGAGAGATTCCCGGGAGTCGTGGTGCTGCACGATTTCTATCAGAGCGGATTGCTCGCCCATCTCGAAGTACAGAACATTCTGAATGGCGCTTGGTCACGCGAGCTCTATCACTCCCATGGCTTCGCGGCTCTGCTGGATAGGTTCGGCCGCAAGACGGAACTCGCGACGGTCCACGAATACCCCGTCAATCTGTCCGTTCTGCAGAACGCCCAGGGAATTATCGTTCACAGCAGCTACTCGAAGAAACTGGCGGAAAGCCGTTACGCAAAGGGCTTCGCTGATGAGTGGATCGTCATTCCCCATTTGCGGCATCTCCCTCAGGAACTGAACCGTAAGGCGATGCGGGATGCCCTCGGATTCAAGGAGGGCGACTTCCTGATCTGCTCATTCGGCGTGCTGGGAGAAGCAAAGCTCAACGAGCATCTGTTGCAGGCATGGTTGAACAGCCCACTGGCAGACGACGAGAATTGCTATCTCGTTTTTGTCGGACAGGAATGCCAGGACGAGTCCTGCGTCCGGCTGCGCAAGGCCATCCAGGAATCGAAAGCACGAAAGCGCATTCGCATCACGGGCTTTGCGCCGGCTGAGCTCTATAAGCAGTATCTGCAGGCGGCGGATATGGCGGTGCAGTTGCGCTCGCTCTCCCGCGGCGAGACATCCGGTACCGTTCTCGATTGCATGGCTCACGGAGTGCCTACGGTCGTCAACGCCAACGGCTCCATGGCGGAGCTGCCTCGGGATGCGGTCGTGATGCTGCCGGATGAGTTCGCGATAAGCGATCTGTCCAACGCCATCATCACGCTGCACGAAAGCCGCGCCCGACGGCAGGAGCTTGGAGAGAAGGCGCGCGAGGCCATCAAGCGCGATTATGCTCCGGATCACATCGCCAGCCAGTACACCAAGGCGATCGAGGGATTTGCTCAATCGGCGCCTGCCTCACATGACGTGCGCGCCCTGGCGGAGCGGGCCGCATCGCTGATGCCGGCCGAGACGGATGATCCTGTGTGGCTGAACGCTGCCCATGATCTTGCGCGGGACAACCCCGTCAGGCCCGGCGAACGTCAGCTCCTGGTCGATGTTTCCGTCCTGGCGCAGGACGATTATCGCACAGGCATCCAGCGTGTCGTCCGCGCGCAAGCGATGGAGCTTCTGAACAATCCTCCCGCAGGCTTCCGGGTCGAGCCGGTGCGGCTCAACTTTGCGCATGATCGCTGGCATTACCGCTATGCCAGGGAGTTCACCGCATCCATGCTGGACCTTCCCGGCAGCATCCTGGAGGATGAGCCGGTCGAAGCCGCCGAGGGCGACATTTTCTACATGCCGGATTATTGGACCGAGGGAGTGACCAAGGCCACTCAAGCCGGTGTCTATGCCGATTGGCGCGCTCGTGGCATTGAGACCAGCTTCCTGATCCACGACATCCTGCCGCTTACGATGCCTGAGCATTTTCCCGATTGGGGATCGGACGAGCATTCTCTTTGGCTTGGCAGTCTTGCCGACAGCGCCGACCGGCTGATCTGCATCTCCCAGGATGTCGCGGATTCGACACGCAATTGGATCGAGAAGTACAAGCCGAAGGCCCTGCGGCATCTTGAGTTTGCCATTCTACACCATGGTGCGGACATCGAAGCCTCGGCGCCCTCGAAGGGACTTCCGGATGACGCGAACGCTGTCCTGCAGGTGCTCAACTCCCGTCCCAGCTTTCTGATGGTAGGTACCATCGAGCCCCGCAAGGGTCACATGCAGGTGCTGGATGCTTTCGAGCTTCTGTGGAGCCGGGGGATCGATATCAATCTCGTGATTGTCGGCGCCGAAGGCTGGAAGAACATCAAGCCTGAGATGCGCCGCACCATTCCGCAGATCGTCAAGCGGCTGCGCCGGCATCCCGAAGCAGGCAAGCGCCTGTTCTGGCTCGAAGGCATCAGCGATGAGTATCTGGAGAAGGTTTACGCAGCCTGCTCGTGCCTGATCGCATCGTCGGAAGGAGAAGGGTTCGGCTTGCCTCTGATCGAGGCTGCCCGTCATGGCATTCCGATCCTGGCACGCGACATTCCCGTGTTCCGTGAGGTTGCGGGCGAACATGCCAGCTATTTCACGGCCAGCACCGCCAAGGATCTCGCGCAGGCTCTCACGGATTGGCAGAAGCTGTTCAAAGAGGGGCGTGCCCCGAAGTCTCAGAATATGCCATGGATGACCTGGGCCGAGAATGGCAAGAAGCTCAAGAGCATCCTGCTTTCATAGCCCGGAGACATGCAGTTCCAAGCAAAGGGGCGCTCTCAGAACCTCTGAGGAGGCTTCCTCGGTGGTAAGGCGGCTGTAACCTAAGAATTGTAACAAGTTGCATCAGGCTATCTCCTCTATTAAGGAGGCAGCTTCTGCCCCTAAGATAGAGGCACAATCGGTTTGCCGTAAGCAGTCTCTGGCTACTCACTTCGCGTGCTGCAGGAAGTTCCAAGGTCGTCGGTTCGATGGGAAATCGGGTTCACATCAAGATTGCGGATCGTGGATGGATCCTTGAAAAGTGCGCAAGCGAGATCGCCAAAAGATCGAAGAGCGTTACTTACGGCACGAATGCAGACCCCACTGCCGACATTCAGTACTACATCAATTACTCGTCCTACCGTGCCCGTGTCAGCCCTGTCGAGGTGGCATTCTTTACCCACTCAGAATGGGATCAAAGTGCGCGCGATAGCTACTTTTCGACGGCAGGCAAGGTCGAGCACTGCGTCTGTATGGCCGAGCGCTATGTGCAGGAGTTGAAGGAGGCGGGCCTTCAGTCCGTTTCCATGATCAGGCCTGGCGTCGATCTGGATGTTTTCAAGCCGAAGGTGCGCATCGGTGTGATCGGCCGCACCTATCATACGGGGCGTAAGGGCGAAGCTCTCGTTGCTCAGGTCATGAATGTTCCTGGGATCGAATGGCGGTTCACGGGATCGGGATGGCCCGGTCGCCCAATGCATGTCGCCGACGAAGCCTTGCCGGAATTCTACAACGACCTGGATTACGTTCTTGTGCCGTCACTCTACGAAGGCGGTCCCATGAGCGTTCTCGAGGGCTTGGCGTGTGGGGTGCCGATCATCGCGTCGGATGTCGGATGGGTAAGCGAGTTTCCGCATATACCCTTTGAAAACGGCAATGCTCAATCGCTCCGGCAGGTGCTCGAAGGCCTTGTCGCGCAGCGCCAGCAGCTGCGCGAAAGCGTACTTCAAACGACTTGGGACAATTGGGCGTTGAAGCATCTCGAGCTATTTGAGGAGCTCGCGGGTAAGTACGATCTCAGCACAGTCCCCGCTGCCGGAAAATGGCGGGCGAAAAGCACCGAGAGGGAACACTTTACCATTGTCTCGCACGGAAACGAGAGGCAATTGCGTGGCGGGCCTACTTCCCGCATCGCTAACATCGTGCAATCTGCTGCCGATGTTGGCGTCGATATAGATGTCGTGCCGTCGCTGGAAATCGGTTCCATTCAGTCGGACTCATTGATCCATGTCTTCAATTCCTGGCCGCTCTCATCGGCCATCGAGGAGTTGGACAAGGCATCGAGAAGTAGCGCAAAGATCGTCTATTCGCCGATCGCCCTCAATCTCAGCTACCAGCCTTATTGGGCGAGCGCACTCGGCGAGATCATGCACGGTGTGAGCGACCCCGAGCATCTTGAAGCCGGCATAAATGCCATTCGGAACCTCACCCCGGTTTTCAATCCAGAGGCAGGGAGCCCGCCTCCTGAAGGAGTCGCCGGGCATTTCCTGGCATTGCGCCAGAGCGTAGGGTTGGCAGATCACGTCGTCTATTTGAGTGACTACGAACGCGGATTCCTGCATTCCATCGGTGCCGTACCAGCCTCGTCCTCCGTCATCCGTAATGGCGTCGATGCGCAGGCCATGGCCGCCGGCGATGCAGAGATGTTCAAGAGGCAATATGGTCTGTCGGACTTCGTTCTGATGGTCGGGCGGATCGAGACCCGTAAAAATCAAGCACTGGCTGCATATGCTCTGAAAGATCTTCAGGTTCCGCTCGTCTGCATCGGCCATGTGGGAGACGAGGGATACCTCGAGCTTCTGAAAAAATGGGCCGGCCCTAATTTCATCCACATCGACCGGATCGAGAACCGGCAAATGCTGGCCAGCGCGTTCAAGGCGGCGTCTTGCTTTGTTCTGAACAGCTGGTCCGAAGGCGCGCCTCTCGCGGCACTCGAAGCGGCAGCCGCAGGAACACCGCTCATTCTCTCCAACATGGCATCCGAGGAGGAATATTTCGGATCCTTCGCGCGCTATGTTCATCCTTGTGATCTCGACGGCCTCCGCAAGGCGGTGCGCGACCTGATCGAGAATCCGGAGAGCGGGGACCTGCGGCGCAAGCGTTCGCAAATGGCGCTGGAAAATTACGACATCTCGCGTCACACGCAGGAAACACTTGCGCTCTACAAGCAGCTGACAAGCGGAAACATCGAGGATAGGAGGTCCAAAGCCAAGTCGAAGGCGTGCAACTTCGTCGTGCTCGACACTGCGCAGCAGGTTACGCAGGGCCGCAGTTTCATCGGCAAGGCCGGCATGGAACGGAGCCTCATTACCGCAATCGCGAAAATGGCTCCCGATATGCGATCGTTTATCTGGAGTGATGCTCATCGCAGGTTCGTCTCGGCAACAATCAAAGAAGCTACCGATCTCACGGAAGCACATCACGTGACAGGCTATGGAAGTGTCCAGGGCGGCAAGGAAATTCATCGCCTCTCGAAAGTGCAGGTGATGATTCCTCCGAAACCCGGTGAGATCACCCTCAAACGCTTTCTCGTTTCCGCATTCAAGCAGACGCTCGCCGCTCTTCCGCGTCGGGTGAATGTGCATGCAAAGACCCTGCTCAGGAAGGTCCGTCCGACCTTCGACCTGCACCTGCCTCCCATGTATCGGGTGGGGGCGCTCGCTAAGGCTGCCGTGAAGCCTCAAGTCTACGTGTCGCCGGTCTTCGATACGGTCTATGCCTTTGGCGATGAGGGGCCCACCTATGGTCAGCGTATTCTCATGCTCGGACAGCCCTGGCTGACGAATGACAAGATGCTGAACAATCTCTGCGATCTGGTTCGTTCCGCTCACCTGAGATTGTGGGCGCATATTCCGGACATCGCATACGTGACGGATCCCGAGGCCTTCGATCAGGACACGCAGAAGGCCTTTCGAAAGAGGCTGATCAAGCTTCTATCCGTAACGGATACCGCCGTCGTGACTTCTAGCCAAGTCGAGGCGGAGATCAGACAGTTCATCGCGCTCAACGGACTGCAGGCGCGAACGAAACGCATCACTCTCGGCGTCAGCGACGAGATGCGGACAGTTGAGCCGAGGCGTCCGAAGTATGCCCTTCCTGAGCGGTTCGTCATCTACGTTTCAGCAGCCAGCAACAGGAAGCGTCAGGATTTCATCCGTAACGTCTGGAAGGAGCTGCGCGGGGACAGGTCGAGCGGGTTTGCCGATGTCGGCTTGATCCTCGTCGATGGCGAGCGATCCGATGCCGGGTCCTCTCAGGTTTCAGCTTTCCGGCCGGACGCAGCGCAAGACAATGTTTTTGTTTACGACAAAGCTTCGGCTGCTGAGTTGGCTTGGCTTTACGGGAACTGCCTCTTTACGATTTACCCAGCCACGAATGAGGGCTGGGGCCTGCCTCCGATCGAGAGCCTTTTCTTCGGCAAGCCCTGCATCGTCTCAAGCACTCTCCCGAGTGCCGTCGAGACTCTCTCCCCAGCGCTCCTCAGGGTTGAACCCGACGATTATTTCGGTTGGCTCGAGGCCATGAAATCTCTGCTTTCGAGCGAGGGAATGCGCGACGCGCTCTACCAGCAGGCTCGCGCCTATGCTCCGCCGAATTGGGATGATGCGGCGACAATCCTACTGTCACCGGATACTTAAGGCGGCGACAGCCTCGTTATGCTTCCGTGAGAAGTTCGTCAGGGGCGCCGAAGGCCGCGATGCGCCCGTGCTCCAGGTGAAGCACTTTCGTGCAGACCGATTTGAGCAGCGCATAATTGTGGGACGCGATCACCATTGTGCTGGCGCTGTTCACCAGCGACGTCATGCGCGCCTGAGCCTTGTGCTGGAAGTCGACGTCGCCTGCACCAATCCATTCGTCCAGTAGAAGAATGTCGGGTGAGACCGCCGTCGCGATGGAGAAGGCCAAACGGGCCGCCATGCCTTGAGAATAGCTTTTGAATGGCATGTCGATGAACTGACCGAGTTCGCTGAACTCGATGATGGAGTCCATCTTCTCCTCGATCAGATCGGGGCTCCATCCGTTGATGAGGCCGCGAAGAATGATGTTTCTGCGGCCTGTCGCTTCCGGACGGAATCCAAGCGAAATGTTGAAAAGAGCATCGATGCGTCCATTGACCTCGACGCAGCCGCTCGTCGGCGGATAGATCCCCGCGAGGACCATGAGGAGAGTTGACTTGCCGGCGCCGTTGGTGCCGATCAATCCTAGGCGGTCGCCCTTTTCAAGGGAGAAGCTCACGTTGTCGAGCGAGCGGACGACCTGGTCGTTACGACTGAGGATGAAATCGCCGCCGACCTTGCTCTCCAGCGGCTTGAGCGCGCCCTTCCGGCGGAAGCCCGGAATGAGGCGGCGCTTCGCGGTTGCGCGGTACTCAAGCGTCAGATTTTTAACGGATACCGTGGGCTGCATCGCTGTCATATCAGATCCAGAAAACGATCTTCCGGCGCGTGTAGGTGAACACCACGAGGGCTGCAGCCCAGAAGACGCCGGTCATGAGAATGCAAGCCAACCATGCATTCCAAGGAATGAAACCGTCGACAATGGGAATGCGGAAAATCTCGATGTAGTAGGTGAAGGGATTGAGCTTCGCGACGGCATAGCGGTGAGACTCCGGTACGGCGACCCACATGACCGGCGTCAGGAAGAACACGGCCCGCATCACGTTCTCGATGATCTGCTGCACGTCTCGGGTGAAGGCGCCCAGAGACCCCAGGAGCAGTTGGACGGGAACGGCCGTGATGATGAACCAGATGATTGCGGGGATCGCGCCAAGCGCAGCCCAGCTATGAGGGTATCCGTACCACACGAGCACGAAGAGGGCGGCAAGCGCTGAAAACGCAGAGAGGATGAGTGCCCGGGCCGTCACCTGGAAACAGAAGATCGACAAGGGCAGCTTGCTGCCTTTGATGAAGCGCTCGTTCTGCCCAAAGACGGTCGGGGCCTGATTGATGATCAGGTTGATGAAGTTCCAGATCAGCAAGCCCGTGACCAGATGAACGACGTAACCATCGGTCGGTCCTTGCCCATCGAGCCCGAAAACCAGGATGATGGCGAGAGCGAAAAGCAGGAATGAGAAGGCATTCCAAAGAATGCCGATGCTCGTATGGCGATAGGCGTCCAGAATATCTTCCGTCGCGAAAGCCAGCCACAAATGATACCGGCGCGCGCCATCCCAGATGTCCTCGAGGGCATCTTTCAGAAGGTCGGGGAAACCGTCAGGTTTTGAAGCGTCCATGGTAATATTGGCGGGCATGTCTTTCGGCCTTGAGGCCCTAATTGTCCGAGGGCTATAGGAGATTTGCCGCTGAGGGACAACCTTGGAATGATTGAAGCGATTGCCCTGGGAGCGGTTGTCCCGTGAAACTAGGGGAGGCGTGAGGTGGAAAAGGCGGGGCCGCTCGCCAGTTCGAACCAGCCGCGCTCCCTTTGTCGTTCGAGCAGGAGCTCCGCCGTTCGACGGGACATATCCTTTAAACGATCCGGCTGATCCAGCACCAGCTCGAGGCTGCGGCGAAAAGCATCGGCGCTTGCGTCCTCTGCGACGAGCCCGGCGGTTCCGAAGCCGATCTGCTCGGGCAGGGCTCCCATCGGCATGACGATGCTGGGCAGGGCCCAGGAAAGGGCCTCGGAGATCACGCCCGACTGGCTGGCTTCCGTGTAGGGGCACAGCAGAAGGTCATGCTCCGCATAGAGTTCGTCCGATCGCTGATCGCTGATCCAGCCGAATTCCAGATTCACCTGCGGCCAGCCCGCGAACAGCTCCCTGACCTTCCCTTCGAGAGGGCCCGCGCCCGCAATGGTCAGGCGCCAGTCGGGCCGTGTCTTCAGGGGTGTCAGAACCTCCGCGAGGCGGTCCAGGCCCTTGTAAAAAATCAGGCGGCCGAAAAAGAGCAGCTTGATCGGCTCATCGGCGTTGCGATCCGGCAGGCTCATGCGCTTGGTCGGATAGATCACCTCCAAAGGCACAACCGAGATCTTTCCGGCGGCGGAAGGGATGCGCTCAGCCACGCGCTTGGCGACGCTTCTGGAGAGAGCAACGACCCTATCTGCTCCCTTGATGAGCAGATCCTGGGTGATGCGCTGCCAGGTGGCCGCGTAATCTCCAGGGTGGGGCGCGGCATCGTGAGCCGTGTAAGCCACCTTCAGGCCACGCCTTTGCAGCATGCCCATGAAAGGCCAGGCGAAGGGCGAGTTCATCGTCATGATGACCGCCTTGGGCTTCAGCGCGGCCAGGCGGTCCGCGTGCTCCCGCAGCATCCGGGGCAATGACCAGGCTTTCTGGACAAGGTCGGACAGGTGAGGGCGGTCGATGAACACGATCGGCAGGCCTGTCGCCTTGAAGGCTTCCAGGTCGTGATTGCCGCGAAACAACGAGAAAACCACGTCGCAAGGCTGCTCGCCGGTGCTCAGATGTTGAGCCAGAAGCAGGGTTGCGAGCGAGCCGCCGCCGCGTCGCCCCCAGTAATGGAGCACGACCCGGGGGCGGACGGATGCGGAGCCGGTGACGCCGTTATTCTGCATGTTGCCTGATACCGGTGGGAAGGCCGAGGCCCGCCTGCAATTGTTCGAGCGAGAAGATACGCCTGGCGGCTTCGACGGAGGCTGCGCCGCGGCGAGAAACCTCCTCGTGGTTCCGGGCCGCGTCCTTCATCGCATCAACGGCGGCCGTCATGTCGGGCTCAGCCCACTGAGCTCCTTCGAGCTCGTAGCGGCCCGTGGAATCGATCACCGGGACCAGGGTGGCCGGAACGGGCCAGCCGGTTTCGGGCGAGATGAACTCCGCCGTGGCCGACCAGTCGGTCGAAATCACGGGAATGCCGCGCAACATGGCTTCCGCAGGCAGAAGCCCGAAGCCTTCGGAGCGATGGAGCGACACGAAGACGTCGAGGCCGCGCCACCATTCCTCCATGCGCTTAAGGGGAAAGTCCCCGTTCAGGATCTCGACCGGCGGGCCATCCGTGGCGGCCAGGGACTGAAGCTCGGCAAACATGGCGGGATCGGCGCCGACATCCCTGAGCTTGATGGAGAGACTGACGGCATCGCCAGGTCCGAAAGCCCGGCGGAAGGCCTGCAGCACCGCCAGCGGGTTCTTGCGGGCCGAGGTGGAGCCGAGGTCCATCGCGGCGCCGAAGCGGAGCGTGCCGCTCTTGCCTCTCAGGGCCTGGGGAGCCTGCACGATGCCGATGGGATAGCGGATCAGCCGGACGGGAAGGTCCATGCGCCGCTCGAAGGTCTCGGTGCAGAAACGGCTCGGGCCCGCGAGGGCGTGCACGAGACGGGATTGTTCGATCCAGCTCTCGGGCAGAACCTCCAGGTCCCACACCCAGCAGCCGATCCTGAGCTTGTCGGCCAGCATCGAGCGGCCGATCAGGGTGAGCGCGTGCGCCACATTGGGGGGCTGCACCGCCAGAAGCAGGGTGCCGGGGCCCGTCGGGGGCGGCGGCAGTTCGGGAAGGGGGATCATGCTCTTTTGAGCAAGATCCTTCGAGAGGTCGATGGCGCTTACACGGTACCCCCCGGCAATGAGGCCGAACAGGATCTGCCGCGCGGCCTCGCCGAGGCCGGTCGGGGCGCTCAAGGCCCCTGCGACAATAAACGGCTCCGCCGGCTCCCGAGGGGTTTTTCCGGTCCAGGCAGCCTTGGGACTCACCGCATTCGTGGCCTTTTCATAGAAACGCCTGCGTGCCTGCGCCGGGAAAAGGCGCCAGATGCGGTGCAATGTGGGGAGCAGGCTAACCATGATAGATACTTGCAATAACCCTGCAGTCCGAGTTGACGTAGAGAGGGCTGGTGTTTACGACGCGCCAGAAGGAAAGAGAAGGGCAGAATATGAGCGAGGGCAGCACCAAAATCCTACCTGTCGTCATGTGCGGCGGCTCCGGCACCCGCCTTTGGCCGGCATCTCGCGACAGCATGCCGAAGCAGTTCATCGACCTGCTCGGTGACCATTCTACCTTCCAGACCGCGGTTCAGCGCGTGACCGCGCCGCATGTCTTCCAGCGCCCGACCATCGTTTCCAGCAACGACGTCCGCTTCATTGTGGCCGAGCAGCTGGCGCAGATCGGAGCCGAGGCCGACATCATCCTCGAGCCGATCCAGCGCGATTCCGCTGCTGCGATTGCCGTCGCGGCCTGCCATGCCGCCCGTCACGACCCCGAGACGATCGTGCTCGTCATCGCCGCCGATCACGTGATCGACGACCCGGCGGCTTTCGTCGCGTCGTGCGAGGATGCCATCGAGCCTGCTCGTCAGGGGCACATCATGACCCTGGGCGTGGTGCCGCAATACCCGGCGACCAGCTACGGCTACATTCAGACCGGCAAGGCGATCAAGAACACCGATGCGTTCCGCGTCGACCGTTTCGTCGAGAAGCCGAATGCGGAAACGGCACAGAGCTATATCGATCAGGGCTTTCTCTGGAACAGCGGCAACTTCCTGTTCCGCGCCGACGTGATGATCGAGGAGCTGGAGCGCTTCCAGCCCGAGATCCTGGCCGCCGCACGGGACGCTCTCGAGAACGCAGCCATCGATCTCGACTTCATCCGCCTCGACGAGGAATCCTTCAAGAAGGCTCCGAAGATTTCCATCGACTATGCCGTCATGGAGCGCACCGAGCGCACGGGCGTGCTGCCCGTGTCGTTCCATTGGTCCGATATCGGCTCCTGGGGCGCCCTGTGGGATGCCTCGCCGCGCGATGAGGACGGCAATTCGCTTCGCGGCAACGTGGAAGTGGTGGAAGCCCGCAACAGCCTCATCCACAGCGACGAGATCCTGACCACGGTAGTCGGGCTCGACGATATCGTCGTGGTGGCCAAGCCCGATGCGGTGCTCGTGACCTCGCGCAGCCGTTCCGAGCTGGTGAAGGACCTCGTGGTCGCCATGCGTGCCAAGCAGCGTCCCGAGGCCAGCGAGCATCACCGCATGTACCGCCCCTGGGGCTGGTATCAGCGCATCGACCACGGCACCCGCTTCCAGGTGAAGCGCATCATGGTGAAGCCGGGCGGACGCCTCTCGCTGCAGAAGCATCATCACCGCGCCGAGCATTGGGTGGTGGTGAAGGGCACCGCCGAGGTGACCGTGAACGAGAACGTGAGCCTCATTCACGAGAACGAGTCGATCTACATCCCGATCGGGTCGATGCACCGCCTCGTCAATCCGGGCCGCATCCCGCTCGAAGTGATCGAGGTTCAGGTGGGCAGCTACACCGGCGAGGACGACATCATCCGCGTCGAGGACATCTACGGCCGCTGAGGCCCATCGTTCCAGGTATACGAGAAAGCTCCGGCCCGACCAGGCCGGAGCTTTTTCTTTGAGCGTCGTGAATTTCAGGAATTGGCCGGCGGATCGACGGCAATCTCCATGGCGAAGTCGCGGCTCTCTCCCGGCTGGATCGTCACGATGCCCGGCTTGTCCTTGAACTCGCCCTCGAACCCGACCGGATCGGCATAGCCCTGCCAGGGCTCGATGCAGACATAGCCCGCTCCTGGCTTCGTCCAGATGCCGAGATGCGGCATGTCGGGGAACGACACCGTGACGGAGCGACGGCCCGGAACGCCGTAGCGCACCATGCGGCTATCGAGTTTGCTCCACACCAGCGCCCCGTCCTGAAACAGATCGTCATGGAGGGGCAGGCGATTGCCTTGCACGGGCGTCTGGCGGGAGGCCTCGCCGATCAGCCCATCCGATAATGCGTGCAGGGATGCCGCCTCCGCCTTCTCGAAACGGATTTCGTGAGCGTCCCGCTCGCCGCCATAGGGCAGGGGCCAGCGCAGGGCCGGGTGGAAGCCGAAGGAGACAGGCATGGCACGATCCCCCAGATTGAAGACCGATGCCGTGAAGACCAGCCGGGCGCCATTGAGATGGTAGGTCACGTCCAGCCTGAAATCGAAGGGATATTGCTCCTGGGTGGCATCGCTCGAGCCGAGGCGCAGGCGGCAGGCCTCGGCGCCGGCATCGACGATCTCGAACAGCGAGGCGCGCGCAAACCCATGCTGCTTCATGGAATGGGACCGGCCATCGATGAGCGTCCTGTCGTCGCGCAGGCGCCCGACCACGGGAAAGAGCAGGGGGGAACGTCCCGTCCAGAACGCCGGATCGCCGTTCCAGAGAAGCTCCCTTCCTGCCTCGTCGCATAAGGCCGTCAGCTCCGCTCCCTGAGTGGAGATCTGGGCCTTGAGGTGGGAGTTGGACAGCGTAATCGTCATCGGCGGTTCCTTACGATGCGGGTTCCAAAACTTCGCCATTGCTGCCCAACCCGAGGCAGGGACCGATGGGCTGGGTTTGTTTAACGCCTCTTCGACATGAGACAAGTTGCGGTGAGGAAAGAGCAGTCTCCGTTCTCAGCTTATTTTGTGACCGATTGACGGGTCTGAAGGGAGGGGGCGACGACTTGCGCGCAAAGATGCCCACCTTCTTGCTGGGTGGGATCATATTCTTGGAAAAGGCCTAGGCACAAGGAAAGCTGACCGCCCCATCAGGCTCATGCCGCGCCCGAAATTCTAGGATTTTTACCGAAAACAAATCCGATGGTTTAAAATCATAAATTGCAAATAACATGACTGATGCAACCTATGGCAACAATGCTTGGCATTGCCCATTTGCAACAATGCAGCGTGAGCTTGCGCAAACATCCGTCCTTTGGCCGCGATTCCCTAACGATACGGCGGGATTCGGAAAAATCCGCTCTCAATCCTTGCAAACTTTAACCTGCCGAGCTTAGCGGACTCGTTTTTGGTGCTTGCATTACAATGTAACGTTACGGATAATAGAGTTACATAGGTATAATTTTTTCTGCGGAGCAGTCTCATGGTCGCGCCTTCCATCTGGACCCCGAAATTCGATTTTCTTACCGGGGGAGCACAGACCCGAGGCAATAGCCTGTACAAGATGGTGACGCTGACCAACGGCACCATTCTGGCGGTATGGTGGGCAGACGGTACCACTACGCTGATGGGAATGATCCTCAACGCCGATGGTTCGCCTCGGTCGACATCGGCTTTCACCCTGGGCACGACCATCAACATGGGTACAGGCGGTGATCTTGAGATCGCGACCACAAAGGATGGCGGCTTTGTGCTCCTGGGCAATGCCGGTATTAACAAGCTGGCAAGGAAGTTTTCCTCCACGGGCAGCTACCAATGGGACATCTACGCGGTTCACGATACTCCCGGCAGCTCGGGTGCCGGCTATTCGTCCCTCAACGGCGGCGATGTCACGATGCTCGCGGATGGCAGTCTCGTCTTCTATTCTGCCGGTGTTCAATACATTTATGATGCGCATGGGCTGACGTACGTGACCGCGACTGCGGTAACCCGTTCCGGCTTTGGCGTGAAAGATGCCGCCGTTTTTGGGATTGGTACGGATAGATACGTCACCGTTCTTCACGAAACGGCAATCACCAATGGAGCCCCGCAACTTCGACTCGTCTACCGGACGAAAGAAGGCAAGGCGGCCGGCGTTTCCGACACCGCCATCATCATCACCGACATCGCCAGTTCCGGCCTGCATTCGGCGACGATGCTGTCCAACGGGCAATTGCTCGTGACCTGGTACAATAAAACCGGCCAGATCGTCGCGCAGCGTTACGATTTCAATGGAACCGCCATTGGCGGGCAGATGACGCTTGCAACGCCGGGCAGCATGGGTTCCGTCCTGGAGGTGATCGAAGGCGCCAGCGGCCAGTTCATCCTGAAATGGTTCGACAATTCCTCCGGCGGCGGCAAGATGGTTACGTTCAGTGCCACCGGCGAAATTATGGCGGAGGGGACTGCCACAACTTTCGACTTGCTTTTCTCCTCGCTCGGGGGAGGCCGTTATGTGACCAGCGGCGGTGGCAGCGGCGGTTACATCGCCGTCCAGATCTACGATTCCAACGTCACGGGCGTCGATATACCCGCGACCTCAAATCCTTACCATCAGTATGCCCAGCATGTGGGGTCGGTAAATAACGACAGCATCGATGGTGGTGATGCAGACGACACCATCTATGGCGGCAAGGGCAACGACACCCTTAAGGGTGGCGAAGGCCACGACATTCTTTACGCGGGCAAGGACGACCTCTCCACCAACAAAAACCTCATGATCGGTGGTGCTGGCTACGACACGCATGTTGGCGGTGCCGGCAGGGACACCGTATCCTACGAGGATTACAGGCCGTCGTCGGGGACCGAGGGCCTCAGGATCGACAATCGGAGCCGCGACGGGTTTAACAGCACCGGCCATGCTACCGGCGACTCCTACGAGAACGTCGAAATCCTTGTGGCAACGGACTACGACGACCTGATTTACAATCAGGATACGAGAAGCTGGGGCTATTACTTCGACTCGATTTTTGCCGGCGCGGGCCGTGATACGATCTATGGGGCCTCGGCTGCAGGTGCCCCCAGCTCCACCCTCAACGGCGGATCGGGCAACGACTACATCGTCAGCTTCGGAGCTTCTGACCACCTCATCGGTGAGGCCGGCAGCGACACCATGATCGGCGGAGCCGGTGCCGACACCTTCGAGGGCGGCAGTGACGGCGGCATCGACGTTGTCGATTATACCGGCAGCGCGGCCATCAAGGTTTACATGGCGCCGACGGGTGCGCAGTCGAATAGCGGCGGTGCCGCCGGCGACGTTCTGATCGGCATCGAACACATCATCGGAACGAGCGGCGACGACGAGATCGGCGGCGACGGCAATGCCAACACGCTCAATGGCGGTGCGGGCAACGATACGCTGATCGGTGGCGCCGGCGACGACACTTACTACATCGACAGCACCGCTGACGCCATCAACGAAACCTCCGGCAAGGACACCGTCTATATCATGGGGACGGGCTGGGGCGCCGAAGGGACCGGCGGCTATGTGCTTGCGACAGGCCGAAACGATCTCGAAGTCTTCATCCTCGATGAGAGCGCGGGACGGCGCAACCTCACCGGTAACAGCTTTAGTCAAATGCTGGTCGGCAACGTCCATGCCAACATCATCGACGCCGGCGGCGGCAACGATACGATCGATGGCGGCGGCGTCGACGATCCGAGCGTAATCGATACGCTGCAGGGCGGATCCGGTAACGACACCTATCACATTCGCAGCAGCAGGGACATCGTCCAAGAGGCCGCCGACACCAGTGGTGGCGCCGACGAAGCCTTTGTCTACAGCGCTGCTTTCACCCTGGGCGACAACCAGGGACTGGAAGTCATTCGTGTTGCCAGCACCAGCAATTATGCCGATGCCGGTGTTGGCGCCCACATCAAGGGCAACAACCTCGCCAACACGATCTATGGCGCTGCCGGTGACGATACCCTCGAAGCCGGTTCGCCATCCGCATCCGGCATCGATTCCTTGATCGGCGGTGCTGGTAACGACACCTACGTCATCAGCGATGCGACGAAGGTCAGCATCAAAGAGGACACCGGTGGCGGCAGCGACACCATCGAGATCGTCAACTCCTCCCAGACCACATTCCGCATGGATGATCTGGGTGCAGCGAACGTCGAAAACCTCACTGCAGGCGTCGGCACTGGCAATGTGCATCTGGTCGGCAACAGCGGCGCCAACATCATCACCGGTAACGGCAACGCCAATACCCTCGACGGCGGCGGTGGTCTCGATACGCTCCGCGGCGGGCGCGGTGACGATACGTACTACATCTACGATAACAATATTCAGGTTGATGAAAGCGCTTCGGCGAACGGCGATGGTGTGGATACCGTCTTCCTGATGGGCTCGGCCTTCGGCTCGTCCATCAAGAGCCATACAATGGCTTTCGGTATCGATAGGCTCGATGCGAGCAAGACCACAGGCGCCATCGATCTGACCGGTAACGACCTCAGCAACCGGATCGTCGGCAACGCCTCGGCCAACGTCTTCAAGGGCGGCTCCAGCGGCTCGGATACGTTCCATGGCGGCAGGGGCGCCGACACCTATTATGTCGATGCCGACGATCATATCGAGGGTGAGTCAGTCACCGACAGCACGATCGACATTGCCTATGTGAAGAATGCTTTCACGCTGGAAGGCGGCGTCTCGGTCGAGAAGCTGCATGCCGATAGCAGCGCGACAAGCGTTGTCATTAAGGGCAACGATCTTGCGGCTGAATTCGTCGGCACCGGCGGCGCGGACGTGTTCTGGAGCGGCACGAACAACTTCGACTTGAGACTCGTTGGCGACACTCTCGATGGTGGTGGCGGCAGCGACGTCTACTTTGTGAATAACCGGGAGGATATCGTCAGGGACTCCGCAGGCGACCTGGATATCGTCTACCTTCAGTCGACTTCGACTGATCCGACAACTGTCTTCAAGTACAGGCTCGCCGACATCAATCCCGACGGGTCGACTGTCGAAATTGAAAATATTCTGGTCGACGGCGCTGGCGACAAGCACAGCTACCACATCATCGGCAACATCGCGGCCCAGACGATCAGTGGCAGCTCCTTCGACGATACGCTGGAGGATGGCGCGGGCTCGGCGGCGGACCTACTCAAGGGCGGCCTGGGTAGAGATACCTATAGAGTCTACAATTCCAATACGCAGATCGAAGATCTTACCGGCAGGAACTGGGTTCACGCTCGGGACCATTATGATCTAGGCACGCAGGCGGCCGATTCCGACATCGAGCTGCTGCGGGCTGAGGTTGTTGAAGGCGGAACGACCGATTTCAAGCTGACCGGAAACCGTGGCGACAACAGCATCGCCGGCGGCATCGGCAATGACACCCTTGACGGTGGCGATGGGGGCACGGATACCCTGATCGGCGATAAGGGCGACGATCTCTTTATCGTGCGCAATGCCGCCACGACGACCATGCGCGAGTTCGAAGATAGCGGTCGCGACACGGTCCGTATTCAGGATGCGAGTCTGAGGAGCTACAAGCTTCTTGATAACTTCGAGGATCTTGAGGCAGGCGCCGGAACGGGTTCCATCAACCTCACCGGCAACGATGTCGCCAACAAGATCACCGGCAACAACCGCGCAAACATCCTGGATGGCGGCGCCGGCAACGATACCCTCGACGGCGGCGGCAGCACGGGTGCGGCCGACATTCTCAAGGGCGGCACGGGCAACGATCTCTATCGGATCCGCTCGTCGTCCGACGTGATCGTCGAAGGCACGATGGCTACCGATGGCGATCACGATATTGCTGAAGTCTATGGCGCTTTCTATCGCCTTGCCGACGATGTTGGTATCGAGCACTTGAAGGCTAAGGACTATCCCGGGAGTGACGGCAAGAATCCAGATGCGAACTACGATGGTGAGGATGACGGCAGCTGGATGATCGGCAACAACCTGGCCGGTACGCTGGAAGGCGGCAATTATGCCGATACGCTCGATAGCGGTAAGGGGCACGATTCCGTCGGCCACACCCTCATCGGCGGCAAAGGCAATGACGTCTACGTCATTCGCAGCATCCATGATCGTGTCGTGGAGGCGAAAGACGACACTACTTCTACGAGAGACAAGGCCTACGTCTTCACCGAGACCTTCGATGGCGATGCGGATGCGCGAGACGCATGGATCGCAGAGCATCTGCAGAACGTTGAAGAAATCATCATCGACGATGAGTACTTCAACACGCCGCCGGACGCTCCGCGCGTCGTCAGCGTTATTGCTTCGATCGATGAAGGTATTCTACTTCCCAAATTTATGCCTGTGGCTCAGGTCTATTCCGGTGACGCTGATGGCGATACGGTCCTCTATGAACTTGGGAACGGCTACGGCAGATTTGTAATCGATAGCAACACCGGCGTGATCACGATGAGTGCTGCCGCCGATTATGAGAACACGGCCTCCGGCTGGGTTGAACAGCTCGAAGATGGCGTCGTGAAGCGCTTCTACGAGCTGATGGTCTATGCGAGCGACGGCAAGAAGAAATCGCCTGCGGGCGTCGTGCGCGTCTACATCAATGACGTGAAGGATGCGCCGACCGCTCCGCTGGTGAGGACCATTCCGCAGACTGTGGATGAGAACGCAACGAAGGACGGTATCACCACCGTCTTCTCGTATGACGACGAAAGCGTCTCGTCGATCAGGTATGAGCTGGATACCAATCCTGGTGGGCATTTCCGTATCAATGCGACGTCGGGCAGGATCGACGTCATTTCGGGCATCGACTACGAAAACGATCCGAACCTCGTCAAAGAGGAGCAGCCGGACGGCACCTGGAAGAAATATATCATCGTCAAGGTTAAGGCCACGGACGGCACCCATACGTCGGCCGCTGCCGAGGTGAAGGTCTACATCAACGACGTGGATGAGGCTCCGACTGCACCGACCGTGAGCGGTACGCTCAGTGTCGACGAGAACAGCGAAGGCCTCATCGAGGTCGGCCAGGCGCTTGCCCTCGATCCGGAGGAGAAGGAACTCACCTATACCCTGTCGCAGACCTTCAGCGGCAAGCTTTCCATCGATCCGAAGACTGGCAAGATCTACGTCAACGGTCCCATCAACTTCGAGGGAGACACGGATCTCATCCTGGCTACCGATGGCAGCGGGAAGAAGTACTTCGAGGTCTCCGTGACCGTCACCGACGGCAGGCATACGGTGACGTCCGCCGCGCCGATCAAGATCTTCGTCAACGATTTGAACGAAGCTCCTGCGGCTCCGACCGTGAGCGGCGCTCTCACTGTTGATGAAAACAAGAGTGGCCTGATCGAGGTCGGCCAGGCGGCTGCCCTCGATCCGGAGAGGAACGAACTCACCTTCGGCCTGTCGAAGACTTTTGACGGCAAGCTTTCCATCGATCCGAAGACAGGCAAGATCTACGTCAACGGCCCCATTGATTTCGAGAAGGACGGCGACCTCACGCTGCATGAAGATGGCAGCGGCAGGAAGTACTTCGAGGTCTTTGTGACCGTCTCCGACGGCGAGTTCACGACGACGTCTGCTGATCCGATCAGGATCTTCATCAACGACGTGAACGAGGCTCCGGACGCGCCTGACGTCATTCTCGAGGGCGCTGTCTTCGAAAATGCCGAAGGCAGCCATGTGGTCGGCAGGGTCGGCGGCTCCATCGATCCGGAAGGAGACGCGTTCGATTACGTTCTCCTGAACAACTTCGGTGCAGGCAGCGGTCTGTTCACGATCGACCCGGCGACCGGCGAGATCACGATCAACGGCCCGGTCGACTACGAGTCCACGACCATTGGCCTGACGACGGGCAGGGACGAGGCTGGCAAGGAGGTCAAGTACTTCCAGCTCCGCGTCGCTGCCCGCGACAACAAGGGCCACACATCCGGCGAGCAGACCGTCAAGGTCTACATCAAGGACGTGAAGGGCGCTCCCGTGAAGCCCTATCTCGAAGGGGCTGTGCTGGCAGTGGACGAAAACACCGCCGGTTCGAGAGTCGTCGCCAAGGTGAAGTCCTATGACGACGAGGGAGACGCCTTCAGGTACCTCCTGGCGTACAATTATGGCGGCAAGTTCGCGATCAATAGCGACGGCGAGATCACGCTCATCGGGCCGATCAACTACGAAGACGACCCGGATCTGGTTGATGTCTTTGACGACGACGGCAACTTCCTTGGCAAGGCATTCGAGCTGACTGTCTTCGCTCAGGAGAGAAAGGCCGGCGGCTCGATGTCCGAGTCGACGCTGGTTCGCGTCTTCATCAACAACCTGGAAGGCTCGCCGCACGACATCAAGCTGAACGACAAGAAGGCAGTTACGGTCGCTGAAGACACGACTGGAGGCACGATTGTCGTCGGTGTGTTGAGCGCATCCGATAAGGAAGGCGCTGCGATCTCCGGCTACACCATCACCGGCGGAAATGTTGACGGCATCTTCTCAATCGTCGACGTGGGCGGCGGTGTCTTCGAGATCCACGCTACGGGTCTCGATTATGAGAAGCTCGCCAGCAAGACGATCTCTCTGAAGATACAGGCGACTGCCGGCGGCGTTCTGTCGCCGGAAGAGACGATCACCATCACTGTGACCGATGCGAACGATGCGCCGGTCCTCTCGGCCGATCCGCTCGTTCTGACTATCAATGAGCGGGCTAAGGCCGGCGACGTTGTGGCAAGCTTCGGTGTGCGCGATGTCGATGTGGGCGAGGATTTCGTCTACGAGATTTCCGGCCTGCCGGCTGATCTCGTGGGCGCCTTCGAGGTCAAGGCTTCGACAGGCCAGATCATCGTGAAGGATCCGAGCAAGCTTGCCGTGGATCTCGCGGGCCGCACCTTCACCCTCACCCTGACGGTCAAGGACAAGGGTGGCCGTGCGGACGCTGGTTCCATCAGCAAGTCTCTGGACTTCGTCATCACCATCAATGACGAGACAGTTGGCAACACGGCTCCGCATATGATCCGGTTGAACGGCGCAACTGAGGTCCACATCCCCGAGAATACAACGGTGATCGGTGTCCTGACGGCGAGAGACGATGAGGGTAACCGTATCGGCGGCTACACCATCACTGCGGGCAATGAGGACGGCATCTTCGAGGTCTTCGAGAATAAGGGGACCGGCCAGTTCGAGATCCGCGTCAAAACAGGAAAGGAACTCGATTACGAGGCGCTTCCCGCTGATCGGAAGGCTTATGTCCTGACGATCAAGGCGACGGATTCGCTGGGTGCGACGAGCGAGACAGGGCAGACGATCACGATCAATGTCGATCCGGTCGATGAAGCCCCGAGCGCTCCGGTATATGCCGACGCGCCGGTCGTGGAAGAGAACACCATCACCAACGATGTGCTGGTACAGCTCAATGCCTTCGATCCGGAGGGTTCACCCTTCGTCCAGTTCAGCTGGGCCGACGGCGGAAACCCGACCGGGTTGTTTGCGATCAACCATGCAGGCCAGATCACGCTCGCACCCGGCAAGACCCTCGACTATGAGACCCCTGGCCTCAACACCGACAAGGAAGGCAACCGGTTCTACATCGTTAAAGTCATCGCTTTTGATCCGGCCGGTAATACCTCTGTCGCCAAGGAGGTGAAGATCTATGTCACGGATAAGAACGATGCTCCCGTGCTTCGCTCTGCCGCGACTTCGGTCACCATCAGCGAGACCTTCAGGAACGGCGACGTCGTAGCCACCTTCGACGTCGATGACGTGGATCCGGGCGCAGGCTTCGTCTACGAGATCTCGGAACTGCTTTCGGATTTGCCCGAGGACCTGAGAGGAGCATTCGAAGTCCGGGCCGGTACCAAGCAGATCATCGTGAAGGATTACGAGAAGCTGGCGGTGGGCCTTGCCGGCCGCAACTTCACCTTGAAACTGATCGTGAGGGACAAGAACGGCGGCGAAGGCTCTCTGAGTGCCGAGTTGATCTTCAATGTGAAGATCAATGACGAGACTGTCGGCAACACGGCTCCGCATTCGATCGAGCTCAACAAGGCGACCGAGGTCTCGGTTGACGAGAACACGACAACGATCGGTGTTCTGAGCGCGAAAGACGATCAGGGCAACAGCATCGCGGGCTATCGCATTGTCGATGGTACCGACGCCGATATCTTCGAGGTGTTCGACGCAGGCGGCGGTCGTTTCGAGATCCGTGTCAAGGAAGACAGGGAGCTCGATTACGAGGCGATTGCCGGCACCAAGGCTTATGTCCTGAAGATCGTTGCAATCGACTCGCTCGGTGCGACCACCGGCGTGCCTGAAACGATCACGATCAATGTCAATCCCGTGGACGAAGCTCCGACCGATCCGACCTACGTTCAGGTCGAGAGCGCTGCGGAGAATACCTGGCACGACAGAGTCCTGGTCCGCATGGAAGGGGCGGACGATCCGGAAGGCTTGGGCGTCCGCTATGCCTTCGCGCCTGACGGCAATCTGACTGGCTTGTTCGAGATCAATGATCTCGGCGAGATCAGGCTGGCGGCTGGCCGCACGTTGAACTTCGAAGCTGCAGGCCTCGGTGAGGACCTGGACGGCAAGTTCTATATCGTGAAGGTTGTCGCGCTCGACGCGGCGAACAATCCGTCGAAGACGATCGACGTGAAGGTTTACGTTACGGATGTGAACGAAGCGCCTGAGCTGAGCTCCAGAGCAACTTCCGTGACGATCCTCGAGTCGGTGAGAAACGATGACGTGGTGGCGAGCTTCGATGTCTTCGATATCGATGAGGACGAAGAGTTCGTCTATGAGATCTCGGAGCATCCGGATGATCTGCCTGCAGATCTGATCGGTGCCTTCGCGGTCGATCCCCGCACCAAGCAGATCATCGTGAAGGATTACACCAAGCTGGCGGTTGGAGCCGCGGGCCGCACCTTCACGCTGAAGCTGATCGTCAAGGACAAGAACGGCAATCCTGCCGGCCACCTGACCGACGATCTCGTCTTCACGATCACGATCGACGACGTGCCGACGACCAATACGCCGTCGGTGATCACGGTCGGGGAGGCTGGCGACGGCAAACTCAACGGCGAAGGCGCGCCGGACGAAGTCGGCAAGATCGTGGTTCGCAGGGACCTGGCTGCCGGTGTTGTCGCCGTAGTCACTGCAACCGACGTCGATCTGCCTGGTGGTACGAAGATCCGCTACGAGCTGGCTGACGACCTGGACGATCTGTTCCACATCGACCCTGAGACGGGCCTGATCCGGATCGTCGACGTCAGCAAGCTGGATCCCGCGACGAAGGACTACGTCCTGCTCGTGAAGGTCTGGGATGGCTTTGAGTTCACCACGCAGGAAGTCACGATCCGCGTGACTGCGATCGCTTCGGATCCGGCCAATACACCGCCGGTCATCAGGGGGATCGCCGAGGCAGGTGACGGCAAACTCGACGGCACCGGCGCTCCCGAAGAAGTCGGCAAGATCGTGGTCCGCATGGATCTCGCGGAAGGCGCGGTCGCCAAGGTTACGGCGGATGACAATGAGGGTGATCCGCTTACCTACACGCTGGGCAACTACTACGGAGGCCTGTTCGATATCACCGCCGATGGCACGATCATCGTCAAGGATATGAGCAAGCTGCCGGCCGACAGCACGGATTACGAGCTGGAGGTGCGCGTCTTCGACGGTCGCCACTACACCACCGAGACGGTCAGGATCCGGATCTCCAAGGTGGACGTGGCTGGGGGCAACGAGGCCGCGGTGATCCGTGGGATCACCGAAGCCGGCGACGGCAAGCTCAACGGCGAAGGCACGCCGGACGAAGTCGGCAAGATCGTGGTCCGGATGGAACTCGCAAAAGGCGTGATCGCCAAGGTCATCGCTGACGACAAGGAGAACGATCCGCTCACGTACACGCTCGGCGACTATTTCAATGGCCTGTTCGATATCACCAGCGATGGCACGATCATCGTCAAGGATGTGAGCAAGCTGCCGGCCGACAGCACGAACTACGAGCTGGAGGTGCGTGTTCACGACGGCCATCAGTACACGACCCAGAAGGTAACAGTGCGTATCGCCAAGGCCGATGTGCCTGCCGGCAACACGGCGGCGGAGATCGAAAAGATCGACGGCGCCGAGGACGGACACCTGGTCGTTGACGCCGCGTCGGAGCATTTCGGCAAGATCCTGGTGGACAGGGATGTTGCTCATGGTGTGGTGGCACAGGTCGTCGCTTCTGATGACGACGTGGGCGATACGCTCACCTACTCGCTGGGCGAAGAATATAAGGATATCTTCGCTATCGACGAGTTCGGCACGATCCGGATCATCGACGTCAGTAAGCTCAAGGCCGGTGCCTTCGACTACAAGCTCGAAGTGCGTGTCTTCGATGGACACCAGTACACCACGCGAGACGTGACGATCCGGGTGGACGATATCGATATCCCCAACCGTGCTCCGACGGATGTTCGGTGGGTTTCGGGCACTGCTTCGGTTCGCGAGGGCACGAGCAACGACATCGTCGTGGCCGCGCTGACCGCCACCGACCTGGACGGCGATCCGCTGCGCTTCGAGCTGAAGGACAATGCCGGCGGCCGGTTCAAGCTGGTGCAGGAAGATGGCCGCTGGGTGATCAAGGTCGCCAACAGCATCGCCATCGACTACGAGCAGCTGAGCAGCTCGGCGAAGTACTACACCATCCAGGTGCAGGCCTTCGAGGACAAGGCGGACGGCGAGGCCTCGGCGATCACGACGCTGCGCATCAACGCACGCGACCTCTCCATCGAGTTCGTGGAAGAGGCCGACACCTCGGACAAGATCTATGGTGGCGGCTTCAACGACAACCTGAATGGCGGCAAGGGCGACGACACCCTGCGCGGCGGTGAAGGCAACGACAACCTGTGGGGCGGGGAAGACAACGACGTCTTCCAGTTCCAGTATGCGCCGGATGCGACGACCAACCGGGACAGCATCAAGGACTTCCGGGCGAGCACGACGGGGGGCGAGAACGACATGATCTGGCTGAACCGCCAGTTCGGGTTCAGCGGCTTCAAGACGACGGAGAACAACAAGGTTCTGGACGCTGCGGCGTTTGTGCTGGGCACGGTGGCGACGGAGGCGCGGGCGCAGATCCTGTACGACAAGTCGAACGGGCGTCTGTACTACGACCAGGACGGCACGGGCTCGCGCGAGAAGGTGTGGTTTGCGACGATCGAGAACTACATGGGCTCGCGGGCGGATCTGACCGCGGCGAATTTCTGGATTTATTCCGGAACGTAAGAAACTGGCAGGGCGGCCCCTTCACAGCCGCCCTGACGTACTGTAAGGTTATATCATCTGAATAAAGGGGGCTGTAATGGCTGGCGCAATTTATCTTTCTATTGATCCTTCCAACCCATGGGGAATCGTTTCAGAGGACGGGGGTGCTACTCCGACCGCATGGTATGAAAATGAATTTATTCCCGTTGGCACCAGGCTTGGCGAAATCGTCGGCATAGACAAGACGCTGTCGGGTGCGACCGCTTATCTGCGCTTCGCTACCGTTGCCGGTTCGCCTGCCAATGCGGGCGGCCGTTATGGGATCGAGCAGGAGGGTGGAAAATGGTATCTCACCGTCGGTCCTACCGCATGGGATTTTGAGACCCGCAACGTCCATACCTCTATCGCTCTCCAGTGGTACGATCCGGCTCGATTGACGGTTGACGACGACGTCACGTTCTTCGCTTACCTGAACGACATCTCCCCGACCGTTTCGATCGATCCGGTTTCGGCAGACAAGGACGAGGGTAATTCCGGCACGACAGCCTATACCTTTGTCATCACGCGTGACTTTGACGATGGAGCTTTCGCGAACGAAACTATCGTCCACTGGACTGTAACAGGTGCTGATGCCAGCGATTTCGCTGGCGGCGTGTATCCTAGCGGCGCGGTCACCTTCACCGCAGGTGAAATGTCTCGGACGATCACGGTCAACGTCAATGGCGATACGACACCGGAGGGCGACGAAGGCTTCACGGTCACCCTGACGGCTGGTGTCGATGACAACGCTACGGTCTCCACGACCAAGGGCAGCGCCACCGGCACGATTCGCAACGACGATGTGGCGACCCCGGCCATCGGCTTCTCCGGCACCACCACGGTGACGAAGGCCGAAGGCAACTCGGGCACGACGGCCTATACCTACGTGGTCACCCGCGACATCACCACGGGTCCCTCGACGGTGGTGTGGACGGTGAGCGGCTCGGGCACCAACCAGGCGGCGGCCGGCGACTTCGGCGGCACCTCGTATCCGAGCGGCACGGTGACCTTCGCGGACGGCCAGAGCAGCGCGACGATCACGGTCAACGTGAGCGGCGACACCGCCACCGAGCATGACGAGGAGTTCACGGTCACCCTGTCGAACGGCACGGGCGGCACGGTGAGCGGCACGACGACGGCCAAGGGCATCATCACCAATGACGATGCGCCGACCATCGGCTTCTCCGGCACCACGACGGTCTCGCACAACGAAGGCAACTCGGGCACGACGGCCTACACCTACGTGATCACCCGCGACACCTCGTCGGGTTCCTCGACGGTGGTGTGGACGGTGAGCGGCTCGGGCACCAACTCGGCCACGGCCGACGACTTCGGCGGCTCGTCCTATCCGAGCGGCACGGTCACCTTCGCGGCCGGCGAGACGGCCAAGACGATCACGGTCAACGTGAGCGGCGACACGACTCCCGAGAACAATGAAGAGTTCACGGTCACGCTGTCGAACGGCACGAACGGCACGGTCGGTGGCACGACGACGGCCAAGGGCATCATCACCAACGATGAGGTCCCGTCGATCGGCTTCGCCAGCACCGCGGTAGTGACGAAGGCCGAAGGCAACTCGGGCACGACGGCCTACACCTATGTCGTCACCCGCGACACCTCGTCGGGCACCTCGACGGTGGTGTGGACGGTAAGCGGCTCGGGCACCAACTCGGCCGTGGCCAGCGACTTCGGTGGCACGTCGTATCCGAGCGGCACGGTCACCTTCGCGGATGGCCAGAGCGCTGCGACGATCACGGTCAACGTGAGCGGCGACGCCACCACCGAGCACGACGAGGAGTTCACGGTCACCCTGTCGAACGGCACGAACGGCACGGTGAGCGGCACCACGACGAACAAGGGCGTCATCACCAATGACGATGCGCCGACCATCGGCTTCTCCGGCACGACGACGGTGAGCCACGCTGAGGGCAACTCGGGCACGACGGCCTACACCTATGTCGTCACCCGCGACACCTCGTCGGGTTCCTCGACGGTGGTGTGGACGGTGAGCGGCTCGGGCACCAACTCGGCCACGGCCGACGACTTCGGCGGCTCGTCCTATCCGAGCGGCACGGTCACCTTCGCGGCCGGCGAGACGGCCAAGACGATCACGGTCAACGTGAGCGGCGACACGACTCCCGAGAACAATGAAGAGTTCACGGTCACGCTGTCGAACGGCACGAACGGCACGGTCGGTGGCACGACGACGGCCAAGGGCATCATCACCAACGATGAGGTCCCGTCGATCGGCTTCGCCAGCACCGCGGTAGTGACGAAGGCCGAAGGCAACTCGGGCACGACGGCCTACACCTATGTCGTCACCCGCGACACCTCGTCGGGCACCTCGACGGTGGTGTGGACGGTAAGCGGCTCGGGCACCAACTCGGCCGTGGCCAGCGACTTCGGTGGCACGTCGTATCCGAGCGGCACGGTCACCTTCGCGGATGGCCAGAGCGCTGCGACGATCACGGTCAACGTGAGCGGCGACGCCACCACCGAGCACGACGAGGAGTTCACGGTCACCCTGTCGAACGGCACGAACGGCACGGTGAGCGGCACCACGACGAACAAGGGCGTCATCACCAATGACGATGCGCCGACCATCGGCTTTGCCGGCACCGCGACGGTCTCGCATGCCGAAGGCAACGCGGGCACCACGGCCTATACCTATGTCGTCACCCGCGACACTTCGTCGGGCACTTCGACGGTGGTGTGGACGGTGAGCGGTTCGGGCACCAACTCGGCAGCGGCCGGCGACTTCGGCGGTTCGTCCTATCCGAGTGGCACGGTCACCTTCGCGGCCGGCCAGACGGCTGCGACGATCACGGTCAACGTGAGCGGCGACACTGCGACCGAGCATGACGAAGAGTTCACGGTCACCCTGTCGAACGGCACGAACGGCACGGTCGGCGGCACGACGACGAACAAGGGCGTCATCACCAACGACGATGCCGCGACGATCGGTTTCTCCGGCACCACGGCGGTGACGAAGGCCGAAGGCAACGCGGGCACCACGGCCTACACCTATGTCGTTACCCGCGACACCTCGTCGGGCACTTCGACGGTGGTGTGGACGGTGAGCGGTTCCGGCACCAACTCGGCAGCGGCCGGCGACTTCGGCGGTTCGTCCTATCCGAGCGGCACGGTCACCTTCGCGGCTGGCCAGACGGCTGCGACGATCACGGTCAACGTGAGCGGCGATACTACACCCGAACACGACGAGGAATTCACGGTTACCCTGTCGAACGGCACGAACGGTACGGTCGGCGGCACGACGACGGCCACGGGCGTCATCACCAACGATGATACCGCGACGATCGGCTTCTCCGGCACCACGACGGTGACGAAGACTGAAGGCAATGCGGGCACCACGGCCTACACCTACGTCATCACCCGCAACACCACTGCGGGCGACTCGACGGTGGTGTGGACAGTGGGCGGCTCGGGCACCAGCTCGGCCACGGCCGACGATTTCGGCGGCACGTATCCGAGCGGCACGGTCACCTTCGCGGACGGCCAGAGCAGCGCGACGATCACGGTCAACGTGACCGGCGACGCTACGGACGAGCCGACCGAAGAGTTCACGGTTACCCTGTCGAACGGCACGAACGGTACGGTCGGCGGCACGACGACGGCCAAGGGCATCATCACCAATGATGACTCGGCTACGCCGCCGACCCCGTCGATCAACTTCGGCACGGCGTCGGTGACGCACGACGAAGGCGCGGGCGGCACCACTACCGCCTACACCTACGTGATCACCCGTGACACCACTTCGGGCACTTCGACGGTGGTGTGGACAGTGGGTGGCTCGGGCACCAACTCGGCGTCCGGCAGCGACTTCGCCGGCAGTGCCTATCCGAGCGGTACGGTCACCTTCAGTGAAGGTCAGGACAGCGCGACGATCACGGTCATGGTGAACGGCGACGACACGAACGAGCCGACCGAGGAGTTCACGGTTACCCTGTCGAACGGCACGGGCGGCACGGTGGGCGGCTCCGGCACGGCCACGGGCGTGATCACCAACGACGACGCGCCTCCGGCTGGCACTCCGTCGGTCGGCTTCACAGGCACGACGACGGTGACGAAGGCCGAGGGCAACGCAGGCACCACGGCCTACACCTACGTGGTCACCCGCACCGGTACCTCGGGCGAGTCGACTGTGGTGTGGAATGTGACCGGTTCAGGCGCCAACGCGGCATCCGACGGCGACTTCGCTGGCGGTGCCCGCCCGAGCGGCACGGTGACCTTCGCCGACGGCCAGAGCACCGCGACGATCACGGTCAACGTGAGAGGCGATGGTGATGTCGAGCCGACCGAGGAGTTCACGGTCACGCTGACCGCCGGCACGAACGTGACGGTGGGTGGCACGGCGACGGCCAAGGGCATCATCACCAACGACGATGCTATGGTTGTTCCGAACACGGCTCCGAAGGATGTGGTCCTCAACGTCAACGGCGGCAAAGTCGACGAGTATACTGCTCCCGGCGTGCAGGTCGGCGCATTCTCTGGCTTCGATGCCGAGGGTGATGCGATCAGCTATACGATCGTCGACAGCGCTGGTGGCCGGTTCTCAATCGTGGACGGCAAGCTCATGCTGGCTGGACCTGTGAACTATGAAGAGGCCAAGTCTCATCAGATCAAGGTCCGTGTCAGCGACGGCAAGGAAGCGTTCGAGCAGGTCTTCACCATCAATGTCGGCGATCAGGTTACGCTGAACAAGCGTGGCTCGAGCAAGAACGACAAGCTCAACGGCACCGGGCTCGACGACATCCTCAAGGGCGGCTCCGGCAACGGCAAGGACCAGATCAAGGGCCTTAACGGTGACGACAAGCTGTACGGCGAGGGCGGTAACGACACCATCTACGGTGGCAACGGTCATGACACTCTCTATGGTGGCAAGAACGATGACACCCTGAAGGGCGATGGCGGTAACGACATCCTCTACGGCGAGGAAGGCAACGACAAGCTGTATGGTGGAGCGGGCAAGGACATCTTCGTGTTCAACAAGAAGCTGAACGCGAAGACCAACCTCGACACGATTGCCGACTTCAAGGTCGTCGACGACACGATCTGGCTCGACAACGCCATCTTCAAGAAGCTCGGCAAGGCTGGTTCGGCGGCTGCGCCGGCGGCCCTGAACAAGGACTTCTTCCGGATTGGCGATAAGGCCAAGGACAGAAACGACTACATCATCTACGACAAGAAAAAGGGCATCCTCTATTACGATGCCGACGGTTCGGGCAAAGGCAAGGCGGTGGAAATCGCCAAGATCGGCAAGAACCTGAAGATGACTGCAGACGATTTCTCGGTCATCTAATCGAACGGTGTAGTTCTAAGCATGAGCCCCGGCAGCAAGGCTGCCGGGGCTTTTTTGTGCCGGTTGTCCTAAGGAGATGGGTGAGGAATCCCGCGGCCTATCGATCACGTTGGATTGCCAACGGAGACGCTGTCAGAGCTCTTAAGTTGGCTCTGATCCGCTCTGGAATAGATGGAAGCCTATGGGCCTGTTCACGTTGGTCCTCATTGTCATTGAACAAGACAGGACCCAACCTTCTCGGATTTCTCCTGCCAATCGTCGGTGGCACGATGTCTTTGGCTACCCCGTCCCTTGGTAACTTGTGAGCTTAAGCCGGCCGGGGACGGTTCAGCGCATCTGAGGCATCGTTGAAAAGCCGAGCCAAGCCTTATCGGTTGAGAATATCGCAAAGTGTTGAGGCCGTTCTGACGCTGGGTTTTTGACAGAATCTGAGCTTTTAGCGTGCGAAAAGTCCTCATCTTACAGAGGCGTAACCTGGCTGCGATGGAGTAAGATGGAGGGTTCTTGCAGAATAAGGATTCCTAGGTCAGGTATCTTTGCAGACATGCAAGGATTTGGTCTTGCCGCAACGTGATATTGTCACATATAGTCTATGGGCTGAATAAGGGGTTCATGGCTATGGCGTCTTCGTTTTCTCTGAACAACCAGCTCTCCGCTCTCATCAAGGACCAGATTGAGGCCGATGACCTGATAGTGCTCAAGAACGGATCCGTCCTGGCTACATGGATGGACCGCACGTCGGAAGGCGAGGGGCGTCTTGCAGGCCAAGTCTTCAATTCGGCAGGAAAAGCTAAAGGGCCGTCGTTCACGATTGGCGATCGGGTAGAGCCCGGTTCCACCAAGTTCTTCCAGTTGGAAAATGGACGGCCGGTCGCGCTGTGGGCCTCAACAGGGTCGCAGGGCGATCTGAGCGTGTTCAACATGCGTGTTCTGAAAGCGGACGGCCGTGCTTCCGGCGCGGTTGCTCATGCATTGACGTCCTTTGATGCAGATCGCGAAGTCCTCTCCGTCAAGGAGACCAAGGGCGGCGGCTTTGCGCTCACGTACAAGACGCCGAACTCTGATGTGATCTCCGAGGCAATATATGACTCACGCCTGACATGGATCGAGGATGAGGCGCTGTCTGCAGAATCTGCAGAGCAGAGAGCAGCTTTCGATATTGCTGAGTCATGGGTTCTGGAAAGTACAGTACAGGACCCAGAGATAACCATCATCGATCCTTGGTCGGCTCCGATGGTGTCGCTGGCTGGACCAACTGGTGGCGGGGGAGGAATTCCTGACAATACTGGTCCTTACTTGATCGGTATCAGCAGGACGACGCTGGCAGAAAATTCCCTTAGGAACGGGGATGTTGTCGGCACTTTCTACGCATACGATGCCGAAGACCATGCGATTGCCAGCTATGCTTTGACTACGACAGGAACCCCTTTCAGGGTTGAGAACCGGAGTGGCACATGGGTTCTTGTCGTTGCTGATGAAAGGAAGCTCAATTATGAGTTATATTCCAGCAATGGCGGCAAGATCGATCTCTGGTTTACCGCGAAGGACGAATACGGTGCTGGTGGCGGTAACGCCTTTACAATCACTCTAACCAACGTTCCTGAACCCACGACGGCGACGATAACGGACAAGACAGATCTTAAGGAATTCAATACCGTAGACCGTAAAGTCGCGACGGTCACTCTGTCAGATGACGATCTGGGAGGGAGCCAGCTGGTATTGTATTTTAGTCGGGCGAAAGATTCGGAACGATTTTATATCGTAAGAGAAAGCTCGACGTTATATAGCATCTATACTAAAGCGGGTGCTGTATTCGATTATGAATCCGCGCCTGGCGGCGTCTACAATCTTCAGATTTTTTCTTTAGATCACTCTATAATCGGCGCGCAGAATTGGAATAGTGCCTATACCATATCCTTTAACATCACGGATATGCAGGAGTCTCCGCACGATATTGCGCTGACTTCATATAGCGTCTCCGAGCGTGCCATCGGAGGAGATGCAGAGGCGCACTTCGTAGGATGGCTAAGCGCTCAAGACGATTTCGCGGATATGCCGAACCTCGTCTACGAGGTGGTCGACTTCGTAACAGGCGACTTTGATCCTGATAGCCCGTTTGAGGTGATCTACCAGGATGGCCGTTGGGGACTTCAGCTTAAAGCTGGCGCAGCGCTGGACTATGAAGACCCGGCGCTTATCAATCATAAAGTCAAGGTTACGATTAGAGCCTCGGATCCTCATCGTCCGGGGACTTCGACAATTGAGACGCTCACTCTGGATGTGACCAACCTGAATGATGCGCCGGTTCTCAGCGGGGGATTGTCCTCGACTGTCGTGACCGAGGGAGCGGGCACGGGCGACCTACTGGGTATGCTCAACATTACCGATCAGGATGGGAACAGCATTCACGCTTGGGTCGGCGGTCCCATGGGTGACGCGTTCGAGATCAAGTGGGAGGCAGGCGGGTTCGCCTTGCGCGTCAAAGACGGTAGCAAGATCAATTACGAGATTCCCGAAGATCAGAAGTATATCGAAGTCTATATCACCGACCAGACGGGGAATACGAACTCACTCAGAAGTTATAGATTTGATCTCACCATCAATGACGTCAACGAAGCGCCTGTTCTTGCTGGGTTGTCCGGATACGAGCTGGGCGGAAGTCCCGACGATGATAGTTTTGTCGCTTACGTGGACCTATCGGACGAGGACTATGCCGACGCTACCCTAAATGTTGTCGTCTCCAGCAGCCTCGACGGCTTTGATGGAACGAGGGCTTTCAAGATTGTCAAGGAAGGCGACAAGTATGTGCTGAAGGTCGCCAAGGGCGCTCTCATCGACTATGACGCAATCGAGACGCATCTTGCGCACCTTGTTATCACTGCGACCGATCATAAGGGTGTGTCGGTTTCGCGGAATTACACCATCACCATCACCAATAATCCTCCCGAGATTTCGTCGGTGACCGGCGCAGATATCCGCGACCATGCTGGCAAGGATGGATCAAGGATCGTTGCCGCAACCTTTGCCGCGCAGGACCCGAACAAGGACCCGGTGACGGCGGGTGTCACAAGCAGCCTCGACCGTGATGGCATAAAGGCCTTCAGAGTCGAGTATAATCATGACACAAAGCTCTATGAGGTCATCGTCAATGATCCGGCTTTGATTGATTACAATTCGGCCGAGGGTCATCAGGTCGCTATCACTCTCTCCGTCACCGACGATCATGACAATACGTCGACCCATGACTTGACGCTTAACATCCTGAACGATGCCCCGACGGGGCTAGCACTGACGGATGTCATCAACCCTAGAGAAGGTGAGGCATCGGGTGCGTATGTCGCTACGGTCAATGTCACCGATATCGACGGCGATGAGCTGACCTTCTCTGTCACGAGCAATTTCGATACCGCCGACAAGAAGGCCTTCCATATCGTCAAAGAAGGCGACAAGTATGTGTTGCGGGTTCTGAACCCCGAGCTCATCAACCTTGATACCGCGACGACGGCTAATCTTCTGATCACTGTCGATGACGGTCATGGGCACACGACTTCGATCACTCCTGCTATCGAAGTCAGGGATGGCGATGATCCTGTCGTCGATGTGGCGACGGTCGCATTCGACGAGAATTCGGGTGAGGGAACTCTCGTCGGCTATATCGACGTTTCCGATGTCGATGGCGACATCGTCGGCGATCCTGTCATTGAAGGCCCCTGGGCTGGCGCGTTCATCCTCGTCCAGATCAGCCCCACGCGCTATGAAATTCGCGTGTCGGCTTCCGGCAAGGCGCTTCTTGACTTCGAGAGCCCGGGCTCTCGGATTCTCAAGATCACGGTTCGGGATTCTAAGGGGCACGAAACCTCGAAGGATTTGACGCTGGACATCCAGGACGTCAATGAAGGCCCAATCGGCATCAAACTCAACGAAGCCAAGGGAGTTGAAGTCTTCGAGAATTCTGAGGTCATTGGTGTTCTGAGCGCCACCGATCCGGAAGGACATGCAATCTCCAATTATGTCATCGTGGCAGGCGATCCGGATGGTTTGTTCACCGTCTTCAATAACGGCGGCAAGTTTGAGATCCGCGCCACAGGCAAGCTCGACTACGACACACTCATCTCTCACATCTTCAGACTGAAGATCGTCGCGGTCGACGAGCATGGTGTGCAGACTGGAGAACCGGAGGAAATCACCATCGATGTGATGAACATCGATGAAGCGCCTGAGGATCTGTCTCTGTCTGCGCGCACAGTGGTCGTGGATTCGCCCGATGGCGTGCTCGTTGGCTATCTGAGGGCGTACGATCCTGAGGGAAATCCGATCACTTATACCATAAGAGGCGAGCTGTTCGACAGCGGGGCTCTCAGCCTCGAACCTGATGACGAAACAGGACTTTGGGTGATCAAGGTTCTCAACGGCAGCCTTATCAAGCCGACCTCCGATGGGAGCCTCATCATCACCGCTTCCGACGGCGAGCATGAAACCTCGATGTCGGTCAATCTGAACATCCTGGAAACCAACACGATCCCGACGAATGTCCGGTTCACGGACCCGGCTTCTGTCGTCGCGCATGCGTCGGCCGGTACGGTTGTCGGTTATATTGAAGTCGACGATCCGGATGGGCAGGAACTGACCTTCAGCGTGAGAAGCAATCTCCCCGGCGACGATGGCTCGGGGACTTACTTCCGGGTCGTCAAGTTGGACGACGGTAGGTTCGAACTCAGAGTGAGCTTGGCGACGGCTGAACTCATCTATGCTGCGGGCGGCGATAACTTCTTTAAGGTCTATGTGACTGCCTTCGACGGGATCAACCGCAGTGACGAGACGGAGTTGGCTGTCACGATCACGGAAAACTTCGGTCCGACCGGTCTCGGCTTCGACGCCGACCTGGTGGATTGGCGTGGTAATGCGGTCATTCCAGATGCTGCCGACGGAACGATCATCGGTACCCTGAGCGGCTTTGATCCGGAGGGCGACGACTTTACCTATTCCGTTGAAGGCGCCATGGCCGGCATCTTCGACATCAAGGCTGGCGATGAGCCTGGGACCTGGGTTCTTTATGTGCTCAATGGGTCCGGCTTGGATCTGTCGACGCGCTTCAGCATTACGATCAGAATCGTTGCGACGGATCGGTGGGGGAATTCCTCCTACCAGGACGTCACGATCTTCACGCAGGAGCTGCCGCCGAACCGGGCCCCGACCGATCCAACAGCCGCGTTCGAAATTGAAGAGGGCATCACCGGCGAAATTCTGACCCTCGACGATGAGGACGAGGACGGCGACACGATTGCCTACAAGTTCAAGTGGCGTGACGGTTCGCTGCACAATGAGAGCGAGGATGGCCTGTTCCGCTTCGTCGGCAACAAGCTTGAAGCTGTCACTGGCGCTTCGGTCGATCGCGACACGATCAAGAACTATACCATCGTGGCCGACGACGGGCAGGGCACCTCGGTCAGTTTGGTTGAGGGCACGCTCACCGTCACGCTCAAGAACGAAGACGAGACGACGGGCAACCACGCTCCGACCGATCCCTCCCGCTCGCTCGAATGGAAGGAAGGTGTGACGGGCGATGTCCTGATCCTGGCCGAGAAGGACATCGACGGCGAGACCATCATCTACAAGTTCAAGTGGAAGGATGGCTCTCTGCACGACGAGAGCCAGGACGGCCTGTTCCGCTTCGTCGGTAACATGCTCGTTGCTGTCACCGGCGCTACGGTCGATCGGGATACGATCAAGACCTACACCATCGTGGCCAATGACGGGCAGGGTGCATCCAACAGCGAGGTAGAAGGCACGCTCACCGTCACGCTCAAGAACGAAGACGAGACGACGGGCAACCATGCGCCGTCCGATCCGTCGCGCTCGCTCGATTGGGCGGAAGGTGCGACGGGCGATGTCCTGATCCTGGCCGAGAAGGACATTGACGGTGAAACCATCATCTACAAGTTCAAGCACTCGGACGGCTTCCTGTACGACACCAGCGAGGACGGGCTGTTCCGGTTCGTTGGCAACAAGCTCGTTGCCGTCACTGGCGCCGTAGTGGATCGGGACACGTTCAAGACCTATGTCATCGTTGCCGATGACGGTCAGGGTGCGCCCAATAGCCAGATGGAAGGCACGCTCACCGTCACGATCAAGAACGAGGACGAGACGACCGGCAACTATGCCCCGTCCGATCCGTCACGTTCGCTTGACTGGAGAGAAGGCAAGACAGGCGATGTCCTGTTCTTGGCGGAGAGGGATCTCGACGGCGAGACGATCATCTACAAGTTCAAGTGGAAAGACGGCTCGTTGCACGACGAGAGCCAGGATGGCTTGTTCCGCTTCGTCGGCAACAGGCTTGAGGCAGTCGTGGGCGCTTCGGTCGATCGCGACACGCTGAAGTCCTACGCAGTTGTCGCCGATGACGGCCAAGGTGCGCCGAACAGCGTGGTGGAAGGCACGCTCACCATCACGATCACGGACGTGGACGAGGCCACCGGCAACCGTTCGCCTTATGATCCTTCCCGCGCGCTCGAATGGAAGGAAGGCGCGACGGGCGAGGTTCTGATCCTGGCGGAGACGGACATCGACGGCGAGACGATCATCTACAAGTTCAAGTGGCGTGACGGTTCGTTGCACGACGAAAGCCAGGACGGGCTGTTCCGCTTCGTGGGTAACAAGCTCGAAGCTGTCACCGGTGCTACGGTCGATCGAGATACGCTCAAGACTTACACCGTCGTGGCCAATGACGGCCAGGGCGCGCCCAACAGCGAGGTGGAAGGCACGATCACCGTCACGATCAGCAATGAGGACGAGACGACGGGCAACCATGCTCCCCCCGATCCGACACGCGCATTGGACTGGAAGGAGGGCGCGCTTGGCGATGTCCTGATCCTGGCGGATAGGGACCTTGACGGCCAAGCCGTTACCTACAAGTTCAAGTGGCGTGACGGCTCGCTGCACGATGAGAGCGAGGATGGGCTATTCCGCTTTGTCGGCAGCAAGCTCGAAGCTGCAACCGGCGCCACGGTGGAACGCGACACGATCAAGATCTACAACGTGGTGGCGGATGACGGGCAGGGCGCTCCCAACAGCGTCGTGAACGGTCAGATCACCATCACCATCAAGAACTTGGATGAGGCGACCGGCAACCATGCTCCGACCGACCCGTCACGAGCCGTAGACTGGTTTGAAGGGGTGATGGGTGCCGTCCTGATCCTGGCGGAGATGGACCTCGACGGAGAGACCATCTCGTACAAGTTCAAGTGGTCGGATGGCACCTTGCACGCTGAGAGCGAGGATGGCCTGTTCCGCTTCGTCGGCAACAGGATGGAGGCCATCGGCGCGGAAGCTGTCGACCGCGACACGGCGAAGAACTACACCGTGGTGGCGGACGACGGTTCGGGAACTCCCAACGGCACCGTGACCGGCACGATCAAGGTGACGATCAAGAACCTGGATGAGCCGAGCGGCAACCATGCGCCGACCGACCCGTCGCGGACGCTTGACTGGGCCAACGGTGCGCTGGGTGTTGTTCTCATCCTGGCGGACACCGACCTTGACGGACAGACGATCGTCTACAAGTTCAAGCACTCGGACGGCTTGCTGTACGACACAAGCGAGGATGGGTTGTTCAGGTTCGAGGGCAACCGTCTCGTGGCGCTCGGCGCCGCGGCAGTGGATGCCGACACGATCAGGAACTATGTCGTTGTCGCCAATGACGGCCAGGGCGCGCCTAACAGCGAGGTGGAGGGCACGATCACCGTCACGATCAAGGATCCGGACGATGCCACGGGCAACTACGCGCCGACGGTGCCGTCTGGCAGCTTCACGATCAAGGAAGGAGCCGCCCTCGGAGCGCTGCTGACATTCGATGCGGTGGATCTCGACGGACAGACGATCATTTACAAGTTCAAGCACTCGGACGGCTTGCTGTACGACACCAGCGAGGACGGATACTACAAGTTCGTCGGTAACGTGCTGATGCTGGTGAAGTCTCCGGGCGTGGCGGCTACGGAAACCAAGTCCTATGTCATTGTCGCCAACGACGACATGGGGGCACCGAACAGCATCGTGGAAGGCTCGGTGACGGTGACCGTGGAGGACACAGGAAGCCATGCTCCGACGGATGTTCGGTGGGTTTCGGGCACTGCTGCGGTGCGCGAGGGCACGAGCAACGACATCGTCGTGGCCGCGCTGACCGCCACCGACCTGGACGGCGACCCGCTGCGCTTCGAGCTGAAGGACGATGCCGGCGGCCGGTTCAAGCTGGTGCAGGAAGATGGCCGCTGGGTGATCAAGGTCGCCAACAGTATCGCCATCGACTACGAGCAGCTGAGCAGCTCGGCGAAGTACTACACCATCCAGGTGCAGGCCTTCGAGGACAAGGCGGACGGCGGGGCCTCGGCGATCACGACGCTGCGCATCAACGCACGCGACCTCTTCATTGAGTTCGTGGAGGAGGCCGACACCTCGGACAAGATCTATGGTGGCGGCTTCAACGACAACCTGAATGGCGGCAAGGGCGACGACACCCTGCGCGGCGGTGAAGGCAACGACAACCTGTGGGGCGGGGAAGGCAACGACGTCTTCCAGTTCCAGTATGCGCCGGATGCGACGACCAACCGGGACAGCATCAAGGACTTCCGGGCGAGCACGACGGGGGGCGAGAACGACATGATCTGGCTGAACCGCCAGTTCGGGTTCAGCGGCTTCAAGACGACGGAGAACAACAAGGTTCTGGACGCTGCGGCGTTTGTGCTGGGCACGGTGGCGACGGAGGCGCGGGCGCAGATCCTGTACGACAAGTCGAACGGGCGTCTGTACTACGACCAGGACGGCACGGGCTCGCGGTTCGACAAGGTGTGGTTTGCGACGATCGAGACCTACATGGGCTCGCGGGCGGATCTGACCGCGGCGAATTTCTGGATTTATTCCGGAACGTAAGAAACTGGCAGGGCGGCCCCTTCACCACCGCCCTGGCGGACCTGGACAACAGGAAATCCCGATTGGGCTCCAGCGGAAAGCCGCTGGAGCCTTTTCTTATGGGACGGTAAGGAGCGCAATCCGCCCACGTATTATGAGAGGCGGTTGCGTCTTCGCCTTGGGGATTTGACGCGCGCCTGATCTTTTTCGCTCCTGATGTGTTGTGCTTCCTCTGGGAGCATCACACGAGGGGGAACGAGGCTGCATGGCGTCCAATGCGGATATGCTCGATTGCCTGATCGTCGGCGGCGGGCCGGCAGGGTTGACGACAGGTCTCTATCTGGCGCGGTTCAAGCGCCGCTTCCTGATCGTTGACAGCGGCACGCCGAGGGCGGCGTGGATTCCGACGAGCCACAATATTCCCATGTTTGCGGATGGGATTTCCGGCAAGGATCTCCTGGCCCGGGCGCGCACCAATCTGGAACAGTACGGTAAATGCATCAGGGCAGGGCGGGTCACGGGCCTGAGCAAGCAGCCGGATCGTTTCATCGCTTTGGTCGAGGACGACGATGGCCGCACCGGGCAGATCGCGGCCCGGCGGGTGGTGCTGGCAACGGGCGCGGTGGATATCGAGCCCGATCTGCCGAATGTGCCTCATGCCGTTCAGCGCGGTCTCGTGCGCTATTGTCCTATCTGTGACGGCTATGAATCCCGCGACCGGAAGATCGCCGTCATCGCCTATGGCGCTCACGGCATTGGGGAGGCGGTGTTCATCGCCCGCACCTATTCCCGCGACGTGACGCTGCTCACGTTGGGCCAGCCTCTCGAATTGAATGCGGAGCAGCGCGGCAGGCTCGACGAGCATGGCATCAAGATGGTCGAAACGCCCGTCGAGTCTCTCGACATGGAGAAAGACAGGATTTCCGCTCTCCACTTCGACGGCAAGGAGCATCGCTTCGATGTGCTCTATTCAGCCTTGGGCTTGAAGTACCGCTCCGATCTCGCATTGTCTTTGGGCGCAGAGCACGATCCGTCAGGCAGCCTGATCGTCGACAGCCATTGCCAGACGAGCGTGAAGGGGCTGTATGCAGCAGGTGACATTGTGCGCGGCATCGACCAGATCGTGGTGGGCATGGGGCATGCTGCACACGCCGCCACGCACATTCACAACCATTGCGAATTGCCCACCGAGGATGAGCCCGGCGGAGCCTGATCTTTCGTCAGGCGAGAGCTTTTGCGAGAAGAGGCAGGCTCACATCCATCCGGTAATCCACCGACGAGTGATTGTCGGGGAATTCCTCGTAAACATGCGCGATGCCGGCAGTCTCCAGCTTGCGGTGCAATTGGCGCGAGCCATAGACCATGTTGTACTGATCGATGTCGCCGCAATCGATGTAGAAGGCCTTCAGCTTGCGCAGGTTGTCCTGGGCCTGCTTGTCGTCGACCATGCGCAGCGGATCCCATCGCAGCCAGTTCGTCCAGCGTTCCTCGATGACTTCGCAGGTGTGAAGATCGACGGGCAGCCTGATGCCGCAGAACTGGCTCGGATCGGGATCGAAGCTCGCGGCCTGGGCGAGGATCATCAACACGTGCCAATCCTGATCCTTCGCCTTCGGCCCTTCCGCGAACTTGTTCAGAAACTTTTCGATGGACATGCCGTGGCTCGCCAGATGGCGCAGCGCGCCCGCGAACTCGCCGAGATGATAGAGATACTCAAAGCCCACATCGCCTGAGTGAGAAGCCGCTGCTGCCCACACCGAGCCGCCATGGCGCAGGGCATGGACCAGAGAGCCGTAGCCACCTGAACTCTTGCCGAAAACGCCGCGTCGTCCGTCCCCGCCGCAGCCGAAGCGCTGTTCCACGAAAGGCAGCATCTCGCGGATCAGGAAGGTCTCCCACAGGCCCATCGCGGCGCTGTCGACATATTGGTTGCCGCCGAGGCGCGTGAAGCAATCGGGGAAGGCGACGACTGTCGGAGGCATGGCGCCCGTGCCGATCAGGCGGTCGAGCCGCTCCGGAACGCTCTCGCCGTAATTCTTCCAGTTGGTATGCGCAGGCCCGCCCGCCGTGTAGCCCACGAGATCCACGAGGAGGGGGAGGCCGCGCCCGTCATGGCCGGCAGGTACATAGACGTCGATCCGCCGCCTTGCGGGATCACCGAGGAGGTTCCCTTTCAGGCACTCGCTGTCGATCCGGAGGGAGTGCACCACGCCTTCCGGCACGTTCTGGTCCTTGCGCATCGCTGATCCTTCTTGCTCGTAGGGGGACATGATGTGGCTGCCGAACAGGCACTTGTCCAGAAATGGGGCTGTCGTGGCGGTTAATAAGTGTTCCCGGGCGCTAGCTTTTCCTCCCGGCCTGGCACTAGGGTGCCACCTCAAGCGTCATTGTCTGGGGGAATAGAACATGAGCGATAGTTTCCTGCCTAAATGGACCTTGAAGAACGAAGGCATCATCATGCCGGATGAGCGGCTGCCGACGGGTCAGATGATCGTCGTCGGTCTGCAGCATGTGGTGGCCATGTTCGGCGCCACGGTGCTGGCCCCCATCCTGATGGGCTTCGACCCGAACGTCTCCATTCTCTTCTCTGGCCTCGCCACCCTGATCTTCTTCTTCGTGGTCGGCGGCCGGGTGCCGAGTTATCTCGGCTCGAGCTTCGCCTTCATCGGCCCCGTACTGGTGGCGATGGGCGCTTCGGTCGGCAGCCCGAACCCGAACATTCCTCTTGCGCTCGGCGGCATCATCGCGGCCGGTGCGCTCTATTTCGCCATCGGCCTGATCGTCCAGGTGATCGGGCATCGCTGGATCGAGAAGCTCATGCCGCCGGTGGTCACCGGTGCCATCGTGGCCGCCATCGGCCTCGTGCTGGCTCCGATCGCCATCAACAGCGCGTCTGGTGTGACGCCCGACAATGCGAACGGCTCCGACTTCGCCCGCTGGATCGCTCTTGCGACGGCGCTCTCGGTCGGCCTCGTCGCGGTCTATGCGCCGGGCATGTGGAAGCGCCTGCCGGTGCTGCTCGGCGGCGCCATGGGCTACCTGGTCTACTACATCTTCGCGAACCATCTGGGCTACGGCGCGCCCATCGACTTCACGAAGATCGGCGAGGCGGCCTGGTTCGGCCTGCCGACCTTCCAGAGCCCTGTCTTCGACACGCGGGCCATGAGCCTGATCGCGCCCGTCGCCATCATTCTGGTCGCCGAGAACCTCGGGCACATCAAGGCCATCGGCGCCATGACGGGCCGCAACCTCGATCCCTATCTCGGACGCGCCTTCATGGGCGACGGCCTTGCCACGATGCTCTCCGGCTCCGCCGGCGGCACGGGCATGACCACTTACGCCGAGAACATGGGCGTGATGGCCGTGACCCGCATCTACTCGACGCTGGTCTTCATCATCGCCGCAGGCTTCGCGCTTCTGCTCGGCCTCTCGCCGAAGTTCGGCGCTTTCATCGGCACCATTCCGGGGCCGGTGCTCGGCGGATTGTCCATCGTGGTGTTCGGCCTCATCGCCGCAACGGCGGGCCGCATCTGGGTAGAGAGCCGGGTCGATTTCTCGAACCCGCGCAATCTCATCACGGTCGCTGCCGCCCTGATCCTGGGCGCCGGTAACTTCAAGCTGAATGTCGCGGGCTTCACTCTCGACGGCATCGGCACCGCGACCTTCGGGGCGATCATCCTGTATCATCTCCTGAACATGGGGTCGCAGCACGCCGACGAGGCTCCGCGCGCTTAAAGCACGTACCAGGAACACGTCTTCGGAGCCCGCGTTGAGCCATCAACGCGGGCTTTTCTTTGCTCAATGAGGAGCCGGAGCCCGTATCGCTTTTCAAAGAAGGATGGTGCGATGAGTTCCGAACAGAAGCAGACACTTCCTCCCCAGGTACAGGATCAGCAGCCCGGTCATGAAACCGAGATGAATCCGAGGCCTGATTACGAGCCGCGTTATCCGGGCAGCAATCGCTTGCAGGGAAAGACGGTGCTCATCACCGGCGGCGACAGCGGCATCGGCCGCGCGGTGTCGGTTCTCTTCGCGCGCGAAGGCGCGGATGTCGCCATCGTCTATCTCAATGAGAGCGAGGATGCGCAGGCGACCAAGAAGCTCGTGGAGAGGGAAGGGCGCACATGCCTGACCATCGCGGGCGACATCGGCGATCCCACTTTCTGCCGCTCCGCAATCGATCAAGTCGTCAAGCAATTCGGCAAGCTCGATGTGCTCATCAACAACGCGGCCGAGCAGCATCCTCAAAAGGAGATGGCGGAGATCACGCCCGAGCAGATCGACCGCACGTTTCGCACGAACATCTTTGGTTATTTCTATATGACGCAGGCTGCGATGCCGCATCTGAAGCAGGGTGCCGCCATCATCAACACCACCTCCGTCACCGCCTATCGCGGCAGTTCTGATCTGCTCGATTACAGTGCGACCAAAGGCGCCATCGTCGCTTTCACGCGCTCCCTGGCGCAGAAGCTCGCGGAGAAGGGCATCCGCGTGAACGGTGTCGCGCCAGGACCGATCTGGACACCTCTAATCCCATCGACCTTCCCGGCGGAGAAAGTGAAGAGCTTCGGCGCGAATACGCCGCTCAAGCGTCCGGGCCAGCCCAACGAGGTCGCGCCTTCGTATCTCTTTCTCGCTTGCGAAGACGCCTCCTATATCACAGGCTCGGTGCTGCATCCGAACGGCGGCGATCCAACCGAATCCTGACAACAAAAAAAGGCGGCTCGCTCGAGCCGCCTTTTTCGTGAAGGACGAGGCATCTCAGCGACGGCGACGCACCCGAACGGGTATCGGAGCGGGGGCCTGCACCGTGAGCGCGAAGAACAGCAGCACGGCGGACAGGGACGCACCGATCAGGAAAACGACTTCTGCAATTTCAGCCTGCGAGGCCATTCCGGTGACGCCTGCAAGCAAAGTAAGAACGGTGAAAAGAATAAATGCACGAAGGGCAACTGAACGGGTCATCGACATTTCTCCCAAGTGTTCTGAAAAACGTACCTGAAAGAGCCGGGTTCCATACTCAGGCGATTTCGGAAAATACTTATGCCGAGCTTCCTCAAATCGCAGTTCTGCGTCTTTCATGCGGAACCACACGGCCGCGCTTGGAGTTGTTTCAGCGCATCGGTTCACAAAGCCGATCCTAAATCTTAGCGAGGTAACACCATGCTCGGTTGGGCTGTCACTTTTCTCATCATCGCGCTGGTCGCAGCGCTGTTCGGTTTCGGCGGCATCGCCGGGACTGCCGTCGAGATCGCAAAGCTGATCTTCTTCGTGGCGATCGTGCTCTTCGCCATCTCGGCCGTGATCGGTCTTCTGCGCGGAAGAAGCCCCATGTAGGAAGCCTTCCCTGGCTTCATGAGAACGCCGCCTCTCAAGGGCGGCGTTTTTCTTTTTGAAGCGTCAATTTTGAAGGGCTGCGCGGGTCATGCTGTCGGGGCCGAGATCATCGATGTCGCTCACGTTCAAGGCCGCGGCCAGGCGCAGGCGCGCACGGTTGACGCGGCTCTTGATGGTACCGACGGCGCAGCCGCAGATGCTGGCGGCTTCCTCATAGGAAAAACCGGAAGCGCCGACCAGCAGCAGCGCCTCGCGCTGGTCGGACGGGAGTTCCGACAGGGCCACGCGAAAATCTTCGAAATCGAGATGCACGCCTTGTTCGGGCTGGACCTTCAGGCGGGCTGCGAACGATCCGGTGGGGTCCTCGACCTCGCGACGGCGCTTGCGATACTCGGAATGGAAGAGGTTGCGCAGGATCGTGAAGAGCCAGGCATTCAGGTTCGTGCCTGGCTGGAAGCGATGAAGATTGGCGAGAGCGCGGAGGAGGGTGTCTTGGACAAGGTCGTCCGCCTTGTCGACCTGACCTGAGAGCGAGATGGCGAAGGCGCGTAAACCGGGGACTGCAGCCAGCAGAGCCTCTCGCAGGTCAGGCTCTTGGGTCATTGGGGCCCGTCTTTCTTCCTGTCGAGCTGGTCCAACAATTCCTTGAAACGGTCCGGAACGGGCTGCTGCATCAATTCGTCGTACATGGCGCGCAATTGGTCGCCGATACGTTTCTGGCTGCCGCTGTCGAGTTTTGCGTCGGTTCCAAGCTTGCCATTGGTAGGCTCGCCCGAGAGCGCCCGGGCCAGCTTGTTCCCCTTGTCACCTGTCATCTGATTCCCCTTGCCATCCCGGAATATTATTAAGGGATAGCCAACCTTGGCAGTAGCTCTATACTCATTTTCGAGCAATAACGCTTGTTGTTGAACTCAGTTCCAGAAATGGAACTTTTGCAGCTTTGCAGCGTTGAATGGTCCATCGGTACAACGAGTCATAAGCACTATAAGGGGAAGCGAATGTCGACAGCTCAGCTTGTCGTCCAGCATTTACCGTATCTTCGTCGTTATGCACGCGCTCTCACAGGCAGCCAGATGGCTGGTGATGCCTATGTGGCTGCGACCCTTGAGACCCTGGTAAGCGAGCCTGAGACCATCGGGCCGTCCGGCAACGTCAAGGTGGAACTTTTCCAGGTCTTCACGCGCATCTGGAATTCGCTCTCCGTCAACGGACGCAGCGAGCAGATTCAGCGCGATCTGCCGGCGGAGGTCCGCCTAGGCCAGATCACTCCCCTGCCGCGCCAAGCCTTCCTCCTGTCCTGCCTCGAAGGCTTCGGAGAGGAGGAGGTCGCCCAAATTCTCGACGTCGACACCAAGACTGTGCGCGAGCTCGTCGACGAGGCCGGACGTGAACTGGCCGCCGACATGGCGACCGACATCCTCATCATCGAGGACGAGCCGCTGATCGCCATGGATCTCGAGGCGCTCGTGGAAGGCCTCGGTCACAACGTGACGGGCGTCGCCCGGACACGCACGGAAGCCGTCAAGCTCGCCTCCAGCAAGCAGCCTGGCCTGATCCTGGCGGATATTCAGCTTGCCGATGGCAGCTCCGGTCTCGACGCGGTCAACGACCTTCTGAAATCCTTCGAAGTGCCGGTGATCTTCATCACCGCTTATCCGGAGCGCTTCCTCACCGGTGAGCGGCCGGAACCGGCCTTCCTCATCGCCAAGCCGTTCCAGCCGGCCAACGTGTCTGCTGTCATCAGCCAGGCCTTGTTCTTCCAGCAGAGCGCCCGGCGGCGTGAGCCTCGCGCTGCGACGGCCTGATAGGCGTCTCAGTTGCGCTTAAGTAATCGCCCGGCCTTCAGGCCGGGCTTTTCTTTTATCACGTTGTAATCGGGACAAAAAAAGACGGGCTCTCAAAGCCCGTCTAAAGGTGCCGGCCAATGCACAAGGGGAATGCGGGGAGGACCAGGAGGCCGGTGCTTTAAGAACGCTGCTTGGAAAATAAAGGTTCCCACCTTTTTTCTTTGCTTATCCTCATGGAGATGTGCCGGAACATCAAAGATAAGGTCGCGTTGTTTTCTCGAATGGTTTAGCTGATCAGCGGGAGACAGGGATGCTCCTCACATCCACAAAATTCTATGTTCTGACCGGAGCCGCCCTGCTGGCGGGCGGCATCGCCTTCGCCGATACCGGATTTGCGCCCCTTCAATCCCCGCACGACTTCCTCAAGGCGGCGCTGTTCCAGGAGCAGTTGGCATCCAAGGGCGACCGGCTGGCGATGACGCGCCCGGCAGAGGACCAGACGAGCGTGTCCATCGTTGAGATCGTCGGTCTTGAACATGCGACCGTCATCCTACGCGGAAACGACGGCAAGGTTCTCTATCGCTCCGACCCCCGCTCCGGCATGACGACCGTCACGAAGAACACCGATCTACCCGTCATGACGATGAAGGAAGAGATGCAGGCGCCCGCCGTTCAGACCCCGCCTGTCGCCCGTGAAGAAAGCGAGGAGCCCCGCAAGGTCAAGCGTCAGACGCCCGTCGGCTGCGTGGCCGATGTGAGCCCGCTGGCAAGAGCCAGCTCCAACAGGATGCCGAGCTTGTGCCTCGCATCGCTGGAGCAGCCTCTGTCGTGAAACGACAGAGGCTAGCGGATATGTTGTCAGGGGTGAGGAAACTCAAATATTCTTCATGACAATGTGAGTGCGTAATGCAGTTATTCCCGCATCTATGAATAAATATTCATAATAAAATTCATCTGATCAATTGCTGATTGCTTCTGCAAGATGCTGATAAATCTGGAACGCCTCGACGAAGCCAGCGTTTTGCTTCAGCGCATTTGGCGCATATCGCGATTCAACGGATACTCAGGAGAATTTGACGATGCTGAAGAAGCATATGGCAGCTTGCCTTGTCGTGACGGCTTTCGCGGCGGCGCCCGCTTTTGCTCAGACATCCCCTGCGCCTTCGGCTCCGACTGATCGTCCGACCGCCTCTGGTTCCGGCACAACGACCTCGGGCTCACCGGCCATGCAGCCGGGCGCGTCAGGTGCCTTGTCCACGAATTCCTCCGCCATGAGCCAGGGCGGCGCAACGCCGGGCCAGTTCATGACACAGATGCAGTCGAGCCAGATGATGGCCTCGGATCTGATCGGCACCCGTGTCGTCAGCACCAACAATGAATCCATCGGCGACATCAACGATGTGATCGTTGACCGCAACGCTCAAGTGATGGCTGTCGTGGTCGGCGTCGGCGGCTTTTTGGGTATTGGTGAAAAGGACGTGGCCGTTCCGTTCGGCTCCCTGGAATTTGCCAGCAATCAGCAGGCGAGCGCCACGGACAACAATGTGGCGACCACCGGCTCGACTGCATCGAACCCGAATATGGCGACCAACAACGCTCCTGCGGCCAACAGCAATGCGTCCTCCTCGAACGAGCCGGATCGGGTCATCCTCCGGATGACGAAGGCCGAGCTTCAGGCCGCTCCCGCTTTCAAGGCGAACGCTGACGCCGATGCCAACCGCTCGAACACCGGCACAACGGGCACGACCAATACGACACCGCAGAAGTAATTGCCTCAAGGCTAGAGCCTAGTCCGCGGCGCTCCGATTTTCGGGGCGCCGTTTCTTTTGGGAAAACGGCAAAATAAAAGGCGCAGCCACGAATGACTGCGCCTTTAAAGGTGCCAGTCCGAGGGGGCGTTCGGACCGGTTGCTTGCATAACGCCGGCTAAACGAAAGGAGTTCCAGGCATTTTTCAAAAAATCGTGCTGCCTTGAATCGAAGTGCCGGTTGCAGAGGAACCGGGGCGTTGCGGGCACGTTGCCGAAGCACAAGAGATGCGGAGACGACGATGACTGCGACCAATGAATTGGATGCGGCCTTGTGCCAGGAGGAACTGCCGGACGAGTTCTCCCGGCTCGCTTCGAGCTCGTCTGCCCGTGAAAAGCCGAATGTGGCCTGGATGCTCAGCGGCATTGTCGCCGCCTGCCAGCAGGACGAGGTCACGTGTCCCCTCATGCTGAGAAGGCACCTTGTCGTGCCTGCCTTGTCTTGGGGAGCAACTCCGGGCGTCCAGCGCAATCCGTAAGCTTCAAACCGTTTTTAGGCTTGTTTTGATGTCAGAAGTATTCCCGCATTCAGTTCAACCCGATCCTATTGCCGTCCTCTTTCATCCCAGTGCCGTGCCGGTGCTGGATGTCTTTCGGTCCATCGGCAGTCTCGACGATCAGTACGATCTGTCGCTGCTGGATGCTCCTGAGCAGGCGCTTTCATCCTTCGTTGAGCCGGCTGCGGCCAAAGGGATCGTATCGGATGCCCTGCTTTTGGCCTTTGCGCTCACCCGTCAGCGGGGGAGGGCTTTCAATCATCGGCAGGTCCGCTCACGTCACGGAAGTTTCGACGAGTATTGCCTCATGGCCTTGATAGGTGCGTCGCGGCAGCCCGGTTCGGATGTGGCCCGGGAGGCTTCGGTTTTCCTGGAGGTATCGCCGCTGGATCTTCTGTCCGCCCTTGCTGGGGAGCTTGCAAGACATATCGATCTTGGAACGATCGTCTTCCCGATGCCCGATGTGAGCGAGTTCAGGGCGGTCGTCGGGGTCGAAGGCGTACGACAGGAGGCAATCGTCGAGGCCTTCGACCGGTCCGGGCGTCATTTCAGCTTCTGATATCTTTGGCGACTTGCAGAAACGCCAAATAAAGGGGCCGCTGAGCGGCCCCTTTGAATATGGGAACTGGAACGGGTTATTCCTGGTTGCCGCGCGTGTTGCCCGAGGCCTGCCCGCCCTTGCGGCCTGCCTCGGAGGCAAGCTCTCGGTCCTGCGAGAAAGACCTTTTCTCAGCCGGAACGCTCTTGCCGCCTTTACTTGCGATTTCACGCTGGCGGTCAGAATCCATGGATGCGAAACCGCGCTTTGAAGTCGAACCACTGGGCGCCATCTTATGCCTCCTTCATGAATTGTGTTCGTGGTTGAACAACCACTCGCAAATTCGATGGTTCCGGCCAGAAGGGCGGAACCTTTGCAAAAAAGTTCTCATGAATAAAAGCAATCGAGATGAAGAACCTATTCCGCTTTGATTGCTACGCTTAAATAATGGCCGAGTTTTGTTGTTTGTGCCTTCGGTCGTGAGGGGTGCGACAATCTGGAATGACACAGCAAAGGGGCAAATCTATTTAAGAAGTTAAGACGGTGTCGGCTTTAGTATTTTGTGTCGGTTGAGTCGAATGCAGAGTTTGCAAGCATTCCCGTTGCCGCGCCGTCCTTTAAACCGGGCGCGTTTCAACGTTAATATTCTGAAAATTGCCTCATGATGTCCGATAACCGCTTAGGTTTGACGCTGAGCTTCCCTGTCCGGCCATGGATTGACTCGATACAGAATTCTTGGCTCCAAGGCTTTCTTCTGAGAAATCCAGGGCTGGAGCGGGCATGCGGGCCGTTTCCGGGAAGCAATGGGCCGGTATATGAATGCCATGACCATGCATGATGAGAGGGCAGAATGACCTACGACGACAACAACGTGTTCGCGAAGATCCTCAAGGGCGAGCTGCCGTGCCACAAGGTCTATGAGACCGAGCATGTGTTGGCCTTCATGGACATCATGCCTCGCGGCGACGGGCATGTGCTGGTCGTGCCCAAGGCGAAGTCCCGCAACATCTTCGATGCGAAGCCGGACGATCTCGCGGAGCTCTCGAAGGCCGTCCAGGTCGTAGCCCGCGCGGCGAAGGACGCTTTCTCCGCCGACGGTCTGACGATCCAGCAGTTCAACGAGAGCGCAGGCGGACAGGTGGTGTTCCACCTGCATGTCCATGTCATTCCGCGCTTCGAGGGCGTGCCTCTGAAGCCTCATACGGGCCAGATGGAAGCCAACGACAAGCTGGCCGGATTTGCCGAAAAGATCCGTGCAGCGCTCAACGGCTGATGCCGATACGAAAAAGCGGCCCTTAGGGCCGCTTTTTTCTTTAGTCAGCCCAGTCGAGCGAGCGGGCGACGGCTTTGTCCCATTCCGCGTTGAGGCGGGAGCGGCGGGCTGCATCCATGGCGGGGGTCCAACGTTTGTCGATGGCCCAATTGCGCAAGAGGTCGTCCTTGCCCGCCCAGAAGCCGACCGCGAGGCCTGCCGCATAGGCTGCTCCCAACGCGGTGGTCTCGATGATCACCGGACGGACGACGGGCACGTTGAGGATGTCTGCCTGAAACTGCATGAGCAGCTCGTTGACCACCATGCCGCCATCGGTGCGCAGCTCTTTGACCGCGATGCCCGTATCCTTGGTCATAGCTTCCAGCACCTCGCGGGTCTGGAAGGCGGTGGCCTCGAGCGCCGCGCGGGCGATATGGGCCTTGGTGGCATAACGGGTCAGGCCGCCGATCAGACCGCGCGCATGGGAGTTCCAGTGCGGCGCGTAAAGACCTGAGAAGGCAGGCACGATGGTGACGCCGCCATTGTCCTCGACGCTGCGGGCCAGGGTCTCGATCTCGGGGCTCGCCTGGATGATGCCGAGATTGTCGCGCAGCCACTGCACGAGAGCGCCCGCAATGGCGATGGAGCCTTCCAGCGCATAGACCGGCTTCTCGTTGCCGAACTTGTAACCCATGGTCGTGAGCAGCCCGCACTTGGACGGGTAGGGCGTCTCGCCAGTGTTCATGAGCATGAAGCAGCCGGTGCCGTAGGTGTTCTTGGCTTCGCCCGGCTGGAAGCAGGCCTGGCCCACGAGAGCGGCCTGCTGGTCACCGAGAATGCCTGCAATCGGCACACCCGCCAGATTGTCCTTGGCGATGCCGTAGACCTCGCTCGACGACTTGATCTGCGGTAGGCAGGCCCGGGGAATATTGAAGAGAGAGAGAATCTCCTCATCCCATTCGAGGCTTGCCAGGTTCATAAGCTGCGTGCGGCTGGCATTGGTCACATCGGTGATGTGGCAGCCGTCGTTCACGCCGCCCGTCAGGTTCCAGACGAGCCAGGTGTCGATATTGCCGAACAGCACATCGCCAGCTTCCGCTTTCTCACGCGCGCCGGGAACGTTGTCGAGCAGCCACCGCAGCTTGAGGCCGGAGAAGTAGCTTGCGAGCGGAAGGCCTGTCTTAGTGCGCAGGCGGTCATGCCCACCATCCTTCGCGAACTCGTCGACGATTGCGTCGACGCGCGTGTCTTGCCAGACGAGCGCATTGTGCAAAGGCTTGCCGGTGCGCCTGTCCCAGATCAGCGTGGTCTCACGCTGGTTGGTGATGCCGATGGCAGCGAGTTCCTGAGGCTTCAGGCCTCCCTTCGCCAGAGCCTCCTGAATCACGCTTTCCGTGTTGCGCCAGATCTCAAGCGGATCATGCTCCACATAGCCGGGCTTGGGATAGATCTGCGCGTGCTCCTTCTGTCCGACGGAGACGATGCTTCCCGCCTTGTCGAACACGATGAAGCGCGAGCTCGTCGTGCCTTGATCGATTGCGCCGATATACTGAGCCATGGGCAGGCCTTCCGATGCTTACTGAGCCGCGATGGATGCTGCTTTCTGTTTCGCGATATGCGCATCGATCCTGGCTGCGGCGTCGGCCGGAACATGCAGGCCGAGCTTGGAGCGGCGCCAGAGAATGTCCTCTGCGGTGCGCGCCCATTCGCGGCGCACGAGGTAGTCGACTTCCGCCGCCGTCAGGCCCGCGCCGAAATCCTCGCCCAGGTCTGCCATGGACTTGGCCTCGCCCAGCAATTCGAGAATGCGCGTGCCGTAGGCGCGCGACAGGCGGTAGGCGACCTGCTCGGGCAGGAACGACCAGCGCTGGCGCACGGTGGCGAAGAACTTGTCGAAATCGGCGTCGATGATGTCGCCGCCCGGCATCTTGGCGGTTTCCGTCCAGGACGGCTTCATGTCCGGGAAATAGGCCTTCAGCTCTTCGAGGGCGTGCTCCGAGAGCTTGCGGAACGTGGTGATCTTGCCGCCGAAGATCGACAGCACGGGAGCCTGTCCTTCCGGCGCGTCCATGTCGAACACATAGTCGCGGGTCACGGCGGAGGCGTTGGACGAGCCGTCGTCGAAGAGCGGACGCACCCCGGAATAGCTCCACACCACTTCCGCCGGCGTGACCTGCTTCTTGAAGAAGTGGTTCACGATGTTGCAGAGGTACTGCACCTCCTCCGGGCTGATCTCCACCTTCTTGTCTGGCACGGACTCGACCGGAATGTCGGTGGTGCCGATGAGGGTGAACTTCTCCTGGTAGGGGATCGCGAACACGATGCGCTTGTCCGTGTTCTGCAGGATGAAAGCTTCCTTGGTGTCGAAGAGCTTCGGCACAACGATGTGGCTGCCCTTCACGAGGCGCACGTTCTTCGTGGTGTTGAGGCCGAGCTTGGAATTGAGCACGTCCGCCACGAAGGGGCCGCCCGCATTGACGATGACCTTGGCGCGGACTTCCTGGGTTTCGCCGGTCTGGGTGTTCTGCAAGCTGGCCACCCAGACCTTGCCGTCGCGGCGCGCGGAGACGAGCTTGGTGCGCACGCGGATATCGGCGCCCTTCTCGGAGGCGTCGATGGCGTTCAGCGCCACCATGCGGCTGTCCTCGACCCAGCAATCCGAATAGACGAAGGCGGTGTCGAAGCCGGGCTTCAGGCCCTGGCCGGCTGCGTGCTTGGTGAGCTTGATGGTTTCCGTGCCCGGCAGTTTCTTGCGCGGGGCGAGGTGGTCGTAGAGGAAGAGGCCGAGGCGCACGAACCAGGCCGGGCGGATGCCCTTCTCGTGCGGCAGGATGAAGCGCAGCGGCCAGATGATGTGCGGAGCGGAGTTCAGCAGGCGCTCACGCTCGAACAGGGCCTCGCGGACCAGGCGGAACTCGTAATACTCCAGATAGCGCAGGCCGCCATGGATAAGCTTGGTCGAGGCTGAGGAAGTATAGCCCGCCAGATCGCCCTGCTCGCAGAGCACCACGGAAAGGCCCCGGCCCACCGCATCGCGCGCGATGCCCGCGCCATTGATGCCGCCACCGATGATGAGGAGATCAGTTACTGCCGTCACGGAACGCGTCTTTCTCTAAACCAGGCAATTTCAGTCAGTTTGCAATGAGTTCTTTAGCCGCCTAACGCAAGCGAATTTTCGGGGTTATCACGCCCCTTTTGCAACAAAAGCACGGCCAGGAAGAACCCTAGGGAACAGATGGACATGCCTAAGCACAGGATCATGACCGAACTGTAACTGCCCCACCACGCCCAGAGCGCTCCGAACAGGAAGGGAGCGGCGGCCGTGGTCAGGCGCACGGGCATGGCGATCATCCCCTGGACGGTGCCGTAGCTTTCCCGTCCGAACAGCTCAGGAGGCAGGAGGGCGCGTACGATGGTCATCATGCCGTTGGAGGCGCCGAACAGCATCGCGAAGGCGGCCACCAGCCAGGAGCCGGGAGGAAGCAGCGGCAGGAGCCCGAAAGCAAGGACACCAAGGCCCAATGTGACGATTCCGGTGCCCTTCATGCCGAAAGCGCGCTCTCCCAGCGCCATCGTCATCCGTCCTGCCACCTGAGCGGGACCGATGATGGAGAAAGCGATCACGGCCATCTCCAGGCTATAGCCTCTTTCGGTAAGGAGCGGGATCAGGTGGATGGGCAGGCCTGCTGCGATGAGGCCCTGAAGAACCGAAGAGGTGACGAAGCACCAGAAGGAGGCTTTGAGAAGCACGCGGCGGGCGTTTTGCGGAAGCGCGCGGGGTTCATCGGCATGAGAGGGCAAGGACGGCTTCAGGGCCGGCGGAATGAAAACCGCATGCACGACCGCGCAGACGAAGAGATTGAAAGCGGCGAGCACCAGGAGGGCATTGCGCCAACCGAGGTGCTCGACAAGCAGATGGGTGAGGGGAATGAAGACCGTGCTCGCGAAGCCGCCGACCAGGGTCATGAAGGTGATGCCCCGTCGCGTGAGAAACCCGAGCCTGCGGGCCAAGACCGCAAAGCCCGGCTCGTAGAACACGCTGCTCATGGAAAGGCCGAAGGCCGCCCACACGGCGATGAAAACCGGATAGCTTTCGATCCGTGACCAGATCACCATCAGGGCCGCGGCCAGAACCGAGCCTGCCGTCATGACTGTGCGGCCATAGCCAAGGTCGATGAGACGCCCAACCGGCACGGCGAAGAAGGCGGAAGTGCCGAGCGCCAGCGAATAAGCGGCCACGAGTTCCGACTTGTCCCAGCCAAGCTCCTGGCTCATCGGCTCTATGAAAAGAGCGAAGGCATAGAAGATCGTACCGTAGGAGATCAGGACGCTCAGGGACAGAGCGGAGACAAAACCCCAGGGCATGCGGGTGGGGGAAGACATGATCGTTCTTTCGGGCTCGGATGGCGAACGGAAGATGGGATCAGAATTGAAGCCTGAAACCGCCTGAAGGGTCTCTTAATGGATCGACCTGCCGGAAGCTTGAAATCCAGCTGTCGGCGAGGTGGGACAAATGGCTCGCGGAGCCGATGCCCACGACCTTTGCTCCTGCCTGACGTCCTGCTTCCAGCCCTGCCTGAGCATCCTCGAAGACAATGGCGTCTGCCGCGGCACAGCCAAGGTGCTGCGCAGCCTTGCGATACCCCTCTGGATCGGGCTTGCTCCGCGATACGTCTTCCGCCGCGATCAGTGTCCTGGGTTGAGGCAGCCCCGCAGCAGCCAGCCATTGTTCTGCGATGAAACGCTTCGCGGACGTCACGATGGCCCATTCATAAGGCTCGAGCTGAGCAAGGAAGGCCTTCGCTCCCGGCGTTGCCTTGATGCCTTTCGTCTCCCTGGCAGCCTGCTCGTTGACCCAAGCCGTCTCCGCTTCCTGATCGACGCCGCCCGGCGCGAAGAGGCGAATGGTCTCCGCGGCCTGCCGCCCGTGGGCCTTGGCAAGAACGGCATGCCCGTCGATGCCGTGCCTGCCGGCCCAGCGGTGCCAGATCTCCTCGATCACTCCGTTCGAGTCGATCAAGGTGCCGTCCATATCGAACAGGAAGACCTTCCCCCGCATTGCCCCAGTTCCCTTAGCCGTCGTTTCCGTCCGAAACTTTATGTCAGCCTCTGAGGTTGACGGATAGGCCTTTAACCCTCATATGAACGGCACGGCGTCAGCGCTCTTTATCCAGAGCCGCTTGAGCGGGACTGCGTGACGGAAATTCGCTTTGAGGCGAAAGCCCGGTCCCCTTCTTCAATCGCTTGACCCATACGACGGCCCCAACACGCGGGCTGTCGCCTTGAGAGCCCTGAAGCGCCTTAGCTTAGAACCCAAGCCGAACCAGCTTTGCGGCTCACCGCATCCGTTCGAAAGACACACTTTGACACTCTTTACCGATTTTGGATTGGCCGAGCCGATCCTGAAGGCCTTGTCCGCTGAGGGCTATGAGAAGCCCACGCCGATCCAGGCCCAGACCATTCCCTATGCCATGGAAGGCCGCGACGTGTGCGGCATCGCGCAGACCGGCACCGGCAAGACCGCTGCCTTTGCGCTGCCGATCCTGCACCGCCTCGCTGCGAACCCGAAGGCGCGCAAGCCGAAGAGCCCGCGCGTGCTCGTGTTGAGCCCGACCCGTGAACTCTCCGGCCAGATCGCCGACAGCTTCAAGGCCTATGGCCGCAACCTGCGCCTCACCACGGAAGTGGTGTTCGGCGGCGTCACCATCTCCCGCCAGGAGAAGGCGCTGGCGCATGGCGTCGACGTTCTCGTCGCAACGCCGGGCCGTCTCATCGACCTCGTGGATCGCCGCTCGTTGTCGCTTCGCGACATCGAGATCCTCGTTCTCGACGAGGCCGACCAGATGCTCGATCTCGGCTTCATCCATGCGCTGAGGCGCATTGTGACGCTGCTGCCGAAGGAGCGTCAGAGCCTGTTCTTCTCGGCCACCATGCCGAAGACGATCTCGACTCTGGCGGAGTCGTTCCTGCGCAATCCGGCCCATGTGGCGGTGACGCCCGTTGCCACCACCGCCGAGCGCGTGGAGCAGAGCGTGATCTTCGTGCAGACGGGCCGCAAGCAGGTTCTGCTCGAGACTCTCCTGCGCGATCCAGCTATTGATCGCGTGCTTGTCTTCACCCGCACCAAGCACGGCGCGGACAAGGTGGTGCGCGGCCTCGACAAGGCCGGCATTTCGGGCGCCGCCATTCACGGCAACAAGTCGCAGCCGCAGCGCGAGCGTGCGCTCGCCGGTTTCCGCGACGGCTCGTGCCGTGTGCTCGTCGCCACCGACATCGCCGCGCGCGGCATCGACGTTGAAGGCGTGACGCACGTCATCAACTACGATCTGCCGAACGTCCCGGAATCCTACGTGCACCGCATCGGCCGTACCGCGCGCGCAGGTGCGACGGGTCTTGCCATCTCGTTCTGCAACGACGAGGAAAAGGCGTACCTGAAGGACATCGAAAAGCTGACGCGCCTGAAGGTGCCGGTCATGCCGCTGCCGGAAGGCTTGCCTGCCGCTCCGCCTCCGTCGGAGAACAATGATCGCCGCGATCACCAGCGCGGTCGTCCCGCGCCGCATGCGCGTGGACATCAGGGCCACGGGCAGCCCCGCAACAGCGATCCGAATGCCGACAAGGGCCCAAAGCGTCGTCGCGGTCGTGGCGGCAAGCCCGGCGGACAGCAGCAGGGCAACGGACAGGCTGCCGGTCAGCAGCAGCGTCCCGCTCAAGGCCAGAAGCCTGCCCAGGGCCAGCGCCCGCAGCAGCCTCAGCGCTCAGCGCAGGGCAAGCCCGCACAGCGCTCCGAAGGACGCCGTGGTGATGGCGCGCAGGTGGCATGGCTCGAGAAGAGCCCGCGCCGCCGCTGATTAAGAACAGAGTGAAATGAAGAAGGCGCCTGAAAGGGCGCCTTTTCTTTTTATGTGAAGTTGGCAGTGTTGAACATCAGCTTCCACTCATGGCCATCGTGATAGGCCGCACGACCTTCGCCTGCGAGAAGCATGACGCCGTCCGCGACCGCGAGATTGCCGGAGCATAGGGTGATCTCTTCGGACACATCGCAGGGCCGCACCTCGTCGTTCACGATTTCCCAGAGACCATAATCCGATGTGCAGTAAACGCGATCCTGGAACCAAACCATGTCCTTGAAGGAGCTGGATAGCCGATCGTCGTGAATCAGCTTCCATTTCTCGTTGCGTCCCTTCCAGACACTTCCATCGGGGCCGCCGATATAGACGTATCCGTCGCCTGCGCAGCAGACTGAATGGAGAGGGACGCGAGCCACCTTGCTGCCGGCCTTCGTCAAGAAGTTCGAGGCCTCGCTGTGATTGCCCGGAACGTCGATCTGGGTCCAGCTTGCGCCGTCGAAGCGCCAGACATCGCTTTGCCCGCCGACGCAGTAAACCTCGCCGTCGTCAAAGGCATCGAAGTCGTTGAAGCCGTAAGCGTCTCCGAAGCCGTCAGGATCGGGTTTGATCGGCAGGTTCCCGCATAGGGAAGTCCAAAGATTGGTGCCGTCCCGGCGCGCCAATCCGCGATTGTTCGAGCATATGTGGGTGAACCCATTGATGGTTCTGACGCGATTGACCGATCCCCGGATCGGTCCGGTGCGGCCTCCGGGAATATCCTCGATCTCCATCTTGCCGCCGCCGACCACCATGACCTGTCCGCCTCTGTCCACGCCGACGAACTTTGACTCAGGATTTTGGGAGGTGCCTGCAAGGGTCCTACTGTAGCCCGTATAATTAATGTGTCCCCAGCGTTTCTCTATCTCTTCAAAAAAGTACGGGATGACGCGGGTCGTGAGATCGCTTTCCGGACGCGCACGATTAGGGCTGTCCGCAATCGCCACAAAGTAAAAGGCATCCCTGGAGCGGATGGCGCAGCCGGTGATCCTAAAGCCTTTGAGATGTTTGTCGTATTCGGCTTGGTTCATCAACATGTCGCCACATCCGTATATGAATCATTGTTTCATACCCGGGTGTGGCATCATCATGCAACGTCTTCAGCGGCTTGGTCTGTCAGCGCTCAATAATTCCCGACATTGATGATGTTTCCGTCGGGGTCCTTGAACCATGTCACTCGCATGCGACCTGACACATGGATGTCGCCTTCCAGTGTCGTGCCGGGCATGTCGTAATGTTCGAAGATGACGCCCTTCGCCTTGAGATCGGCCACGATGGCGTCGAGATCGTCGCCCACGGGCCATGTGACGGCGGTGGCTTGGTTGGTGCCCGCGAATGCGGATTCATAGACAATGATTGTCGAAGAGCCTGCGCGATAAGCCTGCACGCCGCTTTCTTCGGTATCGAGGGGTTCAAGCCCGAGCTTTTGTTCGTAGAAGGTTTTCGCTCTCGCCAGATCCTTCACCGGAACTGTCGCCAGGGCATCCTTGGTCGCAAGCTTCGAACCGGCCATCTCAGTCTCCGTCAGTGATAAGGGTCGGCCGCATCGCGCAATCCGTCGCCCATGAAGTTGAAGGCCAGCACGACGATAATTACCGGCACCATGGGGAAGAGCAGCCACGGATGAAGCTGCACGGCAGCGAGGTTCTGCGCCTCGTTGAGCAGAACGCCCCAGCTCGTAACCGGCGGACGAAGACCGAGGCCTAAGAAGGATAGCGCGGTTTCGCCGAGGATCATGGAAGGGATCGAGAGCGTCGCGGAAGCAATGAGATGACTCATGAAGTTCGGGATGAGATGGCGCGCGATGACGCGCTGCTTCGATGCGCCCATCAGCTCCGCCGCTTTCACGAAATCCTCCTCGCGCAGCGCCAGCAGTTTGGAGCGCACGGCGCGCGCCAGGCCGGGCCAATCGAGCAGGCCGAGGATGATCGTGATGCCGAAGAAGACGAGGATCGGGCTCCAGTTTGCCGGCAGCGCCGCGGAGAGCGCAAGCCATAGGGGCAATTCCGGCAACGAGCGCAATATCTCGATCATGCGCTGGATCACGTGATCGACCCATCCGCCGAGATAACCGGCCAACCCGCCGAAGAAGAGGCCGAGGGTGAACGATACCGCGATGCCGATGAGGCCGATGGTGAGCGAGATGCGCGCACCGTAGACGATGCGCGAGAAGAGGTCTCGTCCCAGCCTGTCAGTACCGAGAATGAACATCGTGCCGCCTTGAGGCGGGCAGACGAGATGCACATCCATGTTCACGACGCCCCAGAACTCGTAGGCGTCACCCCGACAGAAGAAGCGGATAGGTTGGGGCTGGGATCTATCGACCGTGTAGACTCGTCGGAACGTCTCGAGATCGAAGCTGTATTTGTAAGGGTAGACGAAGGGGCCGACGAAGCGTCCCTCATGCATCAAATGGATGCCCTGCGGCGGCGCATAAATGAAGTCGCCGTTGCGCTTTGTCTGGTTGTAGGGCGCGATCATCTCGACGAAAGGCACCATGAGGTAGAAGGCGAGCAGCACGAAGGCCGCGGCCAGGGCCACCTTGTGACGGCGGAATTTCCACCACATGAGCTGCCAGGACGAGGCGCGATAGAAATCCTCGCTCTCCGTGCCGATGGGCTCCGTGGTGCCCGGATCGAAGGGCGTCGGATCGACGTAATGACGTGCTTGGGTCGTCACCGTGTTCATCGCGCGCCTCCCATGCGGATGCGCGGATCGATCCAGGCGAGGAGAATATCGGAGACCAGCATGCCGACGACGGTGAGCACCGCCACGAACATCAGGATGAAGCCCGCGAGGAACTGATCCTGGTTCTTCAAGGCGCTGAGCAGAATGGGACCGACCGTCGGAAGGCTCAACACCAGCGACACCAGCACGGAGCCCGATACCAGATGCGGCAGCAGGTTGCCGATATCGGCGACGAAGGGATTGAGCGACATGCGGAAGGGATATTTCAGCAGCGCCTTCGTGGGGCCGAGGCCCTTGGCTTTCGCCGTCACGTAATATTGCTTGCCGAGTTCATCGAGCAGGTTCGCGCGCATGCGCCGGATCATGGAGGCGGTACCCGCAAGGCCGATCACGATGGTGGGGACGATGAGATGGGAGAGGAGCGATCTGATCTTCTCCCAGGTCCACGGCTCGCCCGCGAATTTCGCATCGTAGAGGCCGCCGATGGAAATGCCGAACCAGCGGTTCAGGTAGTAGAGCAGGATGAGAGCAAGCAGGAAGCTCGGCGTCGCAAGGCCGATATAGCCGATGAAGGTCGCGAGATAATCGCCCACCGAATATTGGCGCGTGGCGGAATAGATCGCGATCGGGATCGAGACGATGTGAATGAAGATCACCGCTGCGAGGTTCACGAGAAGCGTGAGCCATAAGGCATCGCCCACCACATCCACCACCGGCTTGTCGTATTCGAAGGACCAGCCCCAATCGCCCTGCAGAAGGCCTGAGAAGCCGTTGGGGCCGGGCATCGCGCCGATCCAGATCAGGTATTGCTCCCAGGCTGGACGGTCGAGGCCGTATTGCTTGATCAGGAACTCCGCCTTCGCAATGGCAGCACTGTCTCCTTGTGATCGCAGTTCCTGGATCAGGTTCGACAGGAAGTCTCCCGGCGGCAACTTGATGATGAAGAAGACGAGCGCCGAGATGATGAACAGCGTGACGGCCATGGTCACGGAGCGACGCAACAAGAAGCGGATCATCGGCGGGCCTCTTTGCCGGCGGCCTTGTTCCAGTAGATCTCATCGACGCGGTAGATGCCGAGCATGGCCGTTGGCTCCCAGGAATAAAGCGCCTTTTCGGGCAGCCCCTGCAGGTGATTGCGCACAACGATGGGCTGCAAGGCGCCCGCCACCGTGCCGATCACCCATTGGTTTTCCGCGTGATTGAGCAGCATTTCTCGCCAGACTTTGTCCTGCACGGTCTCGTCGCCCGTCGACATCCATGTATCGTAGAGTTCGGACAGCCGCTTGGCTGCGGGCAGGTCGACGGCCTCGCCGTTCGCGCCTTTCGTCTCGATGTACTGGCCCCATTTTGGCCAGGAATAATTGTCCTGGCGCATGGGCGCGTATTCCGTCGGCGGCATGATGGCGGTGGGAATGGCGTTGTCGAATCCGGGAGCCGCCACCATTACGGTGAGGCCTGCAAACGAGCGGTTGCGCAGGACGGTGCGGTCCTGCGGCTTCACGAAGAGGCGCACGCCGATCTCGCGCCAGAACTCGCCGATGAGCGTCAGCCCATCCACCACGAGGCTGCTTTCGCCGTCCGTTTCTACGATAATCTCCAGCTCACGCCCGTCAGGCAGCAGGCGGTAGCCCGCGCCGTTGCGCTTCGTCAGGCCGATCTCGTCAAGAAGCCTTGAGGCCTCAGCCGGGTCGTATTGCGCATAGAGCGTGCGCAGATCCGGTGAGAAGAGCGGGCTCTCCTGCACGACCGTATTGTTACCTTCCGTTCCGAGGCCGAAGAGCAGGGCATTGTTCAGGGTCTTGCGGTCGATGCCGAGCGACAGGGCGCGGCGGAAGCGGACATCGCGGTTGAGCTGTTTCCAGACAGGATCGACGGTGTTGAGGTTGGGATAGAGCGCGAGTTCCGTGCCGCGCGCATAGGGCCAGATCAGTGTTCTGTAGCCCTGCAGCTTCTCGCCTTCTTTCAGAACCGGAATGTCGCTCATGGAAAGGCCACGGAACAGAAGATCCGTCTCTCCCGCATTGGCCTTGGCCGCGAACAGGCCGCTGGCGGAAACATCCATGACGATGCGGTCGGCGTAAGGCAGTTGATGACCCTGCTTGTCGATGCGGTGATAATAGGGGTTGCGCTCGAAGACGAAACGGTTTGCAGGAGCTGCGTTCGTCACGCGCCAGGGCATGAGGGTCGGCAGATCAGGGTTCGTCTGCTCCTTCATGTCGTCCATGCGGTTGTGAAGGGCCGCCCAGGATTTCAGCTTCTGCTGTTTCGCCTTTTCCTCAAGAGCCGCCTTGTCCGCGTATTTCGCGTGGAATTGCTTGAGATATTTCGAGGCGCGGTAGATCCCAGGGTCGAGGGGGGCGGCGAGCTGCGGCAGGAAGCGCGGATTGGGACTGTCCCAGCTATAGCGGACAGTCCGCTCGTCGAGCACCTCGAAGCGCGGGGGCTTTCCATCCACCAGCATGAATTCAGGCGGGCCGCTGGGTGAGAGATCCTTGTTGAGCGCGATGTCTTCCCAGTAATAGCGGAAATCATCCGCTGTGAACGGCGTGCCGTCCGACCAGCGATGGCCGGCGCGCAGCGTGAAGGTGAAAACCTGATCGCCTTGGCTGTCGATCTTTTCCAGCAGGTCGGGCTGGAGCTGCAGGTTTCTGTCGTAGCCGACGAGGCGCGTGTAGGAATAGGTCGAGATGTAACGGATATCGCGGGCGCGCGGCACGAGGGTGATGATGTCGCCGCCGGATTGTCCCGCAGATTCGACCACGAGCGGTGTCGAGGGAACACGCTCGGCAATGGGCGGGAGCTTCTTCTCTTGGGTCTTGAAGAAGGGCGTTTCCTGTAGCTCCATCGCTCCGGCGGGCAACACGAAAAGGTTGCACGCAAGAGCAAGAAGCAAGGACTTCATCCGCAGATGAGTGATCATTCCGCAGCCTCCTGCTCTCTGGCGCGTCCTAAGCGGATTTTGTGGCCGGGCTCGATCTCCTGCATCACGCCGAATTCGCCGTCCGGAATGCGGAAGGGCTCGGGCCACTCGGCGGGATTGGAGAAGCGGTCGGCGCGCAGTTTCGCGAAGTCGAGGGGACGGTCGAGATCCGGGTCCGGCACCGCGGCGAGAAGCGCCTGCGTGTAAGGATGAACCGGATTGCGGAAGAGCGAGGATTTAGGCGCTTCCTCGACGATGTAGCCCCGGCACATCACAGCGATGGTATCGGCGATGTAATCCACGACCGCTAGATTGTGCGACACGAAGAGATAGGAAAGCCCGAGGGCCGATTGCAGATCTTTGAGCAGGTTCAGAACCTGCGCCTGCACGGAAACATCGAGGGCGGAGATCGGCTCGTCGCACAACAGCACGCGCGGCTCCAGTGCCAAGGCCCGCGCGATGCCGAGGCGCTGGCGCTGTCCGCCCGAGAAGGAGTGCGGATAACGGCGCAAGGAACGCTGATCGAGCCCCACCATGTCGAGCAATTGCTTCACGCGCTCATAGCGCTCGTCAGGCGTGCCGATATCGTGGATGCGCAAGGGCTCGGTGAGGATCTCGTAGACCGTCATGCGCGGGTTGAGTGACGAGAACGGGTCTTGGAAGATGAACTGCACGGAGCGGCGATAGGCCGTCAGCTCATCGCCTTCGAGCTGGAAGACATCCTTCGGGCCCGTGCCGTCATCGAACAGCACGCGGCCCGCATCGGGCTTGAGCGCGCGCATGATCATCTTGGACACGGTGGTCTTGCCGCAGCCGGATTCGCCGACGAGTCCCAAGGTCCTGCCAACGGGCAACGAAAGATCGACCTTGTTGACGGCGTGGATAATCCTCGGCTTGCCGAAGAACCGGCCGGAGCGCAGCGTGTAGCACTTCGTCAGGCCTTCGGCCTTGAGGATCGGGCCTTGAGGTTCCGCCCTTTCGGGGGCATGGGCGCTGGCCAGCGTCGCGCTCTTCACCTCGCGGATCGGGGTCAGGCGCTCATTCTCAGCCATGGCGAAACGCGGCACGGCGCGCATGAGCGCTTTGAGATAGGCGTGCTGGGCGTTGCGGAAGATGTTCTCGCGCGGGCCTGCCTCCATGACCCTGCCGCGATACATGACGACGACCTCATCGGCGATGTTCGCCACCACGCCGAGATCGTGGGTAATCAGCAGCACCGACATGCCTGTCTCGGCCTGCAACTCCTTGATGAGGTCGAGGATCTGGGCCTGCGTCGTCACGTCGAGCGCGGTGGTCGGCTCGTCCGCGATCAGAAGGGCAGGGCGCGTGATCAGCGCCATGGCGATCATGGCACGTTGGCGTAACCCTCCCGAGAGTTCGAAAGGATAGGTGCGCAAGGCCCGCTTCGGATCGGGGAAACCTACGCGCGCAAGCACTTCCATGGTGCGCTGCAGCGCCTTTGCCTTGCTCACATCCGCATGGATCAGAAGCGCTTCCGAAATCTGGTCGCCGATGGTGTGCAGCGGCGAGAGCGAGGTCATCGGCTCCTGGAAGATCATGGCGATGCGTCCGCCCCGAAGCAGATGCATGGCCTCGCCCTCGGGTTTGAGGGACGCGATGTCGATGGGAGCCTGAAGGGCCGGATCGTCGAAACTGATGGAGCCGCCGGTGATCCGCGCCTTTTTCGACAGGATCTGGAGAATGGCCTGCGCCGTCACTGACTTGCCGGAGCCGGACTCGCCCACGAGCGCCACTGTCCTGCCCTTCGGGATGTCGAAGGACAAGCCGTCTACCGCCCGGAAATCCCCGGTATCGGTATGGAAATCGACCGTCAGCTGACGGATCGACAGGAGCGGCGCTTCCATAGGCTTCTCCAACGGGCCCTCATCATAACGCATCAAGCCAAGGCTGTGATCCTGTTTCTTGCCGAAAACACATCACGAGGACTGAGGATGGGAATGTTCTTAGCATTGAGGCGCATCATAAGCTCCTCGCAGAACGACCAGGTGATATCGTCATGTACCAGATGATGCGTCAGGAGCCCGATCGGCTCCTCTTCGGCATCGCCTGACGCTCTGCACTCGATGGCGGCAGCAAGGTTCTCGACGAGGGAGGCCGGATCGACGAGGCTTCCGGTGCCGTGCCAGTCGATGGGGTCGATATGGGTGTTGACCTGAAGCAATCCTTCAGCGGGGAAAGCGGTCTTGCGGTCGTTGAAGGTCGAAAGCGCCGTAAAGCCCAAGCCGAGCAAGTGAGGCACCAACTCGGGCGAGATCCGGTTCCAGGGCGGGACGAAGGCGGGAAGGAGCTTGCGGCCAAGCTTCTCGCGCGCAATGCGAAGGGCCTGTTCCGCCTGCCGCGCCATGGCTTCAACTGGACGATGCGCCCCGAATTCGGCTTTCTTCTCACCGATGGGCGCATGGTTGGCATGAGACCAGCCATGGACCAGGGCGAAAACAGCGTCCTCGCTCTGCAGGCGCGATACAAGTGAAGGTTCGAGGGCGTGAGGGATCACGGCGAGCGCAACGCCGACCTTCGCGCGCCGGCTCAAGGTCAGCAGGTGGTCGAGCCGGGGCGTGTCCGCCACCGCATCGTCATCGCGCCACCAGAACCGGATTGTGCACCCGCGATCCCTCGCGCGGTCTAGCGCCCGATCCATGGGCGTCCAATCGATCGGGCGGTGAAGGGCAGGGCGGGAAAGCGCGAGGCTTTCGGCAATGGCAACCGACTGGCGCGCGCCATCGAGTTCGACGTGAGGAGGAGGCGACGGCTCACGTGACAGGCTTTGCCGCACGGCCTCAGTGAGCATCTGAGGCGAAAGCTCCGCTTCCGGCACGATCTCCGCAAGGCCAAGGGCTTTCAGGCGTTCCGCTCGCAGGCGCTGCTCTGTTTCATGACCTGCCTCGAAGGGCACGAGAACCGCCTTCACGCCGCTGCGCAGAAGATCGACGGCCGTGTTGTAGCCAGCCTGGCTGATGGAGAGCTCAGCCTGCGCCAGTAGGGCGCGAAAGTCGGGCCGTGCCCGCTCGATGGTCACATGGCCGGGCGCATTATCGCGAAGCGCCAGAAGATCAGCCTCCGCAACGCCACGTCCGATCAGGATGCGCCAGGGCTTGTCGGCGATCTCATGCGCCGCCGCGATGGCCGCGCGGTAAAGCGGCAGGCTCGCCGCGCTCGATCCGCCGGAGACGAGAATGCCTTCGCGCTTCCTCTGCTCCAATGGCTCTGGGTTTTCGTCCACATAGCCGGTGTAGCGGATGAGAGGACGAATGCGCTCAATCACGGGCCATGTGACTTCGAGCGGCACGATCCGAGGATCGCCGTGAACGAGGATGGCGTCGTAGCTTTCGAGAATGCGTGCGTGCGTTTCCTCGATGCGCTCGGCCTTCGAGGGAGAGGCGAGAATATCGCGGATCGAGCACAGGACGAGCGGGCGCGGATTTTGTCTCTTTGCTTCATCGAGAAGCATCGTGAACTCATCCGCCAGCACGCGGCGGCCGAAGGGGAAGAGCTCGGTGATGACGATGTCGGGGCGAAATGTTCGCAACGTTTCGAGAAGCTGGATGCGCCGTTCCGCCAGCCGGAAGTTGTGAACCGGTGCGCCTTCTTCATCGAGCAGCGTCTTGAAATCCGTGCCGGTGATGCGAACGGGTGGCAATTGAACGAAGGAGATGCCATCGAGGCCGGCGGGCTGAAGAGGACCGCCTCCTGAAACCAACGTAACCTTATGGCCCCCTTGCGCGAAGGCCCGAGCAAGTGCTGCTGCGCGCGTGAGATGGCCCGCTCCCAAAAGATGCGTGACGGCGATCAGGACGCGCAAGATCGTGCTCCTTCGGGCCTCAAGAGCGAATACAGCCCCTTGCGCAGACGCATGGCTGCGCCATCGAGGTTGCGCTCCTCGCTGACGAAACGTTGCGCGTTCTGGCCGAGGGCCCGAAGCCGTTCGGTATGTTCAAGTAGGTTTCTCATCCCATCCGCGAAAGCTGGTGCATCGCCGGGGAACGTCAACAGGCCCGTCTCTTCATGCTTCACCACGCTGGCGACGCCGCCGAAATTGCCGGCAATGATGGCGCAGCCGAAAAGCTGAGCTTCCAAGAGCACCATGCCATAGGCCTCGTTGACCGCAGGCCAGACGAAAAGATCGGCGCTCCGATAAAGGTTCGCCAGATCGGTCCGGCTCTCGATCTGTCCGTGAAAGTGCACCCGATCCTTGAAAGGTGCAAATGAGCGTTCGATTTCGGGGCGCGCCTCGCCGTCGCCGACGATGTCGAACGACCAGGGAAGATCCGCGATACGCTCAAGCGCATTTGCGAGAATGCGATAGGAGGCAAGCTTGTCGCCCTCGCGCATCATTGCGACGGTGAGAAGGTGCGGTGTTTTCGATGCGTGCCGAGACAAGGGTTGGGGCCATTCCTCAGCATCGATGAAAGGCGGCAGATCGATTAGGGTCTGGTGTGATGGGCGGGCGCGCTCCAGTGCCACGCGATCCTTCATGGTCATCACGAAAAGTGCTTCTGCTTGATCGAGCGCTGCCTCCGCCGCTTCGTGTCCGAGCGCCCATGGTCCATCGGCGCGCTTGCTGGCCCGCGATCCCTCGGTAATCACATAGGGAATGTTCAGAGCCTTGCTGACTTGCGGGCCGATCCAGTCGGGGGCCTTGTAATAGACGTGATAGGTGAACCAGAGACAGGGCCGCTCTTCTTGTCGCAACGCAGAATAATGCGCGATGAGGCGCGAGGCTTCGGTCAGGGATTGCAGTTTCAGGCTCTCCTGAAACTGCCTGTCGCCGATCTTGTCGAGGGTTCGCAATTCGCTTGCGAGTTGCGGAGCAAAACCTGCACGCTCGAGCGCTTTCATGAGAAGGCGCGCCATGGTGCGGTCGCCCGACGGCAGAGGGTGGTTCGGGCTTTTCAGAGGGGCATAGAACGCAATAGGCTTCTTTACGCTATGTTCCTTGGCGCTCACACGGACTCCGGCTGTTTCGGGTTTTCGCCGACAAGCGCGCGGAAGCGTGTTGCCAGCATGTCGATGCCGCCTTCCATCGAGAAGTCGTGACGAAGGCGGCGATAGGCTGCTTCGCCCAAGGCCTTTCGCTGTTCCGGATCGCGGGCCAAAAGGTTTAGCCCGTTCGACACGGCTTCCCAATCGCCGGGCGGCACGAGCTTGCCTTCCTGCTCGTCGCGGATGAATTCGGGAATGCCCGCGAAGTCGGTGGCGATAATGGCAAGCTCCTGGCTTGCCGCTTCCATGATCACGTTGGGCAATCCGTCCCGGTCGCCGGAGGCTGCTTTCTTGGATGGCAGCACGAAGAGATCCGCCTCGCGCAGCAGGGCGACGATGTCGGGCTGCGCCTTCGAGCCCAGGAACGCGACCTTGTCGGCGATGCCCGCCTGCTGCGCCTGTTTCTTGAGGCTGCTCAGGAGTTCGCCGCCGCCCACATGCGCGAAGCGCCAGTGCAGATCGCTCGGGAGCGCCGCAAGCGCCTGGATGAGATCGCCATAACCCTTCTTCGCCACCGCGCGTCCCACGGAAACGATCCGCACCGGATCCATGGGATCGGCGCCGTCGCGCATCGGACGATTTTCCAGAGGCGCGGGAAAACGCGAAAGGTCGAGGCCGTGATAGGCGAGCGTCACGCGCTCGGGCGTCGACAACGATTGCAGGTGCTCCGCGCCATGGATCGTGCAGGTCACACCCCACAATGCCTCCTGCATCTTCTCGCGCTTCTCCCAGTCGGGTGTCGTCCAGATGTCCTTGGCATGGGCCGAGAAGGACCAGGTGCGGCCGGTGAGCAGCGCCGCATAACGCACCACGGAAGCGGGCGTGTGGAGATAGTGAACGTGCAGGTGTTTCACGTCGGCGGGCAATTCTCGTGCCATGACGAATGCTTGTCCGAGACGCCGCACGCGGTTGGCAGTGAAGTCTCGTCTCAGGTCGCGCCAGAAGGCTGTGAGCGTTGTGCCGAATCCTTTGCGTCCTAGGCTCCACCACGCGCCTTTGAGAACGCGCAGGGGCTCTTCGTAGAGATATTCCGGAAGATAGGTCGTCCGCGCCTTGATCTTCTTGTGCATGGGATGCACGGCCCGCTCCGTCGGATGGCGGAGGGACCAGATCTCGCAATCGAGGCCGCGCTCTTCGAGCGCCAGGATTTCCTGCGCGATGAATGTCTCGGACAGGCGCGGATAGCCTTTCACGACAATGGCGATCCGGCGGGCGTCTTTGGAAGGGAGCATCAGAAATTTTACTCTGCCGCCTGACGATAGGTTGGCGTGAACTGGATGGCAGGCTCGGTGAGAGCCTTAAGCCGCTCCTGCACCCGGTCAAGTCCGTCGAGAAGACCAGGAATGGTCACCTCGGACGGGCGCCGCTGCGAGGCGAGCGCCCGCAGGGCTTCCGCCATGCGCTCCGGCGTGCGCGGCTCGTTGTGGTCGCTCAGCATGCGCACGAGGCCGAGGCGCTCGGCTTCTACGGCGCGGATATATTGTTCGAGGCGCGGTCGGGTGCGCGGCACGATCAGCGTGCGCTTGTCGAACGACAAAGCCTCGCAGAACGTGTTGTAGCCGCCCATGGCCACGATGGCGTCAGCCTTCCTCATGAGCCGCTCGATCTTGGTGTCGAAGGACATGACATCGAGCTTCGGCTGCTTGGCGATGCGCTCCACGAAGGCGCGACGCTTGTCGCGGTCGATGAAGGGGCCGAACAGGATGAGAGCAGGCTGTTCCAGGGTCTGATCGGCCTCATAGGCCGAGATCACCCAATCGATGAGATCGTCGCCGTCCCCGCCGCCGCCGGTGGTCACCAGGATGAAGGGCTGCTTGGTGATCTTCGGATATTTCGTCAGCGAGGGCGTTGGCGGGATCTCGCGGCGCAGATAGCCGGTATAGGTGATGCGCCGGTTCACTTCCTCCGGCAGGTCGAGGGCCTGGAGCGGCTGATACACATCCCTGAGGCCATAGACCCAGATCTCGTCGTAGTAGCGGATCAACGCTTCCCGCGCGCCCTTGCGCTCCCATTCGGGAACGAGCAGGGCAGGTTCGTCCATCACGTCGCGGATGCCGAGCACGAGGCGGCAGCCGACGGCCTGCAGGTAATCGAGGGCCGGAACCACCTCGCCGCGAAAGCCGGTGGGCTCCTTGTCCACGATGAAAACGTCCGGCTGGAAAGCCTTTGCGGTCTGGAGAATGAGCGCCTGGCGCAGGCCTACGGCCTCGTCCAGGTCCACATTGAGGTTGAGGGTGCGGTAATCGCCGTCCGGCAGTTTCGTGACGCCGGGAATGCGAATGTAGTCGACCCCGCTGCCGAACTCGAAATTCCCGATCACCGGCGAGCCCGAGATGATCACCACCGAGGCATCGGGCCGGTCGCCGACGATGGCGTTGGCCAGCGCCCGCGAGCGGCGGAGATGGCCCAGGCCGAAGGTATCGTGGCTGTAGATCAGGACCCTGGGGCCCCGGGCGGGGCTGGGCCAGATCGGGTGCGGAGCCGGTTCCTTGTTCAAAATGGTCGCCAAATCCGCCATCCGGATGCCCCTTGGCAGGAAGGCGCGTCGGTTGACGACGCGTCTCCCGTCTCTACCTGTTCTCATGCCCCCTCCGATCAGATAAGGCGGGATCGGGGATCGGGAAGAGGTCTCTTCAGCTTTGAAGGTTGTAACTCTACGTCAATGGAAAAGAGCCTCTTTAGATATATCTGGAATCACTCAAGGCGCGACCAGCTGTTCATATGCTTCATCGTGCTTTTGTCTCAACCGTTTTATTTCATTTCTCTCGACCTGCCTCGCCGGATCGTGAACGAAGCCATTCAGGGTGAGGCCTTCAAGGACGGGAACGCTACGGCACCCTTCCTGCAAATCCATATCGACTGGCCCCAATGGCTGGGTGGCGGATCGCTTCAACTCTTCGACGGATTCCAGGTGGGCAGGGTCGGTTTGTTGCTCGGCCTCTCGTCCCTGTTCCTGTTCTTCGTGGTCGTGAACAACGGCTTCAAATACTGGATCAACCTCGCCAAGGGCGTCCTCGGGGAGCGGATGCTCCGGCGCATGCGCTTCGAGCTGTTCGCGATGGTTCTGCGATTCACGCCGGATGCGCTGCGCAACGTCAAATCCTCTGAGACCGCCACCATTATCAAGGATGAGGTCGAACCCATTGGCGGGTTCATCGGCGATGCTTTCATCACGCCGGTCCTGCTCGGCATGCAGGCCTTGACGGCGCTGATCTTCATCATGGTGCAGAACATCTGGCTCGGCCTCATGGCCCTTGGCGTGATCGCGCTACAATTCACCATCATTCCCCGTCTGCGGCGGGAGCTTCTGCGCCTTGGCAAGCAACGCCAGCTCGCCTCCCGCGAGCTTGCGGGGCGCATCGGCGAGGTGCTCGACGGCATCGAGGTCGTGCACGTTCACAATGCCTATGCCTGGGAGCGGGCGGAGATCGGCGGCCGTCTGTTCGGTCTCTTCGCGATCCGCCTGAAGATCTATAACCGGAAATTCGCGGTCAAATTCCTCAACAATTTCCTGTCTCAGGTCACGCCGTTCCTGTTCTACGCCATCGGCGGTTATTTCGCCTTGCGCGGCACGCTCGACATCGGTCAGCTGGTGGCCGTGATCAACGCCTATCGCGAGCTTCCGCCGCCCCTGAAGGAGCTGATCGATTGGGATCAGCAGCGCCTCGACGTGCAGGTGAAATACGATCAGGTCACCCAGCACTTTGCGGAAGAGCGTTTGGGGCCGATGATCGAAGCCAAGGAGGAGGCCGAGGGCGAGCCTCTGGTCGGGCCGCTTGTGGTCGAAGGGCTCAGCGTCAGCGGTCCGCACGGCGACCTGATCATCGATGATGCGTCCTTCTCCCTGGAGCTGCCGACCACCCTGGCGCTGATCTCCTACGGCAGTCCCGCGGCAAGCATCGTGGCGCGCATCCTGGCTCGCCGCATCCCGAGTTTCGGCGGGCGCGTCTGCATCGGGGACCGGGAACTCATGCAGCTTTCTCCCGCCGTGACCGGCCACAGGATCGCCTATGCGGGTGTCGATCCTATTCTCTTCCCCGGCAGCATTCGCGACAATCTCGTCTATGGCCTTCGCTTCAAGCCCGTGGGCCGCAGCGAGGAGGACAGGCGTGAGATGACCCAGCGCATCGCCGAGGCGGCGCGGACGGGCAATCCCTTCGAGAGCATCAGCGATCGCTGGATCGATTATGAACGGCTCGGCGTGAAGGACGAGCATGATCTCGACCGGGTGTTGGTCGGCCTGCTGGAGCGGGTCGAGATGGGGGAGGCGATCTACCTGTTCGGGCTTGCCGGTAGGATCGATCCGGAACGGCACACGGCGCTTGCGGAGCGCGTGGTCGAGGCTCGCCGCCGGTTGCGGGAGAACTTCCGCTCGAACGGGATGTCCGATCTCGTCGAGCCTTTCGATATGGATCGCTACAACGAGCAGGCTACGATTGCCGAGAACCTGTTGTTCGGCGTTCCGATCTCCGACGAGTTCATGGGCCGCAATCTTGCCGACAATCCGCTGTTCCGCAGCGCCATCGACAGGGCGGGGCTCACCGACAAGCTCACCGAGATGGGCCTGCAGATTGCGGAGACCATGACCGAGATCTTCCAGGGCCTGCCGCCGGGCCATTCCCTGTTCGCGCAGTTCTCGTTCATCGGCGCGGATGAACTCCCCGAATACGAGGCCATCCTGCGCCGCCGGGCGAGGGGCAGGGGCGATCTGAGACGCGAAGAGCGGACGAAGCTCCTGTCCCTGCCGCTCGCTTATATCGAGGCCAGACACCGCCTCGGCCTGCTCGACGACGAGCTGAGGCAGCAGATCGTCGAGGCCCGCAAGCTCGTGCGCAAAACCCTCGAAAAGGCGGAGGCCGCTGGGGTGGATCTTTACGATCCCGAGGCGATCTGCATGGCCGCCCCTTTGCGCGACAACCTGCTCTTCGGCCGCGTCAATTATCAGGTCGCCGATGCCCGCCATAGGGTTGCGGAGGCCATTGCCACGGTCATTCGGGAACTCGATCTTCTGGAAGATGTCGAGCGGATCGGCCTGGATCATGAGGTAGGCGCCGCGGGCCGGCTCCTCTCTCCGCAAGAGCGGGCGAGCGTCAATCTGGTGCGCTGCCTAGTGAAACGGCCCGACATTCTCGTCATCGACGGTGCTCTCGCACCCTTCGACGAGGAGCGCGCTCATAAGATCCTCAAGGCCTTGCTCGATCACCTTGAACAACAAAGCCTGTTCATGGTGCTGTCCAATGATCGACAGACCGAGGCTTTCGATGTTCAGATGCGTTTCAACAATGGACGTATTGTCACAGAAAAGGCGGCAGACCCGCAGGGGCAACCTAAGAAGCCCCCGGCGGAGACCGCCCCGAGCGTAGGAGAGGTGGCATGACCCTTGAAACCGAGGTTCAGTCCCTGAGGCAGGTGCCGATGTTCCGGGATGTGGATCCGGCCCGCCTGAAGCTTCTCGCCTTTACCAGCGAGCGGGTGCAATTCGCCGCCGGCCAGCGATTCTTTTCGCAGGGAGACCCTTCCGACGCGGCTTTTGTGCTCCTCGACGGGCGCGCGAGCGTTCTTCTCAACACGCCCACGGGAGAAATTCAGGTGGCACAACTCTCCAGCAATGCTCTTGTTGGCGAGATGGGCATTCTTTCCGATACGCCGCGTTCGGCAACCATCATGGCCGCCGAGCCAACCACGGCGCTTCGCATCGATAAGCGTGTTTTTCTCGAGTTATTGGCCCAATTCCCGCAGATGTCCCTGGCCGTGATGCGCGAATTGGCGCAGCGCCTCGAGCGGACGAACGCGCAGCTCGTGGCTCAATCTTCCTCATGATTTTTTGGATTTAGGGATCTTTTCCCGGGGAAAAGACGCTTTGGAAGCCCCTAAGATTGGCTTCTTACGGCCAAGCTGACCGAATCTCGACACAACTACCCGTCAACTCTTGTCCCAGAATGACACAAGGGGTGGTTCGGACCCAAACCGGACCTTGCGGGAACAAGTGTGATGCCGAGTAATGCAAGAACGCTGCTGTGCGCTGTGCCGCAACCTGTTGCGGACCCGCGTTCAGGTGGCCGTCTCAAGACGGTTCATGTGGCCCTTGCTCTGGGCCTGATGGTTGGATTCCAGGGGCTGACGGCGGGACCTGCCGCCGTCGCCACCCTGCCAACCGCAATGGCGGGCGACAACTACTCATCTCACGCCAAATCGCGGATCGTGGCCAATCCCATCGTGGCCTCCGTGGCCTATGTGCCGGAGCTCGGCAAGCAGCCGGGTCTCTTCCAGGCGATTCTCGACGGGGCGTTCGCTCTCACCAAGAAGTCCAAGCCGAAGCCTCAGCCCCATCATGAGGACATGTACTCGGACGGAGCCAACCCGGACGAGATCATTCCCTTCAACGGGCGCAACATCCCGCGCTGGCTGGTTCACTCCATCCTCAAGGCGGCCCATGTGACGGGCGTAGACCCGGTCTACATGATGACGCTGGCGGACGTGGAATCGAGCCTCTCGCCCGAGGCCAAGGCTCCGACCTCGTCAGCCGAGGGCCTGTTCCAGTTCATCGACCGTACCTGGCTCGAGATCGTCTCCATGCACGCGGCCGATTACGGCTTTACTGCCGCAGCCGCTGCCATCCGCATCGTCAATGGCGATCCGGTGGTGAGCGATAAGGACCGGGAATGGGTGATGAACCTGCGCACCGATCCCTATTTCTCGGCGCTGATGGCCGGTGAGCTGATCAAGGATGTTGAGCGCGCGCTCATCGCGCAGGGCGAGCGCGAGCTTGCGGAAGCCGAGCTCTACCTCGCTCATTTCCTCGGCGCCAGGAGCGCCGTGCGCTTCCTGGAGGTGCTCGACCAGGACCCGAACATGAAGGCCTCCAAGCTGTTCCCGGCAGCAGCCAAGGCCAATACGGGCCTGTTCATGGAAGGCAAGGGCCGTAAGCGCCGCCCGGTCTCGGTCGCCGAGCTTTACAACAAGATCGACTCGAAGATCGTGCGCCGCCTCGACCGCTATGAAGGCATTGGCCCCTATCTCGCCGAGGTCACACGCCCGGCAGTCGCTTCCGATGTGGCGGAGACCAGCGCGGTGACGCGCTGATCCAAATGGCTTTTGATCAGAACGCCTTGAACGTGATGATCGTGTGAGTGTCCGCGATCTCGGGGATCACCTGCACGTTCTGGGCGATGAAATGGCCGATATCGACGCCGTCATCCACGTGGAACTTGGCGAGAATGTCGTAATTGCCTGCGGTCGAGTAGATCTCGGACGCGATTTCCCGGTCGGCGAGGGCGTTGGCGACCGCGTAGGTCTTGCCGAGTTTGCACTTGATCTCGACGAAGAAGGTCTGCATGGGGCGCTCCAAAAGGCGTCGGCATCAGCAACGGTGACGGTGCGGGAGGTATGGCACGGACGGCGTCCGCGTGAACAGCCCCCGCCTCGATTTAAACCCGTCCGATGCTCACGTATGTGAAGCCGTTCCGGTCCATCTCCTCAGGCCGGTAGACGTTGCGCAGGTCCACCACCACGGGTTCCGCCAGGGCTGCCTTGAGGCGCTTGAGGTCGAGCGCCCGGAACATGTCCCATTCCGTCACGATCACCAGGGCATCGGCTCCACGCACGCAATCATAGGCGTCCTTGGCGTATTCCACGTTGGTGAGCATGGAACTCGCCGCTTCCATGCCTTCCGGGTCATAGGCCCGCACCCGGGCGCCCGCATCCTGCAGCGCCGTGATGATGTCCAACGACGGCGCATCGCGCATGTCGTCCGTGTTGGGCTTGAAGGTCAGCCCCAGCACCGCGATGGTCTTGTCCCGCACCGAGCCGCCGCAGGCCGCGATGACTTTCCGGCCCATGGCGCGCTTGCGCTGGCTGTTGACCGCCGCCACCGTCTCCACGATGCGGATGGGAGCCTCGTAATCCTGCGCCGTCTTGATCAGCGCCAGCGTATCCTTCGGGAAGCACGAGCCGCCATAGCCGGGGCCGGCATTCAGGAACTTGGCGCCGATGCGGTTGTCCAGCCCGATGCCGCGGGCGACATCCTGCACGTTCGCGCCCACCTGCTCGCACAGATCCGCGATCTCGTTGATGAAGGTGATCTTGGTGGCCAGAAAGGCGTTGGCCGCATATTTCGTCAGCTCCGCTGTGCGCCGCGACATGGCGAGTACCGGCGACTGGTTGAGGTAGAGCGGACGGTAGACCTCGTTCATGACGTTTTGCGCGCGCACCTCATCGGTGCCGATGACGATGCGGTCGGGGCGCTTGAAATCGGTAATCGCCGCCCCTTCACGCAGGAATTCCGGGTTGGAGACCACCGAGAAATCGGCGTCGGGGCGGGTTTCGCGGATGATGCGCTCCACCTCGTCGCCTGTGCCCACCGGCACGGTCGACTTGGTCACCACCACCGTATAGCCGCTGATGGCGCCTGCGATGTCGCGGGCGGCCTGATAGACATAGGACAGGTCGGCATGGCCGTCGCCGCGGCGGGAGGGAGTGCCGACAGCGATGAACACGGCCTCTGCATTCCTGACCGCGTCGGGCAGGTTAGTGGTGAAGGTCAGGCGGCCTTCGCGCACGTTGTTCGCCACGAGATCGTCGAGGCCGGGCTCGAAGATGGGGATCTCGCCGCGGTTGAGGGCCTCGATCTTGCTCGGGTCCTTGTCCACGCAGCAGACTTCGTGGCCGAAATCGGCAAAGCACGCCCCGGACACCAGACCAACATAACCAGACCCGATCATCGCAATGCGCATCAGGATCGCTCCCCTCTCTCTTCAAAGCGACGGTTTAGGGCCTCCGGGACCGGGCCGCAACCCAGGGAAAGGCCGGGGAACCGGCTCTTATGAAACAATACCCCCTTTGACATCCGGCCAAAGCGCGCCCAAAAGACCGCCGTTTCAGAAACGGGGCATTCATGGATAACCCTTTCCTTGTCGAGGTCACCCGCGGACCATTGATCGAATCGCGCCATCGGGGCAGCGTTTCCGTGGTCGATGCGGATGGCGGGACAGTCCTTTCCATCGGCGACGTGGACCGGCGGGTCTTCCCGCGCTCGGCCGTCAAGGCACTTCAGGCGCTTCCCCTGCTGGAGCAGGGCATCGCGGAAAAGTATGCCCTGACCGATGAAGAGATTGCGCTTGCCTGCGCCTCCCATTCGGGAGAGCCGGATCATGCGCGAGTGGCGCAGGCCATGCTGGCCAAGGCCGGACAGGATGTGGGATGCCTCGAATGCGGCACTCACTGGCCCATGGGCGAGGCGGCAAACCGGGCCCTTGCGGCTCAAGGCGGTACTCCGAATGCCCTTCACAACAATTGCTCGGGCAAGCATGCAGGCTTCATCTGCCTCGCCTGCGGGACAGGCGAGGACCCGAAGGGCTATGTGAGCGCCAGCCATCCGGTGCAGCGCATGGTGCGCGAGGCCCTGGAGGACATGACGGGCGCCTGCCACACCATGGAGAATAGCGGCATCGATGGCTGCTCGATCCCGACTTACGCCATCCCACTGCCATCGCTCGCTTTCGGCTTCGCCAAGTTCGGCTCCGGCGCTCATCTTTCGCGTGAGACGAAAGCGGCGGCGGAGCGCATCCGCAAAGCCGTGGCGGGTCACCCCTTCATGGTGGCGGGGACAGACCGGTTCGACACCAAGCTCATGGACGTTCTGAAGGAGCGCGCCTTCGTGAAGGTCGGCGCCGAGGGCGTCTATTGCGCCGCCTTCCCGGAACTCGGCTACGGCGTCGCGCTCAAGGCCGAGGATGGAAACGCACGTGCGGCGGAAGTCATGATGGCCGGGCTCGTCCTGCGCTTCCTGCCCCTGAACGATCAGGAGCGTGCCGCCGTCGAGGCGCTTGCAAAGCCCGTGTTCAAGAACTGGAACGGCCTCGAAGTCGGCAGTATGCGCGCCACGCCTGCCCTTATGGGGTGAGTGCTTTCAACGATGGACAATAGAAAAGGGCCGGTGAGATGATCTCCGACCCTTCCGTTTTGTCGGGAAGCAGACCTCAGATGACGAGGAAGTCGGCGGCGGTCATCTCCAAGTTCTTGGGTAGCTGGGCGATCTTGATCAGGCCGGCCTTTTTGCCCGAGCCGTCGGCATCGTAGAAGAGCGCGCCGGTCTTGTCGTTGTAGACGATGAAGTCATTCTTATCCCCGGCCTTGGTGCCGATCTTGAAGAACGACTTGTTGAGCTTGCCCGTCTTGGTCAGCTTGGTGAAGATCGCGTTGTCCAGGCGGATCGTGTCGTCACGCACCGAGAAGTCCTTGAGCGTGTCGACGTTCTTGCTCTTGTGGAGCGCCGTGCTGAACACGAACGCGTCCTTGCCCGTGCCGCCATAGAGCACGTCGTTGCCGAGCCCGCCATCGATGACGTCGTTGCCGCCATTGCCCTTGATGGTGTTCTTGCCCGCGTTGCCGATGATGGTGTTCGACGCTTCATTGCCGGTCAGATTGATGGCGCTCGCGCCGTCGCCGATCAGCTTCTCGACATGGGTGCCGAGCGTATAGCTGATGCGGGAATGGACCGTGTCGGTGCCGCCGGACTTGGCCTCGATCACTTTGTCGGACTTGTGGTTGACGTAATAGACGTCGTTGCCCTTGCCACCCTCCATGCGGTCCGCGCCGCCTGCGCCGTCCAGCGTGTCGTTGCCGCCGTTGCCGGTCAGCGTATCGGCTCCGGCATTGCCGGTCAGGGCGTTGGCGGCATTGTTGCCGGTGAGCTTGATCGCAGCCGTGCCCGATGCAGTGAGGTTTTCCAACGCCGAGGTGTTGCTCAAGGTATAATGCGATGCGACGATCAGCGTGTCGTTGCCACCCGCATCGAGGATGATGTCCTCGACGTCGTAGGTGTATGTGTCGTCGCCTGCGCCGCCGTCGAGGGTGTCGACACCGGTGCCGCCGATGAGCGTGTCGTTGCCGTTGCCACCGACGAGCTTGTCGTTGCCTGCTGCACCGTTCAGGTGATCGTTGAAGGTAGAGCCGTAATACTCATCGTTGTTAGATGTGCCTGGAAGCGTGATGCCCGCCGCGCGACCGTCAACGATCTGGCCGCGCACATTGGCGCCGTCGGTCCCATCGGATGTATCCCACGTGATGATCACACGGCCATCGGCCAGGGTCGAGATATCGACGCTTTCAAGGTTACGGCCCGAGATTTGGCCGAGCTTCATGTTCGTGCCGGTTTTGTTGCCATTGGCGTCGAAAGAAATCATGCCGACATCGAACAGGTCATCTACTGAGGGCTCTGATTTCATGGTGGACACGAGAGAAACGGCAAAGCCTCCATTGGGCAAAGCCGTCGCACCGTTTATATATTGGAAGGCTGTATCCGAGCCGCTGATGCTGATCTCGACACTGAACTTGCTCCCGTCGGAATTGTAGATCTGTGCCTTGTTGGAGAAGCTCGGCCTAGATGCGCCCTCAGGAAATACCATGGCCACCCAGGTGACGACGTAACGGCTATCCGAGAGGCTCGTTACATTCAGGTCGCTAGCGAGCGTATCCGGGTTTGAAATAAGGAATTCCGCCGACGGCTCCCGCCCATCGTTGTAAAAAGTTCTGCCGTAGATTTTGAAATCGGATACATTGAATACTCTGTAGCCATCAGCCGAAGCAATGACGGTAGTGATGCCATATGTTTGTTGGACTGCAACTTCTGCTCCAGCATGAAAGCCCTGAGCATCGAACACCTGAGCGTAAGCGTAACCTGTCTGCATATCCCTGAAGGTAATGACGAAGCCACCATTCGCGAGCGCGGCGACTGATTGCTTCTCCTGCAGACCGTCCTTCATGGTGCCATTGACTTGAAAGTCCGCGTCGCCACCCGGCGCTCCCGTCCGGTTGAAGGCGGTGCCGTCCGCGCTGAAGATACGGGCGCGGATACCTGCGGACGACGGATCGTCCGTCTCACTAAGATCCGTCCAGGCCACTACAAAGCGTCCATCGGCGAGAACCGTAACAGTCGGCTCATACTGATCGCCCTCAGGCGTGGAATTGACGATGAACTCACCGCCGCGCTTGCTGCCGTCGGCATTGAAGAGTTGGCCGCGAATGGCGTTCGGATCCTCGCCTTCTCCGCTTGAATCCTGCCAAACGGCTACGAAAGAGCCATCCACGAAAGCTGCGACTTTCATATTCGCTTGACGGCCTTTGGTCGTGCTGACGCCGAACGGATTGCCCCAAGGTGCTGGTGTGGCCATGATCTTCCCTTACGTAAGGTCTATTGTGTAAGCTTAACTATATAATGTATGGGATTATCCTCCCTCTTCCGCAAAGGCAAGGGAGCAGGCCATTCCGGCAGCCCTACCTTCAAGACCATGAGACCGAGCGTCTGACAGCCGCATGACCCGCCCAAGAAAAACGGGCTGCCTCGCGAGAAGCAGCCCGTTCTTCGTCAATCGTGTTGGAGCTAGAGACCTCAGATGACGAGGAAGTCGGCGTGGGTCATCTTCAGCTTCTTGCCGAGCGTTGCGATCTTGATCGCAGCGCCTGCGCCCGAGCCGTCGGCATCGTAATAGAGGATGCCCTTCTTGTTGTCGTAGATGATGTAGTCGTCCGCGCCCTTCGCCTTCGGGCCGATGGTGAAGAACGACTTGTTGAGCTTGCCGGTCTTGACGAGCGACTTGAAGATCGCGTTGTCCAGGCGGATCGTGTCGTCCTTGACCGAGAAGTCCTTGATCGTGTCCACGTTCGAGCCTCTGTCAAAGCCCTTGCTGAACACGAACGAGTCCTTGCCGGACCCACCATAGAGCACGTCGTTGCCGTACCCGCCGTCGATGATGTCGTTGCCGGCCTGGCCCTTGATCGTGCTCTTGCCGTCATTGCCGACGATCTTGTTGTTCAGCGAGTTACCGGTCAAAGACAGAGCCGAAGAGCCGGCGCCCGTGAGGTTCTCCACGTAAGCCCCGAGGGTGTAGCTGATGCCGGTCGTCACCATGTCAGCCTTGCCGCCGTTGGCGGTCTCGATCACCTTGTCCTTCTTGTTGTCGACGAAGTAGCTGTCGTTGCCCGTGCCGCCGGTCATGGTATCGGCGCCTGACGCGCCGACCAGGGTATCGTTTCCTGCGCCGCCATTGAGCTTGTCGTTGCCGACATTGCCGTTGAGGTGGTTATTGACGGAGTTGCCCGTGAGCGTGAGTCCCTTCGCGCTGAAGATCCAGCCCCATTCCACGTTGGTGCCGAGGGTGTAGTTGATCTTGGTCACGACCTGATCGTAGTAGCCGCCACCTTTACCCTCCACGACAACGTCCTTGGCATTGTCGACATAATAGGTGTCGCTGTCGTTGCCACCCTCCATGCGGTCGGCACCCGTGCCGCCGTCGAGCGTATCGTTGCCTGCGCCGCCAATGATGGTGTTGGCGCCGCTGTTGCCCTCGATGTTGTTGTTCAGGCTGTTGCCGGTCAGCGTAAGGTTGCCCGAGCCGGTGGCCTGAAGATTCTCGATGTTGTCTCCAAGCGTGTAGTTGAAGCCAACGATGATCTTGTCGGTGCCTTGTCCTGCCAATTCCGTGACGCGATCGCCTGCGCTGCCGACATAATAGGTGTCGTCGCCCAAGCCGCCGGCCATGGTATCGTTGCCGTCGCCGCCATTGATCGTGTTGTTGGCGCTGTTGCCGTTGATCGTGTTGGCGAGCCCGTTGCCGGTGAGGGTGATCGCCGCCGTTCCGACGGCCGTCAGGTTCTCGACATTCGCGGCAAGGGTATGGCTGAACGAGGTGATGACCCGGTCCGTGCCTTCGCCCGCACCTTCGACGATGGTGTCGAGGTTGTCGGCATAATAGGTATCGTTGCCGAGGCCGCCCTTCAGCACGTTCGCGGCTGCGTTGCCGGTGATCGTGTTGTCGAGAGCGTTACCCGTGAGGTTGATGGCGTTGGTACCTTCGGCCAGGATATTCTCGACATGGTCGGACAGGGTATAGCTGGCAGTCGTCTTGACCAGATCCGTGCCGCCGCCCGCGAGTTCGACGATTACGTCGGCAGTGTTATCGACATGGTAGGTGTCATTGCCAACACCACCTTCCATCGTATCAACGCCAGCGCCGCCATCGAGCGTATCGTCGCCCAATCCGGTCCCCGATCCGCCATAGAGCTTGTCGTTGCCGTCACGGCCCAGAAGCTCATCGTTGCCGAAAGCGCCGCCGCTGAGCGTATCGCCCAGCGCAGAGCCGATCAGCTGGTCGTTGGCATCCGAGCCATCATCTTGGAAGCCCTTGAAACGCGCGTCGATCACGCGGCCACGGATGCCGGAGGGATCGTGCGGAGAAGTGGGGATGTTCTCGTTCCAGGATGCAATGAGGCGACCGTCGCGAAGCTCGATAAGCGTGGGAGCGAAACGCAAGCCAGCGGGTACATCGCTCTCGTTGGCGACGATCTGCGTTGCGACTGCATTCCTGTTCTCATCATAAACGGCAACCATGACACGAGCGGCGCCAGGCTCGCTGCTATCGAGATAGGAGATAGCAAATCCACCTTGACGGAGCATGGTCACGCTCGGGCTTGTCTGATTGCCCACATTGGCACTTACGGTGATCGGAGTGCCGACAAGGGTAGAAGTGCCGTCGCTGTTTACCTCCAGGACCTGTGCCATGATATCATGGCCCGTCCCGCTAGAACTGGGAGTCGTCCAAGTGACGACGACACGTCCATCATGCAAAGCTGCCGCGCTTGGGGAGGTGTTCTTCGCGTACTCGATGGACCATGTCCAGGCGCCACGATTAGTGACGGTGGTTCCATCCGCAATGATGATCTGCGCTCGCAGCGTATGGGAAACCTCGCTACCGAGAGAGCTGTCTGTCACGAACGAGACGAAAATATTGTCGTCCAACGCGATGAGACCAGCGCTCTTCTCTTCACTAAACGTAGCAAAGGATTCGCCTCCGTAGGCGGTGCCGGTTTCATCGAAGAAAGCGATTTTTGCATCTGCTCCCCTGGGGCCACTTGAAGCATCGCCCTCGGTATAATTGACAGCAAACCCGCCGTTTTTGTCGGCGATGACCTTCGGGGTCTGCAGCGGCGCGGCGCTTGAGGCGATGACGAAATCGTCGTCTACAGGATTGCCATCGGCGCCAAAAATACGGCCGAGAATCCGGTTCGGCTCAGCGCTTGTGGCATCGATGTTTTGCCAGACATACAGAATGCGGCCGTCGCTCAGGACAGTCATTACGGGCTTGCTATGCTCGCCGCTGCTCGTATTGATTTGGATCTGAGGGCCGGCAGGAGCCGCGCCGCTATAGAAGCGCTGAGCATAGATCGTGCTGACCGCGCCGTTTTGATGCTCCCAGACAGCCATGAATTGGCCATTGCTGAGCGCATGGAGTTGAACGCCTTCTTGTTCGCCGTCCTTGACGGAATTGACGGAAAACTCGCTCCATTTAATGACCGATACCATTGAAGCCCCCTTCTAAATTGCTCGGTATATAACTTTATATCGTAGCTTTATGGGGTGTGTTGGAGGGCGAATGCAAGGGGCTCAAACCTTTGCCCATCTTAGATTTGCAGAAATGCAAAGAATTTAAGGATTCTTGCCTGATAGGCCCAGCATTTTCACGATTTCGCTTGCACCGGCGTCTGGGGACAAAGCCCCTTCTGCGATAGCCTTCTCGATCTCCGGCACCCGCTTCTTCAGAATCGGATCATGCGTCAGCCGCTCGTGCAGGCGCTCATGGACGAGGGCCCACATCCATTTCTGGTCCTGTCCGCGCCGCTTCGCGGCAAGCTCGCCGGTCGCCTCCAGGCGCTTGCGGTGGTCCTGAACCTTGGACCAGATGTCATCGAGGCCCTGGCCCGTTAGGCCGGAGATCGTCAGCACTGGCGGCGTCCAGGTGGGGGAGGCGGGGGCCAGGATGTGGAGGGCGGCCTTGTATTCGGCGGCGGCGGCTTTCGCATTCATGCCGGCATCGTCGGCCTTGTTGACGGCGATGAGGTCGGCGAGTTCCAGAATACCCTTCTTGATGCCCTGCAACTCGTCGCCCGCGCCCGGCAGCATGAGCACGAGAAAGAAATCGGTGAGGTCGGCGACCGCCGTCTCGGATTGCCCGACGCCGACCGTTTCCACGAGGATCACGTCGAAGCCAGCAGCCTCGCAGAGCAGCATGGTCTCGCGGGTCTTGGCGGCGACACCGCCAAGCGTTCCGGAGGAGGGGGAGGGGCGGATGAAGGCGTTCGGATCGGTAGCGAGCCGGGCCATGCGTGTCTTGTCGCCGAGGATCGCGCCGCCCGTGCGGGTGGAGCTGGGATCGACGGCGAGCACGGCGACCTTGTGGCCTTTTTCCGTGAGCATGCTGCCGAGAGAGTCGATGGCAGTGGACTTGCCGACGCCCGGCACCCCGGTGATGCCGATGCGCACAGCCTTGCCGGTGCGGGGCATCAGCTCTTGCAGCAGGGCGCGGGCAGCCTCCCGATGGTCGGCGCGGCGGGATTCCATGAGGGTAATGGCGCGCGCGAGCGCGGCGCGGTCGCCCCGCGCCACGGCTTCCGCCGTCACAGCCGTCTTTTTGTGAGATCCCCCGGTCATGAGCATAGCTGTACCGGATTCGGATCGGGCTTTCACCACGTGATCGGGTCCATCCCGATCCGTCCCCAAGCGGGAATCTTGACGGCCGGGCGGCGGATGTCGATTCCGGCGACCAGCCCCATGAAGTCCAGCTCGACGCCTTCGACCCAGCCCAGGGCGAAACCAGCATAGCCCGCAAGGGAAATCTGGATGCCGGTGCGGCTGGGCGTGAGGCCAACGAGGTCCTGCAGCGGACGCCAATCCTTGCCGAGGGCCGTCGGCGGCAGGGCCGCGTCGAGGTCCGGCACAGCGCGCAGCACATGGGCCACGAAGGTGTTGGAGTTGGGGCCCGGCCAGGCGTTGTAAGCGCCGTAAGAAGAATAGGGATAGCTCGCGACAGCGTTGCGGATCTGCGGAATCAGGCGCTCGGCGGCCTCGCCCTCGATGATCGCGACCGGATGCGGAGCATTACCGAACCAGCGCCCGTCCGGAGCCCATCCGTTGGTGCGCACGGGGCTGCCCCAGCCGACCTTGTCGTAGCGGGTATACTGCCCGGCTCCGGCCTCCTTCACCACGACCCAGGTGTGATGGGCGAAGATGCCACGCCAACGGCCCACTCGCGCCGCATAAACCGCCACGATGGCCTGGGGGTTCTCGGTCGCAGGCCGCAGCAGCTTCGCGCTCGACCAATCGGCAGCGCGCCAGCTGGGCGCGACATCCTCGCGCAGGGTCCACCACAGGGCATGAGCGCTCAGCGGAAAGATGAAAAGGCCGATGATGATGAGGACAATACGGGAGAGGGTAGCCATGGCACCAAAGTAACAAGGCTGAGCAAGGCCATTCAAGGCGCTGAATGGCGCGCTTCGTTCACCAATGGTTTACCTTGGATGTTGCGGAATGGGGGACATCGCCCGACTTTGCCTTGCGCATGCCATGATCGGTGGCAACACAGCAGCAACCCTCTTACGGTTCGGTTCTCCCGCCTCATGCAGCTTTCCATCTCCCGCCTCGCCGTCGTTTGCCTGACCGCTGTCGCCCTGTCTGGGTGTGTCGGCGACGATAATATCATGACGAGCCCGTTTGCCGCGCCCGCGCCGGGCCTGTCGAAGGACCCGAAGCTGCTGGTCGCGACCACGCGCATGCCGGCGGGCGATCCGCCGAGGAAACCCTGGTTCAGCAGCGAGCGCTCGCCCGAACTCGTCTTTGCGGAAGCACGCCTCACGCCGCCCTCCGACTCCCTCATCGGACGCTCAGGATGGAGCATTGCGAAGGTCGATTCCGTCACGCGCAGCAACGGCGCGCAGGCTTTCGCGCAAGCTGCCTTCGGGCGCGACCTGCTGCTCTACATTCACGGCTATCGCGAGAGCTTCGAGACGGCGGCTGCTTCCACCATCGATCTGTCGGAGGGCATCAAGTTCCCTGGTGCAACGGGCCTCTTCACATGGCCCTCCGCTGCCTCGACCTTCAGCTATGTGGCGGATCGCGAGGCGGCCATGTGGTCGCGCGATGCCCTGGAGGATGTGCTTGCGGCTATTGCGAAAACTCCGAGCGGCGGGCGCATTCACATCGTCGCGCACAGCATGGGCACACTTTTGACACTCGAGTCCCTGCGCATGCTGCGCGGAGACGGCGGGGCGAACGCCATGGAGCGTATCGGCGCCATCGTGCTGGCAGCGCCTGACATCGACATCGACCTGTTCGCCCGCGGCCTGGAACGTCTGGGACCGGATGCGCAGAAAATCACGGTGATCAGCTCCACCAACGACCGCGCGCTCGCCGTCTCAAGCCGCCTCGCCGGCGGCATCGTCCGCGCCGGTGCTGCGGATCGCGAGAGGCTGGAGGCACTCGGTGTTCGTGTGGCGGATGCCTCTGAATTCGGCGGCGGCATCATCAATCACGATCTCTTCCTGTCGAACCCGGAAGTGCAGCAGGTGGTGAAGCGCGCCATCGAGCGGGCGAGGTAGCGCTTCACCTGCTGCTGCTGAGCTTCGCTCATGTGATCTAAGTCACACATCAAGCTCCGCTGCCCCGAAATACATCATCTTTTCCGCCGGAAAGGGTTGATCCGAACGGCTCTAGGGCAAAAGATCAGGTTTCCTCGTTCCACGATGAGGCCGATCCATGGCTGTCCTGGGTGAGCGTCATTCCTATTCGCAAAGGCTCATGGGCCCGCTGCTGATTGCTGCGGTCGTGCTCGGCCTTCTTGGGCTGCCTCTCGCCGTGTGGCTCGATCTGCGCATCCTCTCCGAGCGCATGCTGCGGATGCAGGCGAGCGAGATCAGCCGCATCGTCGATGACATGCGCGGTTTTTACGGCAGTGATGTCGTGGCGCGGGTGCTGGATGCGGACGTCCCCGTTACCGTCACCCACAATTACCGGGACGTGAAGGGCGCGATCCCCATTCCCGCGACGCTCTCCATCGAGCTCGGCCAGCGCATCAGCGCCCATGACGGATCGGCCAAGTATCGCTTCGTGTCTGACATGACCTTCAAGGGGCGTCCGCCGCACCAGCTCGACGATTTCGAGCGCAAGGCCATTGGGAGCTTAAGAACGAATCCAGATCAGCGGATCGTCGATGTGTCCGGCTCCCTCTTCAACAACAACGTCAGAACCGCTGCACCCGTCATCATGGGGCCGGTCTGCGTAAGCTGTCACAACACGCATCCCGAGAGCCCGAAGACGGACTGGAAGGTGGGCGACGTGCGCGGCATTCAGGAGATCTCGGTCACGCAGCCGATCTTCGCTAACATGTTCTCGTTCAAGTATTCCTTGTCCTATCTCATCCTCGCATCGCTCGCGGGCCTTGCCATCATCATGTTGCAGCGTCGTCAGGCGCGTCTCATCAACGGCATGAATCAGGAGCTGACCGACACGAACGATTTCCTCGCCGGAATCTCGATGAAGCTCGCGAAGTATCTCTCACCGCAGGTCTACAAGAGCATCTTCAGCGGGCAGAAGGATGTCGCGATTGCCACGGAGCGCAAGAAGCTCACGATCTTCTTCTCCGACATAAAGGATTTCACAGCCATCTCGGAACGCTTGCAGCCGGAGGATTTGACGGAGCTTCTGAACGACTATTTCACCGAGATGTCGACCATCGCACTCCGGCATGGAGCGACCATCGACAAGTTTTTCGGTGACGCGATCCTCATCTTTTTTGGCGATCCGGAGACCAAGGGCGTGGAGGAGGATGCACGCGCCTGCCTGCGCATGGCGGTCGATATGCAGCAGCATATGGATCATCTCAACGCCATATGGCGCAAGCGCGGCATCGAGCTGCCCATGCAGGTGCGGATGGGCATCAATACGGGCTTCTGCAACGTGGGCAATTTCGGCAGCGACGACCGTATGGTCTACACGATCATCGGCGCGGAGGCAAACCTCGCCGCGCGGCTGCAGGCCATCGCAGAGCCGGGCGGCATCTGCCTGAGCTACGAAACCTATGCGCTCGTGCGCGATATGGTGCGGGCAAGGCCGCTCGAGCCCATTCTCATGAAAGGCATCAAGCGCGAGGTCGTGCCCTATGCCGTCGAGGGACTCTTGGGCGAACTCGCGCAAAGGCCTCAGGTCATTATCGAGCATGTCACAGGTCTCGACCTGTTTCTCGATCTCGATGCGTTGAAGGGCAGTGAGGTCGAGCGGGCAAAGAAGCGCCTCAGCGAAGCCCTTGCCGCTCTGGACACGGGTTGGAAGCAGCCGCGCCGGGCAAGCTGAATGTCTCCATTACCGGGAGAGAACGCCGATGAACGAAACCATGCATTGGCAACCGGTCTACGATTTCTGGTTTCCGGCAGGTTTGGAGAGCACGAGCCAGGAAGCCCATTGGCGAATGCTTCAATGGTGGATGGGTGGCGGCGCCAACACGGAACTCGCACGTTTTGCGCCTGTCGTGGAGGCAGCGCGAGCAGGCCAGTTGAATCACTGGCTTGCCGAGCCTCGCGGGCGGTTGTCGCTGATCATTGTTCTCGACCAGTTCACACGCGGATTGCTGGCCGGCAAGCCCGAGGCCTATGCGTCGGATCGGGAGGCGCTGCGGATCACAGAGGACGGTCTGAAGAACGGCGATTATGAAGCGCTCACGCATCCGTGGGAGAAATTTTTCTTCCTGATCCCCATCGCTCATACAGAGGGGCCGGACCATCGGGAGCGGATGGCGCGCATCGTTATTCTCTCGGAAGCTGCTGTCGGCGATGTGCCCGAACATCTCAGGCCGATATTCGAGTTTTCCCTTAGCCAAGCGCGCGGACACCGCGACGTGATCGCGCGCTTTGGGCGCTTCCCGCATCGAAACGCAATCCTTGGGCGGATTTCGACGCCGGAGGAGGCCGCGTATCTTGAGAAGGGCGACTATGTCTTCAATCGCCCGCTGCCTCGAACGTGACCTTACTCCGCCGCCTGTTTCGGGCCATGGCCCAAGCGGCGGTTCAGTTCCTCGATAAGGTTGACCGCCGCATCCGCAATCACAGTGCCGGGCGGGAAGATCGCGGAAGCGCCTGCCTCGGTGAGCGCGTCGAAATCCTGCGGCGGGATCACGCCGCCGACAACGATCATGATGTCCTCGCGGTTGAACTTGGCGAGTTCTGCTTTCAGTTCGGGCACGAGCGTCAGGTGGCCTGCGGCAAGCGACGATACTCCGATGATGTGCACATCGTTCTCGATGGCCTGACGGGCCGCTTCCGCCGGTGTCGCGAAGAGGGGGCCGATATCCACGTCGAAGCCGAGATCGGCGAAAGCGGAAGCGATCACCTTCTGACCGCGATCGTGCCCGTCCTGCCCCATCTTGGCGACGAGAATGCGCGGACGGCGGCCGTCATCGTGCTCGAACTGCTCCACCAGCTCGCGTACCTTCTCCACGGCTGGCGATTCCATGCCGACCTCCCGCTTGTAGACGCCCGAAATGGCCTTGATCTCGGCGCGGTGACGGCCCCAGACCTTTTCGAGGGCGTCCGAAATTTCACCCACCGTCGCCTTCGCGCGCGCGGCCTTGACGGCGAGGTCGAGCAGATTGCCCTGGCCTGTCGAGGCGCCTTTCGACAGCGCGTCGATGGCGGCGTCGACGTCCGCTTGCTTACGCTCTGCGCGCAGCCGCTTCAGCTTCTCGATCTGCTGCGCGCGCACGGAAGCGTTGTCGACTTTCAGGATGTCGATGGACGCTTCGTCCGTCGGCTTGAATGCATTGACGCCGATGATCTTCTGGTGGCCTGAATCGATGCGCGCCTGAGTGCGGGCGGCGGCCTCCTCGATCTTCAGCTTCGGAATGCCCGCCTCGATGGCCTTCGCCATGCCGCCCAGTGCTTCCACTTCCTGGATATGACCCCAGGCCTTATCGGCAAGCTCCTTCGTCAGGCGCTCCACATAATAGGAGCCGCCCCAGGGATCGATGATGCGCGTGGTGCCGCTCTCCTGCTGCAGGAAGAGCTGCGTGTTGCGGGCGATGCGCGCCGAGAAATCGGTCGGCAGCGCCAGCGCCTCGTCGAGCGCGTTGGTGTGCAGCGATTGCGTATGGCCTTGCGTTGCCGCCATAGCCTCGATGCAGGTGCGCGTCACGTTGTTGAACACGTCCTGCGCGGTCAGCGACCAGCCGGAGGTTTGGCTATGGGTGCGCAGTGGCAGTGACTTCTCGCTCTGCGGGTTGAAGCCCTTCACGAGCTTCGCCCAGATCAAGCGCGCGGCGCGCATCTTGGCGACTTCCATGAAGAAGTTCATGCCGATCGCCCAGAAGAACGACAGGCGCGGTGCGAATTGGTCGATGGTCAGCCCCGCCTGGATACCGGCGCGGATATATTCCACGCCGTCGGCGAGGGTGTAGGCGAGCTCCAGGTCCTGCGTCGCTCCCGCTTCCTGCATGTGATAGCCGGAGATCGAGATGGAGTTGAACTTCGGCATGTTCGCGGAGGTATAAGCGAAGATGTCCGAGATGATGCGCATCGACCCCTTAGGCGGGTAGATATAGGTGTTGCGCACCATGAACTCTTTGAGAATGTCGTTCTGAATCGTGCCCGAGAGCTTCGATGCCGGTACGCCCTGTTCTTCGGCCGCCACGATGTAAAGCGCGAGAATGGGCAGCACCGCCCCGTTCATGGTCATCGACACGCTCATCTGATCGAGCGGAATGCCGGCGAACAGGGTGCGCATGTCGTAGATGGAGTCGATGGCGACACCCGCCATGCCCACATCGCCCGCCACGCGCGGATGATCGGAATCGTAGCCGCGATGGGTCGCGAGATCGAAGGCCACCGAGAGGCCCTTCTGGCCTGCCGCGAGATTGCGGCGATAGAAGGCGTTGGAATCCTCAGCCGTGGAGAAGCCCGCATATTGGCGCACGGTCCAGGGCTGGTTCACGTACATGGTGGGGTAGGGGCCGCGAAGATACGGCGCGATACCCGGAAGCGTATCGAGGAAGTCGATCCCCGCGCGATCCTCGGGGCCGTAGGCCCCTTTCACGGCAATGCCTTCCGGCGTGAGCCAGGGCTCAGCCTGGGGCTGCAACGCGGGGGAAGCATGGGAAGGGCCTGCCCAGGCGAGGCTCGAGAAATCCGGGATGCGTGTCATGGCCTTGAAACGGACGCCCTCGTCGAACGGGGAAATATGAGTTCCGGCCATTCTAGGGCATCCGTCTCAGGGATGCTATCGGAGCATCGTCTTAGGGATCAGCCGCGCTTCTCCGCATTCCAGCTGCCGGAGCAGGGGCGCCCGCCCGATGTGGTCCAGGTGCCGCGTCCCGTGTTGCCAGCAAGGCTTCCGCTGACATTCGCCCGGTCCTCCCCCCGCGAAATGCTGGCGGAAACGGAGCCGTTGGGCCGGACCTGGCCGTTCACGTCGAATTGTTCCGGCCCGCCATAGCGGGCACGGCCGTTCTGCACGACCACCGCATAGCGATAGGCCCGGTCGCAGCTGCCTTTTTCGGTGACGACTTCCACGCTCCAGTTGCCGTCGAACTTGTTCGTCTGTGCATGGGCTTGCGGCGCGAGGAAGGATGCGGCAACAGCCGCCGCGCCGAGCCAGGACATCATACGCATTGAAAACTCCATGACTTCGAAGAAGTGGGTGAACAACGTGAGGCTTCCGGCGCGGTTCCTGCATGACAAAAGCCGCCGCATCGTGTGATGCGACGGCTGTAATGGTCCGGCTTGGTTGTTTTAAGCGCGCTTCTGAGCGGTCCAGCGGCCCGAAAGGTTCACGCGCAGGCCTTGTCGAGAGCTTCGCTCAGAACCTTGAGGGTGTCGCACCCAGCGTAGATGAAAGTGGTGATACCGGCGCGGGACAGCACCTCTTCGCGGTCCCCCGGGCGTCCTGCCAGGTAGATGGGAGACGATCCAGCCTCATGCAAGGTTTTCGCGGCGTCTTCAGCGTGGGTTCCATAAATCTCATCTGACGAGCAGATGCAGGAAAGCTTTGTTTTGCTTTCGATAAAGGCATGCTTAAGCTTTTCGCTATCCGAAAAGCCATCGTTCATCACGGCTTCTATTCCGCCTGCCTCGAAGAAGTTTTTGGCGAAGGTGGCACGGGCCGTGAAAGCCGAGACGGGTCCGAGATTGGCAAGGAACACTTTTGGGCGCGCGTCCGTCTTTGCAAGGTAAGCATCCGACAGGTCGCGCAGGCGTTCGAAAGCCTCCGACGTGCGTATGGAGGGTAGGGGCTCGACCGTCACGGCAGATGAAGCGGAGGCCTCCTTCGCATTGTGTGCGGGCGGCATCAGCACCGCGACATCCGTCTCGTGAATGTTCGGGAATTCGCTCGTGCCGGTAATCGGCTCCTTGCGGGTGGCGACGGCCTTCTCCCGCTGCGCGCGCGTGGTGGCGATGCGGCTTTGAAGAGTGCCCGCTTTCAGGCTCTCGATGATGCCGCCTTCACGCTCGATCTCCTGCAACAGGCTCCACGCCTTCTCGCAGAGCGCATCGGTCAGCGCCTCGAAGCCACCGGCGCCCGCGGCGGGATCGGCCACGCGCCAGAGGTTCGATTCCTCCAGAAGAATGAGTTGGGTATTGCGCGCCACGCGGCGGGCGAAGGCATCGGGCAGGCCGAGCGCCGCCGTGAAAGGCAGAACCGTGATCGCATCCGCTCCGCCTATGCCGGCCGAGAAGGTGGCGACGGTTGTGCGCAGCATGTTCACCCACGGATCACGCTTTGTGGTCATGCGCCACGCGGTTTCCGCATGCAGGCGAATGGGCTTTGGTGCCAAACCGCAGGCTTGCTCAACTTGCGCCCAGAGGCGGCGCAGGGCGCGGAATTTCGCGACCGTGAGAAACTCGTCCGCGTCCGCGACCAGCAGGAAGGAGAGCGCATGCCGCACGGCATCGAGAGAATGGCCTTGTGCTTCAAGGGCGCGCAGATAGCTCAGGCCTGTGGCGAGAACGGCGGCCAATTCCTGTGCTTCGCTTGCTCCGGCCTCATGATAGGCACGGCCATCGGCGATGAAGGCGCGGCCGTTGAAGCCCTTCTCGGTCAGGCTCGTCAGCATCGCGCCCATGCGCGCTGAAACTTCACTCCATTCGACCGAGAGGCCGCCCAAGGAGGCAAGCCCCCCGATGGGGTCCATGCCAAGATCGAGTGACAGTTCGGAGAGTTTATGTCCGCGCCTTTCCGCGAGTTCGATCAGGTGCTCCGCCATCACGCGGCCCTTACCGCCTGCATCGAGGCGCAGATGGATGAGGTCGAGCATCACGCCCGAGAGCGCCTTGTCGAGATCCTCGACGCTGTCGGCCTTGATGCCGAAGCCACGCGCGGAGGGCGCTTTTCGCGTCACGAGCGTCAGAGCATCGGCCCCGCCTTCGAGATCCATGAGGGCAAGCTCGCTGGCCTTGGCAGCGTCGGGATGATCCACCCGCTGCGACACGCGCCAGCGCCCGGCTTCCTCGCGCGCAATCCGCGCCGCTCCTTCCGCTTTCGGATAAACCGGCTGAATCTCGATGCCGTCCTGGCTGCGGCCGACGAGCTTTTTCGAGAAGTCGGCTCCCTTGAGCACGCCCTCGACCAGCTTGAGCCATTGCTCGCGGGTGGCTTGAGGAAAATCGGCGGCAAGAGAGAGATCGTCCATGGGAATCCCCGTCCGGAGGAGGGCAAGTGCAATTGCGCGGGAAGATAGTGGGTCGGACGGGATGTGGGAATGCCCCAAAGGGCGGGGGTGAAAAGCGCGTCATCCCGGACGGCGGAGCCGCTCCGGGATCGTGTGCAGAATGAAGCGCCATTCTCGTCTTGCGATCCCGGGTTCTGCTACGCAGCCCCGGGATGACTCAATACCGGGACTTAAACGAACTGCGATAGGCCGGGGATCGAGCCCATGATGGTGCCCATCGTGTCCTCGCCGGCCTTCTCGCGGCCATAGGCGAAGAGTTCCTTGCCCAGCGGCTGCATCTGGCCCATGGACACGCCGATGCCCATGAGCTGGCCGCCCAGCGCCATCACGCCACCGCCCATGGAGCCTACCATGCCCATGAGGCCGCCACCGCCACCCGACTTGGACTGCTCGATGGCATCCTGAGCGCCCGGGAGGGCTTCGATGAGTTTGCTGACCTCAGCCTGCGGGCCTTCCTTTTGGAGATAGCCGAGAATGAGGCCGATGGCCTTGCGGGCCGTATCCTGATCGAGGCCGGTCTTTTGCGTCACGCGGGCGAGCAACTCGTCCATCTGATTCTCCTCATGCTGGATCGATATGATGGTTTAGCTGTAAACTATTTAGTCGATAAATCTCAAACGAAAAGTCTTCGCAGTGGAAACTGGCGACAGGGCTTCTAAGATCCTTGGATAAGATTCTGGAGACAAACACGATGCTCGTAGACGGGAAGATCTTCATCGGCAAAAGCACCAAGCCGGAATATCTGGACTTGCGGCTCGCCAATCGCCACGGCCTCGTGACGGGCGCCACGGGCACCGGCAAGACAGTTACATTGCAGGTGTTGGCGGAAGGTTTTTCCAACGCGGGCGTTCCGGTTTTCGCCGCCGATATCAAGGGCGATCTCTCGGGTCTTGCTGCACCTGGCAACGCCAAGGAGCCGCTGGTCAAGCGCGCGCAGGAGATCGGCATCGAATACAAGCCGGATCAATTCCCCGTCGTATTCTGGGATATTTTCGGCGAGCAGGGACACCGCGTGCGCGCCACGATCTCCGAGATGGGGCCGCTGCTGCTCTCGCGCCTTCTCGATCTCAACGACACGCAGGAAGGCGTGCTCAACATTGCTTTCCGCATCGCTGACGAGCAGGGATTGCTGCTGCTCGATTTGAAGGATCTGCGCGCGCTGCTGCAGCTTATCTCCGACAATGCGGGGGAACTCACCACCACCTACGGCAATGTGTCGAAGGCGACCATCGGCACGATCCAACGGCAGTTGCTCGTGCTTGAAAACCAGCAGGGCGACGAGTTTCTCGGAGAGCCCGCGCTCAATATCAAGGATCTGATGCGCACTGATCGCGACGGGCGCGGCGTCATCAACATCCTCGCGGCGGATAAGCTCATGAGCAATCCGCGCCTCTACGCCACCTTCCTGCTGTGGCTCATGTCGGAGCTGTTCGAAGAGCTGCCGGAGGTGGGCGACCTCGACCAGCCCAAGCTCGTGTTCTTCTTCGACGAGGCGCATCTTCTGTTCAACGATGCGCCGAAGGCTCTCGTTGAGACCGTGGAGCGCGTGGTGCGCCTCATCCGCTCGAAGGGCGTGGGCGTCTATTTCATCACGCAGAACCCGGTCGATGTGCCCGAGTCTGTGCTGGCCCAGCTCGGCAACCGCGTGCAGCATGCCTTGCGCGCTTACACGCCGCGCGAGCAGAAAGCCGTGCGTGTGGCAGCCCAAACCTTCCGGCAGAATCCGGCCTTCGATACGGAAAAGGCGATCACCGAACTCGGTGTCGGCGAGGCTCTGGTCTCGACCCTCGAAGGAAAAGGCGCGCCGTCCATGGTGGAGCGCACCTTGATCGCGCCGCCCATGGCGCAGGTCGGCCCCATCGAGCTGACCGAGCGTCAGAAAATCCTGAACGCGAGTCCCATGAAGGGCAAATACGATCAGGCCATCGATCCAGAATCAGCATACGAGCTGCTCGCCAAACGTGCCGAGCAGGCGGCAGCCGACGCCAAGGCTGCGGAAGGCGGAGGCGGCATCCTCGATATGATCGGTGGTCTTTTCGGTACCAACGGTCCGCAGCGCAAGGGCAGCCTGAGCACCACTCAAAGGGTCACGCGCGAGGTCACACGCACCATCGTCAACCAGACGGTCGGCAACCTCGCCGCCGAGATCGGCAAGTCCATCGGCGGCCGCCAAGGTGGCTCCATCGGCCGCGCCATCGTGCGAGGAACCCTGGGCGGACTGTTGCGGCGTTGAGGCTTTCCTCATAAGCGTCATCCCGGACGGCGTCAGCCGATCCGGGATCGTCCTCAGAATTAGGTGCTCTTCTTGTCTAGCGATCCCGGGTTCTGCTCCGCAGCCCCGGGATGACTGCTTTTGGGTTCCCCCTTGCAGTATGGCCTTCTTAGGAGCACCTTGCCGCGCAACCGGATAGATTCTTCAACCAAAAGAAAACGCCATGTCCCAGCTCGACCAAGTTCTCTCCAAGATCGATGCCGATCTCGATGCCTCCCTGGAGCGCCTGTTCCAATGGCTGAAGATGCCTTCGATCTCCACCGATCCGGCCTACAAGGACGATTGTCGCAAGGCCGGCCAGTGGCTCGTGGACGATCTGAAGACCATCGGCATCGAGGCAAGCTTGCGCGAGACGGGCGGGCATCCCGCCGTGGTGGCCCATGCCAAGGGCGAGGCGAAGCCGCATGTGCTGTTCTATGGGCATTACGACGTGCAGCCCGTCGATCCGCTGGAACTGTGGGAGACGGCGCCTTTCGAGCCGCGCATCATCACGCTGCCGGATGGCCGCAAAGCCATCAGCGCCCGCGGCTCCTCCGACGATAAGGGCCAGGTGATGACCTTCGTCGAAGCCTGCCGCGCATGGAAGGCGGTGACCGGCTCGCTTCCGATCAATATCACCTTCCTCATCGAAGGCGCGGAGGAGGACGGCTCAAAGTTCCTGCCCGAGTTCATCGAGGCCAACAAGAACGAGCTGAAGGCCGATGTGGCGCTCGTCTGCGACACCGGCATGTGGGACCAGGACACGCCTGCGATCACTTCGTCCTTGCGCGGCATGGTCTATGAGGAAGTGATCGTGCGTTGCGCTGATCGCGACCTGCATTCCGGCATGTTCGGCGGTGCTGCTCGCAACCCGATCCATGTGCTGTCGAAGATCATCGCCGACATTCACGATGCGGATGGCCGCATCACGATTCCGGGCTTCTACGAGGGGGTTCCTGAAATCCCGACGCAGATTCTGGAGCAGTGGAAGGGCCTGGGCCTGACAGAGGAGAGTTTCCTCGGTCCGATCGGCCTGAAGCATTCCGCCGGCGAGAAGGACCGCATGCTCATCGAGCAGGTCCAGTCGCGTCCCACCTGTGACGTGAACGGCATCATCGGCGGCTATACGGGCGAGGGCACCAAGACGGTGATCGCGGCGGAAGCGCGCTGCAAGATCTCGTTCCGCCTCGTGGGCGATCAGGATCCCGCGAAGATCTCCGAAAACTTTCAGGCCTTCGTGCGCGCGCGCATTCCCGCCGATTGCTCGGCGGAGTTCATCAAGCACAAGGGCACGCGCGCTCTCGCGCTGCCGCATGACTTCCCGGCGCTCACGGTGGCGAAGTCCGCGCTCCACGACGAATGGAAGAAGGACACCGTCGTCATCGGATCGGGCGGCTCTATCCCGGTCGGCGGCGATTTCAAGCGCATCCTCGGCCTCGACACGCTCTTCGTCGGCTTCGGCCTCGACGACGACCGCATCCATTCGCCGAACGAGAAATACGACCTCAAGAGCTTCCACAAGGGCACGCGCTCCTGGGCGCGCATTCTTGCGGCAATGGCGAAGTAAATCAGGTCATCAGAAGCGAACAGGCCTGCCGTGGCATCGAGGCTGTGGCAGGCCTTTTTACGTCAGCAGACCATACAGCGTGTCGATGACGGCGTGCGGGGGAATGTCGGTGTATTCATCCGGCATGCCGAGCCTGTTCACCCAGATCGGCGTGAAGCCGAACACGGCAGCGCCCGCCACGTCCCAGCGGTTGGAGGAGACGAACGCGATCTCGTCCACGTTGAGGGACAATTCCTCCAAAGCGAGCTGATAGGCGTCCGGGCTCGTCTTGAAGATCTTCGCGGCATCGACCGAGAGAACCGCGTCGAGATGGGCGCCGAGATCGGCGGATGACACCGAGGCGCTGAGCATGGCGGGATCGCCGTTCGAGAGGATCGCCGTGCGCAGGCCCCGCGCCCTCAAGGACTGCAGGGCGATGCGAACCTCAGGATAGGCATCGAGCCTGCGATAAGCATCGAGCAGGAGAGGGCGCACGGAGTAATCCGCCGTGGAGCACCGGGCAAAGGCGTAGTCGAGGGACTTCTCGGTGAGCGACCAGAAGGATTCGTAGCGTCCGGCGAGGGAAAGGACCCAGGAATATTCGAGCTGCTTGGCGCGCCACATCTCCGACAGCCGCAAGGCCTCCGGCCCGATCTGAGCCGCATGGCGAGCGACTGCAGAGTGAACATCGAACAATGTTCCATAGGCGTCGAACACGACAGCCTTGATATGGGTCGGAATAAGGGTGGGCAAAGGCATGGCTCCTGGGAGGGACCGAACGATCATCTCCTGTCATGCATTTCATCACAAGACTTTATCTTGTCCAACTCGGCCAAGCGATTGACGGATGTGCCCCAAAGGGATTCGATAGGGCAGGCATTCTGACCCAAAGGACGAGACACGTGGCTTGGTATTCGCAGACCTGGAACTGGTTCAACGGAGCATGGCAGGAGGGTAACCCGCCGCTTATCGGGCCGCGTTCCCACGTATCCTGGCTTGGTTCCTCCGTGTTCGACGGGGCGCGCGTGTTCGAGAACGTCATGCCCGACATGGACCTGCACTGCGCCCGCGTGAACCGCTCCGCCCTCACCATCGGCCTCAAGCCCACCATGGACCCCAAGGTCATCGTCGATCTGGTGCGCGAGGGCGTGAAGAAGTTCGCTCCCGGCACGGCGCTTTACGTGAAGCCCATGTATTGGGGCGAGGCCGAGGGCCTGGCCACCATCGCGCCCGATCCGGAATCGACCCAGTTCTGCCTCTCGCTCTTCGAGGCTCCCATGCCGGTGCCGGGCGGGTTGTCGGTGATGAAGTCGAGCTTCCGCCGCCCGACGCTGGAATCCATGCCGACCGATTCCAAGGCCGGCGCGCTCTATCCCAACAATGCCCGTGTGATCCGCGAGGCGAAGGAAAAGGGCTTCGACAACGCGCTTGTCTGCGACGCGCTGGGCAACGTGGCCGAGACCGGCACGTCCAATGTTTTCATGGCAAAGGACGGCGTGGTCTATACGCCGTTCCCGAATGGCACTTTCCTCAATGGCATCACCCGCCAGCGCGTGATCAAGCTGCTGCGCGACGATGGCGTGCAGGTGGTAGAGAGCACGCTGCGCTACGAGGATTTCGCGGCCGCCGACGAGATCTTCATCTCGGGCAATTACTCCAAGGTGATGCCGGTGCTGCGCATCGATAACCGCGATCTCCAGCCTGGCCCGTTCTATCGCCGCGCCCGCGAGCTCTATTGGGCCTTCGCCCATTCGCAGCCCGTCACCAAAGCGGCGTAAAGTCGTTTCAAGGACTTGTGAACCGGGGCCGAGAGGTCCCGGTTTTTTATTGCCCTACATGGCTCCGGGTCATGCCTTAGCTGGAGCCTCCGATGCGCCTGATCCTCAAAAGCCTGTTCGCCCTCAGCCTCCTGACAGCGCCGGCCCAGGCGGAATCCGTCGATCTGGAACTGGTCTTTGCGGCCGACGGCTCCGGCTCCATCGACACCGACGAGCTGCGCCTGCAGCGGAAGGGCTGGGCCGATGCGATGATGAGCGCCGAGGTGCTGAACGGGATCAAGGACGGTCCTGCGGGTGCCATCGCGGTGGCCTATATGGAATGGGGCGGACCGAGTTCCCAGGTTCTTATCGTCGACTGGCATGTGATCCGGGATGCTGTGAGCGCGAAGGTGTTCGCCGACAAGCTCATGAGCGCGCCGCGCGGCGCTACCGGCTACAATTCCATCTCCAACGCCATCGACTTTTCCGTGCGCCTCGTGGAGCAGAATGCACATGAGGGCACGCGCAAGGTCATCGACGTGTCGGGAGACGGCCCCAACATGAACGGCAGATCGCTGGAGCAGGCGCGGGCCGATGCACTCGCGAAGGGCTTTATCATCAACGCTCTCGCCATCCGTCGCCCCGGCAGCGGACGACCCGGAGGGCCCGGCGGCATGTCACTTGAGGATTACTACGCGCAGAACGTGATCGGCGGGCCGGGCTCATTCGTGGAGATCGCCGATGAGACGCAACCTTTCGCCGTGGCGGCGCGGCGCAAGCTGCTGACGGAGATTGCGGGAACGGGCGGCACGACGCGCCTTGCGAGCCGTTAGATTTACACATTCATCGCGGACATTGGCGGCGAGGGTGCTCGTTTCATCAGGGCTGTCACCATGCCGAAACTCGAAGACTGGATCGTCGAACAGGGCCTGCGCGGAACCGACGTTGAAACGTTGCTCTCCGGCTTCGCCGACGGCTTGAGCGCTGAGGGCGTCAATCTGGTTCGGGCTTATATCGCGCTGCCGACCGTCAATCCGACGATCCGCGTCTACACCCATGTCTGGACCCGATCAGACGGCACGATGATCGAGGGCGTCTCTCATGAGCGCAATGAGGTCGCCTTCGAGGTGAGCCCCTTCGCGCATCTGATGCGCATGGAGCAGATGAGCGGCTACTGGCGGGTCGATGGTCCGGATGCGGAGCTGTTCGGCGTCTTCGAGGATGTGAGGCGGGAAGGCGGGACGGATTATCTCGCCCGTCTCTTCAGCTTCGACAATGCAAGCGCGCCGGATTTGCGCGGCATCGGAATCTCATTCTCGTCCGGCCGCCCCGAGGGCTTCCTGCCGGACGAGATTGCGCGGATCGACGCGCTGCTGCCGCTTTTGGGATTGGCCGCGTATCGCATGACGCTCTTCGACCTCACGGTCGCCATGCTCGATACCTATGTGGGTCTCTCCGCGGGGCGGCGCGTGCTAAGCGGCGAAATCCGCCGTGGGGTCGGGACGACGATCACGGCAGCCTTGTTCTTTGCGGACCTGCGCGGGTTCACCACTCTAGCTGACAGGGCCGGGATAGATCTGATCGCTCGACTCGACCGGCATCTCGAAGCCATGACTGCACCGGTAACGGAGCAGGGCGGCGAGGTTCTCAAATTCATGGGCGACGGCGTGCTGGCGGTTTTTCCGATCACGGAAGATCGCTCACAAGGCGAGGCCTGTGTTGCCGCCATTCACGCGGCCCAGGCCGCGCTCGAAAGGAATGAAGCCGTCAATCGTGCCGAGGATACGGCGTTGAGCCTCGACATCGCGCTTCATTGCGGAGACGTGTTCTACGGCAATATCGGCGCGGCGGGACGCCTCGACTTCACCGTGATCGGGCCTGCGGTGAACGAGGTGAGTCGCATGGAAGCGCTTTGTAGCGTTCTCGATTGTGCCATCATCATGTCGAGCAGCGTTGCGGCTTCAAGTCCGGTCCCTGTCCGCTCACTCGGTTCTCATCGCTTGCGGGGCATTGCGGCGGAGCGGGAGCTTTTTACCGTCAGTGACGCGCAAGCTTGATACCGCTTGCCTTCATGCCGATCAGCAGGATGACGCCATAGATCGCTGCACCTGAAATCCCGAGCAGACCGAGCAGGGTCTCATTCTGCCAGATCGGCAGAAGCGTGGTCCATTGGCTCAAGAAAGCAGGGGCGAACCAAGCGAATACCGCCAGCACTGCACTTGCTGCGGCAACGACCAGACATGTTTTACCGAGCGAGCGGTTCGGCGCGGTCCATCCACGGCGATAGGCGAGGATGAAGAGCAGGATCAGATTGACCCACACGCCGGTGGCCGTGCCAATGGCGAGGCCGACGACGCCGTAAGTGTCCATCAGCATCAGTTTGACGACGATATTGACGCCGACCGCCGTGAGAGAGGCGATCAGCGGCGTCGTGGTATCTGAGCGGGCGAAGAAGCTCGACACGGCGGAGCGGATGAGAACGGCTGCAGGCAGGCCGAAGCCGTAGGCCGCGAGCACTGCGCCTGCGCGCTGCGCGGCATCAGCGCTGAAAGCGCCGCGCTGGAAGAGCGCGGACATGATGAGGTCCGGCATCGCCAGGAAGGCCACGAAGAAAGGCGCGGCAAGCGCCAGCGTGAGGCCTACCGTGCGGTTCTGCGCGGCATAGGCGCTCGCTTCGTCGCCCGCTGCGATGCGGCGGCTCATCTCGGGCAGAAGCACCGTGCCGGCTGCAATGCCGATCACGCCGAGGGGAAGCTGATAGAGCCGGTCGGCGTAATAGAGCGAGGAGACCGCGCCCGTGGGCAGGAACGAGGCGATGATCGTATCAGCGAAGATCGCAAGCTGCACGCCTGCGGAGCCGATAATGGCGGGACCGAGTGCCTTGAAGAAGCGCTTCATGGCCATGTCGCTGCGCGGCTTCTCCAGACGGGGGGCGGCCTTGATGCTGCGCGCCGACATCCAGACCAGAAGCAATTCGAAAATGCCTGCGGCCGTGACGCCCCAAGCCGCCGCATAGCCTGCGTTGGGGAACAGGAATGCGACCGCAAGTGCCGCGATCATCGTGACGTTCAAGAGAACGGGCGCGGCGGCCGCCGCCCAGAACCTATCATGCGCGTTGAGGATGGCCGAATAGATCGTGACGACCGTGATCAGCAGAAGATAGGGAAACGTGATCCGCGTCAGCGAAACGGCGAGTTCGAATTTCGCGGGATCTTCCGCAAAGCCAGGCGCCAAAAGTCGCACCACAAAGGGCATGGCGAGAAACGCCACGATGAGCAGAGCGATCTGCACGATCAGCATGAGCGTCGTGATGCGGCTTGCGAAGGATTTCGCTGCCTTCTCGCTCTCAGCTTCGAGCACCTGCGCGTAGGTGGGCAGGAACGCGTTGTTGAATGCGCCTTCGCCGAAGATGGCGCGGAAATGATTGGGAATGCGGAAGGCGACAAAGAACGCATCGGCCACGGGGCCGATGCCCATTACGGCGGCGATCACCACGTCGCGAATGAAGCCGGTGAGGCGTGAAACCAGCGTCCAGCCGCCGACGGAGAGGATCTTTTTGAACATCGGTCAGGCCCGGCGCAGCAGATAATTTTCGGGAACGAGGTGGTTCGAGACTTCCGCCGCGCCGCCGATGCGCTCGGCTACCACATAAAGCGGCCTGCGTTTTACCTCCGCGAAGATGCGGCCCACATATTCGCCGATGATGCCGAGTGACATGAGCTGGATGCCGGAGAAGAACATGATCGACACGATCAGGCTCGGGAAGCCGGGAAGATCGGTGCCAAAGAGAAGTGTTCTGATCGCGAAATAGAGAGCGGTCGCGATCGACAGGAAAGAGATCAGGAAGCCGAGATAGGTCCAGATGCGCAGCGGCACCGTGGAGAACGCCGCGATGCCGTCGAAGGCGAAGCGGAAGAGCTTCCTGAAGCTCCACTTCGACGCGCCGAACTGGCGCTCCTCCACCACGAAGGGCACGCCCGTACCCTTGAAGCCGATCCAGGCATAAAGACCTTTCGAGAAACGTGCCTTTTCGCCCAGCGTGCGCAGCACCTCGACGCCCTTGCGGTCGATGAGACGGAAATCGCCCGCGCCCTCGGGCAGGCTGATCTCGCCAAAGCGCGCGAAGAGGCGATAGAACAGATGCGCGAAGCCGCGCTTGGTCCGGGTTTCGTCAGAGCGGTCGGTGCGCTGGCCGTAGACCATGTCGTAGCCCGCCTGCCAGCGCTCGACGAAGGCTTCGATCATCTCCGGCGGATGCTGCAAATCCGCATCCATGATGACAACCGCATCGCCTCTTGCATGGTCGAGGCCCGCCGCGATGGCGATCTCCTTGCCGAAATTGCGGCTGAAGGAGACGGCCCCGACCCGGGGCTCCGTCTGGCTCAATTTGCGGATGGCTTCGAGGGTGTTGTCCCGGCTGCCGTCATCCACGAACACCACCTCCCAGGAATGGCCGATCTTCTCTAAGACTGGGAACAAGCGCTCGGAAAGCGGCCCGATATTGGCGCTCTCGTTATGGACGGGAATGATAACGCTGAGCTTTGGCGACGGCACGGTTTTGAAACCCTTCATGTTTGGCCGCATCAAGAGCCGAGTTTTCAGCTTTGCTCAAGGGGGGTAGGGTGCGGCAAACCTGATTTAGAGGGGGCTATGCCTGTATTCCGCAACGTCATTTTCTGCGCCGACGATTATGGCCTCAGCGATGGCGTGAGCCGGGGCATCGTGGAACTGGCGGAAATGGGCCGCCTCTCAGCCACGGGTGCCATGACCAACATGCCCGGCTGGCGGCGGAATGCGGCCGCCCTGAAGCCCTTGAGAGGGCGGATCGGGATCGGCCTGCATCTCAACCTCACGACCGGCTCTCCCCTGGGGACAATGCCGAAGCTCGCCCCGGCAGGCCGGCTGCCGCTTCTGGAGGCGGTTCTGGGCATGTCCTTCAAGGGCCGCTTGGATCAGACTGAGATCGCCGGCGAGATCGCACGACAGCTCGACGCGTTCGAGGAGGCGTTCGGGGAGACCCCATCCTTCGTCGATGGCCATCAGCATGTGCATGTGCTGCCCGTGGTGAGAGCTGCCTTGTTTCAGGTGCTGAAGGAGAGGGGCCATGCCGGTCGCCTCTGGCTGCGCGATCCATCCGACCGGGCGGTTGCCATCCTGCGCCGTCCCATCGGTCGAGGAAAGGCGCTCCTCGTCAAAGGCTTCGCTCGGGGCTTTGCCAAGCAGGCGCAGGCCGAAGGTTTTGCGACGAACAGAGGCTTTTCGGGCTTTGCGCCCTTCGATCTCTCGGTGTCTCCTCAACGCATCTTTGAAACGGCATTTTCGCGACTAGGGGCAAGCCCGCTGGTCATGTGCCATCCCGGCTATATGGATGACGAGTTACGCGCGCTCGATCCTGCCGTGGAGAGCCGCGTTGCTGAACTGGAATATCTGAAATCCGATCAGTTCGACCTGATGTTGCGTGAGCGGGGGATCAGGCTCGTTTCCGTTTCATAGCCACAAAACAAAACGGGCCTCCGAAGAGGCCCGTGTGTAACGTAACGTGAAGTCCGACTTACTTCGTCGCGGCTTCGAACATTTCCTCGACGTGCTCCCAGTTCACCAGGTTCTCGAGGAAGGCCTTGAGGTAGTCGGGACGGCGGTTGCGGTAGTCGATGTAGTAGGAATGCTCCCACACGTCGCAGCCGAGGATCGGCTGGGCGCCGTGAACCAGCGGGTTCTCGCCGTTCGGGGTCTTCATGATCGTGAGCTTGCCGTCCTTCACCGCGAGCCAGGCCCAGCCGGAGCCGAACTGGCCGACGCCGGCCTGGATGAAGTCTTCCTTGAACTTCTCGACGGAGCCGAGATCCTCGATGATCTTCTTCTCGAGCTTGCCGGGAAGCGCGCCGCCGCCATTGGGCTTCATCCACATCCAGAAGTGGATGTGATTGTAGTGCTGGCCGGCATTGTTGAAGAGAGCCTGGTTCTTGCCGTAGGAGCCCTTCACGACCTCCTCGACGCTCTTGCCTTCGAATTCCGTGCCTTTCAGCAGGTTGTTGCCGGTGTTGACGTAAGCAGCATGGTGCTTGTCGTGGTGAAACTCCAGGGTTTCCTTCGACATGTAGGGCTGCAGGGCATCATAGGCGTAGGGCAGTTCGGGCAGAGTGAATGACATCGGCGTCTCCTTGTGATTTGAGCGACCTGTGCTGCGTTAGTTAAAGCTCCATAGGTCCAAGAGCAACGGCCAGCAGGCGGACTTTTTTCTGCCCAATCTTTCCATGAGGTTGCCTTTCGCCTATAGAGGCATAGCTTTGCCTTTGAAAACCTTGGTTTGCGTATGATGGAGACGGCATGATCATCGCTCTTCTGGCCCTCGCTTTTGCGATGATCGTCGGCGGGTTACTGGCCATTCTCTTCGGCTGGGACATCGTTCTGATAGAACGTGGCTGGACAATGGTCATCGCCGGCAGCTTCAGCGTTTCTTGCGGCGCTCTGCTGCTTGGCATCACGGCTGCCGTATCCAAGCTCGCCCAGATTCAGGCTGAGATGGCCCGCCTTCAGGTCGCTTTCGACGAAGAGGTTCGTGAGGAGGCTCCCTCGTCCTCGACAGGTCTCTCCATGGCAGCTCTCGCCGGTGGCCTTCTCGGTGGCCGCATGTTCGGTCGCGGAGAGACCAAGGTTGAAGACGAGAAGCAGCCCGACCTGCCGCTTTTCCAGGACGAGAAGCCCGAGCCTGCGCTTGAGAGCCGCGAGGGCAGGGAAGAGGCCGAGGAACTGAAGGTCGGCGAGCCGCTTCTGTCGTTCCCGCCCAGGACGACACCCGAAGATACGGAACGTCGCGGCGAAGAGGGGGCCGACATCAAGGTGCCGGACTTCCTGCTCGCCGAGCGGCTGCGGGACGATTATGTCGAGTCCCGCCCGGCGCCTGCCGAGGCGTCGCTGTTCGGCGACGAGCCCAAGCTGGACGAGCCTGAAGAGGAGCAGCGGGACGAACTTCATCGCGACGACATTCTCGAGCCGTTGAACGAGCCTGTTTCCGTTCGTGAGTCGGAAATCGAGATCGTGCTTGATGAGCCTGCCGTCGAAGAAGAGGCTCCCGAGGAAACGGCGAAAGAGGAGCCCCGCCCGAGCGCAACCGTCATCGGCACCTACAATTCGGGCGACAACACTTATGTGATGTTCTCTGATGGCTCCATCGAAGCTCAGACGCCCAGCGGCATTTTCCACTTCCAGTCTCTCGACGAGCTGAAAGCCTTCATCGCCTCCGGCGGAGAGGGCGGAAGTTCCGCTACTTGAACAGCGGAGCGAGGGCCCGGAAATCCTCCGTCGCAGCCCTCTCCATCCATTCGAAGGCCACCATCTCCGTCGTGACCCAGTGACAGCCTGCGTGGAGCAGGCGTGCGCAGGCCGCAGCAACGCTGTGCGGTGAGCGGCTCGACACCGCATCGGCGACCACGAAGACATCGAGTCCTGCCGCTTTGAACCCGAGCGCGCTCTGCAGCACGCAGATATGGGCCTCGGCTCCGCAGATCACGAGCTGGTCGCGGCCTTCGCCGCGAAGCTCCGCGACCCGCCCCGCAATGCCCGGATCGCCGGCGGAGGAGAAGCTCGTCTTAGGCAGTACGAGAGCTTCGACGGGAAGCGCCTCGGTCACGGATTCGACCGTGTGACCTAACCCTTTGGGATATTGCTCGGTCACGGTCACCGGAATGCCGAGCCGTGATGCCACCTGCAACAGGACGTTCACATTCCCGAGCGTGGCCTCGGCCTCATGGATGGCTGGCATGAGCCTCGTCTGCACATCCACCACAAGAAGATGCGATCGTTGCGCGCTCAACAGCATGAGGTCTCCTTAGATGATGGACGGCTTCTTGTCGGCCTCTTTTGCCAGCTTGTATTCGTGAATGTCGATGCTCGTACCATGCCAGCCTTTGAATTCGCCGGCTTCTCCAATAGTTGGAACAGCGCGAACCAAATGCCAGCGGTAAGTGCCGTCCGGAGAAAGATACCGGATTTCGAGCGTGTGAGATGTCTGGCGGTCGGCGCGCGGCCACTCTTTGCTCATCACTGCCGCGAGATCGTCCGGATGGATCAGGGACTGCCAGTCCGTATGGTAGGGCTGATCGGGTGAGCGCCCCATCAGCATGTTCCAGCGCTCGTTGACATAAGTCAGCCGCAGGTCGGGATCGACGCTCCAGATGAGGGCAGGGAAGGTTTCCGTCACCATCCTGAGTCGCTCTTCGATTTCGCGCGTGCGGATGTTGGCCCGCGCTTTCTCGATGGCGATCCAGGTGCGGTCCGCAACCTCTTGCACTAGCGAGATGTCCTCGGCGGGCCAGGGGCGGGGTTGAGAGGAGCTGACATAGAAGGCGGCCACTAGTCGACCGTTCTTCAGGAGAGGAACGGTCAGGATGGTTCTGACATTGACGCTTTTGTACATCACGATCTTCTCTGGATCATCGCGGACCCAGGGATCGTTCAGAACATCTTCCGTAAAGAGTGGCATGCCCTGCCGGAGAGGGCCGAACACGTAAGGCCCGAGGTCGCTGATCTTCTCGATCCTGCCTTCGTTGCTGAAGAGCCCCTTCGACCACTCGCGTTCGATGGCGATGATGTCCCGGTCCTCGAAGACCTCGCCATAGCCGGTGTTGTCGACCTTCAAGAAGTGAGCGATGCTCTTCGCCGAGGTCTCCATGATCGCATAGGGATCGTCCAGGCTCCCGATCTGCTCGTTCAACTTCGAGAGAAATTCCTGTTGGCGTTGGACAAGGCTGATTTCTTCCTTGATCCGCTCCCGCTCCGTGACGTCCTGGATCACGCCCATGAGCCGGATGGGCTTGCTGTGTTGGTCGAAAACGCCGCCGCCTCTGACGAGGACGCGCCCGATCCGGCCATCGACGCGAATGATCCGGTGCTCGATGTGGAAATCGGTTTTCGTCTTCAGAGAGAAAGCGATGGCCTGATTGAGACGATCTACATCGCTGGGATGGATCATGTTCTGGAATGCCTCATGGCTCAGTAAGGCATCGGGCGGCAGCCCGAAAAAATTCTTGAAGGTCGGGGTGCCGGTGATCTCGCCGGTTTCGAGATCTCGCTCCCAGGCGCCGAGCTTTCCGACATCCAGAGCCATCCGAAGCTTGCCGCTGCTGATAAGCAGTGCGGCCTCGTTTGCTGCATTCGATGAAAGTTGCGCACCTGTGGGTTGCGTTTTGCCACCCAAAGTCAGGATCGTTGCCCCAGATGAAATTGCCATTATTGTTCTCTTGAAGTCGTTGTACCGACCTTTATAGCATTCCCTACCTTTCGTCACCTTGTAACTTTTGGTTCTCGAATGCTTGGAGGTTGGCGGCAGAGGGGAGCCGGCAGGAGGATTTACTCTTCGCTTGCGGCGTTTTAATCGATCACTACTTGTCTGGATTGAAGAGGGGCGGTTCGCCGGGGATGGGCATGGTCATGGTGAACTCCAGCCCATGCTCCTGAAACTCCATCTTCACCTGGGCCTGCAGCTGCGTCGTCAGCACCCGCTGCAGCAGCCGCGAGCCAAAGCCCTGGCGCGCCGGTGCCGTCACCCGCGGCCCGCCGTGCTCGATCCAGGTGAAGTGCAGCCCCGGACGCTCCGGCCCCGGCTCGATGCGCCAGCGCACCTCCACCTGGCCGCCGAAGGTGGACAGGGCGCCGTGCTTGGCGGCGTTGGTGGTCAGCTCGTGCATGGCCATGCCGATGGGCACCGCGGCCTCGGAGGGCAGCTCCACAGGCGGGCCGTCGATGAGCACGCGGTTGCGGGCCTCGTCCTCGTAGGGCCCGAGTTCGGTTTCCACGAGCTCGCGCAGGTCGGCTTTTTGCCAGAGGTCCTCGGTGAGCAGGTTGTGGGTGCGGGCGAGCGAGACGATGCGGCCGACGAAGCCCTGGTAGAAGTCGTCGATGCTGGTGGCGGTTCGTGCGGTGGATCCGACGATGGCCTGGACGGTGGCGAGCGTGTTCTTGACGCGGTGATGCAGCTCGCGGATGAGCAGCTGCTGACGCTCTTCTGCGTGCTTGCGCTCCGTGATGTCCTGGAAGACACCGGTCGTACCTATGAAGGTGCCGTCGGATGCATAGAGCGGCTGTCCCTGGGCTGTGATCCAGGTATAGGGTTTATCGGCACTGCGAAGAATTCTGTAAGCAACATAATACTGCTCGCGTTTCTCAATGGCTTTTTGAATCGTCGCAAGCACGCGCGAGCGGTCGGCAGGATGAACCTGCTCGTGCAGTTTTCCTCTCGTGATCGATGAGCCCGCAGGCAGGCCTAGGATCTCGGTGGCCCTGTCCGACAATTGGATTTGCGAGGAATCGGCCTTCCAGCTCCAATTCCCCAGTTTTGCCGCCCGCAATGTGAGGAGAAACTGGCTTTCGCTGGTTCGCAGGGCCGCTTCCGTCATCTTGAGATCGTGGATGTCTACGCTGGTGCCGACCCAGCCCTCGAATTCGCCTGTGTCGCTGTGGACCGGTGCACCCTGGATCAGGTGCCAGCGGTATTCTCCGGTCGCGGAGAGATAGCGCGCCTCAGCCTCATAGGGCAGGTGATTGGGAACAACCTCCTGCAGGTCGATCTCCATCCTGGCCCAGTCATCCGGGTGAATCGCGCGCGTCCAGCTATGGCCGAGCGCTTGTTCCGGATTCAGGCCGGAATATTTCACCCAACGCTCATTGGTGTAGATCAATTCGATGTTGGGATTGAGAATCCAGACGAGCGCCGGCAGCGATTCAGCGATGATCTTGAAACGCGTTTCGGTCTCGCGCAGCTTCCGTTCGGCGCGGGCTCTCTCCACCGCAATCCAGGTGCGCTCCGCCACATCGATGACGAGAGCCACCTCGTCGCTCGACCAGGGGCGGGGGCGGGACGTACTGGCATAGAACAATCCGATAAGGCGCTCGCCTTTCATCAAGGGTACGGTCAGGATCGCCTTGATGTTGACGCTTGAGTAGAAAGCATCGACGGTCGGATCGAACGCGACATCCTCGATGATGCTCGGCTTTCCTGCGATCAGCGATTGAACGACATGAGCGGGCGCTTGCCCCATGGGCTCGACGTGGCCTTCGTTGGAAAACAGGCCTCTCGACCATTCCTTCTCGACGACGATGGCGCCGAGCTTCTCGGAAACCTCGCCATATCCGACGCTGTCGACCTGAAGGTAGAGAGCAAGGCCGCGAACGATGTATTCCAGGATGAGAGCCGGATCTTCCTCCATGGCAATCTGATCGTGGAGCTTCAAAAGAAACTCCTGTCGCCGCTGAGCCAGGGCGATCTCTTCCTTTTTCCGCTCGCGCTCCGTCACATCCTGAAGGATGCCCATGATGCGGATGGGTTCGTCTCCGTTGAAGAGGGCGGTGCCCCTCAAGATCGCGCGATTGATCTGGCCGTCCGGTTTGACCAGCCGGTGCTCGATCTGAAAATCGGTCTTGGTCTTGATGGAATAGGCGATCGCCTGATTGATGCGAACGACGTCGTCCGGATGAAAGATCGCTTGCAGTTCAGCGTATGTGAGCGATGCGGTGGGAGAGAGGCCGAGGCAAATCTTGAACACTGCATTGCCTTTGACGGCGCCTGTCGTCAGATCGTGCTCCCAGGAGCCGAGCCTGCCGACGTCGAGCGCCGCATGCAGCTTGGCATCGCTCAAGCCCAGCATTGTTTTCGTTGCACGCAAATGGCTTTCGAGTTCCGCAATACGCAGCGTGTCGCCCTCATCCAGAGGGTCGGTCTCGCCTTTTTGAGTGCGCCGCTTGCTCATAAGCTCACACTATCAGCTTTTAACGGCCGCTGAAGCCTACTTGTCTGGATTGAAGAGGGGCGGTTCGCCGGGGATGGGCATGGTCATGGTGAACTCCAGCCCATGCTCCTGAAACTCCATCTTCACCTGGGCCTGCAGCTGCGTCGTCAGCACCCGCTGCAGCAGCCGCGAGCCAAAGCCCTGGCGCGCCGGTGCCGTCACCCGCGGCCCGCCGTGCTCGATCCAGGTGAAGTGCAGCCCCGGACGCTCCGGCCCCGGCTCGATGCGCCAGCGCACCTCCACCTGGCCGCCGAAGGTGGACAGGGCGCCGTGCTTGGCGGCGTTGGTGGTCAGCTCGTGCATGGCCATGCCGATGGGCACCGCGGCCTCGGAGGGCAGCTCCACAGGCGGGCCGTCGATGAGCACGCGGTTGCGGGCCTCGTCCTCGTAGGGCCCGAGTTCGGTTTCCACGAGCTCGCGCAGGTCGGCTTTTTGCCAGAGGTCCTCGGTGAGCAGGTTGTGGGTGCGGGCGAGCGAGACGATGCGGCCGACGAAGCCCTGGTAGAAGTCGTCGATGCTGGTGGCGGTTCGTGCGGTGGATCCGACGATGGCCTGGACGGTGGCGAGCGTGTTCTTGACGCGGTGATGCAGCTCGCGGATGAGCAGCTGCTGACGCTCTTCTGCGTGCTTGCGCTCCGTAATGTCCTGAATGACGCCGGTCATGCCGCTGGCCGTGCCATCGGGATGATAGGTCCCTTGTCCCTGCGACGCGACCCAGATCTGCGCGTCGTCGCCGAAACGCCGGACGCGGTACTCGACGCTGAACTGCGTTTTATGCTGCACGGCATGCTGCATGGCCTCCAGCATCCGTTGCAAGTCGGCGGGAACGATGCGCTCCCTCAGCTGAGAGCGCGTGAATTTCGAGCCGGGTGGAAGTGCGAAGATCTCGGCCCCCCTTTCGGAGAGATGGATGACGTCGGTCTCTCCATCGAGCCGCCAATCGCCCATTTGGGCCGCTTCGAAGGCGAGGCGCAACTGCTCTTCGCTTCGCCTGAGCGCTTCTTCCGTCATCTTGAGATCATGAATGTCGACGCTGGTGCCGACCCAGCCCTTGAACTCACCGGCAGGGCCGTGAAACGGAGCCCCGTGAATCAAGTGCCACCGGTACAAGCCTTCCGCCGACCTGTAGCGCGCCTCAGTTTCGTAATCGGTGTGGTTGCTGACGACGCTTTCTAGCTCAATTCTCATGCGCGCCATGTCGTCGGGATGGATCGCGCTCATCCAGCTATGGCCAAGAGCGTCTTCGGGAGGAATGCCGGAATACTTCACCCACCACTCGTTGGTGTAAACGAGTTCGACATTCGGATTCAGAATCCACACGATGGCAGGCAGCGATTCCGCGATCATCTGGAAGCGGGTTTGCGTCTCCAGCAGTTTTTCCTCGGCGCGGGCCTTTTCAGCCGCAATCCAAGTACGGTTGGCGACATCCTCGACAAGGGCAATGTCATCGCTCGTCCATTCCCGAACCACGGACGAAAACACATAGAACACCGCAACCCAGCGCCCGTTCTTGAGCAGCGGTACGGTCAGGCCCGCACGGATATTGGAGTTGCTGTAATAGCTTTGAATGGCGGGATGATCGAAGCGGGGATCGATTTTGACGTCCGTTGCGGTAACGGGCTGACCGTGCTGGAGCGTATCTATGAGGGGGGCGGGAGTCTGAGCGATGACCTCGACCTTGCCTTCGTTGGTGAGAAGGCCGCGCGACCATTCTCTTTCGACAATGATGATGCCGCGATCCTCGAAGACTTCGCCATAGCCGGACGTGTCCACATGCAGGAACTTCGCCAGGCTGCGCGCCGCCGTTTCCATGATGGTCAGGGGATCGCCCAAATCGCCGATCTGATCGTTCAGGTCCAAGAGAAACTCTTGGCGCCGTTGGGCAAGGGTCGCTTCCTCCTTAGCCTTTTCCCGCTCCGTCATGTCCTGGAGAACGCCTGCGATGCGAACGGGCTTGTCACCCTCATAGACTGCGCCACCTCGGGCAAGCACGCGTCCGATGCGCCCGTCCGCACGGATGATGCGATGCTCGATATTGAAGTCGGTTCTGGTCCGAAGCGAATAAGCGATGGCCTGTTCGATGCGCTCCGAATCTCCAGGGTGGAAGATCCTCGCCAGTTCTTCATAGGTGAGGGAGGCATCGGCCGACAGGCCAAGGGCCGCCTTGAAGGCGGGAGAGCCCGTCACGATGCCGGTTTCGAGGTCGCGTTCCCAAGCTCCGAGCTTGCCGACATCCAGCGCCATGCGCAGCTTGCTGCTGCTCAGGCGCAGGGCCTGGTTCGCCTCGTTCAGCTGGTTCTCGAGTTCTGCGATCCTTTCCCGGTGGCCATTGCGTGACCGGGTGCCTTCCTTGAGGGAGGACACCTCGCCGGATACTGATAGCGTCCCGCGCTTACTCATGCACGTTCACTCTCGTCAGGGCTGCTTGTCATCGTGATGACAGGCTGCCTCAACCCTGAAACCCTTCAATGCACTTGATGGCGAAAGCATAGGCGAGGGCAACCTCCTCCAATCGGTCGAAGCGCCCCGCCGCTCCTCCATGGCCTGCATCCATGTTGAGCTTGAGAAGGACAGGTCCGCCTCCAGTCATCGTAGCCCTGAGCCGCGCCACCCATTTGGCGGGCTCCCAATAAGTCACTCGCGGGTCCGTAAGACCGGCGAGCGCCAGGATGGCAGGGTAAACCTGGGGCATTACGTTATCATAGGGCGAATAGGAGAGAATGGTATGGAAGGCAGCCTGGTCAGCTGCAGGATTCCCCCATTCGGGCCATTCCGGCGGTGTGAGGGGTAGTTCCGCATCCAGCATGGTGTTGAGAACGTCGACGAAAGGCACCTCCGCGACGATGCCGGCAAAGAGGTCCGGAGCCATGTTTGCAACCGCCCCCATCAGCATGCCGCCCGCGCTGCCGCCATGGGCGACGATCCGGCCGCGAGAGGTATAGCCCGCCTTCGCCAGCGCCTCGCCGCAGGCAATGAAATCCTTGAACGTGTTCGTCTTCTTCTCGCGTTTGCCGTCGAGATACCAGCGCCAGCCCTTCTCCGTGCCGCCCCGGATATGGGCGATGGCATAGACGAAGCCTCGATCCACGAGCGACAGGATGCTCGTGCGGAAGCTTGCGGGCATGGACATGCCGTAGGAGCCGTATCCGTAGAGAAGGCATGGTGCCGAGCCGTCGAGCGCGGTCTCGCGCCGATACAGGATCGAGATCGGCACCTGCTCCCCGTCCGGCGCAGTGGCGAAGAGGCGGCGGGTCACGTAATCGGCGGGGTTATGCCCGCTCGGAACCTCCTGCCGCTTGCGCAAGGTCCGCTCGCCGGTGCTCAGGTTGTAATCCGTGACCTCGGTCGGCGTGGTCATGGACGAGTAATGGTAGCGGATCACATCCGTGTCGAACTCGTAGCCGGGACTGAAGGCCAGCGAATAGGCTTCCTCCGGGAAGGCGATGCTCTCTTCCCGGCCGCTCGCGATCTCGCGCAGAACGATCCGCGGATTCGCGTTCTCGCGTTCCAGGCGCACGAGGTAGCGGGCGAGGGCCACGACGGAAAGGATCATCGTGCCGGGACGATAGGGAACGAGATCCTTCCAATGCGTCCGGCCGGGCGTCGCGACCGGCGCGGTCATGATCTTGAAGTCCTCGGCTCCGTCTGCATTGGTGAGGATGATTAGGCTGTCCCCGTGATGTTCCACGTCATATTGCAGTTGGAGGGTGCGGGGCTCGATGAGGCGGGGCGTGGCGGAATCATCATACCGGTCAAGCAGCCAGACCTCCGAAGTCTCGTGATCACTCGCCTCGATCAAAACGAAGGCATTCGATTGTGTCACCCCAAGCTTCACGAAGAAACCGGGATCCTTCTCCTCATAGATCGCCTGATCCTGAGCCGGGTCGGTGCCGATCAGATGGCGCCGGACCCTGACGGGCCGGTGGTTCTCATCGAGCTCCACGTAATAGAAGCCAGAGCTGTCGTTGAGCCACGCAACCCCGCCCGATGTCTGGGGTACTGCATCGGCGAGGTCCGCGCCGGTTTCGAGATCGCGGATGCGGATCGTGAAGTATTCGGAGCCCTTTACATCCGAACCCCAGGCGAGAAGCCGGTGATCCGGGGAGTGGTCCGCCCCGCCGAGCTGGAAGAAGGCGTGGCCATCGGCCTCCTTGTCGCCGTCGAGCATGATGCTCTCGGCGCCGCCGTCCCGTGGCTGGCGGGCGACGAGGGGATGCTGTCCGCCTTCGCGGTAACGGGTGAAATAGGCGAAGGGGCCGTCTGCTTGAGGAACGGAGGAATCGTCCTCCTTGATACGCCCGCGCATCTCGGCCACGAGTTTCGCCTGGAAATCCTCGGTGCCGGCAAAAGCGGCGGAGGCATAGGCGTTCTCCTGCTCCAGGCAGGCGCGGATGGACGAATCGAGTGCTGCGGGGTCTTTGAGCACTTCCTTCCAGTTCTTGGCCTTCAACCAGGCATAGTCGTCCTGGATTCTCGTCCCATGCATCTCGAAGCTATGTGGCTTTGCCGGCGTGACCGGCGCAGGAGGCAGGGGACGGGAGGGAAGGCGCTCGATTCTCATGAAACGATCCGGATCAGGGGCTAAGACAGGGGTGATTATGCATACATAACCCGGATTTCCCATGCGAGGTCCGTGGCTTTGGCTCCGTGCATCGTCCCCTTCGCCCTCGCGACGGTGCCTTTTTAGCTACTTCTTCTGGTTGGAAGGAACGCGAATTCAGTATTGTGCTGCTTCAATCCGATTCCGGGTTTCGCCTTCGTTAAACCTGAGTTTATTACACACTTAAAGTTGACCCCAAGTTTTCCAAAGTTTTCCTTTTATTGATCTTGTGTTTGTGGCGGATTTGACATACCTCAACGGGCAGGCACGATCTCGGTGCGCGTAAAGTGCGGTTCAAGAATGCGGCAAGCATTGCTTGCGCGATGACTGCTCAGAAAATGGGCCGAAAGGCATTTGAGCTGTTCTTGTGGGCCGGAAAGGAAGAAAATCAAAATGAGCGACAATATCGCTTCATCGAACTACATTGAGCTGGCTGCGGATATCGTCTCGGCCTATGTGAGCAACAATTCCGTCCCTTCGTCCGATCTGCCGATGCTGATCAACGATGTCCATTCCGCGCTCATGCGCGTCGGCGGCGGCACCGTCGAGGCCCCGACCGAGGCTCCGAAGCCTGCGGTTCCCGTGAAGAAGTCCGTCACTCCCGACTACATCGTCTGCCTGGAGGACGGCAAGAAGTTCAAGTCGCTGAAGCGCCACCTGCGCACGCAGTACAATATGACCCCCGAGCAGTACCGCGAGAAGTGGGCTCTGCCGGTCGATTATCCGATGGTCGCCCCGAACTACGCCAAGGCCCGCTCCGAGCTGGCGAAGGAAATGGGCCTCGGCCAGCAGCGCCGCAAGCGCCGTTCGTCGCGCGGCTAAAGGCACTGCGAACTGATTGTTCCAAGCCGCCCTTCGGGGCGGCTTTCTCGTTGCCTAGACTCGATTTTTGGACGCTTCCATCGTGGCGTTTCTTGGCCTGTGAGCAGCCCTGTCCGACTTATCCTCATTCTTATCAACAGTTTTGAATTTCATTGACAACTAGGAATATGCGCCCACTATCGGAGGTGGAGGGGCGTGTCCTTTCTTTCTTTATTTATAGGAACAAAACATGAACAAAAATGAGAACGAAAACGTTCATCGAGCAATTGCCCCGATAGGTTTTGGAGTGTCTCGGAGGACCGGAAAATCAAGGCGTACCAAGCAAACCAGAGGCCTGAACGAGTCGCCCCGGCTCGTCTTGAAGGGCACCTCTCTCTCAGGAGAAGTCGCTCGCCTTATGGTTGTGCTGAACGATGCGGAAGCTCGCGTAATGGTCGACCCGACGGATGAGGGGAGCGTCATCGTCCACAGGAAGCGCGCAGGCATTTCGGTCGGTGCAGGACGGTTCGGAATGGCCGCCGCCGAGACGCTCGTCCGGCAGGATCTCGCCTGTTGGGAGAAGGGCGAGACGGGGCAGGCGAGGCTCGCATTGAGCGAGGCGGGACGCTCCTACCTCCGGCGTGCCTGCGCGGATGAGCCGGAAACGGCCTTCCTACAGCAGCACCGGGAGATCGTGGTCGAGACGGTCCGGACCGAGACCGGCCCAAGCCGGGTGCGCGTGGATGCGGAGGAAAGCCCGCTCGATTGGCTGCGCCGCCGCAAGGACCGTAACGGAACGCCTATGATCGACGAAGCCGCCTATCAAGCCGGCGAAAGGCTGCGCACGGATATCATGCTGGCGGGCCTTCTGCCGGGCGTCACGGCCCGCTGGGACGCCATGCCGTCCGGAGGCGGCTCTGCGTCTCCGTCGGAGGCGACGGATCGCATGATCGCCGCCCGCCAGCGCATCCGCCACGCCTTCGATGCGGTGGGCTCCGATTTCAGCGACCTGCTCATGGATCTGTGCGGCTTCCTCAAAGGCCTGGAGCTGATCGAGCGGGAGAGGGGATGGCCGCAGCGTTCCGCCAAGATCGTGGTGCGCCTTGCCCTGGCGCGGCTCGCCGAGCATTACGGCATCGAAGCCGTGGCACGGGGACCTGCGGCCTCGCGCGGCATCAAAACGTGGCGGGCAGTGGTGATCGAAGGAGGGCGTGCCTAAAGCCGAGCAGCTTAAGGGAAACTGCCTCGACGATTGAGCAACATTTCAATCCTCGAGGTAGTTTATAATAGTGTTAGAAGCCTTTAGAATAGCTACTAAAAAGGTCGTCAGATGGTTCGGCTGAGAGTGCGCTTATTTCTAGGTCTCCTAGAATTGCATTAAGGGCGTTCTCGTCTAAAGGTTCAGCTAGATATTTGTCATTGTATTCAATTACTACCAAGGCTCTTATATTTTTCTGCCGTCCATTATGTATTTGGAAGGCCATTTGTACTTTTATGGTATCTATGACATGTAAATCCAGCTGCTCACGCCTAGCTAAAGCCCAAAAATGCTCGTCTTCAATTTTAAAGAGCTTCTCTTTCCCGAATTGATCCTTGGCTTTCCAAAGGCGTTGTTGATCGGAGCGATCCCAGTTCGGAGAAGTCACTTTTAGAGTTACAATTTCCACCTGCCACGGATAGGCAGGAGCTTCCTCCTCCTTAGGTGGAAGAGCGACTTGTAATCGAGAGAAGTCACTGCGAGTGATTGGAAATATTGGCTCTTCTTCAAAGCCAATACTTTTTATCTCAGAATAATTATAGCAGGAATAATAAAAATTATTCCTTGCTTCATAAGCGCCTCTGAATTCAGATTTGCTTACTCCTATTCTTCTTAATTCACTTTCATCTTTCTGAAGAAAAGACTTAGTCGATTCGAGTAGTATAATCGCCTGTAGCTGATCGTATGATATCTTTTGAGGGCCTGGAAGTTCAGGGGCGCTCGCTGATTTTATGCTTTGCGACAGCCGTTCCCCCGCAAGCTCTGCCCAATGAGCGGGCTCATAACCTGTTAAGCCTTTCACAAATCCTTTGCCAATATCACTCTCAAGACCACCCCAAAGCGCAGCTGCCGAACCACTTACGATGAGGGCCAGCTTGGTCATGAATGACCCAGGCTCAGGTGGCAAAACTAAAAGCTCATACTGCAGCCTCCCTAAGAAAATTTTCTCATTGAAGGCTCCAATTATGGATTCTGCCTCATATGCGGTTTCAATGAAGGTTCTGAGGGGAAGGTGATGACCTGGGACATTAAAGTGGATAGGGAGCACTTCCAGAATGTGCCCATCAGATATCTCTAGTCCTAACACGAACTATGCCCCAAAGTTTTCTGCTTCTCTGCTGCAACTCTAGGGTTGATTTGCTTCCTGTTGCAACAGTGGCTTTCGACTGTGAGAGGCTTAGTGAAATTCGATCTTAATTGCTTATCTGAGCCGCCTGCGCATCGTGGCGGATGCGCTCGACCATGGATCTGACGCCGTTCGACCGTTGCGGCGTCAGATGCTCCGCGAGGCCGAGTTCCTTGAACAGGCCCAGCGCATCGGTAGCGAGAGCCTCCTCAGGGGTCTTGCCGTTGTAGAGGGCGATCATCAGCGCCACGAGGCCGCGCACGATATGGGCGTCGCTGTCTCCGAGGAGGTGCAGCGCCGGCTTGTCGTTGGAGCGGTCGAGGCGTGTCTCCAACCAGACCTGGCTGGCGCAGCCGCGCACCTTGTTGGCGTCGGTATGCGCCTCCTCCGGCAGCGGCTCCATCATCCGCCCCAGCTCGATCACATAGCGATAGCGCTCTTCCCAGTCGTCGAGCAGCTCGAAATTGGAGACGATCTCGTCAATGTTCGGCAGCATGGCATCCCTGCTTTGTCTGCCGGTCATATAATCACGACGCGGGCATTTGGCGACCGGGGAGGCCGCATATCAGCCGCGAGGCTTATGCGGCGCAGGGGCGCGGTCGTCCGAGGTCAGGGTGTCGGTGGATTTCGTGGAGGCAGGCGCGAGGCCGGAGGTGGTCAGGATTTTCTCCACCACCGCCTGCTTGGCGGTGTCGGGCAGAGCCTGCCATACCGTCTCGAGATGCCCGGACGATGCGTCGGCGGAGGGAGAGGTTGCGGCAGGGGCTGCCTGCTCCGTCGTCTTCGGAGCGAAGAAGGCCTGGAGCGGGTCCGGTCCTTCGCCGCGCTGACGGACGGGCGAGTAGTAGAAGATCACGCCGACGATGACGATGAAACGCAGGATCGAAAACATATGGCGGCTGCCGTTGCCTGAAACGAATGAAAGGTGATGCATCATAACGTGCCGCCCCGGTCCCGCGTAGGCGCTGGAACGGGAACATGCGAACAGGATGAATGAAAGGTTAAACGCCCTTCGTGTTTTGGCATGGCTGTTAAGACCTTTGAAATTCAAGGAAAATGAGACGGGCTTCATTCCGCGTGCGAATTCGCGGGCGTTCATTCTCCCGTCAGGGGGCTATGAGCAGGATAAGAAGAGGGCGCGGGTTTTAGCGTTCGTTAAAGGGGCTCTGCCACGCTTTCGCCAAGAAGAGGGAGGAGCGGCTTCAATGCTCTCGCCCGTGACTTCCGGCGCGGCCGGGCATGTCATGGAGGGGATCATGGAGAGGCGGCGCTCTTCCAAAGACAGGACGATGATTGTGCGTGACGCTTTCGCTGCCGACATGGATGACGATATGGAACTGCCCGCCGTGGTCCGGCGGAAGGCTTCGCCGCGTCCGCAGCAGAAGCGCTCGGCCAAGCAGGCGCCGCGCAAGGCGGGTATGGGCGAGCGTCTCGCTGCGCAGGCGCTGAAGCATCCGGGCCGGATGGCCGCCTCCGTGCTCTTGACCGGCTGCGCCGGCGTGATCGCATGGAATGCGCTGGTCCTGCAGAATGTGCGCCATCCCGCACCGCTGTTCACCCATCACGATCCGGCGGGTCCCGTGGCTCCCGCGCCGATACAGCTCTCGACTTCGGAGCAGCCCCTGCCGCCGGCCCGCCCCGGAAGCGAAGTGCCCGAAGCGCAGGCCATGGTGGCGCAGGAGCCATATGCTCCGGTCGCATCGGTCGAGGCTGCTCCATCCTCGGCCACTTCCGCGCCACGTCCCGCACCGCGCGGCGCCATCACCGACATGATCCGCAACAACGGGACACCGAGCGCTGCTCCACAGCGCGCGCAGCAGGCCGCCGTCCAAAGCCCGGCTCCGGCACCCGCGCCGTCGCGCGCGCCGACGGTGCGCGATCCCATCGCCGAAATGATCCGCCTCGGCGGCCCGGTGCCGACGCCGCCTGCCAATGTGGGACGGCCCGATGGCGGGGACATTGTGCTCGCAGGTCAGCGCGCCCTCGCGCGGCTCGGCTACGGAGTGAAGGTCGACGGTGCGATGGGGCCGGGCACCCGCCAGGCCATCGAGCGTTTCGAGCAGGACAGGCGCTTGCCCGTCACCGGCTCGCTCAATGCCCGCACGGCGCGCGAACTCTCCGCGCTGTCGGGCATTGCCGTGCAGTAATGGCACGTCTGCGCTCCGATTTCTGGGTGTCCGCATACCTGCGCCGCTGCGGCGTCGAAGGCCTGGATGCCGCCTTGCGCAAGCGTGGCTCAGCGGAAGCAGGTGCGATCTTCGTAAAGGTCGATCATCTCGACGGAACGGCAAGTCTCTACGGACCCGCGCCGCAATCGTTTGTCGAAGATTCGAGCGAGCGCCTCTTCACGCCGATCCTGCAAGGCGTAACGCCACTCGATGTGGAGGAGAGGATGACGAAGGAGCTGCGCTTCGATTCCGATCTCTGGTTGGTGGAAGTGGACGACCGCGACGGCCGTCACTTCCTCGATCTCGCGTCCGACGCCTAGACTTCTCCGCTCTGCCCGCAGAGCGCCTTCGCACTTAAAATCGACTCGATAAGAACAAGAGCGACTGCCTGCGGAACGTCCCGCATCTCATGCATCAATTCGCGGATGGCGGAGAGCGGGTATGAGAGGGCGGGATGCAGGTTCAGGAAGATGCGGGCCGCTTCCTTGGTCTCCACGCCGAGGGCTTTCAGAGCGAGTGCGAGAAGCACATGGCGGCCGATCTGCAGAATGCGCCATTCCTTTGATTCGGGAAAACCGAAGGCTTCCGTCAGCAGCCGCTCGAAGCATGCGATGTCGCCATCGGCGGCGGCAGCCGAGATGGCGTCCATGTCCTGTGACGATACGCGAAAGGGCGAAGAACTTTCACCCCGTGTGATGCGCTCGCGAATGAGGGCGCGTTGCTCAGCGTTGGCCGCAAGATAAAGGCAGGCTTCATGCGCCGCCGTGAGGTCGCTGCGCTGAAGCAGGATACGTGCAAGGTCAGGTCGTTCGATGGCACGCCTGACCAACTGGTGGAACGCCGGTATTGAGGACGGGAAGGCTAGATTGGACGCAAGAGCATTCTCACTCGCGTCTTCCCGCAACACGAGAATCCGCTCGATGATTTCAGCATCGAGCCGGGCGCGCGAGGCAAGATTCAATCGTCCCGCAGGTGTTGCGAGATGCTGCTTGTCGGATGTGGGAGCAGAATACATCCGGTTTTGCCGTGCGGGGCTGTGCAATTCCGATGTATGCCGGTGGAGGTAGTCGCGAACCGAAGTTGGCGTATCAGGACAAGGCGCGAGAATGCGCGCGATGTCGCTGAGAGTGGCATCATCCGCCTTGGGTAAGAAACCCAGCGCCAATGCCTCGAAGGTTTCGATGCTTTCACGGTCGCGCGCAGGCGCGGCGACGAACATTTCCGCATTTACTTTCAGAAGAGCGGCGCAGGCATCCGCGCCGCTCAGATCGGACAGGTCGGACCAGAGACCAGGGTTCGCAGAGGACGCCATACTCAACTCTCTCACCAGCTTGAGCCCGCTCACACCGTAGAGGCGGTCTGTTAGCGCATCTTTAAATCCGGGCCGCGACTACACCTTACGAGTGTGCGAGATGGCACACATGTTCGTGCCTTTCTCGGAACTGAAGCGCGGCGGCCAATGTTGTTTTTGTGCCAGGGTGAGCGAATTTTCGGGCAGGGCATGCCTGCTGGAAACGGTCTGTTAACCATAAGGCTTTTTGTGTGAGTCAGTTACAGAGGCCAATCGTGAGACCATAGAGGAGGACACAATGCAGGATGCATGGGCAAGATCGCCCGGCGTGGTGGTCACTTTCCCGGATGCTGCGGATCGACCGCAACGTCCGCTCCTGAATGCCGGCGAACCGCGAGGCGAGATCCTTCTCTTCACGGGTGTGCGTTACGAACGGCCCGAGCCCAGTCCAGGTCCTTCCCGTCCTTACGCCAGCAGCCGTCCCGGTCGCCGTCGCTCGTAATTTCCATTTGAGTTTTTTGCAAAGACGAGACGCTTTTCGCGTCAGCTGTATGCCTGCGCCAGGTTGCGCATCATCAGCACCGCATCCGGTCCATATGTGAGGAGTTTTGCCTCCAGGCCGGGAACATCAGCTGCGCGAAAATCCAGCCGCTCCCAGAATGCCTGAGAGTTGTTTACAGCGACCAGCGACATATTACCGAAGCCGGCATCGTGTGCGTGACGTGCCAGCCGCTCGCCTGCCTGCACAGCATAACCCTTGCCGCGCGTCTCCGGCAGCAGGGCCACGTCGTGCACGTAATAGGTCGTGGCTTTGCTCGGGATCTCTCCGAGCAGGGAATTCAGCGCAGGCGGCGAGCCGAAATGCCAGGGATGGGTGAGCGCGTATCCGACGATGCGTCCGCCCTCTTCGAGCACGAGGCACCCTTGCGGATAAAGTCGCTGACGCTCCTCGAAGACCCGCGCATCTTCCGGGTGATCGAGATGGATCGTGTCAGCCAGGATCTGAACCTGCGCGAGGTCCTGCGCAGTCATGGGACGCCAGGGCATTTCGTTTTCAGCCCTCTGCCTGTTCGGTGACGCACGAGACAGCTTTCGCTGCATCCTCCGCCTGGGGGCGTTGGCTTGCGGTGGGAGCGGCCACGCGCACGATCACGAAGCCCTGCTGCTCGGGGGCGACGATGCGCACGTCCCGGGACGGATCGTTCTCGTCCTCGGCTGCGCGGGCCTCATCGAGCTGGCGTGCCGTCATGGCGACGATCTCGAGCTCTCCGCGCACGGCCGCGCGATCAGTCACGGCGAAGAACACGCCGCCCGATTCCTTGTGAAAGGAGAAGGTCAAGAGGTTCTGCCCGGTCTTGGCGGAAACGCGCATGGGCCCATCGCGCAGATCGAAGGCGCAGGCGGCCACTGCGATCGCCGGATCGGGCAGGGGCATCCACGTGTTCTCGCCGCCGGGAGCACTGATGATCTGCGCCGTTTCGGCGGTGAGGGTCGACTGCACTTTCGCGAACGCGTCCTGCTCGGCGAGATGCGGTGTGGCAAGAATAGAGACGATGTGAACACCCACAGCCAGGACGAGGCCGCTGAGGGTGGCGATCAGGAAGCGGCTGAACCCTCTCATGCTCCGCACTCCCCGCGCTGGATCGTGGGGAAGACGCTCTCGTCGAGCCCCGTGCCTGCGGCACCCGGCGTGTCGTAGAGCCTCAGCATGATGCTGATCTTGCCCGAGACCGGAAGCTGGAGCCAGTTTCCGTCCTGGAGGCTGCGCGAGAGAGCGATCGTGAACTGGTCCTGCGCATCGCGCAAAATCTCGGCGGATGTGAAACTCGCCCGTCCCAGTTCGCTGCGGACCAGCCCGCCGTTCTGATCGTAGACCGTGAGGGTCCAAAGGCGTGCCGTCGGTATGACGGAGCCGATGCGATAGGTGCAAGTGGAATCGAGCGGCCTGCCTTCGCTGTCCGTCACGGCGGTAAAGCCGAGCCCCTCGCCGGTGGCCAAGGGCACCTCGCCGCGCTGTGCGAGAATAGCGCGCATGTAAGGGTCGGCATCGGCCGATCCGAGATCGGGCCAGGCTTTCCAAGGGCCGATGCGCAGGCTCCCCAGGGGCGGCTCACCTTTCAGGACCCAATAGGTCGAGCCCAGTCCCAGCCCGAGGGCGAGCAGGAGCGCATAGACGACCAGAAAAGCAGTAGGGACAATTCGATTGGTCACGGATCTCAACGCTGTCACAGGGGCGCGCATCGAAGCGGCCCCGGGGGCGTTCGTCAATATCGCCTCTGTATTCATTGTTATGGCATGGCCACTTGGCGGGGAACTTCCACGGAACCCGTCGCGCTGGGGACGGAGTTCTCCTTCGCGGTGGAGATAGAGCGCTCGGCGGTCTCGAACAGGTTGCCGATATTCCCCAGAGCCTCATAGGACTTCCGGGAGAGCGTGCCGGCGAGGAAGGCCTGCGATGCGCCCTGAGCCTGATCGGCGGCTGGACGGTTCGACGTCGCCACACGGGCGAAGGCTCCGGAATCGACGCCTGGGATCGGGCGGATTTCCAGGTTCTGGTGCGCGAAGTTCATCACCTCGTGCCAGGTCAGGGCCGGAAGCGTGCCGCCAGTCATGTTGTTCATGGGCTTGGAATCGTCGTTGCCGTACCAGACGGAGGCGACGAGGTTGCCGGTATAGCCTACGAACCATGCGTCCTTGTAACCGTTGGTCGTGCCGGTCTTTCCCGCGACCGGAACGCCTTCGACGGCGGCGCGCTTGCCGGTGCCTTCGGTCACCACCTTGTTCAGCATGAAGTTCATGTCGGTGACGACGCGGGGCTCGAGCACCTGCTTGGGCGGCGTGTCGCGGTCGTGGCTGTAGATCACCTCACCGGACGAGTTGCGCACCTCCCAGGCCGCATAGGGCGTTGCCTGCTTGCCGCCATTGGCAAAGACCGCATAGCCGGAGGCCATGTCGATGGGCGTCACCTCGGCGGCACCGATGGGGAGAGGGGCTTCGTTCGCGAGCGGATGGGTCAGGCCCATGCGCTTGGCGGTATCGATGATGATGGCGCGGCCGGCCTTGGCGTTACCCTTGCCGATCTCAAGCGACATGCGGACCGGGATGGAGTTGATCGAGCGCGCCAGGGCGGAAACCATGGGCATCGCGCCCGAGAAGGAACGGCCATAATTCTGTGGGCACCAATTGCCGAGGCAGATGGGGGCGTCCACCACCTTCGAGTTGGGATTGAGCTTCGGGTTGGTGGTGAGCGCGGCGGCATAGACGAAGGGTTTGAAGGACGAGCCCGGCTGCCGCAGGCCATTGGTGGCGCGGTTGAACTGGCTCAGGCCGTAATCGCGGCCGCCGACGATGGTGCGCACGGCCCCGTCCACGTCCATCACGACGATGGCGCCTTGTCCGGCGTGATACTGGCGCCCGCTCTGGCGCAGCTGGTTTTCCAGAACTTCTTCCGTATGCCGCTGAAGGGTGGTGTCGAGGGGCGTCTTGACGATGAGAACACGCTCGCTGCCGAACTTCTTCTGGGCCGCCAGCGCCTGAACCTGCTCATAGGCCCAGTCGAGATAGAAATCGGGGGTCGTCTCGCGCTCGCGGTTTACAGGAGTGGCCGGATTGCGGCGGGCTGTCTGGATCTGGCCATCGGTGAGGAAACCCGCCTCGACCATGTTGCGCAGAACCTCGTTCGCGCGGGAGCGGGCTGCCGGCAGGTTCACGTGCGGGGCATATTTCGTCGGGGCCTTGAACAGGCCCGCCAACATGGCGGATTCGGCGAGCGTCAGGTCTTTCGCCGGCTTGCCGAAATAGTAATCCGCCGCCGCCACGACGCCGTGCGCGCCGCCGCCCATATAGGCGCGGTCGAGATAAAGCTTGAGAATCTCGTCTTTGGTCAGATGAAACTCGAGCCAGACCGCCAGGAAGGCTTCCTTGATCTTGCGTTCGAGCGAGCGCTCGTTGGTGAGGAACAGGTTCTTCGCCAATTGCTGGGTGATGGAGGAGCCGCCCTGCACGACCCCGCCGCCCTTGGCGTTGACCACGACGGCGCGGAAGGTGCCAATGGGGTCGATGCCCCAATGATCGTAGAAGCGCCGGTCTTCCGTCGCGAGCGCAGCCTTGATCATGTAATCCGGGAAATCCTCGAGCTTGTAGGAATCGTCCAGGTGCAGGCCGCGGCGGCCGACTTCCTGCCCGTAGCGGTCGAGGAAGGTGACGGCGAGGTCCTGGGTCTTGAGCCAGTCGTCCTCAGTCTCGCGGAAGGCGGGCAGCGCGAGAGCCAGCATCACGACGGCGCCGACGGCGCCAAGAGTCGTCGCCTCGCTCGTCAGGTCCAGGACAATGCGCAGGGGCCCGCGAAAGCGCAGGGCCTTCATCTTCTCGGAATAGGAATCGTAAGCCGAAGCCAGTCCTCGCCCGCTCTGAAACAGGAACGAGTTCAACCACGCGTCCAGCCAGAGCGCGGCACGCTTCATCCGTGTCGAGAGAGGGGTGGGGGGCTGCTGTGACACTTTGGTCCTTCGGGGCAGGTCAGGAGGCCTGAGATGCCGTCTTATGATCGTTGATTTCCCTTACGGCAACGTTTGCACGTAACGTGATGCATTATCAACAACTCACAAACAGGTTCTGCGGTTCAAATAGATCTACCTCGTCCGGAAAAAAGGCTTGGGCTTGTGCGAGGCCGCACATTCCTTCAAACCGCCGTAAAGAGAGACCACAGAGCCCGCATGTCCAAAACCGCATCCCGACCCCGCTCCAAGCCGGAGGAGCAACCCTTCTGGCGCGTGAAGACGCTTGAGGCCCTGAGCTCCGACGAATGGGAGAGCCTGTGCGACGGCTGCGGACGCTGCTGCCTGGTCAAGCTAGAGGACGAGGATACGGCCGAGGTTCTCTATACGGATGTGGCCTGCACGCTTCTCGACGAAGGAAGCTGCCGCTGCCGCGATTATCCCAACCGGCAGGCCAAGGTGTCCGATTGCGTGCGGCTTACGCCTGAGACCGTGCGCGGCCTGTCCTGGCTGCCGCACACTTGCGCCTATCGCCTCGTGTCCGAGGGACGGGATCTGCCCTGGTGGCACCCGCTGGTCTCCGGCGATCCCGAGACGGTGCACGCCGCAGGGGTTTCCGTGCGGGATCGGGTCGCGGGGCCGGAGGAAGACTTTTCGCTAGCCGAGCTTCTCGAACGCCTCACCGACTGGCCCATGGAGGACGTGTCGTCCGAGGAGCCTGCTTAAACGCTTCCCTTCTCCTTGGCCTCGGCTTCTCCGGGAACGCTCGTTTCCTCGCCCAGGGCCTCGCGCACGTAGAGCTTCTTCACCAGCACATAGGTGACGACGGCAAGCGGGAAGCCAAAGACGAGGCCCGTGGAGCCGAACAGGATACTAGCGACAAGGATCGCGAAGAGCGCGAGGGCCGGGGGGATGCTGACCATGCTTCGGGCCACGAGAGGGAAGATCACGTTGCCTTCGATCTGCTGGATCGCAAGGATCGCAAGCACCGTCCACAGAGCCGTCTCGCTGCTGATGCTGAAGGCGAACAGGACGGCCGGAAGCGCGCCGAGAATGGGCCCGAGGAACGGGATGAAATCCGCAAGGCCCGCGATGATGCCCAGCGCATAGGGCGAAGGCAGCCCGATGAGCCAGAAGGCGAGGCTGGCGAGCACGGCGACGCAGGCCATGGCGATCATCTGGGACATGAGCCAGAGCCGAAGGGCCTGGCCCGAGGCATCGAGCGAACTCTCGACGCGTTCATGATGGCGTTTCGGGAAGAGCTTGATGAGGCCTTGCTTGTAAAGGCGCGGCGAGGCCGCGATGTAGATGCCGGCGATCACCACCAGCAGGAAATCGGCCAGCCCGCTGAGAACCGCGCCGCCGATGCCTGCGATGCGCGTCGCCAGGCCCCCGCTCGGCATGTTGTTGACCATCTCGGAAAGATCGTCCGACACCGCGCCGAAGCCGAGATTCTTGCTGAAGTCGTCGATGACGGAGGGAAGGCGTTCCATCACGTTGGTGAACTGGGCGCGGATCTGTGTGCCGAAGAGGGCAATCAATCCCACGAAGATGAGGAAGATGATGAGGGTCGCGATCCAGAGGCTCCAGCGTTCCGGCACACGGGCATAACGCACCAGCACATCCGCGGAGGAATGCAGGATCAACGCGACAAGGATGGCGCCGAAAGCCAGCAGGAGAACATCCGCGAGTTTCCAGAGCAGAAGAGCCAGCAGAATCAAACCCAGGACGATGAGCGTTTTTCGCACGAACTCGGCATCGCCCATGATCCTGCGAAAAGAGTATCTGTCCTCGTCCATCAGCCCATCCCCTGCCTCGCTCCGGAGGACAATCGAAACGGCAAAGCCGAGTTCCCTCGAAAGATCCCGCATATATCCCAAGGGCCGATTTAGTTCATGCTTGGCTATTATTATTTTGATCTAAGGGATTTCGTCGCGGATTAGGAACGTAAAACGGTGGAGGAAGTTGATAAAGCAGAAGGAGGATTCATGTAATGACCTCTCAGGTAATCTGCTTTTTGCTTGGTACTGTGTTCCCGCTCGCCGCAGTCGGCTGGATGATTGTTCATCAGTAGTGTATAGATGGGCTGTCCGTAAGATGATGGCAGTGAATGCGGAAGTTGTCTGCGATGCAAATATAAAAAAGCCCGCCATGTCAGAGGCGGGTTTTTTGATGTCCGGAAGAGGGCTGCGCGTACCGTGAAGCTACGGCCGCACGCTTGATGAGTTCCTCTCTCAGGGCAACGGGCAGTTCGAGGCCGCTCAGCCGCCAAGTCGTGTTGCGCAGGCGCATGGTGATCCTGAACTGCTGGTCTTTCGGACTCTCGATCGGGATGGGAATCGTCACGCTTCGAAAGCCTTGCGATTCCGAAAACAGGAAGGTGCGCCAGGCTTGCCGGAGCGAGCCGAAATCGAAGCTTAACGGGGAAACGCCGCTGCTTGAGCGTCCGCCCGTAGCCTTCTCGGGCCAGCCCTTCTCGAACAGATCGATCAGGGCCTGAGGAGAGACGAGCTCCTCGACGACGGGATTGAGGACGGCGGTTCCAGCCTCGGTCGCGATGTCCAGCTCAGCGCCCTGAAGATCCTGATCTTTCAAATACTCGCCGAGGATTTGGCGGGAGAGGGATGATCTCAAGGCGTTGAAGTTCACACGCTCCGTGATCCTCCCGACATCCTTCGCCTCAACCGCCTTGCTGAGGTCGTAGAGCGCCACGAAGGGCGAAACCATGAAGATCGCCCAGGCCAGGAAGAGGAAAAAACTGATCCGAAATGTCCAGCGCATAAGCCAAAAACCATCCCTTCGTTATGCAGCGACTGTCCCGCGCGTAGCAGGCCGGGCAGCAGGGGGGAGGTTTCCTATGTAGGAATCGCCAGGGCATAAAAAAGGGCGACCGATTGGCCGCCCTTTTCAGGATCGATTCTGGTCCGATCAGCCGCGAGCGCGGGCGCGGATCATGAAGGTGTCGTAGGCGTATTCGGCCACTTGGAACCAGAGATATTCCTCGTTGCGGAAGGCGCGGATCGAGTCGATGACCTTCTTGAAGTCGGGATTCTTGGCCGAAACCTCGTCATAGACTTCGTTCGTCGCCTTATAGGCGGCTTCGAGGATCTCCGGCGAGAACGGACGCAGCTGCGTACCGGCGCCGAGCAGGCGGCGCAGAGCGGCCGGGTTGCGGGCGTCGTACTTGGCCAGCATGTCGGTGTTGGCGTAGCCGGCAGCGGTCGTCAGGACGGCCTGATAAGCCTTCGGGAGCTCCTTCCATTTCGTCTGATTGACGAAAAGGTGGATGGCGGGACCGCCTTCCCAGAAGCCCGGATAGTAGTAGTACGGCGCGACTTTCGAGAAGCCGAGCTTCTCGTCGTCATAGGGGCCGACCCACTCGGCGGCATCGATGGTGCCGCGCTCGAGCGACGGGTAGATATCGCCGCCGGGGATCTGCTGCGGAACGGCGCCGAGCTTGGCGAGAACCATGCCAGCGATGCCGGCGATACGGATCTTCAGGCCCTTCAGGTCATCAACGGACTTGATCTCCTTGCGGAACCAACCGCCCATCTGCACGCCGGTATTGCCGGCGGGCATGCCGTACAGGTTATGCTTGGCATAGAATTCATTCAGCAGGTCGTTGCCGCCGCCGTGATAGAGCCAGGCATTCATCTGGCGGGCATTGAGGCCGAAGGGGGCTGCCGTGCCGAGAGAGAAGGTCGGGTCCTTGCCGAAATAATAATAGGAGCAGGTATGGCCGAGTTCGACGGTGCCGTTGCCCACGGCATCGGCGATCTGGGGCTGGCCGACGATTTCACCGGCGGCGAAAGGCTGGATCTGGAACTTGCCGTCCGTTGCTTCCGAAACGTACTTCGCGATCACTTCGGCGCCGCCGTAGATCGTGTCGAGGGACTTCGGGAAACCGGATTGCAGGCGCCACTTGATCTCCGGCATCGACTGGGCAATGGCGGGGGCGGCTACCGCCGTCGTGGCGGCACCGACCGTAGCGGCCTGAAGAAACTGACGACGCTTCATAGTCTTAAACTCCTCCCTGGATCGTGACTTCGTCACTTGCGCCCAATTGACACTGAATCCGGGCCACCTCGCAAGAAGGTTTCGCGCATTATCGACCAATGACTTAGACGCTCTTTGAAAACAGCCTTCGGGTGCTCAAGAAAACGGCACATCCAGGGGCACGTCGATGATGCAGACCACACCTGTGGGCTCGTAAGCGATTTCCGCGGAGCCGTTTAGCTCCCGCGCCAGGCCCTTCTGAATCAGACGGGAGCCGAAGCCCGTCCGGCGGGGAGGGATGACGACAGGCCCGCCATGCTCCTCCCAGCGGAACACGAGGCGCGTGCCGGTCTCGTTCGGGACGGTAGCCCAGGAGATCCGCACGCCGCCTGCGGACGTTTTGAGCGCGCCGTATTTCAGCGCGTTCGTGCAGAGCTCATGGATGGCCATGGACAGGCTCAGCGACATGGCTGGCGGGAGGCGCAGATCCTCGCCCCGCACCTCGATCCTGCTTTCGTCTTCCATATGGGTCCGGAAGGGTGCGCAGGCCTCGAGGGCGACATCCGAAAGATAGGCTCCTTCCCAGTTCTCCCGCGTGAGAACATCGTGGGCGCGGGAGAGGGCGAAAAGACGGGCTTCGAAAGCCGTGCGCGCCGCGCCGATATCGTCGGAGGCCGTGATGCCGAATTTATGAAAGCTCTGGACGGCCAGGGACTGGACGGTGGCAAGCGTGTTCTTCACCCGGTGGTTCAGCTCGTTGACCATGAGGCGCAGATGCTCTTCCGCGCGCTTGTGGTCCGTGATGTCGTATTGAACGCCGTCCCAGATATAGGTTCCGTTGCTCAACTGACGCGGCATGGTGATCATGCGGTGCCAGCGGATCTCCCCGGTCTTGGCATGCCGAAGCTTCAGTTCCGTGTCGAAGGTCTTGCGCTCGTCATGAGCCTTCATCCCCCGCACGTGCATCTGCTCGAGATACTCGGGCAGGATGAGTTGAGCGATCAGGCCCATATTGGCCAACGCATCCTCTGCGCGGATGCCGGTCAGCTGTTCGCACGCCTTGGAAATGTAAACCGGGCGCCGGTCCTTGTACTCCGCCGAATCCAGGAACTGGAAAACCATGCAGGAGGGCAGGTTGTCGGCAAGGGCGCTGAGGCGGGCCTGGCTCTCGCGGAGTTCCTCCTCGGTGCGGCGGCGCTCCGTCCAGTCGCGGAAGCTCACGCCCAGGCCGCCATTATAGGGAAACACGCGGAGTTCTAGGAAGCGTCCCTGCACCCCCACGGCCTCCGCCTCGAACATCGCCGCAATCCCGGTGGCGGCGACTTCCTCATAGCGGCGCCTGAGCTCGGTGCCCTCCGAATGGGAGAAGATGTCCCAGATGACGCGCCCGAGCATATCCTGAGCGGGGGCGCCGAAATATTCCTGTGCCGCGCGGTTGATATAGGTGAAGCGCCAATCGCCATCGAGTGAGTAGAAGGCGTCCCCAATGCCCTCCAGGATGACGGAGAGACGGGCCTCGACCTTCGCTTCCACGGATTGGGCGATGGCATGCTGAATGACGTCGCCCCTCATTCCCTGAGAACCCTTGTACGAGTTCGGGATGACGAGATCGCTCGAGAGCCTGTCCTGGTCAGGAGAGCTGGATAAAGCGGAGCGCGGCATAGTCATTTGATGAAATATAATGATGTTGCATCAAAAGGGCAATCCTCGGCCATGCTTGGAGTGCGGTTAAAAATCTGTGCCAGGATAAAAGTTTAATAGGCGTCCACGCTCTTCCGAAAGCTGTTCCGGGGAGGGTGTAACACCTGCTGCGATCAGCCCTTTGGCTCGCTGAAGACTTCCGCTGCGCAGACGAGGGCAAAGAGGGCGATGACCGCAACCAGTTCCGCGATGCTTCTCGCGAAGGTTGCAGGGTCCGCAAAATAGAAAAGCGCGCCGATGATGGACGCGACGATCGTAGCCCAGGCAAGCATGGGCTTTCTCCCTGCATGTTCTCGTGCGCTGCGATAACTCGAAAGAGGCAAAGAAGTTCCTAATCCTAACCCAGAATTTTTTTCGTGCGTCGCCGCTCGCGCATGCTTCCGCCTGCCTTATGTGCTGGAATGCCCGAACGGCGGAGGTGTGAGCCTTGCGTTCCTTGATCCATGCGACCGTCGAAGATCTTCGATGCCCGGAACAGCCTCTTCTCGAGGAGGTGCGTAACGGAGCGCCGGACCCGTCCATGCACGGGCGCCTTTGGGAGCGGGTCGAGGCCTTCCAGGCCCTTGAGGCCCGGCCTCCGAGAAAGGAGGTGTCGTGCCCGGAGCGGTTAAGGGTGGCCGCCCTGAATGCCGAGCGGCTGAAGCGCCCCGATGCTGTCAGGCAAACAGCGGATCGCGAAGGGATAGACGTGCTGCTTCTCAGCGAGGTTGACGTGGGCATGGCGCGATCCGGCAACGTGCATACGATCCGCGAACTCGTAGGCTCATCGGGCGAGGGCTATCTCTACGGCGTCGAGTTCGTGGAACTCGATCTCGGCGATGCGGAGGAGATGCGCCGCCACGCGGGCGAGCGCAATGCCTGCAGCCTTCATGGCAACGCCGTCGTCAGCCGTCTCGCATGCGAGAAGCCGCATCTGATTCCAATCGAGGAAAGCGGGCGATGGTTTGCGGGGTTCAAGGGCGCGCAGAGACGGATCGGCGGACGAATGGCGGTTACTACGCGCCTGGTCGGCTGCCCACGTCCGGTATGGGTCGTGAGTCTACATCTCGAAAGCAAAACCGATCCTGCCGACCGGCAATCCCAAGTCCGTCATCTGCTGTGCGCGCTCGATCGTCTCGCGCTGAACGAGGCCTGTATCGTCGGCGGGGATTTCAATACGAAGGCCCTGCCGGGAGAGAAGGGCGAGCGGCATCTCCTGCTCAAGGAGCCGGAGCGGTACGAACCGTTCTTCGCCGATTTCCACGCCGCAGGATTTTCTTGGGCCGGCGCGAACCTGCCTGTGCCGACGCAGCGCGACGGTCCTTCGAAATCGCACCCGCGACCTTTCCGAAAACTCGATTGGTTTTTCGTGCGCGGCGTGTCGGTGGAAAATCCGCGGGTGATTCCGTCCCTGGATTCGCAAGGACAGCCAATCTCCGATCACGAGATGATCGTCATGGATGTCGTGTTTTGACAATCAGCCCAGTGAGAGTGAGAGCATTTCCCTTATTCCTTAGGGGTGACCAAGACGCTGGCGCGCAACTGGATGAAGCGTCGATGTCCGAATTTCCGCCAGCCCCGAAATCTCGCTTGACAGCGCAACGCTGATAGAGTACAAAACGTGAACACTGACGAAGTGTGAATGAAACCCCGCCCGGCTTCATTCGTGACAAAGACCTCCACCGCTCAAGTGCCGCTTGGGCGGTTTTTTGTTGAGTGCCCATGCTCCCCAGGATCGAAGTTTCCGACGATAAGCGTCAGCAGGCTTATGCTCTTTACGCAGGGGACCCGAAGGTCACCTTGAATGACATTGCCGCCTTTCTTGGCGTCGGCGCGAGCACCTTCGTTCGCATGAGGCAGCGTTGGGGCTGGCCGCCGCGCCATGCCGCACTCAACCAGAACGAATTGAGCAAGGCCGCGAAGGACCCCGCCGATGTCGCCGTCGGCGCTGCGGGCGCGACGACATCCTTGCACGCAGCGGCGCGAACCCTGGCGCGGGCCACGAGGACGCAGATCAATGAACTCATGGAGCAGCAGCGGAGCGGGGGCCTTGATGATCATGACCGGATCGCCCGAACGCTGGCTTCCTTTGCCAAGACATTGACCACCGCGCGGGCGCTCCTGGAGCAGGAAGGTTCAACGCTCGATGCCAACGAGCAACACAACGAAACTCCCCGCAGCCTCCACGAACTCCGCGACGAGCTTGCTCGCCATCTTGAGCGGGTTATCGCGGAAGAGGAAGCTCGCGGAAGCGACGGCCTGCTTATCTGAGGCCGAACTACAACAACTCATCCGCTTCTGGCCGATCCGGTGTCGGGTCGATCAGCGCATGCCGGGATTAAGCCGCCACCACGACCCATGGACGCTTTGGCTTGTGCTCGGCGGTCGCGGTGCGGGCAAAACCCGCGCGGGCTCCGAATGGGTCCGCGGCATCGCGCTCGGCGAGCCGGATTTCACGGATGGTCCCATGCGGCGCATCGCGCTGATCGGAGAAACATTTTCGGACGCGCGCAACGTGATGGTGGAGGGGCCTGCGGGCATTCTCGCCGTCCATGCGCGTCACGAGCGACCCGCCTGGTCGCCGTCATTGCGCAAGCTCGAATGGCCCAACGGCGCGGTGGCGCATGTGTTCTCTGCGGAGGATCCGGATTCGCTTCGCGGCCCGCAATTCGAGGCTGCCTGGGCGGACGAGCTCGCCAAGTGGAAACACGTGGAGGAAACTTGGGACATGCTGCAATTCGGTCTGCGTCTCGGCGCGCATCCGCGCCAGATGGTGACGACGACGCCGCGTCCCATTCCGCTTCTGAAGCGGTTCCTGGCTGATCCCAGGGTTGCGGTATCGCGTGTCAGAACATCGGATAATGCGGAGAACCTTGCGCCCGCTTTTCTCGAAACCGTCGTCGGCCGCTATGCCGGCACGCGGCTCGGACGGCAGGAACTCGACGGCGACATCATCGAGGATCGTCCCGACGCGCTCTGGACGCGCGACATGATCGAACTGAGCCGCATCGACGCCGCGCCTCCGCTCATGCGCATCGTGGTCGCCGTCGATCCGCCCGCCTCGTCCTCCAAACGCGCGGATGCCTGCGGCATCGTCGCGGTCGGCATGGATGACGGCGGCACGGCATATGTGCTGGAGGATGCGACGGCGTCCGGCCTCAAGCCACCCGAATGGGCGGCGAAGGCAGTAGCGCTCTATCACCGGCTTCAGGCGGATGCGCTAATCGTCGAGACGAACCAGGGCGGCGAGATGGCGACCGGCGTGATCCGCGAGGTCGACCCAGCCGTGCCTGTCATGAGCGTGCGCGCCACGCGCGGAAAGTATCTGCGCGCGGAACCCGTCTCGGTGCTGTACGCACAGGGCCGCGTGCGCCATGTGGGCGTGATGCCGGAACTCGAAGACGAGATGTGCGATTTCGGTCCCGGCGGCCTGACCTCCGGCCGGTCTCCGGACCGTATGGATGCGCTCGTCTGGGCGCTCACCGAATTGATGCTGCGCGAGAAGAAAGAGCCGCGTTTGCGGATGCTATAGCCTTCAACAGGCGCTTTCTAATTCACAACGGCTTCGGGACAAACTAGACTCCCTCCGTCGTACCCTGTGCAGCGCTGGCCTGATGCCAGTCTCTTCCTCCTTCAGGAGGCTACCATGTATGCACGACTGACGACGTTCCGCGTAAAGCCCGACAAAGTCGAGGACATGCGCCGCTGGCGCGATGCCAACGAGGCCAGGATCTATGACCAACCGGGTCTACGGGACTGGATCGGGTTGATGGACGACAAGGGAGACTTTGTCGTCGTTGCTCTCTTCGACGATGAAGCTGCAGCCCAAGCCGCCATGCCGCAAGTTCGCGCTTTGTGGAGCGAAATGGCTGCCATGGTGGAGGGTGTGCCAACCGCTAAGTTTCTCAATGTGGTGGCCGCCAAGAACGCCATGAGCGGCGTCGTCATGGGGTAGGAAACGCATCTGTGGATTGAGAACGTCTGAGATGCGCTTCGTGCAAAGGGCGGGCGGAGGGCAGTACATCCGTGCCCGTCCGCCGCGCCGTCTGCCTCATGCCATGAAACATGGCAGAGTTTAAGAAACCGATGGTCGCGCCAGCCAAGGGGGGAAACACCGCTCGGCTGGCGCGTGAATGTCGCAAGCTGCCCCGCAACATCTCAAGATTACCCTGCGGGGTGTGACTGTCGAATGACGATTTCGGCCAAGCTGCACGCTTGTTCAGCAATGGCTGAGGAAATCGTTTGCAGTTTGAACAGGCAGAGTGCGCTTTCCTTTTCTGACGCAACTGAGTGTCTTTGATTCATTGGCCTAAGATCGAGAGGCCAGGAGTTTTTCATGCTGACCAAAGTAACCCGCTGGTTTCGGGCTGTGCCCGAAGCCAAGGCCTCGCGCGCGCATTCTGCCGTTGCGTTCTATTTCGACGGACGTGCCGTGTGGACGCCGCGCGATTATGGAGCGCTTGCCCGTGAGGGATTTCAGAAGAATGCCATCGTGCATCGCGCGGTGCGGCTGGTGGCGGAGGCCGCGGCCTCGCTGCCGCTGACCCTGAAGCACGAAGGACGCGATCTGGCGGCGCATCCGCTGCTGTCGCTGCTGTCGCGTCCGAATGCACGGGAGGGCGGGCAACGTTTTCTCGAGAGCGTTTACGGGCATCTGATGGTGTCGGGCAACGCCTATGTGGAGGCGGTTGGCGTCGATGGTTCGCCGTCCGAGCTGTATGCCCTGCGGCCCGATCGCATGCGCGTGGTGCCGGGCACGGACGGATGGCCTGCCGCTTACGAATACAATGTCGGAACGGAGACGATCCGTTTCGCCATGGGGGAGGCGGTTCCGCCGATCCTGCATCTGACCCTGTTTCATCCGGCGGACGATCATTACGGATTGTCGCCGATGGAGGCGGCGGCCACCGCGCTCGACATCCACAACGCGGCGGGAGCCTGGAACAAGGCGCTCCTCGACAACGCTGCGCGTCCCTCGGGCGCGCTCGTCGTCGGTGGCGCGACGCTCACCGATACGCAGTTCGACCGCTTGAAAGGCGAGTTGGAGGCAAACTACCAAGGCGCATCCCATGCAGGCCGTCCGCTGCTTCTCGAAGGAGGCCTCGACTGGAAGCCCTTGTCGCTATCGCCGAAGGATATGGATTTCGTGGAAGCGAAGACGGGAGCTGCGCGAGAGATCGCGTTGGCGTTCGGAGTACCTCCGCTGCTGCTCGGCCTTCCGGGTGACAACACGCATGCGAATTACGCGGAGGCCAACCGCGCCTTCTACCGGCAGACGGTGATCCCGCTCGTGAAACGCACGATGGAAGCCTTCGCGCAATGGCTCTCGCCCGGGTTCAGTGAGGCGCTGCAGCTCGAACCCGATCTCGACGCCATCAACGCCCTGGCCGATGAGCGCGAAAGCCTCTGGCGCCGCGTCTCGGCGGCGTCGTTCCTCACGGAGGATGAGAAGCGCGAGGCCGTGGGTTATGGTCGCGCGCCCGCTGAGAATGCGGGGAAGGGGAAACGTTCGCGGGCTGCCTAGCACAGTCCCGGACGAAGTGCAGCGAAGATCCGAGATCGTCGCCAGGATGTGCGCCAGGCTTGTCGCATGATCCCGGGTTCTGCTTCGCAGTCCCGGGATGTTTGCGGCATCGAACCGTCCCGACATTCATCATCCACCCGTTCCTTCCAAAAAATCCCAGCAAGATCAGCCCGACATGATCTTGCAAAAGGAACAAACAATGAACATTGCCGATAAGATCGCCGAGGCTGTGATCAGCCGGGGCGATCTTGCTCACCTCGCCCTTTTCGTCTGGGCGAGCGGAGCATCCACGCTGCTTGCCATGACTCTTCGAGACCTCTTCGCGGCCAACCGCCGCTTCGACGAGTTCGTGCGCGAGCTGTCCCTCTTCAACCGCCGTCATACGGGAGATCTTTCATGACCCGATCCGCGCCTCGTTCCGCCCGGAAGCCTAAATCTGAGCGGAACGGGCAGAGCCGCTCGTCGCTCGTGTTCCGCGACTTCGTGCGTCAGCTCGAAAAGCTCGATGCAAAGCCGCCTAAGCCTCCTCGCGGAGCGCGGGCATGAAGCAGGCGTCCGTTCCCATTACGCAGGAGATGAAGTTTCTGAGTCAGCCGCTGAATGCCGTCGATGTGGACGGCGTGTTCGAAGGCTATGCCAGCCTCTTCGGCGTGGCCGATCTCGGTAAGGACGTGGTCATGCCGGGTGCATTCGCCGAGAGCCTGAAGAAGCGCGACGCGGGTGCGGTGAGGCTGCTCTGGCAGCACGATCCATCGACACCTATCGGCCGCTGGCTCTCCATCGCGGAAGATCGGCGCGGGCTTCGCGTCCGCGGCAAGCTCAACCTCGCCGTCGAGCGGGCGCGGGACATCCATGCGCTCATGCGCGAGGGTTCGGTGGATGGATTGTCCATCGGCTTTCGCGTGGAGCGGGCGAGGGCGGAGCGGCCCACCGGCCTGCGGCGCCTCGAAAAGCTCGACCTGTGGGAGATCTCCGTCGTGACCTTTCCGATGCTGCCGGGGGCGCGCGTGGAAACCGTGAAGGAGGTGCCAAAAAACCTAGCCTCATCCATTCGAGCCGGTACGGCTCGATTATTTTCCTGAACCTCGGTTGACCAGGCGCGTTACACGCTAGCCCGCAGGGAAGCGGATGCTGCGGGCGTGACCCGATATGCCGTCCGCTTCCTCGGGAGTTTTCCATGAAGAAACTCGCTTTCGTTGCCCTGATCGGCCTTGCCGCCGCAGCCTGCACCACCACGGAAGAGCGCGTTGGCGGCGCGGCCGTCGGCGCCGGCGTCGGCGCTGTGGCCGGCCCCCCCGGTGCAATCGTCGGCGGCGCTGTCGGCGCTGTGACCGGACCGACCGTCGCAAAAACGACCCGCCGCGCGGCTCGCCGGATGTAAGCATTCCCTCACGGGAAATAACGGGCCCGCCCCTCGGCGGGCCTTTTTCGTTGAAGCCGAACTTTTTCAAAACCTTTGGCAAAATTATTGGATTGATATGATTCCTGCTGTTGAAACCAAATCCGTCTCCGACGATGTCGCGTCGGCCTTCGAGGATTTCGCCCGCGCCTTCGAGGCGTTCAAGGACACCAACGACACGCGCCTGTCCGAGATCGAGACGCGCCTGTCGAGCGACGTGGTCACGGAAGAAAAGCTCACCCGCATCGATACCGCGCTCGACGATGCCAAGCGCCGCCTCGACCGGCTCGCCCTCGACCGTTCCCGCCCGCCGCTGGGCCGCGATGCCGATACGCAGCGCGATCCGGCGCGCAATGAGCACAAGACCGCCTTTCATGCCTATATGCGCTCCGGCGAGGCATCGGGCCTGAAGCGCCTGGAGGAGAAGGCGCTCTCCGCCGGCTCCGGCCCGGACGGCGGCTATCTCGTTCCCGATACCGTCGAGACGGAAGTTCTGCGCCGTCTCTCCGCCGTCTCTCCGATCCGCGCGATCTCGTCGGTGCGCGTGATCTCGGGCGGTCAGTACAAGCGCGCCTTCTCAACATCTGGCCCGGCGACCGGATGGGTCGGCGAGACGGGGGCCCGTCCGCAGACCGCAAGTCCCACACTCTCCGAGATGAGCTTCCCGGCCATGGAGCTCTATGCCATGCCTGCGGCGACCCAGACGCTTCTCGACGATGCGGTGGTCGACATTGACCGCTGGATCGCCGAAGAGGTCGAGGCTGCCTTCGCTGAGCAGGAGAGCATGGCTTTCGTGAACGGCGACGGCATCAACAAGCCGAAGGGTTTCCTCGCCTCCGACATCGTGAAGGATGACACCTGGAGCTGGGGCAAGCTCGGCGCAGTCCATACGGGCGGCGCGGTGTTCCCGTCGAGCAATCCCTCCGATGTGCTGGTGGAGCTCGTCTATGCCCTGAAGGCGGGCTATCGCCAGAACGCCTCCTTCATCATGAACCGCAAGACGCAGAGTGCGATCCGCAAGTTCAAGGACACGAACGGCCAGTATCTCTGGACGCCGCCCGCGAGCCTCGGCCAGTCTGCAAGCCTCATGGGCTTCCCTGTGGTGGAGGCTGAGGACATGCCGGACATCGCTGCAGGCGCCTGCGCCATCGCCTTCGGCGATTTCAAGCGCGGTTACCTGATCGTCGACCGCGCCGGCATGCGTGTCCTGCGCGATCCGTATTCCGCAAAGCCCTACGTGCTGTTCTACACCACCAAGCGTGTGGGCGGCGGCGTGCAGGATTATGCGGCGATCAAGCTGCTGAAGTTCGCGGCTTAAGTTGAAAGCGTGGGCGAGATCAACGTCTCGCCCATTCTCCATCCGCGCTGAGACTGCGGACCGCCTGCCTGATCCAGCCGAGATGCTCAACGATGGGCGTGACCGCAGTCAGGCCTCCGCATGCGCTGGCTGAGCGCGTGCGGAATGCGCCGCTCGACCAGCTGATGATGCCGTAAAGCAGGTAGCTGTCCTGAGTTTCGGCGAGGATCGGGCCACCGGAATCGCCTCGGCAGGCGCCGGCGCCGCTCGTTTCGGCCAGGCGCTGGCGGTCGACGACGATCAGGACGCGATTGGCTACCTCGATGGGGCCGAGCGAGACGAGATTGGTCTGACGGAGAACGCGCGCCGTTCCTTTGCGGCTCTCGGCGGAGACGCCGAAGCCCGCAATGGTTACCTCGTCGCCGACATCGATCCTGCCGGCCAGGGAAGGATCGAGCGGCAGGAACTCGCCGCCGAGCGGACGTTCGAGACGCAGGATCGCCAGATCGACGCCGGGCTGCGTGCGCGGCGTCGTGCCGGTCTTGAAGCTGGGATGCGTCGCCATGGCGATGACCCGGATGCGCTGCGGCTTGAATGCGCGATTGACCGCCGTGACTCGATAAGAGGCCGGATCGGTGACGCAATGAGCCGCGGTGAGAACGAGATCCGATGCGATGAGAGCCCCTGAGCAAAGCTCGCCCAGGGAGTTTTCGATGGACACGACAGAGCGCCGCAATCCGTTGGGGTCGCGCGACGTTGCGCCCAGCAGAACCGCTTGCGCGGAACTTGTGAGCAAAGTGAGGGCAGCAAGTGCGAGAAATGGAAGTGCGCGCATCTGAAAAAAATGGAGTGAGGAAAGGGCGTTACGAAGGGGCAAGATTTGCTAAGCTAGGATAGTTCCACGCGTGTGGAAATTTCCAGCGCTAGTTGCCGATCCACAACGCCGCGCGATTCCATGATTTGAGCGTGCGGTCGATCCATTCCTTCTGCGGGCCCAGAAGAATGCCCTGCGTGGCGCCTCCGCAGCTCTTGCCGCGCGATGGCGATGACCAGGAAGTGATCGCCGCAATGGCCGCCCCCGATGCCATTGGACCTCCGGAATCGCCCTGGCATGCTCCCATGGCGCCGGAGCCTTGCAACCAGAGCAGGATCTTGCTGGGGCCGTAGGGTTCCGTGACGCTCAGATGAGCCGCGCGGAAGGTGCCTGTTGTCTTGGCGTCGCCCTCGCTGGCCAGCCCGTAGCCGCCGACGATGACGGCTTCACCCTTGACAGGTGTTGAAGCGGTGAGCGTCGCTCGCTCGAAACGCTCGGGGAGCGCCTCGGGGATACGCACGAGCGCCAGGTCGATGGAGCGCTGCCGGGCCTCGATGGCTTTCGCGTTGTAGCCCGGGTGAACAGCCTTTGAGGCTGGCTTGATCAGCACCGGCTCGCCCGTCTCGTCCCGGAAATGCACCCGGTGCTCGTCCGCGCCCGTCACGCAATGGGCGGCCGTGAGCACCACGTCGCGCGCCACCACCACGGCGCTGCAGACGCCGCCGTTCGAACTCAACACCATCACGCTCTGGCGGGCGAGGGGACCTTGGTCCTCCGCTCCGCCGACGATGGCCTTTGCCCCGGTCGCAGCCAGCGACAGGGCGAGGGAGAGCGTGATCAGACGATTCATCATGGAAGGATTCCTGTTTCGATGATCCCGATATTCGTAGATGGCCCCGCCGTCGAGCCCATAACACTGCCTGAGATGAAGGCCTATCTGCGGATTGACCACGAGGCGGAGGACGATCTGGTCGCCGGGCTCATCAAGGCCGCGAGGCTCATGGTGGAGGCCGCCTCCCGCCGCGTCCTGATAGAACAGCGCTGGCGGGTGTTCATGGATCGCTGGCCGACGGGCGGGAAAGTGCTGCTGCCGGTCGGACCTCTGCTCAGTGTGGACGCCATCAAAGTGCTGGACGCGGCAGGCACGGCCTCTGAGGTGGAGGCCAGTTCCATCGACGTCGATCTCATGGGCGATCCGCCGAGCATCATAGCTGCCGATGCGCCTCATCCCGGCAAGCCGCGAAACGGCATCGAGATCGAGCTCCGCGCCGGCTTCGGCACCTCGCCCGATGCGGTTCCAGCCACCTTGAAGCTCGCCATCAAGATTCTCGTCGCCCATTGGTTCGAGAACCGGGGCGATGTGGCGGGCGAGCAGATCCTGCCGCCGGAAGCCATGGCGCTCGTCGCGCCGTTCCAGCGAGTGCGCCTTTAATTCTTTTTCGAGTTTCCGATGAAAACCAAATCATTGCCCATCGGCGCACGCTCGCGCCGGTTCGTTCTCGAAGTGCCTCTCGAGAGTCCCGACGGGTTCGGGGGCGTCATCCGCTCCTACAGGTCCGGGCCGCAGCTCTGGGGCGCGATGGAGATGCTCTCCGGCTCCGAGCGCGTGCGTGGAGACCGGCCTGAGCAGAGCCTCACGCATAGGATCACGCTGCGCTATCGCGATGGCGTGACGGGCGCCATGCGCCTGACCTCGGGCCTTCGCCGGTTCGCGATCCGCGCGGCCTCCGATCCGGATGGTTCGCGGCGCGATCTCGTGTGCCTCGTCGAGGAGATCAAGGCATGACGAGTCCGATCCTCGCGCTGCGCCGCGCCATCGTCGAAGCGGCCTCGGCGGATGCTGAGCTGGCGTCGCTCATGGGCGGAACGATGCGCCTCTACGATGAGCCGCCACGCAATGTGGAGCCTGTCTATGCCCTGTTCGGCGATGTGACGGCTCAGGACTGGTCGACCGATACGGATCGCGGGCACGAGCAGGACCTCTCCCTCGTGGTGTGGTCCGAACGCGGCAGCACGCGCACCGGTCTTGCTGTCGCTGAACGTTTCGCCGCCATTCTCGACGATGTGCCGCTCGATCTCGACATGCATCGCCTCGTGAACCTGCGCGTGACGGAAATCGCATCCGCGCGCGACAAGGACACGCAGCTTTCCCGCGTCACTCTTCATCTGCGCGCGGTCACCGAACGTGCGTGAGCGTTTGCTCTCTTCTTCAGAAAGGACTTCTTCATGCCTGCTCAAAAGGGCAAGGACCTGCTCATCAAGATCAGCGACGGCGGCACCGGCTTCGTCACCGTGGCAGGCCTTCGTACCCGCCAGATTTCGTTCAATGCGGAAACCGTCGATGTGACCCACGCGGAATCCGCCGGGCGCTGGCGTGAGCTTCTGGCCGGCGTCGGCGTGCGCCGCGCCGGCATCACCGGCTCCGGCGTGTTCAAGGATGAATCCTCGGATGCACGCATGCGCCAGGTGTTCTTCGATGGCGATATTCTCACCTATCAGATCATCGTTCCCGATTTCGGGCGCATCGAAGGCCCGTTCCAGATCACCAGCCTCGAATATCGCGGCGATCACGCGGGCGAAGTCACCTTCGAGATGGCCTTCGAATCCGCCGGCGCGTTGACCTTTGTGGCACTGTGAGGGCTGTCGTCATGGCGAATAAAAGACGCGGCGAAGTCGCGCTGCAATTGGGTGAAAAGCGCTATACCCTGTGCCTGACGCTCGGGGCTCTTGCCGAACTGGAAGAGGCATTCGGCGTCGAGGATCTCATGGCTCTCGCCGAGCGCTTCGGCACGGGGCGCTTGTCGAGCCGGAATCTGATGAAGCTCTTGGCCGTCGCTTTGCGCGGCGGCGGTCACGAGATGAGCGACGGGGAGGTGGCGAGCCTTTCACTCACGGAAGGCATCGAGCCCGTGGCATCTGCCATCGCCGATCTTCTCGTCGTCACTTTCGGCGCAGGTTCACCTTCCGCAAACCCTCCGCAGCCGCAGGACATTTAAGCGAACCGCAGGTCTTTCCCTGGGAAGACGCGATGATGCTGGGCTTGAGCGTCCTGCGGTGGAGCCCCGACCAGTTCTGGCGCGCAACGCCGCGTGAGTTATTCGCGGCATGGGAGGGGTTGAGCGGCGAGCGACGGACGGAGCCTGCGGTTAGTCGCGACTTGAGGCGGATGATGGAGGCGTTTCCTGATGATATAAAAGAGGTGTGACGAGTGCTCTCAATACGGCCGACAGAATGAAGTCTCCAAAGAACATCATTCAGCTACATGTTTCGAGCCGGATAGCCCTGCAGTTCGATTTTGCAGGGCCTGTCAGGGATAGAGCGATTGTTGAAACACCGCGCCATTCCGCTTGGCGCATTCAACTTCTACATCCTCTTTTCGTTCGTCTCTTCCGCGTGATGGCGGTTGTCCTGCAACAGCATTGGCGGCCTCCTCCTTGCAGAGAGTTTCGATCCGATTCCATTGATCATTGGGCATCGTGACCCTGCCAGCAAATGTTGCACCCTTGAGCTCCACACACATCTTGAAAAGGCGTCGCTGCGTATAGGAGGTCGCTGTCATTGGGTCGGCAGAAGCTGTTGCCTTTTCCGCCTCGTACCAGCATTCATCCCTGATGCGGCTCCATTCCGCATCGCTCATCCCAGGTGTCTTGTAGATGCTCCTCGTCGGAGGGACGCTCATACACGCGCTAAGTCCAACTGCTGGGATGAACAGGGTGATGGCGATGATGGAGCGAAGAGTCATTGGTGGATCCGATGGGATTTCGCGTCTGGAGGCACTTGGTCGGCTGTCCCGACAAACCGGATCCCTTTCGCCTCCATGCAAAGGATGAAGATCTTTCTCCATCTCTCACCTGCTGTGATGCCATTGCTGGCCTGCATGGCAACTTTCTCAGCTTCCAGGTCGCACTCCGCTTCAGCTTGGCGGAACTGCTTTTGATTTAAATCTTGTGTATTGAAGATGAAGTTCGGCCTTGTTTCCGGCTTCGTATTACAACCTATTAGCATCGTGGATGCTGTGATAAAGATAAGAGAGCTATATTTCATGGCTGCTGAAGACACGAAGCCCGGCAATAACAATTCCAAATCGGATTGGGAGAAGGACAGAGAACGCCAGCTCGGTACACTCATCAGCCTCTCCGAGAAGTTCGGTGACTCTTTGTCTAATGCTTTCGCGAAGAATATCGCCGAGGGCAAGAAGTTCGATCTGGTTTTGAAGAAGATGCGCGAGTCTCTTGTGGAAACAGGGTTACGTCTGGCCCTGGCGCCTCTTCAGATGGCCTTGAGCCAGAGCATCAAGGGTATGACTGTTGGGAGCATGGGAAGCTCACTGCCCATGAGCGGCGGGGACCTGTTCGGCGGCCTCTTCAAGGGAATCGGCTCGATCTTCAGCTCTCTCTTCGGTGGCGGCGGAGGTGCGACCTCCGCCGCGCCCTTCGCCAAAGGCGGCGTGTTCTCTCGCGGCATGGTGATGCCGTTCGCGCAAGGGGGCGTAGTCGGCGCGCCGACTTACTTTCCGCTTGGGCGCGGTCTCGGCGTCATGGGTGAGCGGGGCGCGGAGGCCGTGATGCCGCTGGCTCGCGGGCCTGACGGCAAGCTCGGCGTACGTTCCGGCGGCGGAGGTGGCTCAGCCTCGATCACGGTGAACATCTCGACGCCGGATGCGCAGAGCTTCCGCCGGTCCGAGGCGCAGGTCTCCGCCGCGCTGGCGCGGGCGGTCGCGCGCGGGCAGCGCGGAATGTAATTCTTGAAAGGATGGATCAGGCTTTCTCGTTGTCGAGCATCGCCATGATCTCGTCCTTGATCTTCAGGCGGCGACGCTTGAGCTCTTCCTCGACTTCCTCAGGCTTCGGCTCCACCCGCGTCTCGACGCGATGGATCGTGCGGTTCAGCTCGTTGTACTCGTCATAGAGCCGCGCAAAGTGATTGTTGCTCTCCTTGAGCTGGCGGATGCGGTCGATCTTGTCCGGAAAATCTTCTGGGAGGTCGTTGGGGGCGTTGCTCATCGCCTGCCGTCTCCTTGGCTCGAATGTCCTGCTCGGACGACAACGCCACCCGCTCTTTTTTCGTTTCATATTCATAAGGATGGATCATGGCATCCGATTTCCATGAGGTCCGCTTTCCTCTCGACGTCAGCTTAGGCAGCCGGGGAGGGCCTGTGCGGCGGACCGATATCGTCACGCTTGCCTCCGGCCGCGAGCACCGCAACAGCCGCTGGGCCACGTCCCGCCGGCGCTACGATGCGGGCTTAGGCGTGCGAACCGTCGATGCTCTGCACGCGGTGATCGCCTTCTTCGAGGAGCGGCGCGGCAAGCTCTACGGTTTCCGCTTTCGCGACCGGACCGATTGGCGCTCAGGCCAACCCTCGAAGGAGCCGACGCCGTTAGACCAGCGCATAGGCACGGGCGACGGCACGACAAAAGTGTTTCAGCTCGTCAAAACCTATGGTTCGTCCTTCGCGCCTTATATACGCACCATCGCAAAGCCCGTGGGCGGATCGGTGCGTGTGGCGATGAACGGCACTGAGCAGCCGGTTGGTTCGGCGTTCAACTGCGATCCGGCGACCGGTCTCGTGACGTTTCCGTTTCCGCCGCCCGCAGGGGCTGCGATCACGGCGGGCTACGGCTTCGACGTGCCCGTGCGCTTCGACACGGATGAACTCGACATCGATTTGTCCACTTTCGAGGCGGGCGGCATTCCGCAGATCCCGCTGATCGAGATCGTTCCCTAAGGCACATCACAACATGCGCAACATCCCTTCGAACCTCGCCGCCCATATGGCGGACGGGGCGACGAATCTTTGTCATTGCTGGAAGCTCATTCGCCGCGACGGCAAAAGCTTCGGGTTCACCGACCACGATCGCGATCTCGCTTTCGGCGGAACGACCTTTGCCGCGCGCTCGGGCCTGGAGGCAGCGGAGGCCACTGCCGAACTCGGCTTCGCGGTCGGCGGTGGCGAGGTATCAGGCGCGCTCATGTCAGCGGGGCTGACGGAGGATGACATCTCCTCCGGCCTCTACGATGACGCGAGCGTGGAAACCTGGCTCGTGAACTGGAGCAAGGTGGAGGAGCGCCTGCTTCTCGACATTGGCTCCATCGGCGAGATCCGCCGCTCCGACGGAAGCTTCGTCGCCGAGGTGCGCGGCATCATGCACCGCTACGATGAGGAACGCGGACGCCTGTATCGCGCCACCTGCGCGGCGGATCTGGGCGATGCGAGGTGCAAGATGAACCTCTCGTCATCCACCTATTCCGACACGGGCACCGTCACGCGTACCGATGGCTTCCTCGGAATCGCGGCTTCCGGCATCGGCTTTGCGGACGGCTGGTGCACGGGCGGAATGCTCACGTGGCTGACCGGTAGCAATGTGGGCGTCTCCGTCGAGATCAAGGTGCACCGCGCGATCAGCGGCACCGATGAGTTCGATCTCTGGCAGCGCGCGCCGCAGGCGATCAAGGCTGGCGACACGTTCCGCGTGACGGCGGGCTGCGACAAGACGCACGGCATGTGCCGCAGGAAGTTCAAGAATGCGGCGAATTTCCGTGGCTTCCCGCATATGCCCGGCAATGATTTCATCATCCGCATGCCGCAGCAGGGCGAGCCGGGGCTCGATGGCGGGAGCCTGTTCAAATGATCGAGGCCCTCTCGACACGCGTCATCACTGAAGCACGCTCCTGGATCGGTACGCCTTACCGCCATCAGGCATCGCTGAAAGGCGTCGGCTGCGACTGCCTCGGCCTGCTGCGCGGTGTTTGGCGGGGCGTGATGGGTGCAGAGCCTGAGTTGCCGCCGCCGTACTCACCCGATTGGGCGGAAGCTGGCGCCGACACGCTCGTTGCCGCCGCGCGCAGGCATCTCATCGCGATCGACGGTGCGGCGTTCGAGCCGGGTGACGTGCTGCTCTTTCGTTGGCGCGACAATGTCCCGGCCAAGCACTGCGCCATCGCGACTTCGACCGAGACTATGATTCACGCCCATGACGGGGCCTCCGTTGCCGACGTCGCTTTCGCGCCCTGGTGGCGGCGCCATCTCGCTTACGTCTTTCGCTTTCCGGAACATTGATTATGGCCACACTCGTTCTTCAAACCGTCGGTTCCGTCGTTGGCGGCATGGTGGCGGGGCCGCTCGGCGCCATGGCGGGCCGGGCATTGGGCGGCTTGGCGGGCGCCGTCATCGACAACACGCTTTTGGGCGGAGCCGATACGAAACACGTAGAGGGGCCGCGCCTCAAGGAAATCGAGGGGCTGACCTCGACCGAAGGTGCCGCCATTCCGCGCGTTTATGGCCGTGCGCGGATCGGCGGGCAGCTCATCTGGTCCACGCGCCTGGAAGAAGTCGTGAACACCAAGACCGAGCGTTCCGGCAGCCAGGGCGGCAAGGGCATGGGCGGCCCCAAGACGACGACCACCACCTATTCATATTTCGCCAATCTCGCGATCGGACTCTGCGAAGGCCAGATCGGCTTCATCCGCCGCGTATGGGCGGATGGGCGCGAGATCGATCTCTCCACCATCACCATGCGCGTGCATCGTGGCTCGGAGACGCAATCGGCAGACCCGCTCATCGTGGCGAAGGAGGGCGTCGATTTCGCGCCCGCTTATCGCGGGTTGGCCTATGTGGTGTTCGAGCGATTGCCGTTGGAGAACTACGGAAACCGCGTTCCACAATTTTCCTTCGAGGTGGTGAGGCCGGTCGACGGGTTGAACAGGATGATCCGCGCCGTGTGCCTGATCCCGGGGGCGAGCGAGTTCGGCTACGATACGCTTCCCGTCACGCAGGTGCTCGATCTCGGAAAGACGAATCCTGAAAACCGTCATCAGCTGCGCAATGCCAGCGATGCGACGGCGTCACTTGATGCGCTGCAGGCACTGTGCCCCAACCTGAAGCGCGTGTCGCTTGTGGTCAGCTGGTTCGGCAATGACCTCAGGGCGGGCTCATGCCAGATCGAGCCGCGGGTCGATACCAAGACCAAAGCAACGGACGGCGATACATGGGCCGTGGGGGGCTTGACGCGCGAGCTGGCGAAGGCCGTCTCACTTGTCAACGGATCGCCTGCTTATGGCGGTACGCCTTCTGATGAATCGGTTGTCCGCCTCATCAAGGATTTGAAGGCGAGGGGGCTCGAAGTCGTCCTCTATCCCTTCGTGATGATGGATATTCCTGCCGGCAACACGCTGCCTAACCCTTATGGCGGAACAGGCCAGCCTGCCTATCCATGGCGCGGACGCATCACCTGCCATCCAGCGCCCGGAGAGCCGGGTTCTCCCGACGGGACGAGTGCGGCTGCAAGTCAGATCGGGCAATGGGTCACCCGGAACTGGGGATACCGTCAGTTCATCTTTCACTATGCGGACCTTGCCGAGAAAGCAGGGGGCGTCGACGGCTTCATCTTGGGAAGCGAGCTGGTCGGGCTCACGCGCGTCCGCTCGGAGCCTGGAGTGTACCCAGCCGTACAGAGGTTGAGCACGCTCGCCAGCCAGTTGCGTTCGCTCCTCCGGAAATCGACGCGGATCGCCTATGCGGCGGACTGGACCGAATACGGCGCGCATGTTCTCGACGGTGGAGCGGAGGTGCGCTTTCCGCTCGATCCGCTTTTCGCAAGCAGCGCCATCGATGCGGTCGGGATCGACTACTATCCGCCCGTCTCCGATTGGCGCGACGGTCCCAACCACGCGGATCTGGCCGATGGGCGCAGCATCTACGATGTGAATTATCTGCGCGCGCGACTTGGAGCGGGCGAGGCCTTCGACTGGTACTACGCCAATGCCGAAGACCGCGCCGCTCAGGCACGCCTGCCAATCACCGATGGTGCCTATGGCAAGCCCTGGGTGTTTCGCGCGAAGGACCTCGTCTCCTGGTGGTCCAATCCGCATGTGGAACGGTATAAGGGCGTTGAAACCTCTCGCACCGCGTGGTTGCCGAAATCGAAGCCCATCTGGCTCACCGAAATCGGCATTCCTGCGGTCGACAAGGGGCCCAACGGTCCTAATGTTTTTCCTGATCCGAAATCATCGGAATCCGCCTATCCTCCGTTCTCCCGACGCGTAAGGGACGATCTCATTCAGGCGCGGGCCCTTGAAGCGATCCTTTCTCGCTTCGATCCCGCGCAGCGAGGCTTCTCGTCTGCCTACAATCCGGAGGCGTCGCTTTACGACGGGCGCATGGTCGATCCGGACAACGTCTTCGTGTGGGCATGGGATGCGCGGCCATTCCCGGCCTTTCCCGATTACGACACGGTCTGGAGCGACGGGCCGAATTGGGAAACCGGCCATTGGATCACGGGCCGGATCGAAGGCACTCCGCTCGACCGCCTGATCGTCTCCATCCTCAAGGATTTCGGCTTGGGCGATCCCGGTGCCATCCCCGTCGACGGTTTCGTGGACGGCTATGTCATCGACAAGCCCATGTCGGCGCGCGGCGCGCTCGAGCCGCTCATGCGCATGTTCGGAATTGAGACCGCGACCAATGGCGGCAAGATTGCATGGAAGGGGCGCGGCGGGCGGGCGATCATCACCCTCTCAAAGGACGATCTGGTGATGAACGAAGGCGAGCCTTCGCTTAAGCTCACGCGTTCACAGGAGACTGAGCTGCCGCAGCAGGTGGAGATCGGCTACACGGATAGCGAGCAGGAATATCGCCGCGCGGCCGTGGCCTCCCGCCGCCTGTCGGGTTCGAGCCGCCGCGAAGCTCGCGCGGATTGCGCCATCATTACCCGCCGTGCGGAAGCGCAGCGCCTTGCGGATACATGGCTGCAGGATCTCTGGGCCGGACGGGAAGGGGGCGAGTTCGAGCTGTCTCCTCGCCGCATCGAGCTCGACCCCGGGGATGTGATCTCGCTTCCCACGGATGGGGGGCCGAAGCTGCATCGCGTGGTGCGGATCACGGACGGCGCGACGCGAAAGGTGAGCACGCGGGCGGTGGAGCCCGCCGTGTTCGAGAGGCCGGGCTCCGCGATCGACAAACCCGTGCGCCGTCCGCCGCCGGTTCCCGGAAAGCCGCAGGTCGTCATTCTCGATCTTCCCGCCGCCATGGGCGATCCTGTGCCGTTGCAATACATCGCCGTCGCTGCCGATCCATGGCCTGGCGCGGTGACCGTATGGCGCTCGGGTAATGGCGCAAGTTTCAGGCCGCACCGAATTGTCGATCTTCCGGCCGTAATCGGGCGAACGAAGAACGCGCTCTCCGCTGGACCGCTCTGGCGATGGGATTTGCGATCCGCCCTCGACGTCGAGATCTCGTCAGGCGCCATCAGCTCTCTCGATGATGAGACGACGCTTGCGGGCGGCAACCTGTTTGCGATCAGGGGGGCGGATGGGCGATGGGAGATTCTCTCCGCTGCCCGCGCCGAGATGATCGGTGAGCGCACTTACCGCCTCTCACGACTTTTGCGCGGATTAGGCGGAACGGAACCGGAAGCGGGCCGTGCCGTGCCTGAAGGCTCCCTCATCGTTCGCCTTGATGAAGCGGTGGCTCCTTTGACAACCGATCTGGCCGATCTCGGGCAAAGCTGGCGCTACAGGGTAGGTGCCTCTGGGCGCGACCATGCCGATCCTTCCATGGCCGAGATCGTAGCAAGTGTCGGTCGCGAAGCGCTCAAGCCGCTGAGCCCGGTTCATGTCACTCTGCGTCGCGAAGCAGACGGCGTGCGCATTTCCTGGGTGCGGAGGACACGGCGGAACGGGGATGGCTGGGAGGCTGTCGACGTTCCTCTCGCAGAAGATGCGGAGAGTTATGAGATCGACATCCTGAAAGCGGGGAGCGTCGTTCGCACACTCGTGAGCCCGCAGGCTTTCGTGACTTATCCGGCTGCACAGGAGATCGCCGATTTTGGCGGTCGTCAGACGGCGGTTAGCCTTCGCATCGCGCAAGTCAGCGCGGTTGCCGGACGGGGCTTCGAGAGAAGCGTCGCCCTGAAAATTCTCTGAAGTATTTCCACTCGTTCATTTCACGGCAATTTCATCGATGACCTCAACGCCTCATCTCGCCCTGCCGCTGCTCGCCGCGGCGCAGGCCCAAAAGCATGTCACGCATAACGAAGCACTCGCGGCCCTGGACGCTCTCGTCCATCTTGCCGTAAGAGAGCGCGGACGCACAGCTCCTCCCGCAACGCCCGCGGAGGGAGACCGCTATCTTGTCGGTGCCAGCGCGACGGGAGCATTCACGGGCCATGAATCCAAGATCGCTCTGTTCGATCTGGGCGCATGGCGCTTCTTCGCGCCGCAAGCAGGCTGGAGTTCTTACGTCGAAGCTGAGGGTGCCATCATCGTTTTCGATGGAACTCGGTGGCAGGACATCAGCCGATACTGCGATATGCTCGAAAGTCTCGGAATCGGAACGACGCCGGACGACTTGAACCGCCTCTCCGCGAAACTCAATGCGGCTCTGTTCGCGGCATTGAATACGGAGGAGGGGGGAACGGGAGACCTGCGCTTCGTCCTCAACAAATCCGGCGCCGCCAACGTTCTCTCGCAGCTTTATCAACGCGGCTTCAGCGGGCGGGCTGAGACGGGACTGATCGGCAACGACGATTTCAGCATCCGCGTCTCGCCGGATGGATCGCGCTGGATCGATGCGCTGCGCTTCAATGCCGAGACGGGGATCGGCACATTCCCTCAAGGGATAACAAACCTGCCGCAGGCCAACCTGCTCATCAATTCCTTGTTCCGGGTCAATCAGAGAGGCTTCGGCGGCGGAGCCTTGGCGGAAGGCGTTTACGGATTCGATCGCTGGAAAGGCGGCCCAGGCGGATGCACGCTCACTCGGGCCGCGGATGGAGCGGTCACTCTCACGGGTAATCTCGATCAGGTCGTCGATGTAGCGCATGCTTCCGCGTTAGTGGGAAGCGCCAATCTCGCAGGGGCCGTGCTGACCCTTTCGGTGCAGGACCCGTCCGGGCCTCTATCCGTCTCGATCGGAACGAAGGCCGCGACGATTCCCGCCGGATCGGGACGCCGTTCTGTCACCGTGACCCTCGATGCTTCTGAAACCGGGCATATCGCCGTCAGGCTCGGTTCTTCGAGCGCATGCTCGTTCAAGCATGTGAAGCTGGAGGCCGGGGCTTATGCAACGTCATGGGTTGGAGAGGCTCTCGATGTCGAAGAGCTCCGCTGCCGCCGATACTTCCAACCTCTGCCTGTAAGCGGCACTTCGCCGATGACGCTGGGAGCGCTTGGGCAAAGGGTTTCTACGAACATCATCGATATTCCGCTGGTGCTGCCGGTTCCCATGCGAACCGGAGCGACATTAGTCACCAGCGGCGTCACGTGGGCCGGCGCGACGCCGACGGGCAACCAGATCGGCTTCTACAGCCACAGCAATTCGGCATGGTCCACTCTATCGGGTACGCTGAGCATCTCGACGGCAGGATCGGCCAGTGCCACCTCGGTGGTGGTGCGGCTGCAGGCCAGCACATCCTTTACCGGCTCAACGGGTGCCGTGGGCACTCTATCCCTGGGCAACTCGGCGCACCTGGCTCTGCAGGCGGAATTGTGAGCACGGCCGCATCGGTTTCTACATCGGCGTTCGAGGTGGCTCTCGCGGTCGTTCTGAAGCACGAGGGCGGCTTCGTTCAGCACCCTCAGGACCCTGGTGGAGCCACGAATTTCGGGGTCACGATTCAAACCCTGTCCCGTGCGCGCGGCTATCCCGCGTCCGTCGAGGATGTACGCCATCTCACCATGGAAGAGGCGTCAGCGATTTATCGCCGGTTTTATTGGGATGTTCTGCATGCCGGCGAACTTCCCCGAGGGCTCGCTCTCGCGCTGTTCGATTTCGCCGTCAACTCGGGGCCTCGCCAGGCAGTCGCGATGCTGCAGCGGATTCTCGATGCCGAGGCCGATGGCTTGATCGGTCCCATCACGCTCGAGGCCATCCGTCGGGCCGACGAGGCCGACATCATTCGCCGCCTGACGCGCAGGCGCCTCGGGTTTCTCTCCCGCCTCGCCATCTGGCCCATCTTCGGGCGCGGGTGGCGCAGGCGGGTTCTCGACGTCGAGCGGGAATCCATCCGGCTCGCGTCTTCATTCAACCCTCAACATGGAATATCTGAAATGATCGATACCAAGACCATTCTCGCCAGCCGCACGATCTGGGCCAACCTGATCGGCCTTCTTGCCGTGATCCTCGGCCTGTTCGGGTTCGATGCTTCGGCCTTGGGCGCCAGTGCCTTTCAGGAGGCCCTGGTTCAGTTCATTGCGGCAGGCAGCTTCATCGCCTCGACCGTCTTCCGGATCCTGGCCACCAAGCAGATTACGAACTAGATTCCACATTCAGGCTTCGTTCAGTGCCGTAAAGTCATAAGGCGGGCATGCGTCTGGTTTGGCTGATCATAGCGATGTGGGGACTGATGGGGGCGGCGTCCGCGCAAAGCGCGACGGCGGCCCTCAAGAACTGCCTGCCACCCAAGGAAATGCAGGAGGCCGTGGCCGCCAAGGGCGTCGTGGCTCCGGCCTCGGCCGTCATGACGGCCCGCAGGCAGGTTCCCAACGCGGACGTGGTGCGGGCTAGCCTTTGCCGCAGCAGCGATACCCTGGTTTATGTGATCATGGCCTTGCAAAAGGATGGGCGTATCGTGCAAGTGACGATCGACGGCTCATCCGGACGTGTGAAATCGGTCCAGTAAAAAGAAAGCTCGAAACGTGCGCCTTCTCGTTGTCGAGGATGACAGAACCCTCAATAAGCAAATCGTGACCGCCCTCGAACAGGCGGGCTACGCGGTCGATACCGCTTTCGATGGCGAGGAGGGGCAGTTCCTCGGGGATACAGAGCCCTACGACGCCATTATCCTGGATCTCGGCCTGCCTAAGGTGGACGGCGTATCAGTCCTCACGGCCTGGCGCCGGGAGGGCAAGAAGGCGCCGGTCATCATCCTGACCGCCCGCGACCGCTGGAGCGACAAGGTCCAGGGCTTCGACGCCGGGGCCGACGATTACGTGACCAAGCCCTTCCACATGGAGGAGCTTCTGGCCCGCGTCCGAGCCCTGCTGCGTCGGGCCACCGGCCATGCCACGAGCGAGATCGCCTGCGGCCCCGTGAAGCTCGACACCCGCTCGGGCCGCGTGGCGGTTGACGGAAATCCGGTGAAGCTCACCTCGCACGAGTACCGGCTCCTGTCCTACCTCATGCACCACATGGGCCGCATCGTCTCGCGCGGCGAGCTGACCGAGCATCTCTACGATCAGGATTTCGACCGCGACTCCAACACGATCGAGGTCTTCATCGGCCGCCTGCGCAAGAAGCTCGGGGTGGATATCATCCAGACCGTCCGCGGCCTGGGCTATCTCCTCGACGCGAGCCAGACACAGACCAAGTCGTGAGAGGGTTCCGCCCGATCCTGGACCGTTTCGCAAGCCGGCCCATCGCCGTCCGGCTTGCAGTCTCTTCCGTCTTCTGGAGCTTCGCGATCCTGCTCATCGCAGGGCTCATCCTGCTCACGCTCTATCGCGACAACACCGAGAGAGCCTTTGACCAGCGCCTTCTCGTCTATGCCAACACCCTGGCCTCGAACCTTGTGGCCCCCGGCGATCCGGACCGCGATCTTGGTCCCATCGGCGATCCGCGCTTCGAGCTGCCCCTGTCCGGCTGGTACTGGCAGGTGGCTCGGCCCAACGCCAAGCCCGACGAAATCCGCTCCTCCAAATCCCTGTTCGGTGGTCAGGTACCGAGCCTCTCAGCTGCCAGTGACAACAGGTTCGGGCAAATCCGCCGCGGCTACGGCAAGGCGCCGGACGAGCGGAACCTGCGCGTCATCGAGCGTGACATCGATCTCGGCGAGGACGGTCGTTACATCATCCGCGTGGCAGGCCCCGCCGATGAAATCGATGTGGGCGTGCGTGATTTCCTCTTCGCGCTGACCGTGACCTTCGCACTCCTCGGCCTGGCTCTCGGCTTCTCCACCCTTCTGCAGATCCGCTTCGGCCTGCGGCCTCTCGCCAATCTTCGCAGCGCTCTCGGTGCTATCCGGCGCGGCGAGGCCGAGAGGATCGCAGGCGAGTACCCGCGCGATATTTCTCCGCTCGCGAGCGAATTGAACCTCCTGCTCGATACGAACCGGGAGATCCTGGAGCGCGCCCGTACCCAGGTCGGCAATCTGGCACACGCCCTCAAGACACCGCTCAGCATCATCATGAACGAGGCCGAGAATGCCCCCGACGAGGTGGCTGCCCGGGTGCGCGAGCAGGCGACCTTGATGCGCGATCAGGTGAACTATTATCTCGACCGCGCCCGCGCAGCGGCTCTGGCCGGCACTCTCGGAACCCTTACGGATGTGGAGCCGGTCATCGGGGGCCTCGCCCGGACCTTCGCCAAGATCTATCGAGACAAGGATTTGGCGATCGAGCTCGCGATTCCGCATGATCTGCGGTTCAGGGGAGAGAAGCAGGATCTCGAGGAGATGGCCGGCAACCTGATCGACAATGCCGCCAAATGGGCCTCTCACAAAGTCGAGATCTCCGTCGAGATCGTCCGCGAGGATGATGACCGTCCCCGCTTCCGCCTGCTCATCGACGATGACGGGCCGGGACTGCCGGAAACAGCCCGGGCCGAGGTGCTCAAGCGTGGCCGCCGCCTCGATGAAACCAAGCCCGGCTCAGGTCTCGGCCTTTCTATCGTCAGCGATCTCGCCGCTCTCTATCGCGGTTCGCTCAAGCTCGAAGCAGCCCCCTTGGGAGGCCTGCGAGCGGTGCTCGAGCTGCCGGGGGATAGAGGTTAATCCTATGTATTTTTACGCGTGACACCGTGCCACCGTCGTGCTTGACGAGGACTCGGAGTAATTAGGATTTTATGGTGATCTGGATCATACTCTTGCTGATGACGGCGGCAGCCGTGATGGCGGTGCTTTGGCCGCTGTCGCGCCATCGCGGGTTCACGGCGCAGCAGCTGGATCCGGATACGCAGTTCTATCGCGAGCAGATCGCCGAGATTGAGCGCGACCGTGAGCGTGGCGCGCTGTTGGACAGCGAAGCCGAAGCCGCCAAGGCCGAAGCCGGGCGCCGCCTTCTGCGAGCCACCGGCATGACGGCAGCGGATGCTTTCGTGGCTCTGGGCGAGCCTGCCCTGCGCCGCCGCAGGGCCGCGTCGACCCTGGCCTTGTCCATGATTCCGATCATCGCTCTTGCTCTTTATGGAGCCTATGGCTCGCCTCATTTCATGGCCCGACCGCCGGAGCGTCAGGCTCAACAGCAAGGCGGCAATTTCGACCTCATGACCGCCGTTTCTCAGATCGAGGCACATCTAGCCCAGAACCCTCAGGATGGACGAGGCTGGGAAGTCGTGGCTCCCGTCTATTTCCGCATGGGACGTGTCGATGATGCCGTGAAGGCCTATGAGACAGCTGTGCGCTACCTCGGGCCCAGCACAGAGCGGCTGTCCAATTACGGTGAGACGATGGTGCTCGCGAAAGACGGTCTTGTCTCTGCCGAGGCACAAGCGGTGTTCGAGCAGGCCGTCAAGCTGGATGGGCAGGCCTTCAAGGCGCGCTATTATCTGGCCGTTGCAGCAGAACAGGACGGTAAAGCCGACAAAGCCAAGCAGGCTTATGCGGAGCTTCTCGCCTCCTCGCCGGAAGGTGCGCCATGGGCCGGTGCCGTGAAGCAGCGGCTCGCCAGCCTCGGCGTCGAGCAGCCCGTTGCAGGGCAGGGGGATGCTCCCCAGATAGGGGCCGAAGACATTGCCCGCATGGTGTCCGGTCTGGCCGAGCGCCTCGAATCCCAGGGCGGCTCTCCTGAAGAATGGGCGCGCCTGATCCGGTCCTACACGGTTCTCGGGCAGCGCGACAAAGCGGTGGCGACTGCCGCGCGTGCTCGCCAGGTTCTGGCGCAGGACAACGCCGGCTTGAAGACCATCGATGCGATGACACGCGAACTGAAACTGACTGACGCCGCACCATGACCAGAAAGCAAAGACGTTTGACCCTGATCGGCTTCGCGGGAGGTGTTCTCGCGCTTGCGCTCGGTCTCGTGCTTTACGCCATGAACGACACGATCGTGTTCTTCAATTCGCCGGCGGACATCCAGGCCAAGAACGTGCAGCCCGGCACACGCCTGCGCCTGGGCGGCCTCGTGAAGGAAGGAACGGTCCAGCGCGGCGCCGATCAGCAGATCCGGTTCGAGGTCATGGATGCGCAAGCCACCATGCAGGTGCATTACAAGGGCCTGTTGCCGGACCTGTTCCGCGAAGGTCAAGGCATCGTGGCCGAAGGCGTTCTGGAGAGCGCGACCGTGTTCCGCGCAGATTCCGTGCTGGCCAAGCACGACGAGAACTACATGCCGCGCGAAGTAGCGGACACCCTGAAGAAACAGGGCCATTGGATGGGTGAGGCCAACGCCGCGCCGAAGACGCAGTAACGAGGAGAGCCCGGTGATCGTCGAGGCTGGACATTTCGCGCTCGCACTGGCGCTCGGGTTATCCCTGATCCAGTTCATCGTGCCGCTTTGGGGCGCGCGCGCCAACGATCCCGTTCTGATGTCGGTGGGGCCTGTGACGGGTCTGGCCGTCTTCGTCTGCATCGCCTTTTCATTCCTGGCGTTGACGGTCGCCTATGTGACGTCTGACTTCTCAGTCGTGAACGTGGTCGAGAATTCGCATTCGGCAAAGCCTCTCATCTACAAGATCTCCGGTGTGTGGGGTAACCACGAAGGCTCGATGCTGTTGTGGGTGCTGATCCTCGCGCTGTTCGGATCGGTCGTGGCTCTCGCCAAAGACAGCATCCCGATGCGGTTGCAGGCCAACACGTTGGCGGTTCAGGCTGCGATCACTATCGCTTTCCTGCTCTTCATCCTGCTGACGTCGAATCCTTTCACGCGCCTTATTCCGGCAGCGGCCGAGGGGCAGGATCTGAACCCGCTGCTGCAGGATCCCGGCCTCGCGATCCATCCGCCGCTTCTCTACATCGGCTATGTCGGCTTCTCGATCTCGTTCGCATTTGCTTGCGCCGCGTTGATCGACGGGCGCATCGATGCGGTATGGGCACGCATCGTCCGGCCTTGGACGCTCGGTGCCTGGGCGTTCTTGACCCTCGGCATCGCGATGGGTTCCTACTGGGCCTATTACGAACTCGGCTGGGGCGGCTGGTGGTTCTGGGACCCGGTGGAGAACGCCTCGCTCATGCCGTGGCTTGCAGGCACGGCCCTGCTGCATTCCACCGTCGTCATGGAAAAGCGCGATGCGCTGAAGGTCTGGACGATCCTGCTCGCCATTCTCACCTTCTCCCTGTCGCTGCTCGGCACCTTCCTGGTGCGCTCGGGCGTGCTGACATCCGTCCATTCCTTCGCTGTCGATCCGGAACGCGGCACCTTCATTCTCGGCATCCTCATCCTGTTCATCGGTGGCTCGCTCGCGCTGTTCGCGTGGCGGGCGCCGATGCTCAAGCAGGGTGGATTGTTCGCACCCGTCTCGCGCGAGGGCGCGCTCGTGGTGAATAATCTTTTCCTGGCGACGGCCTGTGCTACGGTTCTGATCGGCACGCTCTATCCGCTGGCGCTCGAGGTTGTAACGGGCGAGAAGATTTCGGTCGGCGAACCATTCTTCAATCTGACTTTCATCCCGCTCATTCTTCCGCTTCTCCTGCTTCTGCCCTTTGGCCAGACGCTCGCCTGGAAGCGCGGAAATTTTCTCGGGACCGCGCAGCGTCTTTACGCCGTGTTCGGCATTTCGCTGCTTGCCACCATCGCGATGTTCGCCTTCGAGTATGGCGGACCCGTCGCTGCTCCGCTCGGCATAGGTCTTGGCGTCTACCTTATTCTCGGTTCGCTGAACGAGATCGTGACCCGCTCCTGGGCGAAGGGCACACCTCTTTCGGTGGCTTGGCGCAAGGCTGCCAACCTGCCGCGCTCCACATGGGGCACGGTGATCGCCCATGCGGGCGTCGGCCTGACGGTCATCGGCATTGCCGCGACGGCCTGGGGCGTTGAAGGCCTCGCAACCGTCAAACTTGGAGAGCGCATCAAGGCTGGCGATTACGAGGCCAGACTCGAGCGTGTCGTGCCACGCACGGAAGCCAATTACCGCGAAGATGCCGCTGTCTTCACCATCTACCGGCAGGGCCATGAGCTCGGCACTCTGGAGAGCATGAAGCGCCTCTACGTGACCCGCGGCATGCCGACGACGGAAGCGGGCATCATGACCGTGGGCCTCGGCCAGGTTTATGTGAGCCTCGGTGAAGTGCAGAACGATGGCTCAGTCGGCGTGCGGATCTACTACAAGCCGCTCGTGCTGCTGATCTGGATCGGCTCCGTCGTCATGGCCTTGGGCGGCGGCATTTCCCTGACGGACCGGCGCCTGCGCATCGGCGCTCCAGTTCGGGCCAAGATCCCAGCTGCTGCAGCCGTGCCTGCGGAGTAAGCGATGCGGTTTGTTCTCAGTCTCTTGGCGGCCCTCGTTTTCAGCGCATCGGCTTTTGCCGTTCAGCCGGACGAGGTGCTGAAGGATACCGCTCTCGAAAAGCGCGCTCGCGAAATCTCCTCGGGCCTGCGTTGCCTCGTCTGTCAGAACCAATCCATCGACGATTCAGACGCGCAGCTTGCCAAGGATCTGCGGGTTCTCGTGCGCGAGCGTCTTGTTGCCGGTGATACCGACAAGCAGGTGGAGAGCTTCCTCGTCCAGCGTTACGGCGAGTTCGTTCTGCTCAAGCCCACTTTCGGTGCTCACACACTGTTGCTGTGGCTAACCCCGGCACTCGTTCTGCTTCTCGGTGGCATCGGCGTCTATGCCGCCATGCGGCACCGTCCGCGTCCTGCTGCGGCCCTCGATGCGGAGGAGCGGAAGGCGCTGGAGAATCTGCTCAAGCGTAATCAGGACGCTTGACTAAAAGCGCAGGTACTTCCTGCGTTTCATCCATGCTTCGTGAATGGGTGTAACTTCCCTCATTGAGAGGTTTCGAGGAGTGTAGTCCGCACGGAATGGGTGCGTATTCCTCGCATGGAAACGGCTCTGTCGTTTCCATTGAACAAGCCAACTTGTCGCTGCGCCAAACCGCAAAGCTAGTGCTATCGGGCTGTCGATTTCCTGATATCTGGCCTGAAAGGTACGGTCGTGAAAGCTGCGGCCTTTGGATTTACCTGTCTCTTTTTCATTTTGCCTTTTGCTGCTCAATCCGATGAGAATCTCGTCGCCAAACGCGAAACCTGTCGTCAGGAAGCGAGAACCCGCATCGCACCTGTCGGGAAGATCGGCGTCGATGAATTCCGGCGTATCGTGGAACGGCGAGCCGCTCATGTAAGCCGCTGCATGGCCCGAATCTTTGTCGCTGCCGCCGAAAGCCCGCCGCTCCCGCCGGAGCGAGCGCTCGACGCTGCACCCGACACGCACCGGAAAGATACTCTCGTATCGAACCGGAAGAAGCCCGCGAAATTTGCGAAGGGCATCGGTCGGCGGAAGGTGAAAGCGGCTTCGGTCAGGACGTCCAAGGCCAGGAAGATTGCCAGCAAAAGGCCGTCACGCCTGTCTCGCCGAAGCAAATGAATGGCTGAGGGTCTAAAACCTTACCAACATTTCATCTTGGCGTGAGGGTATCGTAAGGCGGCAAACCCCATCTTCCTCTCAACATGAACCCCGATGGGTTCTTTTCAGGAGAGAGAAGAGATGTTGGACAAGGCTTCCAATCCCGTCCGTAAGCGTACTGCGAAATGGCTCGGCGCCGCAGCCGTGGCCGCCCTGATTACCGGCGGCTCCCTTGGAACCGGCCTCGTCGCTCCTAATCCTGCCCATGCCGAGTTGCGCTCCATGTCGCAGCCGGTCCAGAATGTTCCGTCCTTCGCCGATGTGATCGAGCGCGTGAAACCTGCCGTCGTGGCCGTGAAGGTCAAGGTGCAGAATGTGGCCGACCGAGGCGACGATGAGGGCGGACCGCAATTTTCCATGCCCGATCTGCCTCCCGGCCACCCGATGGAGCGCTTCTTCCGCCAGTTCCGGGATCAGATGCCGGGCGAGCGCGGAGAGCGTGGTCCTCGCCAGCAGCGTCCCCGCCAGTTTGGCCAGTCCCTCGGCTCAGGCTTCTTCATCTCGGCCGACGGCTATGTCGTGACCAACAATCACGTGGTCGACAATGCCTCCGAGGTTCAGATCACCATGGATGACGGCAAGACCCTCGACGCCAAGGTCATCGGAACCGATTCCAAGACCGACCTTGCCCTGCTCAAGGTCGAAGGCAATGACTTCCCCTATGTGCGCCTCGCAGGCCAGAAAGCCCGCATCGGCGATTGGGTCGTCGCCATCGGTAACCCCTTCGGCCTCGGCGGCACGGTGACGGCCGGCATCGTCTCGGCTCAGCACCGGGATATCGGCGCTGGCCCATACGACGACTTTATCCAGATCGACGCCTCCGTGAATAAGGGCAACTCAGGTGGCCCGACCTTCAACCTCTCCGGCGAGGTTGTGGGCGTGAACACGGCGATCTTCTCGCCGTCGGGCGGCAATGTGGGTATTGCGTTTGCCATCCCGGCGACCACGGTCGATCAGATCGTGACGTCCTTGAAGGACAAGGGTTCCGTGACCCGCGGCTTCATCGGCGTGCAGATGCAGCCCGTGACCAAGGAGATCGCGGAAGCTATCGGCCTCAAGGAAGCCAAGGGCGCTCTGGTGGCCGAGGCGATCAAGGACGGTCCCGCTGCGAAGGCCGGTGTCCGCACGGGCGATACCATCGTCGCCGTGGACGGCCAGCCGATCAACGAGGCCAAGGATCTGTCCCGCAAGGTCGCCCAGGTCGCACCCGGCAAGAGCCTGTCGCTCACGCTCTGGCGTGAAGGCAAGGAACGGACGGTAACCCTCGAGGTCGCCAGCCAGCCGAAGGGCGTCTGATCCTCAACAAAGAGTAGAGCACCAGGACCTTAAGTGTTGCTTGCCCCCGACACCTGGTGTCTTCTGCCCGCGGCAGGTTGGCCTTTTCCCCTCCAGGCCGACCTGCCGTCGGGCTCAACTGCGTTATAGACAGGCCATGCGGATTCTGATCATCGAGGACGACAAAGAGGCGGCCTCCTACCTCGTGAAGGCATTTCGGGAAACGGGCCATGTAGCGGATCATGCCGCCGACGGGCTCGATGGATATGCCATGGCCGAGGCGGGAGATTACGACGTGCTCGTCGTCGACCGCATGCTGCCGAAACTCGATGGCCTTTCCCTCATCCGCTCGCTGCGCGAGCAGAAGGTCGAGACGCCTGTTCTCATCCTCTCCGCCCTCGGCCAGGTCGATGACCGGGTGAAAGGCCTTCGCGCCGGCGGCGACGATTATCTCCCCAAGCCTTACGCCTTCTCCGAGCTTCTGGCACGCATCGAGGTTCTCGCGCGCCGACGCGCCTCCACGCCCAGCGCGGAGCCGACACTCTATCGCATTGCCGATCTCGAACTCGACCGCCTGTCGCATCGGGTGACGCGCTCGGGCCATGAGATCGTGCTGCAACCGCGCGAATTCAGGCTTCTCGAATACCTGATGAAGAACGCCAATCAGGTGGTTACACGCACCATGCTGCTGGAGCATGTGTGGGATTATCATTTCGATCCGCAGACCAACGTGATCGACGTTCACGTGTCGCGTTTGCGGTCCAAGATCGACAAGGGCTTCGACAAGCCGCTCATTCACACCATTCGCGGCGCGGGTTACATGGTCCGCGTCGGTGCTGTGGACGGCGAGGAATGAGCGTGTCCGCATGACTGCTCGTATGACCGCTCTTGGCAAACTCTTCCGGACCACCGCGTTCAAGCTGTCCTTCGCCTATCTCGTCGTCTTCACGCTCTTCGCCTTTGCTACGCTGGGCTATGTTGCCTGGAGCGCGCAGAAACTCCTGACGGACCAGTTCGTCCTGAGCATCGATACGGAGATCAACAGTCTCTCCGGAATTTACAGGAACGGCGGTCTTCGGCGGCTGGTGACCGCGGTCGAACGGCGCTCCCGCGCGCCGGGCGCATCGCTTTATCTGGTGACCACCTCTCTCGGAGAGCGGGTCGCCGGCAATGTCGGGGCCTTGCCCCCCGGCGTGATCGACCGCCTCGGTGAGTTCGAGACGCTCTACAATCGAACGGATGAGACAGACACAAAGCCCAACGTGGCACTGGTGCGAGTCTACCAACTGCCCGGTGATTTCCGTCTGCTCGTTGGCCGCGACATCGAGGAGCGCATTCGCCTGCGAGACGTCATCCATCGCGCTTTCGGCTATTCCCTTTTGTTCATCGGTGTTCTGGGGTGCCTCGGCAGCTGGTTCATCGCGCGCCGTGTTCTCAAGCGTGTCGACGACATGACGGATACCACGCGCGACATCATGGCGGGCGATCTCGACGGACGCCTGAGGATCGTGGGAACCGGAGACGAACTCGACCGTCTCGCCCATAACCTCAACGATATGCTCGACCGCATCGGCGAGTTGATGCGCGGCATGCGCGAAGTGTCCGACAACATTGCCCACGATTTGAAAACGCCGCTCACGCGCCTGCGCAACAAGGCGGACGAGGCGCTCAGAACCGCGAAGACGCCCGATGAGCTGAAGGCGGCACTTGAAGCGACCATAGAGGAAAGCGACAACCTGATCCGCATTTTCAACGCGCTTCTCATGATCGCGCGATTGGAGGCCGGCAATGCCCGCGAGGCTCTGGCCGATTTCGATGCGGCGGAAGCTGTTCGTGATGTCGCGGAGCTTTATGATGCTCTCGCCGAAGAAGCAGGGGTTTCGCTCGAAGTCTCCATCGAGAACGGATTGCCGATCCACGGTAGCCGCGAATTGCTGGGCCAGGCGATGGCCAATCTCCTCGACAATGCGCTGAAATATGGCGCGTCCCACGATGGAAGTGCTCAAACGGTCAGCGTATCGGCCCAGCGCATCGGGAATGAAGCGCGGATCGTCGTGGCGGATCGCGGCCCCGGTATTCCGGAGAGCGAGCGCAGCCATGTGCTGGAGCGTTTCGTGCGCTTGGAGACGGCCCGCTCGCGCCCAGGCTTTGGCCTGGGGCTCAGCCTTGCCGCTGCCGTGGCGCGGCTGCATGAGGGGCGCCTCTTGCTGGAGGATAACGCGCCTGGTTTGCGCGTGGTCCTGATCCTGCCCCTGAAGGATGTTCAGGTTCCGCAAGCCGCCTTGGCACCTGCTGCCTGAGCATGAAGTCGCATTGGAGGCGGATCAGTTTTCGGTTGCCTCCGACGCGGCGGCGTGAACACTCAGGCCATCTCTCGTTATGGATGGATTGGCCGTGCCGGACCAGAACCGCTCCTTCATCAGCCGCTTGACCCAGGCTCCGCCCGTTTCCGACCTCAAGAAGGCCAAGGCGCAGCTGGCGGAGTTCCTTGAGCGGCTCCGCGATGAGCCGGAGGTGGCGGCACTCCTGCGGCATATCGAAGAGGGCCTTTTCCGCGATCTCCTGCTGGCGCTGGCTGATTATTCCCCGTTCCTTTGGCAACTCGTGATGGCCGATCCGCTTCGCACGGCAAGGCTTGCCCTGGAGGAACCGGAGACGGTTCATGCCTCCATCGTCGCTGATCAGGCTGGCCTGTTCCGTCGCGTTCGAGATGGGGAGATGACACGGGACGATGCGGTGGCGGCCTTCCGGCGCAACCGCAATTGCCACGCGCTTCTCGTCGCTCTTGCCGATATCGGCGGACTTTGGGGAACGGAGGAGGTCACTAAGGCCCTGTCGGGCTTTGCCGATGCCTCCGTATGCGGTGGCTTGAACTTGATCCTGACGGAAACAGCGGACCTTGGGCGCATCACCTTGCAGAACCCGGATGATCCGGGCGCAGGCTCGGGTGTCACCGTGCTCGCTTTGGGCAAACACGGGGCAGGGGAGCTCAACTATTCCAGCGATATCGACCTTGTCGTGTTCTTCGATCCCGAAACCTCTGCGCTCAAGGAAGGCGCCGAGGCGACGACCATCTATACCCGCATCGCTCAGCATCTTTCCAAGCTGCTGCAGGAGCGCACCGCCAATGGCTATGTGCATCGCGTCGATTATCGCCTGCGCCCCGATCCGGGCTCGACGCCCACGGCTATGTCCCTGTCCTCGGCTTATGTCTATTATGAGACGCTCGGGCAGAACTGGGAGCGCGCAGCCTTCATCAAGGCGCGGCCCGTCGCGGGCGATTTGACGCTCGGCGAAAATTTCCTCAAGGAGCTGCGCCCCTTCATCTGGCGCAAGTATTTCGACTTCGCCTCCATTGCCGACGTGCATGCCATGAAGCGGCAGATCCATGCGGTGCGTGGGCATGACCAGATCGCGGTGGCGGGGCATGACATCAAACTAGGTCGCGGCGGCATCCGCGAGATCGAGTTTTTCGTGCAGACGCAGCAGCTGGTGTTCGGCGGCAGGCGCCCCGCGCTTCGCGGGCGGCGCACCCTCGACATGCTGGTTGAACTGCACAACGAAGGCTGGATTACTGCGCAGGCGCGGGATGAACTGTCCCATGCCTATCGTTTCCTGCGCACCATCGAGCACCGGCTGCAGATGGTGGCGGATGAGCAGACGCAGAGACTGCCCTCGGATGAGGAGGAATTGAAGCGCTTCGCCAAGTTCTGCGGCTATCCCAATCTCAAGGCCTTCTCGAAGGCGCTCACCGATCAGGCCAAGATCGTGCAGGGCCATTATGCGCTTCTCTTCGAAGAGGGGCCTGAGCTTGCCTCCGATGCGGGAAGCCTTGTGTTCACCGGCACTAGCGATGATCCGGAAACTCTCGCCACGCTTCAACGCATGGGCTTCCGTGAGCCGGAGAAAGCGGCTGAGACGGTGCGGGGCTGGCACTTCGGACGACGCGCGGCGATCACAAGCCAGCGTGCGCGCGAGGTGCTGACAGAGCTGACGCCAGCCCTGCTATCCGCCCTTGGCGGCACCGCCGATCCCGATAGTGCGCTCGCCGCTCTCGACAGTGCCTTTGGCCGCATGCCTGCCGCCGTCGAGCTCCTCACCATCCTGCAATCCCATGAAAGACTGCGGCTGCGTTTCGCCGATCTTCTCGGCACCGCGCCGCGTCTCGCCAATACGGTGGCGCAGTCTCCCCATGTGCTCGATGTGCTGATCGATCCCGCCTTCGGCATTCCGCATGTCGATGAAGCGGCCATCGAGGAGCAGGTCAGGCAGATCATCGGCGCGCCTGGGAATTACGAAGACTTCCTCGACCGCGCTCGCGACGCCGCCCGGCAGATGCGCTTCATCACCGGCGCGCGGCTGCTCTCCGACATTATCTCTCCCTCCCAGGCGGGCGAAGCCTATGCGGCCATCGCCACCGCCATTATCCGCGCGTCTTTCGAGCGCGTCCGCGCGGAGTTCGAGGTTGAACATGGCACCGTTCCCGGAGCCCAGGTTGCCATTCTGGGACTCGGCCGCCTTGGCACGAAAGAGCTGACTGCGGGCTCCGATCTCGATCTCGTCGTGATCTATGATTTCGATGAGGAGCGGCGGGAGAGCACAGGCCCGCGCCCGCTCGATGCCGTCGTCTATCACACGCGCCTGACACAGCGCCTCGTCGCGGCTCTGACCGTGCCGACGAGACGAGGGCTTCTTTATGAATTGGACCTTCGCCTGCGCCCTCAAGGTGGCAAGGGGCCTGTCGCTTCGCAATTCAAAGGTTTCGTCGCCTACCAGCAGAGCGAGGCCGAGTTGTGGGAGCATATGGCGCTCACGCGATCCCGCATCCTGGTCGCAGATCCAGGCTTCGCGGACCGAGTAGGAGAGGCCATCAATCATATCGTGAGCGCCAAGCGCGATCCCAAACACGTGATCTCAGAAGTGCGCGTGATGCGCGAGCTGATCGCTCAGGAGAAGGGCGACGACAAGCCTTGGGATCTCAAGCTCGCGAAAGGCGGATTGACCGATCTCGACTTCATCGCGCAGGCGCTGGTTCTCGCGCATTCGTCCAAGCATCCTGCCCTCATGGGCTTGCCGCCCGAGGGGACTTTTCAGGAGGCCTGCAAGGCTGGTCTGATTTCGGATGAAGATGCGCGAGAGTTGATCGAGGCTCATCGGCAGTTCAGCGCGATCTTCCAGTGGCAGCGCTTGGCGATAGAGGGAGAGTTCGATCCTGATCATGTGCCGCCTGCCATCTTCAAGCGGCTCGCCACCATTGCCGGGTTGCCAGATGCCAAGGTGCTGCTGACGCATCTCAATGCGACGCGCCAGCATGTGCGGGAGATTTATGAGCGCGTGCTGCGCTGAGCGAAGCCCGAAGGTTTATGCGGCGGCGTCGGCCAGGGCAATGTCGGCGTTCGTGGCTTCCGTCATCGGCAAGTGGACGAGCACGATGGTGCCGACGCCTTCCTGGCTCTTGATGCGCAAGGAGCCGCCATGGAGTTCCGCGAGCGAGCGGGCAATGGCGAGGCCCAAGCCCGAGCCCTTGTAGCTCTTCGAGAACTCGGTTTCGACCTGTTCGAAGGGCTGGCCGAGCTTGTGCAGGGCACTGTCCGGAATGCCGATGCCGTTGTCTTCGACATAGATGTTGACCGCGCCGCCCGCGAGACGGGTACGCACCGTGATGCAGCCGCCGTCGCTCGTGAACTTCGTCGCGTTCTGAAGCAGGTTGACGAGGATCTGGTGAAGCGCGCGCTCGTCGGCAGCTACCACGATATCTTCCGGCGTCACGTCGACGGTGACGGAGAGGTTCTTGGCCTTGGTCTGCTCGCTGACGAGCTTCAACGCGCGCTGGATCGAGCCATGAACTTCGAGAGGCTGCTTCTTGAGCGTCGTGCGGCCAGCCTCGATGCGCGACATGTCGAGAATGTCGTTGATCACCGACAGGAGATATTCGCCGCTGGAGCGGATATCCGTGCAGTATTCCTCGTACTTGTCCGAGCCGAGATTGCCGAAGATGCCGCTCTGCATCACTTCCGCAAAGCCGATGATGGCGTTGAGCGGCGTGCGCAGCTCGTGACTCATGTTGGCCAGGAACTCCGACTTGGCGCGGTTGGCGCTCTCGGCCTGGGCTTTCTGGTCGAGGTAACGCTCGGCGAGGTCCGCAAGCTGATGCGTCTGCGCTTCGAGCTTCTGGCGCGACTGCTTGAGGTCAAGGACGGTGGCGATGAGTTCTTTCTCGGATTCGACGAGACGGTGCTCATGGCGCTTGAGGGCAGTAATGTCTGTACCCACCGACACGTAGCCGCCGTCTTTCGTGCGGCGCTCGTTGATCTGCAGCCAGCGGCCATCCTGGAGACGGGCCTCGAAGGTGCGGGCGCCCACATCCTGCTGCTCACGGCGCAGGAACTGGTGCTGCACTTCCGGCGGGCGGCCAAGCGCCATCACTTCCGCATAGGACTTGCCCTGCAGGTTGGCGTCTGCCGGAAGCTCGTGAAGCTTCTGGAACTTCGAATTGCACAGCACGAGGTGGTTGTTGGCATCCCAGAGCACGAAGGCCTCGGAGATCGCCTCGATAGCGTCATGCAGGCGCGCGTCGGCGCGGGCGGTCTTTTCTTCCAGGCCGCGCTGCTCGGTAACGTCCACGGCGATGCCGACGAGGTGGCTTGCCGCGTCGTCCGGATCGTTCATCAGCTCGGCGCGGGCGCGCAGCCATACCCAGTCGCCGCTCACGCTGCGAATGCGGAACTCGTAATCGACGAGGGAGGTGGTGGCGGAGGCCAGCTGTTCGGCGAGCGTATAGAGATCCTGATCCTCGGGATGGATCATGGTGTTCACTTCGCCGAACGAGAGGAACTCATCCTGCCGCTCGTAGCCGAGCAGCTCGTACATGGAGTCGGACCAGTAAATGCGCCCGCGTCCGATATCCCAGTCCCACAGGCCGCAGCGGCCGCGGTTGAGCGCGGAGTCGATACGATCGCGCACCTTCTCGCACACTTCGTCGGCGGCGCGGGCGCGGTTCGCCTGCATTATGTAAGCGACGCCGATGCCGAGAAGCACCATGATCGTCGCGCCGAGCAGAGAGGCATGCCCGATGGTGCGCGTCCACCAGCCTGCGAGAACGTGGGGCAGGGGCTGCACGATGGCGATCTGACCGGAGGAGGCCGGAAGCGCCCGCACGGTCGCGATGCCTTCGTTGCCGCCGGCCATCTTGATGGTCATCACGCCGGCGCGGTCTGCAAACAGCGCCAGAGGCTGTGCGTCGCCGAGAACCTCGGCGAGAGTTTGGGGCACGCTGTCCGCAGACGGATGCATGGCCAGCACGACGCCGCTCTGGTCGATGAGAAGAAGGCGGCGGCTTTGGTTCAGGGCGCTTGCCGGCATGTCCTTGGCAAGTCCGCTGAGCTGAGCAGCGGCCTGCGCCCGATCTGTGGGAGCGCGATGATTGCCGAGCTTTGCTGCGGAAAGCGAAGCGATGATGTCGATGTCCTGGATGGCATCGAGCATGGTGTCGCGGCGCCCGTCACGGATCTGAATCCATGCACTGCCGGCGAGCGTAATGAGAAAGAGAATAAGAACGGCAGGAACTGCAAGCCGGAGCAGGGATTCATACTGCTCGAGCCGACGATAAGCCGGGTTCGCGTCTGATCGCGCTACTCCCAGAATCGTACCCGCGCGTGCGGGTACGCATGCGGTCACCGCCCCCGCCATGCGATCTTCCCTTCGGAACCGTTACTGTCCTTGTATTCGGAAGGACGTGCCGCATCTCTCCGAATCACCAACAATAGAATCACGGGCGAGTGATTTGTCTAGCTATGTGACCACGTAGGTTAATAAAAAATTCTCATTACCCTTTTGGGGCTGGGGATATTTCTGGATAACCCAGGCTGCACTTGCCAAATCACTTCGAAGCCTAAGCGTCTGCGCTCTCTTCAAGCGACCGATTCACAATGTCCCCTACATCACGGGAAAGATTTGGTTTTTGAGCGATGGATTGCAACGCGTGACGCGCATGAGAGCGGCGTGTTGATTCCATCATCTTCCAACTGCTGAAGGCGGTGAGCAGACGCGACGCGAGTTGGGGGTTTAACTCGTCTGCGCGCAGCACGATGGAGCTAAGGAACGCGTAACCGGCTCCGTCCTTCCGGTTGAACTGCACCTGATTGAGCATCGCGAAGCTTCCGATCAGGGAGCGCACGCGGTTGGGATTGCTGAGCGAGAAGGCCGGATGCTCCATCAGCCGCTTCACACGATCGAGAGTCGTATCCTCAGGAATAGCGGCCTGCAGGCCGAACCACTTGTCGAGCACGAGCGGCTCGTTGCGATAGCGTTCCTCGAAGTCTGCAATGACTTTCTCGCGCACCGCGCCAGGGATTGTCATGAGGACGCTTAAAGCTGCCAGCCGGTCCGTCATATTCGTGGCCGTCTCGAACTGCTCGCTTGCAAGCCTCTCGCCTCCTTCCGGATCGGCAGCCGTCAGAAGATCGAGTGCTGCATTGCGCAAGGATCTTCTGCCGGCGCTTGCCGCATCGGGGCTATAGGTCTCTGTCGGCGCAAGCGATTGATAAAAGCCTGTCAGCTGATTGAGGCAGTTTTGGCCGAGATGCCGGCGCATTTCCTTGCGGGCATGGTGGATTGCATCCGGGTCTACGTCCCTGCCGATCTCCTGGGCAATGTCGGTTTCGCTGGGAAGCGACAGAACGAGCGCGGCGAAAGCGGGATCGCGCAGCGCATCTGTTTCCATGAAGGCGCGGAAGGCGGCGGACAGCGAGGCCATCTCCTCGCCGCTCACAGCCACTCCCGTCGAAAGCGCGACAAGCGTCCGCATGGCCACCGTTTGTGCCGCCTGCCAACGGTTGAACGCGTCCTTGTCGTGCCGGAGCAGCACGATGAGGTCTTCGTTCGACAGGTCGAGGGAAACCTTCACCGGAGCCGAGAAGCCGCGGAACACTGACGGAACGGGACGGGAGCCCACACCCGTGAAGGTGATGCTGTCTTCAGCCTTGTCGAACAGGAATACGCCACGGGAATTCACCCGCTCGCATGCGGCCTCTATCGGCTGGCCGTTCTCCGCGACGAGGCCGAGCACGACGGGGATCGCCATTGGTTCCTTCGTTGATTGCCCGGGTGTCGGAGGCGTCTGCTGCTGGAAGTCAAGCCGGTAGGTCCGGGCGCCTTCATCATAATGGCCGCGCACGCTCACGCGCGGCGTGCCGGATTGGGCGTACCAGCGGGAGAAATGGGAGAGGTCCTGCCCGGTCACGTCGGCGAAGGCCTTCAGGAAGTCCTCGACCGTGGCGGCAGTCCCGTCGCAGCGCTCATAATAGAGATCCATGCCGCGCCGGAAATCCGCATCGCCGATGATCGTCTTGAGCATTCGCACGATCTCCGCGCCTTTCTCATAGACGGTCGCGGTGTAGAAGTTATTGATCTCGCGATACTGGGTCGGGCGCACCGGATGGGAGAGGGGGCTTGCGTCCTCCAGGAACTGCCGCGCCTGCAAGGTCTTTACCTCAGCGATGCGATGAACCGGGCGGGAGCGCTCGTCTGACGAGAATTCCTGGTCGCGGAAAACCGTCAGCCCTTCCTTCAGGCAGAGCTGGAACCAGTCACGGCAGGTCACGCGGTTGCCGGACCAGTTGTGGAAATACTCATGCGCGATGATCGCTTCGATATTCGCGTAATCCACGTCCGTGGCCGTCTCGGGAGAAGCCAGCACGTATTTGTCGTTGAAGATGTTGAGGCCCTTGTTCTCCATCGCGCCCATGTTGAAGTCGGAGACGGCGACGATGTTGAACACATCGAGGTCGTATTCACGGCCGCAGACCTTCTCGTCCCAGAGCATCGAGCGTTCGAGTGCATCGAGTGCATAATCCGCGCGCCCCTCCTTGCCGGGCTCCACATAGATGGCGATCTCCACCTCGCGCCCGTTCATGGTGGTGAAGGGCTTGGAGACCTTGCCCAAGCGTCCGCCGACGAGGGCGAAGAGATAGGACGGCTTCGGGAAGGGATCGTGCCACACGGCGTAGTGACGGCCCGTGCCTTCGATGCCGCCGCTTTCGACGGGGTTGCCGTTGCCGAGCAGAACAGGCGCCTCTTCTTCATCGGCTTCGATGCGCGTGGTGTAAACGGCCAGAACGTCGGGGCGGTCGAGAAAGTAAGTGATGCGCCTGAAGCCCTCGGCCTCGCATTGCGTGCAATAGTTCCCACTGGACCGGTAAAGGCCCATGAGCTTGGTGTTCGCCGTCGGGTTGATCTCGGTTTCGATGGTGAGCTGGAACGGGTGCTGAGGCGGCTGGGAAATCACGAGGGATTGAGGAGACGCCTCATACTCTCCAGCCTCCAGCTCGCGCCCATCGAGAGCAAGGGCCTTCAGGTTCAGCTCGTCTCCGTCCAACACCAGGGGAACATCCGAGCGTCCGGCTGGGTTGGGGCGCATGGAGAGCAGCGCCGTCACCTTCGTGGCCGTGGGATGGAGCCTGACATCCAGCTCGACCCTATCGATCAGGAAATCGCTGGGCCGGTAATCCTCAAGCCGGACGATAGGGTCGACATCGGTGCGCATCGGCAACTCTCTTGTGAAACTGGATTGCGTTGAAGCTTAAGGGTTTGGCGGCAGGTGACAAGAATGTCTGAATCGACAAGCGCTAAAAGTCACGCCCACTTCGACAATTCCAAGGCTTTTTGCAGAGGGATAAAGCATTACCCTTGATCTCGCCGCCTAATGCTCCATCAGGATAAGCCAAGCTTATAAGGAGATTGGCTATGGAATACCTCCACACGATGATCCGGGTCTCGAACCTGGAGCAGTCCCTTGATTTCTTCTGCAACAAGTTCGGCCTGGTCGAAGTCCGCCGCATCGACAACGAGAAGGGCCGCTTCACCCTCGTGTTCCTGGCAGCTCCCGGCGACGTGGAGAAGGCGAAGGACACCAAGGCCCCGCTTCTGGAGCTGACCCATAACTGGGATGAGAGCGAATATGCCGGCGGCCGGAATTTCGGCCATCTCGCCTATCGGGTCGACGATATCTACGAGACCTGCCAAAAGCTGATGGATGCGGGCATCACCATCAACCGTCCGCCTCGGGACGGCTACATGGCCTTCATCAAGACCCCCGACAACATCTCCATCGAGTTGCTGCAGCGCGGCGAGCCCAAGCCCGCGCAGGAGCCCTGGGCCTCGATGCCGAACACGGGCACCTGGTAAGTCAAGGTATTCACAGAAAGTATCCTTGGCGAAAAGCTCTTGCTCCGCCATTCTTCCCGGCCCACCATGACAGGCCGGGAAGAACCCGGCGGAGGATCATCTTGGCAAGAGACGCAATCCGTTTCTGGCGGAATGGGCAGCCCATCGAGGTTTCCGGCTTTCACCCGCGGACCACCCTTCTGGACTATTTGAGACTTCAGGAGCGTCGGGTCGGAACCAAGGAAGGCTGCGCCGAGGGCGATTGCGGAGCCTGCACGGTGGCGATCGGCCGCGTCCGGGATGGGCGCGTCCATTACGAGCCCGTCAATGCCTGCATCCTGCTTCTCGGCCAGGTGGACGGTACAGAGGTCGTGACTGTCGAGGATCTCGCGCAAGGCGGTGAGCTGCATCCGGTCCAGTCCGCCATGGTTGCGCATCACGGATCGCAATGCGGCTTCTGCACCCCCGGCATCGTGATGAGCCTATTCACGCTCTATCAGGAGGCCGAGCGGCCCTTGAGCCGCGAGCATATCAACGATGCTCTTGCCGGAAATCTCTGTCGCTGCACGGGCTATCGGCCCATCGTCGACGCGGCTCTTGAGGCCTGTTCCGGCGCTCCTCAGGATGCGTTCGCAAAAGCAAGCGAGACAACGGCGCGGGGCCTTGCCGGGATGGCTGATGGCCATGATCTTTTCATCGGAAATGAGACACGCTTCTTCGCCGCTCCCGCAAGCGAAGCTTCGCTCGCCGCGCTCTATGCGCAGCATTCGGATGCCACCCTGGTGGCGGGCTGCACGGATGTGGGCCTCTGGGTTACCAAGGGCATGGCCGAGCTCGACAAGGTCATCTGGCTCGGACGCGTTGCAAGCCTCGACCGGATCGAAAATGAGGCCGACACCCTGACCATCGGCGCGATGGTTACTCACGCGCAGGCCTTCGCGGGTTTGCAGAATATTGACCCCGACCTTGGCGAACTGATGCGCCGTTTCGGTTCGGCCCAGGTGCGGGCGTCCGGAACCGTGGGCGGCAACATCGCCAACGGCTCGCCCATCGGCGATCTCGCGCCCGCGCTCATCGCGCTGGGCTCCACGCTTGAGCTGCGTCAGGGCGAGACCACGCGCGCCATCCCCCTTGAGAACTTCTTCATCGCCTATCGCAAGCAGGATCGTCTGCCCGGCGAGTTCGTGCGCCGTGTCACGGTGCCGAAGATCAAAGGCAATGAAGTGTTTCGCGCCTATAAGGTCTCGAAACGTTTCGATGAAGATATTTCCGCTGTGCTGGGTGTGTTCAAGCTCACGCTCGATGGCCGCCGTATCACTCAAGCGCGCATCGCCTTCGGCGGCATGGCAGGCATTCCGAAGCGCGCGGTGGAGACGGAAGCCGCGCTCGCCGGCATCTTCCTCGACGAGCCGTCTTCCTGGGGCGATGCCCTGGCTGCTATCGCCCGCGATTACCAACCGCTCGACGATCATCGCGCATCCGCCGCCTACCGCGCGACCGTCGCTCGCAACCTTGTGTTCAAGGCCTTGAGCGAAGCGGCCTCCGGCGCAACGCGCGCAACGCGGATCATCGGCCTGCGTGAACCGCTGGAAGCGGCGGAGTAGGGCCATGAACGAGCAATCGAAAGCCTTCGCTGCTTCCACCTCCCCCTTGAGGGGGGAGGTCGCGCCGCAGGCGCGGGAGGGGGTGGGATCCGCGACCTCGTCGATGTCGGCGCTACCACCCCACCCCGGATCGCTGACGCGCTCCGACCCTCCCACTCAAGGGGAGGATGGGGAGTTTCTTCGCCACGTCCGCAAGCCCCTGCCGCACGATTCCGGCCCGAAGCATGTGCAGGGCGTTGCGCAATACATCGACGACATTCGTGAGCCCGAGGGCACGCTGCATGTGGCCATCGGTCAGGCCCCGAAGGCGCGTGGGCATCTGGTTTCGCTCGATGTTTCCGCCGTTCGCAACACGCCGGGTGTCGTTGCCGTCCTCACCATTGCCGACATTCCCGGCAAGAACGATGTCTCGCCTGCTTTCGGCGACGATCCGCTCTTCGTCGACAGCGAGATCAGCTTTCTCGGGCAGGCCGTCTTTGCCGTCGTCGCCACGACCCGCGACATTGCGCGGCGCGCGGTGAAGAAGGCGGTGATGGAGATCGAATCCGAGACGCCGAGCATCACCGTCGAAGATGCTCTGGCGCGCGGCGAAACAGTTCTTCCGGATTATGCCTATGGCAGAGGCGACGTCGATGCTGTCGTCACTGCGGCCCCGCATCGGCTCGAAGGCCAATTTCGTGTCGGCGGGCAGGAGCATTTCTACCTTGAAGGGCAGGTCGCCTTTGCCATTCCAGGCGAGGACGGCGATGTGCATGTCTATTCCTCGACCCAGCATCCGACGGAAGTGCAGCATGTGGTTGCCCGCGTGCTCGACATTCCCGATTCCTACGTGACCTGCGAGACACGCCGCATGGGCGGTGGCTTCGGCGGCAAGGAGAGTCAGGCGACGCAATGGGCCGTGACGGCGGCGCTGGCCGCGCGCGTGACGGGACGTCCGTGCAAGATCCGCCTGGACCGCGACGACGATTTCATCCTCACCGGCAAGCGTCACGATTTCCGCTGCGACTGGAAAGTCGGTTTCGATACTGAGGGACGTATCCAGGGTTATGGCGTCGATCTGCTGGCACGCTGCGGCTATTCTGCCGATCTGTCAGCCGGCGTGGTGGACCGCGCCATGTTCCATGCCGACAACGCCTATTGGATGCCCGCCGTCCACATCGCCTCGAAACGACTGAAGACCAACACGGTCTCGAACACCGCCTTTCGCGGTTTCGGCGGTCCGCAGGGCATGCTCGCCATCGAGCATGTGATGGACCAGATCGCCTGGGCGACGGGTCGCGATCCGCTCGATGTGCGCTACGCCAATTTCTACCGGCAGGGTGAGAACCTCACGCCCTACGGCATGGAGGTGGAGGAAACCGATACGCTCCTCAATCTCGTGCGCAGGCTCGAGGAAACATCGAGCTACCGTGAGCGCCGCAAGGAGATTGCGGCCTTCAACGCCTCGTCTCCGATCATGAAACGCGGATTGTCGCTGACGCCGGTGAAGTTCGGCATCAGCTTCACGCTGACGCATATGAATCAGGCAGGTGCGTTGGTGCATGTGTATCAGGATGGCTCCGTGCATTTGAATCACGGCGGCACCGAAATGGGGCAGGGGCTCTACATCAAGGTGGCACAGGTGGTCGCCGAGGAATTCGGCATTGCCATGGAGCGCGTGCGCATTACTGCAACGACGACCGCGAAGGTACCTAACACCTCGCCGACGGCGGCGTCTTCCGGCTCCGATCTCAACGGTATGGCGGCGAAGGTCGCGGCGGGCGCGATCAAGAAGCGCATGATCGCTTATGCTGCCGAGTCCTATGGCATTCCCGAGGAGCAGATCGAATTCCGCGACGACCGCGTGTTCATCGGCAACGAAAGCATCCCCTTCGACGAGCTTGCGAAGAAGTGCATTCTCGCCCGCGTTCCGATGTCCGAGGCAGGACACTACAAGACACCGAAGATCACCTGGGATCGTGCCAAGGGAACGGGCCGTCCCTTCTTCTATTTCGCCTATGGCGCGGCATGCTCCGAGGTGATCGTCGATACGCTGACCGGCGAGAACCGCGTATTGCGAACGGATATTCTCCATGATGTCGGGCGCTCCCTGAACCCGGCCATCGATATCGGCCAGATCGAAGGCGGCTTCGTGCAGGGCATGGGTTGGCTCACCACGGAGGAGCTGGTGTTCAGCAAGGAGGGGCATCTGCTCACGCATGCGCCGTCCACCTACAAGATCCCGGTGGCATCCGACGTCCCCGCTGATTTCCGCGTGGCGCTGTATCCCAATTCCAATCGCGAAGAGACGATCTACCGCTCAAAGGCCGTGGGCGAGCCGCCGATCATGCTGGCGAACAGCGTGTTTTGCGCACTGGCCGACGCGATCCATGCACTCGATCCATCAAAGCCGGTTCCGTTGAATGCGCCTGCGACGCCCGAGGCAATCCTGCGCGCCTGCGAGGCTCTGCGGGGGAGGCCGATGGGGTGAGAGTCTGGCGACAGCTCACCGATCTCATCACGCGGCACGGCGTCGCGGCGCTGATTTCCGTGCATGACGTGAAAGGCTCCGCGCCGCGCGAGAAGGATGCGCGCATGGTCGTGCGGCCCGATGGCGCCTTCCACGGCACCATTGGCGGCGGGCAGCTCGAGTTCCTCATGCTCGACATCGCCCGCGAGATGCTGTCAGCCGGGCGAGGGCCTGCGCGCATCGTCGATCAGGCGCTTGGGCCCGATCTCGGGCAATGTTGCGGCGGTCGCGTGAAGATCCTCATCGAGACGTTCGACAAGCGCGACCTCGACGACATCGCCGCCTTCGCTGAAACGGAGGGCCTGGGTGGCCTCTTCGACCTCGAATGCCGCATGGACAATGGTCGCGTCAGGCGCGAGCTGGCATCGGAAGCGGATGCCAGCCCCGGCGCTGAGTGGCGCGAGACTCATGGTGAGGATCGCACGCCCGTTCTGATCTTTGGCGCGGGCCATGTGGGCCGTGCGCTCGTGCTAGCCCTTGCTCCTCTCCCGTTCGTTGTCCGTTGGCTCGATGACCGGGAGGATGCTTTTCCTTCTCACGTTCCGGCCAACGCATCGGCGATCCGCATGAAAAGTCCCGAGGCCGAGATTGCCGAGGCGGGGGCGGATTCCCTCATCCTCGTGATGACCCACGATCATCCCCTCGACATGGCGATCACGGCAGCGGCCCTGCGGCGCGGCTTCCCCTATGTGGGCCTCATCGGCAGTGCGACGAAGCGGGCACGATTCGAAAAGCGCTTCCGGGAACTCGGCTTGCCGCAGGAGAGGATCACCTCCCTGGTCTGCCCCATCGGGCTTCCAGACATCGCGGACAAAGACCCGGCCGTGATCGCGGCTTCGGTCGTGGCGCAACTCCTCCAGATACGGGAGCGGCGCCAGCTTGACCGAAATCTCTCGCCTCTCAGGCCCTCAGGCGATACATAAATCCTCATGACCGACACGAACACTCAAGACCAGCACTACCTAAAGCGCGCCATCGACCTGTCTCGCCAACACATGGACGAGGGCGCGGGCGGCCCGTTCGGCGCCGTGATCGTGCGCGACGGCACGGTTCTGGCCGAGGGCTGGAACCAGGTGACCTCCGCCAACGATCCCACGGCGCATGCCGAGGTGACGGCGATCCGCCGCGCCTGCGAAGAGGTTGGGGATTTCTCGCTGGAGGGCGCGACGCTCTATACGAGCTGCGAGCCGTGCCCCATGTGCCTGGCCTCGGCCTATTGGGCGCGGGTGTCGCGCATCGTTTTCGCCAATACCCGCCAGGATGCCGCCGAGATCGGTTTCGACGACAGCTTGATCTATGACGAAATCCCTAAGACGATTTCGGAGCGCCTCATTCCGACTGATCACCTGCCGAGCCTGGAGGCCAAGGCGGTGTTCCAGGCTTGGGCGGACAAGGCGGATAAGGTTGAGTATTAAATTGGCCGGTTGGGCCTCCTATCTATCGCTGAACCAGATTTAACCTGAGACAAACCCATGCCCCGCGTCACCACCATCGTCCGCAAGCCCGCCGTGAAGGCCGACCGTGTCGTCGACACCATTACCCTCGACCATGAGGCGAGGAGCCGCCGGCATGCTCATCTGAAGGGCGAGGGCGGCACGGAGATCCACATGGATCTCGACATGGAAACCACCATCAACGACGGCGATGCGCTGCGGCTTGAGGACGGCAGCCTCGTTCAGGTGAAGGCGAAGTCCGAAGGGCTGCTGGAGGTGAAGGCGGAGAACCCACTGCGCCTCATGCGTCTTGCCTGGCACCTGGGCTCCAATCACGGCTTCGCCGAGATCACGAACGACGCGCTCTATATCGAGAACAACCCGGCGCTTGCGGAACTCGCGCGCGGACAGGGCTGCACCGTGACGCCGGTGGAACGCCCCTTCAAGCCCGAGCGCAGCACGCATGTCTGCGATTACGACCATCATCATCACGGGCATGACCACCATCACCATGACCATGCTCACGAGCATCATGGCCATTCGCACGATCACAAGCATGATCATCACCACGATCATGGCCATGGCTGCGGATGCGGCCACCATGACCACAAGCACGATCATTAAGGGGCGAGTGTCCCTTTCGCTCGCTAGCCGGTAAAACTTCTGCGGGGCCGCATTATTCGCCTGCGGTGGAACGGAGTTCCGCTTTCTTTTGCGTTAGAAATGCGGGCTTTCGCTCAATGAGACGCGCACCGACGAAGGCCGCTCCGTCTTTTGTAAGGTGGCCTATATCGAAGAGCAGAGGCTTCTGGCTGTCGGTCAGGACATGACAGAAGCCTTTTCGAGGGCATAAGAGACTCATCAGATCGATATAATGAGAGCCGAGCTTTTGCTTTAAGGCTCGGTTGATCCCGATAGCCTCCGGCGCCATGAATTGAGAGGCAAAAGCCTCCAAACCCTCAAGCTTGCCATTGCTGTTTGCAATGTCGATGCTGCTTGCAAGCATGTCCTTGCGGCCGGTCACATAAACATCGGCTGCTGTGCGCTGTTTGATTTCTGTAATGGCGTTCTCGATGTGCTTCATGTTCTGAGGCAGCCAGACCATCGACAGGATAACGGCATCCGCCTCACGGAGAAGCGCAGAGTTCAGGGCATTCGATATCTGGCTCCTGCACTGCTCTTTCAGGTTGGGGTTCCTGGCAGTCATGGGGTTTTCTGAATTCCAGAATGCGTCCTCATCGGCATTCGCCACGAAAGGCGCTCCGCATTCATGAAAGACAACGGCTGACGCTATTTCCAGGCTTTTGTCCTGCCCCGCCTCGACAAGCATGTTGAGGAGATCGGCAGCCTGGGAGTCGCCAACGATAAAAATGCGCTTCTTGCCGGTCGTAAAGTGATCGCCCTGTCGCTTGGGGTGCCGTGACCAGACGTAATCGCGTGATGCGGCGATATCGACCTTGTTGACCTCCTGAAGAGCTGGCGGCAGGCGCCATACCCATCCCCCGGTGAGCCAGCTATGGGCAGCCGGTGCGATGACCAGAGCAATGGCACCTGCGCAGACGGCATTGAATAAAGCCGGTGAAGCGTTCTGTCGCGTTCGAGGCCTGCGAAACGCGACCTCGACATAGCGATGAAGGATCAGGCTGAGAATGAATGTCGCGACGAGAAGCGCAACCTTTTCAAGCGACGATGGCTCCCGTTTCAGGACGTAGTGCGTGAAGACGACGAGGGGCCAGTGCACGAGGTACAAAGAATAGCTGATGCTCCCGAGGAACTGCATCGGCTTCGTCTTCAGGGCCCACGATCCCCGCGCAGACGGGCCGGCATAAATCAGCAACGCCGTGCCGATAGTGGGAAGGAGCGCAGCATATTTGGGAAATGCCGTGCGCTCGTCGAAGGCGAACACACTGAATAGAACGGCAACCAGCCCGCAGGCGTAGATGGCATCCAACCTGAGCCCCGATGACCGGCGGCTCTCGGCAAAGGCGACCAGGGCGCCGATGGCGAATTCATAAACCCTGAAAGGGGTCAGGAAGAATGCTCCGGATGGGTTTCTCCGCATCATGTAGAGCGATGCCGCGAAGCTCAGGACCGCGATCAGGACTGTTCCCGTCAAGAGTGCCGGGCGGCCTCTCCATCGGAACAGGGCGACCGTAAAGGCAGGCGACAGCAGATAGAATTGAAACTCCACAGCCAGCGACCAAGTGTGGAGCAGTGGCTTCAAGATGGCCTTGGCATCGAAATAGCCGGCTTCTCTCCAGAAGAAGAAGTTGGAAACGCCAAGAAGGGACGTCACCGTCGAGCCGGACAAACGGGTGAAATCTTCGATGGAGAATAAGAAGAGGCCCGCCAGATAAGTCCCTGCAACCGTGCAAAGCAGCGCGGGAAGAAGCCTTCGCATTCTGCGATCGTAGAATTCCCTGAAGGAAAAGGCTCCGGATTCGATCTCTGAAAGAATAATCTTTGTAATGAGATAGCCGCTGATGACAAAAAAGATGTCGACCCCGACAAAGCCGCCCGTGAAAGGCCAAATATCGACATGGTAGAAGAGCACCGCCAAAACGGCGACAGCACGTAAGCCTTCTACATCAGGACGGTATGTGGGTTTTGTCGTCATGGTTAGCGCATGCCATAGGCTTGTAGTGAAGACAAGAACAGGCGGTTAAGCCTATAGAGCAGGGGTATCTTCCGAAGATTACCTTCAGTAAAGATAGATATATCATGTCCAAGACGACCCGCGCCACGCAGGCTCTCCAGCAGGCTGGCGTCTCCTTCACGGTTCACACCTACGACTACGATCCCAATGCGGAGCGCATCGGCCTGCAGGCGGCTGAAGCCATGGGCGTGGACCCCAGCAAGGTGCTGAAGACGCTGATGGTGCTGGTAGATGGAAAGCCCGCCTGCGTAGTGCTTCCATCCGACAAGGAGGTGAACCTGAAGAAGCTCGCCGCAGCATTGGGCGGCAAGGCGGCGCAGATGATGAAGCCAGCGGACGCGGAGCGCCAGACCGGGTATCACGTGGGCGGCATCAGCCCCTTCGGCCAGAAAAAGCGTGTGCCGGTCCTCATCGAGCAATCCGCCTTTGCTTACGGCGAGGTCTTCATGAACGGAGGCCAGCGCGGCCTGCAAGTAAAGCTCCAGCCGAAAGATGCGGCTGAAGTGCTGGATGCGAAAATCTCGAGCCTGATTCAGGAATAGCGCTCACGCCATAGGCCGTGAAAGCTCCACGATCCCGGCCCGAGACGCTGACGATGTCAGTTCGACACCTGAAACTTAACCTCGCCGTTGTTCAGGAAGCAGAGCTTATTGAACAACTTGAGGTCCAGTGGGTTCGGCAGCCGGATGTCCTGAACGTCAGGATATGGCTTCGTCAGCGGATCGTACGAACGATGGACCTGCGAGATGAAGACGATGATCACGCCGCGCTCGCGGGCGAATGACCTGAGCGCGCCGACCTGATCCGCCAATGCCGGATTCTCGCGTCTCTGATCCAGCAATTGCAGGTAATCGATGACGATAAGAATGCCGCGAGGCGCTGACGCCATTTCCTCGATAATGTAGCCGGCATTGATGCCGTCCGAACAATCGAGCGCGAACAGGTCGTTGAACTGCGCGGGCTCGACACCAAGAGCGCGCAGGCGATCCAGAACATCCTTCTCGGTATATTCCAGCGTATAGAAGGCCGCCCGCTTGCCGGATTTCATGGCTTCCACGGCGAGTTCGAGGCTCATCAAGGTTTTGCCTTGGCCCGGCCTTGCGGCAACCAGCACCAGATCGCCGGGGAGCAATCGCGTAAGCAGCTTACCAGCGGGCGAGATTGCGGATTGTCTCGCCGCAAGCAGGCTCCAGGCGCTGTAGCCCTCCTGTTGAGCAATTCGGTCCAGGGCCTCATGCAGCGGAATGCCGCCCTCGCGGGACAAGAGCTTCGCTTTGCGCTTCAATTGATAAATCGGCGCAGACAACGTCATCGTTAAACCTCCCATTGCGAGCTGTATTCGCAATCCCTCCTTATGCTCGGCGCTCGAACAGTCGGTTCGATGATGAAGTGAACCCTGTATGGCTGATACTTTCCCGGTGGAGGGGGGAGGCGTGGGCCGCGCCGGAATCGGACTATAGCGCAACCCACATTGTTCGGAAATCGCGAAGCTTGCGTGACGAGCGCAGGCCTGCAACCAAGCTTAGAACGCGAAGTCCCAGTCGAGATGGTGGCTCAGCTTATGATGCAAGGCCTCCAGAATTGGTGGGTTGGCGTCCTGATGGTGAGACGCAACAAGGTCGGCTATGCCTCCCGTCTCCATCGCATCGGCAATCGCTTCAATGAGGAGAACCTTTGCCTCTCCTTCGGGGAAGGTGAAGGCATTGTCACCGAGGGCGAAGGTCAGCGTGCCGTCGCCAAGCCTGTCGGCCAGATCAAGAATCTTGTCGGCCACGAAATCAGAGAGAGGATGATCTCTCTCGGCCAAGGCCGCGCTCGTTTCCTGCAGCCACGCCACCAGGGCGGCTCTTTCCTGCGGGTCCGGCCGGATACTCCCTTGTTCGATGAGATCGGCGGCCGTATCGACCGCCTTCGCGACGTCGAATCCGATCAGGAACTCGGGATGGCTGTGAATGATGCGTCCGAGCATCGCGAGGATTGCGGCCCCGGCATAAAGATCGCCCTCGCTCGAAACCGCATCGTCCGGCAGGGCCATGATGCCTTTGATCAGCTGGAGATCGGCTCGGGCTTCTTCTCGCGAAGTTGCGTCGAGCACGGCCTGATCGTGTCGGCTGAACAATGCGTCCAGCGGGTCGATCGGTTGTTTTGCGAAGGACGGCTGGTCTCCTGGCTTCAGCAGCACGCCTCCCGAGTAGCCGGGGCCGCCGTACAGGCCATAGGTTGGGATTTGAAGGTCTTCATCGGCTAGGGCCAGGACAAGCCAGTTGATCGACATGGTGCTTCCCTTCGAAAAGACTACGCTTTCGAGAACCGTGACCGTTCACGAAGGGGTAGGTCACAGGCTCGATCCGGCCAGAATGGGGTAGCTGGGCCGTTGCGGAGAGAGCTTGCGAACCTCTGTGACATCGCCGACCGCTTATTTTCCTTGAGATTGTCACCACCATATCGGAAAAGGCTGCTCCAAGCTCCGATCAGCCGGAAACCTCTCCTAGAAACTATTTCGAGATGACCCAGAAGTTCTTCACCGTTGCCCCCATGATGGATTGGACCGACCGGCATTGCCGCTCGTTCCATCGCGTCATGTCGCGCCGGGCGCGGCTTTATACGGAGATGGTCACTACGGGCGCGGTCATCTTCGGGCCGCGCGAGCGTCTGCTCGGCTTCAGCGACGCTGAGCATCCGGTGGCGGTGCAACTCGGCGGTTCGAACCCGGAGGAGCTCGCCAAAGCGGCGAGGATCTGCGCCGATTTCGGCTACGACGAGGTCAATCTCAATGTGGGCTGCCCCTCGGACCGGGTGCAGAACGGCCGTTTCGGCGCGTGCCTGATGCAGGAGCCGGTGCTTGTCGGTGAATGCGTGGCCGCCATGAAGGCCGCCGTTTCGCTTCCCGTCACGGTGAAATGCCGCATCGGCGTGGACGATCAGGATACGGAAGAGGCGTTGAACCGCCTCACCGAATGCGTGGTCGCAGCCGGCTGCGACGAGCTGACGGTTCATGCCCGCAAGGCGTGGCTGCAGGGCCTCTCGCCGAAAGAGAACCGGGATATTCCGCCGCTCGACTACAATCGCGTCTATCGCCTGAAATCGGCTCGGCCCGATCTTCCCGTCGCCATCAACGGCGGCATCAAGACATGGGCTGAGATCCACGAGCACTTGAAGCATGTGGACGGCGTCATGCTAGGCCGCGTCGCCTATCATGAGCCCGAGATTCTGCTCGGTGTGGATCGCGAGCTTTACGGCGAGGAGCCGCCCGTCACGGACGGCTTCGAGGCGGTGGAGGCTTATGAGCCCTATATCGCGGCGCAGCTCGAGAAGGGCGAGCGCCTGAGCAGCATCACCCGTCACATGCTCGGTCTCTTCACGGGCCGCCCCGGCGCACGCGCCTATCGCCGTCATCTGGCGACCGAAGCGGTGAAGCCAGGCGCGAACTTGCAGACGTTGCGGGATGCAGTGGCGCATGTGTCGCGCGGTAGCGCTCTGGAAACTGCAGCTGAATAAATCAGCCGTCATCCCGGACGGCGAGGCCGAGCCGGGATCGCATGACGAGAACGGCGCTTACTCTGAAACGATCCCGGATCCTCGCTGCGCTGCGTCCGGGATGACGGCGTGGGTTACTCGCCTTCCTTGGCGCGCAAGATCAGCCTGTTCCCGCGCACTTCATACGACCCGAGCCGTTCCAGAAACGTCATGCCGAGCAGGTTCGCATGCAGCACGCCTTCGCGGGCGATCAGCGCGCTGACATTGTGTTCTGTGATCGGTCCGATGGACAGGCGCTCCAGCACGACGGATGCTGCGAGCGCTCCGCCATTCGCGGTCGCGACGGGCACGGAATAGTTCAGCGCTTCCGGCTTAAAGCCAAGCGCAGCGGCGTTTTCCGCGCGCAGCACCACGGTGCTCGCGCCTGTGTCGAAAACGAAGCGCGTGTCGTGGCCGTTCACTTTTCCTTGTAGCAGAAAGCTTCCGTCCGTCTTGCGGGCGGCCACCACTTCGCCCTCCGGCGTCACCACCGTACGGCCCACCGCGATGTCGCCGATGGCGCGGTCGATCACGGCCTGCAATTCACCGCGCGCGCCGAACATGACCAGGAGCGCGATCAGCACGCCGCCGCTGACGGCAGTCGCCTGCACACCATAAGTCCAGTGCTTGCCGAAACCTTCGATGATGGAGGCCGCGAGGATCAGGCCGATGCCGCCGAAGCCTAGAAGGCCCGCGGCTTCAAGAGGCGAGAGATCAGCGATATTCCGGTCGTTGAACATCGCGATCACCAGCGCCGCGATCAGAAGCAATCCGCCTGCGCCACGAATGCCCGGCATCATTCGGCCTTGTCACTCTGAGGGGCGAAAGCTTCGCGCATGCGCTCCGGCAGCTCGGCCATGATGCGCTGGCGCTCTTCCTCCGGTATCCGGTACCAGCTCGCGATTTCGTCCCGCGTGCGGCCGCAGCCTTCGCAGAGGCCCGTTTCAGGGTCGAGGATGCAGACGCGGATGCAGGGACTGGAGACGCGGGCCATGCTTCACATGTCGGTTACGCTTGAACCGCGGTCAAGAGGCCGATCAGCGCAGCGATTTCCGCCACCTGCTGCGTCGCGCCCGCGATGTCGCCCGTTTGCCCGCCGAGATGCTTCTGCGAGAGGCGAATGAAGCCCCAGCCCGTCAGCCCAGACAGAACGATCATAAGGGCAATGCCGGAAGGCGGCAGGTTGCCGATCATTCCCAAAAGAATCGCGATCAGCCCCGCCAGTCCCGCCGCGAACCAGAAGCTCTCCCGTGACGGCTGTCCTACCGCATAGGCCGCGCCGTCGATGCGGGCGGGCGGAAGGAAGACGAGAGGCATGAGGCCCACCGTCCGAGAGAGGGAGGCGGTGATGAGAACAGCCACGACGCCCACATGCCAACCGGCAACGGTGGCCAGGCTCGCCAGCGCACCGATGCGGAGCAGGAGGGCGAGGAAGAGGGCGGAGGCGCCGAACGAGCCGATCCGGCTGTCGCGCATGATCTCCAGGCGGCGCTCCCGAGTCGAGCCGCCGAAGCTGTCGGCCGTGTCGGCAAGGCCGTCCTCGTGGAAGGCTCCCGTCGTAAGCGCGGCGACAGCGACCGCCAGGGTGGCTGAGAGCCAGGGGCCGAGGGAGAGAGCCTGAGAAAAGGCGAGGGTGAGGGCCGGAAGGGTGCCGAGGATGAGCCCCGCGACCGGCAGAACCCGGACCAAGCGGGGGAAATCCGGCAGCGCATGGGCGTTCTGCTCCCAGGGCAGGGCAGGCACCGGAAGGCGGGAGTAGAAGCGTATGGTGTGGGCCAGATCGACGGTCACGGCCTTCCAGAGGCCGGTTGGCGCGCTCTGCGGCGTTTCGATTTGCTCGGACATGCTTCACCCCGAATGGTTCGCCCGCTATAGGTCACGCCTCTTCAGATTCCGCAATGCCCTCTGGGCCGGAGCCTTTCCATGACCAATGCCTCGCCCTTCGACGATATCCGCCGCCTGATCACGACCATGCCCGGTCCGGACGAGGCGGCCATCGAGGCGGTACGCATGCGGGACCGGCAGCTCACGAAGCCCTCCGGCAGCCTGGGGCGCCTCGAATGGATCGCCGAGTGGCTCGCCGCCTGGCAGGGCAAGCCCAATCCCACGGCGGACCGTCCGCTGGTCTGCGTATTTGCCGGAAGCCATGGGGTGACGGCGAAGGGCGTGTCGGCCTTTCCCTCTGATGTGAACCGCCAGATGCTCGAAAATTTCGCGGCGGGTGGGGCGGCGATCAACCAGATCTGCGCGGCCTATGGGCTGGGCTTCAAGGTGTTCGATCTCGCCATCGACATGCCCACCGGCGACATCACCGAGACGGACGCCATGGACGAGAAGGCCTGCGTCGCTACCATGGCCTTCGGTATGGAAGCGATTGCCGGCGGCGCGGACCTGCTCGCGGTTGGTGAAATGGGCATCGGCAACACCACCGTCGCTGCGGCGATCTACACTGCACTCTTCGGCGGCCCCGCCGAGCATTGGGTGGGCCGTGGCACGGGCGTGGACGATGAGGGCCTGAAGCGCAAGGTTGCTGCTGTGGAAGCCGCGATTGCTCACCATCGCGACCATCTCGAAGACCCGCTCGAAGTGCTGCGCCGTCTCGGCGGTCGCGAGATCGCGGCGATGGCCGGTGCGATCCTCGCCGCGCGGCTTCAGAAAATTCCCGTGGTGATCGACGGCTATGTGGCAACGGCTGCGGCTGCGGTGCTTCACGCCATCCATCCTTCGACGATCGACCATTGCATTGCCGGTCATCTCAGTGCCGAAGGCGCGCATCAGGATGTGCTCGCGCGTCTCGGCAAGATTCCGCTTCTCGCGCTCGGCATGCGACTTGGTGAAGGCTCGGGCGCAGCGCTTGCCATGGGCATCGTGAAGGCCGCCGCCGCTGTTCATCGCGACATGGCGACCTTCGGTCAGGCCGGGGTTTCCGAGCGCCTATGAGAAGGCGTCGACGCCGCTCGAAAGCGAGCGGCATTCAATCCCTCATCATCGCACTCGCGCTCGCCGGTGGATCGGCACTCGTGCTGAAGCCGAATGAGCGAGGCCTGGAGGGCCGCGCGCAGGTCACCGATGGTGACACGATCCGCATCGGGGATGCGAAGATTCGCATCAAAGGCATCGACGCGCCTGAGATGGAGCAGACATGCTTCCGCGCCGGTCGCTCCTATCGCTGCGGCGATGTGGCGAGGCGCGCGCTTATCGACATGGTGTCCGGCGAGAACGTGCAATGCCGCGCGGCTGGCCGTGACCGCTATCAGCGCATTCTTGCCCGTTGCACCGTGAAGGGTAGTGATATCGGCGCGCGCATGGTGGAGGACGGTTGGGCCGTCTCCTACGGTCGCGATTACGATCTGCAAGAGATGCAGGCGCAAAGCCGCAGGGCGGGCCTTTGGGCCGGTGCGTTCGAACGTCCACAGGATTGGCGGCGCTCTCGCGGATAAGCCTTGGTGTGACGTCTCGGCGCGTCGCGAACCTGCGTAAAACTTCCCATGTGAGGTGAATGAATCCTCCCTCCGATTTCGACGCTCTCGCACAGCAATTGCGCGCCTGCCGGATCTGCCGCGACGAGCCGCGCCACGGCTTGGCCTTGCCGCATGAGCCGCGACCGATCATCCAGGGCAGCGCTTCCGCGCGCCTTTGCATCGCAAGCCAAGCTCCCGGCACACGCGCCCATGCCAGCGGCATCCCGTTCGACGACCGCTCGGGCACCCGTCTGCGCGAATGGTTGGGTCTCGACAAGGCCGAGTTCTACGATGCCTCCAAAGTCGCCATCGTGCCCATGGGCTCCTGCTTTCCGGGGCAGGATGCGAAGGGCGGCGATCTCGGCCCGCGCCGTGAATGCGCGGAGGCGTGGCGGCAGCCGTTGTTTCAGGCGTTGCCCGATCTCGAACTGGTTCTCCTCATCGGCCAATACGCGCAGGCCTGGCATCTCGGCGACGGTTTCCGCGACGGGCTGACCAGCACCGTGCGGCGCTGGCGGGAGATTCTCGAAGGCCCGCAAAAACCGCGCATCCTGCCGCTTCCGCACCCATCCTGGCGGAACAACGGCTGGCTCAAGACCAATTCCTGGTTCGAAGAAGAGCTTTTGCCTGTTCTTCGCTCCGAAATCCGCTCTATGTTCAAGCGCGACCATTGAGGAGCTTGGACATTGAGTCTCACGACCCTGCGCTGCACCATCGAGGGGCCTGTCGCGACCATCGCGCTCGCCCGGCCCGACAAGCTGAATGCCTTGAACGGCACCATGCACGCCGAGCTGCGGGAGACGCTCGACAGATGCGAGCAGGACGAGGCTGTCCGCGTCGTGGTGCTGACCGGCGAGGGCAGGGCCTTCTCCTCCGGCCAGGACCTCACCGAGAACCTGCCGAAGGACGAGAAGGGCCGCATCGATCTCGGGCCGCCGCTCGCTCGCGACTACAACCCGCTCATTCTCAGGCTCGCTGAATATTCCAAGATCACCATCGCCGCCCTCAACGGCCCGGCGGTCGGCGCATCCCTGAACATCGCGCTTGCCTGCGACATCGTCGTGGCCGCGCGCTCCGCCTATCTGCAGGAAGCCTTCGCCAAGATCGCCCTCGTGCCGGATGCGGGTGGCACCTGGATCCTGCCGCGCCTCGTCGGTCCCAAGCTGGCGCTCGCCCTCATGCTCACGGCCGAACCGGTTCCGGCGGAGGAGGCGCAGCGCATGGGGCTGATCTTCAAGGTCTTCGATGACGAATCCTTCCCCGTGGACGTGGCGGCTTTCGCAGCCGGGATCGCATCAGGCCCCGGCCTCGCGCAGCGCCTGACCAAGCAGGCCCTCGCGCAAAGCCTCTCCAACGATCTGCGGGCACAACTCGATCTCGAAGCCAAGCTTCAGCGGGAGGCGGGCTTCAGCCGCGACTTCATTGAGGGTATTACGGCTTTTCGCGAGAAACGCGCTCCGCGCTTCGAAGGAATATAAAGGCTTTAAGTGATGCGTCGCCTTCCCTGGATTCTCATCCTCGCCACTCTGAGCATCGTGATCGGCCTGTTCGTATCGCGCGATCCCGAGCGCGCCGCTCGCCTGTCCGAGATGTACCGGAGCGTGACGCTGACAGGCGAGACCCGCGAGATGGTCATCATGCTGCTCGCCCTCGGGATCGGCGCCTTCGTCGTTTACTTGACGATGACACGGCGCTGAGGGGCGAACGTCCCCCTTTTGTTCACAAGACATTCAACTGGATAACCTTACCCCTGACGTGAGATGCCCGATTCTCGGGCAAACAAAGGTTCGCGCAAAGTGTACCATCTGAAACGTGCTATCGTTTTCGCCGTCTTCGCTCTGACGGCTTTCGCGGGGAGTGTTTCCGCCGCATCCGCCCAGCAGCGCCTCGCGCTGGTGATCGGCCAGAGCGCCTATGAGGGCCGCCAGCTTGCGACCGCCGCCAACGATGCGGGCCTGATCGCGCAGACGCTGACCAGCGCCGGCTTCGAGGTCGTGCAGGGGCGGGACCTGAATGCCAACGATCTGCGCAACGTGGTGCGCGACTTTCTTGATAAGGCCCAGACTCTCGAGAGCGACGGAGCCGTGATGGTCTATCTCTCGGGCTACGGCATCCAGCTCGAAGGCGAGAACTATCTTCTGCCCGTCGATGCGCGCATCCAGCGCGATGTGGACGTGCCGATGGAAGGCTTCCGCCTGTCGGATCTGGTCCGCTCGCTGGAGCGCACTCCTGCTAAGACCCGCATGGTCGTGGCCGACATGGCGCGCGATTACGCGATGCCTGCCGGAAGCGAGCCGATTGCCCGTGGCCTTGCCCTCGTGGAGCCGCCGTCCGGCTTCCTGATCGCTTTCTCCTCGGCTCCGAACATCACCACTGGCGATGCGCCCGGACCTTACGGCCATTACGCCACTGCTCTCGCGGAGACGATCCGCCAGCCGGGCGTGCCGGTGGACGAGGTGTTCAACCGCGTTCGCCTGCGCACGCACGAGACCACGAAGGGCCTGCAGACGCCCTGGCACACGGCCAATCTCGGCAACGCATCCTTCGTGTTCTTCGAGCCGTCGGAATCAGCCTCCGCCGCTCCGCCTCCGGTGCGTCAGGTGCGCCGCATCGAGGATGTGCCCGCCGAGGAGGCTTACAACATCGCCGTCGAGCGCGACACGATCCAGGATTATCAGGCCTTCCTGCGCCGCTATCCCGACCATCCGCTTTCCCGCCGCGTCTCGGCGCTGCTGGCGGCTCGTCGCGAGGCCATCGTCTGGCGCCAGACGGTTCGCCGCAACACGAATGAGGCCTATTGGACCTACCTGCGCCGCTATCCCAACGGCCCCCACGCAGCCGACAGCCGCCGCAGGCTCGCGCGCCTGTCCGCGCCGATCGCTCCGCCTCCGGTCTTCGACGAGTTCGTCTATGAGGACCTGCCGCCTCCGCTGCCGGATGTGGAACGGATCGAGGTGGTCGAGGTCGTGACGATCATCCGCGATGCGCCGCCTCCGCCGCCGCCACCGATCTATCTGCTGCCGGATTACGAGGAGGACGTGGAGTTTGTCGAGATCATCCGCGAGCCGCCTCCGCCGCCGATCCTGGTGGGCGTGCTGCCGATCCCGGCCCCGTTCCCGGTGCCGCGCTATGCCCGTCCTCCGCGTTCGTATTACGAGCCCATCGCGCCCGTGACGCCGCGCGGTCCGGTGTTCATTCCCGTGGCCCGTCCGCCGGTCCGCGATCCGCTTCTTGGCAGCCCAGACAGGCCGCAATGGCAGCGCGCACCGCGTCCCACGCCGGTCGTGCCGCGCCAGCCGGGCCTGACGGCGCAGCCCGTGCCGATCTCGGTTCCGGCGCGTCCCTCCGTGGTGAACCCGCAGGCTCCCGGTCCCCGGACCGAGCAGCCGCGCCTGCCGAGCCGCCCGATCCCGATCGCGCCGGATGCCCGGCCTGGGGCGGACCGTCCCATGCCGCCGGTCACGGCCCCTGGAACACGGCCTCAGCCTCCGGTAGCCGCCCGTCCCGAGCCCGGGCCGGTCAGGCTTCCGCCTCCGGATGGTCAGCCCGCCGCTCGTCCGCAGGCGCTCCCGCCTGCGCCCAGCGCGCAGAGGCCTGGAGTGAATGCGGAGCGCCCGGTTGCGCCACGCATCCAGCCGCCCGGAGCGGATCGCGATCCGCCGCCCGGCATGCGCCCGCAACGGCCCGCTGCCGGCAATGATGGACCTGCCGCTCCGCGTGCGCGTCCGCCCGAGGAGAACTTCCAGGCGATGCCGCGCCCGCAGCGTCCGCGCATCGAAGAGGAGCGTCCGCGCCCGGCAAGCCCTGCCGCGCAGCCCCGTCAGCCACAGCTCGAGCCACCGCGTGCGGTGCAGCCCATGCGGCCGAATCCGCCGCCGGAGGCAAGGCCGAGGATTGCTCCGCCGGAGTTCAGGCAGCCTGCGCAGCCGAGGCCCATGCCTCAGCCCATGGCGCCTCAGCCTATGGCGCCCCAACGCATGGCACCCCAGCCCATGCCGCCACAGGCCCGTCCCGCGCCGGACTTCAGGCCGTCGCCTCCGCCTCAGGCGAGGCCGCAGCCGATGGCCCCGATGGCCCGTCCTGCTCCGCAGGCCCCGCAACCTCAGAGGGTCGCCCCGCAGGCCCCCAATCAGCGTCCGCAGTGCCTGCCCGGGCGTCCTTGCAGACCGGAGTAAAACGAAAAAAGCGCCGGAGCCCTGAAAAGCTCCGGCGCTTTCATTTTGGAAGCTTCGTCAGGCTTACTTTTCGAGCCGTGCGATCAGGCTCGACGTATCCCAGCGGTTGCCGCCCATCTTCTGCACATCGGCATAGAACTGATCGACCAGCGCCGTCACCGGCACGCTTGCGCCGCTCTTGCGCGCTTCGGCCAGGACAATGGAGAGGTCCTTGCGCATCCAGTCCACGGCGAAGCCGAAATCGAACTTGCCCTGGTTCATGGTCTTGCCGCGGTTCTCCATCTGCCAGGAGCCGGCGGCACCCTTCGAGATCACGTCGAGCACTGCCTCGATGTCGAGCCCGGCCCGCTTGCCGAAATGGATGCCCTCGGCGAGGCCCTGCACGAGGCCCGCGATGCAGATCTGGTTGATCATCTTGGTGAGCTGACCTGCACCCGTCTCGCCCATGAGGCGGCAGGCCCGCGCGAAGCTCATGATCGCCGGTTCGGCCTTGGCGTAAGCATCCGCATCGCCGCCGCACATCACGGTGAGCACGCCGTTCTCGGCGCCGGCCTGACCGCCGGAAACGGGCGCGTCGACGAAGGCGAAGCCCTTGTCCTTGGCGGCGGCGTAAAGCTCACGCGCCACTTCCGCCGAGGCGGTGGTGTGATCGACGAAGATCGTGCCCTTGCCCATGCCGTGGAACGCGCCGTCCTCGCCCATGGTGACTTGACGAAGATCGTCGTCGTTGCCCACGCAGGCGAACACTATCTCCTGGCCTTGCGCTGCTTCGCGCGGCGTCTTGGCGGCATGGCCGCCATTCTCGGACACCCATTTGTCGGCCTTCGCAGCCGTGCGGTTATAGACCGTCACCTCGTGGCCCTTCGCCGCGAGATGCCGCGCCATGGGATAGCCCATCACGCCTAGACCCAGAAAAGCGACCTTCGCCATCGTCTGCTCCCGAATTGTCCTGTCGGTTGTAGGAACAGAGAGGGCGGGGGTCAAACGAGTCTATTTGATAGCGCGGTCTATTTTATATCGAAGGAAAAGTACTTGGCGCGGATCTGGTCGTAGGTGCCGTCCGCCTTCACCTGCGCGATGGCACGGTTGAAGCGCTCGCGCAGAGCCTCGTCCTCCTTGCGAAGGCCGATGCCGTAGACCTCGCGGCGATAGGCCGGATCGGCGGGGGCGTCGCCCAGCACGTGGCAGCACTCCCCCTCGCGGCTCTTCAGGAACTTGGAGAGCAGAAGCTCGTCTCCGAACACCGCATCGAGCCGCCCGACGAGCAGGTCGAGGCTGGCCTCGTCGGCCTTGGCGTAGAGCGCGATTTCGGAATTGGGGTAGAAGGTCCTGAGATAGGTTTCGTGATCGCTGCGTTCGATGGTGCCGATCTTCTTGCCCGCGAGCGCTTGCGGCGTTACTTCGCCGAGCTTTGTCTCCTTCGATCCGATGAAGACGGCGGGGATGCGATAATACGGATCGGAGAAAACGATCCTCTTCTGGCGGCGCTCGGTGATTTCAAGCGAGGACATGATCGCATCGTATTCGCGATTAATCAGGCCTTTGATAATGCCGTCCCATTCATGCTGCACAAGCTCGCAGGATGTCTCCATCACTTCGCAGAGGCGTTTCAGAAGATCGACCTCGAAGCCCTGCAGCTCATTGGTGGCCGGATCGATCTGATTGAAGGGCGGATAGGCGCCCTCGACCGCAACACGGATTACAGGCTTCTGGACGGGTGGCGTCTCTTGCGCAAAGGCCACAGGCGCGGCAAGGCCTGCCAAGAGGCTTGGAAGTAATAAGAGGTTTCGCCCCAAAGCAAACGCGTTCACAGTTCTTCCGCCTGTCTGTTGTGCTTTGATATCACGTGAAAAGCCTAAACAGTCAATTGACAGAAAGCCTCACGATTCTGGTGCTTCAAGTCCGGCGAGGCTTAACCTCCCGTCATGCTCATGTGGCGGCCGACGGCGGGTCGGGCGTGATCCCGGTCGATGATGAAGTCGTGCCCCTTGGGCTTACGAGCGATGGCGTCAGCAATGGCCTGCGTGAGCAGCGCATTGTCTTCCGAGGCGCGCAGAGGCGCGCGCAGATCGGCGGCGTCTTCTTGTCCTAAACACATGAAGAGCTGGCCCGTGCAGGTCAGGCGTACGCGGTTGCAGCTCTCGCAGAAATTGTGCGTCAGCGGCGTGATGAATCCGAGCCTGCCGCCCGTTTCCGCGACCTTCACGTAGCGCGCCGGACCGCCGGTGCGGTCGGGAAGATCGTGCAGCGTATAGCGCGTCTCAAGCCGCTCTCTTACCGTCGAGAGGGGGAGATATTGATCGACGCGCAGCCCGTCGATCTCGCCTAACGGCATCACCTCGATCAGCGTCAGGTCCATGCCGCGCCCATGGGCCCAGTGCATGAGGCTCTCGATCTCGTGCTCGTTCACGCCTTTGAGCGCGACAGCGTTGATCTTGACCTTCAGGCCTGCCTTCTGCGCGGCGTCCAATCCTTGAAGCACCTTGGAGAGATTGCCCCAGCGGGTGATCTGATGGAATTTGTCCGGGTCGAGGGTGTCGATGGACACGTTCACCCGTTTTACGCCGCAGGCCGCCAGTTCTTCCGCGAAGCGCGCGAGCTGCGAACCGTTGGTGGTGACGGTGAGTTCGTCGAGCGCGCCGGACTCAAGATGACGCGAAAGGGAGCTGAACAGGCTCATGATGTCCCGCCGCACAAGCGGCTCACCGCCGGTAATGCGCAGCTTGCGCACGCCCTGGTCGATGAAAGCCGTGCAGACGCGGTCCAGCTCTTCGAGGCTCAAGAGATCGCGCTTGGGCAGGAAGGACATGTCCTCGGACATGCAATAGACGCAGCGGAAATCGCAGCGGTCGGTCACCGAGACGCGCAAGTAAGTGATGGCACGCCCGAAGGGGTCCAGCAGGGCGGAGCCGGAAGAGGGCGTCGGGAACTGGATCGATGATCCCTGCATCAGGGACTTGTCCTCGATGGTTGTGCGCGAAGGGTTGCTTTAAACCTTATATGTAGAGAGTTTTCGTCAAAGCACAAAGCCGCAAAAGCCCAACCCCAAGAGGTCCGATCCATGACAACAGAGCGCTGGCCCACGGAGCTTCGCCTCGCCAAGGACAGGCGCAGCCTGCGCGTTGCCTTCGACGACGGCACGGCCTTCGATCTGCCGGCTGAATACTTGCGTGTGACGAGCCCCTCGGCAGAGGTGCAGGGCCACAGCGCTGCCGAGCGCAAGACGGTGCCGGGCAAGAAGGACGTGGAGATCATCGGCGTCGAGCCGGTCGGCAATTACGCGGTCAAGCTCGTCTTCGACGACATGCACGATACAGGCATCTACGGCTGGAACTATCTCCACGAACTCGGGGCCGGGTATGGGGAGAAGTGGCAGGCCTATCTCGACGAGCTTGCCGCCAAGGGCCTGTCGCGCGAGCGGCGGCGTTGAGCCCAATGAAAAAGGCCGGCTGATGCCGGCCTTTTCTATCTTCATCTGCGCAAGCACTCAGCGCTGAACGATCACCCGCGCGCCGACCTTGGCGCGGTTGTAAAGGTCGATCACGTCCTCGTTCGTCATGCGGATGCAGCCGGAGGAGACGGCCTCGCCGATGGTCTCGGGCTCGTTCGAGCCGTGGATGCGGTAGATCGTGCTGCCGAGATACATGGCGCGGGCGCCGAGCGGGTTATCAAGTCCGCCCTTCATGTAGCGGGGCAGATCGGGACGGCGTTTGAGCATCTCTGCCGGGGGGCGCCAATCCGGCCATTCACGCTTCATGGTGATGGTGTTCGAACCGCCCCAGGTGAAGCCCGGGCGGCCCACGCCGACGCCGTAGCGGAGAGCCTTGCCGTCGCCCATCACGTAATACAGGCGGCGCTCGCTGGTGGAGACCACGATGGTTCCAGGAGCATAGCGGCCGTTGAAGGAGACCACCTCACGCGGAACAGGCGATGCCTGCGCCCTGGAGGCCTCATCTTCAGCCCGGTAAAGCGGCTGGCGGGTGAGGGGATCGATTGCCGTGAATGCCGCAGCCGGGGTCGCGAAAGCGACGAAAGCGCAGGCAAGACCGGAGAGGGTTGCGCGCGTGCGTCCCATAATTGCCTCGAAGTAAACAAGTTTGATGGTGGGTCGATAATGGCTCAACGCGAATGGTCGCGCTTCGGATCCAACGTTTATCAGGGATTTGCTATAAAATCCTAGATGGAAGCGCCTTCTTTTCGCCACGTCGTAACCGAGCGGTTAAGGACGCGCTGCCATAATCAATTCATGAAAATTCTTGGCGAAGTTCTCGACTTCGTGGCTTGACGCCGGGCCTTCTACGCCTTTAGAAGGCGCTGGTCAGGGCGCGTAGCTCAGCGGGAGAGCATTCGCTTCACACGCGAAGGGTCACAGGTTCAATCCCTGTCGCGCCCACCATTCCTTCCTGACAGTCCAGCTTCACACGATTGTGTTCGCGAGAGCGAGCGCAAGGTGTCTTTGCGTGCTCAAGCCGCCATAGGCTTCAGGAGTGTCTCGACAGCTCCGAAGAGCTTGTCGAAATGGTCGATCACGATATCCGGGTTGAGGCTCTGCACCGGCACATCCGTGTAGCCGAAGGGAACGGCGATGGACGGGATGCCGGCATTCTGGGCCGTCACGATATCGGTGCGTGAATCCCCCACCATCACCGCCTTGGACGGATCGCCGCCCGCCCGTGCGATGGTCAGGATCAGGTGCCGAGGGTCCGGCTTGAAATAGGCGAAGGTGTCGCGCCCGCAATTGGCCGCGAAGCGATGGCTGATCCCGAGGGCGTCAAGCAGCCTGACCGAGTGCTCCTCGATCTTGTTGGTGCAGACCGCGAGAATGAACCCCGCATCCTCGAGCCGGTCCAGCGCCTCGATCACGCCGGGGAAAAGCTCTGTCCTGATGCAGATGTTCTCGCTGTAATGGGCCATGAACTGCGTGAAGAGCTTGTCGAGATGGGCGGGAGCCAGCTCCTTCCTCGCCGCCTCGAAGCCGCGCTCGATGAGCGCGCGGGCACCCGCGCCGATCATGTCGCGGGCGTCTTCGACAGGCAGGGGCGCGAGGCCTTCCTGTTCCAGGATGACGTTGAGCGTTCCCACGAGATCGCCGGCCGTGTCGGCCAGGGTACCGTCGAGATCGAAGACGGCGATAGGCGGGGCGATTTGCGGGGTATGAATGACCATGAAGCTCGGGTACCTGCTCTGCTCAAATCAAGGGAATCAATCGGAGGGGATGATATGGTGCTCCCGGTTGATTCGTTCTTAACCGTAATGGAGTGATGAATGCGGCTTTTTGGTTACGCTGCGTTTGTGTCGACGGCCTTGGGGCTGGCTGGCATTTCTGGCTCGGCCCTGGCGGCTTCGTACGATTTCGTGCCCGCGCCGCAAACCGACCTGAACCGTATTTATAGGATCGATCGCGTCACCGGCGAGGTCAGCTCCTGCCAATATGGGCTGCAGGAAGGCACTGTCGGCGTCACCCTGTGCTACAGCCCCGGCGAAGGGGCAGGGGCCCAGCAGCCTGGGGAATACGGGCTCGTCGCTTCCCGTCACGAGCGCGAAGGCGGCGTTTTCCGGGTCAATTTCCGCACCGGCGACATGAGCATCTGCTATGTTTTCGACCAGCAGGTGGTGTGCACGCCGCAGGCGAGGCCCTCTTCCGCGGCGTCCACAATTGTCCCTGAAGCTGCGACACCAGGCGCCGGTTCAGGCACGGGAGCTTCGCCCCAGCGTCCTTAAAGCCTTGCCCAAAAGCCTTGCCCAGGAGCAGAAAGCCCTGGGCCGTTATGAAACCATCTTTCTTTTCAACATCCCCACATGCTAGAGGCGGGCTGCGGCCTGCCTTTGAGGCGGGGCGACAATTTTAGAGGTCCTCAGTGAGCGACAATCTCAAGCGTGCAGCGGCCGAAAGGGCAGCCGAACTCGTTACCGACGGCATGAGGCTCGGCCTCGGCACCGGTTCGACGGCGGCGCATTTCGTGGCCGTCATCGGCGAGCGCGTGCGCGGCGGCCTGAAGGTCGTCGGCGTGCCGACCTCCGAGGCGACGCGCGAGCAGGCGCTGCGCGAGGGCATTCCGCTCGCCACCCTGGACGAGATGCCGGAGCTGGACCTGACGGTCGACGGCGCCGACGAGCTCGATAACGACCTGCGCCTTGTAAAGGGCGGCGGCGGCGCATTGCTGCGCGAGAAGATCGTGGCCTCGGCCAGCGCCCGCATGGTCGTGATCGCCGACGGGTCCAAGCGCGTCGCGAAGCTCGGCAAATTTCCTCTGCCCATCGAGGTCGTTCCTTTCGGCCTCACGGCCACAGAGCGGGCCATCGTCAAACTGCTGGACAGCCTCGGCATGAAGGGCGAGCTGCGCCTGCGCCATGCCGCCGATGGGGCGCCTTACGTCACCGATGGCGGTCACTTCATTCTCGATGCCCATCTCGGGCGCATCGACAAACCCAACGTTCTCGCCTCGACGCTCAACAGCATTCCCGGCGTCGTCGAGCACGGCCTCTTTATCGGCCTCGCTTCCGGTGCGATCCTCGCGACCGGGGAGGGGCTTGTCGAACTCGGTCAGCTCTGACCATCAGCCTTTCACGATTGGAGTCCCTTCTATGATCCGTTCCGCTTCACGCCTGGCTGCGACTTCGGTCGCGCTGTTCATGCTGGCGAGCCCCGTTTTCGCTCAGGCCCAGCCGAGCGCCGGTCATCTGGCCGCCGCACGCGAGGTTGCCATCAGCTCCGGCATGACGGGCGCCTTCGACGCGCTCACCGGCCCGCTTCTGGGCCGCCTGCAGCGCATGAGCGTCACGAGCCCCGAGATCCAGAAGGACCTGGATGCCGTCGTGAACGGGCTCCGCCCCGAGGTCGAGCAGAAGAAGCAGGAGCTGATCGACGCGACTGCGCGGGTCTTCGCCGCCAGCATGACCGAGGCGGAGCTGAAGGAGGTCGCGGCCTTCTACAAGTCGGCTGTCGGCCAGAAATACGTGCAGATCCAGCCGGGTGTGCTCGATAACGTCGTGCGCGAGATGGATATCTGGTCGCAGCGGACCTCGGAGTTCATCATGGACCGCGCCCGCGAAGAGATGACCAAGCGCGGCCACTCGCTGAACTGATCGGCCCAAAATCATCGCAAGGACAAAGCCCGGTTCGCCGGGCTTTTTCTTTGGGAGTATCGCCCTTGTCGAAGCTTGGCGTGGCCTTAGCCTTTTTCTTGTCCGTGACACCCTTGCCGCAATGATCTTCAAGGAGGATTCAATGAGCGAAGATTGGGCTGTCGACGTCAAGAAATATGCCCCGAGCGCAGACGACAAAGCCATCGCCGGCATCGTGCGATATTTAGGGATCGCCCTTCAGAAGAGGGACTCGGCGCTGGTGTCCTTCTCCGATCGGGAAGAGCTGATCAGGGTGCGTGACGGCTTCCTGAAGAAGAAGCTCGGCCTGACGGCCTCCGATGCCGAATTGGACAAGGCGATTGCCGCGGTCGGTGAGAAACTGAAAAGCGACCGGAGCAAGAACCGGGTCACCGTTTACTACCTGCTCGCCGATCAGTTCGGAAAGCTGTCCGCCTTCTCGTCGTGAGAGGCCAGAACCCGAGAAACAAAAAAGGCCCGGTTTCCCGGGCCTCTTTCTTGTGGTTGCTTAGTCCTCGACCGCCTTGAAGCGGCCCAAGCCCTTCATCACGAAGGGGAGAATGAGGGCGATGAGCGCGATGGCGAGCAGGGTCGCCGAAATCGGGCTCTCGAGGAGCACCATCGGATCGCCGAGGCTGATCGCCAGGGCGCGCCGCAGCTGGCTTTCCGCGACAGGCCCCAGGATGAGGCCGACGACCACCGGTGCGATGGGGAAGTCGAAGCGCCGCATCAGGAAGCCGAGCACGCCGAACGCCGTCAGCATAACAAGCTCCACCGGCGAGGGATTGGCCGCGATGGTGCCGATGGTGGCAAAGACCAGGATGCCCGCATAAAGCCAGGGCTGCGGGATCGCGAGCAGGCGCACCCACAGGCCGACGAGGGGCAGGTTCAGCACCAGCAGCATGCCGTTGGCGATGAAGAGGCTGGCGATCAGGCCCCAGACGAGATCGGGCCGCTCGGCGAACAGCAGCGGGCCGGGATTGAGGCCGTATTGCTGGAATCCGGCGAGCATCATCGCCGCCGTGGCGGAGGTGGGCAGGCCCAGCGTCAGGAGGGGCACGAGGGTACCTGCCGCCGAGGCATTGTTGGCGGCCTCGGGGCCTGCCACGCCTTCGATGGCGCCATGGCCGAACTCTTCCGGATGCTTGGTCAGGCGCTTTTCCGTCGAGTAGGACAGGAAAGTCGGGATCTCCGCGCCGCCCGCCGGAAGGGCGCCGATGGGGAAGCCGTAGAGAGTACCACGCAGCCAGGGTTTCCAGGAACGCTTCCAATCTTGCTTCGTCATCCAGAGGGAGCCGCGAACGGGTTCGAGCTTCTCCTCCTCGATGCGGCGGCGGGAGGCGACATAGAGGGCCTCGCCGACGGCGAAGAGGCCGACGGCCAGCGTCGTGACTTCGACATTGTCGTAAAGCTCGGGGATGCCGAAGCTCAGGCGGGATTGGCCTGAGAGGATGTCGATGCCCACGAGTCCGAGCGTGAGGCCGATGAACAGGCTCGTGAGGCCCCGGATCGGCGAGTCGCCGAAGGTGGCGGACACCGTGATGAAGGCCACGCACATGAGGGCGAAATAGTCCTCAGGGCCGAAGCTGACCGCGATGTCCACGAGGTAAGGGGCCAGGAAGGTCAGGCCGAGCGTGGCGATGGTGCCGGCCACGAAGGAGCCGATGGCGGCGGTGGCGAGCGCGGGGCCACCGCGTCCGGCCTTGGCCATCTTGTTGCCTTCGAGGGCTGTGGCCATCGAGGCGCTTTCGCCCGGCGTGTTGATGAGGATCGCGGTGGTCGAGCCGCCATACATGCCGCCGTAATAGATGCCGGCGAACATGATGATGGAGCCCGCAGGATCGAGCTTGAAGGTGATCGGCAGGAGCAGCGCCACGGTCAGCGCCGGGCCGATGCCGGGCAGCACGCCGACGGCGGTGCCGAGGAGAACGCCGATGAGCGCGAACAGCAGGTTCATCGGCTGGATCGCGACGGACAGGCCGTTGGCGAGCGAGAGGAAGGCTTCCATGTCAGGCCTCAGAGAAGATTTTCAAGCGGCCCTGCGGGCAGGGACAGGGTCAGGAGCTTCCCGAGAAGCAGATAGACGAACACGGCGAGGCCCGCTCCGATGAGCAGGTCCACGAGGAAGGCGCGGCGCCCGAAGGCCGTGGAGGTGGCCGCGAAGAGGATAGCCGTGCCAATCATGAAGCCCCAGCCGAGGGCGATAAGAATGATGAGGATCGCAAGGCCGCCGAGGATCAGGATGATCGGCTTCCAGTCCAGGCTATCGCGCGCGGGCAGGTCGCCCCTGAAGGCCGAGATGCCGTTGCCGATGGCAAGCAGGACGAGACCGATGGACACGACGATCGGCATGACCTTCGGGCCGAGATCGTAAGGGGAAAGAATCTGGAGCTTGGTCATGTCCGACCAGACGAGGCCGGCCAGAGCGAGAAGAAGAAGAGCGATGACGAGGCCTGCCGCGTCGATGCGCCTATGCGGGGTAGTGGTCATGGAATGTCCTAAAAAAGAAGCGCCGCGCTCCCTGAACGCGGCGCTTCCAAAGCAATTATAGCGAAAATTACGACTTCACCAGTCCGACGGAGGTCAGGATTTCCTTGGTGCGGGTCTGCTCCTCGGCCAGAGCCTTGGCGAAGGCGTCGCCGGACATGTAGGCGTTTTCCCAGCCCTTGGACTTCAGGATCTCCTGCCACTCCTTGGACTTGGCCAGCTTGTCGACGGCTTCCGTCAGAGCCTTCTTCTGGTCGGCGGAGATGCCGGGAGGAGCCACGACCGCGCGCCAGTTGGCGATTTCGAGATCGATGCCCTGCTCCTTGATGGAGGGCACGTCGACATTCGCCGTCTTGGTGGCGGAGGTCAGGCCGATGAGGCGCAGCTTGCCGGCCTTCACCTGGCTCTCGAACTCGCCGTAACCGGAAATGCCCGCCGTCACCTTGCCGCCAAGGATGGCCGCGAGAGCCTCACCGCCGCCGGAGAAGGGGATGTAGTTGATCTTGGTCGGGTCCGCGCCGGCAGCCTTTGCGAAGAGTGCCGCGGCGATGTGGTCGACGCCGCCGGCCGAACCGCCGGCCCAGGTGACCTTGGACGGATCGGCCTTGATGGCTGCCGCCAGGTCCTTGGCGTTCTTGATCGGGGAATCGGCGGGAACGACGATGGCCTCGTACTCGGTCGTCAGACGGGCGATGGGGGTCGTCTGGTCGAGGGTAATCGGCGACTTGTTGGTGAGCAGCGCGCCCACCATCACGTAGCCCATGACCATGAGCTGGTTGCCGTCGCCCTTGGAGTTGTTCACCAGCTGAGCGATGCCGATGGAGCCGCCCGCGCCAGGAACGTTGGTGACCTGGACGCTCTTGGCGATGCCGGCCTGGGTGAAAGCTTGCTGCATGGAACGGGCGGTCTGATCCCAGCCGCCGCCGGGCGCCGCCGGGGCCATGATCTTCAATTCCATCTGGGCCGCAGCCGATGTCACGAAGCCTGCAACGGCAGCCGCAGCAAGGGCGCCGCGCCAAAGGCTTTTGCGAAGTTGGCTCATTCTGTTTCCTCCATGGGACTTAACGTCACGTCAGAGCGTGGTGTCGCAGACGGTAAAGGCGCTTTTCCCAAGGGGCAAGCGCTTGAGTTCTTTATCGATGTTGAACCTTAGCGTAAGAGCCTTTGAAGGATTCTAACTCGAAGTACAGTTCCCTTATGACACCCACATTCACCGCGACGGATTCCCGGCAGCGTTTGGCCGAGGGGTTCTGGCGCGCCGCCATGGCGAGCCTGATCGTGATGCCCGTGGGCATGGCCATCGCGCATCGTTCAAGCCCGCTCTTCATAGTCCTGAGCGCCGTTCTCTGTCTGGTGGCGACAGGCCTGGAGGGCAGGGCGCAATCGTTCCGGCGGGAATATTCGGCGGCGCTGATGACGCCCTTGGGGATCGCCGTTCTCGCGTTCTTCGCCTGGTGCCTCGTGTCCATCGGTTGGAGCGAGTTCAGGGCCGTCTCTCTCCGATCTTTCGGGGAGTTCTGGCTGCCGATAGCAGCCGGTCTGGTGCTGGCGCTGACCTTGCCCCAGCGCCTGACGCCGCGGATGTTCGCTCTCCTGGCGGGAGCCTTCGCGCTCGCCGGGCTCATCATCATCGCCGAGCTGCAAACCGGCATGATCCTGCGCAAGACGTTGGGCGTGCGCGCTGATCCCTACATCTTCAACCGTCCCGTGCTGACGCTCCTCATGCTGGCTCTGCCTCTGACGGCCTGGCTGCTGAGCACGAGAAAAAATGGTGGGGCCGTTGGCTTGGCGCTGCTTCTTTTTCTCGGAGCGGTGACGATCCTGTCCGAGAGCGATGCCGCCGTGCTGGCCCTTGCGATTGTCTGCCTGACCTTTCCCATCGCATGGCTGGCCCCGCGCCTGACTTTCGTTCTGGCGGTGCTTTCGTTCCTGGCTGTCGTTTGCATTTCTCCCCTGATCGGGACGATCTCGGCGCGGTTGATGACCCCTGAGATGCACCAGATGCTCGCCACCGGCCATTCCAAGGAGAGGGTGGAGCTCTGGCAGAGCTTTGGCAAAGTCGTCGAAAGGAAGCCCTTGTTGGGAACCGGTTTTGGCGTGAGCCCGCGCATGCCGGAAACCGCAGTCGCGAAGAAAGTGCCGAAGCGTTACCGCCGTATGCTCAACATCGGGCATCCGCACAATGCTGTCCTGCAGATCTGGGTGGAGCTTGGAGCGGTCGGAGCCGTGCTTTTCCTCGGTATCGCTTTTCTCATCTTACGCGCCATGTGGCATCTGCCCCATCTGATCCGCAGCGCTTCGCTGGCATTGCTCGCCGGAGTCGTGCCGGTCTCGCTCGTCGGCCATGGCGCGTGGCAGGGCTGGTGGGCTGCATCGCTCGGCGCAGCCATTATATGGATGCAAGCAGCCAGTCGCTTCCAAACGGAGACCAAGCCATGACCCAGTTCGATGTCGACCTCTTTGTCATCGGAGCAGGGTCGGGCGGTGTCCGTGCCGCGCGCATCGCAGCCAATTACGGTGCCAAGGTGATGATCGCCGAGGAATACCGGGTCGGCGGGACCTGCGTGATCCGGGGCTGCGTGCCGAAGAAGCTGATGGTCTATGCGAGCCGCTTCGCAGACGATTTCCACGATGCGGCAGGCTTCGGCTGGACTATCGGAGAGCCGACCTTCGACTGGGCGACCCTGATCCGCAACAAGGACAAGGAGATCGACCGGCTCGAGGGGATCTACCGCGCCAATCTCGAAAAGGCCGGTGTCGAGATCGTCAACAGCCGGGCCGTGATCGAGGATGCGCATACGGTGCATATCCTCAACACGGGAGCCCGCATCCGCGCCCGCACTATCCTCGTGGCGGTCGGAGCCCATCCGACGATGGATCCTCCCATTCCCGGCGGGGAGCTCGGCATCACCTCCAACGAGGTCTTTCACCTTAAAACCCTACCGAAACGCATCATTGTCGTCGGCGGCGGCTATATAGCCGTGGAATTCGCCGGTGTCTTCGCAGGCCTCGGCAGCCAAGTGACCCTGGTCCACCGGGGCGACAAGCTCCTGCGCGGCTTCGACGAAGATGTGCGCGATGCCCTGGGTGAGGCCTATGCGCAGCGCGGGATCAATCTCGCGCTTCAAAAAACCCTGACCCGCCTCGACAAGGTGGCGGATGGCATCGCCGCCACCCTCTCGGACGGCTCGGTCGTGACCGTTGACCAGGTGCTCGTCGCCACCGGACGCCGCCCAAACACCAAAGGGCTCGGGCTGGAGAATGCGGGGATCACCGTCGATGAGGTGGGCGCTATCCCGGTCGATGCCTATTCCCAGACCCTCATTCCCTCGATCTATGCGGTCGGCGATGTGACCAACCGGGCAAACCTCACGCCCATCGCCATCCGCGAGGGCCATGCCTTTGCCGATACCGTCTTCGGTGGCAGACCCACCATCGTGGATCACGACCTGATCCCGACCGCGGTCTTCTCGACCCCGGAGATCGGCGTGATCGGCTGCAGCGAGACGGCGGCCTGGAAGCGCTATGGCGACATTGATGTCTACAGAACCGCCTTCCGCCCCATGAAGGCCACCCTGTCGGGCGGCTCCGAGCGGGTTCTCATGAAGCTCATCGTCGACAAGGCCAGCGATAAGGTCGTGGGTGTCCACATCATGGGGCATGACGCGGGCGAGATGATCCAGCTCGCTGGCGTTGCCGTCACCATGGGTGCCACCAAGGCCGATTTCGACCGCACCGTTGCCGTCCATCCGACGGCCGCCGAAGAGCTGGTGACCATGCGCACGCCTCTGGTGGTGAAGAAGCCGGTCGCGGTGGGGTGATACTAAGTTTCAAAAAGGTCGCGGCCTTTCGGCACTCGCCTTTTTGTTTATGTCGTGTATAGGTGCCCTTTCGTGCCGCTTGTTGCGGTGCACGAGAGGATGCCAACGACACGGGAGTAAGTGTCATGACTGAGCGGTGGACGCCAAATAGCTGGAGAAACAAGCCAATCCAGCAGGTTCCGGCTTTTCCGGACCAAGAGGCGCTTGAAAGCGTAGAGCAGCAGCTCGCAGGCTTTCCTCCGCTCGTTTTTGCAGGCGAGGCTCGCAAGCTGAAGCGCGATCTGGCGAAAGTGGCCAAGGGGGAGGCTTTCCTGCTCCAGGGCGGCGACTGCGCCGAGAGCTTCGCCGAGCATTCCGCCGACAACATCCGCGATTTTTTCCGCCTGTTCCTGCAGATGGCCGTGGTGCTCACCTATGCGGGCGGCTCGCCCGTGGTGAAGATCGGCCGCGTGGCCGGCCAGTTCGCCAAGCCGCGCTCCTCCGGGACCGAGATCATCGACGGCGTGGAGCTTCCGAGCTATCGCGGCGACATCATCAGCGACATCGCCTTCACGCCTGAAGCGCGCATGCCCGATCCGCGCCGCCAGCTCATGGCCTATCGCCAGTCTGCCGCGACGCTCAACCTGATCCGCGCCTTCGCCACCGGCGGCTACGCGAACCTCGAGAACGCGCATCGCTGGATGCTTGGTTTCGTGAAGGATTCGCCGCAATCCTCGCGCTACAGCGAGCTTGCCGAGCGCATCACCGAGAGCCTCAACTTCATGCGGGCCATCGGTGTCGATCCCGAGACCCATCCCGAGATGCGCTCGACGGATTTCTACACGAGCCACGAAGCCCTGCTGCTCGGCTACGAGGAGGCCCTGACCCGCGTGGATTCCACCACCGGTGACTGGTACGCCACCTCCGGCCACATGGTCTGGATCGGCGACCGTACCCGCCAGCTCGACCATGCCCATGTGGAATACATGCGCGGCATCAAGAACCCGATCGGCCTCAAGTGCGGACCGTCGCTCACGGCGGACGGCCTGCTGAAGCTCATCGACGCGCTCAACCCCGAGGACGAGGCAGGCCGTCTCACCCTGATCTGCCGCTTCGGCGCGGACAAGGTGGCCGATCACCTGCCCGCCCTGATCCGCGCGGTGCAGAAGGAAGGCCGCACGGTAGTGTGGTCCTGCGATCCGATGCACGGCAACACAATCAAGGCTGCCTCCGGCTACAAGACCCGCCCCTTCGAGCGCGTCATGGGCGAGGTGCGCGACTTCTTCGCCATTCATCAGGCGGAAGGCACCCATGCGGGTGGTATCCACCTGGAGATGACCGGCAAGAACGTGACGGAATGCACCGGCGGCGCCCGCGCGCTCACCGATGCGGACCTCTCGGACCGCTACCACACCTATTGCGACCCGCGCCTCAACGCCGAGCAGGCGCTGGAAATCGCGTTCCTGACCTCGGAGCTGATCAAGCGCGAGCGTCAATCAAGGGAACGGCCCGCCGCTCTGGCGGCTGAATAAGAAAACAGAAAAAGGGCGCCTCGGGCGCCCTTTTTGCTTTCAGGGTGGTGAGATAGTCTTAGCTCAGCCAGCCCATGAAGAAGAGAATAAGGATAATCGGCAGGGGAATGCCGATGAGCCAAAGCAAACCACCTTTCAGCATCGTCGTCTCCATTGTTCAAAACGTGTGAGAACAACGAACTGAGCTGTAATGGGTTCCGCACATCGTAAGCCATCATGACGATGGCTGTGGATCGGAGCAAACGCTCAAGCGTTGAAGTGCCGTGGGATAGCTCCCGCTTCGCATTGCTGCGCGCCCGGCAGCGCGCTAATTCTGCAGGTGCCATGGCTCAGAACATTCTCAAGATCGCTCTCGCGCAGCTCAACCCCATCGTCGGCGATGTAGCCGGCAACGAGCAGAAGGCTCGCGATGCCCGTGCCGAGGCGGCTCGCATGGGCGCCGACCTCGTCATGTTCCCGGAGCAGTTTCTCGCGGCCTATCCCGCTGAGGACCTCGTGCTCAAGCCCGCTTTCCAGGATGTGTGCCGCGCGGCGCTGGAGCGTCTTGCGCGCGAAACGGCGGATGGCGGACCCGGCATGCTCATCGGCTTGCCGTGGCGCGAGGGCGACGAGCTCTACAACGCCTATGCGCTCCTCGATAAAGGCACGATCACCGTGCGCTACAAGGTGGACCTGCCGAACTACGACGTGTTCGACGAGAAGCGCAATTTCGATGCCGGTCCGCTGCCGGGCCCGGTGAATTTCCGTGGTATTCGCATCGGCATTCCGATCTGTGAGGACATCTGGACCGGCGACGTGGTCGAGTGCCTCGCCGAGACGGGCGCCGAGATTTTGCTCGTGCCGAACGGCTCGCCCTATCATCGCGGCAAGACGGACGAGCGCTTCAGCATCGCCACCGCCCGCGTGACCGAGAGCGGGCTGCCGCTCGTTTATATCAATCTGGTCGGCGGCCAGGACGAGCTGGTTTTCGATGGCGCGTCCTTCATCCTCAACGCCGATTGCTCGCTCGCAGGCCAGCTTCCGGCTTTCGAGGAAGCCATCGTCCTCACCATTTGGGAGAAGGGCGAGGGGGGCTGGGTCTGCCGCGAGGCTCCCATGAATACGGTCGAAGAGGGCGGTGAAGCGGATTACGCCGCCTGCGTGCTCGGCCTTCGCGATTACGTGGAGAAGAACCGCTTCCCCGGCGTGGTGCTCGGCCTTTCCGGCGGCATCGATTCCGCCATCTGCACGGCGATGGCCGTGGATGCGCTGGGCGCTGGCCGCGTGCATTGCGTGATGCTGCCTTACCGCTATACCTCGGGCGAGTCGCTGAAGGATGCGGAGGATTGCGCCCGCGCGCTCGGCGTGCGCTACGACATCCTGCCCATCGCGGAGCCCGTGGAAGGCTTCGAGGCGGCGCTTCAGCCGATCTTCCAGGGCAGGGAGCGCGACATCACGGAGGAGAACCTCCAGAGCCGCGCGCGTGGCACCATCCTCATGGCGATCTCGAACAAGTTCGGCGGCATGGTGGTGACGACGGGTAACAAGTCCGAAATGTCGGTGGGCTACGCCACGATCTATGGCGACATGAACGGCGGCTTCAATCCGATCAAGGATCTCTACAAGATGGAGGTCTTTTCCCTATCCGCGCTCCGCAACCGGTGGAAGCCGAAGGGCGCTCTGGGGCCGGACGGCATCGTGATCCCCGAGAACATCCTCACCAAGGCTCCCAGCGCCGAGCTGCGCGAGAACCAGAAGGATCAGGATTCCCTGCCGCCTTACGAGGATCTCGACGAAATCCTGCGCGGCCTCGTGGAGCAGGAGCTTCGCGTCTCCGAGATCGTCGCCAAGGGCTATGACCTTGAGGTCGTGAAGAAGGTGGAGCGCCTTCTCTACCTCGCCGAGTACAAGCGCCGGCAATCGGCGCCCGGCGTGAAGGTCACGCGCAAGAATTTCGGCCGCGACCGTCGCTACCCCATCGTGAACCGCTTCCGCGACCAGGGCCTTGTCGCCCACCAGAAGGACGAGGCCCTGGAGCGCGCCACCGGCAAGCCGCGGGTCGGCTCGCTGGATGTCTAATGCCGAGTGTCATCCCCGGCGGCCGAAGGCCGGGAAGGGGATCCACGATCAAGCGCTGCGCTATGGATTCCCTTCCCCTCCGCTACGCTCCGGCCGGGAATGACACAAGACTGCAAATAGAAGCCGTGGCCTCTTGCGCCGCCCGGCTCCCTTCGTCATAGGGTTGGCCCCATGTCCAAGCCCATCGTACGCTTCGCCCCGTCTCCGACTGGGCACATCCATATCGGCAACACCCGCGTGGCCCTGCTCAACGCGCTCTTCGCGCGCCGGGAGGGAGGCACCTTCATCCTGCGCTTCGACGATACCGATCTCGCGCGCTCGAAGCAGGAATACGCGGATTCCATCGAGACCGATCTCAAGTGGCTCGGCATTCCGCCGGATGTGACCGTGCGCCAGTCCGAGCGGTTCGCGTTCTATGATGCCGCTGCCGAGCGGCTGAAGGCCATGGGCCGCCTCTATGCCTGCTACGAGACTCCGGAGGAGTTGGAGTTTCGCCGCAAGCGCCAGCTCGCGCGCGGCCTGCCGCCGATCTACGACCGCGCCGCGCTGAAGCTCACGGACGAGGAGCGCGCGACGCTTGAGAGCGAAGGGCGTAAGCCCCATTGGCGCTTCCGCCTCGACCATACCAACGTGGCGTGGAAGGATCTCGTGCGCGGCGATTGCCATGTGGATTGCGGCTCGCTGTCCGATCCCGTGCTGGTGCGCGAGGACGGGACCTATCTCTACACGCTGCCCTCGGTGGTGGACGACATCGACCTCAAGATCACCCATGTGATCCGCGGCGAGGACCACGTCACCAACACGGCGGTGCAGATCCAGATCTTCGAGGCGCTCGGCGCGTCGATTCCCACCTTCGCCCATCACAGCCTGCTCATCACCGCGAGCGGCGAGGGGCTTTCCAAGCGCCTTGGCCATCTTTCCGTGAAGGGCCTGCGCGATGCGGGTCTTGAGCCGCAGTCGGTGGCTTCGCTCGCGGTGCTCGTGGGCTCGGCTGAGGCGGTTCGCCCCATCGCCGATCTGAACGAGCTCGCCAAGCTCATCGACTTCTCCCACATCTCGCGCGCGCCCGCGAAATTCGACGAGAGCGAGCTGGAGCATCTCAACGCGCGCCTCATTCATGAGATGCCTTATGAGAATGTGCGTGAGCGCCTCATCAAGCTCGATGCGGATCTGGGTGAAGTGTTCTGGAATGCTGTACGCGGCAACCTGACGAAGGTGCAGGATGTGGCGGAATGGGCGCAGGTCGTGCTCGGCCCGGTGACGCCAGCAATTGAGGATCGTGCCTTCATCGATGCGGCCACCGAAGTGCTGCCGGAAGGGCCGTGGGACGTCACGACCTGGAAGACCTGGACCGAAGCGGTGAAGACGAAAACCGGCGTGAAGGGCAAGGCTTTGTTCATGCCGCTGCGACTTGCGTTGACCGGCCTCGATCATGGCCCTGAGTTGGGCAACCTGCTGCCGCTGATTGGTGTTGAGCGTGCTAAGGCGCGCTTGGCAGGGCAGGCGGCTTAAGCCTTACAAACAGAAGTCCCGAACACCCTCCTCATCACGAGGAGGGTGTTCGTGTTTAAAGACCTGTCAGTTCTTGATCTTGTAGCCCGTCCGGAAGATCCACCAGATCGCTGTGAGGCAGATCAGCATGAACAGGAACGTCATGCCGAGGCTGACCCCCACATCGACGTCCGAGACGCCGTAGAAGCTCCAGCGGAAGCCGCTCACCAGATAGACCACCGGGTTGAACAGGGCGACCTTCTGCCAGAAGGGCGGCAGCATGTTGATGGAATAGAAGCTGCCGCCGAGAAAGGTCAGCGGCGTCACGATCATCAGCGGGATCACCTGCAGCTTCTGGAAGCTGTCCGCCCATACGCCGATGATGAAGCCGAAGAGGCTGAAGGTGATGGCTGTGAGCAGCAGGAAGGCCACCATCCAGAACGGATGCTGGATGGAGAAATCCACGAAGAAGCGCGCCGTGACGAGAATGATAGTGCCGATGATCACCGATTTCGTGGCGGCGGCACCCACATAGCCGATCACCGTTTCGATGGCCGAGATCGGAGCGGAGAGAAGCTCATAGATCGTACCGCTGAACTTCGGCATGTAGATACCGAAGGATGCATTGGACGTGCTCTCGGTGAGAAGCGAGAGCATGATGAGGCCCGGCACGATGAAGGCGCCGTAGCTCACGCCCTCGATGCTGGCCATGTGTGAACCGATGGCCGAGCCGAAGACGATGAAGTAGAGCGAGGTGGAGAGAACCGGCGAAGCGATGCTTTCCATCAGCGTGCGCCAGGTGCGAGCCATCTCGAAGAGATAGATGGCTTTGATGCCGTAGATGTTCACGAGCGCCCCCTCACCAGGCTGACGAAGATGTCCTCCAGCGATGACTCGGAGGTGCGAAGATCCTTGAAGTCGATGCCGTGCTCGTTGAGCCGGCGCAGGAGCGTGGCGATGCCCGTCTCGTCGCTTTGCGTGTCGAAGGTGTAGACAAGGTCCGTGCCGTCGGCGGAGAGCTGCAGGTTCTCGGACTGCAGGTCGGCGGGGAGAGCGCTGAGCGGGTTCTGCAGATGCAATGTCAGCTGCTTCTGGCCCAATTTCCGCATGAGCACATGCTTGTCCTCGACAAGCACGATCTCGCCCTTGTTGATCACGCCGATCCGGTCGGCCATCTCCTCGGCCTCTTCGATGTAATGCGTGGTGAGGATGATGGTGACGCCGTTCTCGCGCAGTTTGCGCACCATGTTCCACATATCCCGGCGCAGCTCCACGTCGACGCCCGCCGTGGGCTCGTCGAGGAAGAGGATCTTCGGCTCGTGCGAGAGCGCCTTCGCGATCATCACGCGCCGCTTCATGCCGCCGGACAGCGCCATGATCTTCGTGTCCTTCTTCTCCCAGAGCGAGAGGTCCTTCAGGATCTTCTCGATATAGGCTGGGTTCGCGGGCTTGCCGAAGAGGCCCCGGCTGAAATTCACTGTTGCCCACACGGTCTCGAAAGCGTCCGTCGTGAGCTCCTGCGGCACGAGGCCGATCTTGGTGCGGGCCGGGCGGTAGTCGCGCACGATGTCGTGCCCGTCCGCCGTCACGGTACCCGTGCTCGGATTGACGATGCCGCAGATGATGCTGATCAGCGTCGTCTTGCCGGCGCCGTTGGGGCCGAGCAGCGCGAAGATCTCGCCTCGGCGGATGTCGAGGTCGATCTTGCGCAGGGCCTGGAAGCCCGAGGCGTAGGTCTTGCTGAGCCCTGCGACCGAGATGATCGGGGCCGATGAGCCGGATGATTCCGGGATTCGCGAATGGTCGAGCGGTTTCATGGGGCGCCTGATAGCATGTCTGGAAGAAGGCTTAAATTCCCCCTTCCAAATGACAACGGGCCCCAAGGAAGGGCCCGTTGTTGAAGATCACTTATATCCGCGTCAGTTCTGCGGGTTCGGCACCGGAATGAGGTTCGGCGCGATCACGCGGACCGATTTCTTCTGGCCGTTGCCGCTGACGACGTCCTGCTTGTTGCCCTCGTTTTCACCGACCACACGAGTGGTCTCGATGGATTGCGGGCCGATACCGGAAGATTCCTTGCTCGCGGTCGGAGCGGAGGCAGCGCTCTCGGCTTGGGCCTTCTCTTCCTCGTCCGCCTTCTTGTCGGCGGCCTTGCGGGCCTGGGCGGCTTTCGGACGCGACAATTCTTCCGCCTTCTCGGCGGTCACGATTACGTCGCCCTTGCGCTGTTCCAGCATGCTCTCGGCCTTGCGCAGAACCACAGACCAGCTCTCGTCGGACTTCTTGCAGGCGCAGCTCTCATCGAAGCTCTTGCGGAACTTGAAGGCATTGGCGAGCGACGTATAGGCCCGGTTGCCCGAGAGCGAAGCGGCACGGGTCAGGCCGTCGTCACCGCCGGGATAGGCGAAAGCGGTCGTTTCCGTGCCGGGGCAGAGGGCCTGGCACATCTCGTCGGCGCTCTGGCCACCGCCTGGCGGCGTGGTGAGCGGGAAGAACGAGCCGTCGCAGGTCTTCACGCAGATCAGGCGGCCGCCGCCGAGAGAGGGTTGGCCCTCATCGGCGATGATCGGCTGGCCTTCAGGGGCAATCTGCTGTTGCTGAGGACCGCGCGGCGGGCCGAAGAGCGTCTCGAAGAAGCCGCGAGGCTGTTGATCGGTGGAGCAGGCCTGCTGCACGGCGGCCTGAAGCTGGCGGCGGCGCCCATCAACGGCTGCGGGATCGACGGCCTGCTGCGCAAGCCGGGCATAGCCGGCTTCGAGCTGGCGAATCTGTCCGGCGATGGCGGGGCATTCGGCCGGGGGAGGGCCGGCAAAGAAGCTCAAGGGACCGCGCTCGCAGCCGATGGAGCTGTAATAGCGGGCAAGCCGGCTGATCTCGGCGCGCTGGGCCTGCATCTGCCCGGTCGGCGCTCCGCCTCCGCTGCGCTCGAGATTCGCCAGTTCCGCGCGGAAGCGCTGGCACTCGGCCGTCTGGGCGAAAGCGGCCTGACCAGCGGCGAGGAAAGCCGTCACGGCAAGGAGGGAGCGGAGAAAGAATGTCTTTGTCATCAAGCTGATCGCAGAACTCAGGTCCGATACGGCAGTCTAGTCAGGGTGATCGTGTGACGCCGGAATGGGGCCCTATTGTGATTACCGCCTTGCCCGCTCCAGGGAAAGGCTTCTAGCCTCTCCGCCAACAGCAACCTCGGACGAGATTCTGCATGTACTCTCATACGACCATCGGAGCAAATGACCTCGCGCGGGCCCGCCGCTTCTACGATGCGGTGCTGGCTCCATTGGGCCTGGAGGTCCGGTTCACGGATGAGGACATGGTGGGCTATGGCCTGCCGGGTGGCCGCCCCCAGTTCCTGGTCGTCAGGCCCTTCGACAAGGCAGAGCCTTCCGTGGGAAACGGCGCTATGATCGCCTTGCTCGCCCTAAAGAGGGCCATGGTCGATGCTTGCTATGAGAGCGCCATGAAACAGGGCGGGGCGGACGAGGGCGGACCCGGCTTACGCCCCCAGTATCACCGCAACTATTACGGCGCTTACTTCCGCGATCTCGATGGCAATAAGATCTGCGTCTGCAGCCATCACGAAGAATAGATCTCGTCAAAGGCAGAGTGCATCCCCACATTGAGCGTAGCATTAGGAGACAATGAAGAATGCTTGCGCGAATCGCCCTGGCTCTTGCCCTCGTCGTGGGAGGCACGCTCGGCGCTGCGGCCCAGGAGCCGGATCTGATCTTCAAGAAGTCAACCGTCTGGCGGGCGCTGACCCCTGACGACAAGCTCGCCGTCTACGGGATCGACGATCCTGTCGTGGAGGGCGTGGCCTGCCACTACACGACGCCTGAGCGGGGCGGCATCTCCGGCACCTTCGGCGTGGCGGAGGAAGTTTCTGACATTTCGCTCTCCTGCCGCCAGGTCGGCCCGGTGAAGTTCAAGCAGCGTTTCGGGCAGGGCGACGTGGTGTTCAGCGAGCGGCGTTCGCTCATCTTCAAGAAGATGCAGATCGTGCGCGGTTGCGACGCGAAGCGCAACACGCTCGTCTACATGGTCTATTCGGACCGGCCCATCGAAGGCTCGCCCAAGAACTCGACCTCGAGCGTGCCGCTGATGCCCTGGGGCACGGAAGCTCCGGCCAAATGCGGCGACTGGCTGAACAAGTAAGTTTTACTCGTTCAGCAGCAAACGCGCGGCCGTTACCCACATGATGATGCCGATGGCGATGTCGAGGACGCGCCACGTGACGGGCCGTGCGAAGAGCGGCTTGAGCAGGCGTGCGCCGTAGCCGAGCGAGAAGAAGAACGTGAACGAGGCCAGCATCGCGCCGGTGGCGAACAGGCCTTTGCCATTCTCGAATTGCGTCGAGATCGACCCGATGAGAACCACCGTGTCGAGATACACATGCGGGTTGAGCCACGTGAAGGCGAGACAGGTGAGCACCACGCGCTTCAGGCTCTCGGGCGCCGCCTCGGATGGCCTCAAGGCTTCGGACCGGAACGCATCCCGGAAACTGCGCGCGCCATAGGCTAGCAGGAAGGCCGCACCGAAATAGCGAAGGCCGGTTTCGGCCCAGGGCACCATGGCGCTGATCTGGGAGAAGCCGGAGACGCCGGCCAGGATCAGTAGGGCATCCGACAAGGCGCAGGCAAGGCACACGGCCCAAACGTGCTCGCCACGCAAGCCCACACGCAGGACGAATGCGTTCTGGGCGCCAATGGGAAGGATGAGGCTGAGGCCGAGCAGGAAGCCGGCGAGGAGAGGGGAGGTCATAGGGATGGCCTAAATGAAATGTCGCCCTTCCGTAAGCCGGGATCTATGATTAGGACAGTTAAAGAAGCTGACCTTGCATTAGAAAATCTTACCCATGCTGGATTATGCCCATCTATCCGCTCTGGCCGCAGTGATCCGCACCGGCAGTTTCGAGCGCGCGGCGCAGCAATTGAACGTGACGCCTTCCGCCATCTCTCAGAGGATCAAGCTTCTGGAGGAGAGGGTCGGCACGGTCCTCGTCATCCGGGGTCAGCCCTGCATAGCAACCGAAATCGGGCAGCGCCTATGCCAGCATGTGGAGCAGGTGGCCCTGCTCGAAAGCTCCATTCAGCAAACGCTTCCCAAGCTCCAAACCGAGGCTCGGCCGGTGACGCTGCGCATCGCCGTCAACGCGGACAGCCTTGCCACATGGTTCATTCAGGCCATGGCGGAGACGGAAGGGTTCCTGTTCGACCTCGTGGTGGACGATCAGGATTACAGCGCGGATTGGCTGCGGCGTGGGGAGGTCATGGCCGCCGTCACCTCGCATGGCCTGCCGATCCAGGGCTGCAATTGCCGTCCCCTAGGAGCTTTGCCCTACGTGGCAACCGCAAGCCCGGGCTATATCGAGCGCTGGTTTCCCGATGGGTTCACCGAGGCGGGTGCGGCCCGCGCACCGAGCCTGATCTTCAATCAAAAGGACCGGCTGCAGAACCTGTGGCTGCGTCAGGTCTTCGGGGCGGATATCCAGCCACCGCAGCATTGGTTGCCCTCGTCGCAGGCTTTCGTGGATGCGTCGCTGGCCGGATTAGGATGGGGGATGAACCCAGAGTTCCTGGTGAGAGAGCATCTCCAGGCGGGGAGGCTGGTAGCCCTGGACGCCCGGTTTCCCTTCGAGGTGCCTCTGTTCTGGCAGGAAAGCCGGATCGTCGGTCCGGTGATGGCGGATGTGACCCGCGCCGTCTTGAAGACCGCGCGAGCCATGCTGAGGCCGACGTAGATCCTCAGTTCGAGCAGGTGATCGAGACCGGACGGTCTTCAGGGGCCGTCATCGAGACCTTCTGAACCGAGCCGGTGGTCTCCTCGGCCTCGACCTGGCGGAACGAAACCGCGCGGACATAGCCCTGGGCTTCGCACCAGGTATTCGCCACAACTTGGCCACAAGGCTGGTTTGAGATCAGGCATTCCGCGACGCCGTAGCCATCGGCGGCGGGGACCAGGAAGGTCGCTTCTGCGGACGAGGCCTGGGTGCCGTTTGGCAGGAGCGTCAGGGACGCGGCTGCAAGGAACATGGCTGTGCCCAACCCGAGCACGGCGTATGCGCGGCGCATAGAAAACCTCATCAATTGAACTCGTGCTTTATTATCACGAAACCCCGTGAACAAAGCTCTAACGGGTTTGGTAAAGACACGTTTCTTGCATGCCTGCAAATCGAATGTGCTCTCCAGCACGGGAACCTTGACGCCTGAAGGCGGACGAGGCATTGATGGGTTCATGAACACGGCAACGATCCTCATTTCCGGGATTATTTGCGGCTAGCGACCCACGCTGGCTGGAGCCGTCTCGTTCTCATTCCAAGAATGAAACCAACCTCCGGCCTTGTTGCCTGACAGGGACTTGGTTTCATGGCGCCCCAGCTGAAGCTCTACAACACACTCACCCGGTCGAAGGACGCGTTCGTCCCGATCGATCAGAAGAACGTGCGTATGTATGTCTGCGGCCCAACGGTTTATGATTACGCTCATATCGGGAATGCCCGCCCCATCATCGTCTTCGACCTTCTGTTCCGTCTGTTGAGGCATGTTTACGGTCCGGAAGCCGTGACGTATGTGCGCAACATCACGGATGTGGACGACAAGATTAACGCCCGCGCCGCCCGCGATTACCCTGGCCTGCCCCATAACGACGCCATCCGCGAAGTGACCCGCAAGACCGAGGAGCAGTTCCACGCGGATATCCGGGCGCTCGGCGTGCTCATGCCTGACGATGTGAACGAGGCAGGCAAGCCCGCGCGTTTCGTGGAGCCGAGGGCCACCGAGCACATCGACGAGATGCGCATGATCATCGAGCGCCTCATCGAGCGGGGGGCGGCTTACGTGGCGGAGGAGCACGTGCTCTTCTCGGTCTCCGGCATGCAGAAGCTGAAGGGCGTGCCGCAATACGGCGCGTTCTCGAAGCGCTCCCTCGACGAGCTGCTCTCCGGCGCCCGCGTGGACGTGGCGCCTTACAAGCGCGACCCCATGGATTTCGTGCTCTGGAAGCCCTCGAGTCCGAACGACCCGGCCTGGGCCTCGCCTGCAGGCATCAAGACTCCGGGCCGTCCCGGCTGGCATATCGAGTGCTCGGCCATGGCATGGAAGCACCTGATCCAGGCTTTCGAGACGCGCCTTACCTGCAGCGATCCGGTGGAGCGCGAGATCTTCGACATCCATGGCGGCGGTATCGACCTCGTGTTCCCGCACCACGAGAACGAGATCGCGCAAAGCTGCTGCGCGTTTCAAGCGCCGCGCATGGCCAATGTCTGGATGCATAACGGCTTCCTGCAGGTGGAAAGCGAGAAGATGTCGAAGTCCCTCGGCAACTTCTTCACGATCCATGACCTCCTGAAGGATTGGCCGGGCGAGGTGCTGCGCTTCAACATGCTGCGCACCCATTATCGCCAGCCCATCGACTGGACGGTGAAGGGCCTGGAGGAAAGCCAGAAGACCCTCGACCGCTGGTACGAGCTTGCGGGACATGGCAATGCGACACAGCTCTCGGAGCAGGTTGCTGAGGCTCTCGCGGACGATCTCAACACGCCGAAGATGCTGGCGGAGCTTCATGCCCTCGACGGGCAGGGCGCTTACGAGGCGCTCGGTGCGAACCTGCGCGCCATGGGCTTCTTGCTTGAGGGCGCCGAGGCATGGAAGGTGCGCAAGCAGGCGTCTCTCTCGGTCGATCCCGCCGTGGTCGAAGGCTTGATCGTTGCCCGCAAAGAAGCGCGTGCCGCGAAGAACTGGCCCGAGTCCGACCGCATCCGCGATGAACTCGCGGCGTTGAATGTCGTGGTGAAGGACAACAAGGACGGCACCACCACCTGGGAGGTTGCGCGCTGATGGGACAGTCATTGCCGAAACCGGGACTGCGTCCCTTCCTTCCCGCCGATGTGCCGGTGCTGGCCGAAATCTTTCAGGCCAGCATCGAGGAACTGACGGGTGACGATTACAGCGAGGCGCAGCAGGAGGCCTGGATGGCGCAGGCAGAGGAGGAGGGTTTTGCCAAAACGTTGGCAGAGAGCCTTACCCTGGTCGCGACCGTGGAGGGATCTCCTGTCGGCTTCATCGCGCTGAAGGATAACGAGCTGCTCGAGTTCCTCTATGTGCATCCCGCCGTGGCGGGGCAGGGCATCGGCACGATGCTCTATGACGCCGTCGAGAAGCTCGCTGGTGCGCGTAAAGCGCAGCGCCTTGTCGCCGAAGTCACGGATAACGCACAGCCCTTCTTCCAGAAATACGGCTTCCAGCCGCAACGCCGCACCACTCTGTCTCTTGGCGATGAATGGCTCGCCAGCACCACCATGGAAAAGCGCCTCGCACCCGTCGAGGACAGGAAGATGTCATCATGACCCGCGAGCGCGTCTATCTGTTCGATACCACCCTGCGCGACGGCGCGCAGACCACGGGCGTCGATTTCTCGCTGGAGGACAAACGGGCCATCGCGGCGCTCCTCGACAAGATCGGCATCGACTACGTGGAGGGCGGCTATCCGGGCGCTAACCCGCTCGACACCGCCTTCTTCTCGGAAAAGCGCACCAAGAACGCCAAGTTCACCGCGTTCGGCATGACGAAGCGGGCAGGGCGCTCGGTGTCGAACGATCCTGGCGTCTCCGCGCTTCTTGAAGCGCAGGCCGATGCGATCTGCTTCGTCGCCAAGGCCTGGGACTACCATGTGCGCGTGGCGCTCGAGACGACGCCCGAGGAAAACCTTGCCGGCATCCGGGACAGCGTCGAGGCCGCGCGCGCCAAGGGCCGCGAGGTGATCGTCGATTGCGAGCATTTCTTCGACGGCTACAAGGCTAATCCAGATTACGCGCTTTCCTGCGCGAAGACCGCTTATGAATCCGGCGCGCGTTGGGTCGTGCTCTGCGACACCAATGGCGGCACGCTGCCTCATGAGGTGACCGAGATTGTGCATGCCGTCACGAAGGTTGTGCCGGGCGCACATCTGGGCGTTCACACCCATGACGATTGCGGCTGTGCGGTCGCGAATTCGCTGGCTGCGGTGGAAGCGGGCGCGCGCCATATCCAGGGCACGCTCAACGGTCTCGGCGAACGCTGCGGCAACGCCAACCTGGTCACGATCATCGGCGCGCTGAAGCTCAAGGACACCTATGCCTCCCGCTTCGATCTGGGAATCTCGAACGAGGCCTTGGGCGATCTCACGCATGTATCGCGTCAGGTGGATGAAATCCTCAACCGCCAGCCGAACCGCCATGCGCCGTTCGTCGGCGCGAGCGCGTTCGCGACGAAGGCGGGCATTCACGCCTCCGCCGTTTTGAAAGATCCGCGTACCTACGAGCATGTGGAGCCGGAAATCGTCGGCAACGAGCGCAAGGTTCTGGTGTCCGTTCAGGGTGGTCAGTCGAACATTCTCGCCGAGCTGAAGCGCTGCGGCTTCGATCTCGAAAAGGGCGATCCGCGCATCGCGCGCGTGCTCGACGAGGTAAAGCGCAAGGAGTCCGAAGGCTTTGCCTTCGAGGGCGCGGATGCGTCCTTCTATGTGCTCGTCAAGCGCATCCTCGGGGAGGTGCCTGCCTTCTTCGACGTGGAGCGTTTCTCGGTCAATGTGGAGCGCCGCTACAACGCCATGGGCGAGCTCGTCACCGCATCGGAAGCCATCGTGAAAGTGCGCGTGGGCGATGAGGTTCTCATCTCTGCGGCTGAAGGCAACGGCCCGGTGAACGCGCTCGATGTCGCCTTGCGCAAGGATCTCGGCAAGTATCAGAACCTGATCCAGGATCTGGAGCTGGTGGATTATAAGGTGCGCATCTATCAGGGCGGTTCGGATGCCGTGACGCGCGTGCTCATAGAGTTCACCGACGCCACGGGCGAGCGCTGGACCACCATCGGAGTGTCGGCCAACATCATCGACGCTTCGTTCCAGGCGCTGACCGATTCCATGATCTACAAGCTCTTGAAGGGCGGGGCGACGCTTTAAGGCATTCGCTCCGACTAACCATGAATCTCTCGCTTCTTCTCCCGCTCGCTGGCATTCTGGTCGGCGGTGTTCTCCTCTCGTCGCAAGCTCCCATCAATGCGGCGCTCGCGCGTTCGCTCGGCGATCCGGTGCTCGCCGCCTGCATCTCTTTCGGAATCGGATTTCTGGTGCTCGCCGGTGTCAGCGCCTTTCGCGGCGCATTGCCCTCGGGCAGCGCCATCGCCTCCGCGCCTTGGTGGGCATGGCTCGGTGGGCTTTTGGGCGCGTTCTACGTGGCGGTGGTGATCTGGGGCGTGCCGCAGATCGGTGTCGTGAGCACCGTCGCCGCGCTGATCCTGGGCCAGGTGGTTGCTGCTTTGGTTCTCGATGCGGTCGGCGCTTTCGGCCTGCCTGTGCAGCCGATTACCTGGCAGCGTCTCGTGGCGGCTGGGCTCATCCTGGGCGGGCTCGTTCTGTCCCGCGCAGGGTAAGTCAGAACTTCGTCTCGATCAGTTCCGCATTCTCGACGATGCCGACGCGGCGCGCGGCGTCCTGGAGCATCGGGATCACGTCCTCGACCTTTTCGGCCACGAGGTAATTGAGCTCAAGTCCGGGGCGGATGAATCCCTGATCGCGCATATGGGCGAAGAGGGTGAGCAGCGGCTTCCAGAAACCTTTGGTGCTCAGCATCAGAATGGGCTTCGTGTGACGGCCGAGCTGCGCCCAGGTCATCTGTTCAACGAGTTCTTCCAGTGTGCCGATGCCGCCGGGAAGTGCCACGAACGCGTCGGCCTTCTCGAACATCAGGCGCTTGCGCGTGTGCATGTCGGGCACGACGATGGTTTCCTGCACCTCGTCGAGGAGTTTCTCGCGCGATTTCAGGAAATCCGGGATGATGCCCGTGACATAACCGCCGTGGTCGAGGGTTGCCTGGGCGACTGTGCCCATGAGGCCCACATTGCCGCCGCCATAGACGAGGTTGATTCCCTGCTCGGCCATGGCACGACCCAATGCCGCCGCATTTTCAGCGAAAACGGGATCGCCTCCGAAGCCGGAGCCGCAATAAACACAGATGGATGTAACAGGCTTGGGTTCTGACATGGGCATTCCGGGGAGGCGGGGAGCCTCCCGCGTTGAATCATAAAACATAGGGTTTCCCTTTTATGGCCGTAGCCTTTTGAAAGATAAACGGTTTAAATGCATGAAAGTGCCGCGGTTGAGAAAAAGCGACATGGCGCAAGCGACAGAAATCAAAGGGACCATTGCGATCCTCGGCGCAGCCGCCGCAGGCGTCGTCGCGGTTCTTGTCGGGGCTCTCTATTGGGCCTGGCCCGGCGCGCCTGAAGCCCCGCGCCCATCCGCCGTACCTCAAGCATCCGTTCAGCAGCCCGCTCCACAGCAGAAACCTGTTGCAGAGGCGCCGCCCGTCAAGGCGCCTGAGCCGAAGGCCCCAGAGCCCAAAGCGGCCCAGACGAAGCCCGCTGAAGCGCCCATCGCTCCATCCTTCGATCTGGTGCGCATCGAACCCAATGGCGAAAGCGTGATCGCCGGCCGGGCAGCTCCGGGCGCGACCATCGAGCTTTTGCGCGGCGATCAGGTTCATGCCCGTGGCGTGGCCGATGCCTCCGGCCTTTTCGCCATCGTGCCGCCGGCCCTTCCGCCGGGCTCCCATCAGGTGGTTTTGCAATCCATCGCGCCGGACGGCGTGCGCCAGCGCTCTCCCCAGACCGTGACGGTGGTGATCGACGCGGCCCAGAAGCGGCCTCTCGTGACCCTGACCACGCCCGACCAGCCGACGGTGGTGCTCTCGAACCCCGAACCGCCCGAGCCGCAGGTCGCGCAGAAGGAGCCGGAGCCTCCGGCAAAGCCCGATGAGCCCGCCCAGCAGCCCGCGCCTCAGCCGCAGCAGCAGGCCAATGCCAATCCCGAGCCCCCGGCTCAGCCTGCGCCTCGGCCTGAGATCAAGATCGTCAGCGTTGAGGCCGAGAACGGCAAGCTCTTCGTGTCCGGCCTGTCGGCTCCGGGGGCGACGGTGCGCCTCTATCTCAACGAGACCCTCATCGCTCCCGGCGGAGCAGGGAGCGACGGCAAGGTGTCGTTCTCCATCGGGTCAGGGGTCCGCCCGGGCGATTACCGCATTCGTCTCGATGATGTCGACCCGGTCTCCGGTCAGGTGAAGTCCCGCGCCGAGGTCGGCTTCAACGTGCCCGAGCAGATCGCCGCAGCACCGGAAACTCCCGCGGCTCCGGATGCATCCGCCCAGTCGCAGCCCGCGCCCAAACCGGCAACCGATGCTCAGATCGCCGCGGCGGGAACGGTCGTGATTCCCAACATCAACACGGCCATCATCTCCAAGGGCGACAATCTCTGGCGGATCAGCCAGCGGATCTACGGGGAAGGCTTACGCTACACCGTGATCTACGGGGCGAACAAAGACCAGATCCGCAATCCCAACCTGATCTATCCCGGCCAGGTCTTCGTGCTGCCAAGCAATCAGGGGCAGGATCAGAAGACGAACTGACAGGCAGGGTGAATTCCTGTTCCCGATCCCTTATATCGAGGTCCGACAGTACATTCGGATTCTCTGATCATGCCCCCCACCACCTCGGTTCCTTCCACGAGCGCCGCCGCGCGCCAGCCCAAAGGCTTGGCTGCAACCTGGACGAAGCTCTGGCCCTATCTGTGGCCTCAAGGGCGGCCCGATCTCCAGCGACGCGTCTTCCTGGCCTTCGGCCTTCTCCTCGTTGCCAAGGGCGTGACGATGGTGACGCCGTTCGCCTTCAAATGGGCGACGGACGCGCTTGTGGCGGTGACGAGCAACGGCAATCAGGCGACTGAGGTCGCGGCGACGTCAGGCTCGTGGCTGTGGAAGGCGCCGATTCTGCTCACGATCATCTATGCCGTTACCCGCATCGTCATGGCGGTGCTGACCCAGGTGCGCGACGGTCTGTTCGCGAAAGTCGCGATGCATGCGGTGCGCAATCTCGCGCTCCAGGCCTTCGAGCACATGCACCGCCTGTCGCTGCGCTTCCATCTCGAGCGTAAGACCGGCGGCCTCACGCGCGTTCTGGAGCGTGGCCGCGAGGGCATCGAGGAATTGTCGCGCCTCATGGTGCTGACGTTGGTTCCCACCATTCTCGAATTCGTGCTGGTGCTGGGCCTTCTCGCGTGGGAGTTCAACTGGACCTATTCCGCCGTCGTCTTCGTGATGGTGGTGATCTATCTCGCCTATACCTACAAGGCGACCCAGTGGCGGATTTCGATCCGCAAACAGATGAACGACTCCGATACGGACGCCAACACCAAGGCGGTCGATTCACTGCTGAACTACGAGACGGTGAAGTATTTCGGCGCCGAGCAGCGCGAGACCGCGCGCTACGACCGCTCCATGGAGCGCTACGAGAAAGCCTCGACGCAGACCTACACGTCGCTGGCCGTCCTCAATGCGGGACAGGCCGTGATCTTCTCCATCGGCATGGGCGTCGTGATGGTGCTGGCCGCCCAGGACATCATGGCGGGCCGCGTGTCCGTCGGCAGCTTCGTGCTCGTGAATGCCATGCTGGTGCAGCTCTACATTCCGCTGAACTTCATGGGCATGCTCTACCGTGAGATCAAACAGGCGTTGATCGACATCGACGACATGTTCAACATCATCGAGCGCAATCCCGAGATCCAGGACAAGCCGGAGGCGAAGCCGCTCGAAATCAAGCAGGCCGTCGTGCGCTTCGAGGACGTGCATTTCTCCTACATCCCGGAACGCCCGATCCTGAAGGGCGTGACCTTCGAGGTTCCGGCCGGGCACACGGTCGCCATCGTTGGGCCTTCGGGCGCGGGCAAGTCCACCATCTCGCGCCTGCTGTTCCGCTTCTACGAACCGACGAGCGGTCGCATCCTCATCGACGGGCAGAACATCGCAGACATTCAGCAGGCATCGCTTCGCAAGGAGATCGGCATGGTCCCGCAGGACACCGTGCTGTTCAACGACACCATCGGCTACAACATCCAGTATGGCCGCTGGGATGCGTCCGAAGAAGAGATGAAAGAGGCGGCGCGTCTCGCCCAGATCGACCGCTTCATCAACCTCCTGCCGGAAGGCTACGACACGCCCGTGGGCGAACGCGGCCTGAAGCTCTCGGGCGGCGAGAAGCAGCGCGTGGCGATCGCCCGCACGATCCTCAAGGCGCCTCCGATCCTGGTGCTCGACGAGGCGACCTCGGCTCTCGACACCTTTACGGAAAAGGAAATCCAGGATGCCCTCGACCGGGTCAGCCGGGGCCGCACCACGCTCGTGATCGCCCACCGCCTGTCCACCGTCATCGGGGCCGACGAGATCATCGTCCTCGACCACGGGCGCATCGTGGAGCGGGGCAATCACGCCAGCCTCCTGGCGCAGGGCGGGGTCTATGCCTCCATGTGGAACCGCCAGCGCGAGGCCGACGAGGCCCGCGAAGCCCTCAAGCGCGTCGAGGACGAGGAGCGGACCAAGGAAAGCGTGGCAGGTTGACGGGAGCCCCGGCTCCTGCCATCCCCTCCCAAACGCTATAAAGGCCTGAAAGCATGACCGATATTCTGGAATCGATGCGCCGCATCTTCGTCCCGATCCACAAGGAGGGGTATCCCTTCATTCTGATCGCATTGATTGCGACCATCCTCCTGGCCTGGCTCTGGTCGCCGCTCGGCTGGATCGGCACCATCCTCACCGTATGGGTGTGCTACTTCTTCCGCGACCCGCCGCGGGTGACGCCCCTGCGCGAAGGGCTGGTGGTTTCCCCGGCGGACGGACGCGTGAACCTCATCACCACGGCGGTTCCCCCAGCCGAGCTCAGCCTTCCCCCTGAGCCGATGACCCGCATCTCGGTGTTCATGAACGTGTTCGACTGCCACGTGAACCGTTCTCCGGTCACGGGTCGTATCGAGCAAATCCTTTACACGCCTGGCCTTTTCCTCAATGCCGAGCTCGACAAGGCGAGCGAGGACAATGAGCGCAACGCCCTCGTCATCGAGACGGCGGGCACCCGCATCGGCGTGGTGCAGATCGCGGGCTTGGTGGCGCGCCGCATCGTCTCCTTCGTGAAGGTGGGCGATAGCTTGAGCACCGGCGAGCGCTTCGGCCTCATCCGCTTCGGCTCGCGCCTCGACATCTACGTGCCGCTCTCCGCCCAGGTGCTGGTCGGCCTCGGCCAGACTGCAGTGGCAGGAGAGACCGTTCTGGCGGATCTGACCGCCAACGAGCCCGCCCGCCAGTACCGCGTCGGCTAAAATCTTCGTCGATGGAGGCGGGGAACTGCCTCCATCGACCCACTTGGACGGAACTGTCCACAGCAGTTTGCGCTTCTCTGAAGACACGCAAACGGCCCAGCTCTCCTTGTGGGGAAGACTGGCTCCCCTTAGGTTGATGCCATGACTGATCTTTTCCCGCCCTTCGCTCCGGACCCGAACGAGCCGCGCAAGCGGCTCTTCAAGCCTGTGCCGTTCCGGATGATCATTCCCAACATCATCACCCTGATCGCCCTGTGCCTGGGGCTCACCGCGATCAGGCTGGCCTTCGAGGGGCGCTATGAGCCTGCCGTCGTCGCGATTGTCGTGGCAGCCCTTCTGGACGGGATCGACGGGCGTGTGGCGCGGATGCTGAAGGGCACCTCCCGCTTCGGCGCGGAACTCGATTCCCTGGCTGATTTCGTCAATTTCGGCGTCACTCCGGCGCTCATCCTCTACAGCTTCCTGCTGCACGAGCTGAAGGCCATCGGCTGGATCGCGGTGCTGGTCTTCGCCATCGCCATGGTCCTGCGCCTCGCCCGCTTCAACGTGATGCTGGACGATCCGCACCGGCCCGAATGGAAGAAGAACTTCTTCACCGGCATGCCCGCGCCTGCCGGGGCGCTCACCTCGATGCTGCCCCTCTATCTCTCGTTTCTCGGCTTCTCGATCGGTACGGCTGCGGCGCCCATCGCGCTCGTCTATCTGCTCGGGCTCGCTTTCCTGATGGTGTCGACCATCCCCGTCTATTCGGGCAAGACCATCGGCTTGAAGGTTCCGCGTCACTGGGTTTTGCCGATCTTCGTGATCTCGGTGGCGGTCTTCGGCCTGCTCGCGAACTTCCCGTGGGAGATGCTGACGGCCATCACGGTGCTCTTCCTGGCCTCGATCCCGTTCAGCGTCTTGCGTTACCGCCAGCTCGACCGGGCTCATGCGGCGAGCATCGCTCCTGTCCCGCAGCCGACGGTGCCGGACAGCGAGCCGCCTCCGGCCGCTTGATTCAAGCGCGCCTGGTGCCATGTTGTGACCGGGCGTAGCCTTAAGCCCGAGAAGCAATCAACAACCGTGAAGGGCAGGGAAGCTCTTTAGCGTGGAGATCAAAGTGGCGTCTTCTTCCGAGGTGTCGAATTCAACCTTGCGTCCGAAGCTCGTTCTGGCTTCCGCCTCGCCCCGCAGGCTCGCCCTGCTTCAGCAGGGCGGCATCGAGCCCGATGCCCTTCTGCCCGCCGATGTGGACGAGACGCCCCTAAAAAACGAAGGCCCCAAGGACCTCGCCAAGCGCCTGTCCCGCTCCAAGGCGGAAGTGGCCCGCAAGACCGCCCGCAACAGGGAGGATCTGAAGGACGCTTATATCCTCTCCGCCGACACGGTGGTGGTGGCGGGCGGACGCATCCTGCCCAAGGCCGAGGTGGTCGACGAGGCCGCCGCATGCCTGCGCCTGCTCTCTGGGCGCGCGCACAGGGTCTACACCTCCATCTGCCTCGTCACCCCGAAGGATTCGATCCGCGAGCGGCTGGTGGAGACCCGCGTGCGCTTCAAGCGCCTCTCCAAGGAAGAATTCGAGCGCTATATCGCCTCCGGCGAATGGCGCGGGAAGGCGGGCGGCTATGCCATCCAAGGCCTTGCCGGCACCTTTGTGGTGAAGCTCGTCGGCTCCTACACCAACGTGGTGGGGCTGCCGCTCTACGAATCCGTGGCGCTCCTGGACGGGGAAGGCTATCCCGTGCGCTCCACCTGGCTCGACGCCGCCTGATCCGATGAGGAGCCTAGGCATGGACCCCGCCAACGAGAACAACCCCCTGGCATCCGCCGGCAAGTGCCCGATCTGCGGCAAGCCTACGGTTGAGGAATACAAGCCCTTCTGCTCCAAGCGCTGCGCTGACGTGGACCTGAACCGCTGGCTTACGGGTAGCTACGCCATTCCCGCCGTCGACGACCCGGAGGATCGGGGCGAGGACGACCGGGAAGACGGCGAATAACTTTTCTTACAAATTTTTCTCGATGTGCGGCTGGACAGGCGGCAAAGGTCTGACTATACAACCGCCCACGACGCGCACGGCTTTAAGCCGCGTATCGGATGCCCAGGTAGCTCAGTTGGTAGAGCATGCGACTGAAAATCGCAGTGTCGGCGGTTCGACTCCGTCCCTGGGCACCATTTAAATCTCTGAAATAGTTATACTTTCTTGTGTCCCCGAGGTCTGCGGCCAAGGTGCATTTTTGGCTGGGGACACATTGGGGACACAGAAGAAATCTGTCCGCCGTCGTTCGGTTGCGTAGGCTCTCATTCGTTGGGTTCACATCGGACCTGCGGCAGGATCTGCCGAGGCTATCAATAGAGCGCCGGAATGAAGCTGTAAGCCGCCGCTTCAGTCTCACTATACAGACTTAGCCTCCGCGAAACGCCTCTGTGTCGCCTCGCAACGTGTCTTGATGAGACTCACGATTCGTCCGAGGACCGGAGCATCGTTCCCTTGATCTCCGAAATCCCCATGCAGCTGCTCCGCAAGGGCAGGGAGCCGCTCCGCCATATCAAGCACCCGCCGCCGTACGCCTGGGAAGGCGAGATGGGCCGCCTTGGCGAAGCGCTCCCAATGCCGGGGCATGATCTGGTCGAACACGTCGTAGCCGCCCACCTTCATGGCAAGACGCGGCGTCAGATCAGGATAAGCGGCGGTGCACAGAACGTCATAGAGCGGGCTCAGCACGGCTCCGCCCGGTCTGTAGAGAAGGGAATAGTTCTTTCCATGCGCGTCGTGATTGCCGACGAGCATGTTGAAGATCACGGCATCCAGTAGCCGGGGAACGAAAAGGGCGGCAGGGCGGGTAGCCTTCCGAACTAGATCGAAGGCCTGGACGAGGGTCGGTCCGCCCTCCGCTTCGTACTTGTACTCTGGTGGCACCCCTAGCGCCTGGCAGAAATCCTCCTGGTGCAGCCGCAGCAGATCTCCGCCAGCTTGCGCCACGCGGTCATAGCGCTCGACGAGGAGAAATGGCTGATCTTCCGCTCTTCGGATTTCGCCATGCGCCACATCGAGACCGGCTCGGGCGGCGAGCGCAAGGCAAAAGCCCTCGTTCGCTACGCTGTCGTCGATCCGGCTGATGGCGGGCTTGAGGATGTGCGATGACGGAGCGCCTTGAAGGGGAAGCGCGATCTGACCGTAGACGACCAGAACCGGCAGCTTGTCCTGTGCCCCGGCAAGGCTGATGCGGATATCCTTCTCGCCGGCGAGAAGAGGGCGGTTGGGCAGGTCCTTGATGATGGAGGCAAGCTCGCCCTCATCCAGAATCCGGTAGTTCTCTGCGTCTGCCACTGTTGCCGGCGTTTCGCCCGGGTGGACAAAGGTTACGGCCCCGGCGCATTCGCCACCGATTCCATCAAGAAGCGCAAAGTCGTTCCGGGCTGAGACGCCGAGCACGCGCGCCACCTGATCGCGCTTGCCCTCATCCGGCAGGAGCCCGGCGAAGAAGGGCCGCGCCGTCCTGTCGTCGAAGGGTTCCGCTTTGAGGGGCAGGGAAGCGGAGAGAGGCGTCGCATCCGCCGAGGCGAGATAAGCCTCGTCATAGGCAAAGGCGATCCGCCCAGCCTCCTGGTCGAGACGGCCGACCTTGCGGCCGCTCAGCCAGACATCAAGAGTTCGATCCGCCACTCTTCACCTCGATGCCGGAGGGGAGGGATAGGCCGATCTCGATCCCGAGTGCGGCAAGAACCTGCATCACCTTGCCGATCTGGGCAGTCGGCTTGCCCTTCTCGATCTCAACAAGCAGGCGCACCCCGACACCGGCCGTCAGGGCGAGATCGGGCTGGTTCAGGCCAAGTGCCTTGCGGGTCTCCCGCACGATACGGCCCAGTTGAGCAGGGTCTTGGATGATGTACTTCATGTTTATTTCCCGAGCGGGAAACTACATGGATTAGGGAGGAAATTCAATTCTGAATTTCCCGAACGGTAAATTTGTCAGGGATGAACGTAAAATGGTCGAGGAAATTTACCGAGCGGTAAACTTAACCGATCAGGGCGACCATATATGCCATTCGATCAATGCTCTCCATCAGCCCTGGAAAATGCGGCAGGCAGCCCGAACCGCCTGCCGCAAAGACGAAATCGGTTGCCACTTTATGTTATGGCACGACCTCGACTTTCATATCGACGGTGCGCTGGGCCCGGTTGCCCCAGCGGTCATTCTGAAAGCGGGTGTAGGTGAAGCTGTCCGCGCCCTGAAAGCCCTTCTTGGGAGTGTAGACAGCCCGGAAACCTTGGATACGGGCTGAACCGTTCTTGGGAGCCTTCAGGATCGCCGGATCGCTGACGCCTGCCGCGCCGGTGCCCATCGACACCGAGCAGGACTTGCCGGCCTTCACCGTCATTCTGCCCTCGACGGTCCGGTTGTCCGCCGTCTGGAACGTTGGGACCTCGCAATCTGCCGCAAGGACCGGTGCGGCTGTTGCAAGCATCATGCCTGCAGCAGCGATGAAACAGATCTTTTTCATTGTCGTATTTGCCATGTATAACGTTGCATTTAATGGCTCTGGGCCTGCCTGAGGCGATCTCGGAATGAGGCACTCCCAGGTCCACCGGATGGATGACGTTGGGGAAGAGGCGCGATTCTGGAGACGGGATTCTTTCGGCCGTTTTCCGCCTGCGAAAAACGACGGATTTTGTCACCGTCTCTTTGGCGGTAGGGGTCGGAACGATCAACACGCTGCTGGAAAAGCTCTTTTTCCTCAGCGGGACCGGATGACGGGTGAGACGCGGATAAGGGTCGATTTTGTCAATGTCGATTCAGGACACGGATTCTGAGCGGAAAGTGCCGATGAAAATAGGATATGCACGCGTTTCGACCGATGAGCAGGATCCCGAACTGCAAGTTCGCGCGCTGAAGGCTGAGGGATGCGACCCGGTCTTCGTGGACATCGGCGTCTCGGGAACGCGCAAGATCAGGCCCGAACTCACGAATGCCCTAAACACCTTGAATGAGGGCGACGTACTTGTAGTCTGGAAGATCGACCGGCTCGGCCGCTCCCTGAGCCACCTGATCGGTCTGCTGAATGAACTGGGACAAAGAGGCGTTCAGTTCAAGTCGCTTCAGGACCCGATCGACACGACGACGCCCAGCGGAATGATGCACTTTCAGCTCCTGGCCGTGTTTGCCGAGTTCGAGAGGAATCTCATCAGCGAGAGAACGAAGGCCGGTCTCCAGGTGGCGCGCTCCCGCGGACGACGTCCCGGACGGCCACGGTCGCTGACGGCGGACCAGTGCTTCGATGCGCTGCTTTTCATGCACCAGGGAAGGAGCCTGCAGGACGTGGCAAGGCAGTACGGCGTTGCGCCGAGGACCCTGGCTCGTGCCCTGGATTGGAGCACGTGAACCGGGCTCACCTCTCCAGGTCATCTGAACTCCTCGTCCTCGAACGCTTCATTTTCGCCTTCCTGGCCTGTGGCGTTTCGGCCTGAGGGGCTTCGTCAATCCTGCCGACTGCCGTTTGCGTCGACGGAGTGGAGACGGAACCATCCTGACGGGGCGGCGAGGCGATCGCCTCTGACCCGGCTTGCCGCTGGATCGCTTCGGAATGCTCCCGCGAACGAGACGCGGCTCTCAGAGTATCGGTCGATGCGTTGACCGGAACGGCTGCTTCCCGGCCCACTGCCATCACACGGGCCAGGCCGCGCCGGAGTGGGGCCGCTTCTTCGGGTTGCCGCGCAACGGCTGCGGCGGAGGACGCCGGTGAGGCGCGATCGTCCGGGGCAGGCGCAGCCTTTGCAGCTGTCGGAGCATTTTGCCGAACGGACTTCGGCTCTCTGGGCGGCAGCACCGTGCTCTTCGGCATGACGGTGTGAGCCGTCCCGGTTCGGTTGGTCGGAACAGGCCTAGGGCTCACGGCCTGTGAATTCGTTTCCGGTTTGCTCTCACCTGTCTCACGCGGCGGGCTGACAAAAAGGTCGCGACGATTTCCATCGGGCGTTCGAGCGTATCGTTCTGTTTCCACCTTGCGCGACGGCGGAACCGTCTGGAGCAAGCGGCGCGCGGCAACGGCTTGCGGGCTCGTCGACTCCGTCGATGTAGAAATAGGTTTCGTGTGCCCGTCTTGAATTCCCGATCCCGCGCTTTGACCGGCAGCATCCCTGTCAGCTGTTCGCGCGGATGACCTTCCCCCCACCGGATCGAGGCCGGAAGCCTGAGACTCTCCCCGGTCGCCGATCGCATCAAGCTTCTGAAGGATCGCCGGGATTGCTGCGTCCGCGTAACGTTGGACAGCGTCCGCGACGCTCCCCTTCCGTTCGGCCCGCTGCACGACAGCTGCTTCTTCCATCGCTTCGTGCCGGATGCGGTCCCGTACCAAATGACGCGGATCAATTCGCGGTTGCCGGATCATGATGTCGAGGCGTGCGACGATGCTTCTCAGCAAAGCCGCCGTTCTCGCCACCAGCAGTCCGTTCTCGCGATCCCGTGTGAGAGCCGCATCGTAGACGGTATTCATGAAACGGAGCGCGGACAGATGCGGTAATGGATCGCCTTCGCCAGCGTCCGCCATCGACCGCTTCCGACCGGACAACCCGTCTTCCTTACGGGCGCTATGGGCCATGAGCTTGGGCCGGGACACAACCCGGTCCGTCACGAAACGCACCAGATCCTGATTGAATTCCAGAAAGCTCAACCGCGCAGCCGTCTTGTGGGCCATGCAGCGGTATTTCTCGATCTCCCCTATGGCCACTGCCTTCCAGAGGCTGAAGGAATGCGCCTTCTGGCTGGCCAATCGGGCCCGATGATCGATTGCTTTCCTGCGCCTGTCCCTGCGCTTTTCATGCTCCCGGATAAGCTGCTGGAGAACAAGTTGCCATTGCCGCCGGGCGAGGTTCGACCCTTCAGCGGTCAACTCGCCCTTTCGTTCCTTGTTGAAGGTTCGCGACGGAATGTGCTTGAGCGGATCGAGTTCGATCCCGACGGAAGCATTGCTGCTCAAGTGATAGCGCTTTCCGACCTGAGCCTTCTCCAAAGCCGCGTTTGACGTCCTTTCCCAGGCGGCCCGCAAGGTGGAGATCCATGTTTTCCTTGAGGCCTCGCGCGATTTGTTTTGCTGGAAAGGTCTGACGACGCGCCGGTTGTAGCTCTTGTAGACCTTTTCTTCCTGGATCTCGAAGTCCCATACCAGCTCGCCTGTCTTCGGGTGAGGCATCCGGCGGCAAGGACGGTCGTAGTAGACGATGTGAACGTGATAATTTCGGGCATCGTTGCTGGCATCGGGTGCATGGATCACCGCCCAGAACGGGAAGCCTTTTTCGGACAACTTTCGTGTGAAATCGCGCACGATCTCCAGCCGCTCGCGCCCATACAGCTCATAGGGAAGCTCAGCGATGATCCGTGTCTGCGTGCGCCCGCCGCGCCCGGGTGTGATCTTGATCGGGGCATCCCTGCCGATCCCGATTGCCCATCGATAAACGTCAAGGGCTTTCGCGGTCGGAATCTTCAATCTGATGTCTGAAGCGACGCCTGATCGAGCCTGCTCCTGAAGCACCTTCCTCAGCGCCGGCGGAGCGCTGGCTGACGCGGCCAAGGCACGCTGCCACCAAGCCTCGTTCTCGGAACGGCGGAGATCGACATCGTCGCCCTGCGGTGTGGATTCGGCTTCTTCAACCTTTCTCCAAAATGCGTGGCGCTCGGCGAGCGTCTTGCCGATGGTGCCGAAGGAGGCGATCTCCAATGCGTCAAGGTCGGCGTCCGAAATGCCGTCCGGAATAATTTCAACCGCACCAAAGCGTTCGAGATAGCTTTGATGCCCCTCGGAACTGCGTTCGGCCGCCTCTTGCTGTAGCCGTTCGATGGCGCTCCTCTCGGTGCCGACATAGCCATCATCACTGTCATAATACGCTTCGCGTTCCCGCTCGATCTTCTCGGCTGCGTTTTCCCGCTCGATGTAGAGTTCGTGAGCCGCAGCCGATGATGACACCCTCCTGCGGCCGGTGCGGGCCTCCTCGATCATCTTCAGGATAGGAGAGGTTTTCGACACGAATGTCTGAGAGAAATGACAAGACACGGTGCCCGTCGGGGAGACTGGCCTCGACGATCCCTTCGTTCGCTTGCCGAAGCGGATGCCGGGATTGTCAAACGCTCGTCGCACGACCGGGTCGATCCCTGGCGATGAAGCGATTTCCGAACCAGCGAAGGCCGGTGCGGGAATGAGCCCTGAGAAGTCGTTCGATGGCGCACGTACCTTCGCCCGCGCAACGGCACGGGAGAGATCCTGCAGTGCATTCCATATCGGAACTTCCGGATTCATGACAACCACGTTCGTCACACTATAACAACATGGTGCTGGCGGCCTCGCTTTCCAGAGCGTGTCGCTCAAAACGACTTCATGCAACATGCGACGGCATGTGCTTCCCTTGGGGCATGTGCCTTGCACCTCAATCGGCACGCAGGTGCCGGCAAAATTTCATGGGTCGCCGGACCCATAAATATTGCGGAATTGAGCCTTCGGTTTTTTGGGGACTCTTCCGTCCTTCCGGGCGGTCATTCAGGGGCGTTCTTCCGGGAAGAACAGTCATTTTCGGGAGGCGTTCTCGATGGGGATCGTCGTTCTCCGGGAGCTTCTCTGCCAGATCGCCCGGTCTGCCGCTCCGGGATTTTTCGCAGTGCTCATGACCGGCAAAGGAGCATCGCATTTTCAGCGAGCTCCGTTTTTGCACTTATTTAGGTGCAGTGCTAATCGGAAGCCTGATGAAAGTGCGAGAGTTTCGTTCGTCGATGAACTACAATCATTGGGTAGCCGGGCTGGCCGCTTGCATAGCTCTCTTGGCATACAACGCGATTGGGGCTCCTCTTGAGCATCGGGTTATCCCCTATACATTGGAGCCTGAGCAGAGGGCACAACTTCGGACCCTGTCCGACGCTTCAGCGACGGACCTCGCGGAGGCGAGCTTCATGGCCCCCGATGGTATCGCGCTTCCCTACCGCATCCTAAAACCGGATACAGGCCCCATGCCGGAAAAATTTCCACTGGTATTGGTGCTCCATGGAACGGGTGCGATGGGTACCAACAATGCCACGCATATGGGTCCCTTCATCAAATCCTGGGCGCTTCCTTCGATCCGCTCGAAGTTCAAGGCATATGTAGTCGCGCCTCAGGTTGCCATTCGCAGCGCCGATTATGAAACGGGAGTCGACGGATATCCGATCTCCCGGCCGGGCGGATCGATGCCCGCCATACGAGCTCTGGTTGAGAAACTTGCCGGGGATCTGCCGATCGACCGGTCCCGTATCTACGTCATTGGGTTCTCCATGGGAGCCTCTACCGCTCTCAATCTCATCGCGCAGGACGTCGGCTCTTTTGCAGGGGCATTGGCTTTCTCGGGTGTCGCCCCGGATTTATCGCTAGCGCGAATGATCCGAACGCCCATCATGTTCGTTCACGGCACGGATGATCGTCAGAACGACATCGCTCCCATCCGCAAATTCGCGAGGGCTGTCGCGGAAGGCGGAGGTCATGCGACCTTGCTGGAATATCAAGGCCTGGATCACCGGGTGCCGCCTGGAATGTTGCCGTCGACGGAATGGAGGGATTGGCTCTTCGGGCAACGCCGCCATTAGCTGTCGCGTTCTAATCTCGTTCCGCCGCTGCCCGCTCCCTCAAATGTTTCAAAATCGACAGCAGGACATCGGCGGCCTCCTGGAGGTCGTCGCACCGGAGGCAGTTTGCCATCGGATAAATGGCGTCCACCATGCCGGTACTATCGATCGCGCTGAGGCTGGAACTGTCGAGCCTCAAACTGAGTGGAACATCGTCATGAATAACGGTCACAATGATTTGCGTTCCCGCAACAACCATCTTGGTATCCGCTGAAGTGGCTCTCAGGTATGCAACCCACCGAGTGAAGAGATTTGCGCAAGCTTGGTAGAATTCTTCTACCTCGACGGTTAATTCCGGCTGGGGTGCGGATCCGTTTTGGAGGATTGTGAGCGTCGTGCTCATCCGGCCTCGCGGAGTGATGACCGTGATGGTTTGCGTGTAGCTGTCGTAATCCATGATGGCGAAAGTGAAGGACATCAGTGTTCGAACGTCCATGCTGAAAGGCCGCCGAAACGGGTTCGGCGGCCTCGGGTTGCGGTTCCTATAATGAGTGCAGCCTCAGAGCGGCTGGTTGCGCGTCAGCTCCGAATCGATCTCTGCCCGGATCGCATCGAGGCGCACCTTGCAGACGTCGTAAGCTGCCATTGCCGTGCGGAAGTCCTCGACCAAACGGTCGACGTCGTCCGGGCCGCCGGTGCGCAGGCGCTCGGCGATTTCTCGCAACTTCGCGTAATGCTCCGCGTAAAGACGCGACGTAGTAGGCTTCGATGAGTTATCGTTCTGGTTCGACATGATTTTTCCTTTCGATGTTGAAGTTTAGGAAGTGGAGTCCGCGCGGACGGAGATGGACCCATCTGCGAAGTGAAGCGTGAAGCGGCTTGAGCGCGCTGTCTCAGCCGTAGCGATCATTCGCCCGGCGGAGTCGACGGCGACGGCAAACCCACGTTTGAGAGTGTCATCGAGGCTAAGAGCGCGAACTTCGGTGTGAAGCGCATCGAGATCGCGAGCAGCGTCGTCGATCCGGTGAACCACCGAGCGGCCGACCTCCCCACGAAGCTCAGCGAGCATGGTCGTTTGCCGGTCCACAAGCTGATGCGCCGAGGTCGTCATCAGCTGAAGCTGCGGCTCCGTATCGTCGGCTCGCTGGAGCCTTGACCGGATGTCCTCCAGCAGGCTCGCATATCCTGATGTCAGGTCATGCGCCTGCCTGTCAGGCAGCTCGCGTGTGAGGAGCACGATCTCGCCCCGGGCCCGATCAAGGTCCGCTTGCAGAGCGTCGAGTTCGGCGAGAAAACCGGCGCGCCGTGCTTGGATGGTTTGCCAGGCGCTTGCCAGACGATGCTCTTCCTGTGCGACGACGGCATCTACATTCCGCCGCAACATCTCCAACGCTGCTTCCAGACTCGGACGCGCGATACGGTTGACTATGCGGTCCACATCCGTCTGGATCGAGCCGACGTCGAGCATCACCTTCTCAGCCCGCCGCCGGAGTAAGGTCAGGATCAGGCCAAGCGCCTTGCTCGGCGTATCGGCCGACTGCCATGCGACCTCATCGAGCAATGAGCGGTCGCTGGCATGCCCGAGACCTGTGATGACCGGAACCGGCGAAGTGCAGATCGCCCGTGCCACATCTTCCGATACCACAGCCGCCAGACCGCCTGCATTGCCGCCACCCCGCACCAGGAGGATGAGGTCGAGTCCGCCTTCCATTGCGGCGCGACATGCAGCGTCCAAGGCAGAACAGAGCGATTTTCGAGCCTCGCGGCCCTCGAAAGTGGCCGGAATCCAATGCGTTTGAGCGATGCCGGCAGACTCAAGACGCTCAAGCTCGGATCGGACATCCGACCATCCCGCCGACCCTGCCGGGTGGATGACCGCCAGCCGTGTCACATCGACCGGCTCCGGCAACGCATCCTGCTTGCGGTAGAGCCCCGCAACCTGGAGTTTCTCACGAATTGCGGCCGTCTGGCGCTCCAGTATGCCTTGCACCCAATGCGGATTGAGGCCCACGATGCGCCCCTGGATGTGGTAGCGCTGGTGAAAGCTTGGTGCGATTTTGAGCACTGCGCAAACACCTTTGAGAAGAGTTGGGTCGAACTCGCTTCCCAGATCCTCGGAAATCCGGGCGAGCGTGTCGTCGCGGAGAAAGCACCGCATCTGGGCGCAAGTGCTGGGATTCTCGGCGTTCGCTTCGATCAAATCGACGCTGTAGGCCTTTCCCGCCCGCCGGACATCGAGCACCGTGGCCTCGACCCAGGCCTCTGGAGGGAGGGCCTGCCGGACGGCCCGACCGGCCTCAGCGATATAATCCCGCAACGTCATCGTTGGGATCGGGCGCGCCGGTTCGCCCTCCGGCTGCTCCGGTGGAGGCAGCCGCAAGTCATCATGCACTGTCATGCACGTCTTTCCTTTTCAATTGTGGTGGATCCGCCAGTCTCGAGCTTCATCCCGGCGCGAGGCGGAAGCGCGCCGGTGCTCTTCTTTCTTTTGGGATTTACTTGTTCAGTTCATCCAACCGAACCGCACGGATCGGTCGTCTTTTTGGGAACAGCTTTTTGGGAAGTGGGCGGAGGCTACAGCCGCATAAATGGGCATTGAGACCAACGTTTTTCGGAGACTATGATTTTGGATGGTGCAAAACCGATTTCGGCTTGCATGTTGATGTCTCAAAACTGTGTCCGGAAACTCCTGTCTTGAAACGTCCAAGCGGTGACGAGTTTTCGGAGAAGAACGTGCTTGTTGGATATGCTCGAGTCTCGACACAAGATCAGAAGACAGAGCTCCAGATGGATGCTCTTAAGGCAGTTGGGTGCGAGCGTGTGTTTGTCGAGAAGGCATCGGGAGCACAGCGGGACAGGCCAGAGCTGAAAGCGGCTCTGGATTACGTAAGGGCAGGAGATACAATCGTTGTCTGGAAGCTGGATCGCCTTGCCCGATCTCTCAAACAGCTGATTGAGACAGTCGATGATCTTCAGCGTCGGGAAATCGGATTTCGTTCATTGACCGAAGCGATTGATACGACGACGCCGGGTGGAAGGCTGATCTTTCATATCTTTGCGGCATTAGCTGAGTTCGAGAGGTCCATCATTCGTGAGCGAACAATGGCTGGTCTATTAGCGGCAAGATCGAGGGGAAGAGTGGGTGGACGTCCTCGATCCCTTACAGAGCAAGATCTCCAGATAGCTCGAGCGCTATTAAGGGAGCATGCTTTATCTGTTGCTGATATTGCGTCCCGGTTGGGTGTTACATCCTCCACTCTGTACAGGTATCTGCCTAGTGCAAGGTCAAGTCAGCTCTTACAATTTGTTGAAGATGGGACAGAGTAGAAATGTTGGCTGTGATTAATTTCAATGACGGCTCCCTCAAGGCCGCATAATTGTATCTCTGGGTTGCGTTTTTCTATAATTTCAACTGATGCTTGAATTGACCTATTGTCCTGCTAGAACTGTCGGCTAAGCTTGCTAAAAGTAGGGCAGTAGGGGGCATATATGGACAAGAAGACAAAAGGGGCCTGGGTGGTGCATCATGGCCGGAAGGTTGCTGCAGACCTCCGGGGTGCCGCTGAATATAGTGCTATTGACCTTGCCTCAAAGGCAGCAACCCTTCTGGCCCGTCTAGCAGAGTCTGATGAGGCTGTTTTAAGCCACGATCAGGTGGTTGTTGCTGCTCGAATTGGTGGTCTTAATCCTAAGTCTGAACTTGAACCATGCCTTGCTCAGCTTGAAAGCCGGCGCGTCATAGATCGTGCTGATGGTGGGGTGGCCGTCCTTGGTATTACTGGCCAGACCGCCCTTAACCATGCAGCTGATTTGTTTGACGATAACGAGCCTCAATCCTACGAGAGGGCTGCAATCGACCTAGCGGAGTTGGTTTCTACCTCACCTGTGCCAAGTCACATGGCTCAGGAGCTGATTGGAGATAACCACAAACTTACGAATGCTGACGCTGCAGACTTTCTCCAGAGAGCGGCAGAAATTGGATTTGTAGATTCCGAAGGAGACGGGAAAGACCGGCTTCTTTTCAATGGCAATTTATTCAGAAGAGAGACGGCAGAGAAGACTAAGCGGGTTCTGGACTCGCTGAATACAGATGAAGAGCAGAAAGTTCGTGAATTCGACGAAATTTTGCGCTCGAAGGGTTGTGTAACCGCTACGTTTGCAGAGGAAGTATTAGGTGAAAAGCTGCTGTCGAAATTGAAGGCTGCTGCTCTATACGATATGAATATTGTATCTAATGAGGGTGGAGATCATGTTTTGATCACCTCTCCTGGTGCTTTCCATAAATTTACGAACCCACTCGTGGATGACGCATTTGATCACGCCAAGGCACTCGTTGCTGCGCTCAGTTATGGTATGTCATTGAGCCAACCAGAAAGAGGGCGGATTTGGGGTGTTAGCCTTCTAATTAAGAAGTTGCTCAGAGGCGCAGAAGTTGGGCCAGCTCCCGCGATAGGACATGACTACCGTGCGTTGGAATTTGAGCGTGTCGTGAAAATTAGTCGTGTAGGTGGAAGCTTCACTATGAAACTTCTGAAGCGGGAAGTCGGAGAGATTGCGTTGCAGGTCTTACAGGGTGGAAACGGCGCGGCAGCAGCTCTTGAGGCATTGCCGAGTGCTGGGATGCGAAGCTATACCCCGCCAGAGGCGGCTCGTGAGACGTTCCGCAAAACGCAAAGCCCGATCAGCAAAGCCCAGACACGTTCCCTGTTGAGTGCGGTTAGAGGCGGCGGCGGGCTATGAACCTAAAGAAAACTGGCGACAAGGGTCGTAAAACTGAGGAGCTCTTACGAGCGTACTTCCTTCGTGCAGGTTTTTTCGTTGTTAGAGGCGTGACCCTGCGCGTTGGAGGGGCAGATCTTACGGACATAGATCTCTGGGTCTATGAGAGGTCGGCAACTCTTGCTCGGCGGCGTACAATTGTTGACATCAAAGACAAGAAGACCCCTCAAGCTGCGGAGCGCCTATTTTTCGTAAAAGGCCTTGCGGAGGCTATTCAGGTCGAAGGGGCTGGTGTTGCAACAACCGATAACCGGCCTGCTTTGAGAGAGTTCGCTCGCCGTAACGGAGTGCTCTGGATCGACGGCGCAGACATCCAGCGAATGAAGGACAGTCCTGAACTCAATGTCGACGAGCGCATTACCGAAGAGGCCTTGGACACATTAGTTAGCAACGTTGATGCTGGACGCGGTACAAAGGGTCTGAAGGAGAGTTGGGACCGGATCAAGTCGGCGGTAGCTGACCGATTTGGAGCTGCTTCTGCCAACACCGCTTTAGATGAAGCGCAAGCATTGGCAAGATTGGCTTTGATGGCTCACCCTGACTCGGTCTCATCTAGAGTTGCGGGACGAATAACATATTTAGCTGCTGCCATTGCAGCCGCTTCGCTTGACTTCGCATCAGCGGAATCGGCGCTGCGCCCGTTCCAAGAGCGTCATCGCCAAATGGTTCATGCCTTACGCTTCGGTGAAGATGCAGAGGGAACGAGCCAGCGGCTCAAATGGGCGGAAGCCGCGATACGGCAATACGCGCCTAATGGTAATGCCGTGGCCAAGCTAGTTCGCGACGCTTTCATTGAAGACGCAATGGCTGTTCCAGCGGAAAATTTAGCAGAAATTGCTGCTCGTCTAACTAAAAATGAGGCCCTTTTTAATATTGCTAGAAAGTTAGAGCGAGCGGCGTACTCAGTTGACCTGCCAACGTTTGATGAGCTTGATGTCGAGACCAAGGGCTTCCTTGGAGCAGTATTCGATTTTCTTAATATAGATAGGGCTTCTTTTGCGAAGGCTTGGGTTTCTGCTCTGCAGAACGACAAGGTGGCTGCTAATTTATTAGAGAAAGCGCATCCCCAGCCAGAATTGGGGCTGGATCCAGATCCAGAGAAGGCTGGTTCGCCCCCTGACGGCAAGCTGCTCTAGCTTAGATACGTATTCACAATCTGTATCTAGCGAGTGGTTATGCACGCTTGTTGCTAAGCCTTGGCATTCTTTTGGCGCTGCCAAGGGTACAGAAAACAGGTACAATTGGTAGCGGAGCGGCAGAGTTTCGAGAGCTCAGGATTGTTGGAAAATAAGGGTTTGAGAGGGAGGTTCAGCGTTTCCCTCCTCCGCTACCAAATCAAACCAATCTGCTGACGGCCAACCACATAGAAGTTGTCCGAGCTTGGCTGTAATCTAGCGCCTAGACAACCTGGGGTGCTCTATGTCCGAGACGCGTTTACATCGCCTGTTCAACAGGGCGAGGCTTGATGATCGTCAGATCAACGAACTGATTGGGCTCGCCCACGGCATCATCGCGGATGGCATCGTCAATCAGGCCGAGGCGGAGTACCTGTTCAAATGGATCGTCGCGAACGCCACGTTGACGGACAACCCGGTTGTTCGGCTGCTCTATGAGCGCGTGGACAGGATTTTGGCCGATGGGATCCTCGATTCGGAAGAAGCGGCCGACCTTCTGGATGACTTGAGCCGGTTCTGTGCCGGAGATTTCGAAATCGGCGAGGTGCAGAAAGCCTCGACCCTTCCGCTGTGCGAGCCGGCACCAACGCTGACCTTCAGCGGTTCGAGCTTCTGCCTCACCGGCACGTTCGCCTTCGGGAGCCGAAAGGATTGCCAGAGCGCGGTCATCAAGCTCGGGGGCGTCCCAGGCAGCCTCACCCAAAAGACCACCTATCTCGTGATCGGGTCTTACACGACGGAGAGCTGGGCTCATTCCTCCTATGGGCGCAAGATCGAGAAGGCTGTCGACATGCGGAGCAACGGCATTCCGATCTCGATCATCGCCGAGGAGCATTGGGTGGGGCAGATGCGTCTTTGAGCCCTGCCGAGGCACTAGGCGAACAGCATAGCATCTCATATCATTTGTGACGCACACGGAAGAACAACCCGTAGTCGTCGGGTAGGGGCAGAATGAGATCCGCGAACTTCGATCATCTGCGCGATTTGAGCGAACAGCTTTATCGCCTGGGCGTTCTGGCAGAACGCTTCTTTGCCGATGATCCCAATACATCCCTCATCAAGAGCCGGCAGTTCGCGGAAACCCTGCTGAAGGAGATCGCGGCGCGTCATGGCACTTATAACCCCGCCCTAAGGGAAAGCTTCAACGATCTCCTGCGGCGGCTCTCGGTGGAGCGGGTGCTGCCCCGGGAGGTCGGCAACGTCTTCAATGCGATCCGTCGTCAAGGGAACGAGGCCGTTCATGATCTGACCGGAGGCCACCAGGAAGCCTTGTCCTGCCTGAAGCTGATCCGCTCTCTCGGGGTCTGGTTTCATCAGACGTTTGCGTTCGACGCCGGTTTCAAACCGGGCCCCTTCGTGCCGCCGCCCGACCCGCAGGACGAGACGAAGGAGCTTGCCCAGCAGCTGGAAGTCCTACGCCAGCAGGTGCTCGATGCGGAGCGGAAGGCTTCTGCTGCCAATGCCTCAGCCGAGGAGCAGGCGAGAGCGCGTGCCGCCGCCGAGGAAATTGTTCACCGGGAGCGGGAAAGCCGCCAGAGCTGGGAGCAGCTGTTGCGCGAGCAGGAGGCTGAACAGGCCAAACTGGCGCAACGCCTTCGCGATCTTCAGGCTGCCGCCGAAGCCGCGCCCCAACAGGATGCCGCCGGCATCGCCCAGGCAGGCCGTGACGCTGCGGCGCGCCTCGAGTTGGACGAGGCCGACACACGCCTGCTGATCGATGCGCAACTGGCCGAAATGGGTTGGGAAGTGAACAGCCAGGAGTTGCGCTATGCCCTGGGAGCACGGCCAGAGAAGGGACATAACCGCGCGATCGCGGAGTGGCCAACGGAAAGCGGGCCTGTCGATTATGCCCTGTTTGTGGGGCTCACCTGTATCGGCGTGATCGAGGCCAAGCGCCAATCGGTTGATGTGCCTTCAATTCTGGAGCAGGCCAAGCGCTATGCGCGGACGATCCGGCTCGCGCCTGAAAACCTGTGTCTGGATGCACCTTGGCAGCATGGCCTCGATGAGCCCTTCCGGGTGCCCTTCGTCTTTGCCACCAACGGGCGGCCCTATGTGGGCCAATGGAAGACCAAGTCCGGCATCTGGCATTGGGACACGCGGCGGGAGCTCAATCATCCCCAAGCCCTGCCGGAATGGTTCTCGCCCGACGATCTCAAGAACAAGCTCGAACGGGACGACGCTGCCGCTAATGCAGGACTGGCCGAGGAGGCCTTTGGCTATGGCGGCGTGCGCCCCTATCAGGAGGAGGCGATCCGCGCCGTCGAGCAGGCTGTGGAGGCGGGGCAGCGGGACATCCTGATCTCCATGGCGACCGGCACCGGCAAGACGCGCACCTGCATCGCCCTCATGTACCGCCTGCTCAAGCACAAGCGCTTCCGCCGCATCCTGTTCCTGGTGGACCGAACGGCACTGGGCGACCAGACCACGGATGCCCTTGAGACGACCGAGCTGGAAGGCCTGCTGAAATTCGCGCAGATCTACAAGGTCGCAGGACTGGAGCAGAAGCTGCCGGAGCCGGAGGACCAAGTTCAGGTCGCCACGGTCCAAGCCATGGTGTCTCGCATCTTGAACGAGACGGATCCTTCAAAGCGCCCGACGCCTGGCACCTATGACTGCATCATCGTCGACGAGGCTCACCGGGGCTACACGCTGGATGCGGAGCTGCGCGAGAGCGACATCGGCTTCCGCAACGTGGAGGACTATCAGTCCGCCTATCGTCAGGTACTTGATTACTTCGATGCGGTGAAGATCGGTCTTACGGCGACGCCCGCGCTCCACACCCGGGAGATTTTCGGCCACCCAGTTTATCGCTACGGCTACCGGCAGGCGGTCGTGGAAGGCTGGCTCATCGATCACCTGCCGCCCAAGCGCATCACCACCGCTCTTGCGGAAGCAGGCATCCATTTCGAAGGCGGGGAGGAAGTCGAGATCGTCGACCCGCGCACCGGGCAGATCGACCTGTTCGAGCTGCCGGACGATGTAGGGCTCGATTACGACCTCGCCGCCTTCAACAAGCGCGTCTACTCGGAGAATTTCAACCGGGTCGTCTGCGAGGCCATCGCCGCCGAGATCCCGCCGGATCGTCCCGGCAAGACGCTGATCTTCGCTGCCCGCGACAGCCATGCGGACGATGTGGTGCGCCTGCTCACCAAGGCGCTGCAGGACGAATACGGCCCGATCCCAGCCGGCATGGTGCAGAAGATCACCGGCTCCGTGCCCGGCAACAAGGACCTGATCCTCAAGTTCCGCAACGATCCTTATCCACAATATGTGGTGACGGTCGATCTGCTGACCACGGGCGTGGACATTCCCTCCATCAGCAATCTGGTCTTCATGCGCCGGGTCGGCAGTCGCATCCTCTACGATCAGATGATTGGCCGCGCCACGCGCCTGTGTCAGGCCATTGGCAAGGAGCACTTCCGCATTTTCGATGCGGTGGATCTCTATGCCAACCTGCAGGAGATGTCCGACATGCGCCCCGTGGTCGTGCGCCCGGACATCGACCTCGCCCAGCTCGTCGCCGACCTGAAGCAGGCCGGAACGGATGAGGACCGGGACTGGGTGGGCGACCAGATCGTGGTGCGCCTGCGCTCTTTGGCAAAGCGCATGGACGATGCCCAGCGCGAGGAGTTCACGCGCCACGCCAGGCAATCGCCAGAGGAGGCGCTGGCCGCTCTTCAGGTTCGCTCCGGAGCCGAGAAGCTCGCCTGGTTCGAGGAGCATTCCCGCGCCGTCGAGATCCTCGACCGCAAGCCCATGAAGAGGCGCGCGCCGACCGACGGTATCACGATCTCGGGCCATGACGACGAACTGATCCGCATCGAGGAGATCTTCGGCAAGAATACAACGCCGGAGGATTACATCGAAGGCTTCGAGCGGTTCGTGCGCGAGAACATGAACGCCGTGCCCGCACTCATCGCCGTCACCCAGCGCCCGCGCGACCTGACCCGCAAGGAACTGTCGGAACTGGCTGGCCTGCTCGACGAGAAGCATTATTCCGAGGGCATGCTGCGGGCGGCCTATGGCCGGGCGCGCAATGCGGATATCGCCGCCCATATCATCGGCTTCGTGCGGCAGGCGGCGCTCGGCGATCCGCTGGTGCCCTACAAGACCCGCGTGGAGAACGCGATCCTGCGCATCGAGAAATCTCGGCCCTGGACGCCGAAGCAGAAGGATTGGCTCCGGCGCATAGGCCGGGCGCTTCAGGACAAGCCGATCGCCGATGCCAGCCTGCTCTCCCAGGGCTCCTTCGCCCACAAGGGCGGCTTTAACGTGATCGCAAAAGATTTCGACGGACAACTGGAGCCTCTGCTCCAGGAGATCAACGAGGCGATCTGGACCAGCCCGGCCGCCTGATCTGCTTCAAATCTGACAAACGATTCCAAAAGGAACGCTCCGCTCATGAACACCAATGCCATCGTCCAGAAGCTCTGGCGGCGCTGCGCCATCCTGCGCAAGGACGGCGTCACCTATCAGCAATATGTGACGGAGCTGACCTATCTCCTGTTTCTCAAGATGATGCAGGAACAAGACAAGGAAGAGGGGCATATCCCGGCCGGCTTCCGCTGGGCTGATCTCGTCAAGGCCGATGGGCTGCCGAAGCTCACTCTGTATCGGCGCATGCTGACCGCGCTCGGCGATCCGGAAACGAAGCTGCCGCGCATGGTGCAGGCCATCTTCGCCAATGCCTCCACCTGCATCCGCGAGCCGCAGAACCTCGCCACTCTCGTGAGTGCTATCGACGAGCTGGAATGGTTCTCGGAGGATCGCGATCAGTTCGGCGATCTCTATGAGGGCCTTCTGCAGAAGATGGCCGAGGAGACCAAGCGCGGCGCGGGCCAGTATTTCACGCCTCGCGCGCTCATCGAGGTGCTGGTGCAGCTCATGCAGCCGAAGCCCGGCGAGGTCATCCAGGATCCGGCATCGGGCACCGGCGGGTTCCTCATCGCCGCAGACCGTTTCATGCGGGAGCAGACCGACGATTATTTCGAGCTTTCCGAGAAGCAGCAGGCTTTCCAGCTGCACAATGCCCTGCACGGCATGGAGAACGTGCCGGACACCTACCGCCTGCTCCTTATGAACCTCTACCTGCATGGACTCACCTCGGAGCATGTGGATCTGGGTGACACGCTCTCACCCAGCGGCACGGCCCTCGCCCCCGCAGACCTCATCCTCACCAACCCGCCCTTCGGTCCTGCGGGTGGAAAGCCCACGCGCGACGACCTCACGGTCACGCACGCCGTCTCGTCCTACCAGCTGCCCTTCGTGGAGCATTGCATCCGCAAGCTGAAACCCGGCGGGCGCGCGGCCATCGTGGTGCCGGACAACGTGCTGTTCGAGGATGGACGCGGACGCGAGCTGCGCCGCATGATGATGGAATGGTGCGACCTGCACACCATCCTGCGCCTGCCTACCGGCATCTTCTATGCCCAGGGCGTGAAGACCAACGTGCTCTTCCTGCGCCGCGGCACCCATTCCGCCGACAAGACGGACGCCGTGTGGGTCTACGACCTGCGCGCCCAGATGCCCGCCTTCGGCAAGACCAACTCACTGACCGCCGAGCACTTCAAGGATTTCATCACCGCTTATGGGGATGATCCGAACGGGCAAGGCGAACGCAAGGATGAAGGCGAGGCAGGCCGCTTCCGGTGCTTCACTCGTGAGCAGATCGAAGCGCGCGGCGACAACCTCGACATCACCTGGTTGAGGCAGGAAGAGGAGCAGGCGGAGGACGGTCTGACCGAGCCAGAAGACATCGCAGCCGCGATCCTCGGGCACCTCACAGCCGCCATGGCGGAGATCGAGGCGCTGAGCGTGGAGCTGAGTGAGGCGGATGCGGCAGCAGAAATTGTGGAGGCGGCGGAATGACGACGTTGCCGAACGGGTGGGTTGAGACAAACCTGGGTAGCTTAGCTGATTTTGTCATGGGCCAAGCTCCCCCTGGTTCTGCAAGCAATTTTAAAGGCAATGGAACGCCATTCGTAAAAGCGGGTGAGTTTGGAGCCCACGAGCCTATTATTCGAGAATGGACGACGAAGCCCATAAAGATGGCGTCCGCTAGTGATGTCTTGATCTGTGTCGTTGGCGCAACATCAGGCAAGATCAACCTTGGAGCTGATTGCGCTATCGGTCGAAGCGTCGCTGCGATCCGCCCGGCACACGGATTAGATCAACAGTACCTCTACAATTATTTAAAAACCCAAGTGAGCGATTTACGACAACGCTCGCTCGGCACCGCACAGGGTGTAATTTCCAAGGAAATGCTTTCGGACCTTAGTGTTCCAGTCCCTCACCCTAAAGAGCAGAAGCGGATCGTGGCGAAGGTGGAGAGCCTGACGGCGAAGTCCGCCCGCGCTCGCAGCGAGTTGGACAGAACGTCCTCACTCGTCGCTCGCTTTCGAGCGAGTGTTCTAACGAAGGCATTTGCAGGAGGCTTGCTCTCAAAAACTCTAAAAGAGTATCGCGAGGAGATTGGAGCGAGCGGCGCTATTTATCGGGTTCCGAGTGAATGGCAGATGCACACTGTCGGAGAGGTTGGCGAGATCAGGCTGGGAAAGATGCTTGATAAGGCCAAGAACAAAGGTGATCTTACTCCATACCTCCGTAATATAAATGTCCGCTGGGGAGCCTTTGATACCTCAGATGTCATGATGATGCGCTTTACGGCAACTGAGCGCGAAGATTTTTCTATAAGAGATGGTGATATTCTCGTCTGCGAAGGTGGGGAGCCAGGACGAGCGGCTGTATGGGAAGGCGGCCCAACAAAGCTGTGTTACCAAAAGGCTCTACATAGGGTCCGCCTGAAAAGGGGATATGACCCTAAGTTTTTCTCATATTTTCTGAGGTGGTTTACCGAAACTGGCCATTTGGTTCCTCATCTCACCGGAACAACAATCAAGCACTTGCCTCGTATTGCATTTGCGAAGATACCCTTCTGGTGTCCAGATACGAATAGCCAAGTCGAAATCGTCCGCCGCATCGAAGCAGCCTTCGCCAAGATCGACCGCCTCGCGGCGGAGGCCAAGCGGGCGCTGGAGCTGACGGATAGGCTCGACGAGAAGATTCTCGCCAAGGCCTTTCGCGGCGAGCTGGTGCCGCAGGACCCGAACGACGAGCCGGCGAGCGTGCTCCTCGAACGCATCCACGCCGAGCGGGCGGCTCAGCCGAAGGCGAAGCGCGGGCGGGCGAAGGCTTGAGACGATCCATGAACCCACCCACCGAGAGAAAAGCCGCACCATGAACAAGAAGGCTCCCAAAAAGCCCGAGCTCAAGCCTTTGGACACGTATGACCTGAAGACCCTTGAGGGATGGATCGATGCGTTTCGCCGCCATAACCTCACCGACGATCCCGATTTTGCCCGCCTGCTTCAGGAGCGCGAAAGGCGCGGAACGCATGGGCTCAGTTTCGAGACCACAAGGCTCGCGATCTATCAGGCTGCCGCCGAGGGCCGCTTCCTGACCTACAAGGAGGTTGCGGATGCGAGCGGAGCACCGTTCGCGAAGGTCCGGTACCAGATCGGCGCTCATCTCACCCGCCTGTGCGAATACGCCCATCGGCAGGGATGGCCTTTGATTTCCTCCATCGTGGTCAATCAGGACGGGCGGGAGACCGGGAGCCTCCAGGAAAGCGCTCTCGGCGGCTTCATCACCGTTGCTCGCGATCTGGGATATGCCGTCACCGACGAAGAGGCCTTTTTGAAGGATCAGCAGGAGCGAACCTTCGCCTGGGGCCAAGCTCCATTGGCGCTGCAAGCATGAGCGACATCAAACTTTTCCGCCTCGGGAGCGATCAGGTTACCGAGATTCCCGGCGAGGCAGTGCAGGTCGAGAAGTCTCTTCAGGCGCTGTTCGAAGCCAATCTCGAGGCGCTCCTCGGCGTGCGCTTTCTCGCGAGCGAGTATTCCACCGGACCCGTCCACGGCGGACGGATCGATACGCTGGGGCTGGACGAGGACGGCTCTCCCGTCATCATCGAGTACAAGCGGGCCATCAACGAAAATGTGGTGAGCCAGGGGTTGTTCTATCTCGACTGGCTGATGGACCACCGCAAGGATTTCCAATGGCTTGTGATGGAGAAGCTGGGGCCTGAGGCCGCGAAGGCGGTCGACTGGTCCGGGCCGCGGCTTCTCTGCATCGCAGGCGATTTCACTCGCTATGACGAACATGCCGTCAAGCAGATCGCCCGCAACATCGAGCTTCTGCGCTACCGCCGCTACGGAGACGATCTGCTTCTGCTCGAACTGGTGCATGCGCCGAAACAGGCGCGCGTGACCGCTCAATCCGTAGCGGCTCCCGTCAAGGCATCTGTGCCTGCGCCGGCCTCCTCGACTGAGGCCGACCCGTACTACACGCAGAGGATCAGCTACCGGCTGGAACAGGCGGACACCAATGTCCGCGATCTCTTCGAGGCTGTCCGTGAGTATCTGCAAGGCCTGGGCGACGATGTTCAGATCAAGGAGCTGAGGTATTACATCGCCTTCAAGCGCATCAAGAACTTCGCCTGTGTCGAGGTCTATCCTCAGGCCAAGGTCGTCACCGTTTACCTCAAGGTCGATCCAAAAACGGTCGAGCTGGTGCCGAACTTTACCCGGGACGTGACCAACATCGGCCATTTCGGAACAGGCAATCTGGAGGTCAGCCTTCGGACCATGGACGATTTCGCCCGTGCTCAGCCGCTCTTCATTCGAAGTTACGAGAACAGCTAGGACGTGGATCGGACGGAAGTCAGCTTCAAACTCTCAGCTTGCTCCAGTCTGCTCGTTTAGCCACTTCATAAGATCGTCGCGGAAGATGAGGGACTTGCGTCCGACTTTCCTCAGCGGAAGTCGCCCCTCTTTCACCTCCTCATATAGCTTAGTCTTTCCGATGCCCGCCATACGGGCCGCCTCACTTATGCTGTAGGCAAAGGGGACTAGCGGCTCCTTTTCGGGGACTTCAGTCTCGGGTGTGCGTGGGGTTTGCTCGGGCGCGCTCGCAGGAGAGGCCTCGGGTTTCTCTTCGGTGGAGCGCTTCCTGGGCGGTTTCTTAACGGGAAGGTGACCGAGGACCTCCATCAATGCATCGCTGTCGATGAAGATGTGGTGCGTTCCCAAGGGATCAGGGGCGAAAGGCCGTTCCGGTGTGATCCGACCGAACTTGAATCTCGGCTCGATGTCCTGAAGCCGTGCATTCCAGGATGTGCTGGGGAGAGGCTCCGGTACACCCGTCGCGATATTGACTCCAAAGGTCGGCAACTCGCCTTTTGCGGCCGCTACCGCGATCGAGGTCATCACGGTCTCGAACCGGTGGCGGGGCTGCCCGTTTGGGTTGCCATAGAGAAAGAGGTGGGTCGTCAGTCTGTCCCATTGCTTCTCAGTGAAGGTGTAGGGAAGGGCAACATCGCCATCGTAACAGGCAAGGCTTGGCCGATAGTCCAACGGTGATAGGCGTTGCGGCATATAATCGAGGAGAAGCTGCTCCAACAGGTGATGGGCCTGTTCCCGCTGCTCGCGCGTTGCATCCGCAAGCGCAGGCGGAAGGTCGGGCGCGGAGGAAAGGGCCATGGGCTCCGTTTCGGCCCATTCTCCAGGATAGCGCGCCATGCCGACGTGAAAGACAGCTTCCGCCAGGAAAAGCGTGCCTTGGGTCAGGTCCTTCGGCCATTGCTCAGGGCTGGCCTGAAAGGGGAGAAGCACCCAATTATCCTTATCCTGCTCGCTTGAACGCAATGATCTCGGCCTTCGACGTGAGGAGGGTTTGGAGATTGGCGCTCCAGAGGTCGAGCGCTTCTCTCTTCTCTCGCTGTCGATCATAAAGGTTATAATGTCTCCTTGTCACGCCTTTGACGGTATGGTCGAGGACGGCAGACACATCCTCGTCTCTGACCCCGTAAGAGCCCAGCCGTGTCGCAAGGGTTCGGCGCAGGTCATGAGGCGTCGGCGGATCCTCCGCCCACTTGGCATGGACTTGGCTCTTGTCTTTCTGCGCAGTGATCTCCTTGCCGAGCCTGTCGAGAGCCACACTGAAGGCATGTCCCTCGATGGGAACGCGTCCATTCACGCGACGGGGGCTTGGGAACAGGAACAGTTCATCATCCCCAACCGTCGCGAGAATGCTCTGAACCGTCTCCAGGGCAAGGGGCGACAAGGGAACGAGGAATGAACGCTGCGGCCCAACCGCCGACTGCTTCATCCGTTCGGGAGGAATGACGAGGCAGGCTTGTTCAGGGTCGTCGAGAGAATGCAGCTCGTCGCGCCTCAGACCGGCGATCGCGCTGATCCTCAAGCCTGTCAGGAGTGCCAGGCGCAGGCCAAGACCTGTGCGCCGCGTGAGGGGAGGATTCACCACGCTCGACCAGAACAACCGGATCTCTCCATATGTCAGCACGCGTGTCTTGGCATTTTCGGGCGCACGTTTCTTAAGGCGCAGGCAGGGGTGATGGGAGATCAGGTCGTTGTCCAGCGCAAACGAGAAGACCTTGGAGACCAGGGACTGCACGCGGTTCGTCTGACCGGTCAGCCCCTGCGCCAAGAGCCCTTCCAAGAGCTCGATCACGTCGCGGCGCTGAATGGATTGGTAAGGGCGCTTGCCCCATTTCGGCAGGACATGCCGCCGGAGATTGGCCTCATCGGCTTTGGCGCTGCGCTTGAACCGGTAGGCATATTCCTGAAGGTACCGGTCCGTGAGCGCCTCAAAGGTCTTGGTCGTCGCATCCTCTCGCGCCTGGCGCTTGGCCTCCACGGGATTGCTCCCGGCCGCCACGGATTTGCGCATAGCTTCTGCCTTCTCGCGGGCCTGGCCGAGCGACACATCGGGGTAGTTGCCCAGGCCCATGCGCGAGGTCTTGTTGGTAACGGGATCCCTGAAGCGGAAGCTCCAGGACCGGTTGCCATTCGACGTGACGCGGAAGGCGAGACCGACGCATCGCGTGTCGGAAAGCTCCAGCCGCCCTGAAGATGGTGGCTCAGCAGAACGCAGAACGATGTCGGTCAGCAGCCTTTTCATTTCGATGTCCCTGTCAAATTTAGGTCATCAAATCTTGTGTCCCCAGCAATGTCCAGAGCATGCGACTTGCTTGCTGGGGACACACTGGGGACACAAAATGGTCCGGTCACTGGCGATCGGTGGCGAGCGTCAGCGGACAAGGGCAATAGAAATATCGTAATAGTGTCAATGCGTTATCATGCACGCCGTCGTCCGCCAGCGTTCGCCAAAAAACACCAAAGTTTTTCTGAAAATCGCAGTGTCGGCGGTTCGACTCCGTCCCTGGGCACCATTCATCTCAGATGATGCTGCAAGCACCGCAAAAGCGGTGCTTTTTTGTTTCTGAACTTGAATTCGCATCGGCTTTGAATGGCGTAACTGCCTTCGCTCACTTGATCGCGTCGAAGAGCGGGCCTGAACACTGGACGACGAGGATCAGGAGCAGGATGCCGAAGAACCAGAGCCAGGAGCCGCTTCTCTGCGGCTTCGCGGGCGGGGCGGCAGTGGTTGCTTGAGGCCGGAATACGGGCGTAGGCGGTGCAGGCAGGCGCTCTATCAATTCCGCCGCATCTGCCCGAACACGGCCTTCCGTGCCGAGAAAACGGAAATGCACGGGAATGCCGCCGACAAAGCCTACTTCCGCCGGCTGGATTTCGGAATCGTGATGGACCCACCAGTATTCCGTACGTTCCTTCATGCAACATCCTCTCAGCAATTGGGGGGTAGCCCCCATGTTTTGCCAGCATGTTGCGCTAGAAATCCAGAGGCATTCGGGCGACGATAGGCAAATGGGGATTGAGGGGATCTCGTGAAAGTTCTTGTGACTGGGGGCGCCGGCTATATCGGCGGCCATATGGTTCTGGCTCTGCGCGACGCAGGGCACGAGCCGGTCGTGTTCGACAATCTTTCGACCGGCTTTCGTTGGTCGGTGCCGGATGATGTGCCGCTCGTCGTGGGCGACATCGGCGATTACGAGCTGATGCTCCAAACCCTGCGGGCGCATTCCATCGAGGCTATCGTGCATTTCGCCGCGAAGCTCATCGTGCCGGAATCGGTGCGCGATCCGCTGGGCTATTACCTCAACAACACCGTGAAAAGCCGCTCTTTGCTGGCGGCTGCGGTGGCTGCGGGAATCAAGACCTTCGTCTTTTCCTCCACAGCGGCAGTCTATGGCAACGCGTCCGACAAGCCGCTTGCCGAGGATGCGCTGTTGGCGCCGTTGTCGCCCTATGGTAGCTCCAAGCTCCTCACCGAGGTGATGCTGAGGGACGTGGCGGCTGCCCACGACATGCGTTTCGTGGTGCTGCGTTATTTCAACGTGGCGGGGGCCGACCCCGCCATGCGCCATGGCCAGTCGACAGCGAATGCGACCCACCTCATCAAGGTGGCGGTGCAGACCGCGCTTGGCATGCGCTCGCACATGGAGGTCTACGGCACGGATTATCCGACGCCGGACGGCACCTGCATCCGCGACTACATCCATGTGACGGACCTGATTGCGGCGCATATGCAGGGTCTCGAGTATCTGCGCGCAGGCGGCGAGAGCCTCGTGGTGAATTGCGGCTATGGGCACGGCTATTCCGTGTCGGAGGTGATCGACACGGTCCGCAAGGTCTCGGGCCGTACGTTCGAGGCCCGCTATGCCCCCCGGCGCGACGGCGATCCGATCAATATCGTGGCGGATTCCTCCCGCATCCGGTCCAAGCTCAACTGGCAGCCCCGCCATGACGATCTCGCCGCCATCGTGGAGCATACCCTGCGGTGGGAGACCATGCTGCGCGAGAAAAACCTGAAGCTCTGACCAAACGGCCTTGGACAATTCTGGGGCGCTAAGAACAGGTTAAGAACCTCTGCCTTTAATACGGGCCGCGACCCGGCGATTCCGGGTGCGGACGAAGAGGCGAGGGGTTTGACCATGAATACTGGCGCGACGAACGGAATTCTGCTGCTGAGCCGGCTCCTCCTCGCAGGCTGCTTTCTGCCGCCGGCCATCGCGCGGCTTACCAATATCTCGGGCTTTGCGGCGTCGCTGACCCTGAAGGGCATTCCCTATGGGGACATCGTGGCGACCGCTATCGTGGTGGTTGAGATCGTGGCTCCGCTCGCCTTGATCCTGGGCTTAGCTCCGCGCATAAGCGCCTCGGTCCTGATCGCCGGTCTCGTGATCACCACGGGGGCGTTGCACCGGTTCTGGGATTATGGCGGCCTGACCCGCCAGATGGAGCAGACTGTTTTCCTTGCCAATCTCGGTGTTCTTTCGGGGCTTCTGTTCTACTGGCTCGTCGGGCCGGGCGCCTGGAGCTGGAAGGGCTGGCTCGGTGGCCTGGGTCCCAGGAAACCCGCCAAGAAGAAGCGCCAGTCCCGCCCTCGTGCGACGAAGCCGAAGCCCGCTCCGGTTCGTCCCTTCGAGGACGAGGATGACGAATACGCGAACGCCGCGTGAAGCGTGTAAAGCCTCAGACGGCCCCTGGACGCGACTCGTTTTCGCCTGCAATCTCCTGCCTTCATTAAGCCTCTAATCGACGCGATAAGGCGCGACCGCCAAGGATTTTGCGGTTCTCCTTACGTGGACATTCGTTGTTTTACGGGTTTGCAGTCGAGCCATGCTCAAGAAGTCTTTGCGTCGTGTTTTCGGTCTCGTCCTTCTGCTTGCATTCGCTTCGCCGGTTGCGGCTCAACAGCGGGCGTCCGATCCGCTGACCCGTTTCCTTGACGGCATCTTCAAGCCCAACCAGGGGCAGGGCGCGCCCGAAGCGCAGCCGCAACCTGCGCAACCCGCACCCGCACCCGCCGCGCCGGAGGCCGCAGCCCAGGCTCCGGAGCCGGCGAAACCGGCAGCAAAGCCCAAGACCGCAGCTCCCAAGCCGAAGCCGACGGTCCAGCAGCAAGCCGCAAAGCCCAAGCCCCAACCCGAAGCGCAGCCCGCGCCGCAGCCGGTCGCTGCACCTGCGCCCAAGCCTGCTCCCGCGGAACCCGAGGTCAAGCAGGCGGAGCCTGCACCTGCTCCCCAACCGGCCCCCGTGAAGGTGGCGGAGCCGCCCAAGCCTGCCCGATCGACCCCGGCCCAGGCTGTGCCGACGCCCACCCCTTTGGCGGCCGCGACGGCTGCGGCTACGCCCGTGTCTCCGCCAAACCCCTCGTCACCGGCGGCGGCTCTCGAGCGGGTGAATGCCTATTTCAACGCCATGGACCAGATGTCCGCCTATTTCGTGCAGAAAAACCCCAACGGGCAGCAGGTGGAGGGCACGCTCTCCGTGCGGCGTCCGGGCCAGCTGCATTTCGCCTATGCGCCGCCGAGCACGCTCGAAATCGTGTCGGACGGTCGTAATGTCGCTATCCGCGACAAGCGGCTCGGCACCAACGACGTCTATCCCGTCAGCCAGACACCCTTGAAGTTTCTGGTGCAGGAGAACGTGAACCTTGCGCGGGACACCAAGGTGAAGGACGTGCAGATCGCCCGCGACGGCATGATCACGGTCAGCTTCGACGACAGCGCGACGCTGGGCGGCACGTCCAAGATTACCTTGCGCTTCGACAGCCGCGCCAATGCTCTCAAGCAATGGACGGTCGTCGATTCCCAAGGTTACGAGACCACCGTGGTTCTCTCCGGCCTCAACGTCACCCAGCGCAAGAACGCCAACGCCGCCAACTGATCCCGTGGAAAGGCTTCAACTTTCTTGGGTCTGGGCCTAGTCTGCCTGCGGATTCAGGCTAGAACTCGGCGGACGAAAACCCGAATAGCGGTGGCAGGTGAGCATGGTCGATCAAGCAGCCCTTCAGGCATATGCCGGTTACGTCCTTCAGGACGCCACGATCCCGGAGCTGCCGAACCATTATCGGGGCAAGGTGCGCGACAATTACGATCTGCCCGACGGGCGGCGCATCATCATCGCGTCGGACCGCATCAGCGCCTTCGACATCAATCTCGCCTCCATTCCGCTGAAAGGTCAGGTACTGACGCAGACCGCGCGCTTCTGGTTCGAGAAGACGGCGGATATCTGCCCTAACCACATCATCGAATATCCCGATCCGAATGTGGCCGTGTGCAAGAAGCTCACCATCCTGCCCGTCGAGATCGTGGTGCGCGATTATCTCGCCGGCACCACGGGCACCTCGATCCTCTCGCTCTACAAGCAGGGCCAGCGAGAGATGTACGGCATCACGCTCCCCGATGGCATGCGCGATAATCAGAAGCTGCCGCAGACCATCATCACGCCCACCACGAAGGCCTTCGACGGCGGACACGATGAGCCGCTGACCGCGAAGGAAATCGTGGAGCGCAACCTGCTGACGCCTGAGCAGTGGAAGATTGTTTCCGATTACGCGCTCGCGATCTTCGCCAAGGGCCGTGAGATCGCGGCCGCGCGAGGCCTCATCCTCGTCGACACGAAATACGAGTTCGGTATCGACGAGAGCGGCAAGATCATGATCGCCGACGAGATCCACACGCCCGACAGCAGCCGCTACTGGTTCGCGGAAAGTTACCCCGAACGCTTCGAGAAGGGCGAGCGGCCCGAGAGCTTCGACAAGGATTTCGTGCGCAGCTGGGTCGTCGCGCGCTGCGATCCCTACAAGGATCCCGTGCCGGAGATTCCCGCAGACGTGATCCTCGCAACCTCGCGCGTCTATATCGACGCCTTCGAGCGCATCACCGGCCAGCCCTTCGCGCTGCCCGATGCGAAGGTGCCGGTGCTGGAGCGCATCCGGGCAAATCTGGCGCGGTATTTCTGAGCCTTAAAGAAACGCCCGCACCACCTTCGCTACATCGCGCGCACGCTCGACGGGCAGCATGTGAGTCTCGCCCTTGAACAGTTTGAGCTGCGCTCCGGCGATCAGGCGGGCGGTTTCCTCCATGGCTTCCACATCGAAGAACGGGTCGCGCGTGGCGCCGACGATGAGGGTGCGAGGCCGGATGGCCTGCAACCATGATGGATCGCTTCCGAAATCCTCGCCTGCCACCGCGTGAAGACCGCGCACGATGATGGCGGGATCGTTCATCGTCTCGTGCAGTCTCTCCCGTTCCTGCCTGAAGCGCAGACGAAGCAGCCAGTTGAGCCAGGGGCGGCGGAAGACGAGGCCGAACTCCTTCAGGAAGCCCTCGAAGTCGCCCTGCCATGCGCATTCGATCTGCCGGTCGATGCTGCGGCGGCCCTCGGATGAGAAACGGTGCGCGCTTACCATCAGGATCAGGCTTTGCACGAATTCGGGATGCACGGCAGCAAGGCGCGCCGCCACGAGGCCGCCGAACGAAATGCCCATTACGCTCGCGGAGCCGATCTCGTCGCGCAGGATCCACGACACGTCATTGACGATCATGTCGATGCTGTAGCCTGGAGGCGGATTTGAATCGTAGCCCAGCACATAGATCGGACGGCGAGAGGGCAGGAGCCGCGCGATGCGCTTGGCATCTCTTTGCGCGCGTGCGGGCGTCGGGCGGCGGACGAAGGCCTGCCCGCCGTTGAGAACGACGATGGGATCGGAGCCCGAACCGATTTTCACGAAAGGAATCCGGTTCAGGAAAACACCTGTTTCAAAGCGCGTCATGATCGAAAGCTATCGCTGCAGGCAGCCCATCGCACTATGCGCACAAATGGGATGAAAAGGGCTGCTTCGGACTTTTGGAAAAACCTGCCGGAGAGGGGCGCTGCTTGATGTGCGCGACCGCACGTCATCCATGCGGATGACACGGGGAGGAAAGGCAGATTGTGGAGCCGACGGACGCTTGAAGGGCGGCGGCGGCTTGTGGGCCGGAAGGTTGTCCTAAGAGCTTAACGTTACGTCGTCAATCGCTTTGTGCGCGGGCGGGAGCTGCAACAGCCTGATCGCTTTTGTACCGCTCCCAGGGCCAGCGCCCCTCGATCTCGACTTCGAGCGAGAAGCTCAGAAACGTGCGGATGAGCACGATGCCGCCGAGGATGAAAAGGCTCTCGAGCGTCGGCTCGATGGCGACCGTGTTGATGATGTCTGCGGCAACAAGAAATTCGAGCCCAAGCAGGATCGCGCGTCCGAGATTGGAGCGATAGAGATTAAACGCGCCTTCAACGCGGTGCCCTCGCAGCACCTGCCAGAGAACGGCGATGGTCGCACCCAGGGTTCCGAGCACGATGATGGCGATGCCGCCCACCTCGATCATGCGCGTCGTGAACCGCAGCGCCTGCGGGAACCAATCGTCCATGGGCCATCCTCTTACAAGGTGCATGGATATTGATTCATAGGACAGAGAAGCGCGGCCTCCAGGGGAGGCAAAGAAAAGGGCCGGCCCAAGGCCAGCCCTTGATGCTTATTCGAGATACTGTCGCTCAGTAAAACGAGACGCGCTGCTCATCCTGCTCCACATCGGGGAGGGAGGTGCCGCGCAGCACCACCACCGGCGAGCCTGTGGGCACGCGGTTGTAGAGATCGATGATGTCCTGATTGAACAGGCGGATGCAGCCCGAGGATACCGACTGGCCGATGGACCACGGCTCCGTCGTGCCATGGATGCGGTACATGGTGTCGTTGCCGTTGTTGTAGAGGTAGAGCGCGCGGGCGCCGAGAGGGTTCTCGATGCCGCCTGCCATGCCGCCCGCCCATTTCGCATTGCGTTCCGGCTCGCGCTTGATCATCGAGGCGGTGGGCGTCCAGCGCGGCCACATGGCCTTGCGACCGACCTGCGCGCGGCCAGCCCAGGCAAGGCCTTCCTTGCCGACGCCGATGCCGTAGCGAATGGCGCGTCCACCTTCACGGACGAGGTAGAGATAGCGGGCTGCCGTATCCACCACGATAGTGCCGGGCTCCTCACGGCCGTAATAGGCCACCTCGCGGCGTAGGAAGCGCGGATCGACTTCGGTGATGTCCGTCGCCGGAAGCGGATGCGCTTCGTCGGGGCGCGCGGCGTACATGGCCATGTAGGCCGGATCAATATAGCGGGTGGCCTGCTGCTGAGGCGCAGAAGTCACACAGGCGGCCAGCGCCAGCGGGAGAATCAAGACGCAAAAGCGGAGCGCGTTTCGCAGAGAGGACATGTTCGTGGCCATGGCAGCAGACATCAGTGGGTAGGCTCGCAGTTTCTGGTTTTTCTCTTATGCCACCGTCTCTTAGTTCGGCAGCACTACTCTTAAGAGAGTTCATAGGCTTGGCAGTGTCCACAAGGTGTTGTCGAGGTGGCGGAAATGTGGCCACGCCCAGCTGTGATCAAAAGGACACAATCATTTGATGGGTTTGGAAATATTCCGCCTCGACGCGTACAAGCAGCGCGAATGCCTGTAACCATGATGCGCCTTAAACATCCAACGGATTTTGCCATGCAGTCTCTTTCCATTTCCATGCTGTCGATCTGCGGAATTTCCGAGCTACCGGAGCAGAAGGCAGTGACTCATGTGCTCTCGATCCTCGACCCGGATCATCCCGATCCGGAGGCCTTCGGAGCCTATGCCTCGCATCACCGCACGATTCTGCGCTTCCACGACATCATCAATCCCATCGAGGGCATGATCCTGCCGCAGCCGGAGCATGTGGAGGCGGTACTGCGCTTCGGCGATGAGGTCGCGGCGGGCAAGGCCGAACGCACGGAAGGCCATCTTCTCGTCCATTGCCATATGGGCATCTCGCGCTCGACGGCGGCGATGCTGACGCTCATGGCGCAGACCAACCCCGACGAAAGCGAAGACAAGCTGTTCGAGCGCCTCTTGGAGATCAGGCCGCAGGCCTGGCCGAACTCCCGCATGATCGCTTTCGCCGACGATCTCTTGTCCCGTCAGGGCCGCCTCGTCGATGGCCTGCGCCGTCATTACGGCCGACAGATTCAGCGCAAGCCCGAATTCGCGCAATGGATGCAGGAACTGGGTCGTGGCCGTGAAGTCGAGATGGCGGCTTAAGCCTTGCCCAACGCCCCAAACCGCGCATCCGTCTTGGCGTGCGCGGGCAGGGGCTCATCGCTCGCCAGTTCTTCCAAGATGGGGCAATGGGGGCGTGAATCGCCGCAGCAATGCTCGGCGAGATGCTTCAGGGTCGATGACATTTCCCTCAACTCGCGGATCTTGCGCTCGAGCACGGCGACGTGGTCGAGCGCAATCGTTTTGACGTCCTTGCTTGCGCGCTCCCTGTTCTGCCACAGCGACACGAGATCGGTGATCTGCTCTACCGAGAAACCGAGGTCGCGCGCGCGGCGGATGAAGCGCAAGGTGTGCACATCGTGATCCGAATAAACGCGGTATCCGGATTCCGTGCGGATTGTCTTCGGGATCAGCCCGATGCTCTCATAGTAGCGGATCATCTTGGCGGAAACGCCTGAGGCGGCGGCAGCCTGTCCAATATTCATGCCACACCTTCTGCGGTTCGAGCGGCGGGAGCCGATTGCGGATGCGCTTTGAGCGGAGCCTTGAAGCGGCGCAGGCGCAGCGCGTTGCCGACGACGAACACGCTGGAGAGCGCCATGGCCGCCGCTGCCACGATGGGCGAGAGCAGGGTGCCGTCAATGGGATACAGCACGCCCGCGGCGACCGGGATGAGCACCACGTTATAGGCGAAGGCCCAGAACAGGTTCTGCTGGATGTTGCGGATCGTGGCCTTGGACAGCGCAATCGCATTCACGACGCCGCGCACGTCGCCGGACATGAGCACCACATCCGCGCTCTCAATAGCGATGTCCGTGCCGGTGCCGATGGCGATGCCGATATCCGCCTCGGCCAGAGCCGGCGCATCGTTGATGCCATCGCCGACGAAAGCGATGCGGCCATGGGCCTGGCGAAGGCGCTTCACCACCTCCACCTTGCCCTCGGGCAGAACTTCCGCGACCACCTCGTCGATGCCGATGCGCCGCGCGATGGCTTCCGCCGTCTTGCGGTTGTCGCCGGTAATCATCGCCACTTTCAGCCCGAGCGCATGCAAGGCGGCGATGGCTTCCGGCGTCGAATCCTTGATCGGGTCCGCAACAGCGATAATGGCCGCGAGCTTGCCATCGATGGCGGCATAGAGCGGGCTCTTGCCCTCTGAGCCGAGACGCGCCGCAGTATCCGCGAACACAGCCACATCGAGCCCGAGCTTCCGCATGAAGCGGTCCGCGCCCACATCCACCTTGCGTCCTTCCACCGTGGCGGAAACGCCGAACCCGGGCACGGCCTCGAAAGTGTCGGGTGCAGGCAGAGTGGCGCCCTGCCGTTCTGCTGCGGCAACGATGGCTTGCGCGATCGGATGCTCGGAGCGCGCTTCGACGGCGGCGACAAGGCGTAATGTATCTGTCTCGGAGAAGCCGGCAGCGGTGGCGAAGTCCGTGAGATCTGGACGGCCTTGCGTCAGCGTTCCCGTCTTGTCGAGAGCGACGACGCCGATTTCCTTCAGGCTCTGCAACGCTTCGCCCTGGCGGAAGAGCACGCCGAGCTCCGCGGCGCGTCCGGTGCCGACCATGATCGAGGTGGGCGTCGCCAGCCCCATGGCGCAGGGGCACGCGATGATGAGCACGGCAACCGCATTCACAAGCGCGAATGTCGCTGCCGGATCGGGGCCGAAGATCAGCCAGATGATGAAGGTGAGCGCCGCCGCCGCCATGACGGCGGGCACGAACCAGGCTGTGATTTTGTCGACCATGGCCTGGATCGGCAGCTTCGAGCCTTGTGCCTGCTCAACCATGCGGATGATCTGTGCGAGCACGGTATCCGCGCCGATGCGCGTGGCGCGGAAATTAAAGCCGCCGGTTTTGTTGATGGTGCCGCCGACCACTTCCGAGCCTTGCGCCTTCTGCACGGGCAGGGGCTCGCCGGTGATCATGGATTCATCGACGAAGGACGAACCTTCGACCACTTCTCCGTCGACGGGCACCTTCTCGCCGGGGCGCACCTGCACGATGTCCCCGATCTGCACCTGATCGAGGCTGATCTCCATGGCGTTGCCATCGCGGATCACGCGAGCGGTTTTTGGCGACAGACCGATGAGGCGCTTGATCGCTTCCGATGTGCGGCCCTTCGCTTTCGCTTCGAGGAAGCGGCCGAGCAGGATCAGCGTCACGATCACGGCGGCGGCCTCGTAATAGACATTGGCCATGCCTTCCGGCAGCAGGCCCGGCAGGAATGTCGCAACGACCGAATAGGCATAGGCCGCGCTCGTGCCGAGCACCACGAGGGAGTTCATGTCGGGCGCCCAACGCAGGAGGGCGGGAACGCCTTTCCTGAAGAAGCGCAGGCCCGGCCCGAACAGCACGAGGGTGGTCAGCGCGAATTGCAGATACAGGCTGTTCTCATGGCCGAGAGAGTTCATCACCCAATCGTGGATTGGGTCGATGACATGCGATCCCATCTCCACAACGAAGACGGGGAGGGTGAGGATGGCAGCCAAGGCGAACGAGCGCCTCAAAGATGAAATCTCGGCATCCCGCGCCGCACGCTCCCGATCCGTATGGTCGGCATCCTGACGGATCTCCCGGGCCGCGTAGCCCGTCGCATCGACGGCCTCGATCATCCGGGCGACGACATCTGCGCCGCCGAGATAACGCACCGAGGCGCGCTCGGTCGCGAGGTTCACGTTGGCTTCGATCACGCCCGGCACGCGCTTGAGCGCCTTTTCCACCCGAGCCACGCAGGAGGCGCAGGTCATGCCCTGGATCGCGAGGTCGATCTGGTTCTCCGCAGGCTCGTAGCCGGCATTGCGGATCGCCTCGGTCACGGCCTGGGGATCGGCCTTGTCGGGCGCGAAGGAGACATGCACCCGCTCGGTCGCCAGGTTCACCGTGGCGGCGGTCACGCCCTCCACGGCCTTGACCGCTTTCTCGACCCGTCCGACGCAGGAGGCGCAACTCATCCCCTCCACGGGAATCTCGAAGCTGGGCGAGGCGTTTGAATGATGGGCGGCCATTTTTGAATCTCCTGATTCATCATATGGGATCAGGGTGTAATCCTTCCAATCATGGGAAGGTCAAGCGGGTTATGCATGTGCCTCATGCCGGAACCCGAGCTGAGGGTGAGCCATTGATCCGACACGTTTGCGCCATAGGTCGCCCAATGAGACGTCACGGCAGGCCTCTGGCATGTCCATTCTTCCTCGTTCGAGCCGGTACTGACCTTTGAACCAAAGCGACAAACAGGGGCGACCCTTCCGGATCCTCACCTACAACGTTCACCGCTGGCTGGGCACCGACAGGAAGATTTCGCCGACGCGGATCGCGGAGGTCATCGCCGCCTGCGAGGCCGATATCGTCGCGCTCCAGGAAGTGCGCGTCGGCCGCACCCGACCAGGGGAGATCGATCAGGCAGCGAACGTGGCCGACAGGCTCGGCATGGATCTCTATTTCCAGCCCACGATCAAAATCCTGGGCGAGCAATACGGCATCGCCATTCTCACCAAGCATCCTGCCTCCATGGTGAAATGCGGCCGCCTGCCGACGCAATCGACGAAGCCCTCCTTCGAGAAACGCAGCGCCCTGTGGGTTTGCACGGAGATCGATGGGCAAAAGGTCAATGTCATCAACGCCCATCTTTCCCTGCGCTCCGGCGAGCGCCGGACCCAGGCTTCCGCGCTGGTGGGAGGCGAGTGGATGGGCCATCCGGAATGCGCGGACCCCGCGATCCTGCTCGGCGATTTCAACGCACCGCCCTATTCGCGCTCCTACCGCATGATCTCCAACCACCTGCGGGATGCGCAACTCTCCAACTCGCACGGCCAGCCGCAGCCGACTTTTCACACCCGCGCGCCTGTGCTGCGCCTCGACCATGTCTTCGTCTCGAAGTCGGTGGAGGTGGTGAATGCCGCGCCGGTCAGAAACGCTCTCACTCGGGTGGCGTCAGACCACTTCCCGCTTCTCGCGGAGCTGCGCGTGCGAAGCCACCCGAAAGCTGCGGCTTCGGAGCGCAGAGGCATGCTGGAGAATGAACTTCTCTCATCCGGCCACGATCCCGCCTTAAAATGAGATAACATGACAAATATTGGCCGAGGATCTTGAAATGGACCCGGCAAAAAGCATTATTATGACGTTGCGTAAATTTGAGGTCCCGTGGGGGCGCGGGAACAAGGGATTTAAATCATGAAGCTCTATTACAGCCCTGGTGCTTCTTCGCTTGCGCCCCACATCGTCATCCACGAAGCAGGCCTGGACATCGAGTTCGACAGGGTCGACCTGAACACGCAGACCACAGCTTCGGGGCATCGCTTCGGCACGATCAATCCCAAGGGCAATGTACCGGCGCTGGCCTTGCGGACCGGAGAGGTGCTGACGGAGGTGTCCGTGGTTCTCGAATACCTGGCGGACCGTGTGCCCGATCGCAGGCTTCTGCCCGAGCTGGGCACTCTGGAGCGCTACCGGGTGCAGGAATGGGTCGGCTTCATCGGTACAGAGCTGCACAAGGGCTTCGATCCCTTATGGGACGGCCTCATGCCCGACACCGCCCGGCGCCTAGCCGTCCAGTATCTTCAACGTCGGCTTTCCTATCTCGACCGGTGCCTCGATGGCCGTTCATACCTCATGGGCGAGCACTTCACGGTGGCGGACGCCTATTGCTTCACCGTTCTGAGCTGGGCCCGCTTCCACCGGGTCGACCTGTCGGATTATCCCGCTGTCCGGGCCTTCATGCAGGAGGTCTCGAGCCGTCCCATGGTCCGCAAGGCGATGCAGGCGGAGGGCCTGATGCAGGCGGCCTAAAAGCCACACGCAAAGGGTGTAATTCCGCTGAAGGCTTGGCGCCTCTTGCGTTCCTTGAAGAGGGCCGCTAGGCACCCGTTGCCATGGCTCCATTGTCCGTTTTCATCATTGCCAAGAACGAGGCCGACCGGATCGGCGCGACGATCCGCGCCGTTCGCGATTTGACCGACGATCTGGTCGTGATCGATTCCGGCTCGACCGACGGCACGCAGGCTGTCGCTGAAGAACTCGGTGCCCGGGTGATCTTCAATCCGTGGCCGGGTTACGGCCCGCAGAAGCGTTTCGGCGAGGATCAGTGCCGCCATGAGTGGCTCTTGAACATCGATGCGGACGAGGAGCTTTCGCCGGCCCTGCGCGAGGAGATCAGGGCTCTCTTCGCCAACGGGGAGCCTCCGCGCCAGGCCTACGGCATCCGCATCGCGGAAACCTATCCCGGTGAGGCCGCGCCTCATCCTCTGGCCTATCGCATCGCGCCCGTGCGCCTCTATCGTAAGGATGCGGGCCGCTATTCGTCCTCTCTCGTCCATGACCGGGTGGACCTGAAGCCGGATGCAAAGGTCGGGAAGCTCAAAGGCCTTATCCACCACCGCTCGATCCGCTCGCTCGGCGATCAGATCGCCAAGCTGAACCTCTATACGGATCAGCTCGCTCACGATCTCGAGGTGAGGGGGGTCTCCATTCCCACCTGGCGGGTCTATTTCGAGTTTCCCGCAGCCTTCATCAAAGCCTATTTCGGGCGCCTGCACTTCCTGCGGGGCACCTATGGCTTCCTGATCGCCATGAACTACGCCATCTGGCGCCATCTTCGCCTGGCGAAGCACTACGAGAAGAAGCGCCGCAACGCGTTCGCGAAGGCGAACAAGGCCGAGCGGGCCTGAACGCCTTCGCAGGGAGCCGCTTCAGACGGCGGCCGTGACCTGGATTTCCAGCGCATAATCGGGGTCGGCGAGCCTGGCCTCCACGGTGGCCCGTGCGGGCGTGTGGCCCGGCACCACCCAGGCATCCCAGACGGCGTTCATTTCGGCGTAGGAAGCCATGTCCGTCAGCCAGATCGTGGCCTGCAGGAGCTTGGACTTGTCGCTGCCGATCTCCGTCAGGGATTGCTCGATCTGCGCCAGCACGTCCCGGGTCTGCTCGGTCACCGATTGGCCCACGCTGGTCTCAGGCACATAGCCGGAGAAATAGGCGGTGTTCCCATGAATCACGAGATCGCTGTAACGGGCGGCAACGCCGATCCGCTTGATGTCTGCCACGTCGGGCCTCCTTTGGTTTTCGAAGGAGTGGCCTCCTAGCACGGAAGAGGCTGGCCGGCCCAGGTTTCGCGAGCGCTTTTTGCCTGCCGAAAGGATGCTTTTTGGCCTTGACGAAGGGCGGCTGTTCGCGTCTATTGCGCCACCTGCGAGGCAGGGTTTCGACACCCTGTTTTATCGCGAACGGAGACGTGGCCGAGAGGCTGAAGGCACTCGTTTGCTAAATGAGCATACCCCAAAAGGGTATCGAGGGTTCGAATCCCTCCGTCTCCGCCATTTATCCTGCTAACCTCTGAAAAATTTTGTAGGTGGGATCAGGCGTGTCTGAGCCTCTGTATCCTAGGCTCCTTGAGGGACAGTTTCGGCATAATGGGGCGTATTCTCGAGATGATAACAGCCGCCGCCATTTGAGCTGGCGTTCAAGGCTTGGGAAACCTATCCGAAGCTAGGCCTCCCAAGATGAGGCCAGTTGCGGCCTGATACCCTCTGCTCAGGTCATCAACGCCTTACGCACCCCTTGAGATCACGGCCCATCTCCTGAAAGAGGACCAAGTCCTGTGTCAGGTCCACTTTAGACGCTGACGGGCTCATGGCAGCCAACATCTTGCTGTCGGTCTTACGCACGATGAAGACGCTGGGTTGGTTATCGACGGCGCAATATCTCTCAGGGATGCTGAGAAAATCGAAACTCACGACTTGCCCATTGACTACTTGGACTGGGGCTGGGGTGAGGGCCGTGCCGGAAAGTGCGGCATAGCGGTACACGTCCCAGAAATCACCGTAGATCCTCCCCTGACCGTTACGGATGATCTCCTGCTCACGGAGCTTTGTGAGGGTATTGTGAAGGTGCGCCCGTTGGTTGGTATGCTGGCTCATACGATGAGCCTTGCTGACGAGAGCCAACGTGACAGGGCTGGCGAGCACAAACACTGCAGCCATGACATATCCAAAAGCCTTGATCTTAGTCTGCTTGTTTACGCATGCATCTGCAATCATCCATGCGACAACGAACTTGATCAGGAAAAGCCCAGGTACGGCATGGCGTATAACGGGCCCCAAGCTTGTCAGCGTTGCAGCACCCAACGCGGCCAATGTGATCAACAGCCCTGCCGATCCTATGAGGACGACTGGCAGCAAGGCATCGCCCTGCTGCCTTTCGAAGGTTGTAAGATACTTCAGAATCGATGTGAGGAGCTTCCAGGCAAGCCATATCGCCGAGACAACGCATGCAGCTATGATCGTCACATCGGCTATGGTGAAGAGCGCTGATCCGAAATCCTGAAAGGTCAGGAACTGAGCCGAGACGACAAAAGGTTTTATGTCTGTCCAGAGAGCTGCCCATTTTCGAATGATCGCGCCTGCGTTCAGATCGATGACCATGCTGCCGACGCCAATGAATTGGACCTGCAGAATGATTAAATTACGAATGACCAGTCCAACCGCGATAGCAAGGATGCACGCACCTATCGTCATATAGAGGCGCTTGCTCCACGGGAGGAGTATGAAACTGACAGCGACAATCGCTGAAACCGCCAAGAGGGCTCGCATGACGGAATCGACGGTAAGCAGCGAGACGATCACAAACAGCATCAATGCTGTTATACGACCCGCCAAGCCCAGACTGCACCGGTAAAACAGGATAGCAGCGGTCAATGCCAGGCTGGATTGCATCAGGTGCGATTGCTGCCCCAGGATGAAATCCACCTCATTCATGTTGATTGGAATGAAGAGCAGGCCAGCCGCTATCAAGGGCACCACACTTCTAGGGCGTAGGAGCATCAGGCAGAAAGCGACGATCCCGAACGCGATCGAGAACATCAGAGAAGTCGCAAGAGTATACGCGGTGTAGCCGTTCAACCCGGCTTTCATGAACAGCGCGATTGCGAATTGCGGGCGCAGCAGAAACAGGTCATTTCCAAATATGAAATGAGCCGGAAACATGCGCCCTTCGGTCAGGATTTGCTGGGCGACAATGTAGGCTGCGGCAGAGTCACTATGGAACCAGCGCCAATAATATAAGTGCATGAAGAGGGCGTGGCAGAGAAACGCCGAGATCACCGCAATCGCCAAGGCGATTACATCATTCCTCGAGAAGCCCACTGAGGATGCACGTTGCTCATGGGTAGCGAAGGTGGTGCTCACGTGATCCATTTTGATGCTGTTCGGTATTGAAGTTGTCGATTCCAGACGAGCGCCTCATGGGTAAAGCGCCAGCGATTAAGTCGTTAGAGTTGCGCGTCCGCTTTAGCCTCTGCACAGCGCGGTGCAGAAAGAGGGCTTCCAGTCAGCTCATTCTGAGATGAGTGAACGGCCGCTCGCGGCTTGAGCATGGTCGCAATATGCGAGCGCGGGCGGCGCTTGGTTTCCAGATAGATCTTGCCCACATACTCGCCGACAATCCCGACAGAGAGCAGTTGGACTCCCGAGATCAGGTAGATCGGAATGACTGTCGATGCCCAGCCTGGAAGGGTCGAGTCGAAAACGACCGCAGCAAACATTGCCCAGGCGGTCAGTGCGAGTGCGAGGAACGAGGTGGCGATGCCTAGGAACGTCACAATCCTCAGCGGCTTCGTAGAGAAGGATGTGATGCCCTCGAAGGCGAGCGCCAGCATCTTGCGAAGAGGATACTTCGAGGTGCCCGCGAAGCGCTCAGCCCGCTCATAGGTGACGATGGCGGTCTGGAAGCCGAGAAGCGGAATGAGCGCTCTGAGGAAGAGGTTCGATTCCTTGTATTCCCTCAGGGCCTCGATCGCGCGGCGGGTCAGAAGGCGGAAGTCGGCGTGATCGTAGACGATCTCCACCGACAGTTTCTGGAGGATGCGATAATAGGATTGAGCGGTCCAGCGCTTCATCATGCTGTCGCTGGTGCGGGAACTGCGAACGCCATATACGACGTCGGCGCCCTCCGCGGCTTTTGCCACCATCTTCTCGATGGCGTCGATATCGTCTTGCAGATCCGCATCGATCGAAACCACCAGATCGCCCGGAACGGCGAGAAGCCCCGTCATCAAGGCAACCTGATGTCCCCGATTGCGGGAGAGCTTGACGCCGGCAAAGCGCGGTGAGGTGCGGTTCAGTTCCTGAACGATCTGCCAGGTGCGGTCGCGCGAACCATCGTCCACGAAATACACGCTGCTCTCAGGGCTGATCTTCCCGCCCTCGACCAGGCGCGCAAGAAGCTCGTCGAGACGTTTGGACGTTTCCGGAAGAACATCCTCCTCATTGTAGCAAGGAACAACGATGCTGAGGATGGGGGACTGCTGGGTCATGACGCTTGACCTGTTGCGATAGGGCGATGAGAGCGGAATGCGAAGAACTTGCCGCCGACAAACGAGGCGGCCGTATAAACCAGCACGCCGCACGCTTGCGCGAGAATGGTATCCACGAGAAAGACTTCCCGGATGAAGATTACGGTGGCCAGATTCAGCAGGTAGCACACCGCCACCACGGCGAACCACCGCGCGGCGCTGCTCCACCACGCCCCGGAAAACTGGAATGTCCAAGTCCGGTTGAGAAGAAAGCCGACGATGCATCCCGCCGCGTAGCCCAAGGCATTCGCCAGCCGGTAATCGAGATGCAGCAGCTGCATCGCGCCGATGATGAATGAGAAGCCAACGGCTGTGTTCAAGACACCAACCAGGATGAAGCGGATGAGCTGCATCTATGAGCGCTTCGTTGCCGAGACAGAGTACTGCCCGCCGAGGGGGATGCGGGCCAAATGCGGTTCAAGGGTCCTCAAGGACGCGAGCTGACGCGGAAAGAAGACATGGTAGTCGACCTTGGGCTCATGCCACCCGGCATCGAGGAAGCGCTGCTTGAGAACGCTCGCCCGAATGAGGCGGGCGTTGATGTCGAAGGGGCAGGTGTTGACCGCGCGAAGGGTCAGGGGATTGAGAGGATTATGCTCGAAGATCGAGAGCATGCCGCCGGGGCGGGTGACGCGCAGGAGTTCCGACATCCAGTGCACGTGCTCTTCATGCGGAATGTGGTGGAACACGCATGCCGAGAACGTGACATCGAATTGGTTGTCCGGCGCCGGAATGTTCTGGCCTGCGATCAGCAGGGTTTGGGAGACCTCTCCAAACCGCGTCTGGGCCAATTCCAGGCTTCGGCTGGATACGTCCGCACAGACAAGGCGCGTGCTCGGCATGTGATGCCTGAAATGCGGGATCGAGTTGCCGATGCCGCTGCCGAAATCGAGAGCGCTGCCGGGAGTAATGCCAAGCTTAGAGGCTTGCTTGGCCAGAACTTTGATCTTGTATTCTGCGAAATATTCAGGAGCCTCGCCGGTTATGGCAATATTGGCGCTATGCTGCTGATAATATTCGTCAGCGAAGCTATCGAATTCTGCCTTGTCCATAGTAAAATTTTCCTGCTCGCTCTCAGTCGCCCGGACCGCCTAGCACAGTCCTGGGCAAGGGTGCAAATAATCGGGTAATACAGTCTCTCCGTGCTTTTCGCGAAGGGCGAAAGCGCAGCAGCCAAGCTGAGTCATCCCCTCGGTGAGGAGAGGGCGGCTTTCCCAGGGGTGTCGTCATCGCCGATGGGCGACGCTTTTCCGAGACGGCACAAAGCCTGTCCTGGGAACTCTATTACTCAATGCTTGTATCACTAGTTCCAGCGCCATGGGCTAAGGCGTCCTGCCGCAGCAGGTTAGCGGCATGGGGCTGCGGCTTTCGGCCATTCGCGATGGCAGAAAAATAGCAGTGATTGCTTTTATGTCAGAGAGCTGTCTTAATCGCTGCGCGGAGGAAGCTCGTGAGCCGGCATGTGAAGCAGCGTCTGGAGGAAAGCCTGGAGGTGGCGACTGCGTCCGGCAGGGCGGTGGCGAGCTTCATGCTGGCGAACCTCAGCGACTTGCCCTTCGAGACTTCGGCGACCATTGCTCAGAAGATCGGTGTCAGCGAACTGACGGTCGGGCGTTTCTGCCGCTCCATCGGCTACCGGCATCTGAAGGATCTCAAAGATCACCTGCGGACGGATCTGGGCGGGAGCCCCTGGCTCCTGGGAGATCGGCTCAAGGCGTTTCAGAAACGCAGCCGGGATGATCTCGGCGAATTGACCAAGAGCTTCGAGCTGGAAGTCTCGGCTCTGGTGCGCGTCTATGAATATGCGCAGTCGCCCGCGTTCCGGATGGTAAGCCGGCGTCTTGCCACGGCATCGCGGGTGCTCGTCGCCGGTTTCCAGACGGAGAGGGGCATTGCCGCCTCCTTTGTCCACAACCTTCAATATCTTCGCGACAACGTGCAATTGCTCGATTCCGCCTCGGGTTATTTCGGGGAGGCGCTCTTAGGGCAGGGGGAGGAATCCGCCCTCGTGATCTTCGAGGCCCGCCGCTATTCGCGGCAAGCCAAGCTCTTGGCGAGCAAGGCGCACGAGCGCGGCGTTCCGGTGACCCTGGTCACCGATCCCTATTGCGATTGGGCGGATGGCTGCACGAGCGAGGTGTTCCGCATTCCCACGGATCTCAACCTGTTCTGGGAATCGACGGCGCCGATGCTCTCCCTGGTGCATCTCATACTGAACGCGGTATTCAATGAACTCGGCCCGCAGGTCGAGGAGCGGCTGAATGCGACGGCCGCGCTTTATCACGAATTCGTCGGCTATACGGAGCATCCGTAAAGGCAGGCGTGGAAGAGGACCGGACAGGTCGAAACAACAGAGGGTACAAGAATGTACAAGTCTATTCTCGCTGCAGGCGTCTGCATCCTGAGCCTGACGTCCCTGGCGTCGGCACAGGAGAAGAAGGAAATCGTGATCGCGTCGGAAGGCGCCTATCCGCCCTTCAACTTCATGGATTCCAACAACAAGCTGCAAGGTTTCGATATCGATATCACCAATGCGCTGTGCGAGAAGATGCAGGTGAAGTGCACCATCGTCGCTCAGGATTGGGACGGCATCATTCCCGCGCTGCTCGCCAAGAAGTACGACGCCATCGTCGCTTCCATGACAATCACGGATGAGCGCAAGAAGCAGGTCGATTTCACGGATCGCTATTACCGCACGCCGCTTTCCGTCGCGGTTGCGAAGGACTCGCCCATCAAGGATACGTCGGTTGCTTCCATGAAGGGCAAGACGGTCGGCGCCCAGTCATCCACCACGCAGGCGATCTACGCTGAGGACACTTATGGCAAGGGCGGCGCGGCCGCGAAGCTCTATCCGACGCAGGACGAGGCCAATGCCGATCTCGCGAACGGTCGTCTCGATGCTTCCGTCGCGGACAAGTTCGTGCTGGTCGAGTGGCTGAAGAAGGACGGCAAGGATTGCTGCAAGCTTCTCGGCGACATCGAGGGCACCATGTCGGAAGCTGGCATCGCCGTGCGCAAGGAAGACAAGGATCTGAAGGAAAAGCTCAACAAGGCGATCAAGGATATCGTCGCCGACGGCACCTACAAGAAGATCCAGGACAAGTACTTCCGGTTCGATATCTACTAAGAATATCTGACACTGCTCTCACCCTGGGGCAATCTTCTCAGGGTGAGACTCACGGCGGCGGGCCAGTCCATTGCAGGATATTTTTTCGCTTCTCTCGTTCTCGGACGGCGGCTGGGGCAGCGCTCTCGCGGCGGGCACGCTCGTCACTTTGAGCCTTGCGCTCACCACGCTCCCCGTCGGCATTTGTCTCGGCCTTGCCGTCGCGCTGATGGCACGCTCCCGCAGCCCGCGTGTGCGGGCTGTCGCCACCGTATTCACCACGATCTTCCGCGGCCTGCCGGAATTGCTCACCCTTCTCATCGTCTATTACGGCGGGCAGATCCTCATTCAGCGCATCATGGCATCGATGGGCTATGGCGGATCGATCCAGATCAACGCCTTCCTTGCCGGCGTGATCGCCTTCGGCCTCGTTCTCGCGGCCTTCTCCAGCGAGGTCTGGGTGGGTGCGCTCAACACGATTGCGAAAGGGCAATACGAAGCGGCGAGCGCGCTGGGGCTCAACAAGTGGCTCTCGTTCCGCCTCGTCGTGTTTCCGCAGCTCATGCGCGCGGCCCTGCCGGGATTGTCCAACAACTGGCTGACCCTGTTGAAGGACACCTCGCTGATCTCGACCATTTCGCTCGTCGACATCATGCGCCAGACGAACCTCGCGGTCGGCGCCACGAAGCAGCCGATGGTGTTCTATCTCACCGCTTGCTTCCTCTACCTGCTTCTCTCCGCAGGCTCGGGCCTTGTCTTCTCATTCCTGGAACGCCGCGCCAATCGCGGCCATGTGAGGGGGTAAGCCGATGTTCCGCGATCTCCTTGGCCTCGTCCTCGACCTCGACCTGCTCGACCGCTACGGCTGGCGCTTTCTCGATGGCGTCGTCGTCACCGCGCAGCTGGTGGCGATTTCCTTCACGCTCGGCGGCATTCTCGGCTTGGGTCTGGGCCTCGCGCGCCTCTCGAACAACCGCGCCTTAAGGTGGTTTGCAGGCGCCTACATCTACTTCTTCCGCGGCTCGCCGCTGCTCGCGCAGCTCTTCCTGCTCTATTACGGCCTCGGCTCGCTGCGCCCCTTCTGGACCGATCTCGGCCTCTGGTGGTTCTTCCGTGAGGCCTGGTATTGCGCGCTGCTCGCCTTCACACTGAACACGGCGGCCTACCAAGCGGAGATTTTCCGTGGCGGCATTCAAGCCGTGCCGAGAGGGCAACGGGAGGCCGCGGCGGCCTTGGGCATGCATGATGCCATCACCTTCGTGAAGGTCATTCTGCCTCAAGCCATGATCGTCGCGCTGCGTCCGCTCGGCAATGAACTGATCCTCATGGTCAAGGCCAGCGCCATCGCGTCGCTGGTGACGATCTACGATCTCATGGGCGTGACGAAGCTCGCTTTCTCCCGCTCCTACAATTTCGAGCTCTATCTGTGGGCGGCGGTGCTCTATCTGCTGATCGTCGAATGCATCCGGCGTCTATGGGTCTTGCTCGAAAGGCGTTTGACCCGGCACCTGAAGTCAGGGGATCTGGTGCGCCCGGCCCATACCGGCTGGTTGAGCCGCATGACGAAATCCGTCCTCAAGCCCAACACCTAGAGTGAGAAGCGCCCATCATGCGTTATGACGTCATCGTGCTCGGCGCAGGGATCGTCGGGGTCTCCGCCGCGCTGCATCTGCAATCGCGCGGACGCTCCGTGTGTCTCGTCGACCGGCGCGCTCCTGGTGAGGAGACGAGCTACGGCAATGCCGGGCTCATCGAGCGCGCAAGCGTCATCCCCTATGCGATGCCGCGCCACCTCTCGGCTCTGCTGCGCTACGGCCTCAACCGCTCGCCGGATGTGCGTTATCGCTTGGCGCATCTGCCGAGGATGAGCACGTGGCTTTTTCAGTATTGGCTGCATTCCTCACCGGAACGGCTGCTGGAGGCCACCAACGCGATGCTGCCGCTCATCGAGCGCTGCGTGACGGAGCACGATGCGCTGATTGACAGGGCAGGCATCACAAATCTCCTGCGCCGCAGCGGCTGGATCGAGACCTTCAGCACACCGGAGGGAAAGAAGAAGGCCCTGGCGGCGGCCAAGGACGTGGAGCGATACGGCCTGAACTACGATGTGCTCGATGTGGCAGAGCTGAAGGCGCGCGAGCCGCATCTCCTGGATGCGCCCATCGGCGCCATCCATTGGCGCGATCCGACGACAGTGTCCGACCCGGAAGCGCTCACCAAGGGCTATGCAGCGCTCTTTACAAGGCAGGGCGGACGCTTTGCCTCCGGCGATGCGCGCACGCTTTCGCAGAGCGGACAGGATTGGAGCGTGGCGACGGAGGAGGGGGCGATGACGGCGGGGCAGGTTGTCGTTGCCCTCGGTCCATGGTCCGACCAGATCTTCAAGCCGCTCGGCTATCGTATTCCGCTTGCCGTCAAGCGCGGCTATCACATGCATTATGCCGCCAAGGGGAACGCTACTCTAAGCCTGCCGGTGCTCGATTTCGAAGGCGGTTACGTGCTCGCGCCGATGGCGAAGGGCATCCGGCTCACCACAGGGGTAGAGTTAGCAGGGTTCGAGGCGCCGCAGAATCCCGCGCAGCTCGAACAGGCCGAGGCGCTGGCCCGCAACCTGTTCCCGCTCGGCGAACGCGCCGAGCCGAAGCCCTGGCTCGGACGCAGGCCGTGCTTGCCGGACATGCGCCCGGTGATCGGCGAAGCGTCGCGCCACAAGGGCCTGTGGTTCAATTTCGGTCATGCCCATCACGGCCTGACATTGGGGCCTGTGACAGGCCGTCTGCTCGCCGAGATGATGACGGGCGAGACGCCGTTCTGCGATCCTTCGCATTATCGGGCGGATCGGTTTTGACATGTAAAAGGCCGGATCGATGATCCGGCCTTTTCTCTTTACGCCGCCGTCGGAGTTGCGACGGCCGCACGCAGCAGCATGCCGAAGAGGTCGCGTGGCTCGTCCGGATCGGCGAGGAGGTCCAGCTCCTCGTAGAGGCCAGTTTGTTCGATCTGCTTCTTCACATAGCGAAGCGCCGAGAAATCCTCGATGGCGAAGCCCACGGAGTCGAACAGGGTGATCTGCCGCTCATTCGTGCGTCCCGTCTCCTGGCCCGCGATCACGCGCCAGAGTTCCTTGACCGGATAATCGGGCGCGAGCTGCTGGATCTCGCCTTCGATGCGCGTCTGCGGCGGGTATTCCACGAAGATGTCGGAGCGCTTCAGGATGTCGGCGTGAAGCTCCGTCTTGCCGGGACAATCGCCGCCGATCGCGTTGATGTGCAGGCCGGAGCCGACCATGTTGTCGGTGAGGATGGTGGCGTTCTGCTTGTCGGCGGTGACGGTGGTGACGATCTCGGCACCCACCATCGCTTCCTCGATGGATCCGCATACGGTGATGTCGAAGCCGTAGCCTGCAAGGTTGCGCACGCATTTCGTGCTTGCCGAGCGGTCGATGTCGTAGAGTCGAAGTTTGTCGACGCCGAGCAGAGCCTTGAAGGCGACGGCCTGGAATTCAGCCTGCGCGCCGTTGCCGATGACCGCCATGGTGCGCGCATTCTTCGGCGCGAGATATTTCGCGGCCACCGCCGATGTGGCGGCGGTGCGCAACGCGGTCAGAATGGTCATCTCGGTCAGCAGAACGGGGTAGCCCGTTCCCACATCCGCCAGCACGCCGAAGGCGGTAACGGTCTGGCGCCCCTCGCGCGTGTTCTTCGGATGGCCATTCACATATTTGAAGCCGTAGACCTCACCGTCACTGGTGGGCATCAGCTCGATCACGCCTTCGCGGCTGTGGGAGGCGACGCGCGGCGTCTTGTCGAAGGATTCCCAGCGGCGGAAATCGGATTCGATGTATTCCGACAGTTCGACGAGAAAGCGTTCCACGCCGATAGCGAGAACGAGCTTCATCATGTGATCGACGCTGACGAAGGGAACGATGTTGAGTTTCGGGATCATGCCACGCTCGTCTTAGGGGTGTCGCGGTAGCTCTGGGTGGGACGGTCGAGCACGCGGCGGCCCATGAGGCTCGAGGCGAGATCGACCATGAGCAGCGCCGTGCGCCCGCGCTCGTCCAGGAAGGGGTTCAGTTCGACGAGGTCGAGGCTGCGCACGAGGCCGCTGTCGTGCAGCATCTCCATGATGAGATGCGCCTCGCGGAACGTCGCGCCGCCGGGCACCGTGGTGCCGACGCCGGGCGCAATGCCGGGATCGAGGAAGTCCACGTCGAGGCTCACATGCAGGATGCCGTCAGCTTCCGCGACGCGCTTCAGGAATGCGTCGAGCAGGGGAGCCACGCCATTCTCGTCGATGGCGCGCATGTCGTGGATCGTAACGCCTGTCGTCGCCAACGCCGCGCGCTCGGCGGGATCGACGCTGCGGATGCCCATCATGCAGACGTTCTCCGGCTTCACCGGCGTATGCAGCTTCGGGAAGTAGCCGTCAAAGCCCTGGCGCCCCGTGGCATAGGCCATGGGAACGCCGTGCAGGTTGCCGCTCGTGGTGGTCTCAAGCGTGTGGAAGTCCGGATGGGAATCGAGCCACAGCACGAAGAACGCGCGGCCTTCCTCCGCGGCCCGGCGGGCAAGCCCCGTCATGGAGCCGGCGGAGAGGCTGTGATCGCCGCCGAGGAAGATCGGCATGCCTTCGCCGCTGGCCTTATAGGCGGCCTCGGCAATCGCCTCCGTCCAGGCCACCGTCTCCGGCAGGGCTTTGATGACGCTATTCGCATGGCGCAGCTCACGCAGCGGCTTGGGCGCGATGTTGCCGCGATCCTCCACAACATAGCCGAGGTTCTTCAGCTCGGTCGCCAAGCCGGCGGTGCGGAAGGCGCTGGGCCCCATATCGCAGCCGAGCCGGCCTGCGCCATCCTGAACGGGGGCGCCAAAGAGGATGCAGGGCTTGTGCGTCATTCGATCTCTCCAAAGTCAGGGTTCAAGCTAGGGGAGAGACTTGGCGATATGAACAGGCTAGTTTGACAAATAGAGAAAGTTGATCGACCAGATTGGTAAGTATGTTTTTCCAAAGTGGCAGATATGGACGAATTGGATCAGCGCCTCATCACGCTCTTGCGCCATAACGGGCGGCGCAGCGTCTCCGACCTTGCCCTGGAGCTGGATGTATCTCGCGCGACCGTGCGCTCGCGCATGGAGCGTCTGGAACGCTCGGGCGATATCGTCGGCTATACGGTGATCCTGAGGGCCGATGCGGTGTCGCTGCCCGTGCGCGGCATCATGCTGATCGAGGTGGAGGGGCGCGCCGCCGATAGGGTTGTGGCCGCCCTGGGCGGTTTTCCGGAAGTCAGCGACATTCACACCACGAACGGGAAGTGGGATCTCATCGTCGAACTCGGCGCGGCCAACCTGTCCGATTTCGATGGAATTCTGAGGCGCGTGCGCCTGATCCCGGGCGTCATCGCCTCGGAGACCAACCTGCTGCTGGCGACCCCGCGCAGCACCCGCGCACGGCTGTAAGGCAAGGTCTTGGGAGATGGCCCTGACATGAATGAGCCCTCATGCCAGAAGCCCTCTTTTGTCGATCAGCTCTTATCCCGCGTCGTAAACGACTGCACATCCGCCTGCGGCGTGAGGTGTTCGATGGAGACCCAATCCGTACAGGCCCTCAGAATGGGGGCCAGATAGGCGCGGCTGCCTTCGATCTCGACAACCCGGCAAGGGTAAGCCCTTCGGTCGCCTGGAGGTCGATAGACGACCGTGCTGCCCGGCGTGATCGCATCCGTGGACATCGGGTGATGCGGATTCTGCATGTGAAGGTCGTGATGGCCATTGTCCTGGACCACAGCGTTTCTCTGGCGCGCCCGATACCGGTCCAGCGCTTCGATGGCGATGCGGGCACGATCGCGATAGCGGTCGGTGACAACTCTCATCAGGGTGCCTTTTTCGCGCCCCGGATACCAGGAGACGCCGCCAATTTTCGCCAGCTCTTCTGCGACGATTTCAATTTCTTCTTCGGTCATTGGCTCATTCTCTCGCGGAGGTGGGAGTTTATGCCCGGGTCAGGACGGCAGCGTGCCGCGATCCGATGCATTGATGTTATGGGCCCCGAAGAGTTGCTCTGTTTTTAGCGAGCGTATGACTCTGTCATTGTCGTAGTCTTTGCGTAATCCAGAATGCACCGCCTATCTGTGCGGAATCATACGCTCCTGTAAAACGGCCAGCTGCTGGATATACGGCGTGCGCCGCTCGTGATGCTGTGCTCTCAGCTTTTCAAGAACTCTGATCCTCAAGTTCAGGTCAGGTGAACTTTTGTTGATCTTATCCCTCTCTTGTTCATATTCGAAGTCGAGATCGGCCAAGGTCGAGAGTAAGGACTGAAGTAAAGGTTGGATAGTGGGGGAGTAAAAGCTGATCTGGCGATAGTTGCCGGAGGATTTGTTATTACGAAACTCGGTGTCGTTCATTCGAGGCCCCGTATTAACTCGTGTTAACAACTCCGACATTACTGACGTAGGGTTACCCCGTCTGTTGGCTACCCGACAAACATGCAAAAAGATTTGTATGCGTTTATGCGAAGCGCGGTTGCAGTCCGCGCGGTGGCTTCTGTCGAGAGCGTGAATTTCGAGAAGGTGTCTTTAGTTGCCGCCGCGGCCATAGGTAGCGGGGAGAAGGCGCTCGAAGCTCTTACGGATTTTCCGGTAACATTCGCAGGACATTTCCTCGAGGCCTGCACGATCCGTGATCGTGATCGCGCCTCGGCCCTGATGAATCAGGCCCGCGATCTGGAGCGCGCGCGTCACGCTGCTGACAGTGGAGCGCTGAACCCCCAGCATCTCTGCCAATGTCTCATGCGTTAGAGGAAGCGCATCCTGATCCACGCGATCGCTCGTGCTCAAAATCCATCGGCAGCAGCGGGCTTCCACGCTGTGCACGGCATTGCAGGCAACAGTCTGCAATGTCTGGGAGAGAAGTGCTTCCGTGAAGCTCAACACAAGCTGTCGTATGTTGGGCCGCTCGAGTCCGGCCTCATTCAGCTTCTCAATGGAAATGCGCGATGCTGTGCCGGGCACACGGATGACATAGCGGCCGTAGGACTGGCGGGTGACCAGGGCGCTGACGAGTCCAAACATCGCCTCCCGACCGAACACGGCCATCTCCACCGAGCCGCCGTCCTTCAGGATGGTCGTCAGGGAAACGATGGCGTTGTGAGGGAAGTAAGCGTGCCGGATGGTTTCGCCGATCTCGTAGATGATCTTGCCTTTCGGCAGGTCCACGATCTCGAGATAGGGTTCGAGAACTCTGAAATCCTCAGGCTCCAGGGCGGCAAGAAGCCGGTTCTTTCGATGAATGATCGCCTTAGAACCATGTTGCATGGCAAGGTGTACCGATCTGAACAGATGTCCGGTCCCAAGATGGAGCGGAGCCGTAGACAGGATGCTTGCGCAACCTCAGGTGGTCAATTGATCCTTCCTCTATTGTAAACAGGCTTTCTTGGGTCTGCATTCCTCTAAAACACCGCTACTGAGAATATGTTTGCCGTTGTCTCGATAAAGTTGTGTTCTGGAGGTGGTAGCTCTTTCTGCCCAGGATCGTGGAAGCGATTAGCCTGTGCGACGAAGCCTGCTTCTGAGCTACCCCGGTTTACGTAAGAAGAGGGATGGCGCAGCATGAGGTGAAGCGAATCCTTATGCAGCGAGGCCATCACGTGAGCGCAAGACCCTTTTCTCCGTTGCCTGCCGATCTGGCGGATTGGTCGGCGGGAGACCTGCTCGAGGCTTACGCGCGCAAGGACGTCTCGCCGGTCGATGCGGTGCAGGCCGTAATCGCGCGTATCGAGGCTTATGAGCCCAGACTTCAGGCGCTCTACGCCTATGATCCGGAAGCGGCGGTGAAGGCCGCCAGGGAATCCGAGCAGCGTTGGGCGAGAGGAGCGGCGCGAGCCCTCGACGGAATTCCCGCGACCATCAAGGAAAACATCGCCACCAAAGGCACGCCCGTGCCGCTGGGCACAGCGGCGCGTCCGTTGACGCCTGCGAAAGAGGATGCGCCTTCCGCCGCGCGGCTGCGGGAGGATGGCGTCGTCATTCTCGCCAAGACCACGATGCCGGATTACGGCATGCTCTCCTCCGGCCTTTCGAGCTTCCACCCGCTCGCACGCAATCCGTGGGATCTGTCGAAGAACCCCGGCGGAAGTTCTGCCGGCGCGGGAGCGGCGGCGGCGGCGGGCTACGGGCCGTTTCACATCGGCACGGATATCGGCGGCTCCATTCGCCTGCCCGCATCCTGGTGCGGCGTGTTCGGCTTGAAACCGAGCTTCGGCCGCATTCCCATCGATCCGACCTATTACGGACGTGTGGCCGGACCCATGACGCGAACCGTGCGCGATGCCGCACTGATGATGACGAGTCTCACGCGGCCGGATGCGCGCGATCCCATGAGCCTGCCGTATCAGGATCTGCCTTGGCTCGACCTCGGTATCGAGGTCAGGGGGCTCAAGATCGGTCTCATGATGGAGGCGGGCATCGGCTTGCCGCTGGACCCGGAAGTGCGCGCTGCCGTTGAAAGGGCCGCGAAAGCCTTTGCCGATGCGGGTGCTGTGGTCGAAGAGCTGAAGCCCTTCGTGACGCGTGACATGCTCGACGGTCTCGACGATTTCTGGCGCCAGCGCGCCTGGATGGATATCGGCGCCTTGAGCGACGAGGAGCGCGCCCAGGTGCTGCCCTACATCCTGAAATGGGCCGAGGGCGGCAAGGCACTGACCGGTGCTCAGGTCTATGCCGGCATGAACCAGATGATGGTGATGCGCCACGCCGCGGTCGCCGCCACGCATGACTTCGACTTCGTTCTCTCGCCGGTGGCGCCGAACGTGGCTTACGAAGCGGAGCTGGCTTCCCCGATCCACGATCCGGAAAAACCCTTCGAGCATATCGGCTATACGGTCGCCTTCAACATGTCCGACCAGCCCGCTTCGTCGGTGAATGCGGGCTTCACGAAAGCGGGGCTTCCCATCGGCTTGCAAATCATCGGCCGCCGCTTCGACGATGTTGGCGTGCTCAGGCTCTCAGGGGCCTGGGAGGGGATGTGTTCCGACAAGCGGCCCTGGCCGCGGCTTTAGGAAGTATATGGCTGGGTCAACTGCAGTCTTAGGCAATGGATGGCAAGCTGGCTCCTGTCGCATGGTCGATCACATAGAGCCAAAATCCATCTGATTGTCTGCGGGCAATTTCAGCGGAACTTCCAGACGCAACAAGTGACCCGTCATGATTGGTTATTCTCCAATCAGCCCGCAGCAGGGCCAAGTCGCCGCTTTCGAGGCAGAAATTGTTATTTGACGTCATAACTCCAGGAACTTGCAAGAGTTGCTGGAGTGCCCTCTCAATGTCAGCGAGGCCGATTGAGGTTTGCTCACCACCTTCAGCCGTATCAACCGTGTGCGTTGCATAAGGCTCATAGAAGGCAAGTAGATTGGCTATGCTGCGTCTGTTAAAGGCACGTGCGAATGCCTCATTCATCTGCTGCGGCTTAGTAACTTTCATAGCTGGTCTCCGTCCTTATGAGATTGTAGGAAAATCACATCCGGTCAGGACTATCCAAGTGGGAAGAACTGCAATCATGGGCTTCATTACTGCAGACAAGACCATCCAACTTGATCCGCCTACACCACGTCATGCAGTTGATTGTCCGGTTGAGGAGTGGCTTTCATTCCTTGGACATCGGTGGAATGCGCTTATCCTCTGGCACCTACAAAGTGGGCCGAGGCGCAACGGCGAGTTGACCGCGCTCCTGCCCGGCATCGGGCCGAAAGTACTATCGGAGCGTCTAAATGGATTAGAGAGACGCAAGCTTGTCTCGCGATCTCCGATCGCTGTCTTCCCTCGTGGAGTGGCATATTCACTTTCAACTAAGGGTAAGGATTTAGTTGTTATCTTAGATCAGCTTGAGTTTTGGGCGCGCTTTTCTGATGCCGACTGACCATCCTAACTTCAGAGAGGACGCTCGGGGCGACATTGAGCCTTCCTCCCATGGGTTTTCCCGAAGGTCGCCTGCTGGTAGAGAACGGGCATGACGTACAAAGTTGCCGCTCTCTATCAGTTCGTGTCGCTGCCCGATTTCCGGGAGATCCGCGACCCGCTTCATACCCTTTGCTCCGATCTCGGCATCAAGGGCACGCTTCTGCTTGCTGAAGAAGGCATCAACGGCACCGTGGCCGGAACGGCGGAGGGCGTCGATGCCCTGATCGCCGAGCTTCGGCAGGGCGCGCTTTTCCATGGCCGTCTCGACAATCTGGAGCTGAAATTCTCGACCGCCGCCGAGATGCCTTTCGGCAAGATGAAGGTGCGTCTCAAGAAGGAAATCGTCACCCTGGGCGATCCGCAGACGGACCCGACCAGGCAGGTCGGCACCTATGTCTCGGCTACCGAGTGGAACACGCTTATCGAGAGCCCGGACGTGATCCTGCTCGATACCCGCAACGACTTCGAGGTGGAGATGGGCACCTTCGAGGGAGCCGTCGATCCGCGCATCAAGAAGTTCAGCGAGTTCAAGGAATTCGTGGAGAAGGAGCTCGATCCTTCCAAACACAGGCGAGTGGCCATGTTCTGCACCGGCGGTATCCGCTGCGAGAAGGCCAGCTCCTACATGCTGGGGCAGGGCTTCGAGGAGGTCTATCACCTGAAGGGCGGCATCCTGCAATATCTGGAGGATGTGCCGGAAGAGGAGAGCCGCTGGAATGGCGGCTGCTTCGTGTTCGACGAGCGCGTCTCGATCGGACACGGCCTCATGGAGCGTCCGGAGGACAGGAGCATGCTGGCCGATGACTGACACGGACGGAGTCAATGCCCGCCTGGAGGCCCTGGAGGTGCGCGTCGCCTATCAGGATCAGGTCATCGATGACCTGAACCAAGCCGTGATCGACCAATGGAAGAAGATCGACGCGCTGAAGCGTCAGCTCAATGAGCTGCTCGACCGCGTCCAGGGTGTCGAGGACAGCGCCGGCGGACCGCGCGCGCCCGAACCGCCGCCTCCGCATTATTGATGCGCCCATCGTCATCCCGGGGCCGCGGAGCGGAACCCGGGATCGCAGGACGAGAATAGCGCTTGATCCGGACAACGATCCCGGATCGGCTTTGCCGTCCGGGATGACAGGCCTCCTAAAGGTCAAACCTTCTTCACGAAGCAGGTCTTCAGCACGAGGCCTTTGATCTGCGCCGAGCGGCACTCGATCTCCTCCGCGTCATCCGTCAGATGGATGTTCTTGAACACGGTGCCCCGTTTAAGGGTCGTGGAGGAGCCTTTCACTTTCAGGTCCTTGATGACCTGCACGGCATCGCCCTCGTTGAGCTGGGCTCCGTTGCTGTCCCTGACAACCATATCGGTCTCCTTGGGCGCGTCTTGCGCCTGCCGGACAGGGCATAGCCGCCGGGCCGATACTTTGTCCATCAGGACTCTTACGGGTCTACGCTCTCACCAAAGCTCAGGGCGAAGGCTGTGCATCGCCTGTCCTGATGGAGCCTGTTGTCTCCGTCGCCTTGCGCAGCTTGTTCACGAAAGCCACGAGACTGTTCGCCTGTCCCTGATCGGGAGCGAGATGCGACAGCACGCTGCTGTCGAAGGGCTCCTCCTCGATCATGCCGTCGACCATGATCGTTGTCTTAATGCCCGTTTCGACATCGAAGGAAATGGATCTGACCTTGGTGGGATGTGAGGCGCTGATCGGTTCGGCGACAGGAGGCGGGGGAACAAGCAATGCCGGGGATACGGGCGGCGTTGCCTGAGGAATCGCGGCGGTTTGCTGGGGCACGATCACCGTCATGGGCTCAGGTGCCCTAGGGGCCTTCCGGTCTTGCTCCTGCTTGTCTCTGACAACAGTCCGGCGATCCGTGGATTTTTCCTGGGGCTCTATGGATGCCGCCCTTTCATTCAAAAGCTGCTTCAGCTTCTCCTGGGCTTCTTTGGCCTCTCTCTGCGTCATCGACGTAAAGACGGCCACCAGAGGGTACTTGGATTTCTCCGCATCGGCTTTCGCTTTGGCTGCATCGGCGGCTTTTGCGGCCGCGATCCGCTTCTTTGCCTGCACAGTCTCGGCGCGGTTGTTGGTGCTGTAGGAATATCGCTTGCCGTTGATCTCGTAATAAACCTTGCGGGCTTCTGCGCCGCTGCTGACGGCGGCAAGGATGACGACGGCAGTTCCGAGTAGAATCTTGGTTCTGTTCATCCGCTTATAAGAGCCTTTTTGGCTCTTCCCCTTACACAAGTAAATCACAGTTAAGGAATGTGTTCTCTCTGTGGCGACGAGTAAGTGGTTCCGCATCTCGTTGGAGGTATGCGCGATCATTACTAAGAGATAGTAATGTAAATATAGAGCGATACATGTATCTGCTTTCCGACATGGCTTGTGTCTACTTTCAGACAGAGAGATGTTGTCGCAAAATAGTAATGTTATCTATTACTGTATTGGTCGTAAAAGCGTGATCCGAAACCCGGGCATATTGTTCTTACGGCGAATTGCCCGGCGCCTCTCCGTTGCGTAAGCAGCGACACACTCCAGAGCTGAGGGAAAACCATGAAACGCCGTAATTTTCTCGCCACGGCCGGCGCCGGCATTGCCGCCGGTGCCATTGCCAAGCCGGCCATTGCCCAATCGAATCCCGAAATCCGCTGGCGCCTGACCTCGGGCTTCCCGAAATCTCTCGATACGATTTATGGCGGCGCGGACTTCCTGGCGAAGTACGTGTCCGAGGCCACTGAAGGCAAGTTCCAGATTCAGCCGTTCTCGGCCGGTGAAATCGTCGGCACCTTCCAAGCCGCCGATGCGGTGTCGTCCGGCACGGTCGAGATGGCCCACACGGCTGCCTATTACTACGTCGGCAAGGATCCGACCTTCGCCGCCGCTGCGGCGGTGCCGTTTACGCTCAACGCTCGCCAGCTCAATGCTTGGCAGTACCACGGCGGCGGCATCGACCTCGTCAACGAGTTCATGGCCAAGCACAATCTTTATGCTCTGCCGGGCGGCAATACGGGCACGCAGATGGGCGGCTGGTTCCGCAAGGAGATCAAGACCGTCGAGGACCTGAAGGGCCTCAAGATGCGCATTGCCGGCATCGCCGGTCAGGTCATGGCGAAGCTCGGCGTCATTCCGCAGCAGGTGGCGGGCGGCGACATCTATCCGTCGCTCGAGCGCGGCACCATCGACGCCGCCGAGTGGATCGGCCCCTACGATGACGAGAAGCTCGGCTTCCAGAAAGTCGCACCGTTCTACTACTATCCCGGCTTCTGGGAAGGCGGCCTGACGCTTCACTTCCTCTTCAACAAGGCGAAGTGGGAATCCCTGCCGAAGAACTATCAGGCGATCCTGAATGCGGGTTGCATGGCCGCGAACGTGGACATGCTGGCGAAGTACGACGCCAAGAACCCGGCAGCGCTCCGCAGCCTGGTCGGCGCGGGCGCGCAGCTTCGTCCGTTCTCGCAGGAAATTCTCGACGCCGCCTACAAGGCGACCAACGAGGTCTATGCGGAAATCTCCGCCCAGAACGCGGATTTCAAGAAGATGATCGACTCGATCCGCGCCTTCCGAAACGAGGAATACCTTTGGTTCCAAGTGGCCGAATATGCCTTCGACAGCTACATGATCCGCGCCCGTACCCGCGGCTAAGTCGAGGCTCGGTAAAGGCATTGGAAACCCGGCGTTACAAACGCCGGGTTTTTCTTTTGCAACGCTGCTGCGCTTCCACCGAGGGGCTTAGGACCTTGCATCGGAAGGCCAGAGTGATGATCTGAGATCGACATTGTCCCGGCCACGTTTGAAGAGTTCACCTATGCCTCCGTTTTCCATTCTCGATCTTGCGCATATCACCGAGGGCTCTACCGCCTCCGATGCCCTGCGCAACTCGCTCGATCTGGCGCAGCACGCGGAGGCTTTGGGTTACAACCGCTTCTGGCTCGCTGAGCACCACAACATGGTGGGTATCGCCAGCGCCGCGACGAGCGTCGCCATCGCGCATGTGGCAGGCGGCACTAAGTCGATCCGCGTAGGGGCGGGCGGCATCATGCTGCCGAACCACTCGCCGCTCGTCATTGCCGAGCAGTTCGGCACGCTCGATGCGCTCTTTCCGGGCCGCATCGACCTTGGCGCGGGTCGCGCTCCCGGCACCGACCAGCGCACCATGCTGGCATTGCGCCGCGATCCCACGAGTGCCGACACCTTCCCGCAGGATGTATTGGAGCTGCAGGCGCTGCTCGGGCCATTGCAGCCGGGGCAGATGATCCAGGCGGTGCCGGGAACGGACAGTAACGTGCCGCTCTGGATTCTCGGCTCCAGCCTCTTCGGCTCGCAGCTCGCAGCCATGCTGGGCCTGCCTTACGCGTTCGCCTCGCATTTCGCGCCGAACGCCCTGTTCCAGGCGCTGCAAGTCTACCGTGAACGCTTCCAGCCCTCCGCGCAGCTCGACAAGCCCTATGCGATGGTCGGCGTGAACGTGATCGCCGCCGATACGGATGAGGAGGCGAAGCGTCTCTTCACCTCGGCGCAGCAGGCCTTCACCAACATGTTCCGCGGCACGCGCGGCAAGCTGCAACCGCCCATCGATGACATCGAGACCTATTGGACGCCATCCGAGAAAGCACAGGCATCCGGCATGCTCGCCTGCTCATT